>CAVTSJ010000012.1:0-244007 GCA_963737325.1 uncultured Acidobacteriaceae bacterium
GCCGTTACCGCTGGCGATCCATGCGGCGAGGGGCGTGGCCACCAGGAGCAGGCAGAGTGTGGTCAGGCTGGCGAGTCGCAGTGTCAGGCCGAGAGCGGCGAAGTCCATGAAGAAGACAGTAGAAGGTGGACGGTAGAGAGTAAAGGAGCAGGTCGCTTCAGAAGGAGGTCGAATGTGAAAGCCCCAGCACTGGCCGGGGCTTTCAGTGGGAGGGTCTTGCTGGGTTAGCGCAGACGGCGGCGAAGGGCAGCGCCAAAGCCGAGGAGGCCGGTTCCGAGCAGAGCGAGGCTGGAGGGCTCGGGGGTGGGAGCAGGTGCTGTGTCCACCGAAGCAGTGAGAGTGGAAGGTGCGGCGTCGGCACCTGAGTAGCTGCTGGGTAATAAGACAGTGAATCCGTCGGAGGTATAGAAGCCTACCCCGGGGTAGGGGGAGGCGGGTCCGGAGAGCGGACCAATGCTGGTGGCGCCGGTGTACGAGCTGAAGGCGGCATTCTCTGTAGCGAGGATGATGTCGCCGTCGCCGCCGCTGCTGTATGTGGAGATGCCCGCAATGGAGGTCACCTGGTTATCGAAGAACTCGATCGGGTCGTCAATTGTGAAAGTGCCCAGGCTTCCGATCTGAATGGTCGCCGTGCCCAGGATGTAGTACAGCGGATCCCCGTAGACCGGGGTCCCGCGTCCCACGGTCCCGATGTACCCGGTGGAGTTGTAGACCAGGTTTGAGGTATCGCCGGTAAAGGTGACCGTAACGTTCGGATAGTAGGTGTCGTAGGGAGCTACGTTGGGGGTAGTGACCCATGCGCTATCGCTGACAGTGACGGTAATGGGATCGGCCTTCGCTGTGATGCCGGTGGCCAGCAGGGCGAACAGGGCTACAAGGATACGCAGGCGCATGAAATCGATCTCCTCAAAGGTGCGATCTATCTTGAAGCCTCGGGGCAATTTTGTGCCCATATTCTGGAGCGCGTTTTTATCAGCCTTTACCCCGAATTGGAACGCATTTCCACAGGTCGTGTGCATGGAATTGCATAGGTATTGCGATTGATTTGCTCTGACTGCGACTTGATTGCGCTACTGCACGGGAGCAAGACCGAACTTCGTCAGGCTCTGCTGAATGGGGGTGCTGGTGAGCCAGTCGAGGAACTTCTGCGCTTCTACCTGGTTCTTGGAGGACTTGAGGATGACGGCGCACTGGCGGATCTCGGGGTAGCTTTGCGGTGGGAAGCGGACGAAGGTGCCGAGGTCGCGGAAGTGCGGGGAGCTCGCAATGGTGAGGGAGATGAGGCCGACCTGGGCGTTGCCGGACTCTGCGAACTGGGCTGTCTGGCCGATGTTTTCGGCGACAACGAGCTTGGCCGCAACCTTGTCGGTGAGTCCAAGGCTTGCAAGGGCCTTGTCGGCGGCGAGTCCGTAAGGAGCGTGCAGGCCGTTGGCGATGGCGATCTTGTGGACTTTGGGGCTGGTGAGGACATTGAGGGTTATGGGTTGCGCAGGCGAGTCTTTGCGGGCCCAGAGGACGAGGACTCCATGAGCGTAGGGGACTGGGACACGGCTGGTGGTTAGGTTTGCGGCTACCAGCTGCTCGGGGTGGACATAGTCGGCGGAGAGGAAGAGGTCCTGCGGGTCACCGTTGGTGATTTGCTGGGCGAGGGTTGCCGAGGAGCCAAAGGAGGGGATGATCTTGACGCCGGTGGCCTGCTCGTATTCGGCGGCGAGAGTTGGGAGGACGGGCTGAAGATCGGAGGCGGCGGCGATGTGAAGCTCTTTGGGCGATTGCGCAAGCGCGGCTGGCGACCCTGCGAATATCGGAATAAGAATTAGGGAGGAGAGGGCTGACGCAGCGCGGGCCGAGAGCGCTTTACGGTACCCTAGGGAAAAGCATGAATTCTTTATCACATGTCCTTCGATGCACCGGATGCGGCGAAAGGATCGCCGCTCAAGACGCGAAAAGCAATTTTAGATGCCGCGCGTGCGACGACCTGTTCGAGGTGGAGTATCCGTGGAGCGAGGGTGCGCCGGAGAGTGGAGGTGTGGACGCAGCCTACTCGGCGAGCCGGCCGGCGCCGAAGAATCGCCCGAATCCGAGCGCGCTGCGGTATCTCTGGCAGGAGCGCCGGACCTCGACGATGGGCATTGATCAGAGCGGGGTTTGGAGATTCCGGGATCTGCTGCCGATTGTTCCCTACGATCGGGTGGTAACGCTGCGCGAGGGCAATACGCCGCTGTACGAGATGCCGAAGTCGGCTGCGGCGCTGGGGCTGAACTGGCTGCTGGCGAAACATCAGGGGATGAACCCGACGGGATCGTTCAAAGATACAGGGATGACGGCGGCGCTGTCGGTGGCGGTCGCGGGCGGGTTTGAGTGGGTGGCTTGCGCTTCGACAGGGAATACATCCGCGGCGATGGCGGCTTATGCGGCGCGTGCGGGACTGCGCAGCATGGTGCTGATTCCTGATGGACAGATTGCGTGGGGCAAGCTGTCGCAGGCGATGGATTATGGGTCGACGACGATCCAGCTACGGACGGACTTCGATGGCTGTGTGCGGGTGCTGACCGAGATTGTGCAGCGGGCTCCTGTGTACCTGCTGAACTCGGTAAATCCCTATCGGCTGGAGGGGCAGAAGACTCCGGCGTTTGAGCTGCTGGAGCAGTGCGAGTGGCAGGTGCCGCATCACGTGATTGTCCCGGGCGGGAACCTGGCGAACTGTTCTGCGCTGGGAAAGGGTTTTGCGGAGATGAAGCATCTCGGGTTCATTCATCGGGTGCCGAAGATCAGCGTGATCCAGGCGGAGGGCGCGAATCCTCTGTACGAGAGCATGCGGGCGAATGGCGGGACTTCGCTTACGCCGGTCGCAGCGAACACGCGAGCTTCGGCGATTCAGATTGGCAATCCGGCTTCGTGGAAGAAGGCGGTGCGGGTGCTGGTGTCGACGGGTGGATGGTGCGAGCAGGTGAGTGAGCGGGAGATTGCGCTGGCCAAGGCGGAGATCGGGGCAGAAGGCATTGGATGCGAGCCGGCTTCGGCTGTGACGCTGGCTGGGCTGAAGAAGCTGGTTGCCGATGGGCGGGTCGGGAAGGAAGAGACGGCCGTGTTGCTGCTCACGGGACACACGCTCAAGGATTCGGAGTACACGATCAAGTATCACCTGAGCGAGTTGTTGACGGAGGCCGAGATGGCTGGGGCGGATGCGGTGGAGACTGCTCGGCATGCTGCGTTGCGTCATGCACCGATCGTGCTGGATGCGGATGCGGATGCGGTGCTGCGCGCGATCGATGCGCAGGCGAGGTCGGCGATGCCGGCGAGCGTGCTGTGAAGGACGCGCACGGAATACGTCTGTCGCTGCCGGCGACGTCAGCCAATCTTGGGCCGGGATTTGACGCCGTCGGTTTAGCGCTGTCGATGCGGCTGACGATTGAGGCTCGCGTAGCTGCGGGCTTTCAGATAGAGGCTTCGGGGCGTGATGCGACGTTGTGTGGAGCGCTGGAGCACAACCTCATTCTGGATACGTACCGTGACGTCTTGCAGCGGGCGGGAAGCAGGGAATTGCCGTTGCACCTCAAGCTGCACAATGAGATTCCTCTTGGTATGGGATGCGGGTCGAGTGCGGCTGCTTTGCTGGCAGGCGTCGCGTTGGCGGATCACTTCGGTGGGCTTGAGCTGGGCGACAAGGCGATTGTGACCGAGGCCAGTCGCCGGGAAGGGCATCCGGATAATGTGGCGGCTTGCTGGTATGGAGGCTTTACGGTTTCCGCGCAGGATGGCGACGCGGTAAGGATTGCGAGCTTCTCGGTTGACGAGCGGACCGCGGCCTGGGAGATGTTGCTCGTGGTTCAGGCAACGAGCCTTGCGACGCAGAAAGCCCGGGCGTTGCTGCCGGAGAGCTATTCCAAGGCCGATGCGACCTTCAATGTGCAGAGGGCGTCGCTGCTGGTGGCTGCGTTTGCGCAGGGACGGCTGGATCTGCTCAGGACAGCGATGCAGGACAGGATGCATCAGCCGTATCGGGCAGAGTCATGTCCGCTGCTGAAGACGCTGCTTCCGTTGATGGACGAGCGGGAGATTGCTGGGGTGGCGCTGAGCGGCGCGGGACCCTCGGTGCTGGTGTTTCTCGGCGAGGGGACGACGGTGCTGGAGGCGGAGATGCGGATCCAGGGACTGGTAGGTTCCGAAGTGGAACTTTTGCCTCTGCGGATTGGCGTGGGCGTTGAACGAACCCTGCTGTAGACCTGTCGCATCGTTTTCCACGCTGCAGCATCTATGATGGAGTGGGTTTGACAGACGGCCAAATTTGTGGACAGCCGAAAATGCATGGAAACCCAAGGAGATGAGTGATATGGCAGGTCAGTTTGTGTCTGAAGTGAACGACGCGGAGTTCGAACAGCAGGTTTTGCAGTCGGAAACACCGGTTCTGGTTGATTTCTGGGCAGCCTGGTGCGGACCCTGTCGTGCACTTGGCCCAGTGGTTGACGAGGTTGCCACGGATTATCAGGGCAAGCTGAAGGTCATGAAGATGGACGTGGATAAGAACAACATGACACCTGGCCGTTATGGCATTCGCGGAATTCCCGCGCTGCTGGTGTTCAAGGGCGGTAAAGTCGCCGAGCAGATCGTGGGGTTTGTTCCCAGGAACACGATTGACGAGACGCTGAAGCGCGTTCTTGCCTGATAGCGTTCGAAGTTTGCAGAATGTGCGGCTCGCTGAGCAAGTAGAGTCAGCGGGCCGTTGCTGCGTCCGGTGTAGACTTTAGGCCAACCATGCTGGAGTGGAGTCTTGTTCACGGGAGCCTGATCGCCTTCTTTATCCTGGCGAACAGCTTCTTTGTGGCTGCGGAGTTTGCGCTGGTCAGCGTGCGGGAGACGCGGATCGAGCAACTGATCGTACAGAACCGTCCGGGAGCGCGAACGGCGCTTCGGCTCAAACAAAATCTTAATGAGTTTCTGCCGGCAGTGCAGTTCGGTGTTACGCTGTCCAGCCTGGCGCTGGGCGGCCTGGGGGAACCAGCGCTCGCGGACGCGGTGCTGCATGGGTTGACGCACATCGCCTTTCTGAGCCGGCTGCCAGGTGTCGAGGCGCATGCCTTGCTGTATGCGCATTCGGTTGCGGTGGTGCTGGCGTTTGCGATCATTACGTACTTTGAGGTGCTGCTGGGAGAGCTGGTGCCGAAGTCGCTGGCGCTGCAGCGGGCGGAGCGGATTGCGCTGGCGGTTGCGGGGCCGATGGATGTGTTCATACGGATGACGCGGCCGGCGGTGCAGCTGATGAACGTGTCGGCTGGTGCGGTGCTGCGGATGTTTCGTGTGCCGCTGAGCGGAGAGAGCTCGGCGCACTCGCCGGAGGAGCTGAAGATGCTGGCGACGGCGACGCGGCGCATGGGACTGCTGCCACCGTTTCAGGAGCAGATGATTCATCGGGCGATCGAGCTCAACCAGGTAGTGGTGAGCGAGATCATGACACCGCGAGGGAAGATCTTCTCGCTGCCAGCGGATATGTCGCTGGAGCAGGCGAGCGCGCGGATTGTGGATGAGCAGCACTCGCGCATTCCGGTGTACGACCCGGGAAAGGGACGCGATCACATCATCGGGGTTGCGTATTCGAAGGATGTGGCGCGGCTGATTCACTTTCGCAGCATTGCGCAGGGGTTGGGCAATCGCGGCGCTTCGGGGATCACGCTGCGGCAGGTGATGCGCGATGTGCTGGTTGTGCCGGAGACGAAGCTGGCGGTGGAGTTGTTGCAGGAGTTTAAGGATCGGCGAAGACAGATTGCGATTGTGGTGGATGAGTTTGGGTCGACGCTGGGGTTGATTACGGCTGAGGATGTGCTGGAGCAGGTTGTGGGCGAGTTGGAAGACGAGTTCGATACGGGACGGAATTTGCCGTTGCCAGCCGCTGGTGGTGGGTTGTTGCTGGATGGGAGCGCGAGTTTGAGAGATCTGGTGACGCAACTGCATTGGAAGTTTCCTCGCGAGTATGGGGTTGAGACGCTGGCTGGTTTTCTGCTGGTGCAGCTGGGACATATTCCGGTTGAGGGCGAGTCGGTGGAGTTCAACGCGCGGCGATTTGAGGTGGTGAAGATGGATGGGCAGCGGATTGCGCAGGTGCGCGTCGATCCGATTGAGGAGACCGAGACGATGCGCCGAGCGACCGCCGAGCGGGATCAGGCGTCTACGGAGACCCGCCTATGAGTGCTGAGCGTCCGAAGGCTGCACCGGGACGAGCCGCTGTGGGCAGGATTTTGCGACGCGTTGTGACGACGTTGCCCGTGTTGTGGGTTGTCGTTACGGTCGTGTTCCTGATGATTCATCTTGTGCCTGGCGATCCGATTGTGCAGATGCTGGGTGATGGCGCTACTGCTGGAGATATTGCCGGGTTGCGGCATGCGTATGGTCTGGATGTGCCGCTGGGGACGCAGTATGTGCGCTACTGGAGCGGGCTGTTGCATGGGAACCTGGGGCAGTCGCTGCGGCTGCATGATTCGGTGCTGCACCTGATTCTGCAACGGTATCCTTACACGCTGGCGTTGACGCTTGCGGCAACGCTGATCGGTGTAGGGCTGGCGATTCCGGCAGGTGTTGCGTCGGCGCGGCGGGCGAATCGCTGGCCGGATCGAGCGATTGGGTTTGCCAGTCTGGTGGGACTCTCCTTTCCTAATTTTGCGTTGGGACCGATATTGATTTTGGTGTTTGCGATCGACCTGGCGATGCTACCGGTGTCGGGCGCGGGTGTTGGTGCGGGTGATTTTGTGAGGCATCTGGTGCTGCCTGCGATCACGCTGGGGTCGGGGTTGGCGGCGATCCTTACGCGGATGGTAAGGACGTCGATGCTGGAAGAGCTGGGGCAGGATTACATTCGGACGGCTCGGGCGAAGGGGTTGAGTGAGAATGTTGTGGTGTATCGGCATGCGCTGCGCAATGCGCTGAACCCGGTGCTGACGGTGATTGGGTTGCAGTTTGGATCGCTGCTGGCCGGCGCGATTGTTACCGAGACGATCTTTGGCTGGCCGGGAATTGGGCGGCTGACGCTGTCGGCGATTTCGAATCGCGATTATGCGTTGGTGCAGGGCTGCATCCTGGCGATTGGGTTGTCGTATGTGCTGGTGAACCTGCTGACGGATTCGGTGTATGCGCTGGCTGATCCTCGGATGCGGCGATGAGGGTTTAGAGACTGGATTTGGGCACGAAAAAGAGGTCCCGCGTTGGGACCTCTTTTTTCCTGAGAGGCTAACTTACGAGCGTTTGTAACCGACGAGAGTTGCCAACGAGAGAAGCGCTGTCCCGAAGAGGAGCAGGGAGTTGGGTTCCGGGGTAACGCTGGTCGGTTCGACGAAGTTTACGGAGCCTGTGACGGGTCCGCCGTAGGTGGCGCCATAGACCTGGCCAACATTGATCTGGGTGCAGGGAGCTCCGTCGAGGGAGGTTCCGCCGCAGGTTGGGGTGGTGCTGTTGAAGTAGAGCTGGGCGTCATAGGCGCCATCGGTGAAGAGGGGGATGTCGTAGCTGGCGCCGCCGTCTTCGGTGAGGTCGAGATACATGGTGGTTCCTGCAGCAGGCGGATTGAGGTTGAAGTAGTTCTCGTTGGCGCCGCCTTCCGGATCCTCGGAGATGGAGGTGAGGGGTTCTCCGTTGGGGTAGGTGGTGATGAGGTCGTAGGTTCCACCGGTAAAGCCGGGGTCGGTGCCGGTGAAGTCGCCGGAGAGCATGCAGCTGGTGGTGCTGGCTCCCGGGGTGCAGGTTCCCTGGAGGTTGATGTAGGTTCCGTAAGGATTGGCCAGGGCCTGTCCGATGAGGGTATAAGACTGGGTGCTTACTCCGAGGTCGACTGTGACGATGGTGGTGGCGTGCGCGGCTGGGAGTGCGGCGAGCAGACCGGCTAGAGCGAGAACACTTGGGCCAAGGTGCCTGAACATCATCATGCAGATTTCTCCTGGGGATCGAGCATTGAACTTTTCCCACCTGTAGCCGTTGTCGCACCTGAAGGGCCAATGTACTAACTCGTAACCCCTTGTCTATCCAATGGCGACCAATCGTTTGGGCGAGCAATGTGCACTGTTTTGCGCACGGATCGGCAGATAAGTTCCTAATCCGTGCGGCTGTGCCTTCCATTCCTGGTGAGGGGTGAGGGCTGACCCCCCCTCCCCCCCTCTGGTTTCGCTGTTTTCCTCGTAAAGTGCGGCAAAGGAATGGGTTAGATGGCAAAGTATGACCCTGGTTGAGCCCCTTTTTGGGCTGTAACGCCTTGCAGGCATTGGGGTTACGCGAAAAGTACCGTGGCTATTGGACTTTTCGCTAAAGTCGCAGAGACATTGGGGTTATCGGCTTTGTATTGGGGGAGCGCGTGGAGATTGGGGCTATCTCTATTGTAGCGGGGTGGTGGGGGTAACTATGCCAAGCGCTGGAGAGAGAAATCGGCAGTGGGGACGCGGGGTTTGTGGGTTTGGGGCGTGCCGGGGGGGGTTGACATGCGGATTTTGGGCTGTTTTTGAGGGTGGCTTGGAGGATTTTAATTTTGTGGGGTCGCCTCGAGGGGGGTGGTGACTTGGGGATGGGCGGGGCGGTCGCGCTGTACGCGCGATGCCCACATCTCAGAATCGAGATGCGGGGCACCCGGGTCCTGCGCGGACGGCGGGAGGCTTCGCGTCGGTAAGGGAAAATTGTCGGGGTCAGGGGAGGAGGGGGAGGATTTCTGCCTCGGGGTGCGCATCGGTGATGCGGAGGAGGGCGCAGGTGATGGGGAGGTTGAAGCGGCGGGGGCCGGCGGAGCCTGGGTTGAGGTAGAGGACGCCGTCGCGGTGCTCGATGGAGGGTTTGTGGGAGTGGCCATAGATGACTGCGGCGATGCCGGCGGCCTGGGGGTTGAGGTCGAGGTCGTCTATGGAGTGGAGCATGTAGAGGAGGCAGCCGGCTAGTTCGATGGCCTCGGTGGCGTGAAGGAGGGAGCAGGGGCCGTGGGTGTCGATGTTGCCGCGGATGGCGGTGGCGGGGGCGATGCGGGCGAGCTGGGTGAGGATGGCGGGATCGCCTACGTCGCCGGCGTGGAGG
This sequence comes from uncultured Acidobacteriaceae bacterium, assembly GCA_963737325.1. Classification (GTDB taxonomy): domain Bacteria; phylum Acidobacteriota; class Terriglobia; order Terriglobales; family Acidobacteriaceae; genus Granulicella. Next base: position 9,037 of record CAVTSJ010000012.1, read on the forward strand.
ATGTGCGAGACACCGGCGAGGGCGGCGAGGAGCTCCGGGCGGAGGAGGCTGTGGGTGTCGGAGACGACGCCGATGAGCATAGGGAAGTGGGAAGGGATGAGTGGGAAGTGATTAGTGAGAAGTGAGAAGTGGCTAGGTGGAGCGTTTTTTGCGTTCTAGAGACAGCATGAGGGAGTTCAGCATTTTCTCTACTTCCAGGGTAAGGGCGTTGCATTGGTGACGATGGGCTTCGTCTCCAAAGCGCATCTCCTCCGCAAGGACTAGCTGCGTTTGCACTTCGTAGTTCGATCCCCTGGCCATGCCCAGAAACTGAATGAACTCGCCGGTGGACCGTCGTCCAGAACCCTCTGCGATGTTGCTGGAGATTGAAACAGCCGCACGGCGCAACTGACTCTTCAGACCATACTGCTCCTCCGCAGGGAATCCGCGCGTCAACCCGTAAATGGCGACGCAGACTTGAATCGAACGTTGCCAGACAATCAGGTCGCGGAACGAACGGACTTATTGAACTTCACTCATCGCGTCAACCTCTGCATGCGCCTGATGTATTACCTATACCTTCTCATGGAAAGCGTCGGCGGTTAGAGGCCCTGGCGGAGGCGGGTGCGGGGGTCTAGGTAGTCTCGGAGGCCGTCGCCGATGAGGTTGAAGGAGAAGACGCAGAGGGCTAGAGCGATGGCGGGGAAGAACATGAGGTAGGGGGATTCGAAGAGGTGGGAGCGAGCGTCGTTGAGCATGGCTCCCCAGGTGGGGATGGGAGGCTGGACGCCGAGGCCTAAGAAGCTGAGGGTGGCTTCCGACAGGACGGCTGCGGCCATGCCGATGGCGGCTTGCACTAGCAGGGGTTGAAGGATGTTGGGCAGGATGTGGCGGAGCATCAGGTGGAGGTCGGAGGCGCCCATGGAGCGGGCGGCCTGGACGTACTCGCGCTGCTTGACGGTGAGGACCTGGGCTCGGACGAGGCGCGCGTAGTTGACCCAGCCGGCGAGGGCGAGGGCAAGGATGAGGTTGGCGAGCGAGGGGCCGAGGAAGGCTACGATTGCGACTGCGAGAAGGATGCCGGGGAGGGAGAGGAAGGCGTTGGTGAGGTAGATGTTGACGACGGTGTCGGTGAAGCCGCCGTAGAAGCCGGCGAGCATGCCGAGGGAGGAGCCGATGGCGAGGGAGATGCCGACGACGGCGACGGCGACGAGGAGGGAGACGCGGGCTCCGTAGAGGGTGCGGGAGAAGACGTCGCGGCCTAGCTCGTCGGTACCAAACCAGTGGGCGGGGGAGGGAGGAAGGAGGCGGGCGGAGAGGTTGAGCTGGGCGGGGTCGTGGGGCGCTAGCCAGGGAGCGAAGACGGCGCAGATGAGGAAGAGAGCGAGGACGAGGCAGCCGGCGAAGGCGAGTCGTTGATGGGCTGCCTGATGCCGCAGGGCGCTGAAAGTTGATGGAGGAGTGCGAGTTTCTTCCATGCTGTTGAATAGATGATAGCTCGGACGCGAGAGATGAAGGGGTTGGGGTGGGGGAGCCAGCGTTGAGTCCGAGCCAATCTTGACTTCCTTGTGCCCTGACATAAACTTGACCGAGAGAGCTTACAACGCAAACAGCGTTGAATGGTTCCAAGAGATGGAACAAACGAGCGGTGCACCCAGGGCAACCGCCATGAATGTTAGCCACGATTAGATCGGAGTTGTTTTAATGAATCTTAAAGGGGAGACCGCGGTCGTTTGCGGCGCTGGGGGCTTTATTGGCGGACATCTGGTCAAGAGCCTGATAGCAAATGGGGTCAACGTAGTTCGGGCCGTGGATGTCAAGCCGCTGGAAGACTGGTACCAGGTGACCGAAGGGGTTGAGAACCTTTCGCTGGACTTGAAGGACAAAGAGAGCTGCATGGTGGCGGCCGAGGGTGTTTCGCTGGTGTATCAGCTGGCGGCCGATATGGGGGGCATGGGGTTCATCGAAAACAACAAGGCGCTTTGCATGCTGAGCGTGCTGACCAATACGCATATGCTGGTTGCGGCGCAGGCGAAGGGAGCGAAGCGATTCTTCTACTCGTCGTCGGCGTGCGTTTATAACGGGGAGAAGCAGACGAGCCCGGATGTGGTGGCGCTGAAGGAGTCGGATGCGTATCCAGCGCTGCCGGAAGACGGCTATGGCTGGGAGAAGTTGTTCTCCGAACGGATGTGCCGGCACTTCGAGGAAGATTACGGATTGGTGTGCAGGGTGGCCCGGTACCACAATGTTTATGGGCCGCACGGGACATGGACGGGCGGGCGCGAGAAGGCGCCGGCGGCAATCTGCAGGAAGGTGATCGAGGCGAAGAACTCGGGCGTGCACGAGATCAATATCTGGGGCGATGGCAAGCAGACGCGCAGCTTCATGTATATCGACGACTGCTTGAAGGGCACCGAGATGATCATGGAGAGCGAGATCGACGAGCCGATCAATCTCGGCTCGAGCGAGTTGGTGACGATTAATCAGCTGGTGGATATTGTTGAAGGCATCGCCGGGATCAAGCTGAAGCGGACGTACGATTTGAGCGCGCCCAAGGGCGTGAATGGCCGCAATAGCGACAACACGCTGATCGAGGAGAAGCTGGGCTGGGAGCCGTCGATCAAGCTTCGGGATGGGATGGAGCGGACGTATCGATGGATTGAAGGGCAAATCGCAAACGGGGCCGAAGGGAAGTGATCGATGCCGCCAGCTGAGGGCAATCAACGTACGATTCTCGGCATTCCTTTCTTCATCGGAACGGCATCGCAAGCTGTGCGGCGGATGGCGGGTGGTGGACTGCTGGTGGTTCCAGCGGCGCCTGCGCTGAAGGATCTGGAGGTGAAGGCGTCGTATCGAGAGGCGCTGATCCATGCCGATATGGCGATTGCCGATTCGGCGTACATGGTGCTGGTGTGGAATTGGCTACAGCACGATTCGATTCGGAGGCTGTCGGGGCTGGAGTATCTGCGAGAGCTGTTGAAGCAGCCGGATGTGCGGCGATCGGGCAACGTGCTATGGATTATGGCGAGCGAGCAGAGTGCTGAACTTAATCTGGCGTGGCTTGCGACGCAGGGTATTTCGGTGCCGGAAGAGTGTGTTTATCTGGCGCCGATGTATTCCGACCAGGAGGTCTGCGATCCGGAGCTGCTGAGGCGGGTTGAGCAAATCCGGCCGCAGCATATTCTGCTGACCCTGGGGGGCGGCACGCAGGAGCGGGTGGGGCTTTATCTGAAGCGGAACTTGAGCTATTTGCCTGCAATTCATTGCATTGGGGCGGCTATCGCGTTTTTGAGCGGGGACCAGGTGCGGATCCCGATGTGGGCCGATCGAAGCTATCTGGGGTGGCTTTATCGGTCGATTTCGGAGCCGGGCCGGTACGTTCCGCGTTACTGGAATGCGCGGAAGTTATTGTATTTGTTGATTCGCTATCGAGAACGCTTGCCAGCGCCGCCGGTTTAGTCCAATATAGTAACCACTGAAAGTAACTTGATTCTTGGTTACTTCATTGAGATAGTAACTTCTGCTCGGTTACTGGGTTTCCTGGATTGGTGCTCGTATGAACGTTCGTCTGATTCCGGTCGCGCTGTTCTTAGCTTGCGGGGTAGCGTGGGGGGCATCTGTGCCCAGGCTGGTGAGCGGCCCAACGGTGGCGGAGCAGTATCTACTAAGCGCTGCGAACGCGGAACGGGCACAGCGTGGAGTGCAACCGTTGCATTGGGATCGCGCGCTCTACGATGCGGCGAGCTATCACGCAGAACAGATGGCGGAGCGTGAGTCGATTTCACACCAGTACGAGGGTGAACCGGCGTTGATGGTGCGGGGGCAGGCAGCGGGCGCGCGTTTCAGCGTGATCTCGGAGAACGTGGCCGAGGCCCCGAGTGCGTTGATGATTCAAGACGCGTGGATGAACTCGCCAAAGCATCGGGAGAATCTGCTGGATCCGCGGGTGGATTCGATCGGGATTCGCGTGATTGCGAGAGGGGACCGGTTGTATGCGGTCGAAGACCTGGATCGGTCGGTGACGAATCTTTCGCTGGAGCAGCAGGAGGTTGCTGTAGCGCAGCTGCTGCAGTCGAAGTCGTCGGTGGCAATATTGCCGACGACCCAGGATGCGCGGCGTACGTGCTCGATGGAGTCAGGTTATGCGGGTGATCGGAGGCCGTGGTTTGTGATGCGGTATACGGCCGATGATCTGACGAAGATTCCTACGATGCTGGAGCAGCGGCTAGCGACGGGGAGCTATAACGCCGCAGTGGTGGGAGCGTGTCCGGCTGAGGGCACGCATAGCTTCAGCGCCTACAGTATCGCGGTGCTGCTGTACCGATAAATCGCTGTACTGCTGTACCGATAACGAACTATTCTGCGATGTTGCGTGCGAGCTGTTCGATCACAGCGATGTTGGGTAGCAGCTCGTCTGGGATGGAGTGGCGTTGCTGCAGGTACGAGGGCGCGTTGTAGCTTATCCAGATGTTGCCGTCTTTATCTTCAGCGACCAGGATCTTGAGTGGGAGATCGAGGGCAGCGGTGGGTGCGGCGAGCATGATGGGCGTGCCGGCGCGAGGACTTCCAAAGATCAGGAGCTTGGTGTTCGGCATGGTCATGCCAGCCTTTGCGGCTTCGCCGCTGTGGTCGACGAGGGCGAAGAGAGCGATGCTTTTGGCGGCAAGAGTTTTGGTGAGCGCTTCAACGGTTTGATCGACGGAGTGGTGGCTGGGGATGGTAGTGATGCCGCGGTCCTGGTCGCTTGTCATGGTCATCCTTCATGATTCGAGCTGGAAGAAACACTTGAGAATGGGATGCTGCGGAGCTGGCGAGGTTGGCAGCGCGAAGGTGCGGCAGGGGAGCGAGCGCGCGGTCGATGAACAGGATAACGCCGCTTTGACCCACCCTTGCGCATTTGTTATAAAGGTTGAGGAGCAACCGCCCGGTTGCCTCGCGTTCTATGCGCGATCCTGAGTAGCTCAATGGCAGAGCATTCGGCTGTTAACCGAAGGGTTGTAGGTTCGAGTCCTACCTCAGGAGCCATTTAGAATCAATCACTTACAATTTCAGCATCCTTGAAACAGAGATGCGAAAGTGCCCGTGTGCGAGGGCTTTTGCAATAAGCCGGCGTTCCGGCACCCATCCAAATTCGATACGCGCAGGGGCAACCCTGGGGCTCATTGCTACCCGCGGAGGGTTACGGAATCTAGCTTCGTTGCGAGCAGGAGTCTCCAGTGTGTGGTTCGTTACTGGTGCAGGTGTGTCAGGAGAGCGGTGTAGCGGGTGTCGCCGCGGACGGAGTCGAACAGGGGGTCGACGCGGATGAGGGCCATGTAGAAGCAGTGGTTGTTCAGCGCGTGCTGGAATGAGTCGAAGGCGTGGTCCAGATCGTTGACACGAAGATCAGCGACTCCGATCTCGTAGGCGGTGCAGGGACGTGCCGGGACGCTGAGCAGGGCGCGACTGCGCGCGCGCCAATAAGGCTGCCATCCCTGCCGCTGATAAATATTTAGAAGAGCGGCGCTGTCAAGCTGTGGCAGGTCCGCGTGCAAGGCTTGCAGATCATATTGAACGGCCTCGTCGTGCTCGCCTTTCTGCTCGTAGATCAGGCTCATGTAGTTGTCGATAGAGCCGGGCAGAGGTTCCATCTCGGCGGCGCGCTGCAACTGGGCGAGTGCGGCGTCGTACTGGCGGTCAAGGTAGAGTGTGGCGCCGAGCCGGCGATTTACGAAGAACGATAGCGGATCGAGCTGCAGGGCGCGGCGCATGTGGGTGACGGCATCCTGCGGACGGCCCACCGCGTCGAGGTATACGGCGTACTTGAGCTCCGCCATCGAGTCGTTGGGATTGAGCGAGATGCCGCGAGTGAGATTCTGTTCGGCTGCTGACCAGTCCCACTGGTAGATAGTTTGAACGCTGCCGAGCGCGGTGTACGCTTCGCCGTTTTGGGGGTCGAGATGGATTGCGCGCTGTGCGGCAGCGAGGGCCCTGGGCATGAGCTCGCCGGGCATGCCGATGCCGAAGGTGCTGGCGGCGTCGAGTGCGGAGGCGTATCCGGCGTAGGCGGAGGCGTAGTTGGGGTCGAGTGCGATGGCTTGCTGGAAGGACTCGAGACTGTGAGGAAGGTCCTGCTTATTCAGGAAGTAGCGGCCGCGAAGGTAGGCGTCATGCGCAGCGGGGTTGACCGGCGCGCGCGGCGAGGGAGGAGTGAGGACGAGGCGAGCCTGGGTGGCGATCTGCAGGGCGACGCTGTCCTGGAGGGCGAGTGCGTCCGAGGTGGACCCTTCGAAGGACTGGGCCCAGAGGTGGCGATCGGTGCGAGCGTCGATGAGCTGGGCGGTAATGCGAATGCGATCGCCTGAACGGACGACGGAGCCTTCGACGATGGCGTCCACGTTGAGCTGGCGGGCGATTTCGGGAAGCGGGAGGTGGGAGCCTTTGTCGGCCATTACGGAGGTGCGGGAGACGACGCGAAGGTTGGGAATGCGGGCAAGCTCCGTGATGAGCTCGTCGGTCATGCCGTCGGCGAAGTACTCCTGGGAAGGATCGCCGGAGAGGTTCTGGAGAGGAAGGACAGCGAGCGAGTGGATGGCGCGGTTGGTGTGCCAGTGGGAGAACGCGATCCACGCTAGGATCGCGACCAGCAGGGCGCCGAAACTGGAGAGCATCACAGTTCGGAACAGATGAGTTGGTGGAGGAGGTGCGAGCGAGCTGGTGTTTGCGGGGGGCTCGGCGTCGGCGGTGTGGGGCGGCTCCAGGACGGGCGAGGGCGACTCCGAGAGGGCGCTGGCGGGGATGGTTTCGACGGGCGCGATGAAGCGGTAGCCAGCGGTCGGCACCGTTTCGATAAAGCGGGGCTCGCGGCTGCGATCGTCGAGGGTGCGCCGCAGGAGGCCGATACTGCGGGTGAGGGCGTTTTCGCCGACCGCGGCGTCCTTCCAGACGGCATCGAGAAGTTCCTGTTTGCGGACTAGTCGGCCGGGATTCTGAACAAGATACAGGAGGAGGCGGAGCGCTTTAGGTTCCAGAGCGAGAGGCGTTCCGCCGTTGGCGAGTCGAAAGTCTGCATCGTCCACCTGAAAAGGACCAAAGCGATAGACCAACATTCACTCCCGTGGTTGCGTGCCCGTGAAACACCATTATGGCGGCGGAGGGATGGTTTCGCGAGAAAAATCACGGTTCCGTCGGAAAATCCTCAACGTTCCATCATGACGAAAGGATGCCCCTCCTGACAGGATGGTCGCACTGCAAGACAGCCGCGAACTCTTCGATAGAGGTCCCGGTGCTTGTTGTTCACTTCAAGGGGAACTATATGAAAAATCTACGGTCTGACAGCAAGTCTTTTTCTGACAACGCGTGCCCGGGCGCCGAAAACGCATGGTTGAGCGCGACGCGGCCGCGTCGTGGTCTTCTTTTGATGGCTGCGGCCTGCCTGTTTGCGCTCGGCATGACGCGGGCGGCCTACGCTGAATCCTATACGTTCTCGGTGAACGGAAGCGGCATCACGGCATCCGGCTCGTTCCAGGCCTCGAGCACCGGACCTTTCGGAGCGTACACGATCAGCGGAATCGAAGGCACCTTTACCGATGCCACCAACGACTTTTCCGGAGCGATCACAAGCCTCAACTCCGCTCCGGCGCCTACAACCGATTCTTTGGACACGTATTTCTCAGCGCCGGCGTTCACCATGTCGAACACCAACGCACCCCTCTTCTCCTATGACAACCTCTTTTGGCCAGACGGGAACTCGCCGGCTGTGTGCGTGGACGCTCCAATCTTTTCGGGCGGAGACTTCGATATCTACGGCCTGTCCTTCAACATCGCTGGCGGATACACAGTCGATCTCTGGAGCAACGGGCCGAACCTGGGCGGCTATCAGCTGAACGACTCCTTTAGTGGCGTGCCGTTTACTACGCCCAACATGGATGGGATCGCGGACACGGTGAACGTGAATGTCGCGCCGACCCCTGAGCCGGCATCGCTGCTTTTGCTCGGCAGCGCTTTGCCGGGATTGGCTGCTGTATTGAAACGGCGGCGGAAGAATTTCGCCTGAGGGATGGTTTGTACAACCGGATAGACGATGCATGTGCAGGGGCTCGTCGAAACCGAAACTGCGACTAACGTGTTCGTTACGAGAATCACAACACCCGGTTATCGAGCCGACAGCCGGATGAGGGCGGTGCAGGCCGGTTCGTCAGGTCAGGATTTCAGTCAGTGAGCTTGCTTCGTTCCATTGCAACGCCGCCTGCCTCCCGGTGCGCCGGGGGCGGGAATCGATTCAGCTCTTCAGCGTGAAGGTATGGAGTTTTTTCATTGCGGTTCCATAGTTGCCGAGGTGGTAGACGGATGCTCCTACGAGCGAGAACGTGAAAGAGCCAAACGGAGCGGCGACCATGGCGTTTAGGAATTCGATGGTGCCGACGCCAATCGTGACATGCGGACTGTGGTGCGCTCTGCTGTGCTCTGGAATGAAGACCCTGACGTATTCAATTAACTGTGGGACGATGTTGGGGTCCCGAGGCGTGGTTACGTAGGCGGCTGCTGAACCAGTGGGGGCGGTGAAAGGTGTTACCGCATCGATCAAGGCCTGCTGCAGCCGCAGCATCTCGGGGGTGGGCTCGATGACGATGCCGCCCAGACCGATGGGACCGGCGGGACTGTAGTAGTACTTGAGCTAGTGGGTGTCCGCGGACTTGTATTTGGCTTTTTAGCTAGGAGCGCGATTCTAAAGCACTTGCAAGCTGCTCCAGTTTGGCCCAACCCCACACTAAACGCCAAGAGCCTTCCTGGGTACGATCATCTGCACCACTTTGCTGTTGGCCTCTTGCTTCGCCTTGATAGCAGCGCGCCTATATCCACCCGACGAAGGTGGTGGGTTCACAACTTGCTACAATTTCCGTGACATGCGTCTCAGTGAAGCTCTTCAAATTGCTGGACAAATCGGCGGGGTGGGTAAGCGAGATGTGCATCTTATCACCGGCGTCACGCCTCTACACTTGCAAACCTATCTGATCGCGTATCTAAGGCTGCGTTTTCCGGAAGACTCGATTCGAGTGCATTCAGGACTCTATGGCGATCTGGAAGGAAACTTGGAACGCGCACTTGATCAATCTGGCGAGGGAGCCATCGCCGTTATTGAATGGGAAGACCTCGATCAGAGGTTGGGTTTTCGCGGAAACGGCGGTTGGCGGACTCAGACAATGAATGATATTGTGGCGCAAACCAAGGAAAAATGCGCGCACCTGGAGAAAAAGCTCGAAGCCTTGGCGCAGAAGATTCCTCTCGCCGTCATTTCCCCTACGATTCCGCTTCCCCCCATGACGCAAAACTCGCCGGTGCGGTCTAGCAAGTTCGAACTTCGACTGAACGCCCTCCTCGACGAGTTTCTCCTTAAGCTTTCTGACTGCAAGGGCCTTCGTCTGATGAGCGTTTCGAACCTTGCGGCCGAGTCGCCACATCACACGCGTCACGATGTGAGGATGGATTTGGCAACGGGATTTCCTTATTCGTTACCGCATGCGGATGCACTGGCTCGCTTGGGAGTTCGTTGCCTTTTCCAGGATGAGCCCAAGAAAGGGCTGATTACCGACCTCGACCAGACATTTTGGAAGGGCATTCTTGGCGATGTCGGTGTGAACGGTGTTTCTTGGTCTATCGAGGACAAGTCCCAGATTCAAGCTCTCTATCAGCAACTGCTGGATTCTCTCGCTGAATCAGGAGTGCTTATTGCTATCGCTTCGAAAAACGATCCCTCGTTGGTAACCGAGGTGTTACAGAGAACTGATCTGCTGATACGTCCAGATGCAATGTTTCCTGTCGAAGCCGGTTGGGGGCCCAAATCCGAATCCGTTAGCCGGATATTGAAAGCCTGGAACATCGGCGCAGATGCGGTCGTGTTTATTGACGACAGCCAGATGGAATTGTCAGAGGTTTCGGAGAGATTTCCACAAATCGAGTGCTTGTTGTTTCCGTCATCCGATGCAGCCAAAGTATTAGAGCTGCTAAAGCATCTTCGGGAGATATTTGGCAGGACCGAAATCCGTGAAGAGGACCGCCTTCGCGTTGCGAACCTGCGCACCGCAAACGAAATGCAAAGCGAGGATTCAGGGGCTACTTCCGCTGAATTCATTGCTCGCCTGCAGGCGAAGTTAACCTTCGAGGATGGTGAATCCTGCGGCGGGCGCGCTTTTGAACTGGTGAACAAGACGAATCAATTCAACCTCAACGGAGTTCGTTTTTCCGAGGCCGAATGGCAAGATCGATTCGCCCGTCCAGGCTCGTTTTTGATCATTGTTTCCTATGAAGACCGTTTTGGGCCATTAGGGCGAATTGGTGTATTGGGCGGATTCTGTGAGGGCAGCCGTTGCTTTGTGGATATTTTCGTATTGAGTTGCAGGGCATTTTCGCGACAGATTGAATATCAAATTCTGCGGCAATTGTTTGCAAAATCCGGGGCCGAATCGGTTGATTTCATCTTCAAGCCAACGGAAAGAAATGGCCCCTTGCAAACCTATCTAGGCCAATTCGGTTCCTTGGAAAACGCGGATGCAGGTGGCATAGAGGTCTCCGCAGAGACTTTTGTGAAGGTCTGCCCAAACTTACATCACGAGGTCATCGAAAAATGGACGCTGCAAAAATCAAAGAGCAACTGATCAAGTGCTTTTCCTCCGTTTTCCCGGAATTGAGTCCTGCGGAAATTGAGTCCGCAACCGTGGAGAACACAAGCGGGTGGGATTCGATCGCCCAGGTCACGTTGCTCACGCTGGTCAGCGAAGAGTTTGGCATGGAAGTGGACTTTGAGAAGTTCGAAAGCGCCATTACGTTTTCCGATTTCCTGACCATTATTGGAGCAATTTCCGCACATGAATACTCCTAGGCTTCACCATATCGGCTATGTAGTTCCTTCTATTGCGGAGAGTTCGCGGCGTTGGGAATCGGCTATGCTTGCCAGCTCGGTTTCGGCCATATATGAGGACGATATACAAAAGGCTGCTGTCCTGTTTTTGGAATTGTCTGACGGCGTGAAGCTTGAACTCGTTGAACCTCTCACGGACAATTCCCCTGTTAAACGGTTCCTTTCAAAGGGCGGTGGCCTTCACCATCTTTGCTTCGAAGTGAGCAGCCTTGCGGAGCAAATCAATCACATGCGGGAACAACATGCTGTTTTGGTACGCCGCCCCCAGCCTGCCGTCGCATTTGGAGGCAGACGGATCGCCTGGATGATGACGCGCGACAGAATGCTGGTCGAGTATCTCGAAACGACCGCTCCGGACATTGAACGATAGGTGGAGACCAACTCCCTGCTTTGTGGAAGTCCGGCATGTGTCGCGGGGCAGAAGGAAACTACTTTTTATCAAGCGGCCTCAACCCTCGTAAAAATTCCTTATAAGATGTGTCCAGCGAGAAAGGAACGGTAACTTTCGCGAGCGGTTTGGCTCTCTGGCATCCGACTAGGGTATGCGGCGGCACACTCGAATTGACGACTGACGATGCGGTTACAACGGCGCCTTCTCCGATCGTGAGAGTGGCCCCGGCGGTTGCCGTCAGAACGCTGTTTGCACCAATCATCGCGTTTTTACTGACCACGATACGTCCTAATCCTCTTGTGTGGGCCAATAAGATTGACCGAACAAACACCTGGGCTCCGTCCTGGAGTTCAATACACTCTGGGTATTCATTTTCCAGATACACGTCGTCACCGATGAAAACGCGCCCCGTGATGCGTACACCGCGTAACTTGTGCAGAAATGGCCGCAATGTTTCTCCTCCTGGAGCGAACCGGGCTATCAGCGCAAGAATCCGGTTTGTCGATCTTCTGAAGATTGACTTCTTCAATTTTCCCCCGTTACTTTCAGTGCTCTAGCGACCCGCTTTGCTGCCTTCAATAGTCCCTTGTGGCGCGACAACGTGCCGTCTCGAAATTCGGAGAGCCTCCGCCGGAGCAGCACGCGAGCATTATGGGCTGCTCCAAAACTATAAACCGGTGCGGATGGTGCAACCCTATCAAGGATTTCAACGTTGATGAGTTGGCGAGGCGTGGCCTGAACCTCAAGAACCAGCTTATCTTTTTCGAGTCCGAAGGAAACACTTTCTCCACCGACGAGCACGCGTTCAACAGCTTCGGGATTGGGTTCGAACTTGAGCAGCCGATAGCTGCCTTCTTCATCTGTTTTCGGCGTGAACTTGAAGCGGCGGGTGAAAAACTGTATTTCAATCGAGCCGTCATCTCTCTCCCGCCTCATGTTGCTTCGCATCAACTGCTCAGACAGGCCGGGCCATGACAAGTTAGGCTCGATTCGCTGGAGCGCGGCGACAAACCCTTCGATTGCCTTGCAGCGGTCACGGAAATACTCGTGATGTTCGACGATAAAGGCGGGTTTGCCGAGGAATAAATCCAACGCGCATTCGAAAGTGCTGCGGGGGTAGTGGCGTTGGAAAACAGGAAAGCCATCAAAGCAGGTCACGGCAGGCCAGAGAAGGTCGGCAATCCTAAGGTCGTTTGGCTCATAATCGGTTGGAAAGCAAGTGGAGTTCACCGCGGCTAGATAGTTTGCAGATCGCAGCGCAGGAATTGCAGCTCGGGAAAACTGACCCTGCGGAAAAACCATCACGTCTTCGAATGCGGCTCCAACGCGGTTCTGGTGCTTCTCCATGCGTTGTATGCCGAGAGAGGCTCTCTGCGCTAATACTGACGCAGACCCTAATTGGAACTCATGGTTAGTGTGATCGCAACCGTGAATGCAGATGCTTAGGTGTGAGTCAGCGTTGAGAAGGCGGGCAACGGAACGGCGAGACGATCGCCAATGATTCCACGGGATGAAGGCGATCGACGCACCATACCCGAATTGGTGCATCGAAGTTTTCAGGGTCTCAAAATCGAGGCCGCCGTAGTTTCTCGTCAAAATGGGGTCGTCGATGATGAGCCGTGCTGTCGCCTCGTCACCATGCCAGCAAGTCTTAGGAAAGCAATGACGTAAGAAGATAAGTGGTGGAATCAATGGAATGCAGTTGTCGCCTAGACCAGTCTCTCGGCTTAGCTGCTTGCTGAGGTCTGGCATACGACCGGCCAGCAGAAATAGATCACCGCTTACGGTCCTAACTCTCACGAACATCGGATGTTGGTTGGCTGCCATGATCGTTTCAACCAATCCACATGCAGATTGAATCTCAAAAGTGGACGCCGAATGCTTCTCGTTTGCCAAAAGACTTTGCCCCGCAAGTTGTGCGCATAATTCTCGTGCCTCGTGAGGTAGAGAGTACCGAACGGTTTGGACGGGGTGCGTAGTAAGCGCATGAATCACACCATCCGTAAGCGCTTTCAGTGAGTCATTGGCCTCGGCCGTTACCCCGTACACCAGAATTTCTGAAAAGCGATCCGCCAGCAACTTCTGTAAGGTGCTTGAAGGATTCAAAGCGAGATAAACCTGGCGTAATGTCTCTATGTGCATCGCCAAGCCGCATGCGCCAGGCCGAACCCGGGTCAGGAGTTCATGTGCGGGGCTCCTGCCGGGCTCAAATGGCAGAATCTCAGTGGAAACACCTAAAAAAGCTGCCAGGTCTGACAGTCGTTCATCCTCCGCCGCACCATCGGGACTCGAAATGATTACCAGTCGTTTCATGAAGGAAAGTCTCCGATTTCGGGTGATTATAGAACATAGAGTCTTCGCCCATCGCTGCACGGCGCGGTGCGGATACGGCGGCGAACAACAAATGTCGAGGCTTTGGCGGGGTTCCGTGATGCCTGCGATTGTGGGTTGGCGCGTATGCACTCAGTGCGATTTGGAGACACTGAGTTTCGGCATTGGCGGATGATTCCAATTTATGAGTTCACTAGGAAGAGCGCCGCGTGGGAATTGGGATTCCTTTCAGGTCCGTTGAATGGAAGGGGAATTGGATTACGCGAGAGCAATCGTACTTTCCGAGATCATCTGGGCGAGGCATCGGCAGATACGGCGGCTGCGATAGCGGAGTACAACCCAGGATGGCTGGGAAGGCCGAAGCAGGCGCGGTACTGAATAGGTAATCGATACCAACAACAAGAACAGGGATCAGACGCGTCCATCGAGACATTGGGCGTCGCGAAGGTCTCCTGCGTCCTCCACAGGCTCAGTTAACTAACCTAGCTACCCAGGTGACCGAAGTCACATCGGCTTTGGCAGGGAATAGGTAATCTCGACTTCAGCGAGCTTACTAAGTGGTCAAGAGGATCAAGTCTCTAACAACAGCCTAAATAGATGATTGCATGACAGTTATATGAAAGATGTGTGAAACCGAAGGTCGCATAGACCGCCTTTTCCACGCTGTTCTTTGGTAACATCGTCGAGTCGCATTTCGTTTCTTGATGTGGTCTTAGATCACGATTGTTTTACTTTGCGTATGAGTGGCGGAGTCAGCCATGTGCATCGAGCCTTCCCACTCGGAGTTTTTAGGTCGAGGCTCTCTTCCCCTTACACCATATGTCACTTCAGGACCGGAAACCGCTTCATTAAGGCCTGTTCCATAGCGTGGTCACAATGCATGGTTCGATCAGAGATCGCCCATGGTGGTTCATGTTGCAGGCGCCTGAAGGGAAGGGCAGGAGCAAATTTTTGATAGGGAAAGCGTGGTCTCGTCTAATTTTGAGAACCCCATTCTTCTGGATGTTCCGCCTCTCGATATGCGGACAGGACGAGTCACATTCAGAAAACGATTGTAGGATGGGTGTTTCTCGAAAGCCGCGCCAACTCCCGGTCTGGCCGGCCGGACGAACCAACGGGTTCGAGCGTCAGTTAACCGTTGTTGCTTTTGCGGTTATGTGCTGCTTGATGGCAACGGTATCCGGTTGTGGCACGACGGTCGCCGTGCCGATCGGGTCTACCTTTGTGCAGGTGACGCCCGGAACGGTCAACTTTGGCGACGTCGGTGTGGGAACGTCGGCCGTAACAAGTCTAACGATCACGAATCCGAATTCCCAGGCTATTGTTGTCTCCCAGGTCAATGTTTCGGGCCAGGCATTCTCGCTCGCCAAGACCGTACAACTTCCAATGTCAATCCCGGCCGGCGGCACCTTTGCGGTGCAGGTTGGATTTACGCCCCTCAGCACCGATGCCTATCCGGGGCAACTTACCATCAGTAGCGATTCGACCGCGGACGGCACGGCTACAGTAGCGCTCAGTGGAACCGGCATGGCAGCTGCGAGCCCACAGTTGGCGGTGAGCGCATCGAGCCTTAGCTTCGGCAGCGACACGGTCAACGCACCGAAGTTGCTGAGCCTGACCCTTACCTCGACAGGCACGTCAGCGGTCACGGTGAGCTCCGCTGCGGTCACGGGTGCGGGCTTCACGCTCGCTGCCGGTACGTTGCCGGCGACGCTGGCCCCGAACCAGACGTTGACCCTGCAGGTTCAATTCGATCCGGCTACGGCAGGAGCCGCAACCGGCAGCCTCACGATCAACAGCAATTCGACCACGGGCGGCATTGCCACGGTGGCTCTAAGTGGAACGGGCACGGCTGCCGCGAGCGGCACCGGCTCGGTTTCACCGAATCCGCAGTTGGCGGTGAGCGCAACCAGCCTTAGCTTCGGCAGCGATACGGTGAACACCGCGAAATCGCTGACCTTGACACTGACCTCGACAGGCACGTCGGCGGTTACGGTGAACTCCGCCGCCATCACGGGCGCGGGCTTCACGATCACCGGCGGTACGTTGCCGGCGACGCTGAACCCAAGCCAGACGTTGACCCTGCAGGTGCAGTTCGATCCGGCTACGACAGGAACCGCAAGCGGAAGCCTCACGATCAGCAGCGACTCGACCACGGGGGGCATTGCGACGGTGGCTCTGAGTGGAACGGCCACGGCAGCTCCAAGTCCGCAGTTGACGGTGGGTGCATCGAGCCTTAGCTTCGGCAGCGATACGGTGAACACTGCGAAGACCCTGACCTTGACCCTGACCTCGACGGGCACGTCGGCGGTTACGGTGAACTCCGCTGCCATCACGGGCGCGGGCTTCACGATCACCGGCGGTACGTTGCCGGCGACGCTGAACCCGAATCAAACCCTGACGCTGCAGGTGCAGTTCGATCCGACCACTGCAGGAGCTGCAACCGGAAGCCTCACGATCAGCAGCAATTCGACGACGGGAGGCATTGCGACGGTGGCTCTGAGCGGAACGGCCACGGCAGCCCCAAGTCCGCAGTTGACGGTAGGCGCGACCAGCCTTAGCTTCGGCAGCGATACGGTGAACACTGCGAAGACCCTGACCTTGACCCTGACCTCGACAGGCACGTCGGCGGTCACGGTAAACTCCGCCGCCATCACGGGCGCGGGCTTCACGATCACCGGCGGTACGTTGCCGGCGACGCTGGCCCCGAACCAGACGTTGACCCTGCAGGTGCAGTTCGATCCGGCTACGACAGGAACCGCAAGCGGAAGCCTCACGATCAGCAGCGACTCGACCACGGGTGGCGTTGCCACGGTAGCTCTGAGTGGAACGGCCACGGCAGCCCCAAGTCCGCAGTTGACGGTGGGTGCATCGAGCCTTAGCTTCGGCAGCGATACGGTGAACACTGCGAAGACCCTGACCTTGACCCTGACCTCGACGGGCACGTCGGCGGTTACGGTGAACTCCGCTGCCATCACGGGCGCGGGCTTCATGCTCACCGGCGGTACGTTGCCGGCGACGCTGGCCCCGAACCAGACGTTGACCCTGCAGGTGCAGTTCGATCCGACCACTGCAGGAGCTGCAACCGGCAGCCTTACGATCAGCAGCAATTCGACGACGGGCGGCGTTGCCACGGTGGCTCTTAGCGGAACGGGGACGGCAGCGCCGGATCCGCAGTTGACGGTAGGCGCAACCAGCCTGAGCTTCGGCAGCGACACCGTGAACACCGCGAAGACCTTGACCCTAACCCTGACCTCGACAGGCACGTCGGCGGTCACGGTAAACTCCGCCGCCATCACGGGCGCGGGCTTCACGATCACCGGCGGTACGTTGCCGGCGACGCTGGCCCCGAACCAGACGTTGACCCTGCAGGTGCAGTTCGATCCGACTACGACAGGAACCGCAAGCGGAAGCCTCACGATCAGCAGCAATTCGACGACGGGCGGCGTTGCCACGGTGGCTCTCACTGGAACGGGGACGGCAGCCCCGGATCC
Source organism: uncultured Acidobacteriaceae bacterium (assembly GCA_963737325.1). Lineage (GTDB taxonomy): Bacteria > Acidobacteriota > Terriglobia > Terriglobales > Acidobacteriaceae > Granulicella. The sequence continues at coordinate 26,129 of CAVTSJ010000012.1, forward strand.
GCAGTTGACGGTAAGCGCGACCAGCCTTAGCTTCGGCAGCGACACCGTGAACACCGCGAAGATCCTGACCCTAACCCTGACCTCGACAGGCACGTCGGCGGTTACGGTGAACTCCGCTGCCATCACGGGCGCGGGCTTCACGATCACCGGCGGTACGTTGCCGGCGACGCTGAACCCGAATCAAACCCTGACGCTGCAGGTGCAGTTCGATCCGACCACTGCAGGAGCTGCAACCGGAAGCCTTACGATCAGCAGCAATTCGACGACGGGCGGCGTTGCCACGGTGGCTCTTAGCGGAACGGGGACGGCAGCGCCGGATCCGCAGTTGACGGTAAGCGCGACCAGCCTTAGCTTCGGCAGCGACACCGTGAACACCGCGAAGATCCTGACCCTAACCCTGACCTCGACAGGCACGTCGGCGGTTACGGTGAACTCCGCTGCCATCACGGGCGCGGGCTTCACGATCACCGGCGGTACGTTGCCGGCGACGCTGAACCCGAATCAAACCCTGACGCTGCAGGTGCAGTTCGATCCGACCACTGCAGGAGCTGCAACCGGAAGCCTTACGATCAGCAGCAATTCGACGACGGGCGGCGTCGCCACGGTGGCTCTCACTGGAACGGGGACGGCAGCGCCGGATCCGCAGTTGACGGTAAGCGCGACCAGCCTTAGCTTCGGCAGCGACACCGTGAACACCGCGAAGATCCTGACCCTAACCCTGACCTCGACAGGCACGTCGGCGGTTACGGTGAACTCCGCTGCCATCACGGGCGCGGGCTTCACGATCACCGGCGGTACGTTGCCGGCGACGCTGAACCCGAATCAAACCCTGACGCTGCAGGTGCAGTTCGATCCGACCACTGCAGGAGCTGCAACCGGAAGCCTTACGATCAGCAGCAATTCGACGACGGGCGGCGTCGCCACGGTGGCTCTCACTGGAACGGGGACGGCAGCGCCGGATCCGCAGTTGACGGTAAGCGCGACCAGCCTTAGCTTCGGCAGCGACACCGTGAACACCGCGAAGATCCTGACCCTAACCCTGACCTCGACAGGCACGTCGGCGGTTACGGTGAACTCCGCTGCCATCACGGGCGCGGGCTTCACGATTGTGGGTGGGAGCTTCCCGCTAACGCTGACTCCGAACCAGTCGCTGATTCTGCAGATCGAGTTCGACCCGGCCACCGCTGGAGCCGCAACCGGAAGCCTCACGATCAACAGCAACTCGACCACGGGCGGCATCGCCACCGTGGCTCTCAGTGGTACTGGCACGGGCGCAGCGAGTCCGCAGTTGACGGTGAGCGCGACGAGCCTCAGTTTCGGCAACGATACGATCAACACGCAGGAGTTTTTGACCCTGACCCTGACTTCAACGGGCACGTCAGCGGTCACGGTGAACTCCGCTACCGTTACAGGTACAGGCTTTACGCTTACCGGAGGCGTGTTGCCATCGACGCTAGCCCCGAACCAGACGTTGACCTTGCAGGTGCAGTTCGACCCGACTGCAACAGGAGCCGCAACCGGGCTACTCACCATCAGCAGCGACTCAACCACTGGAAGTACCGCCCAGGTGACTCTGAGCGGCACCGGCACACCGGTCACCTATTCGGTCAACCTCAGCTGGACTGCACCCGCCAGCTCGCCCGATCCGGTGGCGGGGTACAACATCTATCGGGCCATAAGCGGTGGAAGTCTTACGTTGCTGAACTCGACGCCGGAGCTATCGACTGCCTATGTCGATAGCTCGGTCGTGGATGGCACTACCTATAACTACGTTGTGGAAAGCGTCGACGCCAGCGGTGTAGAAAGCGTTCCGTCGAACGAGATCACTGTAGTCATTCCATAAGTTCTGACGGAAAGCCGCCCTCCATAGATGTACGTTGCCAGTTCGCAGGCTAGATGCCACGTCAGCTGTTGATGAGAAGCACATACCTCCAAATCAAACAGACTCCAAGGTCGTATCCGTGTGTTGATTAACTTGTAAGCCACTTGGTAGACGCAGCAGTGCGTTACTTGCGGTTTCTCTTGCCCGATGCAGGCCCCTCCCGGGGCGTTTAGAGCCGCGTACTCACAGGAAAGATATGCAAGCGTGTGCAACTATCTATGCACGTCCGTGTCAACTCGGGATCGGATGGGCAATTCCAGGTTGTAAACGAGCATATTAAGTCCAATAAAATCAGGGCCAAATGCTGTTTGCGAACTTTTTTGCGGTTCGTGGGCAGGAAGGCCATCATCGTGCAGTGCTCTCCGACTATAGATCCGCAAACGTTCGAAGTCTGAGCCTCAGAGCAAAAAGCCAGGCCTGTAGCCCACAGGGCGAAGCTACGCCTTTTTAACTGATTGTCTGAGATTCTTCCCCTGTAATAAGGAGATGAGGCAAAATGCTGACTTCGCACGGTAGTGATGTCGTAACAGACGAGTCTTCGGACTGGTGGGCGATTTACACTCGCCACCAGCACGAAAAGACCGTGGCAACAATGTTGTCGGCAAAGGGCTTTGATGTGTTTCTGCCGCTCTACGAGTCAACACGGCGCTGGAAAGACAGAAGCAAGATGATTACCCTGCCACTTTTCCCCTGCTATGTGTTCCTTCGGGGAGGACTCGATCACCGATTGCACGTTGTGACGACACCTGGGGTTCACATGGTTCTACTTTGCGGCGAGCGCGTCGCTGTCATCCCTGAAGCTGAGATGCAAGCGATTCGAAGAGCAGTTGAAGGGCCCTTCCGTGTAGAACCGCATCCCTTTCTGAAGTGCGGAGAGCGCGTTCGCGTTACGCGGGGCTCACTCGAAGGCGTCGAAGGGATCCTGGTCCGCAAGAAGAATCTGTACCGCCTGGTTCTTTCTGTCGACATGATGGCGCAGTCCGTTGCAATGGAGATTGACGCTACCGATGTGGAACCTGTGACAGCGCGAGATTTCGAAGGCTTGTACCCACCTCCTCAACCTGCGGGAGCCGGACGATTTAATGAAATGTCACTTCACAGTGGCCGCTGAATAACCATTGTTCGTGATGAGTCGATCCGGTTGAGTGAAGGTAACCAAAGACGATGGTTTAACTACGCCGAGCAATGTAACCAGCATGCGACTTCGCCAACTCATATTTCGTATCCCGGCCCCCGGTTCTGACTCGCGCAGATCCTCTGCAGGAGCCGTTGTGAGAGACAACGCAGCTCATCTAATCGGGGTGGGTCTCCTGTGCAGTGTTTTTTGCGGCTCCGTATTGGGTCAGGTCTCGGCTCCTAATCAGGCCAGTCACGGATTCCCGGTGTCCGCGGCGGCTTCGTCCACGCGGCCACAGGCGCCATCTGGCAGCCAGCCACACGACCCAAGCTTTGTCATTGGGAATGATGACGTACTCGCGATCAATGTCTGGAAGGAACCAGACTTTTCTCTGACGACTCAGGTACGATCCGACGGGAAAATTTCAATACCCCTGCTGGGTGAATTTGTGGCATCCGGGCGAACCCCCTTGCAACTCGAGCAGGACATCACTACCAAACTTCGTGACTACATCACCAAACCGGAAGTCACGATCATAGTGACTCAAATTAACAGTGAGAATTTCAACGTCCTTGGGCAGGTGGTGAAGCCAGGTTCCTACTCACTTGCACTTGCGCCAACTGTTGTAGACGCACTTGCGCTGGCTGGGGGCCCCCGCGAGTTTGCAAAGCAGAAAGCTATCTATATTCTTCGGCCGAATCCTGGAGGCGGTGAGACCCGCATTGCCTTCAACTACAAGGATTTCATTAAAGGCAATCCTTCGCAGCCGAACATCAAGCTTCAAGCACACGACACCGTCGTCGTGCCTTGAAGGCCGCCATGATTCTACGTGCTTGTCTCGGTCTTGCATTGCTGACGGCCACGCCACTGTGGTCACAAGCAACACCAGATGAAGAATCTCGAATGCTGACACCCCCGCCTATTAGCAGTCAAGCTTATCCGACGGTGGTTGGATCCGAAGTGCGTTCGAACTATCTGACCGCCGGGCTGATCTTCACTACCGCATACAACGACAACGTTCTCGAAGGTGCAAGTACAACTCCGATCGGCGACGTTACTTACTCGATTTGGCCTACGATCGCGCTCAACCGAACCACTCCGCGGCAACAGTGGGCACTAACATATACTCCGGGCTTTACGTTCTATCAGCACACCACCGCTCTGAATGCAGCGGACCAGAACGCAAACTTCAATTTTCAATACCGTCTGAGCCAACACGTCACCGTCAGCTTAAACGACTCGTTTCAACAGAGTTCGAATGTATTTAGCCAGCCCAATTCTATTTCCGGGGCGCCGATATCGGGCTCATCGCAGTCTGCCCCAACTGAAGTTCTCGCCCCTTATGCCGACCGGATCAGCAACGTTGCAAACGTGGGACTAAGCTATCAATTCAGCGAGAATGGCATGATGGGTTTCGGCGGTATTGCCACTCAGAGCAATTATCCAAATCCGTCCGAGGCCTCCGGTCTCTACAATTCGAACTCGTTCGGCGGGTCGGCGTTTTACAATCACCGTTTGTCCAGTGGCCAGTATCTCGGCCTTACCTATCAGTACCTGAAAAGTGATAGCGATCCTGTAGATGCAGAGGCAGATCCCGCGAGTTCGTCGATCGAGGTACAGACCCAGACGCTGCTGCCTTTTTACACGATCTATTTCAACCCAACGTTTTCTTTGTCTTTATCAGGCGGTCCGCAGCATATTGACGCCGCCCAGTCTCTCTCGCCATCCGTCAGAGAATGGGAACCCGCCGCGATGGCAAGTATTGCTTGGCAAAGCAGGAGTACCAATCTTGTAGCCAGTTACACTCGAACCATTACCGGGGGAGTGGGCTTGCCTGGAGCATTTAATTCAAACAACGCAAATGCATCGGTGCGCTGGAAGATATCTCGGGCCTGGATCGTGGGGGCAGGGGTGGGTTACGCGATTAATAAGAACATCACCCCGCTCTTCACCCCGTATAGCCCGGGGGGGCACACCATTTCCGCATCGGTCTCGTTGGAGTACTCGACACGCGATCATTTCAAGGCGGAACTTGGATACGTCCGTTTGCACCAGAGTTACAGTGGCATCGCTCTGATATCGGACGCTCCTGATAGCAATCGCGAATTCGTGTCCATCTCCTATCAGTTCACGCGGGGTCTGGGAAGATGATTATGGAAGAGACTCACGAGGAACTCGAACAGTCCGAAGGAATCGATATCCAGCGCTACCTGCAGGTCGTCAGGCGGCGCCATATCCATTTCCTGGTACCGCTTTTGCTTGGGTGGCTTCTGGTATGGGGAGCTAGCTGGGTCTTACCGGCACGCTATAAATCGAACACGCTGATCCTGGTGGAGCAGCCCACGATGCCGAAAACTTATGTCGAGTCAAATGTCAATGACGACTTGCAAAACAGACTTCAAAGCATTACGCAGCAGATTCTTAGCCGCACGCGCCTTCTCCTGATTATTGATAAGTTGCATCTCTACGACGATAGTCGACGTCATCTCACGCCAGATGAAAAAGTCGAACTCATGCGCAAAGACATTGATATCGAGTTGGTGCGTGACGCTCACGACGACCAGATCACAGCCTTCAAGATCAGCTATTCGGCTCGCGATGCTCATGTTGCTCAGCGTGTAACGAGCGAACTATCGAGCCTCTTCATCAACGATAATCTGAAAGTACGCCAGCAACAGTCCGAAGACACAACCAAGTTTATCGAAAGCCAGTTGGAGAATGCACGCGCAAGCCTGGCCGACCAGGAAGCAAAGGTTCGAGATTTCAAAGGAAGGCACGAAGGCGCATTGCCTTCTCAGGAGGCGAGCAACCTCCAAATACTCAGCGGACTCCAGGCGCAACTACAGAATGAACAGGATTCTCTCAACACCGCGAGACAGCAGCGAGTCTATCTCCAGACACTGCTAGACCAATACCGAACTCTCCATCCGATCCCCGCGAGCGTGGACAGCACGCCAACGAGCGATCAGGATATCGAACGACTAAAGGCGAAGCTTGCGGACCTTAGGTCTCGCTATACCGATCATTATCCGGAAGTGGAGTCCCTGGAAGACGAGATCAACAAGGCTGAAAAAACGAGAGATGCCGTTAATGCCCAGCCGAAGACACGTGGGAATGGTGTCAGGCAATCCGATGCAGCTGATGTTTCACACAATCCGGCATCCCTCCAACTACAAGGTCAGTTGCAAGCCAACCAGGTGGAAATTACAAATCGCGAGCAAGCAATTGCCGAGCTTAAAGCGAGAGTCGACGGGTACCAGGATCGCCTTAACTCTGAGCCTGAGAGCGAGGAACAACTGGCGGATCTGACCCGGGGCTACGATCAATCGAAAGCTAACTATGACGACCTACTAAAGAAGCAAGATGAATCAGAGATGGCAACCAGCATGGAACACATGCAGCAAGGGGAGCGGTTCAGCATCCTTGACCCCCCCAGCTTACCGCTGAAGCCAGATTTTCCTAATCGTCTCAAATTCTGTGAGATCGGACTAGGTCTCGGCCTGGTGTTCGGCCTCGTAGTGGTAGTCGTTTGCGAATTTATGGATGATCGTTTGCATAGTGAAAAGGAAATAAAACTTCTGCTTCCTGTGGCGATCCTTACCGAAATTCCGGTGATCGTTAGTCCGGCGGATGAGCGACGTAGCAAACGGAAGATGTTTTTGGGGTGGGCGATGGCGGCATTTTCCGTCATCACCATTCTGGCCGGCTCTGCGTTCAGCTATCTGCACAATTAGGTCCAGTAATCTATGTACAAAGCATTCTTTAAACTCACGGCGAATCCATTCGAACTCGCACCAAACCCCACGTGCTTTGTCCCGACGACGCGGCATAGCGAAGCGCTGACGGCGCTCTACTATGGCATCCGGCAGCACAAGGGATTCATTGTGTTGACGGGAGAGGTTGGTACCGGTAAGACTTTGCTGCTTAGGTGTTTGCTGAGGCTCCTAAAGGAGAGCAAGGACATTGCCTATGCGTATCTCTTCAATGGCAGGCTTTCTTCAACGGAGTTTTTGCAGTACATCGTTTCCGACTTGGGGCTCCCCATTTCCGGTAAGAACAAGAGCGATCTGTTGTTTGACCTGGGGCAGTTCTTAGTTTCGCGAGGCTCGAGGAAAATGACTACCGTGCTCATCATAGATGAGGCACATCATTTATCCGCTGACATACTTGAGGAGGTTCGCCTTCTTTCGAACCTTGAGACGGACGACGAAAAATTGCTGCAAATTGTGTTGGTGGGGCAGCCCGAGCTTGACGAGAAACTCGACTCTGTCGGTCTTAGGCAACTCAAACAAAGAATTGCGGTTCGCACGCATCTTAGTTCGCTGGACGCGAATGAGACGAAGAGATACATCGAGCAGCGGCTGCAGATTGCTGGAGCAGATTTACGCCCTGATCCACTGTTCTCTGATGAAACCATCGCGGCAGTGTATCGCCATTCGAAAGGCCTCCCTCGCCTGATCAACGTGATTTGCGACAACGCCCTTATGACAGCCTACGCAAGGGGATTGTTGAGCGTCCCTGCTGAAATCATTGCAGATGTCGCGAAGGAGTTTCGCCTCGACATGGACTGTTCGCCTGCGATCGAAAAACACGAGTTTTCCAACGAGATGGAGATCCAGCGAATCACAAACCTGCTGCTTGACCTTAGTTCCGTACTGCGAAGGCCGATTGCAAACGGCTCAGATTTGAGCGCAACTGCAGCCAATGAATTGAGCAAACATGAGCCATATATTTGACGCGCTGCGAAAATCGGAGGCCGAAAGGGTCGGAATTGATCCGGCAGCGCTGCCAGGCGCGACTGCGTTGCTGGAGCGTGCAGAACGTCGAGCAGTTTCTAACTGGGAGGCGACGGTTCTGTCTGAGCAGCGTGGCGCGACGATAAGTGCAGAGCCCACTATGCCAGCCGGCCCGCATGGAGTCCAGACCGTTGTACCGCAAGCAGAATATATTGCGCCAGAGGTATCGCAGGGGGAAGCACGCTCCGATGCGTTTGGCGAATTCAAGACCTTAAATGTCTCAGTTGGTGCTCAGAATCGGCTACTCAGTCTCACGGACAGCGGGAGCCCAACAGCGGAAGCTTTCAGACTTCTAGGGGTGCGATTGCGGCATCTCCGTCGGCAGCGGCAACTGAAGACGGTGCTAATTACGAGCACAATTCCTCAAGAAGGTAAGAGTCTCGTAGCTGCTAACCTGGCCTGCACTCTTGCGCTAAAAACCCAAGAGAGAATCCTGCTGTTGGAGGGAGACCTGCGACGCCCGTCTCTATCTCAGAAGTTTGGGCTCGGAAGGAATTCGGGTCTCTGTGAATGCTTACAGGGGGATCGCAAGCTGACGGATAGTATCTACCATCTCGAAGGCCTGAACCTCTGGATTCTTCCGGCCGGCAGTACGCCGAGCAATGCGCAGGAGCTCCTGCAATCGGGAAGACTATCTGCGCTGATGGATGAGTTGGCCATATGGTTCGACTGGATCGTTATCGACTCGCCTCCTGTGTTGCCCTTGGCTGACACAAGCGTATGGATGCGGTTGACAGATGGAATCCTCTTGGTTACGCGACAGGGAATTACAGAGAAGCAGCAATTACAGAGGGGACTCGAAGGACTCGAGCACCAAAAACTGATTGGTGCGTTAGTGAATGGCTCTGCGAGCGCAGCTAACAGCGGCTACTACTACAGTCAAGCGAACGCGTGACCGGATGACGCCTTAGGAAAATAGTTGATCACGAGCAGGAGCTTCTCTCCTAACCTCCGCTCTCCAACGTTGTTGCTTGTCTAGCCCTGGTTATACCGCCAATCGAAAAACAGATCTTTACTCTGCCTTCAGAAAAGAATACGGACAGAAGTAGGCCATGAGTCTTCGTTCATAGGGCCACTGCAAAGTGACGTGATCGTCTCGATAGGAGTTACAGCAACTATGTTACGCATGGACAAAGCCATAAAAACCGCTGATCCTTTGCTCGCGCAGCTAGGCACAGAAGCACGCGAGATCTTAAGCGAAGAAACCTTCAAACACATGATCGCTGTCGAGCGCAAGAGAACGGAGCGCTCGAGAGAACCGTTTCTGCTTATGCTGCTGGAGCCGGGCAATCGTCAGATCTCGGAAAAGAATGGGAAGGCTCTCGACAAAATGCTGTGTGTGCTGTTGCTATTCATCAGAGAGACAGACGTGATCGGTTGGTACAAAGACCAGGCGGTTATTGGCGTCATATTTACGGGGCTCGCGAGCGATGACAAGAACTCGATCCTAAGTGCCATCCTGAGCAGGGTCAGCAATACACTACGAGATAAACTAACACCAGACCAATTCAATCAGGTCAGCATCTCGTTCCACTTCTTTCCCGATGACTGGGACCACGACACGCCGGGGCGTCCGAGCAATTTGACCTTATATCAAGATCTCTTGAGTGTGGAAACTGGAAAATCCTCCCTGTTGCGCATTAAGCAAGCGATAGATATTGTTGGCAGCGCATTGCTGCTGATCGCTAGCACCCCTCTATTTTTGATGATAGCGCTGGCTATCAAAGCGTCGTCGAAAGGTCCTGTGCTTTTTCGACAACTGCGGGTTGGACAATACGGTCAAAGCTTTACATTTCTGAAATTTCGGTCGATGCATATCGGCAACGACGAAAACGTACACAAGGAGTATGCCACGAAGTTAATCACCGGCGTGGGGGATAGTCACCAGTCGAACGGGAGTGGTGAGCGCGTATTCAAGCTCACGAACGATACGAGGATCACACGAGTGGGAAGGTTTTTGCGGAGAACCAGCCTTGATGAACTGCCTCAGTTGTTCAATGTTCTAAAAGGAGATATGTCGCTCGTTGGCCCTCGGCCGCCGCTTCCGTACGAAGTTGCCGCTTATCAAACGTGGCACCGTCGCCGGGTATTGCAGGTCAAACCTGGTATTACTGGTTTGTGGCAGGTGACCGGTCGAAGCAAGGTTAAGTTTGATGATATGGTGCGGTTGGATCTGCAATATGCGACGTCGTGGTCTCCATTGCTCGACGTTAAGATCCTCATGCTTACGCCTCGCGCGGTGCTGATGGGCGCAGGTGCCTATTGAGTTTAGCGGCTCGGTCGATCCTTCAGTCGACCAAGTTCTCTTCACGCTAAGGTTGACGAATCTTTCCGCTGAGATGTGATTCTAGAAGTAGAATTCTCAATTGCCAGCGGATCACGCTGTCGCGAAAAATGCCTCATGTGTGCAAGTTATTGTCACTTGTATGCACGAACTCCGTACCCAGATTTGATGGGCGAGGGTCGTTTGGCCCGTATGCTGTTCGTTCCACGAGAAACCGGCAATAAATAAGGTTGCTTGACCTGCAAAGATTCCTGAAGTATGGCCATCATCGTGCAGGCATACTTGCAGATCCATTAGTCAGTTGAATTCCGGGACAGAGGGAAGAGACTCGGGCCTGTAGCCCACAGGGCGAAGCTGCGTCTTTCTGGCGGGCCGTTGGAGATGCCAGGACACCTAGAGGCAGCGCGGGCGATCGTAGAGTTCGCCCTGTCCATTGCGGAACGCTTCCTTCCTTCGAGACGCATTCCCATTCATCCATACGTTTTGAGAGCGGTGCAAGCATTATCATGAAATTCGGTGTGATTGGTTATGGCTACTGGGGCCCCAACGTTGTAAGAAATCTTGTGGGTCTGGAGGACTCCCAGGTGCTTACAATTGCGGAAATGAGCCCAGCTGCGCGAGCGCGCGCACAGAAGGCCTATCCCGGAATAACTGTGACTTCCGAGGCCTCAGACGTATTCTTGTCCGCGGAAATAGACGTTGTTGCGGTCGTCACTCCTGTCTGGACGCATTACGATCTGGCAAAGGCTGCGTTGCTGAACGGTAAGCATGTGTTCGTCGAAAAACCATTTACCAGCAATGCTGCGCAAGCAGAGGAGTTAATTAGCATCGCTCAAAAGAAAAAGCTCAAGATCATGGTGGACCATACGTTCTTGTTTACCGGAGCAGTCAGGAAAATATGGAAGCTGTTAGAAGAAGGGACCCTTGGGAAGCTCTATTACTACGATGCTACTCGCGTCAATCTAGGCCTCTTCCAACACGATATCAATGTTTTGTGGGACCTTGCGCCGCATGACCTCTCCATAATGGACTACCTCATCAAAACAAGTCCCGAGGCCATCGTTGCGACCGGGCAGAAACATCTGAACGGCCACGAAGACGTGGCCTATATGACACTCTATTTCCCTGAGAAGGTAATAGCACATATCAATGTCAACTGGCTTTCTCCGGTTAAAGTAAGGACTACTCTCATCGGCGGAGAGAGGCGAATGCTGGTCTGGAATGATCTGGAAGCCGACGAAAAGGTGAAGGTGTACGACAGGGGCGTGGATATCTCGAGCAAAGAAGGCGTCTACGAACTATTGATGAACTATCGGTCAGGTGATATGTGGGCCCCACAACTGGAGCAAGGCGAGGCCTTGCATCAGGAACTGTCCTACTTCGTCGATTGCATTTCAAATGACCAGGAGCCGCTCAATAACGGATGCGCGGGGTTGCGGGTAGTCAAGATGCTGGAAGCGGCCAGCGAATCGCTAAGCAAGCGAGGAGCTTTGGTCTATCTATGAACTCCTACAACTGCATCTCGGACGACGTCAAACTGGGAGCAAACGTTAAACTCTCGAAGTTTATCAATCTCTATGGATGCGAGATTGGGGACGAGACGAAAATCGGCGCGTTCGTGGAGATTCAAAAGAATGCCAGCGTCGGAAAACGTTGCAAGATCTCCAGTCATACATTTATTTGCGAAGGCGTTCTGATTGAGGACAACGTGTTCATAGGACACGGGGTGACATTTATTAATGACAGTTATCCGTCCGCCACAACTACCGAAGGAAATCTTCAAACGGAAACGGATTGGAAGGTCGAACCTACTGTAATAAAGATGGGTGCATCCATCGGCTCTGGCGCTACTATCCTTTCCAACACAAACATTGGTGAGTATGCGATTGTCGGTGCTGGCAGCGTCGTTACCAAAGATGTCCCACCGCACGCTATCGTTGCTGGCAACCCGGCCAGGATTCTCCGTTATGTCGACCAAACGGCAGAGAGGGCAAAATGAATACTTTCAATGGCATTCCCTTTCTTGATCTAGTTACGCCTCATGTAGAACTCGAGCAAGAACTCACTGGAGTGTTCCGTCGGGCTCTGCACGCCGCTGACTTTGTTGGCGGCCCCGTGGTGAAGGAATTCGAGAAGGCTTTTGCATCTTTCTGCGAGGTGAGCCACTCTGTTGCCATTAGCAGCGGGACAGATGCGCTACGCTTCGCCATTATGGCTTGCGGAGTGAAGCCGGGCGACGTTGTACTGACGGTGCCGCATACGTTCATTGCGACAACAGAAGCCATCTCGCAAGCTGGAGCCATAGCGGAATTTGTCGACATCGACGAGCACACCTACAACTTATCTGTAGAAATGCTGCAGCAGTTCCTGGAAAAAGACTGTACGCGCGATGTGGAAGGGAAGCTCATCAGTCTGCGGAGCGGCAGACCGGTAACGGCAGTTGTGCCAGTGCATCTCTATGGCCAGATGGCTGACATGGATTCGATCTTCAGTCTGGCCAGCCAATATGGACTCACCGTTATTGAGGATGCTTGCCAGGCGCACGGCGCGGAATACTTCTCAAGGAGACACAATCGCTGGATGAAGGCAGGATCCATGGGTAAGGCAGCTGCATTCAGTTTCTACCCGGGGAAAAACCTTGGAGCATGCGGAGAGGGCGGGGCAGTCACTACGAACGATGCCAGCGTGGCTCGAAACATCGAGATGCTGCGCGATCACGGCCAGGTGAAAAAGTACCATCACGACGTCGAGGGCTACAACGGACGCCTGGACACGATACAAGCTGGGCTACTGCACGCGAAGCTTGCGCATCTCAGAAAGTGGAATATGCAGCGGCGCGAACGGGCAGGCGAATACAACCGCCTTCTGGCAGGGAGTGAAACCGTGCGTCTCCCGTATGAACCTTCCTGGTCCCGCGCTGTCTATCATCTCTATGTCATTCGGACGGCAGATCGCGAAGGCCTGATGGAGCACCTGGGGAAGGCCGGCATCGGCACAGGAATTCACTACCCGGTTCCGCTGCATTTGCAAAAAGCATACGCCCCGTTGAAATATCGATTGGGAGATTTTCCTGCGGCGGAATGCGCATCTGCCGAAATCGTTTCCTTGCCGATGTTCCCGCATCTCACGGCGCTTCAGCAAGCCAATGTAGCGGACGAGATTCTAGCCTTTACTTCCAAGACCCTTCGCAAGCGGCCGGAGAGTGACGAGAACGTAGTGGCCGCAGCGAACAAAGTTGCATGAGTTTCCCTCAATCGTCATGCGCAGAACGTTAGACTACGTAATCATTACGCCGGCACGGAACGAGGCACAATACATTGACCTGACTCTTAGGTCCATGGTTGCGCAGACCCATCCTCCCATGAAGTGGGTTATCGTTAGCGATGGTTCAACCGACCTGACAGACGAGATTGTGGGTGGTTATCTGGCTGACTACCCGTGGATTGAATTGCTCAGAATGCCGGATCGGCAGGAACGACATTTCGCCGGGAAGGTGCATGCCTTCAATGCCGGATATCAACGCGTAAAAGCCCTGAACTCTGACGTAGTAGGCAACCTCGATGCCGACGTGTCCTTTGAGCCCGACCATTTCGAGTTTCTCCTGGCGCGGATGGCTGAGAACGCCCGATTGGGGCTAGCCGGGGCTCCGTTTCGGGAGGGCGATTTTCAGTACGACTACCGGTACACCAACATCGAAAACGTGTGGGGCGGATGCCAACTCTTCCGACGCGAATGCTTCGAGGAGATCGGTGGCTACGTACCACTCAAGGGCGGAGGCATCGACCATTTAGCCGTGCTCTCGGCTCGCATGCGTGGGTGGCAGACGCGCACCTTTACTCAGAAAGTTTGCCAGCATCACCGTGTTATGGGCACTGCGCTTCACGGCGGCCTGAAGGCTAAAGTTCGGCAAGGGCAAAAAGACTATACGATGGCTAACCATCCGCTGTGGCAAGCCTTTCGCGTGCTCTACCAGATGAAACGCCGCCCCTATGTGATCGGCGGCCTTGCACTCGCCTGGGGGTATGGCTGGGCAATGTTTCGACGTCGGGATATTCCGCTCGACAAGGAACTGATTAAGTTCGTCCACAAGGAACAAATGCAGCGCCTGCAGCGGCTGATAACGCGACGGGAACGCAGCGGAAAACCACGAGTCGCGACATCCGCAGGCACGCCCACTTAGTGAGAGATCGAAGCGAACATTTTGGCCAAAGCTTCAATCCTGCTTGCCTGCAGTGGCAGGTCACCGCTGGCGAGCAGAGTAGGGAAGTTCTCTCGGTCGCTGAAGCGAGCTGGATCTGGGCTTAACAGATTGAGTTCAACTGCGTCATGCAGGTATTGATCTGGCGGTGTTTTGAGGTTAGCAGGCTCGTAACAGGAGAAGCGATATGCACACTCAAGAAGTGATTAGGTTGAAAAACGAAGTCACGGCGCGTTATGGGGAGTGGACCGGTCACAATATCCACATCCAGGACGGAGTTTATACCATCGAGCAGCGCGTGATTCGTGACGAATTTCGGCTGAAGCGGATCGTTCAGTGCGTGCTCGATCTGCTTGGAGGGAGTGTGGAGGGCAAGCGAGTTCTCGATCTAGCATGCCTTGAGGGATTATTCGCAATTGAGTTTGCACGCCGCAACGCAGTGTGTCTAGGTATCGAGGGGCGTGAGGCAAATATCGAGAGAGCTCGCTTTGTAAAACGGGTGCTATCACTCGATAACTTAGAGCTTGTTCAAGACGACGTCCGAAACTTGAGTGTTGAGCGACATGGACATTTTGATGTCGTACTCTGCTTGGGAATTCTTTACCACTTAGATACGCCGGACGTTTTTGCCTTTATCGAGAGACTTGGCGAAGTGTGTCAAAACGTGTGCATCGTCGATACGAGGATTACTCTCCGTCCTAAAGAGTACGTCACATATAAGAATGTGAGCTATCACGGGGTCCGGGGCGACGAGCACGAGGCCAAGGACTCCCAGTCAACGAAGCTCGCTCGGCTCTGGGCATCACTAGATAATGTAGACAATTTCTACCTCAGTCGAGCAACTCTTTGCAACGCTTTGACGCGAGCCGGATTCACGAGCGTGTTCGAGTGCAACATGCCCGCTGTTCCCAACCTGCCTGAAGATAGGCAAGTGTTCGTGGCGATTAAAGGGAAGCCGTCGCAGTTAGCCTGCAGCCCTCTCATGGATTCGATGCGCCTAGAAGAGATGCCGGAACGTCCTTTTCGGGAGCACTCCAAACCCGTTGATCTGGTCCGCGGTATGAGTCAACTGCTACCACGTGGTTCCAGGAGAGTTATAAAGCGTGTATTGGGCCTCGAAAATAAACTGACCTAGAACGCATGCCACGCAACGTGTGACCGTCGACCGTTTAGCGGAGGACGGGAGCAAAGCAGAATATCGAGCGTGTCTCTTGCGCGATCCGGTGCGGAGATCTCACACAAAGGCGGCTTTCGAGTGACGGATCGCTTAGGACCTGGATTCTGGTCCGGAGCAAGATCCAGAAAGAACGACTGGTACGCCGAACGCCACGAATCTTGGTGGAGAATCAAAGCAATGGATCACGATCAGAGCCACAAGTATCTTATAGAAAAGCCAGCGCTGATCCTAGTAACAGGCGCTGCCGGTTTCATCGGCTCAAGGGTCGTTGAAAAGCTTGTGGAATCGGGATTCTGCAATATACGGTGCTTCATCAGATCGGTACGGCCAGGGAGCCCCCTCGAATCGCTATCTGCGAAGACGCCGACTGTCGAAGTGTTTCAGGGTAACCTTCTTTCGCTCGACGATTGCATTCAGGCCACGCGAGATGTGTCGGTGATTTTTCACGCGGCGGCTGGACGGGGAGAGAAGTCTTATCCCGATGCATTTCTGAACTCGGTCGTTACAACGCGAAACCTAATTGAAGCTGCTCTGTCGCACGGGACGCTTCGCAGGTTCGTAAACCTAAGTTCTTTTTCAGTTTATTCCAACAGGAACAGCGCGCACGTAAGAGTTCTGGATGAGTCTTGCCCGGTTGAAGTTCGCCCCGAAAGTCGAGGAGACGCCTATACCTACGCAAAGGTCAAGCAGGATGAGTTGGTGAGAGAATATGGTAGGAATCGTGCTCTCCCTTATGTGATCGTCAGGCCTGGGCAAGTCTACGGGGCAGGCAACGAAGCGATCTCCGGACGGGTTGGAATCGACACATTTGGGATATTCCTTCACCTTGGTGGATCGAATCCGATACCGCTTACTTACGTGGACAACTGCGCCGAAGCGGTCGTGCTGGCCGGGTTGAAGCCTGGCGTAGATGGCGAGACTTTTAACGTTGTGGATGATGACCTGCCGTCCAGCCGGAGCTTTCTAAAGCAATATAAGAAACAGGTGAGGCCCTTTAGGTCACTATATGTTCCTCACATTTGCAGCTACATGTTGTGCTGGCTTTGGGAAATGTTTTCGACTTGGTCAAAGGGGCAGGTCCCACCGGTGTTCAATCGCAAGAGATGGCATTCATACTGGAAGAGGACAAAGTACAGCAATTGCCGAATAAAAGAAGGACTAGGCTGGATGCCTCGTGTCTCTACGACACAGGGGCTTGGGCGCTATTTTGAAGCCTGCCGCGCGCGAGGAATGAATGCTTAAGGTCGCACTAGTTGGGTGCGGGAAGGTTGCGGATTCCCACGCTGCTGTGCTTTCGCAGATTCCTGGGTGCGAGATCGCCGGTGTTTGCGACCGCGAACCGTTGATGGCGAAACAACTCGCGGAGCGATTCTCCGTGAGGGAGTGTTTCAGCAATCTAGCGGACCTGCTTGCGGCATGCTCTCCCGACGTTGTGCACATCACCACGCCTCCTGCCAGCCACTTCAGTCTGGCTAAGCTGTGCCTTGAATCCGGATGTCACGTCTATGTGGAAAAACCGTTTACATTGAATGCAGAGGACGCACGCGCGCTGATAGGCTTAGCCGTCCATCGCGGGCTAAAGATTACGGTAGGCCACGACGATCAGTTTAGCCATGTAGCTCTCCGAATGCGATCGCTTATTGAAGAAGGCTTCCTTGGTGGCCCCCCCGTGCATATGGAGAGCTACTATTGCTATCAACTCGGTAAGTCGGCATACGCGAACGCAGTTATTGCTGACAAGACGCACTGGGTGCGTGCGCTCCCAGGAAAGCTATTGCAAAACATCATCAGTCATGGAATCGCACGAATTTCGGAATTCCTCTCTGTCGATTCGCCTCAGGTCCTCGTGCACTCTTTCAGGAGTCCGCTTCTCGTAAAACTGGGTGAGACCGAAATTGTAGACGAGTTGAGGGTCATCATCGCTGAACAAGGTGGCCCAACGGCATATTTTACTTTTTCTTCACAAATGCGCCCACCGCTTCATCAGTTTCGAATATACGGCCCCCAAAACGGACTTATTTTGGACCAGGATCAGGAGACGTTAATTAGGCTACGGGGTACTCAACGTAGGAGCTATCTAGAGAAATTCGTTTCTCCATTGACGTTTGGCAAACAATACCGGCAGAACGTCATCAGCAATCTTGGTCTCTTCCTTGCCCGTGACTTCAACATGAAGTCCGGCATGAAGAATTTGATAGAGAGATTCTATCGCTCTATCTCAGAAGATGGGGCGCCACCAATTTCCTATCGCGAGATTCTCCTCACAGCGAGGATCATGGATACTATTTTTGAGCATATGGAGCCGTCAACGCGGGTGAGCCACGGCTTGGAATGCGATCAGACAGAAGCCTGCGTGATAAATGCATAAAGCTACTTTTTCTTGGAGTCTCGGCTAGATCGCGACACAAGCCAACCTGTTTCGGTAGTTCCGCGATAACACCAGGGAAGAGTAAGTGAAGAGCGACATGTCGAAAACTCAGGCCAGAATGCAAACAATTTGCGCGGTTGATAACGCGCAATGCTTAGCGCAGACATCGAAGATGAATGTCTGTGGTAAGGACATTAAGGTCCAGGGACGAGTGGTTCGTATTGGCAGTCTCGATGGAGACAAGTTCAAGTTTCTGGACGACCCTGAGGAGATTCTGACTAGCCTGCGCGGGATGCGCCCCCAGGTAGACATCTTTACATTTATGCAGAAGCTCCCCGAGACGAATCCGAAATATAGATATCCGATGGAGATGGATAATCTCGCTGTCCTCCCGGTTTCCACGTTCGCCGAGTGGTGGGGGAAGCAAATTGGTTTCAAGGCACGCAATAAGGCGAAGCAGGCTACAAAAAAGGGAGTCATAGTTCAAGAAGCGCCGTTTAACGATGCCTTTGCTGTGGGGATTTGGGAGATTTATAACGAAAGCCCAATACGGCAGGGAAGGCGGTTCCCTCACTATGGAAAGAGCTTCGAGGAGGTGAGGCGGATGAGTTCGACGTTTCTTGACACAAGCGTCTTCATCGGAGCGTACTTCGAGGAAAAGCTGATCGGCTTCATCAAACTGACGACAGACGACAGCGGAACGCAAGCTGGCATGATGCATATCGTTTCGATGATTCGGCACAGAGACAAAGCGCCGACGAATGCACTTGTTGCCCAAGCAGTTCAGTCGTGCGCAGATCGGGGGATTTCGTACCTGGTGTATTCGAATTTCGCCTATGGAAAGAAGGAGCGCAGCAGTCTGAGCGATTTTAAAGAACGAAATGGCTTCGAGCGCGTAGATTTGCCGCGCTATTATGTCCCACTAACCCGGTTGGGCCGGGCAGCGTTTCGTACGGGGTTCCACCACAAGTTCGTCGACCGGCTCCCGGAACCCTTGCTAGCGAAAGCACGCGACCTCCGATATTCATGGTACAAATTCCGTTTCCCAACTGTGGAACGAGATTCATAAACGAGACGGAACATGCCGGGAATTGTTGGACTGATTACAAAGAAGCCGTCTGAATGGGCGGAGAGACAGCTCTCCTGTATGATCGAGCCTCTTCTGCATGAGCCCTTTTACGTGAAGGGAACGTGGAGGGACGAATCGATGGGGGTATATGTCGGCTGGGTAGCGCGTGAGAATTCGTTCGGAAGTCAAATGCCGGTTCGCAACGAGCGGAACGACATTGTGCTCGTCTTTTCCGGCGAAGATCATCCAGAGCCGGGCACAGCGCGCCGCGTCAAGGAGCAGGGGCATCAATGCGAAGAGACGGGGCCATCCTATTTAGTCCATTCTTATGAAGACGACCCTAACTTTTTCAAGAATCTGAATGGCTGCTTTCAAGGCCTGGTGACGGATCGAACGCGCGGCACCGCGACTCTGTTCAACGATCGTTTTGGCTTACAGCGGGTTTACTTCCATGAGGCACCAGATGCTTTCTATTTTTCGGCTGAGGCCAAGTCCATTCTGGCCGTTCAGCCGCAACTTCGCAGCATAGACCCCCGCGGGCTCGGTGAGTTTATTGCTTCCGGGTGTGTGATGGAGGACCGCACCCTTTTCCGTGGCATCTACGCCTTGCCACCTGGTTCTGCATGGGAGTTCCGGGGCGGCGAGCTACAAAGCAAGGCAGTGTATTTCGCGCCGCGCGAATGGGAAGAACAAGAGCCTCTTGATGCGGAAACCTACTATGACGAGCTGCGCCACGCTTTTACGACTCGCCTTCCCCGTTATTTCGACGGGGCCGAGCGCATTGGCGTTTCTTTGACTGGCGGACTTGACACGCGCATCATTATGGCTTGGCGCGATGCGCCCTTCGGCTCACTTCCGTGTTACACCTTCGGCAGCATGTATCGCGAGAATCAGGATGTGCGCCTGGCGCGACGCGTGGCAGAAATCTGCGGGCAGCCGTATCAGGTCATCACCTTCGACGCCGAAGGGCTGGCAAAGTTTCCATACTACGCAGAGCGCACAATGTATCTGACGGACGGATGCGTTGACGTGAGCCATTGCGGAGACCTCTACAACCACGAAATGGCCCGACAGATCGCCCCCGTTCGCATGGTCGGGACATTTGGCAGTGAGATTATCTGTGGGGCAATTGTGTTCAAGGCGAGGATGCCTTCGCGGGGGATTTTTTCTGAAGAAGTATTACCCCAAGTGTCACAAGCTTGCGAAAGATACCGCAATCATGTGCACGGAAATAAAACAAGTTTTGTCGCCTTCCGGCAGCCAGCCTTTCGCTCGGGCATACTGATGATGGATCAGTCTCAGCTCACTGAGCGTTCGCCCTACCTGGACAATGAAATCGTTCGCACAGTATTCCGGGCGCCTAAAACGGAGCAAGGCGAAGACGTGCGGTTACGCTTGATTCGTGACGGGAACCGAGAGTTGGGCCGCCTGCGTACTGACCGTGGGCTCGGAGGTTCGAATCGCCTCACCGGGGGCCTCAAACGTGCCTATCTGGAATTCACGTTCAAAGCGGAATATGCTTATGATTACGGAATGCCGCAGTCGGTCGCGAAAGTAGACCACGCGTTTGCGCCTCTTCATTTGGAGCGCCTGTGGATGGGGCGCCACAAACTCTATCATTTTCGGTGGTGGTACCGGACGATTCTTGCGAAATATATTCAGGAGATGCTACTCGATTCCCGCTCGCTAGCACGTCCGTATGTTGAACGGAAGGGAGTTGAAGCGATCGTCGCAGACCATATAAAGGGAAGCCGCAATTACACGACGGAGATACATCGGCTTCTTTCGCTGGAATTGTTGCACCGGCTATTCGTGGATGCCAGATGACGATTCAAACGTGCCGTAGTCGCGACCTAGCTGGCCCGCGATGAATCCTTTACTTGCGAGTTTAATCTGTTGGTGCGGAATCGCCGGACTTTTTTACCTCGACCGAGACACCAAGGTCCGTACTTCAATAGCACTGTGGCTTCCAATCATCTGGATCGGGATCATCGGGTCAAGACCACTGTCAGCATGGCTCGGCATCGGTCCCACCGGGACCAACGTTCAGCTTGAGGGAAGCCCAGTTGACGCTGCTTTCTATGGGATTCTATCGGCCGCAGCCATTGGGGTTCTTATTGGCCGCGGAAAGCGGATCCGGCCTTTGCTGGTGGCAAACTGGCCCATCCTTGTCTACTTTGGCTACTGTCTAATCAGCGTTGCCTGGTCATTTCATCCGGATGTTGCATTGAAACGGTGGGTAAAGGCCATCGGAGACTTGGCGATGGTACTAGTCGTTGTCAGCGACAGGCAGCCGCTAGCCGCTTTTGGTCGCGTGGTCTCCCGCGTTGGCTTCGTTCTGTTCCCCGCTTCGGTTCTCCTGATTAAGTATTACCCAACTCTCGGGCGCGGCTACGATGCCTTTGGTTTCGCAGAGAACAACGGGGTGTCATACAACAAGAACATGCTGGGAGTGATCGTTCTCGTCATCTCAGTTGGCACATTATGGCGCGTAATATCTCTCTGGCGTTCGAAAGGGCAGCCCGACCGTCGCCGCCACCTGATAGCGCAGATTACATTGGCTGGCATTGGGATTTGGCTTTTTATCTTGGCCAACTCGTCAACATCTAAAGCGTGTTTTATCCTCGGTGCCGGCCTTATCATGGCGACCAATCTGCGTGCAATTAGAAGCAAGCCTGCACGCGTGCACGTGCTTTGCCTGGGCATCTTTCTTGGCGGAGGACTCACTTTGCTCTTGGGTGGCGGGACGAGTGTGGTGCATGCTTTGGGTAGGAAGTCGAATCTTTCAGGGCGAACGGATATTTGGGCGGCAGTGCTTGCTTCGGGGACGAACCCTCTTTTGGGCGCTGGATACGAAAGCTATTGGATCGGGCCGCATGAGATTATATTCGCGAGAATCCTCAAAGATAAAGGCTGGTGGCACCCGGAAGGTCTCAATGAGGCTCACGATGGTTACCTGGAGGTCTACCTGGAACTTGGCTGGGTAGGTGTGTGCCTTATCTTATGGTGTTTAATAAGCGGGTATCGACGTGCCGTAGCGGCATACAGATTGAATCCGACGGTTGGCGCCATGCTACTCGCCTATATCATCGTCACTGCCTTCTACAACATAACCGAAGCTGGATTCAGAATGATGGATCCGATCTGGATCTTTCTGCTTCTCGCGATCGTCACGGCTAGTGATAGCAGCGGTCGTCTATCAGGCCGACGCACGTCAAAGCGTCTCGCTTCGCGCGGAGCACCTCCTGCTGTTCCATCTCCATGCTGAAGGTGAGAAAGTGATTCCATTTGAATCCGACGGCACCTTCTACTCCTTACCGCCGGAAGAGGGGCTTCGGCGGTCGGCGGTACGGGGTGCTGGAGCGGCAATTGCCGGATCGGGCGGCAGCTTCCTTTTGGGGATAGGGTCCGTGATGATTCTGGCGCGGCTTCTTACGCCGGCTGATTTCGGGATCGTGACCATGGTCACGACTTTCAGTCTCCTGTTTCGAAGTTTCGGCCTGAACGGATTCACTGAGCTGATCATGCAGCGCGAAGAGATTACTGATGCGCTGGCAAGTAATCTCTTCTGGATTGAACTCGGACTCGGGATTCTGCTTACTGTGACGTTTGCGGCATCGGGTTCGCTGCTTGCGTCCTTCTATCACAACCCGGCTGTGGCCGGAGCCGCGGAGGGGCTGTCGCTGACGGTCGGCTTTGGCAGCCTGGGGTGGATTCACATAGGCCTGCTGCAGCGCGCCATGCGTTTCAGGACGATCGCAATCATCAATGTCATCGGGCAGTTCCTCTTAGTGATAGTCACGATCGTCTTAGCGATGGCGGGCTGGCAATATTGGGCGCTTGTTTGGGGCTGTGTGACGCAGACGGTAGTGGTAACAGCGGGTGCCTGGTTGATGTGCCGATGGACGCCGAGTTGGCCCTCCCACACCCCCGGCACAGGCTCGGGGGTTAAATTCGCAATGAACGTCTACGCGCATTTTGCTTTCAGCTACTCAACGCGCAACATGGACAACCTTCTCGTTGGCTGGCGGTTTGGAGCCAGTTCACTTGGATTCTATAAAAAGGCATACGACTTGTTCGTTCTCCCGGAAACGCAGTTGTTGGCGCCGTTGTCCGCCGTGGCGGTGAGTACGCTTAGCCGTGTTGGCAGGGATCGCGAACAGTTTGCCCGCTATTTTCTGAAAATGGTATCGGTCCTGGCGCTGGTTGGAATGGGAGTGGGAGCTGACTTTGCGCTGGTAGGTAAGGATCTTATCCGTTTGCTCCTCGGTCCAGGCTGGGGAGAAGCTGGCCGAATCTTTGCTTTATTCGGTCCAGGAATCGGAGTCATGCTGCTGTACAACACGCATGGGTGGGTACATCTTTCGATCGGCCGACCGGAAAGATGGTTCCGCTGGGGACTCCTTGAGTTTGCCTGCACTGCAAGTTTATTCCTCCTGGCTCTGCACTGGGGGCCGGCAGGAATCGCTTTAGCCTGGACCGTATCTTACTTTCTCCTGATGTTCCCGGGCTTGTGGTATGCCGGAAAACCGATCGGGCTAAGTGTCCGCCCGATACTGGCGGTCATTTGGAAATTTTTTGTGGCATCCGCGGTAGCTGGCTGTGCAACTGTTTTTGCGCTTCGATCTTTGCCTGTTCTTGGGACGATGCCAGGAGCTCCTGGTGCCCTCTTGAGGATGGCGACAGTATCACTAGTATTCTTCGGACTCTATATTGGGGGAGTAACGGTACTCCATGGGGGGCTCGAACCGCTCAATGAAGCGGTTACTCTGTTTTGCGATATGCTACCGGGTCGTGCGGTCAGGGTAGCGCCTGCGAACGCCGCCGCCGCTCTCGATGCGAATGCCAGTGTTGCACTTAGCAGAGAGCCCTACTCGGAAGCGGAACTTATGGCGCCCTCTGGCGACACAAGCCGAAATGATGAAGGTGAAGAACGAGTCTCAGAGCCCCTTGTGAAGCAGTGACGTATTCGAAAAGCTTTGCTCTTTATAAGGATCGGGTAGAAATTGGCCGGGTGCTCGCTCACTCTTACGCCGGAAGAACTGTTTCTAAGGCAAGGTTATGAATCGATTACGTGTCCTCGTGTTAGCTCCATATTGTGATCCCGAGACCGCAAGTATGCCGTATGTGGCATACTCGCATGCGGCGGCGCTTGCGAGGCTCCATGATGTTGCATTAGTAGTAGGCGCTCCAACTGAGGCTAGAGTGCGCCGCGCAAGCGCAACATTCCGTACCATTGAAGTGGTTCGGATGCCGCGGCTTGAGCGCATCTTCAACTGGTGCTTTCGCACGATTCTTAAATCAAACTACGACACACAACTTCTAACTGCTCTTAGCTATCCATTTTCTCTCGCCTTTGAATGGGGCGCGTGGCGACAGTTGCGGCGGCGGATCTTTGCTGGTGAGTTCGATATCGTCCTGCGCATCCTCCCGATAACGGTGGTTCTGCCGAGCCCGTTTGCCTTCTTTCTACGCAAGGGGCCTATACCGTTCGTGATCGGGCCACTTAATGGGGGCCTGCCATGGCCCGACGGCTTTGGGCAACTCAAGAAGCAAAAAGAGTGGATCTCAAACCTGCGCAACCTTTACCGATTCATGCCGTTCGCTCGATCAACGTATTACAACGCTGCAGCGATCATCGCCGCTTCATCGCAAACATATGCGGAGTTTGCCGGGTATAGCGACAAACTGTTTTTTGTTCCAGAAAACGGAGTGAGCAGTCATTTATGCTGCAATGCCTCGCGCAGCTCAGAACCGGATTCCAAGCTTAGTCTGATTTTTGTTGGGGGCTTAGTTTCTCGTAAGGCTTGTGATCTTGCTTTGCGCGCAGCAGCTCCCCTCCTCAGAGACAACTTGGCCCATCTTAGAATTCTCGGCGATGGCCCGGAGCGAAGCCACCTTGAACAGCTTGCGAAATCTTTCGGAATCGAAAAATCTGTTTCTTTTTGCGGTTGGGTCACCCATGCGGAGGTTTTCATTCAGATGCGGTCTGCCGATGTGTTCATCTTCCCCTCGGTTCGCGATTTTGGTGCAGGCGTAGTTTTCGAAGCTCTCGCAAGCGGAGCTGTACCCCTTGTCGTTGACTTCGGGGGGCCCGGTGATATTGTTCATTCGGGAGTGGGGTGCAAAGTCCCTCTTACAAATGAAAATGACGTCGTGGCTCAGATGGAGAAGATTCTGGAGGAACTGGCGCAGGATCGCGATCGGCTCGAGCACTTACGGCAGCGGGGCATGACGTACGCACGTGAACGTCTAACCTGGGATGCGAAGGCAAAAGACACAAGTGAGGTGCTCTGTTGGGTGCTGGGGCGGGGGCCGAAACCGCACCTTCTTCCGCCTAAAATATTCGTTGCTGGTGCCCCCTCTGTTTAGAAAGGGTTGGCTCTGCGCGTAGCCGCCGTCCGTTGGGCGCGGCCGATCTCCAGGAAAAGAATGACCATGCAGACGATCAGAGTAGCCGAAGAACCTCCTGCAGAGAGGGTGATCGTCGACAGCCAACCGATTTCCAAAGCGCAGCGGGGAATTGAGGTTGGATTGATGACGGCCTGCCGGGATCGACATTATGCATTCGGATTGGCGATGGCTCTCATCTCGGAAGGCGTGCTTGTAGATTTCGTCGGCGGCGATGAAATCGACAGTCTCGAGCTACACACTGCACTGGGATTACGTTTTCTAAACTTTCGACACAAGCTGACAGGCAATACCCGGGAGAAGCTGCAAGAGTTGTTCTTCTATTATGCGAGAGTGATTAGGTACTGTGCTCGACCCAATCCCAGAATTCTGCACATCCTATGGAATAATAAGCTCGAGATTTTCGATCGCACGATCCTCATGTCGTATTACAAAGTGCTGGGAAAGAAGATTGCGCTCACTGCGCATAACGTGAACGCGGCGAAGCGAGATTCCAAGGATTCATGGTTCAATCGTGCCACCCTTAGATTCCAGTACAGGCTCTGTGACCATATTTTTGTCCATACTGAAAAGATGAAAAGGGAACTATGCAGAGAATTTGGCGTGAAGGAACAGTCGGTGACTGTGATCCGGTACCCGATCAATAACGCGTTGCCCGATACTGGACTTACTCCATCAGAGGCAAAACAGAACCTGGGTCTAAGAGATGGCGAGAAGGTTATTCTTTTTTTCGGTAAGATCAGACCCTACAAAGGGATTGAGCATTTGCTTGAGGCATTCAAGCTACTCCAGGAAAATGAGTCAGAGCAGTATCGGTTGATCATCGCCGGCGATCCGAGCGACGAAGTGTATGTTCGAGAGATCCAGCAAACGGTTCAGCAGCAATTTTCTCAGCGGCGCGTTATCTTGAGGCTGGAGTTTGTTCCAGACGATAAAATGGAGGAGTATTTTAAGGGAGCAGACCTTCTGGTCCTACCCTACAACGTGATATTCCAAAGCGGAGTGCTCCTTTTGGCGTATACGTTTGGCCTGCCATTGGTCGCGACGGACGTAGGTTCATTTCGAGAGGATATCGTCGAAGGCAGTACGGGATATCTATGCAAGCCAGGGGATCCTGCGGATATGGCGAGAGTCATTGAGGTCTATTTTGCAAGCGATCTCTTCAGGAATCTGAAATTCCGCCGGCAAGAACTGAAGAGCTACGCCCAGGCAAATTACTCGTGGCAAGCGGCTGCCGAGTTGACCCGGAAGGCGTATTCCGAAATGTTGCGAAGTTCAACCTCATGAAAGGACCAGCGACTGCCGTCGTCATATGATGGCGACGGCCGAACGACGGATAGATCGATGGACGGTGACTCACACCAAGGAGCTCAATTTGGAGTAACTGTCCAGGTGAGGCCCGTTGAGGGACTCGGGGTAACTGGGGGGGGCACCGCAGTGCCACCGTCCAGCGGATGCGGGTAGGTGTATGGCGTGTAAGCCGCGTTCTTCCAAGTGTTCGTGGCCGTGCACTTATCCAGCTGTACGAAGGTTGATCCACTGTACTCCGCGTAACCTACGCCGGTGGTACAGCTGGTTGGCCGGTTTGCCAAAGTACCCCAGCCCGTTCCACTACTGCCGTTGAAGGGCGATGTCGAACTAGTCTGAATACCCGACGCCTGCGAATAAAAGTCTCGGTTGGCGATGAGCCGGAGCGATCCGGAAGAGATATTTCCACTGGTACTTCCCCCGATTGCAGTGTCGTTCCACTGGTAAATGGGATCAAGAGATTCCGTAACCGCACCAACTGGTGAAATAGGATCCCCTGAGACCTCGGTACTTGTCTGCTGTCCGCGAGTTGGCTGATCGACACACACCGTCGCGCGGGTTACCCAATATTTGTCGCCAACCGAGAATCCATAAGGTCCGTACCCGACATAAGGCTGCACCGTGATAGTTGTTGCTGTGTTCGCAGCGATTTCTCCACCCCAACCCCCGTTGGGGTCAAACACTGAATACGGAGCACCGGATGGAATCAAGTTTCCGAAATTCGCCAAAGTGTCCGTCATTCCGGAGTTGCCTGTTTCGCCGCTGCCGGAGACTGTAGAGATTGTGCCTGCGTAGTACAGACGAGTCCCAACGATCACGAAAGAATCGCCAGCAGACGGTGTTCCGCCTGTAAACGCACCGATAGAAAGTTGCGTGCTGGTGTTTCCAGTAATTGCAGCTACAACTGAACCGTTAGATGATGCTGTGATGTCATAGAATAAATAGGCGCTCGACCCCGCGACAGGTGCAAATTGGTTTGCCGTCCATGTCGCGCTGGAAGCGTTGATCACGCCCGAACCCGTGGAACTTATAGTGAAAGTTGCGCTCACGGTGGCACCGTCATTCGTGTCCCACGGGTTGAAGCCGCCGCAGTTTGGGGAGAACGGGGTCCATGAGGATACGTTGTTACGGTAGAGAGACAGGTGGACCCAAGGACCGTTTGACCCGACCGAAAAGTTAGCCGTGTTGCCGTAGAACAGGCCTGTCCCGCTGCGTACGCCAGCATCCACGCCGGAGCAATTGGTGCTGCTCCCTGCACAGTAGAAAGTGTTGTTGTAGACTTCCTGCTCTCTGGCCCCGCGCGCGCGTCCTCCCGAATCAGTACCGTGGTTCTCGAACAATCCGTAGCCACCATTGTTCCCCGAACCCTGGTGCAGAGTGTTGTAACGCAATACCACCCGCGCTCCGCCCCGATTGGTGAACTGATCGTCCTGCTCGGAGTCGTTCATGGCAAGATAGCCTGCATTGTAGTCAAGATTATTTTCTGCGAATAGGTTGTTTGCGCCACCTAAGCTGTCAGGCTGCTGCCAGGAGTTATCACCGAACGATCCAACACCAAGATAGGCTCCTAGTTCCGAGTTGAATAGCTCGAAACCAGCGGAGCCGGCCGAAGGATTCGAACTGGTGCCAGCACTGTTATGATCAAGAACGCCAAATACGTTGACCGCCAGTATTCCAGCTTCTGCATTCGAGCTATTGGTATTCTCCGACCAAGGGGTCTTGAGTCCGAATGTGATGTTATCCACGCGAATCGCTGGACAGCCCGATGACGTGCAGGCAGCGGTAAGGAGAATCGGGTCATAAAGTGCCGTGCTGGTACTATTTGGATCAATCGCCATGCAGGAGACGCGACTCGATGGAGCATTGTAGCTAGCGTTGTAGCTCGGACGCATCTCGATCATGTTGCCGCCAGTGTAGTTGTCGATGATGTAGGTGCCGGACGTTCCATTCGCGCAGGAGGCATTAGGACCGGTGGTGCTGGAGCCAGAGTTTGGCGTGCCTGTTCCCAATAACTGGAAATTTACGCCGCTTGGTCCGAGAAGCTGCGAAGTCCATGTGCAAGTTCCAGCCGGAACTTGCACCACATCGCCATTGACCACGGTATGCTTTCCGCCTGGACTGCACGTGTTGGCCGAACCACTATTGACACAGGCGCTCACGTCAGCGTAAGAACATGAGGCCGCGGTATAGGTACCCTGACTGCGGGCAAGCACCGGTGCCAAAAGCACGAGCATCGAAAGGGTAAACGTAAAAAAATAAAAGCGCTTCATGAAAATCAACTCCTTCTGAAGGCTATCAGCCCCCATACAACATCAGCTAGAGCCCAATTGTCTAGTGCCTAAAGAGTCACAGCATGACCGAGGGACAGGGCACTTGAGATGCCGAATCTTTCAGGCTCACGATCTGATTGCGAGATTAGACAGAATCTGGCAGGTGAAGGCTTGCGGCATCCATCAAGGCTTGTGAGCCCTGCTTGGTAATACATCCTCTAAGTCTATTGTTTATAAATACTTATCCGATGAGCTCCGTAAGATCATCGAGATCTCACCCTGCCCTGTATCAATATAAGAAATACCTGGCCGCAAGAACGTTCCTCCTTTCGAGTGAATGTTCGTGAAATGTTTCCACTTTCGGCGATTGATGAAATCAGGGGGCAAGCATGATTGCTCACTCCTACGGATCCGAGTACAGACGGCGGGGAAGGGCCAAGTTGCCTCCGGACGAGAATCCTGAGAACCGTGCTAAGCACGGCAAGCCCGCGTCTGACTGAGAAATAACAAGCGGTAGCAAGAACGAAAGATAGGGTCTCTCCACTCGGCTGCGCGAAAAGTAGTGTGGCTCCGGTCGAGATGACACTTTGGTCGCGGTTCGTAGACAGGGTCAAGGTGCCTAGGGGAAGGCCACAAGCAGGGAATCCGATGCGCTTGATTTTAATTGGAGATCATCAAAATGTACATTGTGAAGCGAACGTTGAAATTTGCTCGAGGATTTATTATGAGCTACGGCCCCTCGGGCATCAAAAAGTACCTTTGGGATAGGGAATTTTCCGGAACCAAATGGGATTTCATTGACAACACGGTCGGCGACTGCGTATATCCATATCTTGAAAAGTATGCTCACAACGGTAACATCCTGGACCTTGGCTGCGGCCCAGGTAATACCGCGAATGAGTTAGCCGCTAACGTCTATCAAAGTTATATCGGTGTCGACATCTCCGAGGCGGCCCTCGCAAGAGCTGTGAAGCGTACCGATGATAACTGCCGAGGCGGCAAAAACAGCTTTGTCAATTCCGATTTCTTGAATTACCAGCCCACCCAGGAATTCGACATAATCTTATTTCGCGAGTCCATGTACCACATCCCTTACGGACAAGTCTTAGCGATCCTAAGGAAATTCTCGAAGAATCTCAAAAGCACCGGCGTGTTCATTGTCCGTCTGTACGCCGGAGATCATCGGCCGGGCGTGATCAAGACACGGGTGACTGCCAAGCTGGATTTAATCAAGCGCGAGTTCGAAGCTGTGGAATCGAAGCAATTCGATTCGCCGGGTCTGCCGAACGTGGTGGTTTTTCGTCCGCGTCAACGAAGCTGAATTCTTCAAAGCTACCAGGGTGTCCGGTGCGTATTTCGACCGGGCGGGAATCTCGATTCATATCAATAAGCTTGGTGTTACGGCGTTTGCATTTGACGCTTATTCGTCCGACGTCCTTCGCGCTGGCAATGCGACGAAAGGAATTTATGGCTTTCCAACCGAAATGTGCTGTGCATGATCGTGCATTGCCCAGGATCGACCCCCAGGCTTATGCGGAAAGGAAAGCACTGTGAAAATCAGTGTTATTGGGTTGGGATACGTCGGAACGGTGGCTGCGGGATGCCTCGCACAAGACGGTCACGAGGTCATCGGCTTGGATCCTGTCCGGGCGAAGGTCGATCTGATAAACGCTGGCCAGTCCCCCATCATTGAGGCCGATATCGGAGAGATCATCGACGCGGCAGTCAGGTCCGGCCTGCTCTATGCGACTGACGACCAGGATCGAGCTATCCGCGAAACAGAGTTGTCATTCGTTTGCGTCGGCACCCCCAGCCAGGCTAACGGAAACCTGGACTTGACCTACATCAGGCGTGTATGTGAACTCATCGGAGAGGCCCTCAGGCATAAGCCAACGCGTCATACAGTCGTGATCCGTAGCACGATATTGCCTGGCACAATGCGAAAACTCGTTATCCCGGTGCTGGAAGAATATTCTGGGAAAAAGGCCGGAATTGACTTCGGCGTCTGTAATAACCCTGAGTTTTTACGTGAAGGATCGGCAGTACGGGATTTCAAGTGCCCTCCCAAGACAGTAATCGGAGAGTTAGATCGCGCGAGCGGTAACGCATTGGCCTCACTCTACGCAAAGCTGCCTGCGCCGCTTATAAGAACAGATATAGAAAGCGCCGAGATGGTGAAGTATGTAGACAACTGTTGGCACGCTCTTAAGATAGGCTTTGCTAACGAAGTAGGGAATCTCTGCAAGTCTTTTGGTATTGATTCGCATGCGGTCATGGATATCTTCTGTCAAGATAAGAAACTCAATATCTCTCCCGCGTATCTTTTGCCTGGTTTTGCTTTTGGCGGCTCGTGTTTACCCAAAGATCTCCGGGCTCTGACTTACAGTGCCAAGATGCACGACTTAGAACTTCCGATTCTTACATCCATCCTGCCCAGTAACGAAATGCAGGTGAATCTAGGGCTGAAACTGATTATGGGGAAGGGACATAAACGCGTCGGAGTCCTTGGCTTTAGCTTCAAAGCGGGTACGGACGATTTGCGCGAAAGCCCCGTAATCGAAGTAATTGAGCGACTCCTAGGCAAAGGCTATGACTTGCGCATCTATGACAAGAACGTCAACATTGCCAGCTTGGTCGGTGCGAACCGCGACTTCATTTTGACCCGCATTCCGCACATCTCAAAGCTCATGGTGGATCATCCGGATACGGTTCTCGATCATGCGGAGACGATTGTGATCGGAAATAATGATCCGGATTTCCGGAAGGTCCTCAGCCAACTGCGCGAAGGTCAATCCATCGTGGACTTCGTTCGCATTACAGATCGCAGGAGCGAGAATGGTAAATACGACGGCATTTGCTGGTGAGACGTTCAACTGCGAATCGGAGATCCAGACTTTGAAGAATCAACTGTCCGAATCCATCGGCCGTTTGTCCGATTGGCTGGAGGAGAACGACTATCGCGGTTATGAAACCTTCGACGGTCTTAGTGCGAGGTTTATGCGCCCACTTACCTTCGAAAACAAGTTCCTTCGGATTGTGTTACAGCAAGGGGTGCGACGTTTTCCGCTCAATCTACGTCCTTTATTGGGAGTTAAGAAAAGCCACTCCACCAAAGGTATGGGCTTTCTGGCGAAGGGGTTTATACGTCTACATGCATGCACCGGTGAAGACGCTTGGCGAGATAAGGCAGAATTTTCCCTGCAGTGGCTCATTGATCATCAATCTTGGGGATACAGTGGTTCGTGCTGGGGTAACCATTTTGATTACCAGTCGAGAAGCTTTTACATGTCGAGAGGTGTGCCTACCGTCGTATGGACTTCACTCATCGGCCATGCGTTTCTCGATGCTTATGACCACTTCAAGAATGAGCGATTCCTGCAAATCGCCGTGAGTGCCTGTGAACATATTTTGCGCGATCTGAATAGGTACACTGA
Organism: uncultured Acidobacteriaceae bacterium; assembly: GCA_963737325.1. Classification (GTDB taxonomy): domain Bacteria; phylum Acidobacteriota; class Terriglobia; order Terriglobales; family Acidobacteriaceae; genus Granulicella. The sequence continues at coordinate 58,443 of CAVTSJ010000012.1, forward strand.
TGGCGAAGGCTGCTGCATCGGCTATGTCCCAGGGATCAATAACCTAGTGCATAATGCCAATACTCTGGGCGGCAGCTTGCTTGCGCGAACATATTCATACACACGCAACGCAGAATATCGAGTGCTGGCAAAGAAGGCTATGCAATATACGGCCCAGTATCAGCACGCAGATGGCTCCTGGTGGTACGGCGAGAAAAGCAATCTGCACTGGGTGGACAACTTCCATACTGCATACGTCCTGGACTGCTTCAAATACTATGGCGAAAGCGTCGGTGACAGTACATTCGATCAGAACATGATGCGCGGCTACGAGTACTGGAAGGGTACGTTCTTTCTGTCGGACGGAACTCCTAGGTACTACAATCGCAAGACACTTCCGCTCGATATCCAGTGCTGTTCGCAAGCTATTGATACATTGGTGTTCTTTTCGGATCGCGACCCTGCAGCCGTGCCCCTGGCGGTAAAAGTCGCGCAGTGGACGATCAAGAATATGCAGGACCGTAGCGGTTACTTCTACTATCGCCGGTATGCTCCGTGGTTGGTGAATAAAACACCCACTCTGCATTGGGGACAGGCGACTATGCTTTGCGCGCTCGGCGGACTCTACAAACAACTCTCGGACGACGCGAGGTTCGCGTGAAAAGGAAAGTTCTCATCATTGTTGAAAATCTTCCCGCTCCCTTTGATACGCGCGTGTGGAAAGAGGCAATTTCACTACACAAAGCCGATTACGAAGTAACCATACTGTGCCCTAAAGGCAAGGGTTATGAACTAGGTTATGAATTACTTGGAGGAATTCATATCTACCGGCATCCAATGCCACAAGAAGGCAATAGTTCGCTCGGATACATTTTGGAATACACGTGCGCCTTATTTTGGGAGGTCATTTACTCTTGGTGGATTTACTTACGCCGTGGATTTGACGTTATTCAGGGCTGCAATCCTCCCGACGATATTTTCATGGTGGCACTGCCGTTCAAAATCTTCGGCGTCAAGTACGTCTTCGACCACCATGATGTGAACCCGGAACTCTATCACTCGAAATACGAAAGGGAAGATTTCTTTTACAGAGCTCAAATTTGGCTGGAGAAATTAACCTTCCGGTTCAGTGACGTTGTCATGTCAACCAACAATAGTTATAAGGAGATTGCAATTACCCGCGGAGGTCTGGCTCCGGAAGATATATTCGTGGTTCGCAATGGCCCCGATTTGGAGACCTTCAAGCCTGTTCGTGGAAATCCTGCTCTGAAGTACGGCAGGCGCTACCTGGTTGGATATGTTGGTGTCATGAGCGCCCAGGAAGGCTTGGACATACTGCTGGACGTGGCGGAACACATTAAGAACCTGGGACGCAGGGACATTCAATTCACCTGCGTTGGTGGAGGGCCGGGACTTGCTGGACTGCGGGAGATGACCCGGGAGAAAGGTCTCGGCGACATTGTCAATTTTACTGGAAGAGTCTCGGACGCAGATTTACTGGAGATTCTTTCTACTGCTGATGTCTGCGTAAACCCGGACAAGCCATGCCAGATGAATAATATTTCCACGATGATCAAGATTATGGAATATATGGCTCTCGGGAAACCTGTTGTCCAATTCGATTTGAGAGAAGGCAAGTTCAGCGCACAAGAGGCATCGCTCTACAGTAACAATGAGAACCGTGTCACCGATTTCGCGGACAAAATCCTCTGGCTCCTCGATCATCCGGAAGAGAGGGAGAGAATGGGTGAGTTCGGGCGCAGGCGGGTGCAGAAGGAACTGGCGTGGGAGTATTCCGTGGGTAACCTCCTCGCCGCCTACGAGAGAGCCTTCAGTAAGATGCGTGGCAGACGCGCGGTGCAGACTGACATTGCAATGCCCTGAGGATGAAACGATTCGAGGCGGCTTCAGGGGCTGTTCGAGGTGGCGAACGATCAGCCGCTTAGCGACGCTGGAGATCTGATTGGAACCAGACAGCGGTCAGAGGAGCAGTACAGTTCTCTCCTTCGATGGGTCGGCGCGTTCGGCCATGTGGAGGGAGTGTTTCAAAAAAAGCAAACCGAGTTTTGTTGACGATCACCGTGGATAGCAAGGGACAGCATTTTATGTAAATGGAGTTCTGGTCGAAGTGTCGCCCGTTCAGGTACGTGAAACGATTTGAATCTGCGGCGCACTTCACCAACTGTGACACCCCTGGGCGAGTCTTCTTCGTTATCAGCTGACCCGCATGCGGCTCCGTGGTCCGGCGCCTAACCCATAACCCCTAACCCTGAAGGAAGGTGAATTATGAACACGACGCTACTCATCCCGCAACAGCCGCAGAACCACTCTCTGGACACCTCGATCAAACAGCGCATCAACGACATGATCGATGATCTTATGGCTTCATTGCCCGATATCCGAGATCTGACCAGTGCCGAGCGACGAGGAATCATCGCAAGATATACCGCGGTGTTGGAGGGCAATTTTATCTACTGGATGACTGCCACTCTTCTCGCCGTCCGGTCCGATGAAGCGCGCCCGATTCTGCTGGATAATCTCCACGAGGAAGTTCGCGACGCCCATCCGGCGATGATGCGGAGATTTGCGATGGCTGCCAATGCATTCCCAACAGATGCTGACGCGCTGGCTGTCCATGATGATTTGACGAACGTTCGCCTGTTTCTAGGGAGGCTCTCGGGAGTGCAATCGGTCCTTACAATGGCCTTCTTCGAAGGGTTCATACAGAGGTTTATGGCCTATCTCGCGGACCTTGCGAAAGCACAAGGATCGGTCGATATGGAATACACGGATGTGCATGGCGTCTGCGATATTGAGCACACAGAAGGGCTTTTCCGTGCACTTTCGATTGAGATGGCAATCAACCCACTTGAGCCGACGAAGGAACTGTTTGAAGGTGTCTATCTCCTTCGCACCCTGATCGAGAACATTGTCTTCAACGGCTCTAAAAAACTCTCAGCGTAATCATCCCAAGGAGGCAACGCAGTGCCGACTCAGAGTCAAGCGGAAGTTAGAATGCCGGAGCAGGCCGGATACTTCGCGGTTCCTGGTGCGCACCTTTACACCGTGCTGCACCAGGTGACGGATCCGGTCGCTCGTGTTCTGCTTGTCGGACCGTTTGCTGCTGAAAGGCACTTCTCTTATTATCCGTGGGTCCGTTGGGCACGCTATCTGGCACTCAAGCAAATCGAAGTTCTTCGCTTTGACTATCGGGGAATCGGCGAAAGCACGGGCGTTTTCGAAGAGATGAGTTTTGAGAATTGGTATGAAGACGTCCAGCTTCTTACGAATTGGTTTGCAAGTCGCTCGCCGCACGTGCCACTCCTGCTCCATGGACTCGAGATTGGAGCCATACTCGCCGCAAAGATCTTCAGTGAGGGCAAAGGTGAGGCCTTGCTCCTTTGGTCCCCGCCTTCTAATGCGAACGACGTCCTCCGCTCGGACCTTTTGCATTGGGCTGCAGTGGAGCAACTAAGCGAATCTCCCGAGAACCGGAGGCCTGCCTCTGAATATATTCGGCAACTCGAGCAAGACTCTTTTGTTGAAGTAGATGGGTACCAGTGGTCGAGTCGTCTCTGGCGTGACTCTTTTCATTTCGCCCTTGCCGTCGCCACGAGCGACGACGGCTCTCCTCTTCGCGCGGACGACAGGCCCGTGAAGATACTCAAGCTTGGTAGAGATGCAGCTCCCCTAGTCAGGCCGCGCTTACCTTATGATCAAGTGCCGGAACTGAGTTGGTTATACGAAGATAATTTTGGCTGGATCGCTGCAAGCTTAGGTTTGTGAAGGGGAGGGCAGAATGAGACAAACGATCGAAGCCCGTGATTTGATTGTTCTGGAAACAGCCGAGGGAATCATTCGTGGGACTTATCACAAGCCTCCCGAAGGGAGCTTCCGCGCCCAATTGCATCCGACTCAACCAGAGAGCATCGGAGTTTTGTTTATGGCGGGTTTGTCTGCGACGCGAGCCTCGGACGGGGATGCCGCCGTGCATTGGGCCGATTCGTTCGCGGAGCTGGGATATCCATCCTTTCGACTCGACCTGCTGGGATATGGAGATTCAGACGCAGATCCTCCAGCCGAGTGGCTCAGTTTTATTAATCAAGGAGGATATGCAGCGATCGTCTCCAGAAACATAAGAGAGCTTATGGCCCGATTCAACCTTTCGGGAGTGGTCATCGTCGGTCATTGCGCGGGCGCCGTATCGGCAATCTATGCAGCAGCAGCTAGCAGAGACTGCAAGGGGTTGGTTTTGTTGGATCCCTATTTCTATTTGCCGCCAGCCACGAAGCAGAAAGAGATTAGGAGCCGGTTGAGCCTCTGGTTCCTGCAGAGCAACCTTAGAGGACTTTTGATCAAGGCCTATAGACTTTTCAAAGAAGCACGGCTGTTGCTTCGCGGAGACGCCTTACCTGAGAATGCAAATATTCCTTTGCTCCGATGCTGGGGAAAATTGGCATCCATTGGACTTCCCATTCTCATCCTCAAAGCCCCAGGCAGACAAACCTCCGGCATGGGACCGAGAGTTGGCGAGTTCGACTATCTTCGGTATGTCCTAAAATTGGCAGCGAACAACAGCAACATCGGCGTAAAGATTGCGGCCGGCTCCAATCACGGTTTCTCTAACCGTTTGGGTCGAGCTGCGGTTCGGCGGTGTATTGAAGATTGGCTTGGAGATTATTTCCCCTCAGCAGAGTCCAACTTACACAAGATGACCACGCTTTCCGGACCTGGGAACGACCCGGTAGGACTGAGAGCTGCGACCCGTGTTTGAAGCAATGAATATCCCAATGGGAAGGCAGAGAATCACAAATGAACATTCGATCCGAGATCATAGACCAATTCACTCAGGTTGCACGAGGACAAGGCCTGCCACTGGCCCCCCTAACAGATGATCTCGAACTTCTGGACTCCGGTCTCGACTCACTATGCTTCGCGATCGTTGTAGCCCGGCTCGAGGGAGTGCTTGGAGTTGACCCCTTCACTACCTCCGAGGATGCCCCTTTCCCCGTGACCTTTGGCGAGTTTGTGAGCTTTTATGAGAATGCAACAAACTAACTGGAACTCACTTTCGGGCGCGCTCAGTGACGCCGGGGATCTGTCCGGCCGATTTCTGTTTAGTGCGGAAACAAGCATAGCCCTGAGAGAACTGGTTGCGGGAACCGCTCTCTACGGTCGGGGCGATGAGCTTTGTGGACGATCTGTGCTTGTCTCAACCGCAAGTCAGTTCACGACCGCGTCGGCACTGATCGAACTCGATGGCATAGCGCGGCGCATTATTCTTTGCCCACCTGACTTGCCTCTTGAGCATCTTCCGTTTGTCATCGACACCGCTGCGGTAGATGCGATCGTATCGGATCAGAAGAAACTACTCGATCTTAACCATCATCACTCCGTATGCTTCAGCCCTTGCAGTCGAAACATCGTTCCCCGGAAGTACGATTGCGACGCACAGTACCAAACGGAATGGATACTTCTTACCTCCGGGACAACGGGACGCCCGAAGTTGGTGGCGCATACCCTGGAGAGCTTGGCTGGTGCTATCGATCGCTCTCACACTGCAGCTGAACAGATCATTTGGAGTACCTTCTACGACATTCGCCGCTATGGGGGGCTCCAGATTTTTCTTCGCGCCATCCTTACCGGGAGATCGCTGGTGCTCTCGGATTCGCAGGAATCAACCGCAGATTTTCTCTTTCGCGCGGCCTCGCACGGTGTCACCCATATCTCTGGAACTCCCTCCCAGTGGCGTCGTGCTCTGATGAGCCCCGCGGCTCATGCCATTACCCCTGAATATGTTCGCCTCTCAGGAGAAGTGGCCGATCAATCGATTCTGAAGAGCGTTCAGGCCTGCTATCCGCGAGCGAAACTCGCGCACGCGTTTGCATCGACGGAGGCGGGTGTAGCGTTTGAAGTAAATGACAGGGTTGCTGGTTTTCCCGCGGGCGCGATCGAGCAAACTCCAAATGTAGACATGAAAATTGAGGATCAAACCCTGCGGATCCGTTCTGCTCGAACCGCGCGCTGCTACCTCGGAGACCAGGCGCCGGTCCTCAGGGACGCGGATGGTTTCGTCGACACGGGCGACATAGTCGAACTGCGAGATGGCCGCTATTACTTCGTCGGTCGCCGCGATGGAACTATCAACGTTGGCGGCCTGAAGGTGCACCCCGAAGAAGTCGAAGCTGTCATCAATCGTCACCCGGACGTTCAAGTGTCGCTGGTTCGGGCGAAGAAAAATCCTGTTACAGGTTCTCTCGTTGTCGCAGATGTCGTTTTGTCGACGGCAATGGACTCTGTGGGCCGCGATGTGCGGACGCTCCAGAATGATATCTTGCTGATGTGCCGCGAGACACTTTCTACGCATAAGATTCCGGCCATCATCAATTTTGTTCCGGCTTTGGCCGTTGCAGAATCTGGGAAGATGATTCGCCAAAATGCATAATGTCATCGTCACCGGGGGGAGCCGTGGATTGGGGCTCGGTATCGCCCGCAAGCTATCCGGAGCAGGGTATCGTGTCATCGCAATTGCGCGTAAGGAAAATGCTGAGCTCACCGCGGCGATGCAGGAAGCTGAACTCGCCAACCCCGGATCGTTCCACTTCGTTCCCTACGATCTTGCCGACATCGAGGGCATATCCGAGCTGGTTCGAGCCTTGCGGAAGGACTTCGGTCCAATCTATGGACTCGTAAACAACGCGGGAATCAGTTTCGACGGAGTCTTGGCAATGATGCCGACCTCCCAAATTGAACAGCTCTTGCGCGTAAATACACTCTCGCCTATAGTGCTCACCAAGTACGTGGTGCGAGCGATGATGGCCGATGGAGGTGGCCGCATCGTGAATCTGGCCTCGATCATCGCCTCGACTGGCTATAGTGGCCTCTCCGTGTATGGCGCGACGAAAGCATCGATCATCGGCTTCTCCCGCTCTCTTGCACGCGAGGTTGGCCGCACGGGAGTGAATGTAAACTCCGTTGCACCCGGCTTCATTAACACCGAAATGACACAGAGCCTCAAAGAAGATCAGCGTCAGCAAATCGAGCGCCGCAGCGCCTTGAAGCGTCTCGCAGAGATTGACGACGTAGCGAATGCAGTTGAATTTCTCCTCGGTGAGAAGGCCAAAAACATCACAGGGACGGTCATCACTGTCGATGCAGGCAATACGGCATGATCGAACTTCAGGCAAGGACTCCGGCTAACGCAAATTGCTCCGCCGCCAAAGCCTGGTTGCGCGCCCTGGAACTGACTGCGCCGATCCCTCGCAATCGCGATCGCGTTATGCCTCTCGTGATCGAGGAACTAGCCGCGCGTTGGGGTGATGCACCAGCCCTCTTGTCCGATCGTGAATGCCTGACCTATCGTCAGCTGGCGGAACGGTCCAACCAATACGCACGCTGGGCGCTCGAACAGGGTCTCGCAAAAGGCGAAGTCGTCTGTCTCCTGATGACAAATCGTCCGGAATACCTGGCGATATGGCTCGGGATCACAAGCGTGGGTGGCGTCGTTGCCCTGCTGAACACCAATCTCGTTGGTTCCTCGCTGTCCCATTGCATCAACATTGTCTCCCCCAAATATCTGATTGTGGCGGGAGAGTTTTCCGACGCCGTGACAGAGGCATTGCCGAAACTCACGCCGGCACCAACGACCTGGATTCATGGCCTGGACCACGTTTCATTCCAACGTATCGATCTCGCCATCGCCCAACACTCGGGAGAAACCCTGAGCAGGGAAGAGCGCAGGCCACTTTTCATCGAAGACCGTGCACTTTACATCTACACCTCTGGCACGACGGGTTTACCCAAAGCCGCAAATGTCAGCCACGCTCGTGTCTTGCAATGGAGCCACTGGTTTGCCGGCATGATGAGTGTGGAACCGTCAGATCGAATGTACAACTGCCTGCCGATGTACCACAGCATCGGCGGAGTGCTGGTGCCGGGCGCCATTCTCATCGGAGGGGGCGCCGTCGTGATTCGCGAAAAGTTTTCGACGACTGACTTCTGGGACGATGTAATTCGTTGGGACTGCACGATGTTCCAATATATCGGCGAGCTCTGCCGCTATTTACTGCGTGCAGCAGCCGCTCCGAACGAGACAACTCATCGCATCAGGATGGCCTGTGGCAATGGGCTGGCGTCCGAAGTATGGGATGCCTTCAAGGATCGTTTCAAAATCCCTCAGATTTTCGAATTCTATGCTGCCACCGAAGGCGGCGTCGCATTGTTTAACGTCGAAGGCGAACGCGGAGCCATCGGCCACATCCCTTCATACCTGGCGCATCGATTCTCGCCCCCCCTGGTGGTATTTGACGTTGAGAAATGCGAGCCTGTCCGCAATGATCAGGGGTTCTGCATTCCTTGTGCTCCGAATGAAATCGGCGAAGCAATCGGCAAACTTGTAGACGATCCGTCAAACGTGGGCAGCCGCTTCGAAGGCTACACAGATCAGAAAGCGTCAGACCGAAAGATCCTCCGCAATGTTTTTAAGCATGGGGACGCTTGGGTTCGCACCGGCGATCTAATGCGCAAGGATGAGAAGGGCTTTTTCTATTTTGTCGACCGTACAGGAGACACCTTCCGGTGGAAGGGCGAAAACGTCGCAACCTCCGAGGTCTCACAGGCAATCTGCGCCTTTCCTGGAGTCGCACACGCAAACGTCTACGGGGTGACGATTCCCAACACGGAAGGACGTGCCGGCATGGCCGCATTGGTCACCGACTCTTGCCTCGATTTGGATGCTGTTCGGAAGCATCTCATGGCCTGGCTGCCTGCCTATGCGCGTCCCATGTTCTTACGAGTCCAGGATGAAATCGAAGTAACTGGCACTTTCAAATACTCCAAAACAGAGTTAGCGCGCCAGGGATATAATCCTGCCTCCACTACCGATACGATCTACTTCGATCATCCAGAAGCTCAATCGTACATTCGCCTCGACGAAGCGCTATACGACCGCATTCAGGCTGGCCAAATTCGTTTATGAACGATTTATATCCGCGAGCACACAAGAAGGACACAGACGGTGATTGAGACACTCCGAAATGATTTTGCAAGGATAGAGTCCCAGATTGAGATGGGTCCTGTCGTGCCGTGTGTGACACCCGAAGAGATTCGAGAACACCTCACATCTCGGTATGACTTCAAGGAGTCGATGGTTCTGGAAGAGGTCATCGCCGATGTAGAACGAATGTTGCAAAATTGGCAGGTTCAGGTCACACATCCTCGTTACTTTGGCCTTTTCAATCCGAGTGTCACGCTTGCATCTGTCATCGCAGACACGCTGGTAGGCATGTACAATCCCCAGTTGGCGAACTGGAGAACGTCTCCGGCGGGGAATGAGATTGAGCAGCACACTCTCGGCTGGCTCGCTGCAAAATTCGGACTCCCGGAAGATGCCAGTGCAACCTTCACAAGCGGCGGATCGGAGGCAAATCTCTCAGCGGTCGTTGTCGCCCTGACGCATACCTTCTGCGACTATGGCGTGAACGGACTTCGGCACCTCGAGGCCGCACCTGCGATCTACCTGACAGAAGAAGCCCACCATGGATACAACAAGATTGCGCATATGGTGGGACTTGGAAGGAGAGCATTACGCATCATCGCGACCGACTCTCACCTGAAGATGGACCTCGCGGACCTCAAGACAAGAGTGGCCGAAGATAGGAGAGAGGGATTCGCTCCGTTCATGGTGATTGGCACGGCGGGGACCACGGCAGCCGGAGTGATCGACCCTTTGACAGAGATCGGACGCTTTTGCCACGAAGAGAAGCTGTGGTTTCACGTTGATGCCGCGTGGGGCGGGGCAGCCGTCATATCGCCGAACCTTAGGCATCATCTCGCTGGAATTGAATCCGCGGATTCAATCACATGTGACGCGCATAAATGGATGTCTGTACCGATGGGAGCCGGGATGTTCTTCTGCCGCTATCGTGATGCAGTTGCGGAAGCCTTCCGTGCGGAAGTGTCTTACATGCCGAAGAAGCCCGATGGATCTCCGGATGACCCGTACACGACATCGGCACAATGGTCCCGCCGTCTTATCGGCCTGAAGCTATTCCTCCCGCTCGCACAGCTCGGAGAATCGGGATACGGAGAGATGATCGACCATCAGGCTCAAATGGGAGACGTGCTGCGTGAGGCACTGAAATCATCTGGCTGGCGAATCGTCAACGCTACACCTCTGCCACTCGTTTGCTTTACACGGGAAGGACTCGACACCAACAAATTTCTCTCCCTCTTGCGCGAACATCAGATCGCGTGGATGTCGGAGGCCAAGCTCGGTGGCACACCTGTCATACGTGCGTGCATCACCAGCTTCAAAACGACGGAAACGGATATCCAATGGGTAGTGGGCGAAATGAATCGCATCGTCGACCAAGCTGCCGGCCGAACTGGTTCGGAGCAGGAGGCGGCCGTAGCTGCACACGCCGCACACGGGTAACAGATGAAACGTGAAACGATGGCTATCCACGCCGGCTACGACGTCGATCCGACAACCAAAGCTGTGGCCGTGCCAATTTATCAAACTGTCTCGTATGCGTTTGACAGCGCCGAGCACGCCGCAGCCCTGTTCAACCTGGAGGCAGACGGATTCCGCTATACCCGCATAGGAAACCCAACTACGGCGGTGCTGGAACGGCGCGTTGCTGCGCTCGAGGGGGGGCTCGACGCGCAGTGCGTCAGCAGTGGCCAGGCTGCAGTTAATTATGCGGTTCTCAACGTCACCCAGATGGGAAGCAACATTGTTTCGGTTCCTCAACTTTACGGAACAACCCACACGCTATTCGCTCATATTCTTCCCAGCCAGGGAGTGACCGTCCGATTCGCTGAGTCTGATCATCCAGATGCGATCGAAAAACTGATCGATGATAAGACGAGCGCGGTTTTTTGTGAAAGCGTCGGCAACCCGGCAGGGAATATCTGCGATATCGAGGAATTGGCTCGAGTCGCCCACATACATGGCGTTCCGTTGATTGTCGACAACACGGTCGCTTCGCCTATCCTGTTGCGGCCAATCGAATACGGGGCCGACATTGTTCTGCACTCTCTTACGAAGTTTCTGGGTGGACATGGCACGACGCTCGGTGGAGCGATCGTCGACAGCGGCAACTTTCCCTGGAAGAAGTATGCGTCACGGTTTCCAATGTTTAGCCAGCCGGATCCCTCGTATCACGGCTTGGTCTATACAGATCATTTTGGGAAAGGCGCCTACCTGGGTCGGTGCCGCAGCTTTTACCAGCGCACCACCGGATCTGTCCTGTCGCCGCTGAGCGCGTTCTTGCTGTTACAGGGAATCGAGACCGTCGCGCTGCGGGTTGAGCGACATGTTCAGAACGGAAGAAAAGTAGCAGAGTTTCTGAGCAACCACCCTCGAGTGAAGTGGGTAAATTACGCAGGATTTCCATCCAGCCCCCATCATGCGTTAGCGCAAAAATATCTTAGTGGACAGGCGTGTTCCCTGATGGCCGTTGGGATTAACGGAGGCTATGCTGCCGCAGTCAAATTTCATGACGCTCTCAAATTAGTGATGCGCCTTGTCAATCTGGGTGATGCGAAATCGCTGGTATGCCACCCTGCTTCGACGACACACCGGCAGATGTCGACTGAAGAACAACGCCACGCCGGAGTAATGCCCGAGATGATTCGACTCAGCGTAGGGATCGAGCACGTCGACGATATCATTGCGGATTTGGATCAGGCCCTTGGCGCAACAGTGTAGGCCGAGTGATTCCCGTCAGGTAGCTCGTACCAGAAATTCTGGGAGAGACGCAAATGCCAGTTTGTTTAGATTCAAATTATACGAGTGACAGCCGCGCCGTGCGAAGCAAGTTCCTGCGCGTAAGGCCCCCTGCGGAGTTTCAGCAACGGCCCCGCAAATGCATCACAATTGGCCTGATGAACAACATGCCGGACGCGGCACTCGATGCAACGGAACACCAGTTTCTCTCGCTTCTGGATGCGGCATCGGAAGACATCCTGGTTCGACTATCATTTCACGCGTTGCCTAACATTCCTCGTAATGAGTGGGGAGCGAGGCACGTCACACAGTTTTACTCCACTGTCGAGAATCTCCGCGGCAAGAAGCTCGACGGACTTATCGTGACCGGTAGAGAACCTCTCGCTCCGGACCTCAGGGATGAACCATACTGGCGAAGTCTTACGGAAATCATTGAGTGGGCGAAGGAGAACACTTACTCGACTGTTTGGTCCTGTCTGGCTGCGCATGCGGTAGTTCTGCATATGGATGGTATCGAGCGAGTCAAGAGCAATGATAAACACTGCGGCGTATTTGGATGCGAGCGACTTTCAGATCACCCAATTACTACAGATACACCGTCATGCTTCAGCCTTCCACACTCACGTTGGAACGGCATACCTGAAGAGGCATTAACCAGTCGTGGATATAGGGTTCTCACGCGGGCCGGAGATGCCGGCATCGACACATTCGTTAAGCAACACAACAGTCTCTTTGTATTCTTTCAAGGCCATCCAGAGTACGAATCCGACAGCTTGCTGCTTGAATACCGCAGGGATGTCGGACGTTACCTCCTCGGAGAGAGAGATACTTACCCGTTGATGCCGCGAGGGTATTTCGATCACGAAACAGTGACGGCATTGACGGCTCTTCAGAACGAAGCCATGCTCCGGCCGAGTGAAGACCTGCTGGCGGGCGTCTTGACGGTATTGGGAAAGGCGAGAATCGTAAACACGTGGCACTCGACAGCTACATGCATCTACCGAAACTGGCTGGAGTATATATGCGCACAGAAGCAACTACGATTGGAAGGCAGCCTTTTGTCCTCGCAGCATCCAGAGGACCCATTATGGCCGCGATCCCGACTGACCCTCTGATCAACAGTCGCTGAGTTGCAATCGAACCCGGCGAGTTTTCACTACGGCTAACCCCTCAGCGAGCGATGAAATCTGCCAGGTTGATGCCACCAATGCTGAATGCCCGTTCAAAGAACGCCGCCGCATTCCATAATCCCGTCTCACTCGAACTATCCAGACCTCTCAATCTTGCCTGTCGGGCTATTGTCAAACCCCACGCTTCAATGAAGCGCTGCAACCCATTACTTCCTGGAGTAGGTACATGAGCATAGGAAGAGACTTGACGACCATCCGCGAAGCGATAGATGCTATCGCTGAATCGCGGCCTGACGCAGTGTTTCTAATCAGTCCTGAAACTGGAAACACTTTGTCTTTCGGGCAATTACGGCAGCATTCAATGCTTCTCGCCAATATGCTGCATCATGCTGGGTTGGAGAGCGGCGACAAGGTTGTTTTTTTATTAGACAATGGGTTGCTCACTGCGCAACTGTTCCTTGGAACCATGTATGGCGGGTTTGTTGCGGTGCCATTGAATGTTCGCGCCGGCGCCACCCAGTTGTCGTACATGCTGGATCATTGCGACGCCAAGGTAGTTTTCGTCGAGGAAAAGTATGCAGTGGAGCTCCGCGAGGCCCTTGGCGATGTCCGCCGCGACATCCGCGTAATTTCGACCAACATCGACGGCCCTTTGCCGGCTCTTGAAACGACACCCGGCAGTTTCAGGTTGCCGCCCGTTATAGCCGATGACGTCGCACTGCTGATGTACAGTTCCGGCAGTACTGGCAGGCCCAAGGCAGCGATTCATACGCACAGTTCGGTTCTTGCCCATGGGCGAAATTCGATCGAAGCCCATCAGCTATCCTCTACGGATCGCTCACTCCTGGTCCTGCCTCTTTACCATATCAATGCGGAGTGCGTAACTCTTATTCCGACACTGCTGAGCGGTGGATCAGTTGTTGTTGCTCACCGCTTTGTCGTCAACCAATTCTGGGATTGGATCGAAGATCTGCACGTCACCTGGTCGGCCCTGGTCCCGACAATCATCTCGGAGATCGTGGATTGGGATGATCCCGGAAAAAATCGCCGCGAGGCTGCATTCCATCGCCTTCGCTTCTTCCGGTCGTCTTCGGCGCCGCTATCGCAGTCGCTACATCATCGATTCCTGGATAAATTCCATCTACCGCTCCTTCAGGCAATGGGATCGACCGAAGGCGGAAATGTCTTTTCAAACCCGCTCCCTCCGGGGAAAAACAAGATCGGATCACCCGGCTTGCCGTGGGGTTTTGAAGCCCGGATCGTCGACCGGCAGGGCGAAGACGTACCGTGCGGGGAGTCAGGCGAGGTGCTCCTTCGCGGTGCAGGAATGATGAAGGGCTATTACAAGGATCCCGAAGAGACCACGGCTGTCCTCGATAGCGACGGGTGGCTGCATACGGGAGACCTTGCGCGCCGCGACGAGGACGGCTATTTCTTCGTTGTGGGCCGGTCGAAAGAACTGATTATCAAGGGCGGTGTTAATATTGCTCCTCGCCAGATCGATGAAATCCTCGAATCGCATCCCGCGGTTCTGGAAGCTGCTGCCGTCGGTGTACCAGACCGCTATTTCGGTGAGGATGCTGTGGCCTTTGTGGTCCTCCGATCTACACCTGTAGCGGATGAGAAGGAGTTGCTCGCCTTCTGCGAGAGTCGGCTGGGCCATTTCAAAACTCCCTCACGCATTCATTTCCTGAAGGAGTTGCCGAAAGGCCCTTCCGGCAAGGTTCAACGGCTGCGGCTTCTCGATCCGGCTGTGCTTGCCACGGTTGCGAAAACTACTCAGCATTTCAACGCAGCGGTTACGATTCATAACGACGGCAATGGCAGTAATCTCGTGTCTCCGGCGTCTTCGATCGAGCAGATCATCGCGTCTGCGTGGGCAGAGGTGCTGGGAATGCCCGGGGTTGATATACACGACAATTTCTTCGCGTTAGGCGGCCACTCGCTGCTGGCCATTCGATGCCTGTCGAAGCTGCGGGATAAGCTGCCGATTGTCCTGTCGATTGCGGATTTTTTTGAGCATGGCACCGTGCTGGAGCAGGCGGAGTTGGTGCGGCAACGGCTGCGGCCAACCATCGATGCGAACGGTAACGAGGTTGCCGATGCCTCGGCAAATTGGGAACAGAGCATCCTCCAACAGTATGTGCCGCCACCCGCCGAATCGACGATTCCTCGACGGAATACTACGTCGCCCCATCCCCTCAGCCCGGCCCAGCAGAGGATCTGGTTTCTGGAGCAGTTGAATCCAGGTGCCCCCCTCTACAATGAGGCTGAAGCAGTCCGACTGACGGGCGAGCTTAATGTTGATGCGATGCAGGACGCATTGAACGTGATTGTGTCCCGGCATGAGGTATTTCGCTCGACGATCTCAGTCATTGACGAAGTGCCGCACGCGGTAATTCACGAGAGTTGGCCGTTATCCTTCGAGAAGATTGACTTAAGCGACCTGGATCCAGCGGAACGCGAGGCTGAGGTCGATCGTCTGCTGATCGACAGGCCGCGGGTTTTGTACGATCTTGAAGCGAACCCAGGTATTCGCGCGGCACTGTTGCGACTGAGCCCCAGGGAGCATGTGCTCATCCTGATGATGCACCACATCATATGCGACTGGTCGTCAGAAGGAATTATCTGGCGGGAGCTATCGGCCCTGTATGGCGCGATGATCAATGGGAAGTCGGCGGCCTTGCCAGAGCTGCTGGTTACACATGGGGATTACGCGGCCTGGCAGCATCAAAGGCTCGCCGATACAAACTTCGCCGAAGATCTGGCTTACTGGGAGGAAACACTGAGTGGTGCTCCGGCTCTACTCGAGTTGCCCGCGGACCGGACTCGTCCGCCCATTATGTCGTACCAGGGAAAGCGGCTCCGCTGGAGACTCAACAGAGAGTTGACAGAAGCTCTGCGCAACACAAGCCGACAGGAAAAAACCAGTCTCTTTACAATCTTTGCCGCTGCACTGGACACGCTGCTCTATCGGTATACCGGCAGCGAAGACATTCTGTTGGGAATTCCCCTGGCGGATCGCGATCAGCAGGAGTTGCAATCGGTAATCGGGTTTTTGCTTCATACCCACGTGTTGCGGACGAAACTTTCGGGCGATATGACGTTCCGAGATCTACTCAGCCGCGTTCAAAAGGCGGTGCTGGACCTTTATATCCACCGCTCCGCTCCCTTCGATCAGGTCGTTCGGAAACTTCAACCGGAGCGGAACCTAAGTTACTCTCCCTTGTTTCAAGTGATGCTCAACTGGCGCGATCGCGATCAGCAGCTATCCTTCATTGGAATGGACGGACTTGCGATCGATTCGCTCATGGCGGCAAGCAATTCGTCCAAGTTTGACTTATTTTTTTATGTGACTGATAGCGGGGACGAGATCTGGCTGGAACTGGAATATAGCACCGACCTGTTCGATGCAGATCGTATCGTGCGCATGTTGGGCCACTATCAAACTGTTCTCGAGGCCGTAGCAGTCGATCCGGCTGGAAGCATCGCGAAAGTGCCCCTCTTGACGGCCGGTGAGCACCAGCAGACCGTTGTTGACTGGAACCGGACGGAACTGAGTTACCCGAGGGATAAGTGCCTTGACGAATTAATTGACGAGCAGGTCGAAGGTACACCTGGCGCCGTCGCAGTAGTCTTTGAAGGCGACCAACTGACATACCGTCAACTCGCAGATCGAACGAACGAAGTGGCGAGCTATCTGCAAACACTAGGAGTCGGTCGAAACACTCTGGTTGCTATCTGCGTGGAGCGCTCGCTGGACATGCTAGTGGGTCTGTTGGGGATATTGAAGGCAGGCGGAGCTTATCTCCCTCTCGACCCGACCTTTCCTCCCGATCGCCTCGCCTTCATGTTGAAGGATGCGCAGCCATTCGCCCTGCTAACCCAGGAGAAGCTGCAGACCCTTCTCCCACCGCATCACGCACACGTCGTCTGTCTGGATCAATTGCCCGCACCGACACCCGGGCGACAGCCTGCCTTCGCGACGTTGGCCGGCCGGCAGGCCGATGATTTGGCATATGTGTTGTACACCTCCGGCTCAACGGGCACACCCAAGGGAGTGCAGATCCAGCATCGTTCGCTAGTCAATTTTCTGGTATCGATGCAACGAGAGCCGGGGATCACTGCCCAGGACACCCTGTTGGCTGTAACCACGTTGTCGTTTGACATCGCGGGCCTTGAACTCTACCTCCCGCTAACGGTCGGAGCACGAGTAGTGATCGCGCCGGTCGAAACGTCCCAGGAAGGGAAGCAACTCTCGGCTTTGATGGAGCACCACGAGGTGACCATCATGCAGGCAACGCCAGTGACCTGGCGCCTACTACTCGATTCTGGATGGCAGGGCAGTCCGGCACTGAAGATTCTTTGCGGTGGAGAATCATGGCAGGCCGAACTCGCAAGCGAGTTGTTGCCAAGGTGTCAGTCTCTCTGGAATATGTATGGACCCACCGAGACCACGATCTGGTCTGCGGTGTCGCGCGTGGAACAAGATAAGCGGGTTCTGATCGGGCATCCGATTGCCAACACCAGCTTCTACATTCTGGATCCCTGCGGCCAACCGCTACCCGTTGGCATTCCTGGAGAACTCCATATCGGAGGGAGTGGCCTGGCGCTGGGTTATCTGGGGCACCCCGAATTGACGAGCGAGCGTTTCGTGACTGACCCGTTCAGCCCGCAAGCCGGTGCGAGGTTGTACAAGACGGGTGATCTAGTGCTGCGGGTTTCGGACGGCTCGATTGAGTTCCTTCGCCGGATCGATCATCAGGTAAAGCTTCGGGGTTTCCGGATCGAACTGGGAGAGATCGAAGCTTCCATGGAACAGCATGCGGGCATTCGGCAGTGCGTGGTGACCATCCAGGGGAACGATTTCTCGGACAACCGCCTGGTGGCCTACGTTGTCCCAACAGACCCGCGGATCGTTCCGGGCGTTGAGGAGTTAAGGGCCACGCTGAAACAGCGACTGCCCAATTACATGATACCCGCAGCCTTCGCAGTGATTGAAAGGCTGCCATTGACTCCCAATGGCAAGATTGATCGCAAGGCATTGTCCCTGCAGACCCCAATGACGATTGAGAGCGAAGCCCCTGTCGAAACTCCGCGAGATCACATCGAGGCTGCGCTGGTCGAGATATGGGAGCGCGTGCTTGAAGTACGTCCAATCGGAATACGGACCAACTTCTTCGATGTGGGCGGTTATTCGCTGTTGATGCTCAAGCTGTTTGCCCAGATCAACAAGGCTCTTGGCCGTTCGCTGCCCATCGCGACCATCTTTCGCTCTCCGACGATCGAACAAATGGCTACGCTGATTCGGGGGCGTATCGTCAATACCGCGCTAGTCCCGATTCGACCACTGGGAAGCAAAGCCCCTCTTTTCATCGTGCATTCGGAACACTCATATAGCCGTTTTCTCCAAGTAATCGAGCCGGACAGGCCTTTGTACGGATTGATGAGATGCGAGGACGACCGTGAACGCGAGCCCTCCCTTGGGGACCGCATTGCCGATTATATGCGCCAAATCCGGATGGCTCATCCAGAGGGGCCATACAACTTGATTGGATGGTGCTCCGCCGGTCCTCTGACCGTCGAGCTGGCAAGGGCTTTGCAAGACTCTGGCGGTAAAGTGGCTATGCTGGGGCTAATCGACTCGGCGCGCCCTGGCTATGACTACGCCACGGCGCTGACACGGGAGCGGTATCGAAGAGGCATAACTAACTACATTTGGGGAGAGATCCGGCGTCATCGGAGACGGCAAGAACATTGGGCTCGCTACGGGGGGGCCGTTCACTATGTATGGACCACTCTCCGGGGTCGGGTTCGGGCAGCTCGCCTCCGTTTCCTGTCGCGACACTCGAAACAAGTATTCAGGCTCTGCCGCTGGCTGGGAACCTCCAGCCCTCATTTCATGTACGACCTGTCCGTGGAGAAGGTCGAAACCGTCGAGCCTTACGACGGACGAATCACGCTCTTTCGTCCCAGCGAAACAAAGAGCTCGTTCATTGATCCGGCCCTGGGATGGCGCGATGTTGCGCTCAGGGGAGTCGACTTGGTTTGGATCCCAGGAGACCATCAGAGCATCTTCACAGAGGCCGAGGTCAACGGATTTGGGCAGCTACTGGACGATGTTCTTGAGAAACTGAGTTGCAATGACCCTCGGCTCATGTATTCGCAGGGTGCGTCCCAGGATGCTTCTTGGCAAGTAACTACGGCCAGCGCTGCTGACCGCTCATAACTGCGACCTGAGCCGTCGGTTGCCGCGCATACGATCACAGCTTTCAGGAGAACAATAACCCAGCGCACGCGACTCTGACGACAAGCTCACGGTTCGTGCGTGATACCGCTATGCATGCTGTCCTGATGTCCCGTCGACATCACCACAGAGACGGAAAGGTAGGATATCGATGACACCGAATCGGGTAATTTTCTTTGATACAACCTTGCGGGATGGCGAACAATCTCCGGGCTGCAGCATGAACGTCCAGGAAAAGCTGCAGATGGGTCACGCCCTCGAAGAGCTAGGCGTCGATGTCATCGAGAGCGGTTTTGCGATCGCGTCTGAAGGCGAATTTTGCGCGATCCAGGCCATCAGCCGCGAAGTTCGCAACCCAATCATCGCCTCCATGGCACGCGCTTCTAGAAAAGATATCGAAGTAGCGGCCCATGCTCTGGAGCGGGCTCGCCGCTCCCGCATTCACGTTGTGCTGTCAAGCTCGGATATCCATCTTGAATCCAAACTCAAGATCACCCGTGCCGAAGCGCTCGAACAAGCCGATTCCTCAGTCCGTTTGGCCTGTAGTTACGTCGACGAAGTTGAATTCTCACCGGAAGATTCTACGCGCACCGACCCCGACTTTCTCTGTCAGATTGTCGCTGTGGCCATCGATGCCGGAGCCACCATTATCAATGTTCCAGACACCGTTGGGTATTGCATCCCTGCAGAATACGCCGCCATATTTGAGATGCTGCGGGCGCGTGTCCCGCAGGTGGCAGGCGTTACGCTTTCAGCCCACTGCCACAACGATCTTGGTTTGGCCGTGGCGAATAGTTTGGCTGCGCTCGCTGCCGGTGCCCAGCAAGTCGAGTGCACCATTAACGGTATCGGCGAGCGGGCGGGGAATGCGGCACTTGAAGAGATTGCCGTCGCAATGATGGTGCGCAGGGACAAGTTGCCTTACACCCATTCCCTCGTGCTCGACCGCCTCTACCCCACCAGCCAGTTGCTCGCCGCCCTCATAAGCTTTGGCCCCTCACCGAATAAAGCTGTTGTAGGCAGCAACGCGTTCGCGCATGAAGCGGGCATCCACCAGCATGGTATGCTGTCCAATCCGCTCACGTATGAAATTCTGAGTCCCGCTTCCATAGGAGCGCCTCAGAATCGCATGGTGCTGGGCAAACACTCTGGAAGACGCGCCCTTGCTCACCGTCTACAGGAACTTGGTGTGGCGTTCGAAGCCTCTGATCTCGATACCGCGTATCGTCGATTCACTCTGCTTGCAGATCGAAAAAAGTCCATCTTTGATCAGGATTTGCTATCGCTAATCGACTCGGACCTGCACCATGTAGCGAGCGCCTGAAGTCCTTGGAACGAACACATATGTGGCCAGCTGATGCTCGAACGCGGTTAGATTCGCTCAATGCTCAGGGTGAGAAGAGTGGTTGTGCCTGCCATTTGTCGAGCGCTCTATCAATGACCTCAATCGAGACCCCGCGCCTGGCTGATCATCAATTCGTGCTCTCCGATCGTCTTGTGCATGTCTGGCTCGTCTCGTTAATCTCAGCGCAGCCTGCTCTCGATCGCTTCTCCGCCTGTTTGTCTCCCGATGAAAAGATCCGCGCATCCCAATTCAGGAGTAGTTCGCTACGAGATGCATTCATTCTGGGTCGTGGTGCGCTCCGCCAACTTCTTGGAAGGTACTTAGATATTCAACCGGCAACAGTAAATCTTGTCTACGGACCAAATGGTAAACCCCAACTAGGCATCGACGACCGCGTGCGCTTCAACGTCTCTCATTCGGGATCGCTGGCAGCGTTCGCATTCACGTCCAACTGCGAGATAGGAATTGACATTGAACAGATTCGCCCTGTGCCGGAGATTGAAGACCTGGCAAGTCAACTATTTGGCGTAGAAGAAGCTTCAGAACTGATGTTGCTCCCGGACAGCCAACGCGAACACGCATTTTATGTTGGGTGGACACGAAAGGAAGCCTACCTCAAAGGGACTAGCGAAGGACTCTCGCGACCTCTCAATAGCTTTCGAATAGAGTTCGATAGCGAGCATTTCGGGCGTCCCGTCCCCTCTGGAGTGGAAAGACCTCCTTTGGACACGTGGACGATTGTCGATCTCGCCATCTCTCCTGAATTTGCAGGAGCGCTTGCCTACAGCGACGGCAGGCGTCGAATCCGTGTTATGCATGTTGCCGATCCTGCGACACTGTGAGCCACCACGTAGGTGGTGGAGTTCGAAGCCCACATTGGGATCGCCGGGTCTTGCGCAAAGGTGGTCAAGGGCCAGGCGGGAGGACTTCGTGAACCCCTTCAGTGTTTCACTGAGTCCGAGCGACGGATCTCCGGGGTCATGATGAAATCGTATTTGTTGCGCAAATTTACGCCGACATCGAGTTGAACCTGTTGGCCGCTAACGCACCTCAGACGCAGGTGTTTAGCTATCGTCATCAGATGGACCTGCATCTCGAGTCGAGCAAAGAATTCTCCAATGCATTTTCGGGGACCTGCTGAAAATGGGAGCATGGTCATCGGATGCCGATTCTGCGATTGAACGGCGTTGAACCGATCTGGATTGAAGCGAGCTGGAGCTTCCCAGTAAGCGGGGTGCCTCTGGATTAAGTACGGTGAGATATAGACCTCCGTGCCTGCGGGAACGAGATAGTCACCAAGCTGATCATCCTTCAGCGCCCTGCGTGTCATCAGCCATCCCGGTGGATACAAGCGGAGCGTCTCTTCAATGACGTGGCGCGTGTAGACGAATCTCGGGAGATCGCTGAGGTCAGGCGAATCGCTCCCAGGTAGAGTATTCAGTTCGCTCGCCAGTTTTTCCTCGACCTCTGCGTTCGAGGAGAGCAGATACCAGATCCAATTCAAGGTGCTTGCAGTGGTTTCATGTCCGGCGACAATGAGGGTCATGATCTCGCTGACTAATTGTTGATCCGGCATCACCTGGCCACTTTTCCGGTCGCGTGCGTGCATGATCATGCCAAGCATGTCTGTAGATATTATGTTCTGTCTCCGCCTTTGGTTGGCGATCTCGAGGACCATCTTTCCCAACGGCCTGAAGGTTTGAGCGAATTGCAGGTTTCGAGCCGATTCATCCGAGAGGATATTGAAATGAGGCGCTACCTGCTCATAGTCTTCTCCGAAGATGGAAATAAGCACAACCTTCAGAACCAAATGACTGATATCGCTTGTGACATTGGCACTCATGTTTTCTAGCGCTGCATGCTCCCATTCCTTGAGTAGCGCAACGTTAGCCTTCGCAATCACGTCTATCAATCCACCGATTGCTTCCTCGTGGAACGCAGGCTGGATCATCTGCCGCTGACTTTTCCAAAACTCGCCTTCGCTCACCATCAGACCGTTGCCGAGAAGCAAGCCAACACGTTTGATGACCAGACCCTTCCTATAGTTTTGCCAGTTCTTTCGGAGAATATGATCTGCGTGCTGAGGGTCACTGACTACATAAACGTGAGCACCATACACAGACGCGTGATAGATGCTTCCGAAGCGATTGAACTGATCTGTCATCCAGCTTAAGAGATCTTGAGCTGCGTTGTACTTCTCGGCCGGCCCTGGAGGGATTAGCCGTAACTCGGCAGTCATTTTATTGAACTCCTGGTTCTCTCTGTCTGTACAGAGGCGAACGGCTTGCGCTCGTGAACCGAGGCCCGATTGTGATACCCATCCAGCGCGAAGTATGCAGCGTCTCTCGATCGCTGATGCTGCGAAGTTGCTCGCGGCGAGTCGCGTTGCCAGATGCGACAATGATTCTCTGAATGACTGTGCGTTGCCGGCTAAGTAGAAATCAACCTGGCCCCTGAGCCCGCAAACCTGTGCCTGCGCACTACAAACGGACCGCCAT
This sequence comes from uncultured Acidobacteriaceae bacterium, assembly GCA_963737325.1. GTDB lineage: Bacteria > Acidobacteriota > Terriglobia > Terriglobales > Acidobacteriaceae > Granulicella. The sequence goes on from CAVTSJ010000012.1 coordinate 81,373, forward strand.
CCGCGAGGCTCACTAGCTTACATGAAGATGCAATGATGTTCGCGTGTCCACTAGTTGATATACCTGGATCTTGTAGAGCAGGGAACGATAGCTTATGCCTAGCCGCAGGGCAGCACGGCGTCTGTTCCAACCGCTCGAGTCAAGCGCATCCTTGATCAGGCGGCTTTCCGTTTGTCCCTTTAGATCACGCACGATGGACGACATATTGCTGTTGTCGTGTGCCGTTGCATGCTGAAGGTGAACCTTCTTCGCTGTCGGGTCAATCCTCGTTCTTGATTTGGCGCTAAGATTCGCAATAGCCGCCCTGGGATCTTGAGTAATCAGCATCCTCATGACGAAGTTTGAAAGCTCCCGCAGATTTCCCGGCCAATCGTATTCCTGCAATGCTGTCATGAGATCCTGCGGCACGCTCACGATATTAACCTTGAAGCTGATGGAGTAGCGGCGCAGCATCTCTTCAACGAGGAATGGAATTTCTTCTTTCCTCTGTCGCAATGGAGGAATTTCAATCGTGAAGGTACTAATCCGATAGTACAGGTCCTCACGGAAAGCACGCTCCGCCATTGCCGACTCAATATTAGCGTTTGTTGCGGCTATAACCCGCACATCTACTTGAGTAGAGGTCCGTCCTCCAAGTCTGGAGAACTGGCCGTCCTGCAGAACGCGAAGTAACTTCGCCTGCATCGGTGCACTCATCTCTGCGATCTCATCCAGCAGCAATGTGCCCTTATCCGCCAATTCGAACTTTCCGGGCTTCGATTTAACCGCACCTGTAAAGGCTCCCGCATCGTACCCGAATAACTCGCTCTCCAATAACTCGGAAGGCAGCGCCGCACAATTAACGCTGATATTGCTCTCCTGAGATCGCAGCGAATGTTTATGCAACAGGCCCGCGATAATATCTTTACCGACGCCACTCTCGCCAAGAATGAGGACAGGAACATCCACCGGCGCCAGCAGCCGCACGGTCTCATAGATCTCCTTCATGGCCGGACAGCCGGCAAAGAAGTATCGCCCGCCCGGGAGTTCTTCAAGGTGAGTGGGAGTTGGGCTCGACTTCAGCAAAGTCCTGTCGTCGATCAGCGCCAGTCGCGCGCGTGATCTGCCAATCTCAACTAGAAATCTCTCGAGATCGTGGCGTTGGAGCGGTTTCTTCAGTTCATTCCTGAAGCCCAGACGCTCCGACTCCATGCTCCACAGGCTCACCCCAAGAGGAGACAGAAGCCAAAGAGTGTCGTTTCCAAAAGTCTCGCCCAGTGTCTTAAGTAGATACAAACGATTCAGCGGGTGATGAGACGTGTCGAAAAGGACCGCATCAAAATCGCGCTTGGTCTGCCTGGTAGCAATTACAGCGGCATTCTCAACGCAGATGATTCGATGGCCTTCACTACGCAGAAATGAACTGACGAGCTCAATAACATCGTGGTCAGACGTTATTAAGAGGACGCTGAGAGAATGAAACATGGGGGAACCTCAAAAAACAAAATTACATTCCTTCAGTGGAAACATCATTGAAATACAGAAATTCTTTTAAGAAAGGTGATCCAGCTCACAGTACTCCGTGATGGTTGATGATATAGGGACTTAAGTCAAGTTAAAACACGTAGGTTTCTTATGCTGATGAGCGCCATGTGAGATATCCCTTAGCTACAAGTTACTAATCTACGGAACGCTTTAGTAGTTGTTGAGCGATGGCAGGTCGGTCAGAACAGGAAGCCTTGTTCTGCTCGGCCTGTTTCTTTTTTAAGCCTCCAGAGCTTACAAATGGCTGGTTCCATATCCCTGTCTAAGCGGCCAGTTCGGCCAGCCTTTCAGGTGCGAGGATATGGATATTGGCCCCCCGTATTGAGATGAGGTTGCCTTTTTGGAACCGGCCCAGCGTGCGGCTAATGGTTTCGCGTGTCGAACAAGTAAGATCCGCAAGATCATCGTGGGTGAGAGTCATAACAAAACGTAAAGCATCTCTATCCAGAGATGCCAAATAACCCCAATTCAAAAATAGGTCTGCGACGCGACCAGCCACTGTAGCTGATAGCGCGAGTCGCCGAGCACCTTTGTGCGCGCTCTTATATTCCGACGCCAGGCCGGACAAGGCTTGCATGCTCGCCTCATGATGACTGCATACAAACGCAACGAAGTCTTTGTTCGGTATCACTTTGACTTCCGTAGGAGACAACGTCTGCGCTGTAAATTCGGAAAGGGAATCGGAGATGACCGCAACCAGGCCGATTAAATTACCCGATGCGGCGATCTTACAGTTGATGGTTTTCCCCTCTTTGGAAATGCACGACAGCTTTACCTGACCCTTGCGTATGACGAACACCTGGTTGACCGGGCCTTCCTCGCGCACAAGAACCTCTCCTGCTCGAAACGACGTCAGCGTTCCCATCGAATTGAAATCGCTAAGGGTGATTCCAGAGAAATTGCAGAACATCCCGCAGGAGCGATAGTCGTACTTCAAATTACCGACTCCTGAAAACGTCGGAGGAAGAGTTGACATACGTTATCCTTTCCAACAGATACCTCTGTCTTCGGGATCAAATCAAGGGTGTGTACAAAGCCCCTTTTGGCTAAGACAATCACGTCTGGTTCCCCCAAAAAGTTTGGTTCAACCCGATTGCTTAGAGGTTGCGTCGTCCCGAATGCTGTTGATAACTGGACATTAATTTGTGGATATGTGAGAGCAAAATAATGATCGGGCATACAGCTCGACATAGCTATAGGGCTCATGTGGAAATGCATGTAGGAATATGGCGAGCAGTAGTGTAGGAGAAATCCTACACTACTAGAAGCTCCGCTTCACTATCTACCTCTAGCGATCTAACCCTTGTTCTATCGCATAGCGAATCAATTGTGAGGTCGTTTCAAATTGCAGCTTCTCAAGGATCCGAGTCCGGTACGTACTTACGGTCTTAACACTCAAGGAAAGCAATTCGGCGATCGCGGTCGTACCCTTTCCCGCCGCCATCATACGCATTACCTCAAACTCGCGATCGGAAAGTATCTCGTGCGGTACTCTCAATCTCTCCTCGCCCAGATCGGCCGCAAGGCGCTCGGCAAGGGTGGCACTCACATACTTTCCACCAGCGACTACCTTCCGAATCGCCTCCACCAGTTGTTCTGAAGCGCTATCTTTTGGGACATACCCTGAAGCGCCTGCTTTTAAGGCGCGAACCGCAAATTGCTCTTCCGGATACATACTGAACACAATTACAGACGAACTTAGGTGTTCACTTTTGATCTGTCGAAGCACATCAAGACCACTTCGCCCAGGCAGATCAATATCAAGGATCACCACATTCCAGCGCTCCTGTTGCAATAGCTCAATGGCCTGCTGGAAATCGTGCGCCTCTCCAAAGCTGGCCCCTGCGAATTCATCGCCAAGGATGCGCTTCAGCCCATGGAGTATGACGGCGTGATCGTCAACGATTAATATCTTCATGAGGTTCCGTGCCCATTATGCCAGATTTGTCCGACGGCACCCGCAAAATGACTGCGGTTCCTTGATTTGGCTTACCGTTTACTTCAAGATGTGCCCCCATGACAAGCGCTCGTTCATACATACCCAGCAGCCCAAGAGACTGCATCTGCTCTATTAAATCGCTCGAGAATCCAATACCGTCGTCCTCGATCCTAAGTACGACATCGTTGTCGTCAAGCTCGAGATCAACGCAAATATTCTTTGCGCTGGCATGCCGAGCAATATTGGTCATCGCCTCCTGAAAGATCCGGAATATGGCTATCTTCTTTTCATTGGAGAGATCCAGCGGGTGCTCTGTTAGGCGAACAACACATCTTACTCCTGAACGACGCTGGAGCTGCTCGATCTCCCACTCAATCGCCGCCCGCAAACCCATGGAATCCAGCAACTGCGGTCTCAACTCCGTCGCTATTCTCCGCACGAACGCAATATTGCCGTCGACAACACGCATCGCATCTTGCACCATCGACACCCAGACCTCCCCGCCCGTCCCATGCTTTCGCACGATCCAATCAAGGTCCATCTTGATGCAGGTCAGCGCCTGGCCAAGCTGGTCGTGCAGTTCCTGCGCAATCCGCAGGCGCTCGCTCTCGATGGCCGTCTGCAACCGCCCGGTCAGCGCGTGCAGCTGGTCCTCTGACCGATGCAATTTGTCTTCCGCCAGCTTCCGCTCGGTAATGTCATACACCACGCCGAGGTATCGAATCGCTTCTCCCGTATTGTCGAATATTCCTCTGCCGGAGATTTCGACCCATCGCACCTCCCCGTCTCCGTGCAACATTCGGCACTCGGCGTGCACCCGCTTTCCCGTCATGGCTTCTTCTAATTTCCTGGCCACCAGCGAACGATCACCAGGATGGACCCTCTCTATCAGATCCTGAGGCTCCGGCTGCTCGCTATGCGGTGGATAGCCAAAGATCTCAAGCGTTCGTTTAGACCACGTTCGTTTACCTGACGGTATTTCAATGTCAAACGTACCCATGCCCGCAACATCCTGGGCAAGCCTCAGCCGCTCCTGGATCTCAAACAGGTTTTGCTGCCCTTTTCTTAGCTCCAAAGCATCATCATCTCGTGCTTCCATCTCGCTGCGTGTGTGCTGCGCCAACAGGATGAGTCCTATGAGCAGAAGCAAATTAGTTAAGTAGATACCAGCTACCGTGAGCCGAATGCTTCTCTGCGAAATCGCCGACCGCGAAGCTTGCAGCGCCAGCTCATCCTGTTCCATCGAATCCACAATATGTTCGATATCGCGCGTCGTATTCAATACGGAGTCAGACAGGATCAGGGCAGTTGCTTCTTTGGTCTTACCGGACTTGTCGAGCAGAATCGTCTGGGCTATTTGCGCCAGCTTTTTGTCGACCAGCTTGCGTAGCAAAAGTACGCGGCCTTGTTGCTTCGGATCATCGGCCGTCAGCTCTTCAAGGCTTTGCATTTGCGGCCGAAGCTGGGAGACAACCGCACCGTAAGGAGTCAGGTACCGTGGATCGTCCGTATACATCAGACTAAACTGTATGATCTCGACGTCCTTCAGCAGCAGCCCCGTCTCTTCTAATTCCGAAAGAACCTGCCGGCTGTGGGTTACACGAACCTGGTTCCTGAGCTGCAGGCCAAGCTGAATCCTCATGATCACGGTATTCGCTACCAACGCTGCCAGTAGCATCACAAAACCGCTGAACACGGTCGAACGCCTGATACCACTAAAGCGTTTGTGAAGTGTCATAAGGGAACCCTATGCTCATATTCTCGACGAATTAGCAAGAATCAGGCCGAATACTTCAGCCTGGAAGCTCATTCATCAACATACGAAGGATTGCTCACGCTAGCGTACTACGCTCAGGACCGATTCATACTCGGGGATCAACTGGGCGCCGACGAGCGCTGGTGTGGGCTGGCCGCTATCGAGGAGGGCGCGGGCGTTTGGGTCGAGGTAAATGGGTGCGACCGCGGGCATCGGCAGAACTCTTAGCGTGAGTTGGGATCCAGCCGTCTTCAGACCGAACTGCTTAAGGCCGATTTGCCACGGAAGGCCGTTGAAGAAATTATCGTCCAGCAGAGTGGTACCGGATTGCAGACGGCCGATGTCGCCGGTGTAGTCGAGTTGGAGCAGTACGTTGCTCAGCCCGGCGAAGTCGGGGTTGCGCCATTGCAGCTGCCAGGTGCCCCCCTTGAGGAAGGCAGAATCAGGCGGAATGACAGGCACGCTGGTCTTGCGCCAGTCGATATAGGGGCCCATCGTCATGGCCGCGCGGGGCGTAGCAACCTGGCCCGCAGTGACGCTCAGGAGCGGGTGCTGCTGTGGTTGAGTGACGGTCACCGTCGTCCAGAGGCCTTGAGACTCGCTTCGCCCGATCACGTTGAGTGCCGGGATGGCCGCGATCCTTTGCGTAGGCGATTCGGTGGAACGCAGGTGGATTGCGGTGCCGTCGAAGAAGACGCTGGAGGCAGTGAGGACGAGATGGTCTTCGCCTCCGATGCGGAACAGCGTGGTGTCTTCCGCTTGCTCTTGCGTCAGCAGGAGGATGGTGACCTTCGCGCCGCTGCGGTCAGTGATCTCTATGGTGGAGTTCATACCCGCGTGCAGACCGGAGATGGTGATGGCTTTGCCGGCGTGTGAGATAGTGGCGCCCGAGGCGGTGATGGTGCGGATCGATGCGGGGTTGAAGGAGAATTCAGGAGCGATACCAGGGACGGCGAAGAAGACGACGAGCTTACCGGCGGGGGTGTTGAGCTGCGTAAAAAGCTGAGCGGTGCTGTAGTTGAGTCTTGCTTCGCCGAGCGAAAGATTGAAGGGCCACGCGAAGTAGGAGCCGCCGGGAACCGTGATGGGGCGCGCTGGGATCGTGAGGTCTCTGTGCGGAAGCTTGACGTGGACCTGAAACGCGGGTCGCGCAGGCATTGCTAGCTGGCGCACATAGTTGTTCACAAAGATGAAGCCGGAAGCGCCATCGGTGCGGACAGCAACGCGTGGTGTGGAGGTATCGGCTGGGTCGCGCGGCTGCCTTGATGGCGCGAACGCGGGCATGGTCGCGAGTTGCGAACCGTATGCGTTGAGGAAGAGGTGAATAAGCCGCGTCTTGCGATAGGACTCGCGCTGCTGGCCGAACTCGCCCAGCGGGGCCTCGAAATCATAGGTCTTCTCGGGGAGATCGTTCGGATACCCAGTGGCAGTGGATTCCTGCAGCGTGGTGAGGCTGCCTTTGGGATTGGCCCCTCCATGAAACATGTAGTAGCCGTAAAGGTTAATGCCAGAGCCGATGCCCGTGAGGGTAAGCGCGGCGATGTCGTCGGCAGTGAGGAGCGGGCGGCGGTGGTAGGCAGAGGCCATGCCACCGGCTTCCTCCGCGGCGAAATAGGGATCATGACTGAGGTTGACCTTGCCGGTGGGATCTTCAGAAGGAACCGTCGCGCCCATGTCGCCAAGCTCGCGGTTGAAGTTGAAGAGATACGTCATGCTGGGCGGGAGGTTGTTTTGGGATGCGTACCAGAAGCCGTCGGGATAACCGCCCGAGACGGGGATGACTTCGTGGGGTGGAAAGTCGAGCGAGGGCCAGCCGGTGACCGAATAGAGGGGCGCGTCCAGGCCGGCAGCGATGGCGAGTTGCTTCAGTTTGAGAATATGCTCGGCGCCGCGGCCCGGACCGTGGATCCCGTATTCGTTTTCGAGCTGTACGCCGATGACGGGGCCGCCGTCTTTAAACATGAGGCCCTGAACCTGATGGCCAATCTGGTTGTAGAAGATCTGTACGAAGTGAATATACGTGGGATCGTTGCTGCGGGTGTTGGGGAGTTTGGCGACCCAGTCAGGGAAGCCTCCATTGCGCGCTTCGCCGTGATCCCAGGGGCCGATGCGCAGCCAGACATACATGCGATGTTTCGCGCACAGTTGCACGAAACGCCGGAGATCGCGCTGGCCGCTCCAGTCGAACTCGCCCTGGGCCTCTTCATGGTGTATCCAGAAGACGTATGTGGAGACGATGTTCACGCCGCCGGCCTTCATCTTGAGTATCTCGTCTTCCCATTGCGATGAGGGATAACGAGAGAAATGAAACTCGCCCATGACCGGAAGCCACGGCTTGCCATCCAGGACAAGATAGCGGCTGTTGACCTGAAGCGACTGCCCGTTCGTCGATGTGCCGCCGAGGTGCAGATAGCCAGTCTCCGGCGGCGCGATCGGGGCCGAGGCGTCGACGGTAACTTGATCTGGCCCTGAGATTTGCTGCGCGACGAGACACGGCGACGATGCGCCCGCCGCAATCGCGGCGACCAGCATAAGTCGAAAGATGATGCAGGACTTCATGGAGTTCAAGGCTCCCAGGACGAGCGGGAAGTGTGAGCGAAGACAGCGACGCGAGGTGCTGGAGATTGGTCACAGCACCTCTAAATTGAGCAGAGCATTCTAGAAGTAGATTTTGGCTTCCAGTTGAATGGTGCGCGCACCCAGCTTGGTATCAGCAAAGCCCGCCTGATTCGGGTTGACAGGCGGCGCACCGTAGGCGTCGTAATGCAGATACAGTCCGGGGTCGTACTGTACGAAGGCATCCAGCGGATGGTTGATGAAGTTGAAGGCCTGGGCGCGGATCTGAACGCTGCGTTGTCCGCCCATCTTGAACGCTTTGTACAAACCAATATCATCGGACTGGTAGCGTGGGCCGTGGATGTAGGGAATCTGGTACGTGCCAATGCTCGGGTTGTTGGCGGAGCCGAGCAAGGGGGCGTCAAAGCAGCTTGCATTGAAGTACTGATGTGCGGCCAAGTGACTCCGCGGGTCGCAGACCAAGGTTGGAACCGCCTGCTCATCCGGCGTGCCGACAAGGACACGATTGTCGAAGTTCGGCGAGCTGTAGTCATTGTTCGCATCGCCTACCGAGTAGAAATTGATGGTTCGGTTATGGATGCCGTCGTACTCGTCGCCGGTGTTGCCATTGGCTGAAGCAGCGGCGGTGAACTGCAGCGGTGTTCCCGACGCAAACTGCTCGATCCCCGTGAACTGCCATCCGTCGAGGATGCCGTTCACCACCTTGTGATTGCCGAGATGCTTGCCGAGATTCGGCAGATTGATGAGGTAGGAGATGTTGATGTTCTGGCTGCGATCAAACGGAGCAGGACCGTAACAGCGGCGCAAGTCGAAGGGATTTTCGCAGTTGTAGGCGAGCGTCTTGCCGTAGGTGTAGGTCAGCCAGAAGTTGAAGATGCCTGCCTTCTTCGAAGCAGTAGCCTGAAGCGAGTTATAGAAGGAACTGAGATTATGGACTTCGGTACTCAAACCGGAGAGCAGGGAATACGGACGGCACGTAGTGTCGTTGTAAGAGCCTGGCGGATAGCCGGGGTACTCTCCCGGGCAGCCTTCGGGCACCGGATTGGTGTTGATGTAACCGGTCAGATACTTCGAGACGTTGCCGTTGTAGGAGAGCTCGGCATTGATGCCGCCGGGAAACGTCTGCGCCACGGCCAGCGTGTACGACTGGGTGTCGGGCAAGTGGTTGTCATGGAGATTGCCAATCCCATAGAGGCCAAGCGGCAGGTAGGTCTGCAGCGTAGGAATCTGATCGATTGTCGTCAGGCCGTAGAAGCTGGTGAAGGTCTCGTTGGGCGGCGCCTCGATGGTTGAGAAGGCATTGGCGCCCGGGTCGGCATAAAAGTTTTTCCCATAGCCGCCGCGTACGATGGTTGTGCCGGTGCCTGTGACGTCCCAGGCGAAGCCAATATCGGGAGCGATCTGAAAGCCCAGCGCCTTGCCACCGCTGATGGAGATTGCGGGATTGGTTGCATGGGTGACGAGACCGGGGGCTTCCGCGTACGTGCCGCCCGGGTTGTAGAGTGCGGAGTCGAACACGACGATCTTGCCCGAATCTTCATACCACGCGCCAATGTGGTTCACGCGCACTCCATAATTGAGACTCAGCCGCGGCGTCAACTTCCACTGGTCCTGCGCAAAGAAGTCGATGCGCTTCTCCGTCATGTTGCCAATGAAGTTCTGGGTGCTCTCAGCGTAGCCGGCAATCTGCCCGGTCAGCAGGTCGGCGAAGGCATTGCCGGTGTTGTAGGCGCCAGAGTAGTCGCCGGTCTGGATGCTGCCGTTTTCGCTACCGGGAGTCAGCTGCCCGAACTGCTGCTGCGCGAAGTAGACGCCTGCCTTGACGGTGTGGCGTCCAAACAGCTTCGTGACATTCTCATTCACCACGTAGGTCTGTTGCGGCGCATGCACCGTCGGGTAGCTGCCGCCAATCAGGTACAGCGACGCGTACCCTGCATCCCCGTACTCGGGTTGGATGTTCGGAAGAATGTTGGTGTCGTTGTTATAGAGATCCGCGGCAGTGTAGCCGAGCTTGTTGCGAGAGACCGCATCTGGATTGCCGAGATAGGTTTGGAAGTTGAGCCGCGTATAGGAAAAGATCAGCTGGTTAGTAATGGTCGACGTCAACGCAGTAGAAAGATTGGTGACGATCGAGTTCGAACCATTGTGGTTGTACTGGTCAGCACTGTATAGGTTCGGCGTGAAGTTGTTGTAATAGCCGAAGGGGAAGGGCACCGTCTCTGATTCGCGATTGTAGCGCCCGGAAAGATGGTTCTTCTGGTTGATGTTGTAGTCGATCTTTATGTTTTCCTGATCGCGCGGCTGGAAGGTAAGCGCGGTGCTGACCAGGTTGTATCCGCCATTGGTGGCGGGGTCCGCGTTCGGCAGTGGCAGCGCATTGATGAGCACCTGCCCGTTAGGATCGATGGCCGCGGGATTGATGAGGCCGGTGGTGCCCTGGCAGAGCGAGGTATTCGCGCCGTACGAAGTGCAGGGGGTAACGCTGGCGTAGTAGGCGCTGCTGGAGAAGTTACTCATGTACGCCGTATCGCTGTAGTCGCCGTTGCGCATGGCCGTCGTCGGGGTCACCGCTTCACGGATGTCGAGCAGCGGGTCTTGTACGTACTGCAGCGCCTTCTCAAACGCGACGAAGAAGAAGAGCTTATCGCGGTTCTTGTTGAAGCCAGTGCCAGGAATGAGGACGGGGCCGCCAATGTTTGCGCCAGGGTAGTAGTACGCGTCGTTCGGCTTCGACAGCCCGAGGTTCTTCACCCTCCAATCGGTGTCGTTGAAGACGTGATTGCGAACGCTGGCATAGAACTCGCCATGAAAATCATGGCCGCCCGACTTCGTCTCCGTGTTTACGACGATGGGGCCATTGGGGTTCTCTGGAAGGAACGCCGCGGTTTCGACCTTCGCTTCGGAGACCATGTCCACGTTAGGAGTAACGGCCGCGCCGCCAGCAGTGTTCACATCGCTCACGACCGCGCCATCGCTAACGATCTGCGTCAGGTCGAAGCGGTTGCCGTTGACCGAGAAGGCGCTGCCGTTCTGGGTGAAGCCGGCGGTCTGGCCGCTGTACGTGTCGCTTTCGAAGTTGCCGGAGTCGGCTGCGCCGGGCACAAGTCCAAGCAGCTCGATGGCGCTTCGACCTTCAATATCGAGGTTTTGAATTTGCTTGCTCGAAAGTGTGTAGGAGCTTTCGCCGGACGTGGTCGGCGTAATCGCGGTCGACTCAGCCGAGACGGTGACAGTCGAACTGACCGACGCGATTTGCATGCGGATGCCGGGAATAGCCTGGTTGTCGCCTATCCCCAGGACGATGCTCTTGCGGATCAGATCGGAGAAGCCCTGCATGTGGAAGCTCGCATCGTAGGTCGCGGCCGGGAGGTTCGGAAACGAGAAAAATCCGCTGCCGTCGCTCTTCGTCGTCCGCGAGGTCTTCGTTGAGGTGTTGGTCAGTGTGACGGTAGCGCCGGGGATGGCCGCACCGGTACTGTCCTGCACCGTGCCCGTGAGCGTAGCGGTGCCAACCTGCGCGTGGGCGCCCCCTGCGACGATCATGCTTAGAACTGCGATTGCGGCTGGCCTGGCAAAGTAAGACAAAGGACTGCGAAAGTTCATTGGTGGTTCCTCATTCTGGTCCGCTCCGGCTTCCGTGCGTTCAGAGCGGCCGAAACATCCTATGCGATGCGCACACGACACTAACGGGTTAACCCAACCGCTTGGAACATACCAAAGTATGCGCGAACCAAATTGACGACGTTTTCTCGTTTACGGCACGGCGAGGCTGCGTCAAGGATTGACCATCGTGGGAGCGTCTCTTGTGCGGTATCGCGAGACGAGTGCACAATCGAAGCGTGTCCGCTGTGACCTCCTCCATCTTTCGACGGAAATCGACGCTGGCGCTTGCCTGGATCGCGCTCAGTGGCGTGCTGTGCGTACAGGGGCGAACCAGTGGTCCAGCCAGCGCCCAGCCGGAAAACTACACCACGCGTGTCTGGCAGACGCAGGATGGCTTGCCGCAGGAGACCGTGCAGGCGGTAGCGCAGACCCCCGACGGCTTTCTCTGGATTGGCACGACCGGCGGATTACTGCGGTTCGATGGCTCGCACTTTGTCACGTTCGATCGGGGAAACACCCCGGCGTTCAAGGAAAGCAGCGTCTTCAGCCTGATGACAGCGCGTGATGGGACGCTGTGGATTGGAACCGAGGGCGGCGGGCTGATACGAATGCGCGAGGGTCGGTTTCGTCCGTTTGGCCCGGCCGATGGACTGATGGACGGGTTTGTCCGCTGCACGCTCGAAGACCGGCGCGACGGCCGCATCTGGATCGGGACCGACGACGGGCTGTTTCAGCTGCCGGATCGGCAGGCGGAGCGCGTAGTCCGCGTGGACGGGACCACTGCGATCCCCGCGATGGCCGTGCATGCGCTCGCGCAAACAGCGGATGGCAGAGTGTGGGCTGGCGGATCGCAGCTGGTGGCAATTCGCGGCGGAGTGGCGTCGGAGTATCCCCTGGTCGGGGAATACAGCGAGACGCGGGTGAAGTCGATTCTGCAAACGCCCGATGGAACCGTATGGGTGGGGACCGTCTCAGGGCTTCAACGACTGTTGCCCGGAGCCGCTCGGTTTATGCGCTTCGCAGGTGTACAAGGCACGGTCAGAACGCTGCGCGAGGCGAGAGACGGAACACTCTGGATTGGAACGATCGGGCAGGGCGCTTATACGCTGCGAGACGGACATCTCGAGGTAGTCGGCACCGAGCCGGGCGAGGACCTGAAGCTCCCGAGCAAAACCATATTGAGCTTGTTCGAGGACGCCGAACGCAATGTGTGGATGGGAACGCAGGCGGGGCTCGTGCGGTTCAGCCGGTCTCTGGTGCAGTTAGTTCCGCTGCCAGACGCGTCGGACTCTGACTTCGAGACCATCTCGCAGGACACGGATGGCGCACTCTGGGTGGCGAGTACCCGGCTCTCGCGCCTGGTCAATGGGGTCGCAACCCCGATGAATATCGCGGCGCTGCATGGCGCGCGTGCGCGAAACGTCTTCCGGGCCAGGGATCAAACGCTGTGGATTGGGACGGACGGCCGCGGGCTGTTTCACCTCAGACCCGGTGCCGCGACGGAACACTATACGACCGCCAACGGGCTCACCAACAACTTCATTCGCGGCATGATCCAGTCTAGAAATGGCGACCTTTGGATTGCCACCGACGAAGGCGTCAGCCGCCTGTCGCACGGGGTGTTTCGCAACTTCCGCGTGCAGGATGGGCTGGTCTACTTCAGCGTGCGCGCACTGCTGGAGGACCGCGACGGCGGCATCTGGATCGGAACCGACCGCGGCTTGAGTCACCTGATCGACGATCAGTTCGTGCAGGACGCAGCCACACGCGCACTGGCAGGCGAGAAGGTGTGGGCGCTCGATCAGAGCCCCAGCGGCGCGTTGTGGATCGGGACACGGGATAACGGGCTGTACCGTTATCTTCCCGGTGCAACATCGACAACGCACTACACGACCGACCAGGGGCTGGCAAGCAACAGCGTGTACGCGATCCTTGAGGACCGCAAGGGCCGGTTCTGGATGAGCGGCGAGAATGGCGTGGCAGTCATCTCGATTGCAGACCTGGACAAACTGGCGGGAACTCCGCAAACCTATCTCTCCCAGCGTTTTTTCCCAGTGTCCGCGGGCGGAGAGTTGACGCCGCTGTATGGCGGGACGATGCCGGCCGGAGCGATGACGCCGGAAGGCAACGCGTGGTTTCCCACCAGCAAAGGGCCCGTCCAGTTTCTGGCCGACAAAGCAAAGTCATCTGCGGTACCAAAGGTCTTCCTCGATGCTGTAGTTGCCGACGGCCGCACGCTTACGATGCCAACGCGGTCGCCCGCTCCGAAGCCGGTGGTTCTGGATGCCAGCAACCGCAGCCTCGAAATCGCGTACGGAGCGATCCTGCTTGGACCGCAGGATGCGGTGCAGTTTCAGTACAAGCTGGATAACTTCGATCGCGATTGGAGGTATGGATCCAACCGTCGCATAGCGGACTACACCAACCTACCCGCAGGCCGGTACACGTTTCGGATCCGGGCGTTTCAGGACGGCTCCGGCAGGCTCACCGAGCGCACGCTTCCCATCGTGAAGCGCCAGTATTTCTATCTCACCTGGTGGTTCCTGAGCCTGTGTGTTGCTGCGGTGGTCCTGGTGGTGTGGTGGGTGCATCGCCAGAAGCTGCGGCGCGTGGAGACGGCCTACAAGGCGACGCTCGAAGAGCGAGCGCGGCTGGCGCGGGAGATGCACGACACGCTCATCCAGGGGTGCGCCGGCGTTTCGTTGCTGCTGGAGGCAGCGAGCGCCGGCGGTGCAGGGAATAGCATCGCGCAGGTCGAGCTGCTGGACTGTGCGCGAACTCAGTTGGCGGCGGCGATTGACGAGGCACGGCAGGCTGTGTGGAATCTGCGCGGACAGGAGTCCACCGATTTTGGCGACATGCTGCAGAAGCTCGCGGCGCGGCTCGGACAGACGTCGCACATCGCGTTTGAGTGCGAAGTCGAAGGCGAGCCTTACGACTTCCACTCCGCGGCGATGCATGAGATTGCGATGGCCAGCCGGGAGGCGATCTACAACGCGCTGCTCCATGCGAATCCCAAGCGGATCGCGGTGCGCGCGAGCTTCGGCGAAGATGAATTCGCGCTCTCGGTTGAGGACGATGGGGCAGGCTTCGACTCATCGGGACATCCGCCGGAAGGGCACTTCGGGCTGATAGGAATTCAGGAACGAATCCGGCGCCTGGGCGGCAGCGTGCGTGTCACCAGCGAGGTCGCCCGCGGAACGGAAGTGTATATTCGAGTCCCGAGGACAGCAGTATGCATCGAGCAGAACCGCTCCACCGAGGAGCAGACAGTGAAGGAGCTGGTGGGATGACAAAGGTAGCAGCAGCGCCCATACGCATCATGCTGGTGGATGATCATCCCATCGTGCGGATCGGACTGGCGGCGCTGATTGGCACATTGCCGGGGATGGAAACTGTTGCGCAGGCGGGTGGCGGCCGCGAGGCGATCGCTCTGCATAAGCAGCATAAACCGGATGTGACGCTGATGGACCTGCGGCTCCCAGACCTGAGCGGGGTCGAGGTGATTCGTTCGATTCGTTCCGTGTCGCCGGAAGCCCGGTTTATCGTGCTGACCACCTATGAGGGTGACGAGGATATTCATCAGGCGCTGCAGGCGGGTGCTCGCGGCTACATCATCAAGGGCTTGCCGCATGACTTGCTCGCCGATGCCATCAAGCGGGTGCATGCGGGCGGGCGCTATCTGCCGCAGGTAGTGAAAGAAACCCTCGCCAACCGCACTCCGAGCAGCGATTTGAGTTTACGGGAGCGCGAAATCCTCGAACGCATTGCGCAGGGCAAGAGCAATCGCGAGATCGCGACAGAACTCGACCTGGCGGAGATTACGGTTAAGTGCCGGGTCTCCGCGATCCTCGAACGGCTCGATGTGCACGATCGCACAGAGGCAGTGGTTACAGCCTTGCAAAGAGGCCTCCTGCATCTCTAAGCCAGGGCTTCGACGCGGTTTAGGACGAAGCATGCGGTGATGAATTCCTTTCGATCACGGAGGACCGCGCTATGAAAAGGTTGTTGGCGTTTCGATGGTTGATGGCCAGTTGCCTGCTGGTGGCAATCGGCGCCGCGGCTGGCCAGTCGGTGCCCGCACCAGCGTCAACCTCCGCGGCAACTGCGCCTTCGAAGCAGCCTTACTTCATCTATGGAGCCGACGTCTCCTTCCTGCAGCAGATGGAATCAAAGGGCATCCACTACAAGGACGGCGGCAAGGTGTATCCGGGTCTTGAAATTCTTCGCCGTAACGGATTCAACTGGGTCCGCCTGCGCATCATGAACGAACCAACCCCGTTGCCGAACACGCTTGCCTACACCCTCGCGGAAGCGAAGGCGGCTAGAGCATTGGGCTTCAGACTCTTGCTGGACTTTCACTACTCCGACGACTGGGCGGACCCATCACATCAGAAGACGCCCGCGGCCTGGGCGCACCTGCCGCATGAGCAGTTGGTAAAGGCGGTGTACCAGTTCTCCAAGGACACGATTACAGCCTTCCGCGAGCAGGGCACCATGCCGGACATGGTGCAGATTGGAAATGAGGTCACCAGCGGAATCCTCTGGCCCGATGGCAAGCTGCCCGACCGCTGGCCGCAGTTTGCCGAACTGCTGCAGGCCGGAATCCGCGGCGTCAACGACGGCAAAGGAACGGAGCAGCGCCCGCTCATCATGATTCACATCGACCAGGGCGGAAACGACGAGACCACAAAGTGGTTCTTCGACAATCTGATTCTCAATCGCGTGCCCTTCGATGTCATCGGGCAGTCGTATTACCCCTGGTGGCAGGGCAGTTTGAAAGATCTGAAGAACAATCTTGACTTCATGGCAATTCGATATAAGAAGCCCATCATCGTCGTCGAGACCGCCTACGACTGGCGGGATGGCGAGGATTTCAAGGGTGCCAAACCACCCTATCCGCAGACACCGCAAGGCCAGGCCGATTTTCTGGCCGCGCTTGTGAAGACAGTAAAGGAGACGCCGAACGGTCTGGGCAAAGGCGTCTTCTGGTGGGAGCCAATGGCTGACGGCGCCTTAGCCAAACGCGGCATGTTCGACGACCGGCATGAGGCGTTGCCCTCGGTAAAAGTCTTCGCCGCCGCGCAGCAGTAACACGTCCGATTGTTCCGCCCACGTCGTCAATCATCGCCCAATCAAACAAGGATGCGGGATATCTTGTCACCAGCGAAAGTGACGCGCATCACCGAAACTTTCGTAAGCAAATGCTAACGTATGAGCGTAAAGCGAGAGGAGACCTTATGGAAACCTCAATTCTTGCAATTCAACCGGAACAATTAGAAGAGCTTGGATTCAAGAAGATCGTGGTGGCCTACGATGCTTCTCCAGCAGCGGGCCGGGCGCTGCAGGACGCGATCACGATTGGAAGACGTTTTGGATCGGAGATAATCCTCGCCCAGGTAAATGCTCCGGACGATTACCCGGACAGCAGTTTCGATGCCCTGCGAAGCGAAAGAGCGCACGAGTTCCAGGATCTGCGAGCAATAAGAACTCAACTTGCCAGGGAGGGCCTGGACAGCCGGAGCATCGTCCGCAACGGCATCGTGGGCGACACTCTCTTCAATATCTGTTGCGAAGAGCACGCGGATCTCTTTCTGCTCGGAGCGTACGGTTATCGTCAGCGAGATCGCCAGACCTTAGGTTCTACCGCGGAATACCTTCTTCGTTCGATTACCTGTCCCACACTGACCTACGGCCCGAATGTAAATTCCACCCTCGAGTCCCTGGCGGAACGGGGACCGATCCTCGTGCCTGTTTCGCTGCCATGCAATCCCGGGTACCTGGAGAACGCGATCAGGATCGCGAAGCTGTTGGGTGCAGGCATTGAGATTCTTCATGTGGCGGAGCATGCTGCTCCTGCGGTCCTCCGTGACTTCGAACGTCAATGTCAGCGATTGAGCTATCGCCTGCGCCGTGGGGGAGTCCACGCCCAATGGTCGCTCTACTGTGGGTTACCCGAGACCGTCATCCGCTCGCGTGCATGCGAGATAAACAGTCCCTTCATTCTCATGCCGCTCAGGTGGGGAAACCGCTTGTCTTCCCTGATGTCGGACAACGTCGCGGCTCAAGTCATCCGCTGCTGCACCGTCCCGGTCATGACCTACAGAACAAGCTAATTTTCCGCGAGCAGCTCGCAGGCCGATGGGCCGGCTCTCGGCGCCGGGAGGGGTTCGTGAGAATCGCCGGGCAATACTCGCGCTCAGCATCACCTGCAGGAGGAAAGAGTTGAACGATCGCTGCGTAAATGATTCCAGGGTCTATCTCGTTGGAGGCGGCATTGCTTCACTGGCCGCTGCGACTTTCTTAATCCGCGACGCTGGGATCTCGGGCAAGCGCATCACGGTCATCGAGGCGTCCAACAGCCTCGGTGGCAGCCTGGATGCCGCAGGTTCGGCGGAGGCCGGCTACGTTATGCGCGGCGGTCGCATGTTCGAGAGCAAGTATGTTTGCACCTTCGACCTCTTCTCGTCCATTCCAACCCTCGATGGGAGCAAGAGCGTTACCGAAGAGATCCTCGATTGGAATACAACGCTGCAAACCAACTCGAAGTCGCGCCTCTTCCGAAACGGCCATAGAGAGGAGGCGCCAGAGTTTGGTCTGAGTGAAAAGCAGATCACCAAGCTCGAATGGTTTGGCATCGTTTCTGAAGTGCGGCTGGGCAGGACCACCATCGAGGATCATTTCGACAGCAGTTTCTTTGAGAGTGGCTTCTGGTTGATGTGGTCCACCACGTTTGCCTTCCAACCCTGGCACAGCGCCGTCGAGTTCAAGCGCTATCTTCTGCGCTTCGTCCACATGATCAAAGGTTTCAGCCAGCTGAAGGGAATTCTGCGAACAAAGTACAACCAGTATGACTCGCTCGTTCGGCCTCTGCAGAGGTGGTTGCGTGAGGCCGGAGTCCGCTTCGAGGTGCACACCCGTGTAACCGATCTCAGTTTCCTGCACGACGCAGCCGGCTATTCGGTCGAGACCATCCTCTACGAGCGCAGGGGCGAGCCCGGCCAGATCCGCGTCAATAAGCAGGATTTCGTCTTCGTAACCCTTGGCTCCATGACCGAATCCTCAAGCATCGGCTCAATGGATTCGCCTGCGCCACTTTGCACGGAGCCGAAGAATGGCTCGTGGGCTTTATGGAAGAAGCTGGCATTCGACCGCCCGCAATTCGGCAATCCTGACAATTTCTCCAATCATGTTGCGCAGTCCAAGTGGCTTTCCTTTACCGCGACCCTTCAGGACTCCATCTTCCTCGAAGCCGTGAAGGAATTGACCGGGAACGTTCCCGGAGAGGGCGGCCTCATCACCTTCCCCGATTCGAATTGGCTCATGTCGATCGTCCTTCCCCACCAGCCTCACTTCATCGGTCAGCTGCCAGGTCTGCAAGTCTTCTGGGGCTATGGCCTCTTCGTCGACAAGCCTGGAAACTTCGTCACCAAACCAATGTCTGCCTGCACCGGCCGCGAGCTCATGACGGAGGTGCTGGGCCACCTTGGACTAACCCACGATGCGGGCCCTGGGCTCGATCAGTGCAACTGCATTCCTTGCATGATGCCCTACATCACCAGCCAGTTCCTTTCTCGATCTGCGGGGGACAGGCCCCAGGTGGTACCCAGCCGCTCAAAGAACCTCGCGCTCATCGGTCAGTTCTGCGAGCTGCCAGACGATGTGGTCTTCACCGTCGAATATTCCGTTCGCTCGGCTCAAACAGCGGTCTACAAACTGCTTGGCCTGGATCGTTTGCCCCCGCCTGTCTATCAAGGCAAAATCAATCCGCTGATTCTTGTCGAAGCATTGGCAACTCTGCACGATGCCGCAGGCCGGCACACCAACGTCCCCAACGGAATGTGCCCCTGAAGTTTCGACGTAATCTTCAGCTTCATGCTCCAAAGAACCACCCTAAACTGCGATTGCGCTTTGGGAAGATGCCGTGGAGATAGGCGCCAGCACGTTACGAGGCTGCGGGGACGGTGGATAGTTTGATCCATCTGGATCATGGTGGGACTACTAGGGCTGGTCGCAACATCAAAACTTGGTGTATGTTTAGTACGAAATGTACATGAGCGCAAGGTTATAAACCGGAGGCCGGCTCGGACGCCGAACGGTGCCGCTGCGCAATGAAACGACTGCGGGCCCACCAATGATATGGTGTCTTCTGGATCTTTCTGGAAGTTTTCTTGAGGAGTCCGCGTGGACGGAATAGGGACGCACTTGCGGGCAGCCCGGCTTCGACTTGGGCTCACCTTGCGTGAAGTGGAAGATCGCACCTGGCAACTCGCCCAGCAGTGGGGAAACAGGGCATACCGCATCTCCGCCAGCTGGCTTGACCGCGTCGAACGCGAGAATCGTGGGCTTTCCGCAACCAAACTCATCGTCCTGGCATTCATCTACAACCTCACGATGGAACAGATGCTGGCGCTGTGTCCGGGCGTGAACGAAAGTCCGGCACAGCTTGAGCTGGTATCGAGCCCGAATTCCACCCTCCTGCTCAGTGAAGGCCCCCTTGCCGATCATGCCAGGCTGTGGCTGCCGGATTCACTGGTGACCGGGCCTCCGCCCGAGGACACAACGCTGTTTCAGTCGGAGCACGGAGTGATGCCGATCCACTATCGGCGAGGGATCATCGGACGTCGAGACCGGACCATGGAGCCGATGATTCTGGCGGGCTCAATCGTTCTCATCGATACGCGGAAGCGAGCCATCGCCAAGAGAAAGGATTGGGTCAACGAGTTCGATCGCCCCATCTACTTTCTTCTGACGCGAAGCGCTTACTTCTGCGGATTTTGCGAGCTCGACAAGCATGGCGAGTATCTGAAGCTGGTGCCGCACGCTCTCTCTCCTCAAACCGACGACGACGACCAGAGGCGCTGGCAGTACAGAAAACAGGTGGAAGTCGTTGGCACGGTGGATGCCGTATTTACGCGTCGTATCGCCTGACCTGGGCTAGAGAGCCCTCTGCAGATCGGCCAGCCCCGGCATGTTGGCCTGTTCATAAAGGTCTAGAACGTCGCGCGTCATCTGGTAGTAGATAGCTACCGCCTGCTGCAGATATTCTGCCGCAGCTACCGGCGGACGTCCGGACCTCGCAGTCGCCTTCAGGCGGCCAATATGCCACTCCACCTCCCGCGCGTTCAACCGCAGCTGCTCGGCAATGAGTAACGCCTCGGGATACCATTGCTGGACATAAAACACCAGGTCCACCAGCACCGAACAGTTCTTCTCCATCACCTCGATACCGTGCATTCCTCCCAGCAACCGCCAGATATCTTGCGGGTCCATCGCTTCAACGCACTGCAGCTCGTGATCCGGTCCAGCCACAGGATCGGATGCGATTCGCTCGAGATTCTGGTGATCGATGGGGACGAGCCGCTTGAGCAACTCATCCCACTTGCCGTAGGGATAGAGTTCGCGCCGCCGATTGCGCAGATAAAAGTGCGTACCAATTCCGAGGATCGACGCAAGGAATACGAAGAGAAAACCGAAGAATTCGAGGTTTCGAAGGGTGATCATCGTTTCAAGGCCCGGAGCTTGCGAAGATCGTATTCCACTCGTCTTTGCAAAGTAAAGAGTTGTCGCCGAGCCTCCTCGGGAAGTTCCTGCGGAGCCGGCGCGGGCAACCACAGCATGACGATCCAATAGGACGCACACAGCAGATATGTCGACATACGAAGGTATGTCATGCTCGAGTAGGCCGCCGTATTCCTCACCAGAATGTTGTGTCCAGCCTCCACCAGCAGCTCCACCAGCGAGTAGAATCCAAGACCCTGGGCAATCCGGGCCACATGCGTATTCCATGGCAAACCCGCCGTCGACGAGAACGCGATCATCCCAACGAATAGCTCGCACTGCAAGGCAGACGAGAACAGGTTCCCCCGGTCGAGCAGCATCCCCAGGATCGTCTTCTCCGGAGGAGAGGGAAGGCAGGCCAACGCCAGGGCAATGGCAATCGAACCAACCACCAGCATCAGAAAACCCTTCCGAATGTCGCGGGCCCATGTGCCGGTCGGGCAAAAGACATGAGAGGCAAGCTCATAGGTCACCGACAGTTGAAGCACAAGATCCAGGATGGCGAACGCAAAATACGCGACAAAGTAAGCATGCTTCGATCCATGCACTGCCACTTCAAGCAGCACGATAGAGTTCAGAATGTTCACCGCGATCAGGGTCGTGAAGGCGGGAAAGGTTCTGACGCGATGACGACTCAGGAGGACGACGAATAAGACGATGTGTGCGGTTAATCCGGCTGCCCAAAAAAACAAAATAGCCCCGGTTAAGTGCATCGCGTACGCCTCCTGAGGGACCAGTTGTTGGGCCGACTCCAACTATCTCATGCGAACGGAAGGATGCTGAGCAGAATTGTGAGGATTACCTGGGGGTCGGGGTTGGTTCCCGTGACTCCCTGGGGCTCGGGATTGGTTCCGGTGACTCCTTGTGGGTCGGGGTTGGTTCCGGTCGTGGCGGTGGGGGTGCCTTGGGTAGTGGATTGGGCTGCCGCGGTCCAAATGGGCAGAACAAGGGCTGTCAGCGTAACGGCAACGATGGACATCCGGGAGAAGTTCCTGATCATAAGTGGCTCCTTGGCGCGCTGGGTAGCGCTGCCGCGAAGGCTAGGCGTCAGGAGGTCCAGTGGAATGAAGTATTACGTTGTGTTGTGTAAGCGAAACGGATGTCCCCAGACGCAACGGATCTTTGACTTAGCACGGCGTCCCAAAAGAGCCGTTTTTTTATGATTTGATCCCGCCATAATGCACTTTCATTGTTGATAAGCAACAAGTTAGACATATAATGGACGCAATTTGAAGAGCAATCATTTCCTCGAGGCGCCGTCGCGCAAGACACGTCTGCAGGTAAGCGCCGGAGGTTTGGGTACCGTTACGCAAATCGGGCATACTACCGGGGTCTTCAATATGGAGCATTCAAACGAGATTGCTGACGCAATTACGAGATTGATTAAACTGATGGTCGACCGCCCGGAAGGGGTCAAGGTGGAGTCCGTCCCAATCGCCGACGGAACCTCTCTGCGTATCTCCGTCGACCCCGCCGATATCGGCAAAGTCATCGGCAAGCAGGGAAGAACTGCCCGGTCCTTGCGCATTCTGGTGACAGCAATGGGGATGGCCAGTAAGCAGCGAATCAGTCTGGATATCCAGGAATAAGGCGGCCACAGAATTTCAGGTTATTTGCTGGTTTTGCTCAACAAAACCTACATATCTCCGGCAGATGTGATTAGAATCACCGTTAGCCTTAGTGTGTATGTTTAGGATTCCGGCATGAATCACGTGTTGTTGCGAGCAATGTTCGGCGTATTGCTGGCATCCCCTTTTATCGTCTTGATCGCCTATCTGATGGCAATCTTCGATCGCGCCTGCTCGAGGTTTCAGCGCAGGCATGCGTATCGACCCGGACCGCGCTAACCCGTCGGTGGCGCACCGCAGCGGAAACCGTACATCGAGCCGTATACCGGATCATGTTGCGGTTCTCTTTCTGTCCCCTTCTTCCATCGTGAAGTTTCTGCGACCGCGCTACTCTATCCTCTGGATCGCTTTGGCCTGCCCGGAGGAGATTTCGTGACTGCAGTGCTTGTGCCCATCGACTCGATTCGGAAGCCAGGCACTTCCAAACGTGTCGTCGGTTTGAATGACCTTGAGTCGCAGCTCTGCAGTCTCATGGAGGAATCGCGGGTTTTGACGCGCTTGATCGACCGCATCGCCTTTGCCTCCGATGCAAGCCTGTACCGCCTGATCCCTCGAGCCGTGGTTCAACCCATGAACTCGGACGAAGTGCGCAGGCTCTTCCAATTCAGCCGCGAGACAAAGATCCCTCTGACCTTCCGTGCCGGTGGAACCAGCTTGTGCGGGCAGGCAATTACCAACGGCATCCTGGTCGACGTTGGCCGTTACTGGCGTCTCGGCGCAGTCGAGGAGAACGGCCGCTTGGTTCGCGTGCAGCCCGGGTTGATCGGCCAGCAGGCCAACCAGATGCTCAAGCTATATGCGACCAGGATCGGCCCCGATCCCGCATCGATCAGCGCTGCGCGAATGGGCGGAATTCTCTCCAACAACGCCAGCGGCATGTGCTGCGGCGTCTCGCAGAACGCCTATCACACCCTGCGCTCCATGACCTTCGTTCTGCCCTCCGGAACGGAGATTGATACCGCCGCTCCCGACGCCGATTTGCGTTTTCGCGAATGCGAGCCGCAACTCGCCGACGGCCTGCTGGAGCTAAAGCACCAGCTTGAAGCGAATCCCGAACTGTCCGCGCGCATTCGCGCCAAGTACCGGACGAAGAACACGACAGGATATTCGCTCAACGCGTTCCTGGATTATTCCGATCCCGTAGAGATCTTCAGCCATCTCCTGATCGGCTCTGAAGGGACGCTGGCATTCATCGCTGAAGCGGTCCTCGAGACAGTGCCGGATCTGCCCGTCAAGTACACCGGCCTGCTCCTGTTTCCTGATCTGCATGCGGCGTGCGAGGCCATTGCTCCGCTACGCGAGGCAGGCGCAGCTGCTCTCGAACTCATGGACCGCGCCTCCTTGCGTTCGGTTGAAGACAAGCCCGGCATCCCGTCCGAAATTCGCGATCTGCCCAACAGCGCGGCCGCACTCCTCGTCGAATTCCAAACAGCAGACCAGAACGCAGTTCAGGCAAACGCCGCCAGGGCGCAGGTTGCTGTGCAGGGATTGAAGCTGCTCAGCGAGCCGCGCTTCACCGGCGATCCCACCGTCCACGATCGCTTGTGGAGCATCCGCAAGGGCCTGTTTCCCTCGGTGGGCGCAGTGCGGGCCGCCGGCACCACCGTCATCATCGAAGATGTTGCGTTTCCAGTCGACCGCCTTGCCGACGCCGCAGTGGATTTGATCGATCTCTTCAAGAAGCATCGCTACGACAACGCCATCATCTTCGGCCACGCCAAGGATGGAAATCTTCACTTCGTCATCACACAGGGCTTCAACACGGAAAGGGAAGTCGCACAATATCGCGACTTCATGGCCGACGTCGTCCGCCTGGTAGTGCAAAAATACGACGGCGCGCTAAAAGCCGAACACGGCACCGGCCGCAACATGGCGCCCTTCGTGGAAACCGAGTGGGGTCCCGAGGCCTACGCCATCATGCAGCGACTCAAAGCCCTCGCCGACCCGGACAATCTGCTCAACCCCGGCGTCATTCTCAACGCCAATCCCGAAGCCCACCTCGCCGACCTCAAAAAGATGCCCGTAGTGGAACCCGAGGTCGACAAGTGCATTGAGTGCGGCTACTGCGAGCCGAAATGTCCGAGCCGTGATTTAACCCTGACTCCGCGACAGCGCATCGTGGTCCGCCGTGAGATGCAGCGACTCAGGGACTCCGGCGCCACCAGCGCCGCGCTTGATGCCGACTTCCCCTACATGGCGCTCGATACCTGTGCCGTGGATGGACTGTGCGCAACGGCGTGCCCCGTGAACATCGACACCGGAACCCTGACCAAACGGTTTCGCCGCCTTCGCCACACCGCCTTCGCGAATCGCGCCGCAACATCCCTCGCGCGAAATATGAAACTCGTAGAAGCCGGAGGCCGCCTGGCGCTCACGGCGGGCCACCTCATTCAGGACGTGTGCGGGCTCGCGTTCATGCGCAACATAACGCATCTACTGGATAAAGCCACGCGCAAACTGACGGACGAACCCTTCTGGCAGTGGTCCGCAGAGATGCCGACACCGCGCCGCGGCACGCTGCCTGTCCGCACGCCGCCCGAACCCGATGCCGTCTACTTTCCCGCATGCATTTCGCGCATCATGGGCGCGCTTCCCGGCGAGCAGCAGCAGACAAGCGTCATGCAGGCGCTGCTCAACGTTGCCGACCGCGCAGGCGTAAATATATTTCTCCCTCAGGACACTGCCGGAAATTGTTGCGGTGTGCCCTTCTCCTCAAAGGGTTTTCACACCGCGCATTCCGCCGCGATCAATCACACCATCGAGAGCTTCTACCGCTGGTCCAACCAGGGCGAGCTGCCCATCGTCATCGACACCAGCCCCTGCACCTACGGCCTTAAGACCGCGCGCCCCTACCTGAGCCCCGCAAACCAAACGAAGTTCGACGCCCTGACAATCCTCGACTCCGTGGAGTTCGCCCATGATCATCTATTGCCCACGCTTCCGATTCATCGCAAGGTTCACTCGGTAGCATTGCACCCTGTATGCTCGGCAACGAAGATGGCAATTACACCGAAGCTCGTACGAATCTCAAACGTGTGCAGCGACTCCGTATGCGTGCCACCCGACGCGGGATGCTGCGCCTTCGCCGGCGATCGCGGATTCCTTCTTCCCGAACTCACCGCCTCTGCGACAGACCTTGAAGCACGCCAGGTTCGGGCGCAAGCGCACGACGGCTACTACTCCAGCAGTCGAACCTGCGAGATCGGAATGACGCGAGCCACAGGCAAGGTCTACCAGTCCTACCTGCATCTGCTGGACTACGCGTCGCGCACTGATTTGGACGACCGTGAACACTGACCCAACGCGATGGGTATGGGAGCGGCAGCCTAGAAAATCCCCTCGTCACCAATCGGCATGCCGGGCGGAGCCGCAATCGGCTTGGCCGGAACAAACTTCTCCGGATCGCGTTGGAAGTCCTCAATGCGCTGAATCAGCGCCGCGCGATGAATCGCCTCCGCAGTATCGCTGAGCGGTGGCGCCGAGCTCCACTGCTTAAGAAGATCGTTGATATGCGACCGCGCAATCGCGCGTGCCTGCGTCGAGGCCTCCGGATTAATCGCAAGCGCAAGCATCGCTTCCAGCGCCCGGAACTCCACCGCGCGTTCCACCTCGGACGACATGGAGTGACCGGCCTCAGGCCGCTCCGCAACCGTCGTGGAAATAGCCTCGAGCACCGAACGCAGCGAAGGGCTTCCCGGAACTCGCATGTGGTATTGCACCAGCCGGGAAGCGCGCGCCGGATCAAGCAGCACCTCGAGCGTAAGATCCGCAGCGCATTCCGCGGCAGCAACCGGATCGAACGTCAGGCCAGTCTGCGAAGGGAACGACTCCTCCGTGCGGGGATAGCCAGGCGGCACCGGCGGAAGAATCTTAAGCAGCGACTCAGGAAGCGTCAACGTCTCGGGAGTCAGCATCTGTAACACGGCGGCGAGCGCCTTGCGCTGGTCCGCCGGCGCCACAATCTCCGGGTCCGCTAATCCATCGCCGCGTTCGTTGTAACGATAGTCCAGCCCGCCAATCTCCTTGATAGCAGCTTCGGTCTGGTAGCGATGAAACAAATAGATAGGCACGAGCGCAAGCTCAAGCTGCGACATCGGCGTTCCAGGCTGGATCACGTCCGGGCCAAAGTTCTTCAGCGCGGCCGCTCGCACTGCGAGAACGCGGGTCAGCTCCGCAGCGGGATCCGGTCCATTGTCCCAAAGATGCGCATGAGGCTGAGCCGAGCCAAAAGGCCGGGCATCTTCGTCGGTGATATAGATCTGCCCGCTGTGATCGGCGTCCGTCAGAATTTTCTCGAGCGCAGCACCCACGTCGGTCTTCGGCGCAAATTGGCGGTACCCGTAATCGATCGCAACCTTATCCCAGTCACCAATGTGGTCAGCGTAGGCATGCGACGTATCAATCGCTCCATCCTTATCCAGCGTTACGTAGGGATGCGGATAGTCCATCACGCTGTCCGATTGCGAGACGCTCGACGCAGCAAAGTTGTGCGCCAGGCCAAGCGTGTGGCCCGTCTCATGCGCCGCAAGTTGGCGAATCCGCGCCAGCACCATCTGGAGCATCGGATTGTCGCCGGGCTTCGGCATGTGGCCCGCCTTGTAGGGAGCGAGCAAACCTTCCGCGATAAGGTAATCCTGCCGCCCGCGCAGCGAGCCTAGCGTCACGTTGCCCTTGATGATCTCGCCGGTGCGCGGGTCCGCGAGCGCGTCGCCATAGCTCCAGCCACGCGTGTACCGATGAACCCACTGGATAATGTTGTAGCGAATGTCCATGGGGTCGGCGCCTTCTGGAAGCAGATCGACGCGGAACGTCCCCGGCGCCCAGCCAGCCGCCTGGAATGCCTGGTCCCACCAACGCGCGCCCTCCAGCAGGGCCGTGCGAATCGGCTCAGGTGCGCCGCGATCAACGTAATACTGGATCGGAGTGACAGCTTCGCACGCGGTTGTGCACGTTGGATCTTTCTTGATGAGGCGGTGACGAAGAATAAATCGCTGCGTAACGTCCTCGCCAAGCGGCGCCGTCAAATCGCGGTACGAAGAAGGGAAGTACCCCGCGCGCGGATTGAACCGGCGAGGCGTGAACCCCGGTGGTGGCAGCTCAATAAATGAATCCCGCTCACGCAGCGTCATGGCGTGCGCATCAGGCGCCACATCGGCGACATACGGTGCTTTCAACGGCCCCTCGGCGATGAAGGTGAGCACCGCCTCCACTTCAGTGTTCTTCGGAAACGCCTTCGTGTCGTCCAGCGCGATGGTGGATCGTGTTGCGTCCACGTGATACGTGCCCTGGTGAAGCGCGGCCAGTGTCTCCACTACGTGATGTCCATCGTGCAAAAAGAAATCGGTGGCGTCCACCAGCACACTGCCGGAAGGATCTTCCGCCGCAACAGTAAAGCCCCACAGGACGGACTCAGGAAACGATTGCGTGACCGCAAGAGTCTCTGCGGCGTCCGTGGAGGAGCTGCGGAAGTCAGTGTTCGGCTGAACCAGAAGAACCTTCGGCCCCGACCTCTCGAAGCGAACAATGCGGCCCTGGGATAATTGACCGCGATCGAGACCTAGATCGTTGGAGCCCGTGCCATAGGGCAGCGAGTTGGTGTACAGCAGATCGGTGTCAAGGTTCGGGATCTCGAGGTACATCTTTCCCGCTGCGGGATCCCAGTCGAGTGGGATGAATCCATCAATGTGGTGCATGCCCGACGTCTTCGCAGCGATCGATGGCAATGGATTGGCGGGTGTCTCGGCGAACGCCGGAGCGAACGTCAGGAGCAGGGCGAAAAGAAGGCTGGCGCGCATGGGTATTTTTACCATGCCGAGCCGATCCGAGTTGGCACACAAGGTTCGGGCCGCGCGTTATACCATTCGCTCCTGATCGGAAGGATTAGCCTCGTGGCACGCTCGTGTCCGGTCGTGCGGAGCCATCAACCGTGGGGTTCGTGCCTGTGAAGGAAAATTCTGAAGCGCGGGGATTCAACCGTGATCGCCTGCTACGCATCGACGCGGCCCTCCAGGCCGAGGTTGACGCACACAAAATGCCCGGGGCAGTCGTCCTGCTCGCGCGCCACGGAGAAATCGCCTGCTGGAAAGCCTTTGGCTACCGCGATCGTGAAGCCAATGTGTCCATGCAGCGCAACGACCTCTTCCGCGTCGCCTCCATGACCAAGCCCATCACCTCGGTCGCCTTGATGATGCTCGCCGAGCGCGGCGCAGTTCTGTTGCCAGATCCCGTCGCGAAGTATCTGCCGCAGTTCGCCGAAACCAAGGTCGGCATCGAAGACGAGACGGCAGGGGACCATCGCACCCTTCGTCTGGTCCCTCAGGTTCGGCCGATGACCGTACAGGATCTCCTGCGCCACACCGCCGGGTTCACCTACGGCATCTTCGGCGCCTCGCTGATCAAGACGGCCTACAACGAGGCCAAGGTGTTCGACGTGCACAACACCAACCAGGAGATGGTCGACAAGCTGGCTTCGCTGCCCCTCGTCCACCAGCCGGGCGAGGTATGGGACTACAGCATGAGCACCGACGTCGTCGGCACGCTGGTCGAGGTGCTTTCCGGCAAGAGCCTGGGCGACTTCTTCACCGAGAACATCTTCACGCCCCTTGGCATGAGCGAAACGGGCTTTCTGCTCGGATCCGAAAAGGCGTCGCGCATGGCCCAGCCGCAGGTCGACCTCCAAACCGGCGCACGCGTCCCCATGACGGACCATACCGTCCACTGGCCGTGGCAATCGGGTGGGGCAGGACTCTACTCCACCGCCTCGGACTATCTCCGGTTCTGCCAGATGCTGCTCAACCGCGGCGAGGTCCCCGAAGCAAGGCTGCTAGCCCCCAGTACCGTCGACCTGATGACCAGCAACCACCTCCGCCCGAATATCGGCTGTTCTGCGGAGACGCCGGAGTTCTTCGAGGCGATGGCGCCCACCCGCGAGATGGGGCAGGGTTTCGGCTTGGGATTCGCCGTCCGTACCCAGGCCGGAGTCAATCCGCTTCCCGGAACGGTCGGCGACTACTTCTGGGCGGGGGCCTTCGGAACCTACTTCTGGATCGATCCAAAGAGGGAACTGATCGCAATCTTTATGTCCCAGGCGCCAGAGTTCCGCCTGCCCTATCGCTACCTCATGCGCCAGATCGTCTACCAGGCGTTAGAGGGATAGAGTTTCCAGGGAGGCAGGGTTCCCGGCTTATCGGGCGAGGTTATGGCGGAGAGACAGGGATTCGAACCCTGGATACCTTGCGGTATACACGCTTTCCAAGCGTGCGCCTTCAGCCACTCGGCCATCTCTCCGCTCGAACGAGCGGCAACCTTCTGACTTTACCACAGCGGGTACCCAGGGCCACCGTCTCCCAGCCCGTCACCGCCCCCACAGTTTAGCTGACTGACCACTCAGTCATTCACGACAAAACAGTCTCGAAACCCAGCTGTACATGTCGATTTGTGCAGATAACCGGGCTATAGACATCGGCTTCAACCCAAAACCCACCGGAAATCGAGTACTTGTATGATCTCACTTGTCCATTTCAAGCCGGATCCATGCCCAAAGCCGCAACCAATCCCGTCAAACGAGCCCTGATGGTCACCACCGCATCCCTCGCTTGGTTCGCTCTGTCGCTCCAGCTTCTGCTAACCATTCGCACCTCGATCACCAATGGAATGAGCGTTATAGGGGCGCTCGCGACCTATTTCAGTTTCTTCACGATTCTCACAAACCTGCTAGTAGCGCTGGTTCTGACCTTCTCACTCCTGGCTACCAAGTCCCGTTGGGGCAAATTCTTCTCCAATCCCGCAACAACAACCGGAACCGCCCTCTACATTGCAACCGTCGGCATCATCTATTCGCTCCTGTTGCGCCATACCTGGAATCCCGAGGGCCTCAACAAGCTAACGGACACCATCCTGCACGATGTCGTGCCGGTACTCTACGTGGCGTTTTGGATCTTCTTTGTGCCCAGGTCTGGACTGCGGTGGAAGAACCCGCTGTCATGGGCAATCTATCCGATTGTGTATTTTGCCTGGGTGTTGCTCCGCGGAGCCGTCACTGGCCGCTACCCATACCCGTTCATCGATGTCGCCCAACTCGGCTACCCGCGCGCACTCCTAAACGCGGTCGCGTTGCTTCTCCTCGTCCTAATGGCCGGCCTCGCGGTGATAGCTGTAGCGAGATGGAGGCCGTCGCCGACAGTCGGCGGTTAGCCAGGCGTCGCGTGGTGGAATGTCTGATAACACATATTCTGTATACTCCTCATGACCATTGCCGATACTCCGTTGTTTTTGACCGTTTTTCCGGTCGCTCGCCGTGGAATGATACCCTGCCATGTAATGAGGTTTCGGTTGTGAAGGTCATTATCGCCACCGGACGGCAGGCACATTATCAGTTGCCTGCCAATGCGTTTGTGCGCCGCGGCTGCGATGTCAGCCTGTACACCGCGACGCCCCGGAGCCGCATGCGCAACTTTGATCCGGCGGTTACGAATCGCTGGATCCCAGCGCCAGTAGCGATGTTTAGCGGCCTTACCCATTTGAGGACGCCCCTTGTCTTGGATGAGTTGGACTCGACCTTCTTCGATCATTGGGCTGCGGCAGCCCTCAAGGAGTGCGACCTATTGCTTGGCGCGTCTACTTCCAGCCTGGCCACTGGGAAGGCTGCGCAGCGGTCGGGGGCGGCCTTTGTATTGGATCGTGCTTGCCCGGATATTCGTGTGCAGCAAGATGTTATGGCGGAAGAGGCGAAGAAGGTTGGGAGCGTATTTCAGCGAAACTCGGCCTGGTTTATCGAGCGGCAGGTGGAAGAGTATGAAACGGCGGACTTTATTCTCTCGCCATCGGATTATAGCCGGCGCAGTTTTCCGGATCACCTGCGGAAAAAGGTGGTGCTGGCACCCCTGTATGGCCGATCCAAGGTTTCTCCTCGTCCTGTAAAGCCATTTGCCTCAACATTTGTGCTGGGTTGTGTGGGTGGACAGCCACTGCGCAAGGGGTACTTGTATCTGCTTCAGGCATGGAAGGAGTTGGCGCTTCCGAACGCCAAATTGAAGATCCGGACGGGCGATGCGATGTTCCGGTATCCCCTGCTCAAGCAGCTGATGAGCGACCTTCCGAACGTCGAGCTGGTGAGCTATGTACCTGATATCAGTACATTTTACGCCGAGTGTGACGCGTTCATTTTGCCCAGTGTGGATGACGGGTTTGGCATGGCTTTGTTCGAGGCGGTGGCCAATGGGGTGCCTTCGGTGGCCACGCGGAATTGCGGGGCTTCGGAGCTGTTGGTGGCGGAGCGGGACTGCCTTTTGATCGATGCTTTCAGCACCCAACAGATTAAGGATGCCGTGCTACGACTATATGAATCCAGTACCTTACGGGATCAGCTGAGTCGCAGCGGCCCGGTGGCGGTGGAGGCGTTGCAGGAGGGTGGGTTGCCTCGGCCTTATGAGGATGGAGTGGATCACCTGTTGGGCGCTATTGCACGCTCAAAGACTTGTTGAATCAGCTGCTTAGGGAGACTTCTCCTCAAGTCCGCCGCCCACAAAGTGAACGATCTCCAGGCGGTCTCCCGTGGCGATCTGCGCTTCGGACCAAGTGGCACGGGTAACGATTTCGCCATTATGCTCTACAGCTATTCGATCAACTTTTAGCTCTAGTGCATTGATAACACGCGACAACGTCGCCGGGGACTCCAAGGTGTCGAGGATGCGATGCTGACCGTTTAGCTGGATGGTGAGGGGTGTCGACATACGCCTTCAGGCTAGCAGATGGGGCAACATTCATGCGTTTGGTGTCGCTATAGGTGGGTTTCGTGACGCAAATCGACATGTATAGCTGGGTTTCGGGTTGCAATTTCCCGGCTTAGCTGACTAACTAGACGCTTATCGAGTGGCGGCGATCGAGCTAGGAGAGATGCCAGAAGAGATTGAGGGGACCTTTGCCGTGGCCGAGGTTGGGGGCGTGGCGAATGGCTTCGGTGACGAAGTGTTTGGCGCTGCGCACGGCTTCGATCGGGGTATCGCGGAGGACGAGGTGGCAGAGGAGGGCGGAGGAAAAAGCGCAGCCGGTGCCGTGGGTGGAGGTGGAATCGAGGTGCTCGCCGGCGAACCTGTGGAAATCTCCTGAGGGGAGGCGGAGCAGATCGGTGGGTTGGGACTGGTCTCCGGCGGTGACGACGATGTGGAGGTGGGGGTGGTGGGCGGCTAATTTTCGGGCGGCGGCTTCGGCTTGGGCGAGGGTCTCGACGGGCTCGGAGGTGAGGGCGGAGAGCTCGGACCAGTTGGGGGTGATCCAGGTCACAAGGGGTAGGAGCTGCTGGTGGAGGATGTCGAGGGCATCGGGTGGGAGGAGGTCGGCGCCGGAGGTGGCGCGGAGGATGGGGTCGAGCACGACGGGGGGGCTGGAGGGGGGTTGATTCCCTGCCTTGGACTTCCCTTCCTTGGGCCGGAGGGTGGCTAGAAAACCCGCGACTGACGCGGCGATTTCGCTCGAGCCGAGCATGCCGATCTTGATGCCGGCGGGCGGGAGGTCGGAGGCCAGGTGATCGAGGGCGCGGCGAAGGAAGGCGGGGTCCACCGCCTCAATTTCGGCCACGCCGAGGGTGGATTGGACGGTAAGGGCGGTGATGGCGGAGGTACCAAAGAGGCGGTGGGCGGCGAAGGTCTGGAGGTCGGCGGTGATGCCGGCGCCGGAGGAGGGGTCGTGGCCTGCGATGGTGAGGAGGGTGCGTCCCTGGATGCTGCCGGGGGAGGCTGAAATGGAGGATTTTGAAGGCACCTAGGGCAACCCCACCGTGGAAAAACCCTATCATACCTAAAGCCATAATGCAACCAAAAATGGGCAATAACTACCTTTACATTGTTTGACTTAGGGTACCCCAGAGGCGACAATATAGAGATGAGTGATCCTACGATGAATGGCACGGAAGAGCTGCAGGGGAAGAAAGGCCGCAAACGTACTCGCGTTGGCGTGCTGGCCGTAACCCTGGGATTGACAGCCTCCCTTGCTGCAAGTCCTACGGTGAAACGAGAGAACGCAACGGTTCCGAACAATCCAGCGTCCGGCAAGACCATTGCGAAACGTCACTGGTTCCAAATTGGTAAAGCCTCCTGGTATGGGAAGAAGTTCAACGGACGGAAGACGGCAGACGGTGAGACATACGACATGTACGCCATGACCTGCGCGCACCGGACGCTCCCGCTGGGAAGCTGGATTCGGGTAACGAATCTTAAAAACAACAGGTCAACCCTACTCCGGGTAAACGATCGCGGCCCGGTGCCGCTGAACCGGATAGTGGATCTCTCCTACGCGGCGGCAATGAAGCTGGGTGTGGCGGGATTGGCCAAGGTACGCGTCGAAGAGGTGAATCCTACGGATCCGGAGCTGGCCGAGCAGATGGTGGCTCAGCTGAAGATGGACGATCCGGTGAAGGTGCAGCCGATCGACGAACCGCCAAGCGTGGGCTTATTGACGCCCGGGCTGGTTGGGGATCTGAACCCCTAGGGCGGTGGAAGGCTGAAATAGAGCGAAGTAGCTGGAAAGCCCCGCATTTCCCTTTTTGGGTTGCGGGGCTTTTGGCGTGAAGCAGCTTTTAGCTTCTAGCTCTTAACTCTTGGCTTCGAGCTTTCAACTCCTACCTTTAGCTCGGGGTGGCTGGGGTCCTATTCGGTTGCCCGGAGGACCCGGCTCCGACGCCCCCCGCAAAGGCGCTTCCTGAGGAGATACCTGTTCGAGGGCTGGATCCAGCAGGCTGTCTCGAGGATTAGAGCCGAAGTTGCCGGAGAGCTAACGTTTCAGGCGCATCGCTGTTTGCTTCAGAGTCGGCTGTTATCCGGCGGAGACTTACAAATTAGACATCGTGGGGTTTGCTCCCTCGTTTGCCATTGAGTGTCGGGCGCGGGTTGTTCTCACAGGCAGGACTTGACCCTGGATCATGCCGGCGAGTGGCAAGCGCAAGTGGAGGGGTAATTAACGGGAATCTGCCGCATGGCCCGCTCCGTGGGTCGAAGATGACGGGTGCTCGTCGATCGCGTCCGGAGTTCCCTGCCGACCTACGGTAGTACCTGGCGGCGATGCCCATTGGAGCCGGCCCTTGCTATTGGCGCTTTCCTCTACAATTTTTGTGAACAACTGATCTTGCATGGCGATTCGTTTCGTATAGTCCACCACGTAGCTGACGGTGAATTCCAACGATCCCGCATTTACAGCAAGCGCGACGGTAGGTTCCAATTGCGGGTTTGCGCTTCGATAGTTGTCACTCATCGCTTTCCAGGAGGTCTGCGCCTCGACCAGATACTCGCCGATCGCCTCCTTGGCTACTCGCAAAAGCATCTCCCTGGCAAGCTGGCAATCGCTGGTGGTTGTAAATAACACCTTAATCTCGTCCCAGATGAAATGGAATCCTTGCGAGTAGTTGAAAACGGACCCCTTCAAGACGGTGCTGTTGGGGATGTGAACGATCCGGCCGTTGTACAAGTCCCTGCTGACCCAGTTCCCGGTTTCCAGCAAGGTGGTTCGCAGGAGTCCGATGTCGATCACGTCGCCTCGCGTATCGCCGATCTGAACTCTGTCTCCCAGGGCGTACAGCTTTGAAAAACCGATCGAGAAAGCGCCGGCAATGCTGGCAAGCACGTCCTGCAGGGCTACTGCCACACCCGCACCCGCGACGCCGAAGGCAAAGCTGAGGCGGCCTAAACGATCCTCAAAGAGCATGGCAAGAAACAGGAGAATCGAGAGGTATCCGGAAAAGACGACGAATTTGCGAACCTTATAACGTGCATCGGCTCGGCCAAAGCGCCGAGGCAGTGTTTGTTCGAGCACGCGAAACACGGCGTGAATACAGAGGATTCCGATAACTGCGGCAACGGACTTGTCAAGGAACGAAAGCGAAACAGCCTGTTTTAAAAGAGCATGCATCCAACCACCGCCAATCCCGGTTTGCTGCTACAGGGCCGAGGTAAGACTATTGAGCCTCAATGCCTTCGAACAACCGCGGTTGCCGATTCACGGGCGCTCGCCTCACTCTTGATCGATCGCCGCCTAGCGTCGAGTTCCCTTCTTTGACGCTGAATATCCCAGCCAGGAGCCAATCTGATCGTCACCCAGCCAGATACGCCATCGATACTCACTGTCGCCAAGTGTCTTCACACTATTTGTCTGCCGAAGGATCCTATCCCTGGGAACGGAGTTTACCCTGCGGTTTGCGTTCAAGTGCAATTTTGGTCGACTGCGGCGACGTTGCCGCAAAGCGGGCTTCGGGGTCGACCAGAGTCAAGCTGTGAGACGGGACAAAGTAAGGCCGATCCGAGCTCTAAGCCGCGTGAAGTTCCTCATGGCATCTAACCGCGCCATCGTGAATCGGCTTGGATAAACCGGCATTCTTCTGAACCCGGTGGGCGGTTCGAAGATCGATTCGCTGAATCTCTCTTCGGTCAATGAAAGGGTTTTGAAGGATTGGACGTGAAGCTGCTCGCGGATTTCACCGCTCGGCAACTCCAGCCGACTCGTGGTCCTGGTCGTAGACTGAACGCATAGACCCTGAGGAGGCTCTCCGCGCTTTTCTATGACTGGAAGGCCCCCATTGACGGTCAAGTAACAGAGGCCTTGCCGAATCAACCTCGGAGAGAAGCCAGGGTAACGGTTAATTGTTTGATCGACGTCGAGGTACCAGGCTTCAGTGATCCGTTCGGTGAAATTTCTGGTGTGGGCTTGCGTCCGCTCGTCTCGATTTGTGATGAGCCATTTGTAGGCACGGCAACCGAACAACTCTTCTTCGTTCGGGGCCTTCTCATAGTGGATGAGAAGGCGAAAGTTGCCGGAGGCGTGTGGTTCTGGAACTGCGCGCCGAGCTCTCCAGTGGCGTCCGGACCTCTCAAAGGCAGCTCTCTCTTGAGCGGAGAGCAGATCAAATATTGGAATCTCCTGGTAGCGACGCTGCTTCACAAAGACTCGAAACGTCTTCCTGAGATCCAGTCGGAGGATGTCATAGGCGGTTGTCGTCGAATCGTTTATACCTGGCCTGCTCCGATCTCCGCCAAATAGGGTGACGCGCGAGAGTGGGGGGTGGGCAGGGTTGTTTTGAAGGGTTTCGGTGATCATCCGCATACCCTGAATTGATCGATCCATATCATTTACCCTCTACAGTAATGGCCGTTCGGGTCGCGTGCCGGTCACAAGTCATCCTATTTCCATACGACAATATACGTAGACTATTAGACCGACGAAATCAGGCCATCAGAACGGACGCTGAAAAATCATCATAGGATGACCGGCTCGATTATTCCGGTAGTTTGAAATTAAGACTGATCGTTGTATGCACCTCGACTGGCTGCCCGCCCATGACGGTGGGCTCATATTGCCACTGCCGCGCGGCATCCAACGCTGCCGCTGAAAGCGAAGCGTCGGGGCTGCTGACGATCTTGGCATCCTTGATGTTGCCATCCTTGCCGATGATTGCTGCAATCACGACGGTGCCCCCGATCCTGGCGCCGAGGGCACTCAACGGATAAATGGGCTCGACTCTCCGGATCGGGACCGCCACGTTCGTGAGCGGGAGAACGTTCGCCGTAACTCTCACTGTGGTTGGGACAGACTCTTTTGCGTCGGCGGCCGGAGTGAAGGCCCCATCGTCAGCAGCCACTTCCTTCAGATCTTCCAGCGTTGCTTGCACGCGCTTCTTGCCGACATACAAAATCTCTATGTCGGCGGGGAAATAATGATTTTGAAATTTTTGTACCTTGCCGTAGGCGTTCATGAGCGTTCCGTTCTCGTGGCTCGCCGCAAGCACTGGCAGTTGTTCCAGGAAGCAGTAGGCGGGCCATACAGAGCCGAGCGAAGTGATCGGCCGGTCGGCCGCTGCCGCATGGACTGATCCAACACAGGCCAATTCGGTCGTTGAAGTTTTTGTCGTGAAGTACTTCAACTGCCGGTCGTCGGATTGAGAATGTTTCATCGTGAGGAAGCCTGGAACAAGCACGCCATAGAGTCGATGCGTCAGGCCTGGAATACCGGTCCCGCTAACCAAATCCAACTCTTTGCCTGCGGCGGTGTGCCATTCGATGCGCGACTGGTCCCCCTGCGTCCACGAAGCCCTGATCACTTTGGTCATAGACCACCAGTAATCGAAAGTGCCTTCCACTCCAGGTTGACCGTTTTCATCGAAGTACTGATAGTGATAGCGGATGTGCCAAGGCTTCATATCCGGCGAGGCGTAGTCATAAAACGGAGCGGCCGCACGAATAAGCGCGTCGGGATCGCGGGGTGGTGGGCTTGAAGGGTCGTTCTGCGCGAAAAGAATGGGAGTGATGGCGAATCCAAGGGCGACGAAGAGGCACTTTTTCACGCCCCAAGCGTAGCAGGAATTGGTCACTGCGTCCGGAATGCCATGGGCCGCACTGGCCTCTGGCTGTCCCTCGCAGCGCCCCCGCGCACGTCGCACTCTCGAACAACGGGTTGCCCGAGCGACTGGCGACTCGATGCTGTGATGACGGCTGCAGCACGCAGCGACCACCGCTGAACCATTCGAGAAAGTGGCGCAGACTGTCACATCTGCCAGTTTCCGAGGGAGTGGGAAATCTGATCTATTGGGGAACATCCGTCGCCTGTCTGGTTAGATTCGCGACTCATGTTCATGCGTAAGGAGACTGCGATGAATCCTGGATCAGCTATTCGACAACCCGCCCTTGTGGGGATCGTGATCTTCAGCTTGTTTTCTGCGACACGTACGTTTGCCGCCGATATCAAGGGGCAGGTGCTGCTTGGGAATGCGCCTGTCGCAAGGTCCACGGTCACTCTGTGGGAGGCGAGCGCGGGCGCGCCAAAGCAGCTTGCACAGACCGGGACCAGCGGCGATGGCCGCTTTCAGGTTCGCACCAACGGAGCGCATGGAGATGCCATTCTCTATTTGATCGCCAGCGGTGGCGAAGCCAAAGCCAAGAGCGGGAGCGCAAACAATCCTGCCCTCGTCCTGATGACGGTATTGCAGAGTGATCCGCCGGC
Source organism: uncultured Acidobacteriaceae bacterium (assembly GCA_963737325.1). GTDB lineage: Bacteria > Acidobacteriota > Terriglobia > Terriglobales > Acidobacteriaceae > Granulicella. The sequence goes on from CAVTSJ010000012.1 coordinate 119,939, forward strand.
CAACGTAACGATCAATGAGTTGACGACCGTGGCCTCAGCTTTCACTGCCGCACGATTTATCAGCGGCGAGGCGATCTCCGGCAACACGCTTGGTCTGCACATCGCCGCGGGCAATGCTCCAAACCTCGTAGACCCCGTGACCGGCGGATGGGGCAAGGTGCTTCTGGACCCGCTCAACAGCACACAGACAACGACGCTGGTAACGCTGGACACGCTGGGCTCGCTGATTACCGCGTTCGCGACCGTGGCTGACGACAACTGGCGCGCTCGCTTCTTCAAGGCGGCGACCCAGCCGCGGGACCGGCGCCCACCAACACGCTTGAGGCAATGGCTGGCATCGCCCGCGAGCCGTGGGCCGACCCCGCGGATCTCTACGCGTTGTTCGGGGAAGCCTATCCGCAGCCCAGGGATGGCGCACGACGCGCGGCGCCGTTTGTGCCGTATCTCGCGCTGGTTCCGTCGGACTTTTCGCTTAGCCTTTGCTTTGCGGGCGGGGGTATCTATTCCGCCGGCAGAATCATGTTCGACGCGAAGGGCAATATGTGGAGCGGGCAGAACTGGATGGCCGGCTCGCAATCCGGAGTCATTCGGAGCATTGGCGGCGGCTTGTCGGAGCTTACTCCCAACGGCACGCCGCTCTCACCGCCGATCGTCGGCTTTACCGGGATGGGCATTGATGGAATCGGGTGGGGCACCGCGGTGACGAAAGACAGGGTCTGGGTCACCAGCTTTGACGGCAGCATCGGCGTGATGGACTTCGACGGTCATCCAGTCGCCTCGGAAAGCGATTTTCCCTTCAAAGAAAAATTACTCGGCTTGATGGGCATCGGGGTTGCGGCGAATGGGGACGTGTGGATCTGCGATGGCTCTGGCGACCAAATGCTGTACTTCCCGGGCGGTCGAATCAAGGAAGGCAAGATCGTCAAGGTTCCGGGACTGAAGTCTCCCTTTGACGTCGTCATCGACGATCAGAATCGTGTCTGGGTGAGTAACTCTCAGTCCGACACCGTCGTTCGGTTCCCAGCCGATGATCCTTCCAAGGCGGAAAGTTTCCGTGCCGGCATCAGCGTCCGCGCGTTGGCGCTCGACTCGAAGGGCAACGCGTGGGTGGCCAGCAATACTTCGCTGGACTTCCCTGTGCCAAAGGTTCCTGCGGGCGCGTCTATCATGGAGCAGTTCCGGCTGCTGGGCGTGGCGATGCTCCAGTATCCGAAACCGACCGGCATCATCAGCATGATCGAGCCGGATGGCACGCAACCGACGCCAGCGGGCTACACGGGTGGCGGGAAGGTGGACGTGCCATGGGGCTTGAACATCGACGGCAACGATGATGTCTGGTTCGGTAATTTCCGCAGCCGCGGCGTGGTATTGATGGCCGGACAAGACACCAAGGGCCATCCCGCAGGCACCAAAACCGGCGATGTCCTCCACGTCTTCCAGAGTGGCAGCATACAAATGATCACCGACACGTCGATTGACGCGGCGGGTGACGTCTGGGCTGCCAACAACTGGAATTATCCCCAGGCAGCTGTTGAGGCTGACCCAGCCCGCGCCACGTCAACCTGGGCCGGAGGGGCAGGCATTACCGTCATCTACGGAGTGGCAGGCCCGGTGAAGCCTCCGCGCATGGGCAAGGTGCAGACGTACTGAGAGTCAATCGTGTAGCGCCGCGTAGCTGCATCGGTAGATTGAAGCGCCGCGTGTAGCCGGTGTTCGTGGATACAGACTTAAGCCCAAGCGAGAGGGGGCGACGATGAAGACAAGGACGGTGCTCCTTATCTCTGCAGCGCTTGAATTGGTAACTGGAGCCGCTCTGGTCGCCGTTCCGAATTTTGTTGCGAGCTTGCTGCTTTCTGCCGGGCTTACCTGGCCCGGAGAAGCTGTAGGACGATTGGGCGGGCTCGGTCTGTTTTCCCTGGCCATTGCCTGCTGGCCGCGCGGCGAGGGCGACGACCCACAGCCCATCCGAGGGTTATTGTTTTACAACCTGGCGGCGGCGGTTTACCTGGGCTATCTAAGATTCGGCGGCGGGTTTACGAGCTATCTGCTCTTGCCAGCCTGTGGCCTTCACGCGCTCCTGGGCTTGATGCTTGCTCGCCCTGCATACCGGAGCGTTACCGATAGAAATCCTGTCAGGTGAATGGTGTTCGGCTGGGAGAAGATGCTCATAGAAGTATCCTCAGTCAGCGATGCGTGGGGGATCAATCAAGGGACGTCGGCTTCTCGGGCGGTAACGCTTGGGTCGAAGTTGCCGGTTCAGCGCTTGAACGAAAACTTCTTGTGGCCGAAGTAGCTGTAACACGCGGTGCAGAAGGAGTTGACGAGTCCTGCCAGATAGGGCGCCCACTCGTGGGTGAGAGCGGCACGCTGGAAAAAGTGGGTCGCGGTGGGAAGGATGATGAGCCCCATGGGGAAACTGACGCTGTAGACGAGGAAACAGCGGAGCCACTCTTTGAGATAGTTGCCCCTGGTGCGAAAGACGAAGTGTTTATAGAGCAGAAAGGCGAGGGTGATACCGATGGGGATCGAGATCGCAAAGGCAATGTCTGCGATAAGCGGTTTGCCGAAGGTAGGAAAGAGGTGGCTGAAGAACTTGACGCAGGCGGAGTAGAGGGCGAAAGAAAATGCCGTGTTGAAGCCGCCCACCAGGAGGAAGCGGATTACCTCGCCGGAAGGCAGGGCGCGGCGCATGGCGGCGAGAGGGCCGTGGGCTCTGGGGTCAGGTGGAGCGCCATCGGGCGTCAGGATGGGGCTCTGGGAAGAAGTCACTTCCCTTATTTTAGCCGGAAGAGGCGGATGGCTGCACCGGCCGGTAATGGCGCGGAGTATAGCGTCGGCATCTCAAATTTGGAGAACCATAAGAGCGCTTCCAGTGCGAAGCTGCTAGCTAAAGGCGGGATTAATGATGAAGCAGGCGAAGGGTTCGGTTGGCACGATGAAGGCGGGTTCGGCAGCGGTGGGCGCGCTTGCGGTTGGAGCGGTGGCGTTTGGGGCGATGGCGATTGGCGCGCTGGCGGTGGGCGCGATGACGGTGCGGCGGCTGAAGATCCTGGAGGCGCGGATCGAGAGGCTGTCGATCGGGACGCTGACGGTGGACCGGCTGGATGTGCGGTCGCGTTAGCTAGAAGGCGAGAGGCTTGTAGCGGTGGGCGAAGAGGCCGGTGGCGGTGGTTAGGTCGAGGTCGGCGAGGAGGACGCCTTCGAGGCCGTAGGGTTGCCAGGTGAGGACGGTGCCGTCGGGGTTGATGATGGCGGAGGTGGTGTCGGAGTGGGGGATGGCGAAGTTGACGCTGGCGAAGTAGACGGTGTTTTCGGCGGCGCGGCAGAGCATGGTCTTTTCGAAGACGGTGTTGGCGGGGTCGGCGAAGGTGGTGGGGTGGTAGGCGTCCGGAGGGATTTCGTGGAAGTGGGGATGGAAGACGATCTGGGCGCCTTGGCGGGCGGGCCAGCGAACGGTTTCGGGATAGCGCCAGCCTTCGTGGCAGATGGAGATGCCGAAGGTGAGGTCTCCGGAATGGAAGATGTGGCGGGTGGTGCCGGGGGTGTAGGTGGACTCTTCCTGGGGGGCTAGCTGGACTTTGTCCTGGAAGCCGAGGGGGGTGCCGTCGCGGTCGATGACTAGAGCGGTGGCTAGGAGGGCGTCGGCGACAATGCGCTCGGTGCCGAGGATTACGGCGAGGTTGGCGCGGCCGGCGGCTTCGGCGATGGTGGCGTGGGCGCGGGTGAGGAAGGCGGCGTCGGGGGGTGGGACGGATTGGGTTCGGGCGCGGTAGCCGGGGACGAAGCACTCGGGGAAGCAGAGGATGTCGGCGTGAGCGGCGGCGGCGGTGGTGATGGCGGAGAGAGATTGGGCGATGGAGTCGTCGGGGGAGGATGGGAAGCGGAGGTTGGCGAGGGCGACGCGGGTCATGGTGCGGATAGGATAGCGCCGTCGAGGGGGATTGGCGGAGCCTAATGGATTTTAGCGGGCTGCCGATAAGGGGAGTGAGCTTAGGAGGCTCGGTATGCGCATTTCTACGAAACTGATAGGGATTACCCTGGGGAGCGCGGTAATTGTCACCGGCCTGGTGGTGTCGCTGGTGATGGAGACAAAGACAGTATCCACCGGGTATACGCAGATTCTGAAGGGTCCGGCGCGGCAGGCTGCAGAGGCGCGGCAGGCGCAGGTCGACTTCAAGACTCAGGTGCAGGACTGGAAGGACATCCTGCTGCGCGGTCAGAATCCGCAGGACCTGGCAAAGTCCACGGCGCAATTTCATGAGCAGGAAGCCAAGGTCAAGGCTGAAGCGTGGACGCTGGCGAATCAAGTGGACGATCCGGCGACCAAGCAGTTGCTGAATGATTTTCTGTCAACGGATGACGAACTGAGTGTGAAATATCAGTCAGCTTATGACGTTTATCTGAAGCAGCACTTTGACTTCAGGGCGGCGGATAAGCTGGTTCGCGAGCAGGACCGGGCGCCCGGCGACATCTTCGACCACGTGGTGGTGCAGCTGAATGCACGGGTGGCGGCGCAGGCTGCTGCCGAAGAGGTGCGAGGGTTTCACCAGGTGATCCGCATTCTGCTGATCGTGGGGGGACTCTTCTTCATGGATTCGGTGGTGTACTGCAGCGTTCTGTTCGGAGTGCTGAAGCGGCTGGGGCAACTGAAGGCGGTGTCGGACCGGCTGGCGGTTGCGGACATCGAAGGGCTTCGAATCGACATCTCAGGGCATGACGAGATTGGAGCGATTGGCGACAGCTTGAAGGGCGTTGAAGCGGCCATCCACGAATTACTTGCGGTTCACGCGTAGGTTTACGGGAAATCAGAATGAACCAATCGGACGAATCAAACCAAGGAAGGGATCAGGATGGGCATGCAATTGAAGGCGATACGAAGAGATCGGTCGCGAGATGGGAGCGGTTGGGCGCATGAAGCTGGCGATGTTGACCAAGATGACTTCGGGGGCTGCGGAGAAGGCTGAAGATTCTGCCAGCAATCTAAAGCTTGTCGACGATGCGATTTTGCAACTTCGGAAGGCGGTGTGAGGGCCGAACAAGATCCTGAGGCAGTTCGAACGTGGAAAGACCCGAGACTATGCTCGGGTCTTTCGCGTTAAGGCGGAAGTTGGTGGTTAGGAGATGGGGACGAGGCCGAGGCGGCTGTGGGTGATGGGGAGGTCGCTGAGGCGGAGGGCGAGGGATTTGGCTCCGCCGCCGCCTTTGATGAACTCCGAGAGCTCGAGCTGGACGACGTCGAAGCCGGCGTCGAAGAGGCGGGTGGCGAGTTCGCGGGTGATCTCGCCGGTGAAGACGGTGCGGCCGAGGTTGAGGGCGCAGCAGGCCATGTGGGTGGCGTCGAGCTCGGAGACGGCGATGCGGCGGTTGGCGGGGTAGGCGCGCTCGATGGCCGCGTTGGAGGCGGCGTCGAAGGCCCCGGGGTAGTAGAGGATGTAGCCGCTTCCCTCACCCGTTGGGCTAGCTAGCGGGGTGAAGCAGGTGTCGAGGTGGTAGAAGCGGGGGTCGGAGAGGTGGAGCGAGGTGACGGGGACGTGCCAGGCGTCGGCTACATGGCGGTGCGCGGCGCGGCAGGTGCGAACGCCGTGGGCGGCCCAGAGAGCGGTGCCGTCGTCGTTGAAGGCTACGTCGCCTTCGCCTTCGAAGGGGGTCTCGCGGGGGGTTTCCCAGAGGAGGAAGCCCTGGGAGATGAGCCAGCGGCGGAGGTAGGCGGTCTCGGCGCGGCGCTGCTGGGGGTTGAAGCTGGAGAGGGCGGCGACGCCGTGGTGGATGAGGGCGCTGTGGGCGACGAAGACCATGTCGGGACAGCCGGGCTCGGGGTGCAGGAGGCGAACGTCGGCGACGCTGCGAAGGACGTTGTGCATGCCCTTCCACTGGGCGAAGGCGAGATCGCGGGAGGAACGATGGACGTTTCCGGCCATCCAGGGATTGAGGACGTAGTCGACGCCGTACCACTCCGGCGGACACATGAGGAAGGTGGGACGGGTGAACTGAGGCGTGGAGGCGAAGACGTTTGGGGCAGCGGATGAAGCGGTGATGCTTGTAGCCATGATGATGAAATTCCTAGTACCGTGAAGGAGTGTCCTCCCCTGAAGGGACGGTCGTCAAGTGGGAAAGGTTACTCTGTGGGATACATTCGTCCCGTAATCGAACACAGGATAAGACGCCTGGAAATGGGAAAAGGTCCGCCGGGTGGCGAACCTTTTATGGAGCATTAATCGTTGAAGAAGGCGAACTTTTAGCGGTCAGGCTACTAGCGTTTCGCGAAAGGCCAGACGTCTGAATGGTGGAACAGGTTCGTGGCTTAGAGTTTTTCGAAGAAGTCGCAGGCCGAGCAGGAGATGTAGACTCCGCCGGGGACGCCGCGCTCGCGGTCCTTGACGCGCTTGACGATGCGGGTGGGCTTGGAGCACTTGGGACAGTCGGTGCTCTTCTGTGTATCCATGACCTTCTTGCGGTCGCCGGTCTTGGCAATCTTTGCCATTGTGATGATCTCCCTGATGCGAATGTTTGGCTTGGCCGGCTGCGGCGAGAGATGAAGTGCGCGCGGCGACCTGGCTTGATCCGTGATGGGCTGGGCTGGTGGGCTGGGCCGAACAGGAGGGTCGCGAGGGCGCTGGGCCGGGTAAAGCTCTGCTATAAGTTTACACGATTCGGGGGTGGGTTGGTGGGAGCGGGGAATGGAGAATGATTGTCGGTTGCGGGTCCGTTTGGTGTTCGACCTTGCCCATAACAACTGCGAGCTCAACGGTCGATGCAACACTATACAAATCAGCTGATCCACAAATGCTTACCTGAAGAATTGATCTGTTTGACCGATGTGGCCAAACCAAGCGAAGTAAGGTTCTGGCGGATCTAATCCTAGCCAGCGCCTTTAGCTTTTGTTTTCAATGAATGTGGGTCTGAGCTGAGTGTTGCGTCGACCCGTTGATACCACCACGCTTTGGGGAAATAACCGTGTACCCGGTTGAAGCGCCCGTTTCAGGAGTAACAAGACGGACCTAGCACCGTCTGAAGGGGACGTTGCAGTGCGTACAAAATCCCTCGATAGGACCAAGGCCTGCTACATTTCTGTTGAGGTGATCGCAACTGATGAGGTCCACCGCCGTCTTATCAATCGTATTGTCGTTCTTATTCCCTACGTTTCTTCGCGGGCAGTTCCGCGACACATGCGACACGCACAGTTGGGCGGGACTGAAGGGCGAGGCGAATGGAAGCTCTCGAGGCTCTGCAAGGGAGTGGCGAGCTTGAGATGGGTCGGCGGAAGAAGGTCGCACAATCCTACTTGAGATCATTAGACGGTCGCCTCGGAGTGATGCAGCATTCGAAGCGCATGAGCGGCTGCTGGGATATTATCCCGGCTGGGGCAGGTGCAGGAGGCGTCGCACGAAATCGCTGCGCTCCTGGCTATTCACCCTAAAGATCCCGACGTCTTGGAGATGGGTTCGCTCTTTCAGGGACTTGGTGAGTATCCAGATATGATCGTTGACCACCAACAGGCCGCCAGCTTTACGAAGTCGGAGACGGACGCGACGCTGAATCTTCCTTTCCGTGTCCACGACAAGATGGCAACGTTCTATCTCGACACGGGTGCAAACATCTCCGTGATCAGCGAAGCCGAGGCGCGTGCTTTGGGGCTGGCGGTCCGTCCGGTGACAACGAAATTGAAGGACAGCGGCGGAACAAACTTCTCGATGCAGGTTACGGATGCCGATGAACTCGACATCGGTCCAATACGCCTGCGGCACGTGCCCTTCCTAGTGTTGTCCGCTGCTAATCCGCCCCTCAACGAAGTACCGCAGAAGAACCAAGGACTGCTGGGGATACAGGTGGCGATGGCGCTGCAGACGATTCGGCTGGCACCCGATGGTCATGTTGAAGTGGCCTTATGTGGGGCCGCAGGCGGACGGGGAACCGATCAGCTTTAATGACATGACCCCGGTTCTACATGTGACCTATATGGGCAGGATGATTCCGTTTACGCTGGACACAGGTGCAGAGCGTACGGCGTTGGAGCCACCGTTCGCAAGCGAATTCCCGGATATTGTCGCGCGTGGAATTAAGAGGCCTCACGATACAACTGGACTGGCAGGAACGGTGACGCTGAATGCGGTTGAGTTAACGCCGTGGAGCCTCATGCTGGGCAGGACGACGGTGAGCGTCGATTCGATGTTTGTGCAGATGGACAAGACAACTGATGACAGTGGCTGGGCTGCAGGCAATCTTGGAATTGATCTACTGAAAAAGACCGGGGATTTCACTCTCGATTTCAAAGGCCTGCGCTTGATTACGGCTCCTTAGTTGCCCTAACCTATGACCCTACTGTTCCAGTAAAGCACTCCGCAGCGCAAAGCTACTCACGACGACTCCGGTTGTCGCGCGTGGTCTGGCACCGCCGACAATCGGTGTTGCGGTGACGTTTCCAAAGTCGGGGTTTTCGGGAGGTGCGGTTTTAGGTTAGCGCTCGACTGCTGCCCGGGTCCATCCCCTATTTCTGACTGGTGCTGGTAGGCTGGCGGTAGATGCGGAGTGGGGCGGCACATGCCGAGGTGAGGGTTCCGGCTACGGCGGGGGAGGCGGTGCGGCGGCATTGGTTTCTTTATTTGTATGAAGGGGCGGAGCTGGGCTGGTTTATGGTGGCTGCTTGCGTGGCTACTGTGGTGCTGTTTGGGGTGGGGTCGCCAGCGCTGCAGTGGGTGCCGAGTGCTGCGGTGCGGCGGTTGGTGATGGGTGCGGCGATGGGCGGGACTGCGGTGATGATTATTCACTCGCCCATGGGGAAACGGTCGGGGGCGCACTTTAATCCGGCGATTACGCTGACCTATCTTTCGCTGGGGAAGATTGGGGTTTGGGATGCTTTGGGGTATGTGGTGGGGCAGTTTGTTGGGGCAATCGCGGGTGTTGGGGTGGTGGCGCTGTTGATGGGACGCGCGTTGGCGCAGCCTTCGGTGGACTATGCGGTTACGGTGCCGGGGATTGGCGGGACGGCGGGGGCGTTTGGGGCGGAGTTGTTTATGGCCGCGCTGCTGATGGGAGTCGTGTTGGTGAATGACGAATCGGCGGCGGCTGGCGGGGTATACGAGCTATGCGGTGGGGGTGTTGATTACGGGGTATGTGTTTTTATTTGCGCCGGTGTCGGGGTTCAGTATTAATCCGGCGCGGACGGTGGGGTCGGCGGTGTGGGCGGGCGTTTGGGCCGCGGAGTGGGTTTATTTTGTTGCGCCGCTGATGGGGATGTTTTCAGCCGCTGCTGTGTATGTGTATTGGTTTGGGATTGAGAGCGTGCTTTGTGCGAAGCTGCATGCTGCGCCTAGTGTGTTGTGTCCGTTTGCTTGTGGGGTGGAGGAGCATGTCGCGGAGTACAAGGCAGCTTCTAGATTTTAGCTTCTAGCTAAGAAAAAGGCAACGGCAAAAGCAGCAGCAGAAGCAGATCCCTGCGGGATGACAGCCAGAAAGGCAAGAGCAAGAGCAACCGCAACGGCAGAAACAAACGCAAACGGAAAGGCAACTACAGGGGTCCTTCACTGCGTTCAGGATGACGAGTGCTTTTCCGGGGTGCTTACAACCCTTTCGCTGCGACGCTCGATCAACCTCTAGAAGCTAGGAGCCGAGGCTAGGAGTTGTTGCGGTTTAGGTGGTCGTCGATGGTGGGGTTGGTGGAGGCGGAGGTGGGGGTGGAGCCGAGGATCTGAACTAGTGGTGCGGGGGCTGCGGCGGCGGTCTCCATCGCGGTGTGGGCCGCGGGTGGGGCTACGTCCATGGGATAGCCGCTGGGTATCGGCGCTACGTAGGTGTACTCCCATGCGTAGTGGCGGGTGAGGCGTATGAGGAGGAAGATTCCGATGACGAGAACTATGGCTGTCACGAAGGAGGCTTCGGGGCCGTTGGGACCGCCGGTTAGCCATTCGGGGCCGGTAACGGAGGTGAAGATGAGGTTGTTGACGCCGGAGGCTGCGGTGATGGGCAGGCCGAAGATGAGGGTGGCGACGGCGCTCCAGGCGAAGTGGACTCCCCAGCCGATCCAGAGGGCGCGGGTGCGGAGATAGGCGGTGCAGAAGAGGACGGCGAAGAGGAAGGCGTCGAGGATGCTGAGGCCGGTGGCGTCGGGACGGAAGGCGGCGAGGGTGGCGTAGAGGAAGGAGAGAACGATGGTCGCGAAGACCGGGCTGGTGGCCTGGATGAACTGGATGAAGAGGAAGCCGCGGAAGGCGACTTCGAGCGCGAGCGTGGCGACGGCGAGGGTGAGGAGCGAGAGGAGCGCGTAGCCGAAGTTGGCGAAGCTGAAGTTGAACTCGGGGTGTAAAGAGCCGACGAGCATCATGGGGAGAATCGCAGCGAGGATTAGGGCCCAGCCTAGCGCGAAGCCGCGGAAGAATTCTTCGCCAGTGGTCGCGCGGGCGGGGAGAGCGTTGGTGGCTCGGATGCCGTTGAGGGGAATGAGGGCGTCGGGGGCGGCGTTGCGCGTCGCGAGCCAGCGAAGGACGGTAAAGCCGATGAGGAGCAGGAAGAGGAAGAAGGCCTGCTGGAGGAGGTCGGCGAAGATGGAGAGGGTGAAGCGGATGGTGAGGCCCTGGGTGGCGCGGAAGGCGAGACCCTGGGCAGCTACGATCCAGAGACCTGCGCCAAGGAAGAGCAGGAAGTGGAAGGGTCGCGGAAGGGGGAAGGTGCGAGAGGGTTGCGGCAACGGCTGACGAGCTCCTTTGGCTGTGAGGCCTGAGGGTTTAGACGCATTGCGTGGCCGGGTGGGGCTTCTAGCTCCTAGATAATGCGAGCTTGGTGGGCCCGTGGGGGTTGCCTTCCTCGCCGTACGCTTCCCCACTCATCTGCGATAGATCCGTGTAGGAATGGGCACCCGGCTCGTGCTCTGGAAACCCATGTCTCAAAAGCGAGACATGGGGCACCCGGTTTCGGTTTCTTGCTAGAAGCTAAGAGCTAGAAGCTTGGAGCAGAGAACGACTTTTCTGTCCCCCGGTCTTGCTGGCCTAGGCGGTGGTATAGAACTGGGCTATGTTGCGGAACTTTTCGTAGCGGGCGGCCAACATGGCTTCGATGGAGAGGGCCTGGAGGGCTTCGAGGTGATCGGTGAGGCGCTCGTCGACGATGGCCATGGCGGCTGCGGGGTCGTTGTGGGTTCCGCCGGCGGGCTCGAGGATGACTTCGTCGACGCAGCCCAGCATTTTGACGTCGGGGGCGGTGTAGCGGAGGGCCTTGGCGGCGTCCTGCTTGCGGGTTGCGTCTTTCCACATGATGGAGGCGCAGCCTTCCGGGGAGATGACCGAGTAGATGGCGTTCTCGAGCATGAGGACGCGGTCTGCGACTGCAAGGGCGAGGGCTCCTCCGGAGCCGCCTTCGCCGGTGATGGTGGCGATGGTGGGAACGCGGAGGCGGGACATCTCGAGGAGGTTGCGGGCGATGGCTTCGGCCTGGCCGCGCTCTTCGGCCCCGAGGCCGGGGTTGGCTCCCGCGCAGTCGATGAAGGTGAAGACGGGACGGTTAAACTTCTCGGCGATCTTCATGGCCCGGAGCGCCTTGCGGTAGCCTTCGGGGTCGGGTGAGCCGAACTTGCGGGCGACGCGCTCTTTGACGGAGCGGCCTTTGAGATTGGCGATGACCATGACGGGCTGGCCGTGGAAGCGGGCCATGCCGGCAGTCATTGCGGGGTCGTCGGCGAACTGACGATCACCGTGAATCTCGCTGAAGTCTGTGAAGAGAGCCTGGATGTAGTCCATGGGATAGGGACGCTGGGGATGCCGGGCCAGTTCGGTTTTGACCCAGGCTTCGGGAACCGGAGGTGCGGGCTGGGGGGCGTGCTTTGGGAATGTATGTTCTGCCATCTCGTTGACCTAGATGATTGTACGGGAAGATGAAGCAGGAAAGGCAGCTTCTAGCTCCTAGCTTCCAGCTAAAGGCGGGCGGCGGAAGAGTTGGGGCCAGGTGATGTCGTACGGGATGCGGGCGAAGAGGAGGATGGCTAAGACGAGGGCGTAGAGGAGTTGATCGCCGGCTACCATCCAGTCCTGCTTGAGGCCTATGCCGAACATGAGAGTGAACATTAAGAGGAGAGCCAGGGTAAGGGTGGCTCGGGTGTAGAGGCCGAGGAGGAGCAAAGTGCCGATGAGAAGTTCAACGCAGGGGATGGTGTAGCCGCAGGCGAGGGCGAGACCGGGTGGGAGGGGCGTGGCGGCCATGGATTTGACCATGCCGCGCGCGAAGCCGGAGAGGTGCGTTCCGGTGAAGATGCGGGAGGAGCCGTGCATGAAGAAGTCGAGGCCGGTGACGAGGCGGAGGAGGAGGTAGGCCTGGTGGCGTTCGCGGGTAGGAGTAGAGAGGGCGTCCGTCATACGGATTGGATGCGCGCGGGTTAGTTGGGGTACAGGAGGATGATGCGGAGGGCCTGGGCGCCAGGACTTAGTTGCGCGGGCTTCTTCTCGTTTGCGGGAAGCCAGACTATCTGGCCTGCAGGCAGAGAGTGCTTCCCTGCTGAGGAGTCGAGCTTGAGATCCGTGATGGCTATGAGAAGTGAGCGCGCCGGGGTGGGGGTGGCTGTGCAGGCGACGACGAACGGGCAGACGATGCGGTCGACTTCTAGCGCGCGGTCCTGGAATTCGATGTGCGTGCTGGGCAACAGCGGGGAGGGGACTTCTCCGCGAAAGGCTTCCTTGAGGTCGGTGGGCGGGATGGTTTTAAGTTCGACGCGGAGGAAGTCGGAGGGGAGGTCGCTGAGGTTGGTGATGCTGTGGCGCTCGATCATGCCGGGCGCGATGCGGAAGGCTCCGGCGTGGGTGGGGGGACGGGTGACGGAGAAGTTGACGGGTGGGGCGTGGTCGATGCGGACCGGGCCTGAGTCGTTGAGATAGACGAAGACGGTGGGGTAGGCGGAGTGGTCGTGCATGGGCACGAACTCGTTGGGGCCGTAGTGGACGCGCATGACGAGGAGGTCGTGGTTGTCGAGGATGGTTTTGTAGTTCTTGGGGAGGGGAGATTGGGCGAGGGCGGTGGCGGTGAGGAGAGCGAGGGCAAGGGCACGCATGGTCATTGGATGACCTGGACGGCGCCGCGACCTACTAAGGATTCGACTTGTTCGATGAAGGCTACGTCGGCGGCTACGGTTAGGTGGGGTTCGAGGTCTACGGCGAACTGGTCGGGCTCTTCTAGGCGGAGCATGAGTTTGCCGGTGCCGGGGGCGGAGCGGAAGAGGGTGTCCAGTTTGGCTAGGAGCTGGGCGTCGGGGTTGTGGAGGGGGACGCGGATGCGGAGGGCGTCGGGGAGTTTTATCTTTACGTCTTCGAGGGCGATGATGCCGGTGACGGCTAGCTTGGGGGCGGCGTCTTCTTCGCCGCGGAGGGCGCCACGGACTAAGACGGGGACATCGATTTTGAGTTTCTCGGCTAGCTTTTCGTAGGCGTGGAGAAGGCGATGAGCTCGATCTTGCCGACGGTGTCTTCGAGCGCGGCCTGGGCGTACATCTCTCCGGTGCGTTTGGACTTGGCTACCTTGAGGCCGGTGATGACTCCGGCGATTTGGATTTCGTTGGAGGAGGACTCTTCGCGGCGGCCGCGGTTGAAGGTGGCGGGCTCGGGCTTCATCTCGCAGGCGGTTGCGGTGTCGATGACCTTGAGGTTGCGGAGTTTTTCGCGGTACTTGTCGAGGGGGTGGCCGGAGACGAAGAAGCCCAGGACTTCCTTTTCGTTCTGGAGGCGGAGGTGCTCGTCCCAGTCGGGTGCGGGCGGGAGAGCGTCGTCGGTGCGGGTGGTGTTGGCGGGGCCGGGGTCGTCGAACATGCCGAAGAGGCCGTGCTGGCCGGAGGCGGTGTCGCGCTGGGATTTCTGGGCGCGCTCGATGGCTTTGTCGAGGGCGGCGAAGACGCGCGCGCGAGGGCCGAAGGAGTCGAGCGCGCCAGCCTTGCAGAGGCTTTCGAGGACGCGCTTGTTCATGAGGCGGAGGTCGATCTTGTCGCAGAATTCGTAGAGCGAAGAGAAGCCTTGTTTATCCTGCTGCGGCGAGCTCGGCGCGGGCGGTGATGATGGAGTCGATGGCGTTGTGGCCTACGTTTTTAATTGCGGCGAGGCCGAAGAGGATGCAGTCGCCGGTGGGGGTGAAGTTGGCGGCGGAGACTTGCACGTCGGGCGGGACTACGGCGATGCCTAGCTCTTTGCACTCGCCGATGTACTTGACTACGTTTTCGGGCTTGGAGGTTTCGGAGGTTAGGAGTGCGGCCATGAACTCTACCGGGATAGTGGGTCTTGAGCCAGGCCGTATGGTAGGCGAGGAGCGAGTAGGCGGCGGAGTGGCTCTTGTTGAAGCCGTAGCCGGCGAACTTGGCCATCTGGTCGAAGATCTCTCCGGCTTGCGACTTGGGGAATTTGCGATCGGCCGCGCCCTTGAGGAAGATCTCGCGCTGCTTCTCCATCTCGGCGGCGTCCTTCTTGCCCATAGCCCGGCGGAGGAGGTCGGCGCCGCCCAGCGAGTAGCCGCCGATGACGTTCGAGATCTGCATGACCTGCTCCTGGTAGACCATGACGCCGAGGGTCTCTTTGAGGAGGGGTTCAAGTTCGGGGAGGGTGTACTCGACCGGATTGCGGCCCCACTTGCGCTCGATGAAGTCGTCGATCATGGACATGGGGCCGGGGCGGTAGAGGGCGTTGAGCGCGGTGAGGTGCTCGATGGTGTTGGGCTTGTAGCGGCGGAGGACGTCGCGCATGCCGCCGGATTCGAACTGGAAGACGCCGGAGGTGAGGGCGCGGTGGAAGACGCGCTCGAAGGTGGCCGCGTCTTCGAGGTCGATGGTGGAGAGGTCGACGGTTTCGTTGCGGTTGGAGTGGATGAGCTTGAGGCAGTCGTCGATGACGGTGAGGGTGGTGAGGCCGAGGAAGTCCATCTTGAGCAGGCCCATTTTTTCTACGGCCTTCATGTCGTAGCTGGTGACGATGGCTTCGTCTTTGGTGCGGGTTACGGGGACTAGCTCGGTTAGTGGTTGCGGCGCGATGACGACGCCGGCGGCGTGAACGCCTGCGCCGCGGACGAGGCCTTCGAGGCGCAGGGCAGTGTCGATGAGCTCTTTGATCTTGGGGTCGGCGTAGGCCTGGGCTAGGATGGGGTTGTCTTTGAGGGCTTGCTCGATCGTGATGCCGATAGTGGTGGGGATTAATTTTGCGATGCGATCGACTTCGCCGTAGGGCATGTCGAGGGCGCGGCCTACGTCTTTGATCGCGGCTTTCGCGGCCATGGTGTTGAAGGTGATGATCTGCGCGACCTGGTCGTTGCCGTACTTCTGGCGGACGTACTCGATGACCTCGCCGCGACGGTTCATGTCGAAGTCGATGTCGATATCGGGCATGGAGATGCGCTCGGGGTTGAGGAAGCGCTCGAAGAGGAGATCGTTCTGGAGCGGATCGATGTCGGTGATCTCCATGACGTAGGCGACGAGCGATCCGGCGGCCGAACCACGGCCGGGGCCGACGGGGATTCCCTGCTCGCGGGCGTAGCGGATGAAGTCCCAGACGATCATGAAGTAGCCGGGAAACTTCATCTGCTTGATGCAATCGATCTCGCGATTGAGGCGGGCTTCGTATTCGGCGATGGACTTGCGGAGCTTGTGGGTGTCTTCGAGATGGCTGATGGCGGTCTCGCGACGTTTGCGCCAGCCGGCGCGGCAGACTTCTTCGAAGTAGGTGTCGAGGTCCATGCCGTCGGGGCAGTCGAATTTGGGGAAGGGATTTTTTACCTTGGTGAGCTCGAGCTGGCAGCGCTCGGGAAACTGCATGGTGCGGGTGCAGACTTCGGGGGCGTGGGCGAAGAGGCGATGCATCTCTTCGGCGGACTTGATGTAGAACTCTTGCGTGTCGAATTTAAAGCGCTTGGGGTCGTTCATGCTGCCGGCGGTTTGGACGCAGAGGAGGACTTCGTGCGCGCGGGAGTCCTGGTCCTCGATGTAGTGGGAGTCGTTGGTTGCGATGAGGGGGATATCGAGATCTTTTTCGAGGCGGAACATGGCCTCGGTGACGGCCTTGTCGGGCTCGAGGTGGTGGTCCTGAATTTCGAGGAAGAAGTTGCCGCGGCCGAACATGGTTTCTAGCTCGCCCGCCGATTTCTTGGCGAGGTCGTAGTTCCCTTGCATGATGTGCTGCGAGACTTCGCCGGCGAGGCAGCCGGAGAAGCAGATGAGGCCTTCGGTGTGCTTGGCGAGGAAGGCTTTCGAGACGCGAGGCTTTTTGTAGAAGCCGTGCAGGGCGGCCTCGGAGGTGAGGCGGACGAGGTTGCGATAGCCGGCTTCGTTTTCGGCGAGGACGAGGAGGTGGTTGTACTTCGAGTCGGGGTCGGCGTGCTCGCGGAGGTGGGACTCTTCTTTGCAGACGTAGAGCTCGCAGCCGAGGATGGGCTTGAGGTCTCTTCTTCTTCATGGCGTCGAAGAAGTGGACGGCGCCGTAGATGTTGCCGTGGTCGGTGATGGCGGCGGAGGTCTGGCCGATCTTGGTGAGGTGCTTGGCTAGCTTGTCGACGTCGCAGGCTCCGTCGAGGAGGGAGTAGTCGGTGTGGAGATGGAGGTGCGTGAACTCGGCGGCCATGGAGGTAGTTTACGGCTTGGGGCGGAGAGGAAAACGCGGTGGGAAGGCTGGACTCAATGAAGGCTCTCGGATTCTGGCACCGCGGAACCTTAGCTGGTCGTCCCCTACTTTGCGGGGCAGGGATGGCCTTCCTTGATCGACGCCGCCAAGCCGAGGGCCTTATGTTGGTCGAGCATCTGGATGCTGCTTCATATAGGCGACATATTCTGTTGCCAATCTACCTACGCTCACACCCTTTACACAAAAACCATGCGTAAGCGCTGCCGAGTCTGCAAATCCCTGGATGTAGGCGACACAACTTAGTTCGAACCGAGTCGCCTCATCGTTCGGTGATGGAACGTGGGCCGCCTGTAGCTGAATCGCGACTTCACACGCATGAACCAGGAAAGAGTTCTTCGATGGATTCGGTTGTTGTCCCAGAAGTCCAACGGCCTGGGAAAGCCCGAACACAAGAGTCGGAATGATGACTTTGCATGATCTTGTCAAAGGGGCTCATCCCTCCACTCGTATGGCGGAATAGAGGCATTCAGTTCCGCCCACGCCCATTCCATAAACGCATCAATCTCGCGCTGCTCCACTTCGGAGGTGTTATCCCAGATGGTAAGCGGTCGTGTCGATGTTTCCTTGTCCGCTTCAGGTGCAGAGTGCGCCGGGTTCGTCGGGCTTTCCGCCATGGTTGGAATTATATGTCGGGCCTTCAGCCCTTCGATTCTCTATCGGACACACACCTAGGCCTTCGGCCTAGGCTGGTATATGTCGCGCCGTTGGCGCTGTTGCTGCGAATTAGTGGAGGGCGGCGGTTTCGGATGGGGTTAGGGGAATGTTGTTTAGCTGTTTTAAGCGGCTGATGAGGTTCTGGTTGAGGGCGGTTATGCGGTGTTTGCCGCCCTGGTGGTAGAAGCTGAAGTGAGGGTCGGTGATGGTCCAGAGGATGGCTTTGGTGGTGGGGTCTTCCAGGGTGACGTAGGTGCCGTTGTCTTCTTCGTTGTGGTAGCGGAGGATGATGTCGGCGGACTGGGCGGAGTCGGCGAGGTGGTAGTAGGCCCAGGTGGTGAGTGCGGCCTGGAAGCCTTGGAAGTATGGGTCTGGATGCGGGTTTGAGGTGGGGACGTCGCTTACTGCGTAGATGGTTTTGGCGTTGAGGACTTGCGGGGGGATGGGGGCGGTGAAGTGGATGATGGATTCGAAGGAGGGGCGGAGGGCGTCGCGGCTGGCGAGCTTATGGGTGGGATTGGCGCGGGGAGCAGAGACGCGGGTGCTGATCTGATAGGTGAGCCACTCGATGGATTGGGCGAAGGCGATGGCGCCTTTGGGGATGCTGTTGGCGCGGCCGGCGGGGGCAGTGATGGTGTCGATGAGGGCGAGGTTGGAGGGGTCGAGAATGGTGAGGACGAGCTGGGGTTGATGCTGGCTGGGCGATGATGTGGTAGGCGTCGGGGGCAGGGGCGAGGTTGGGAGCGAGCTCGGTGCCGCGGATCTGGAAGATGAGGTCGGCGTGGGCGGGCGAGTCGACGAGCTGGAAGTAGCCCCACTGCTGGAGGGCGGCATAGAGCTCGTTGTAGGAGACGTTGGGGCCGCCGGGAATTTCGCCGTTGAAGTAGTCGTTGCCGCCGGCGTTGGAGAGGAAGATGGTTTTCGCGGCGGTAATGCGGGCGATGGCTTCAGGAGATGCGGGCTGCTGAGCGGGCGAGGGGGCGGCGGCGGCGCCGGGGGAGTAGCTGGGCGTGGCCGAGGGGGCACAAGCATAGCGCGAGGCAGGCGGGGAGGAGCGGTCCAAGGGCGATTCTTCGGGGCCTGGGGGAGATCATGGATGTTGTTCAGCGAGATCGCCTCCGGGAAGCCACGCGGGCCAGTTCGATCGCCAATTTAATCAAAGATACATGATGCGTTGATGGACGTTCGGTGGATGAGATTCGTGCATGGAAAACGTGGTGCGGATTGGGCGGCAGGGTTTCCGAGGGGTTGGTGGCATGGGTGCGAGTGCGGGGTTTCGTGCGCTAGAATCTGTCGTCAAGCACGCTGAAGCTTCGACGAGGGTTGGCGCGTCTGGATTGAGGAACGGCGAATCTGGGGTGAAGAGGGGTAGAAGCCTTGAGCATGCGAGACTCGGTTCTGTTTGGGTGGATCTTCCGGGCCGTTCGGCGGCGGGCCCGGGAGCGGGATCTGCAGGCGGCTGCCGGTTGGCCGACGAGTTACGGCGAAGCTGCTGGCCGGCAATGTGGTGGTGCGCGACGAGCTTGCAGAAGGAACGCTGGCGCAGACGACTCAGATTGAGTTTCAGTATTATTTTGCGCTCGGCGACGACTTCTTTGGCGGGTATCTGCGGAGTGTTCCCTGCTCTGATTCGGAGGCGCGGCGGTGGCTGCGCGAGGTGCCGGAGGGGACGCCGGTTGCGGTGCGGTATGACCCGCAGGACCCGGACAAGACACATGCACTGGCTGTGGATAATGCGGGGACGCTGCCGTTTACGGTTTGGGAGATGTAGGCGATCTGCGAACCCAGGTCTCAAACGCGAGACCTGGGGCACCCGGTGTTTTGGAGCCCCGCAGACGTTGAGGTCACTTCGACGTGGTGAGGGCGGCGGGGAGTTTTTCGTAGATGTTGCCGAAGCCTCCGTTGGAGAGGATGGCGACGACGTCGTTGGGGCGCAGGCGCGGGGTGATGTTGGCGACGATGGCATCGGCGTCGGCGCAGAGGATGGCGGGGATGCTGCGGGCCTTGAGGGCGGCGATGACGTGGTCGGGGTCGAGGCGCTCTAGGACGGGGATGGCTTCGGATTTGAAGACGGCGGCCAGGATTACTTCGTCGGCCAAGGCGAGTGAGTCGACTAACTCGCGCTCGAAGATGTTGCGGCGGAGGGTGTTGGAGCGGGGCTCGAGGACGGCCCAGATGCGGCGGCCGGGGTAGGCTGCGCGGAGGGCGCGGAGGGTTTCGCGGATGGCGGTGGGGTGGTGGGCGAAGTCGTCGATGATCGTGATGCCGTTGATCTCGGCGCGGACTTCGAGGCGGCGCTTTACGGACTGGAAGGTGGCCAGGGCTTCGGTGATGGCTTCGACGGGAATTCCCTGCCCTGCGGCCAGCGCGGCGGCGGCGGTGGCGTTGAGGGCGTTGTGCTCGCCGGCCATGGGGAGGGTCAGGCGGGCGAACTCTTCGCCGCCGCGGAGGAGGGTCCAGGTGGTGGTGGAGCCCTGCTGCTTTAGGTTGGTGGCGTGCCAGTAGGAGTCGGGGGTGAAGGCCGTAGCGCTCGACGTTGCAGAAGGCTTTGGCACAGCATTCGGCGACGTTGGGGTTGCCGTCGTAGGCGATGAGGCGGCCGCGTTTGGGGATGAGGTTGACCACGCGTTTGAAGGCGGTCTTGACGGCTTCGAGGTCGGCGTAGATGTCGGCGTGATCGAACTCGACGTGGGTGAGGATGGCGGCGTCGGGAAAGTAGTGGAGGAACTTGGGGCCCTTGTCGAAGAAGGCGGTGTCGTACTCGTCGCCTTCGAGGAGGAAGGTGCGGGAGGCGGGGTGGACGTGGAAGCTCGTGCCGAAGTTTTCGGCTACGCCACCGATGAGGAAGGAGGGGGTGAAGGCGGGGTTGGAGCGGCCGGCTACTTTGTAGATCCAGGCGAGCATGCTGGTGGTGGTGGTTTTGCCGTGGGTGCCGGTGACGACGAGGCGCTCGCGGTTGGCGAGGAACTCGTCGTGGATGAGGGCGGCCATGGAGGTGAAGGGGATGCGCGCGTCGGCGGGGCGGTCGAGGATGAACTCGAGTTCGGGGTTGCCGCGGGAGATGGCGTTGCCTACGACGACGAGGTCGGGGGCGGGCTGGAGGTTGGCGGCGCTGTAGGGTTCGAGGATGGGGATGCCCTGGGCGCGGAGTTGGTCGGACATGGGCGGGTAGGCGGCGGTGTCGGAGCCGGTGACGCGGTGGCCCTGCGCGCGGAGCATGCCGGCGAGGGAGGCCATGGCCGTGCCGCAGATGCCAATGAGGTGGATGTGTTTTTTCATAGGTGCGAGAGATTAGAGAATAGAGATTAGAGAGTTGAGGGGTGGGTTATTCGGTGAGGGTGTCGTCTTCCATTTTCACCCAGGTGCCGAGGGGGATGGAACGGTTGTGGGAGAACATGTGGCCGGATTGGAGGCCGATGCTGACGGGGCCGGGGAAGGTTTGGAGGGCGTGGAGGCAGGCGGCTTCGAGGAGTGGGAGTTCGTCGGGTTTGATGTTGGCGCCGGGGTCGCCGAAGACGATGCCGCGGACAAGGTCGAGTTGGCGGGCCAGGCGAAGGTGGTTCAGCATACGGTCCCACTGGTAGGGCTTGGTGTTGATGTCTTCGAGGAACAGTATGGTGGGCTCGGTGAGGTTGAGGGCGTAGGGGGTGCCGAGGGATTCGGTGAGGATGGAGAGGCAGCCGCCGAGGAGACGGCCTTCGCCGCGGCCCTGCTCGAGGACGCGGATGCCGTCCTTGGCAGAGACGGACCAGGGGGAGTTGGCGTGGAGAGCGGAGAGCCAGGTGCGGTGGTCCACGCCGCTGCGGTTGGACCAGTCCGCGGCGGCCATGGGGGCGTAGAAGGTCGGCAGATGGCAAAGGTTCCAGAGGTAAATGTGGAGCGAGGTGTGATCGCTGTAGCCGATGAAGGCTTTGGGGTTGGAGCGGATGAGCTCGGCGTCGAGAAGGGGGAGAAGTTCGGCGGAGCCCCAGCCGCCGCGGGTGCAGAGGATGGCGTCGATGGTGGGGTCGGCGAATGCGGCGTGGAGGTCGGCGACGCGGTTGGCGGCAGTGCCCGCGTAGTAGAGCGGGCCGCGGTCGAGCGCGTGGGGCATGAGGACGGAGTGGTAGCCGTAGGCTTCGAGCGCGGCGCGGCCTTGCTCGACTAATTCTGGCTTGGCGGCGGAGGCGGGGGAGACGATCGCGATGCGACTTCCCTGCTGCAGTGTGGGGCGAAGTGTTGAAGCGTCAGGCAAAGTCTACCTCGCCGGTGCAGATGATTTCGGCGGGGCCAGTGAGGAGCATCTCGCTGGAGTTGGTCGGCCAGCTGATCTGTTGCTCGCCACCTTCGGAGATGGCGGTGAGCTTGCGCGCTGCGTTGTGGCGGAAGATGGCGGCGGTGGAGGCTGCGCAGGTTCCGGTGCCGCTGGAGGCGGTGGGGCCGCAGCCGCGCTCGTAGATGCGGAAGGCAATTCGATCGGGGGCGAGAATGCGGACGAACTCTACGTTGGTGCCGTGGGGAAAGAGCGGGTCGACTGCGATCTTCGCGCCGAGCTGCTGCCAGGTGAGGTTGTGGCTGCTGAAGTTCTCGTTGGCTGGGAAGAGGATGAAGTGCGGGTTGCCTACGTTGACCATCACGCCGTCAATAGGGTCGTCGACGCCGGGGATTTCGATGGTGCGAGGCATGACGCGGGGGACGCCCATGTCGATTTCGATCCAGTAGTCGACGCCGTCGCGGCGGATGAGGCGGCAGGTGCGGAGGCCACCGTGGGTGCCGAGTGCGACGTCGTGGAGGCCCTCGCTGGCGGCGAGCCAGGCGGCTACGCAGCGGGTGCCGTTACCGCTAAGCTCGGCTTCGGAACCGTCGGCGTTGAAGAGGCGGAGGAAGAATTCGGCTGATCTGTCTCCGGTTTCACTATTTTTCTTTCGGTCTAAAAACTCGATGCCGTCGGCGCCGATGCCGGTGTTGCGGCTGCACAGCTTGCGAGCGAGCGCGGCGTGACGGCCGTGGGCGAGATTTTCTTCGATGATGAGAAAGTCATTTCCGCAGGCGTGGGCTTTGACGAAGGGGATGCGGCTCATTCTTCCTCCGTATCTCGGAAGACGACGACCTGATCAGCGGCGTCGTTGTCCTTGAGTTCGCGCAGGAGGCGGGAGTGAATTTTCTGCGTGGTGGTGACGATGAAGGAGACGCGCTCGATGCCGGCGATGTTGTCGCGGTCGAGCACGTTGAGGCGTTGACCGAGGGAGTCGAGTACCTTGAGAATCGCCAGCTGCATGCGGTGGTTGGCGGTGGCGACTTCCTGAGCGATGATCTCGGCGCGGTCGGCGCCAACGGCCTCGTGGGGGAGGATGGTGCCAATATCGGCGCGGACCTCGTAGATCATGGGATAGCGCTTCCATCCGAGATGGGTTTCAAAGACGCCGATGGTTTGAAGCGCGAGCAGGACGAGCAGGGTGGAGAAGCCGGCAACCAGGTAGAGGCCTGCGCCGCAGGTCATGCCGATGGCGGCGACAACGAAGACGGTGGCGGCGCTGGTGAGGCCGAGGACGCGGTTCTTGGTGTGAAGGATGAGGCCAGCGCCGAGGAAGCCGATGCCCTGCACGATGTTGGCGGCGATCTGGCCGCGGTTGGGCGAGTCTTCGCCGGCGATGACGACGCTCATGATGGTGAAGAGCGCTGCGCCCATGCAGATGAGGATGTTGGTGCGAAGGCCGGAGTCTTTGTGGCGCCACTCGCGCTCCAGGCCGACGGCGCCGCCCATGGCGCTGGCCATGAGGAGACGCCTGACAGACGAGCCGGAAAGGACCAGCTGCTCGAGCGTGGAGAAGTGCATGTGGGTGGGAACCACCATCGAGTCAGAATACTACTCGGGGTGGTGGAGGAGTGGGTTGTTGGGCAGGCGGAATCGGAGTGGGTACCGAGGGTTTGGAACAAAGAAAACCGCCCGCGTCGAAGACGGCACGCGGGCGGGATAAAGCCTGACCTACAGCGGTTAGGCTACAGGTGCCGCAACATTGATCTGCTGGGAGAGCTGGGTGAGGAGCTGGTCCGCGTTGATCTCTTCCTGCAGGGTTTTCTCGAGCAGCTGAGCGTCCTGCTGGTTGCCGAGGACTTCGGCCCAGGTGCGCAGGGTTCCGTAGACGGCGATCTCGTGGTGCTCGACCTGATTGCCGGCGGCGATCAGGATGACATCGCGGATCTGGTCGTTGGCAGCGTCGCCGATTTCGGACTCGGCGGAGCTGATTAGCTGAGCAGTGACCTTGCATTTGGAGTCGCTTACTTCGCCCTTGGTGGCATCGAGGATGCGCTCGAGACGTACGACGTGCTGCTTGGATTCGGTGAGGTGATTGCGAAAGGCTTCCGCGAGTTCGGGACTTGTGGACTTGTCGATCATTGCCGGAAGACCCTTGTCGACGATCTGCTTTTCGCTGCTGAGCGCGCGCTGGAGCATGTTGATGTACAGCTCGCGCAGGTTATTGACATCTGGCGTAAAGATTCCCATGGCCTGATACTCCTTGTGGTGCATAGGCACAGCGTCACCTCCACGTGCGGGCGCGTGTGCTTTGAAAGGCTTACGTTTGCGTTCGGCGTGCTTAGGCCGGCGGAGCGTTCTCGCCGGTGGCGTCTGTGTAGTGCTACTTGTACGGCCACTAGCTGTGATGCGGGATGTGGCTTGCGCGTTACTCACGCAGAGAAGCTGAAAATTGGATTGCTCGGAAATTATTTTGCGGAGTCGGGTGTCCAGAGCAGGGACTGGTAGACGTGGGCGCAGGGCTGGCCGGTAGTGCAGATAACTTCGGTCTCGGCGAGGCCCTGGGGATGGGCGGCGACGGCTTTGGCGACGGGGTCGCCGACGATAGCGATGACGTAGGCAGCGTGGTCGGCGGGGTCCTTGAGCGCGATCTGCCAAGCCTGATTGTCGTCTTCGCTGACCATGGTGCGCAGAGGGCGGCCGACGGTTTGAACCGCGCCTACGTGGTTGGTGAGCGACATCATGACGGGAACGTTCTCCGGGATGGTCTCGAGCACGGTCGCGATGTTGCGCTCGAGCGAGACGCGGGTGGTTGAGTTGTGGATGGCTTCTTGAAGCACCAGCGGGACGAAGTACATCATGGCGATGCAGTTGACGACGCAGAGGACCATGGCGGCGGGCTGCCAGAGGCGAGCGGCGAGACGCGCGAAGTTGGAGGTGCGGGATTTCAGGAAGGTCTCGAACTGCTCTGCGGAGAGTGCGGCGTAGATGGCGAGCGCGGGCAGGAGTTCCATGCCGTAACGCGCGTTGTAGAAGGCGTGCGGCCAGAGTTGCGGGATAAAGATGGGGACCGAGCCGTAGGCGACCGAGTAGATGTAGAACGGGAGCGGGATCCAGAGGAGGATGATGAAGGATTCGGCGCGGGCGCGGACGGCGGTGATTGCCTGACGTTTGACAGAGAGCCAGAGGCCGTAGAGCGCGGCGGCCATGAGGGCGAAGCCGGTTTCCCAGGCAGCGGCGTCGATCTGGGCGGTGCGGGTGTAGAACAGCGCGGCCCAGCCGGGTTTGTGCCAGCCGCGGTAGCGCTGTCCGGGAGGCGCGGTGCGGCGTTCGATTTGCTTGGCGGAGTAAGGGCCACGGAGGAAGTCGAGCCAGTCGTGCTCGAAGTGGGCGTTGTACCAGAACCAGAGCAGCGGGCCGGCAGCAACGATGATGGTGAAGAGGATGAAGTGCGGGCGCATGCGGCGGCGGATGTCGGGCGCAGCGGTGAGGAGCGCGATGGCGAAGCATAGCCAGAGGATGGCGCCGATGATCCAGCCGTCGTAGCGGGTGAAGACCATGCCGAAGATGAGGATGCCGGTGAGCATCATGCGGGCGCGGGCGGTGACGGCGTCGTTGGCGCGGAGGGCAGCGATGGATTCGCAGGTGGCGACGACGGACCAGATGAAGAGCGCGAGGAAGAGCGCCTCGGTCATCGCGGTGGTGGAGAGGAAAAGGAGGTTGGCG
Organism: uncultured Acidobacteriaceae bacterium; assembly: GCA_963737325.1. Lineage (GTDB taxonomy): Bacteria > Acidobacteriota > Terriglobia > Terriglobales > Acidobacteriaceae > Granulicella. The sequence goes on from CAVTSJ010000012.1 coordinate 145,175, forward strand.
TTGAGGGCGTAGAAGGTGGTGGCGACGAGAGCCCAGCGGAGGCGCATCATGCGGCGTGAGAGACGCCAGACGCCGGCTACGCTGGCGGCGTAGCTGATCATCGACATGGGCGCGGCGGCCAGGCCGGTCTGCCACATGCGCATGTTCATGATGAAGGGCAGCATGAGGATGTGCGGGAGCGGCAGCCAGACGCCGCCGAGCTGGGAGAGCCCGGGCCATTTCGCGTCTAAAATTCGCCTGGAGATGGCTAAATGAGCGACGGCGTCCCCGTAGAGAAGCAGGTAGCCGTGGCGGAAGCAGACGAAGAGAGCGACGAAGGCGAGCAGGAGACCGGCGACGAAGAGCGGATAGGTTTCGCCGGGGACGACGGGGCGCACGGCTTCAGGATCGCCGGGAACCCAGATGGGCGTCTGGCGGAAGGAGCCGGTGCGGGAACTCTTCTTGCCGAGGGTGATCTCGCCGGGTTTGGTTTCGCCTAGTTTCGCGGCGCGTCGCTCTGATCTGGATCTTGCCATGGGGGATTAGAGGTGAGAGATGGCCTTGAGGTGCTCGAAGCGGCGATCGATTTCTTCGCGGGTGGTGCGCTGGAGGCGATCGGTGCCGAAGGCTTCGACGGCGAGCGAGCCCATGGCGCTGCCGTAGAACATGGCCGTGCGGTAGATTTCGGGGGTGAGCTTGCCTCCCGTCTCTCCACTTTTAGAGGCGATGTAGCCATAGAAGCCGCCGGCGAAGGAATCGCCTGCGCCGGTTGGGTCGACGACATCTTCTACCGGGGTTGCGGGGGCGCGGAAGATGGGGCGCTCGGATTTGTCAGCGCCCATCTTTTCGAGGAAGGCTTCGGAGAAGAAGCCGGCGACGCCGTGCTCGGCGTATTTCACGATGAGGGATTTGGGGCCCATCTCGAGGACTTTTTTTGCGCCGCGAACCCAGTTGGTTTCGTCGCTGAGCATGAGGACTTCCTTGCCGTTGATGACCAGGACGTCGAGCTCCTTCATGACCTTGAGGAGGTTGTCGCGGTGGGCGGCGATCCAGTAGTTCATGGTGTCGCCGGCGACGAGTTTGGCGTTGGGCATGGCCTTGCGGACCTGGAGTTGGAGGACGGGATCGATATTGGCGAGGAAGAGGTAGTCGGAGTCGAGGTAGGAGGCGGGGATCTTGGGGGAGAAGTCGGCGAAGACGTTGAGGTCTGTAGCGAGGGTGTCGGCTTCGGCGAGGTCGTTCATGTAGCTGCCGGTCCAGTGGAAGCTCTTGCCGGGGACGTGCTCGATGCCGGTGGTGTCGATGCCGCGGGAGGTGAGGACGGCTTCATGCTCGGGGAGGAAGTCGTCGCCGACTACGCCGACTACGCGAACCTTGGTAAAGAAGCTGGCGGCGAGGGCGAAGTGGGTGGCGGCGCCGCCGAGTACGCGCTCGCGTTTGCCGCTGGGGGTTTCGAGGGTGTCAAAGGCTACGGAACCTACTACGAGAATGGACATGGGTCTCCGGGGGTGAAACTAGAGGGTAGAGAGTAGACAGTAGAGTGTAGAGATTGGCGATGCGCTGGTCGGTTTACCAGTATTTGCCATAGAGGAGGTCCAGCTTGGCCTTGGTCGCGGCGGGGATGGCGGCCTTGTCGGTCATGATGGCGAACCTGGCGGCGGTTTGGGCGGGGCTGGCGCTCAGGTCGGTGGGCATGAGGCGGACGGCGGCTTTGACTACCTTCTGGGCGTTGCCGGAGTTCTGATGCATGACGGCGATGACCTGCTCAATCGTGACAGCATCGTGGCCTTCGAACCAGCAGTCGTAGTCGGTGACCATGGCGAGGGTGGCGTAGGAGATCTCAGCTTCGCGGGCTAGCTTGGCTTCCTGGAGGTTGGTCATGCCGATGACGTCGGCTCCCCAGCTGCGGTAGAGGTTGGACTCGGCGCGGGTGGAGAACTGCGGGCCTTCCATGCAGATGTAGGTGCCGCCGCGCTTGCCGACGACGCCGACCTCCTGGCACGCTTGGGCGAAGACGTCGGAGACGATCGGGCAGACGGGGTCGCCGAAGGCTACGTGGCCAACGACGCCCTCTCCGAAGAAGGTCGCGTTGCGGGAAAACGTTCGGTCGATGAACTGGTCGGGGATGACGAAGTCAGTGGGTTTGTGTTCTTCCTTGAGGCTGCCGACGGCGCTTACGGAGAGGATGCTGGTGACGCCGAGCGACTTCATGGCGTAGATGTTGGCGCGGAAGTTGAGTTCGGAGGGGAGGATACGATGGCCTTTGCCGTGGCGCGCGAGGAAGGCGACCTCGCGGCCTTCGAGGATGCCGAGGGCGAAGACTTCGCTGGGTTCGCCGAAGGGGGTTTCGATGCGGTGTTCGGTGACGCCGGTGAGGCCGTCCATGTTGTACAGCCCGCTGCCGCCAATGATGCCAATTTCTGCCGTCGCCAAACTTGTCTCCTACTTGTGCGCTGGGTTTAGTGCGCCTTGAGCAGTATATCGTTGGCGGGCGGGGCATGAGCACGGAGAACGTCAAAGCTCGTCGATGAAGGCAAGATCGTTGTTTACCACATATTGCGCGTGACATTTCTCGCACAGCCAATGCTCCGAGAGGTCACAGTATCCAAACTGCCCGGCGTCGATGTGAGTGCGGCACAGCTCGCAATGCTCGTGATCCCACATGGACGGAACAATGCGGGTACCGGGGCGAACGGGCAAGGTCTGGTCGGATGCGGGGTAGTGCCTTGTCTGGCCCCTGGCACCCGCTAGCGGCTCGACCTTCGTCCAGACTCTTATCTCGCGGCCATCGACGAAGGATGGTTCTTCCGCTTCATAGTCCTCGGCGACGGCGTCCGATCCACCAAGCTCTTTTCGCTCCCATACCCATCGTGGCTCAAGGACCATCCAGACGTGAAACGCCTGCCAGTAGGGACTTAAGAAGGCGAGCGACTGCCCCAGAATCCGGGGTTCGGTTTGTTCGTCGCAGGTGAGAAGCGCGGCGTTACTTGCCTTGTCGAGTGATTCGAGGCTGGCGCAGATGCATTCTCTTTCTCCATAGAGAAGCCAAAACCAGGGGCTATCGATCGCCGCGGTGATGCGGTCAAAGCTGCCCTCGAGTTCGAAGTGGGTGTAGCCCGAGTCGGATGTTGCGCCGCGACGGAATGCAGTGACGGTGAACTGGGGAAGGTCTTGGATGGTCTTTGGCCTAGGGGCTTCCATCATTGAGGTCTCAGAGAATTTGTTTTGACGGTCGGCATGCTTAGCGGCCGAAGTTGTAGGAGAGGTTGTAGACGATGTTGTCGGTGCCGGGGTTGGACTCAGCGGTGTTGCGGTTGGAGAAATGGTGGTAGCGGGTTTCTATGGAGAAGGAGCGCTTGTTGTGCTTGGAGTGGAAGAGTTCGAGGCCGGCACCGAAGTCGAAGACGAAGTTGAAGGATTCGGCGGCTGCCACGGGGACGGGGCGGCTGGTGTACATGTAGCCGAGCGTACCGATAAGGTAGGGCTGCGGCCTGTGGCGCGTGCGCATGGAGTATTTAAAGCCGATGGGGGTGAAGACCTGGCCGAAAGTCCACTGGCGGCCGCAGGTGGTGACGTTGGTGATGGTGGCCGCGGAGTTTCCATCGACGGGAGGAAAGACGGTGGTAGTGGTGCCGGCTATGCAAATGCCGATGGGGGCGGATGCGGAGGTCGATGTGGAGGTGTAAAAGCCTACGGGCGGTGGCTCGGTGACGGAGACGGTGGTCTTTGTGATCGCGAGCGGATCACTCTCGAAGAGGACGGGGCGGAGCTCGACGCGGTAGCCGAGGTCTGAGCCCCAGAAGCTGACGATGCGGCGGGTGTAGGCTCCGCCGAAGTCGGCAAGGATGCGCTGGCGTGCTGCGCCGACAAGAACGTGGCTGGAGGTGGGAGAGTATTCGACGAAGAGGGTGAAGGTGTTCTTGCGGCTGTAGGTGTCGGCGGGCTGGGCATGCGGCATATCCTGCGCAGCGATCTCAGGGGTGCAGGATATCGCGAGACAGAGCAAAGCTCCGCGGGCGAAACGGCTCATGCAAGATCCTCGATGCTTGAACTTTACTCGATGGCTTGAAGTCTAATCGATTCGCAGCGATCTCCAGATCCTGTCCATTCTGGCCTTCACGTCCGGGGGCATGGTGAGCATGGAGGGCCAGGGGCGGGTGAAGCCTTCGGCGGGCCACTTGCGGGTGGCGTCAATGCCCATCTTGCTGCCGAAGTTGGGCAGGCGCGAGGCGTGGTCGAGGGTGTCGACGGGGCCCAGGGTGAACTGGATATCGCGCTCGGGGTCGATGTTGTTGGCGACGCGGAGGGTGACTTCGGCGAGGTCCTGAACGTCGCAGTCTTCGTCGAGCACGATGATGCACTTGGTGAACATGGCCTGGCCCATGGCCCAGATGCCGTTCATGACCTTGCGGGCGTGGCCGGCGTAGCTCTTGCGGATGCTCACGATCATCAGGTTATGGAAGACGCCTTCGGCGGGGAGATTGATGTCGATGATCTCGGGGAGGGTGAGCTTCATCAGGGGCAAGAAGATGCGCTCGACGGCCTTGCCCATCCAGGCGTCTTCCATCGGTGGCTTGCCGACGATGGTGGCGCTGTAGATGGGATTGATGCGGTGGGTGATGCAGGTGATGTGGAAGACGGGGTAGTCGTCCTGCATGGTGTAAAAGCCGGTGTGATCGCCGAAGGGGCCTTCGGTGCGGACCTCGCCGAGCTCGACGAAGCCTTCGAGGATGATTTCGGCGTGGGCCGGGACGTCGAGGTCGACGGTCTCGCACTTGACGAGCTCGACGGCCTGCTGGCGGAGGAAGCCGGCGATGAGGTACTCCTCGATTTCAGGTGGCGCTGGAACGATGGCGGAGAAGGTGACGGCGGGGTCGGTGCCGATGGCGACGGCGACCTCCATGCGTTCGCCGGCGATGCGGGTGGCGACGAGGTGGGGGACACTGTCGGCAGGCGCTGAGGCGGTGCCACCCGCTGTGAGAGCCATGAGCTCGACTTCGCCGGCTTTGTCAAAGGCAGTGGCACGCATGCGGTCGCGGGCATGCTCGGCGGCGTTCTTCTGGCGCTGCCAGTGCATGCCGGTGGTGTTGCTGTCGTATACCTGCATGCGGTACATGCCGAGGTTGCGCTTGCCGGATTTGGGATCGCGGGTGGTGACGCAGGGGAGGGTGATGAAGCGGCCGCCGTCCTGCGGCCACGTCTGGAGGATGGGAAATTTCAGGAGGTCGATGTCTTCGCCGTGGCGGATGACTTCCTTGCACGGGGCCTTGCGGCCGTCGATGACTTTGGGGAAGAAGCTGCCGACCTCGGCGAGCATGGGGAGAAGCTTGAGCTTGTCCAGCATGCCGGTGGGAGGAACGGGGTGGAGGAGAGTTTCGATGCGCTTGACGATGTCGTCGAGCGAGTCGACTTCGAGGGCAAGACGCATGCGGCGTTCGCTGCCGAACTGGTTCATCAGCACCTGCGCACCCTTGTAGCCGGTGACGTTCTCGAATAACAGCGCGGGGCCGCCGGCGTGGTCAGTTCCCTTCCCGGATTTGGCGGCGCGATCTGCAATCTCGGCCATCTCGAGGATAGGCGAGACTTCGGCAGTGATGCGCTTGAGTTCCCCAGCTTTTCCTAATGCTGCTATCCAGTCGCGCAGGCCTTCATATGCCACAGTATTCCCTCTTCCTGATCTTCCGATCCATTGTTGTTCTGAATTCGTTTGTCGCCTTGTGTCCTGAATCACGCTGTCTCTGTGTTCAGAATCATTCTGTATCTTTCTATTTTGATACGAGGCGAGGATTTGTGCTGTGACGGGAGGGGAGCTTTCAAATCTTCAGGAAGATCTTGCGACGCCATAATAACCAGTTGGGGAGAAAACAGATTAAGACAATGATGATGGCGAAGGCGAGGGAGGTCCAGTTGGTGGAGGCATGGCGGGCGAAGAGGTCCTGGTAGTACAGGAGCCAGAGGCTGCGCTTGATGCCGTCGGCTCCGGCGAGCTTGATGAAGAGGCAGGTCTTGACGAGGATGACCGAGACGGTGAAGGCGGCGATGGCGTTGGAGCCGAAGACGAACCAGGGCCAGGTGGAGACGCGGAGCCAGCGGGGCCAGGGTTCGGGGCGGCGGTCGACGAGGAGCGAGAGGAGGGCTAACGCGAGAGCTGCCCAGCCAGCGGAGAGAAGGACGTAGCTGGAGGTCCAGAGATTCTTGTTGATGGGAAACCACGGGGACCAGAGTTGTCCGACGATGACTCCTGCGATGCCTGAGAGGGCGAGGCGGAGCTGCATGTTGCGGAGGGCGACGCTGCCGCGCTGGCCGTGAGTCTGGCGCATCCATAGGCCGGCGAGTGCGCCTAGCAGCGTGGTGGCTACCGCGGGGAGGGTGCTGAGCAGGCCTTCGGGATCGCGCACCGTGAGGTAGAGGCGGCCGGTGTGCAGCCAGCGCTGGGTGAAGGCCATGGCGGCGCGGTCGAGCCACGAGGTGAGGTTTTGCGTCTGGTCCATGAAGGGGATGTCGCGGCCAGGCATGCCTGCGCCGGGGACGGGCACGAAGCGGAGGAGTGCCCAGTAGCCGACGAGCAAGGCGGTGACTATGCCGATGAGGACGGGCACGCGCGACTTGAGTTTCATGGTGGCGATGAGAATCAGGCCGGCGAAGAGATAGCAGAGGGCGATGCGCGGGAGGACGCCGTACAGGCGCATGGTGTGCCAGTGCATGGCTGGAAAGAACACCAGAATGTATTGCAGGAGGAGGATCTTTAGACAGCGAACGATGACGTGGCCGGAGAGTGTTTTGCGGCAGTTCCCTTTGGCCGCGCGGGCGTCGAGCGAAAAGATGATGGAGGCGCCGACGAGAAAGAGGAAGGTTGGGAAGACGAGGTCGGTAAGGGTCCAGCCGTTCCAGGGAGCGTGGTCGAGGGGTGCGAAGACGTGGGACCAGTCGCCGGGATCGTTGACGAGGATCATAAAGGCGATGGTGATGCCGCGCAGGAGGTCGACGGAGAGCACGCGGGGTGGGCCGGTGATGGTGCGCTCGGTCTGCTCGGGTGCTGGAGCGGAGGCTGGGAGAGTGGTGGCCATGCCAACCCATCATCTAACGTCGCGCGGTTTCGCGCTACTGTGACGGAACCCTGGGGCGGTGCGCGGTGTCTAAGCAGCATACGCACTCCAGCGCTGGATGCGGCAAATCGATGCAGTCGAGGTGCCGTCATGTTCCAGGAATCCCTTGTTGAGTCCACTTCCCTTTTGCGTGGCCGGAGTCGCTGGCCGGCGGTGATTTCGTTTGCGCTGCAGGCCGCGATTGCGACGGCGCTCATTGTGTTTCCGCTGCTGCATCCGGAGAGCATGCCGTTGCGGGCTCCGAGGATCTCGCTGGCGGCGCCTCGGTTGGAGCCGTCGGCCTTGCCGGAGCAGCGGGTGCGTGTTGAGACTTCGAATGAAGCTGCGAACACGGTCAGTGCGCCGACGCAGGTGGCGAGGAACTCTACGATTGCGATTCGGGTTCCCGGCGCGATGGTGGATCAGCCGACGATTGCGACAGGTGTGAATCTGCTGGGGGCAGGTGCGAGCCCGATTTCCTTGCTAGGGCCGGGCGGGCCGGCTGGGCCGCATGTGGTCGCGCGGACGGCTGCTACAGCTGCGGGGCCGATGCATATTTCAACGGGGGTGATGGCGGGACAGCTGTTGCAGCCGATTCGCCCGGAGTATCCGATGATTGCGAAGCTGAGCCATACGGAGGGAACGGTCGTGGTGCAGGCGGTGATCTCGAAGACGGGACACATTGAGAGTGCACGGGTGGTGAGCGGGCCCCCGGTTCTGCAGGCGGCGGCGCTGCAGGCTGTGCGGGAGGCTCGGTATCGGCCGTTTCTGCTGAATGGACTGCCGACGGAGGTGGAGACTACCGTCAGCATCAACTTTCGGATGAGTGATTAGACGAAGACAGCCTGGTCGGTGGGGTAGCCGGCGTCTTTCCAGCCCTGCAGGCCTCCGCGCAGGGGACGGACGCGCTTGATGCCGAGGCGGCGTAACTCGAGGGCTACCTTGGCGGAGGTTTCTTCGCTGGGGCAGGTGCAGTAGAGAATGATGTCGCGGTCGGTGGGGATGATTTCGCGGCGCTGCTTGAGCTCGTCGGGGCCAATGCGCAGGGCGCCGGGGAGGACGAGCGGGTCGGTCATGACGTCGAGCGGATGGCGGAGGTCGACGATGAAGGGCCGGTCGAGGCCGGCGCGCTCGGCGTCGGCGATCATAGCCATGAGCTGCTGGGGTTCGAGACGCAGGCCGCGGAGCTGGGCGAGGAACTGGCGCCTCTTGTAGAGCCGGTAAACGACTAAGGCAAGCACCATCAGGAGGACCAGGGCGATGCCGAAGTGGCCGAGGATGGCGAAGAATTGCGCGCTGCGCTCAGCGACATCCCCGAAGAAGCGGCCGGCGAGGAGCCATGCACCGCACCAGATGAGCGACCCGGCCATGTCATAGAGGATGAATGTGGTGTAGGGGATCTGGAGTTGGCCGACGATGGGCGCGGCGACGGTGCTGAGGCCGGGGACGAACTTGGCGAAGAGCAGGGTGTAGGCTCCGCGCTTGCCGACGGTGCCGTGGGTGCGCTCGACGCAGGTGGCGGCTTCCAGAGAAAAGCGGCAGAGGATGTTGAGCACACGGCCGCCATACCGCTTGCCCAGGAAGTACCAGGCGGAGTCGGACAGGAAACAGGCCAGGAGGATGATCGGGATGGCGTAGGCCAGCTGCAACTTGTGCGCGGCGCTCATGGTGCCGGCGGCGAGCATGAGCGGAACGCTGGGGATCGGCAACCCTCCCTGCTCGATCAGGACCCAGCCGAAGAGGATCGAATACGTGTGAAGGGACAGTAAACCGAGGACCGAATGCATCGAACTGATCCTTTCCGCGGACAGGGGGAGACTATTCGCTAACTAAACAGTAGATGATTCTTTGACACAGTCGGTGCAGAAAGGTTGTGTGGACAAAAAAAAGCCCGACCGAAGCCGGGCCATAACGCAGCAAGCTGAAAATTATTCGGCAACGGTGAGAGGCATCTCTACCAGGTGGTTGCCGATGAACCAGGACTCCAGCTCGTTGGTGCGGAGGACGTCTGAGACGGCGAGATCGTTGGTACCGTCGTCGCCAACTTTGTCGGCGGCTTCGGCGATCTCGTGGCATTCCTCCATGATGATCTTGTGGGCCTCGAGGAGGCGCGAGATCTGGACGGGGACCTCTTCGCGGCCGCGGGGAGGAGCAGGGATTCTGGTGACCTTTGCGGTATCGCCGCCCATGGCAATGGTGACCCCGCCAAGGAGCTGGATGCGCTCGGCGATGGTATCGACGATCTCTACCTGTTCGTCGAAGTGCTTATCGAAGAGGAGATGGAGCTGGTAGAACGTGGGGCCCGCTACCTGCCAGTGGTGCTTCTTGTACATGTCGCGCAGGACGATGGAGTCGGCCAGAAGCTGGTTGAGCTTTTCGCACATCTGCGAACGAATTTTGGCGTCCAGGCGGTGAGGGAGATCCTGTACGACGTCTCCATACTTCTGGATCTCTTTGCCGTGCTGCTTGTAGTGCTCGGTGATGAAGTCTTTGGTTTTGGAGCTGTTTCCGTTCTTTGTTGCTACTGACATGTTTCACCTCTGGTATTTGGATGCTGGAGACGCGGTATAAGGACAATGAAATTCCAGCGTGACTGCCGGTGTTAAAGCCCGGTGAAATGAAACGGCAGGCAGCCGAAGCTGCCTGCCGGTGGTGAGCTGGGACGTTCTACTTGACGTGGACCTTAGGCTCGACGGACATGCCGATGCGCAGGGCGAAGTCCTTGTTTTCCTGGTCGAGGTTGGTGAAGTTGATGCGAACCGGGATGCGCTGCACGACCTTCACGTAGTTGCCGGTGGCGTTCTCGGGCGGGAAGAGCGAGAGCGAGCTGCCGGTGGCGCCTCCGATCTCCTGGACGACGCCAGTAAAGTGACGTCCGCCAAGGGCATCGACCTCGATATCGACCTTCTGGCCTTTATGCATCTCCTTGAGCTGCGTTTCCTTGAAGTTGGCGGTGACCCAGAGGTCGGTGAGGGGGACGATGGTCATGAGGGACTGGCCTACGCTGAGGTTCTCGCCGACCGCTACGCTCTTGTTGCTGACGATGCCGGTAATGGGGGCGACGATTTTGGTGTAGCTGAGGTTGAGCTTGGCCTGATCGACCTTGGCCTGGGCTTCCTTGATGGCGGCCAGGGCGGCGGCGGCGCGAGCCTGCTCGACTGCGACTTGCTTTGGCCCGTTCTTCTGGCTTTGTGCGGCCTGGGAGCGGGACTGGGCGAGGCGCTGGATGTTCAGGTTGACGATCTGTTCCTGGGCTGCAACGTCGCGCTTCGCGGCCTCGAGCGCGCCCTGGTCGGCGGCTGCCTGGGCTACGGCTGCGTCAAACTGCTGCTTGGAGATGACATCCTTGGCGACGAGGGGGGTGTAACGCTGGACGTCGAGCGCGGACTTCTGCGCCTGGGCAGCGGCGGAGACGACCTTGGCCTTATCCACCTGGACCTGCGCCTGGGACTGTTCGACCTGCGCCTGGCTGCCGAGGACATCGGAGCTGGAGGTCTGGATGTTCGTGTTGGTCTGAACGCTGGTGATGGGGACGTTCACCACGGCCTGCTCGTATTCGGCCTGGGCGTTGGCGAGGTTGGCCTGGGCCTGCTCGAGGGCGACCTGGTAGTCCTTGGGGTCCACCTCGGCGATGGGATCGCCCTTGTGGACGAACTGCTCCTCTTCCACGTCGACATGGATGACCTGGCCGGAGACACGGGAGCTGACCTGGTAGAGGTTGCCGTCTACCTGGGCGTCGTCGGTGTCTTCGGTGAACGTGGAGCGCCAGTAGAAGAGACCGGCGCCAATGGCGATCACAGCGACGACGATGATGATGATGAGCCTGCGCCTCGAATTATTCTTAGGCGGAGCTTCCGGCTTGTCCGGTTGTTGCGCACTTTCGTTCTGATCGGCCACGCTTACTTTCCTCCGAGATACTCTTTGTAGTTGGTCGACGCAACACCGAGCGCACGCGCCAGAGAGAGCTTGGCGACGTTGTGCTGGTAGAGCGCGCTGATGTATTGGTCTTCGGCCTGGCGGTCGGTTGACAGGGCCTGGGAGACGGACAGGCTGGTATCCACGCCCGCCTTATAACGTTGCTGCGCTTCGCTGAGGGCCTCGCGCGCAAGTTCCACATTGCTCTGCGTGGCTTCGACCAGCTTGGCAGCGGTTTGAATGTCGAGAATGGCATCGCGGACGTCGGCGTTAACCTGCTGCACCTGATCGGAGAGCTTGGCTTTGGCCTGATCGAGCTGGGCGCCTGCCGTCTCTTCCTCGCCGCGGGTCTTGGCGATCTGCAGGATGGGTACGGAGAACTGACCCTCGGCGGTGTAGGTGCCGTGGGAGTGACCGAACGTCTCGCCCTGATCACCGTAGTTGCCGCTGGCGACGACAGTGGGCAGCTGGTCGTAGACGGCGGCCTTGCGGGTGGCCTCGGCTGCCGTGGTCTGCTGGGCGGCGGCGGCGAGGTCCTTACGCTGCTTGAGCGCCTGCTGGAAGGCGGCCTCGGGATCGGGCGTGTCGAGGGCCTGGAAGGGTGTGGTGTCGACTAGCTCGAACTTCTGGTCGAGAGGAAGGCCGATGGCGCGGGCCAGGGCTAGCTTGTCCTTGGCCAACTGGTTGGTGGTGGAGATCAGGGTCTGCTGCTCGCTCTGGTAGTCAACCTGGGCGCGGAGCACGTCGAGACGGGGGCTTGTGCCGGCCTCATGGTTGTCTGTGGCCTGGTCGAAGGAGAGCTTCGAGCTGGCGAGCTCCGCCTCCACGGCCTTGATGCGGGCCTCGTCGGCGATGCAGAGCAGATAGGCGTTGCCGACGGTGAGAACGACCAGGTCGCGGGCATCCTGGGCAGTCAGCTTGGCGGCCTCGAAGTTATGTTTCGAAGCGATGTATTGCTGCAGAGCAGTGAGGTTGACTACGCTTTGACTGAGGTAGCCACGGACATCCATTACTTGAAAAGGTCCAATAATGGGGTTGATTCCAGGGAACTTAAGTCCGTAGGCGGCTAGATCGACCTGCTCCACGGTTACCGAGGCGCCTGCCGTTGCGGTGGGGAGCAGGGCCTGCAGGCTTTGCAGGCGGGAGCCGTTGGCCTGGCGCTCATTGGAGCTTTGCAGGATGAGGCCGAGGTTGTTCTGAAGGCCGCGCTGGATGGCGTCGTCGATGGTCAGGGGGAGGACCTCGGCGGTGGCTTTGCCGCGAACCAGGCTGCCATGGAAGCTTGGGTCGATACCACTCTGTGACGTGGTGCTCTGCGGATTGAGGGCGGGGCCGGGGGCTGCAAGCTGCGTCTGGACCTGGATGGCAGTGCCGAGCTGAGAGTTTCCACCGTTATTTGGCGGGCCGGCGCTGGCGGGGGTTGCGGCTGACTGTCCGCCCGTCTGAGCTGGGGCCCTCTGGGTGACGGCCGCGAGAATCAGCAGCGGGGTCAACAGCGCAACCGCACCCCTCGTCGCGTCACGAGACGCGCGTCTAGAAAATGGAATCATAAGTTTCATGCTAAATCGTCGGCTGAACCCGCCGGTCATTATGTGGGTTTGTGCCTGTCAGTAAAGAGATGCTTATCGGCCAAGGATGTATGCAAAAGTTGAGTGGAATATCCATATGAGGTCTTTGCATGGTTCATTTTAGCGGCCCCGAGGGTTCAGAGGGGCTTTCGTGGCTGGGTGTTAAATCGCTTAAACACAAGACTGCATCGACGCTTTACACTCTTGGTTGCGAAGAAGTTGAGGTTTACGAGGAGCTCCATGTTTCTAGGTATTGATGTTGGTACGGGCGGTACTCGCGCGATATTGATCAATCGCGCTGGCGAGGTTCTGGCATCGCACTCGGCCGAGCATGGAGCGATCCGCTCGGAGGAGATTGGATGGGCGGAACAGGATCCCGAAGACTGGTGGCGGGCGGCGCAGGAGGCGATCGCCGGGGCGCTGCAGGCGGCTGCGGCGGCGGGCCATACGGATGCCGTCGAGGCCGTGGGGCTCACCGGGCAGATGCATGGGTGCGTGATGCTCGACGACGAGGGGAAGGTGCTACGGCCGGCGTTGATCTGGTGCGATCAGAGGACGCAGCCGCAGTGCGACTGGCTCAACGAGACCATCGGATATGAGCGAATTATTGAGTTGACCGCGAACCCGGCACTGCCGAACTTTACCCTGACGAAGTTGCTGTGGGTGCGCGAGGAGCAGCCGGAGATCTTCGCCAAGATTGCGCACGTGCTTTGCCCGAAGGACTTTGTGCGGCTGCGGATGACGGGTGTCTACGCGATGGATATGCAGGAGGCGTCGGGGACGCTGCTGCTGGATGTGGCGCATCGGCGGTGGTCGAAGGAGATGGCTGAGCTGACGGGGATTCCGATGAGCTGGCTGCCGCAGCTGTTCGAGGGGCCGGAGATCTGCGCGCAGATTTCTGAAGCGGGCGCTGCGGCTACAGGACTCAAGGCAGGTACCCCGGTGGCGGCGGGAGCGGGCGACCAGGGAGCGGGCGCGGTGGGGATGGGGATTCTGGCGCCCGGTTCGGTGTCGGCGACAATTGGGACTTCGGGCGTGGTTTTCGCGGCTACGGCCGAGCCCACGCTCGACCCCAAAGGGCGGTTGCACACGTTTTGCCACGCGGCCCCGGGTGTGTGGCATGTGATGGGCGTGACCAATGGGGCGGGGCTGAGCTTCCGGTACTTGCGCGACACGTTTTTTGCGGGGCGATCTTATGAAGAGCTCACGGCCCTCGCGGAACAGGTTGCGCCGGGAAGCGATGGTCTGCTGTGGGCTCCTTACCTGTTTGGGGAGCGAACGCCGCATCTCGATCCGGAGGCGCGGGCGGCGTTTGTGGGGATTACGGCGTCGACGACTGCGGCCCACTTTGTGCGGGCAGTGCTGGAGGGTGTGGCGTTTTCGCTGAAAGACACGTTTACGCTGTTTGCGGAGCTGGGGATTCCGGTGGAGAAGATTCGGCTGGGCGGCGGCGGCGCACGAGGGCCGCTGTGGCGGCAGATTCAGGCCGACGTGTATGGCCATGCCGTTGAGCTGCTGGAGGCCGAGGAGGGGGGAGCATTTGGGGCGGCCCTGCTGGCGGGGACGGGGGTGGGTGCGTGGCCTAGCATGGAGGCCGCTTGCGAGGCGACCGTTCGGCCTGCGCAAGTGATTGAGCCGAAACATGCGGAACGGATGGCGAAGGCATATGTGCATTATCGGAAGATGTACCCGGCATTAAGGACCATCGGAAGCTAACAAAGAATGGCCTCGGCTCGTCTAGGATGTAAGCCATGAGCATCCTGTCTCTGAAGCCTCTCCAGTTCCCTGCTCTTGCTGTCGCTGCGCTGTGCGTGGTATCGGCGGCTTGCGCCCAGGGGCCTGTATCGCCGGCCGTAACGACGGTTCCGTCGATTGTGCCCACGGACCGTCTGTCGGTGGATTGGTGGGCGGCGCGGCACAAGGCCATCCTGGCTGACCTGCCGAAGCATAGCGATGCGCAACTGCTGCTGGTGGGTGATTCGATCACCAACAACTACGACAGGGCCGATCCGCCGAACCAGGACTTTCAGCCAATCTGGCAGCAGTATTATGCGCCCCGCAAGGCGCTGAACCTGGGCTTCAGCGGCGACACGACGGCTAATGTGCTTTGGCGGCTGGATCATGGCGAAGTCGCTGGTCTTCATCCCAAGCTCGCAGTAGTGCTGATCGGGACCAACAACACGGCGACAGGACAGACGGCAGAAGATACAGAGGTGGGGATCGATGCGGTGGTGAAGGACATTGAGCATCGCCTGCCGGAGACCAAGATTTTACTGCTCGGAATTCTGCCGTCGAAACTGCCGTCGAGAGAGCAGAACTTCGATGTGAATGCTTACCTTGGCATGCACTATGCGGGGGGTGAAGACCCGCTGGTCTCGTATATCGATATCAGCGTGGTGTTTTATTCGCATGGGGAGCTGGACACCAACCTGTTCTACGATTCGACGGTGACGGCGCCCAAGCCGACAACGCTTCCGAAGGCGACATATCCGAACACGAGGGGACAGCGGCTGATGGCGTCGGCGATTGAGCCGGCGGTGGCGCGGTTGATGGGGGACACGCCGGTGAAGCCGATGGAGATGCCGGACCGAACGGTTGCAAGACGGTAAGGCTCGCGATTTAGGATAGAGCGATGGCCACACCTATTCGCACGGCTGTTCTGGGTTACGGTTTTGCTGGACGCATCTTTCACTCACCGTTCGTGCACGCGGTTCCTGGGCTTGAGCTGTCGGCAATTGTGCAGCGCCACGGCGATAATGCTGCGGCGGATTATCCGGCATTGCGTATTCTGCGCTCGGTGGATGACGCGTTTGGCGATCCGGCGATTGACCTGATCGTGGTGGCGACGCCCAATGATTCGCACGTGGAGATGGCGCGGCGAGCGCTGCTGGCAGGCAAGCATGTGGTGGTGGATAAGCCGATCGCTGGGACTTCGGCGGAGGCGCTGGAGTTGATTGCGCTGGCGAAGAAGCAGGGCAAGCTGCTGGCGCCGTTTCATAATCGGCGCTTTGATGGCGACTTTCTGACCGTACGCAAGCTGGTGAACGAGGGCACGCTGGGGCGAATCGCGCTGGTGAATGCACACTTCGATCGCTTCCGGCCGATGCAGCGCCCGAATACCTGGAAGGAAGCGGGTGGGGCGGCGAATGGTTTGCTATTCGACCTGGGGCCGCACCTGGTGGACCAGGCGCTGGCGCTGTTTGGTGTGCCAGCCTGGATTACGGCCAGCGTTCGGCATGAGCGCGATGTGACGGCGATCGATGATGCGTTCGATATTGTGCTCGAGTTTGCGGCGCGGAGTGGTGAGGCTGCGCGAGGGATTCGCTATGAGTGCCATGCGACGATGCTTGCGGCGGATCCGGCGCCACGGTTTCGGGTGAATGGGACGCTGGGAAGCTATGTGAAGGCGGGGCTCGATCCACAGGAGGCGGCGCTACTGGGTGGCGCTCGGCCGCCGGAGTTGGCCTCGGCGACGCCATGGCTGCCGGAGGCCGAATCGGCGTGGGGCACGCTGACGGTGGCGACGCAGGTTGCCGAGCCGATCAAGCTGGAGCAGAGCAAGCTGGCCACTGAGGTTGGCGACTATCGCCACTTCTATGCGAATGTGCGCGATGCGATTCTTGGTGAGGCGAAGCTGGTGGTGTCGGGTGAAGACGGCTACCGGACGATTCGTTTACTCGAGCTTGCGATGCAGTCGAGTGACCAGAATCACACACTGCCTGTGGAGTTTGCGGCGTAAAATAGTCCCGTATGGCAAAGCAGAAATCCAACTCGGTTACGAAGTTTGTGGTTGCGGGAGCTATTGTGGTGGCGGCTGTGGTGTGGCTGGCGTTTTCGGCGTCGGGCAATGCCAAGAGCTACTACGTCACGATCTCAGAGTTGCAGAAGATGGGCAGCGGCGCCTATAGCAAGAACCTGCGGGTGGCCGGCAATGTAAAGCCGGGCAGCATCACGCGCTTTGGGCCGAATGCCAACTTCACCCTGGTGGAGCAGGATAAGACGCTGCGGGTCGTCTATGACGGCGCAGAGCCTCCGCCAGATGAGTTCAAGGACGATGCGCAGACACTTGCGATCGGCACCTATGGGCGCGATGGCACCTTCCACGCGACACAGCTGCAGGCCAAGTGCGCGAGCAAGTATGCTCCGGCCAAGCCGGGGGCAGCGCCGACGGGAGATACCGCGCCTCCTACGGGAGCTGTCGCGTCGATCTCGCCCAAGCCTTAGGCCTTTGCTGAGGGCGCTATTTTGGTGAGGGCCTTCAGGTAGAGGTAGAAGAACTCAACACTGTTGTAGTAGGACTCGACGCCGAGGCGCTCGTCGCGGCCGTGCATGCGGTTGCCGTTTTCATCGATGGCGGCGCCGCCGATGCCGTAGCTGGGCAGGCCAGCCTGCATGGTGTAGATGGAGTCGCTGGCGCCGATGCTCATGCTGGGGATGATGACCATGCCGGGCCACATTTCGCTCGTGACCTGCTTGAGCGGATCGAAGACCGCGGGGAGCAGGGGCGGAGGCGGAAGGCTCTCGCGGTCGGGAGCCGTGGGCGAAACAGTGCCGTTGTCGGCCAAGTACTCCACGGTTAGCTTCGGGTCGTCGAAGATGCTGATGAGGGTTTTGCGGGTCTCCTCTTGAGAGTGGCCGGGGAGGATGCGGCAGTTGACGTTGGCGGTGGCGACGGCGGGCAGCGCGTTCGGTGCGCGGCCGCCTTGCAACATGGTGGCGACGCAGGTTGTGCGGAGGGTAGCGTTGGCCTCGGGGATTGCCGAGAACTCGGCGACCGCTTTTGGATCGGGCGGGGTCTTGAGGACTCCCTGGATGGTGGCAGCTAGTTCCGGCGGACTGACTTTAGCCATCTGCTCGAGCTCGGATCGACTCACGTTATTCAGCTCGAAGGGAAAGGGTGTGGATTCGAGCTTGAGCAGTGCGTGCATGAGCTCGTAGATGGCATTGTCGGGGCGCGGCTCGGAGCTGTGGCCGCCCGGGTTGGTGGCGGTGATGCGATAGTCGGCGTAGGTTTTTTGCGTGGCTTCGACGAGCAGCTCGGTGGCTTTGCCGTCGTGCAGCGTTGGACCTTCGCCGTCGGGGTTGATGACGAAGGCAGCCTGCAGGAGCTCGGGGCGATTCTTCAACAGCCAGCTCACACCGTTTGACTTGCCGCCTTCTTCGTCGGCCGTGAGCGCGAGGATGATGTCGCGGTTGGGAACATAGCCTTCGCGCTTGAGACGGATGAAGCTTGAGACGACGTCAGCGTCGGCATCCTTCATGTCCTGGGTGCCGCGGCCGTAGAAGTAGCCGTCCTTCTCAACGAAGGTGTAGGGATCAGTGGACCAGTCTGCCTTGCGGGCTTCGACGACGTCTTCATGGCAGATGATGAGGATGGGCTTGAGTTTGGAGCCGGGCGCGCCGTGGTAACGGACGACGAGGTTCTGTTTACGGTCGTTGGGGCCAGCGAGGATGAGGTCCTCCGGAGCGAAGCCGGCCTTGAGCAGCTCTTTGCGTGCGAGCAGCGACACGGCGGTAACACTGCCGTCGGAGTCCTCCGAGTTGGTCTCGACGAACTCCTTGAAGATTTGGCGCGAGAGGACGCGATCCTGCTGGGGCAGCTGCGGCGGGGTCGGGGTTGTTGAACTTTGCGCGACGGCCGTGCCGCACACGATGGCGGCAATGGTGATGACTCCACAAACTTTCATGCACTCTCCAGCAAAAATGAGTAGGGTGATTCCCTATCGTAAACGACGGAAGCTCAAGGCGTGGATCGCTCGAGCGCTTTGCGATCCCAGTGGGCGAGGTCGGCCGCGGCGTCGTAGGTGCTTTGCAGGAAGGCGAGCAGGGTGTCGTCGGGTGAGGCGGAGGCGCGGAGGTCGTCGTACGGGAGGATGAACTCGCCGAGATTGCGATCCCAGAAGGCTTGTGTGGGCTGGATGGTTGCGGCGTCGAGGTTGGCAGGCGAGGGCGCGGCGTAGCAGTAGAAGGCCGCCTTGCCGTAGCCGCCGTTACCAGGCCAGAAGCCGGCGCTGATGACCTCGTGCGAGTAGGCCTCGCGCGTGATGGCGTCGGCGCCTTCGCGCGGGGGAGCTGGTCGGCCGGAGAAGCGCGTAACTGCGAGATCGAAGCTGCCCCAGAAGAAGTGCACGGGGCTGATCTTGCCGATGAAGCTCGATGAGAATTTCTGGAAGATTTGGTCAGTCTGGATGAGGATGCGCCAGAAGCGATGTGCGGCATCAGGATCGTAGGAGGCGTGCACTGTATCTTCCGCGAAGGGGATGGGGTTGGCGACTTCGACAGGCGTGGCGTGGATGGGGACATGCACGCCGAGGTCGTTGAGGGTCTTCTGGAACTCGGCGTAGAAGTCGGCGACGGACTGCGCACGGAGAGGCTGGTAGGCGCTGAGGCCGGTGCTGGTTCGGAAGAGCAGTTCGTGGTTGACGAAGTCGAACTCAATCTCGAGGAAGTCGGCGCCGTAGGGCATCGCGGAGGTGTTGAGGCCGCGCGCACTGACGTAGAACGGAACGTTCCACCAGTGGGCCTGGAGCGGGCTGAGCGCGAGGCGCACTTTGCCTACGACCTGCGTCCACATATGGAGGGTGTCGGCGGTTGCTGACCAGTCTTGCCAGCGAAGTTTGGGCCAGAGATTCGATGTTTGCGAGTTGATTTCCATGGCGACCTCCGGAAAACTTCAGGATGCAGGGTCGTAGTTTAGGTTGGGACCTAGCCAGCGTTCGACTTCGCTGACGGACATTTGTTTACGGACTGCGTAGTCGGCGACCTGGTCGCGGCCAATCTTGCCGAGCGAGAAGTAGCGGGCCTCTGGATGCGCGAAGTAGAGTCCGCTGACGCTGGAGCCGGGCCACATGGCGAAGGACTCGGTGATTTTGATGCCGGTATTGGCTTCGACGTCGAGCAGCTTCCAGATGGTGCCCTTCTCGGTGTGGTCGGGGCAGGCGGGATAGCCGGGCGCGGGGCGGATGCCGCGATACTTTTCCTGGATGAGTTCGGCGGGGGTGAAGGTCTCCGCGCAACCGTATCCCCACTCGTCGCGCACGCGCTTGTGGAGATATTCGGCGAAGGCTTCGGCGAGGCGATCGGAGATGGCCTCGGCCATGATGGCGTTGTAGTCGTCGTTGGCGGCGCGGAAAGTATCGCAGAGTTCCTTGAGGCCAATGCCGGCGGTGACGGCGAAGGCGCCGAGGTGGTCGGGCAGGTTGGTCGCTTGGGGGGCGATGAAGTCGACGAGCGAGCGGCATGGCTCGCTGCCTTCGCGATGGGCTTGCTGGCGAAGGAAGTGGAAGCGCTCGCAGGGTTCAGAGCGAGTTTCGTCGGAGAAGATCTGAACGTCGTCGCCGATTGCGTTGGCCGGAAAGAGGCCATAGACGGCGCGCGCGGTGATGAGGTTTTCAGCGATGATGCGGTCGAGAAGGGTGTTCGCGTCGGCGAAGATTTTGCTGGCTTCACTTCCCTGCGCTTCGTCGTTCAGGATGCGTGGGTAGATGCCCTTCATGCCCCAGGTGTGAAAGAAGGGCGTCCAGTCGATGTATTCGCGCAGTGTGGCGAGTGGGAAGTTGTCGAGGACCTGCACGCCGAGTTTTGTGGGGGTGGGAATGTCTTCGGCGCGCCACTCAATGGGCGTGCGGCGCTCGCGGGCGGCTTCGATGCTGACGAGCGGCTGGCGCGGTGCGGCGTGTTGCTTGCGAATCGCTTCGTACTCGGCGCGGTGCTTGGCGACGAAGTCTTCTTTGCCGTCTTCGCTGAGAAGGCTCGTGGTGACCGGGACGGCGCGGCTCGCGTCGAGGATGTGGATGACCGGCTGGCCATAGTGCGGGGCAATCTTGATGGCGGTGTGGGCGCGGCTGGTGGTGGCGCCGCCGACGAGCAGCGGTATGGTGAAGCCCTGGCGCTCCATCTCTTTCGCAACGTGCACCATCTCGTCGAGGGAGGGTGTGATGAGGCCGCTGAGTCCGATGATGTCGGCCTTCTCGGCGCGGGCGCGTTCGAGGATTTTTTCGGAGGCTACCATCACGCCCATGTCGATGACCTCGTAGTTGTTGCACGCGAGCACGACGCCGACGATGTTCTTGCCGATGTCGTGGACGTCACCTTTGACGGTCGCGAGGATGATCTTGCCTTGCGCTTTCACGATCTGTCCCGAGGCTTCGAGCGCAGCCTTTTCGGCCTCCATGTAGGGCGTGAGGTGGGCAACGGCTTTCTTCATCACGCGCGCAGATTTTACGACTTGAGGCAAAAACATTTTGCCTGAGCCGAAGAGGTCGCCGACGACGCTCATGCCGTCCATCAGCGGGCCTTCGATGACGAGCAGCGGGCGACCGAGCTTGACACGCGCTTCTTCGGTGTCCAGCTCGATGTAGCTGTCGATGCCCTTTACCAGCGCGTGCGTGAGGCGTTCTTCGACGGTGCCGGCGCGCCATTCTTCCGCTTTCTTTTCGGTGACGGCGGTGGCTTCTCCTTTGAGAGACTCGCCGTACTCAACGAGGCGTTCGGTGGCGTCCGGGCGGCGATTGAGCAGGACGTCTTCGACCAGGACTTTAAGTTCCGGCTCGATCTCTTCGTAGACTTCGAGCATGCCAGCGTTGACAATGCCCATGTCCATGCCGGCGGAGATGGCGTGGTAGAGGAAGGCCGAGTGCATGGCCTCGCGGACCTTGTTGTTGCCGCGGAAGCTGAAGGAGATGTTGGAGACGCCGCCGGAAACCTTCGCGTGTGGAAGGTTGGCCTTGATCCAGCGCGTCGCGTTGATGAAGTCGACGGCGTAGTTGTTGTGCTCCTCCATGCCGGTGGCGACGGTGAGAATGTTGGGGTCAAAAATAATGTCTTCAGCCGGGAAGCCGACTTCGTCGACCAACATCCGGTAGGCGCGTTCGCAGATGCGAATCTTCTCGTCGTAGGTGGCGGCCTGGCCCTGTTCGTCGAAGGCCATGACTACGACGGCGGCGCCGTACTTGAGAACCGTTGCCGCGTTCTGCCGGAACTTTGCTTCGCCTTCTTTGAGCGAGATGGAGTTGACGATTCCCTTGCCCTGCAGGCACTTCAAGCCGGCTTCGATGACCTCCCACTTCGAGGAATCGATCATGAAGGGGACTTTTGCGACCTCGGGTTCGCTGGCGAGGAGTTGCAGGTAGCGGGTCATGGCGGCGACGCCGTCGATCATGCCTTCGTCCATGCAGATGTCGATGACGTTGGCGCCGTTTTCGACTTGCTGGCGCGCGACGCTGACGGCCTCTTCGAACTTGCCTTCCTTGACGAGGCGCGCGAACCTGGGTGAGCCGGCGACGTTGGTGCGCTCGCCGATCATGATGTAGACGCCGTCCTGCTGGGTGAAGGGCTGCGAGCCGGAGAGGCGCAGCGGCTTCGGCGTGTTGTCGACTACGGGGTTGCTGTCGCTCAAGCGGCTACCTCGCGATGGCGGGGCTCGGCGAGCTCGCGTGGGTGCATGCCGTCTAGCGCTTTGGCGATGGCGGCGATGTGTTCGGGCGTGTTGCCGCAGCAGCCTCCTGCGATGTTGATGAGGCCGCCGCGCGCGAAGCCGCTGAGCGAGCGCGCCATGTCCTCGGGGCCGAGATCGAAGCCGGTGGGCGAGAGCGGATTGGGCAAGCCGGCGTTGGGGTAGCAGGAGATGGCAACGTCGGCTTTCTCGGAGAGCTCGCTGAGGAAGGGGTACATGAGGTCGGGGCCGAGCGAACAGTTGAGGCCGATGGAGAGTGGCTTGACGTGCTTGACGGCGTTCCAGAAGGCCTCGGTGGTCTGCGCGGAGATGAGGGTTTCACCACCGCGTCCGACTGCTGCGGAGATCATTACGGGCAGCTCTTTGCCTGCGGCGGTGAGGCCGTCTTCGTCGAAGACCTCGCGGATGGCGACGAGCGCGGCCTTGGCGTTGAGCGAGTCGAAGATGGTTTCGACGAGCAGCATATCTACGCCGCCGGCAATGAGCGCTCGGACCTGATGCGCGTAGGCCGACTTCACCTGGTCGAAGGTGACGACGCGAAAGCCGGCATCGTCGGCGTCGGGTGAGTTGGAGAGCGAGACGGTGAGCGGGCCGATGGCGCCGGCGACGAAGCGCTGCCGCCCGACGTTGTTGGCGATGCGATCGCCCCACTCGCGGCACTGCTGCGCGGAGGTGTAGTTGATGTCCCAGGCTAAATCATTGAGCGACGCGTCTTCGATGATCTTCTGGTAGAACTCGGGGTCTTTGCGACCGCCATGCTCGCGCGGATCGTCGACAAAGAATTCGCTCTGCGTGATGCTGGTGGCGCCGAAGGTGTTGGTCTCTAGGATGTCTGCCCCGGCTTCGAGGAAGCGGCGATGGATGTCGCCAATCATCTTCGGCTGGGTGAGCGAGAAGAGGTCGCCGTTGTTGAGGAGGTCCTTGGCAGAGTTCTTGAAGCGATCCGCGCGAATATCGGCTTCGGTCATGCCGTAGGTGCGGATCGTGGTGCCCATGGCGCCATCGATGATGGCAATGCGGTCTTCGAGGATGGCTTCGAGTGGGTGGGGAGTGGCCCTGTTCATGTCTAGCTCCGTTCGTTGTTTCATTCGATGCGCGGGGAGACGGCGCTGATCGCAAGACGGCGAGCCGTTATGGCTCGCCGCGTATGTTGAATCCAAAACTTTAAGTTCTACGCGAGCACTTCAAGCTCTTCTTTAGCTGAATCCGGAAGACCCGTTGCGACAGGCATCAACAGGTCTTCCTTGCGCATGACCATGGTGGTGGCGTTGAGGCTGGCGAGTTCGAAGCCGTGCCCGTGCGTAATGGCGTCGGTGGGGCAGGCTTCTACGCAATATCCGCAGAAAATGCAGCGGTTGTAGTCTATGTTGTAGACCTTGGCGTAGCGGTCGGCCGAGGAGATGCGGGTCTCGCTGGTGTTGTCGGCGGCCTCGATGTAGATGCAGTTGGCGGGGCAGGCGGCGGCGCAGAGGAAGCAAGCGACGCACTTTTCCAGGCCATTTTCATCGCGCTGCAACTGGTGCTTACCGCGAAAGCGCTGCTCAAACTGCGCACCGCGCATCGGGCCTTTGCCGTCCGGATAGTTCTCGACCTGCGACGGCTGGAAGCCTTCCCGCAGCGTGATGCTCATTCCCTTGGCGATGGCGGCGACATTGCGAATGATCGACATAGATCTCCAATAACCCGATCTCCAGTATACGTCTGTTTCGAAAAGTTCTATACGGCTCCGCCCGAGAGAGGTACCTTGGGAGCATGAAGATCTCGACTGCTGTTGCGCTCATTCTCGCCCTTTCGCCCCTCGCTCTGCGCGGCCAGACCGATGCCATGCCATCGGAGACGAAGGCTCCCGCGCCGGCGGAGGCCATGAAGCCGCCAGTGTCGCCGTCCAAGAGCGTCAATCTCAGCTTCGAGGGCAAGACCGTGATGCTGTCGCTGACCGACCTGGTGAACATGCCCAACCAGGTGACGGTGCACGTGCATAATGCGCATCGGGGCGGGATTGAAGAGACCTACAGCGGGCCGCTGCTCTCAGATGTGCTGGCGAAGGTTGGCCTTACGACTACGCGTGAGAACCAGCCGCTGATCCTGCACAGCGTGATCGTGGCTACGGGGAGCGATCATTACTACGTGATCTACTCGGGCGGCGAGGTAGAGTACTCGACCGGCAAGGTGATTGTTGCGGTGATGAAAACCGGCTTGCCCGACACCGAGGGAGGGCTGATCCAGTTGATCAACACGGACGATGCGAAGCCGGCGCGGTGGGTGCATGGGTTGACGGAGCTCTCGGTGATGACGCTGGCGCAGAACTAACTTCGGGATCGGGAGCTGGCATGAAGAGAATTGCAGCGGTCGGGGCTTGCTTCGGGTGTGTGCTCGCGTTGAGTGGGTGCTCGCACTCGTCAAGGCAGTTGCAGGCGCTTTCGGCAGTGGGCGCGATCCAGCAGGATGCTCCGGTAAAGGCACGTATGGAGATGCAGATTGCAGCGCCGCCGGCGAAGGTATGGGACTTGCTCGTGGATGCACCTGCGTGGCCAAGCTGGTGTCCACAGATTGAGAGCGTTAAAGCGCCGGGCGAGCTTGAGATGGGCACTCAGTTTATTTGGAAGTCTGGCGGAGCGACCATCCATTCGGAGGTGCATCTGGTGGAGCCGGACCGGCGTCTCAGCTGGACGGGAGTCGCTTATCCTGCCCGCGCGATTCATGTGTGGGAGCTGAAAGCCACACCCGATGGTGGAACGCTGGTGACGGTGAAGGAGTCGATGACGGGGCCGCTGATGAGGTGGCTCCATCCGTCGGAGAAGCTGGCGGCGTCGGAGACAACCTGGCTCATTGCGCTCAAGCAGGCTGCAGAAAAGAAGCCTTAGCGATGGGGATTGAGGCTAGCGCAGCGCTTCCTTCATCACGCCGTAGCGGCTGAGCGCGTCGATCAGATCGCCAACCAGGTCATGATCCGTGGGCAGCGTGCGGGCCTCCATGGTCGGACCCTCGCCGAGTGGAAGGTTGGCTTGCTCGACCTTGTCGCGGAGCTGGCGAGCGAGCGCCAGATCGAAGCCCTCACTGACCCACACGGTGTTGTCTTTCAGCGTGAGAAGGACGTCGCCCTCATCGGTGGAGAAGACGCGTTCGGTGGCTTCGACTCCGTCGCTCTCGTCGGCCTCGCGGCGCTTCACGCCATCGTACTGGCGGGGCATCTCCTGCTCGAAGACCTCGAAGAAGCTGCGGGCGGAGTCCTTGTTCTTCCACTGCGAGCTGTAGAGAAGCGCCAGTGAGGCGGTGGTTTCCTTCTGCGCGGCGGTCGCGTTTTTGCGCTGCGCGGCGTAGTAGATGCCGCCTGCCCACTCCGGAGCCAGCGCCCGCGCCAGCGGCTCGCCCCCGAAGAGTTCTGCGGTCATGCGCACGTCGAGTTCACCCATGACGCCGACGTCGTATGGCAGATAACCAGCGGCCTTGAGCAGCGGATGGATGTCCGGCAGCTTGAGCAGCGGCACGGGCTGGTTGCGCAGATAGGCGTCCGGGTTCAGGATCTGGAACGTGGTGCTGGGCGGCGCGTCGAGGACGCCGGCAAAGGCGCGATCGACGCCCTTCTTGACCAGGATCTGCTGCTCAAAGGCCAGGCCGGCGGTGTAGGGGAACAGCAGCGACTGCTGCAGCACGAGCGGCGCGCGCGCCAGCACGGGCGAGTCCGACATGTCGCCGGCGTTGGACTCGAGCTGTTGGGCTAACTGCGGCGCGTCCTTCAGAGTCTTGTCCGGGTGACCGGCGTCGGCCAGCATGTAGTCGGCGAAGCTGACCATGGCCTGGCCTTCGAGCACGGCCTCACGCGCGGTGTCGGTGTCGTCGTTGGCGATGTGCTTGTTATCCTGCTTCACGTTTTTGGCGAGGCCTTCGATCTCCTGGCTTCCCCACTTGCCGAGACCGACCCGCTGGTCCTGCAGAGCATGGGTGAGCTCGTGCGCCATCACTGGCTTTTGCTCGTCGATGGGCACCCAGTCAAGCAGGTTCATCTGCTTGGATTTGTCGTCATAGAAGCCGGCGATTTGTTCGGTGAGGAGGCTCAAAAGGAAGGGACGCATTTTGAAATCCTGGTCGAGCAGCCCAAACTTCTTGAGCACGAGCTCGC
This sequence comes from uncultured Acidobacteriaceae bacterium, assembly GCA_963737325.1. Classification (GTDB taxonomy): domain Bacteria; phylum Acidobacteriota; class Terriglobia; order Terriglobales; family Acidobacteriaceae; genus Granulicella. Next base: position 171,296 of record CAVTSJ010000012.1, read on the forward strand.
TGCGTTCCATGCGCTTGGCGCCCTTGTCCTGATCGAACCTCTTGCGCAACTCCGTGTTGACGGCGCTGCGGGAGATGAACTTGCACTTCACGGGCTGCTTGATCTCGAGGTGCGTGTCCTTGCTGACGAAGTGGAGGATCTGATCCTCGTCGCTGAGCAGCGTCTTCTCTTGAGCGGGCGTAAGGACGGTGTCGGCGGTGACCGTCGAGCTACCGGACATGAGGACAGGGGGCGCAGTCTTGCCGGCTCCTGGGCTCGCCTGTGCGTTCGCGATATCGGCGCCGAATCCCACCACGGCGATTGCTACCATTCCTGCTGTCAATACTGCCTGCGCTGCCAATACTCTCTGCCAGGTCAATCCGCCTCCAAATACGCCGTCACGCTCACACTTAGTGTACGCAGAGGATGCGCTCCTGCGGAACAGGAAGCACCTGAGAGCATCCTGCGCGGCGCAGAAGCATCCAAGTGGAACGTCCGGGATATGCTTGGACGAGGAGTTGAAAGGAATAGATGCAGAATCCTGAACCTAATGAGCTGACTGTTTTGCTGCACGGCGCGGGGTATTCGCCAGTCGCTGACCGCGCGTTTCTGCGCATTAGCGGGTCGGACGCCACGCGCTGGCTGAATGGGATGGTCAGCAACACCATTCAGGCGTTGCAGCCGGGAGAGGGCAACTACAATTTCCTGCTCAACGCGCAGGGACGCATCCAGGGCGATGCGATGGTGTTTCGGGAGAGCGGCGTCGGCGCAGCCACCTTTTTGCTGGAAACGGAAAGCACGCAACTGGAAGCGGTCCGCCAGCACCTCGACCACTTCATCATCATGGATGATGTGGAACTTACCCCCGTCGAGGGCCTCTCCGGGGTTCTCGTCGCAGGCCCGGAGGCCCCTTCCACCGTTGCGGCACTCGGCACGGCCAATCAACGGGCTGTCCCCTGTTCCCCTGGCGCACAAGTTCCACCGGCGCAGTCCGTTAGGCTGAAACAAACGATCTACGCCGGCGCCCCCGTGTGGCTGATCCAGGGCTTGAGCCCTCTGGTTCCGCGTTTTGAGATCTGGTCCGACCCGTCCACCATCGCCAGCATCCTGGCCGAACTCAGTGACAGCCAAGCCCGTCCCGTCTCCGCGACGGAAATCGAGTGGCTTCGCATACTCGAAGCTCGACCGAAGTACGGCGTCGACATTCGCGATCGTGACCTGCCCCAGGAAACCGCGCAGGCCCATGCGCTGCACTTCGCGAAGGGTTGCTATTTGGGACAGGAGATCGTCGAGCGCATTCGGTCGCGCGGGCAGGTGCATCGCCGGTTTACCGCCTTCCGGCTTGCGGGCGAGTTGCCGGCAACGCTTCCTGCGCCGCTCGAGGCCGGGGGCAAGCCGGCTGGTGAGCTGACCAGCGCGGCACAGGTTCCGTTGGCTGAGGGGCCGGTGCTGCTGGCCCTGGGGTATGTTCGGCAGGAGGCGGTCGACGCCAAACTGGAACTCACGTATGCGGGTGGCGTGGCGGTTCCACAGCGTGATCCTCTTGCGGCGGGTTAGCATCAAAAGAGGTTAGAGCGAGACAATAGAGAGCTGGGAAGACCATGGCTGATATCAAAGAGTTTGTCGTCAACGATCGTCGCAAGTTCACCGCAGAAGGCGATATTCGCCCCGATGCGCCACCTTCGGAGCCGAAGCCGCCCCGGCCGGAGACGCTTCAGCGTCCGGAAGACGGCGATTCCGCACGCCTGGTAGAGCATAAGGGGCCGCAGCCGGTGCCGGCGCCCAAGGCAGAACAAGCCTCTAGCCCAAGCCCTGAGCATGCGGAGAACGAGGACGAGCTGCTGCCGCCGGCGCCCACGGCTGAGCAGGCAGAGCAGGCCAGGCACGCCTACGACGCCACCGTGGATCGCCTCGACACCGCGATTCGCGCGACTAATCCGGGCATGGAGCGGGCTCCGGACATTACCTTCGAGCGCGTGATTCAGTCGCTCTATATGCAGGCCATGATGCAACTTGGTGGCGCCGCTGCACCGAATCAACAGCCGCAGGTGGACATCCTCGGCGCCCGGCAGACCATCGACATGCTGGGGATTCTCGCGGCCAAGACTGAAGGCAATCGCAACGAGGCCGAGAGCAAGCTGCTGGACACGGCGCTGTTTGAGCTGCGGCTGGGCTTCCTCGAAGTAACCCAGGCGCTGTCGCGCCAGGCAGCCACGCGGCAGCCGGGCGCAGGCATGCCGCCGCCGCCGGGCGGCCCGAGCATCGTGCGTTAGGCCACAGTAAGCGACGCATGCAAGCGACCCTCACCTTTCTCGGAAGTGGAACCTCGATGGCGGTCCCGACCTTGGGCTGCGACTGCGCGGTCTGTACCTCCGCGTGTGAGCCGGGGTCGCCGAACCGGCGGACGCGCCCTTCCGTGTTGGTGAGCTACGGCGGCCACAACGTTGTGATCGATACGGGTCAGGACTTTCACGTGCAGGCGGTGCGCGAGAATCTACGGTCGGTTGACGCCGTGCTCTACACGCATGGCCATGCCGATCACGTGCTTGGCATGGATGACCTTCGCCCGCTCAGCTTTGCGTGTGCAGGAGGCCTTCCGCTCTACGCGGATGATGAGACTGCCAGGGTGATTGAGCGGATCTTCGAGTACACCTTCCGCGAGACCGACCGCTATCCCACCAGCGCGCGGGTCACGCTGCATCGAGTTCCTGCTGAGGCCGGCGTTGAGATTCCGCTCTTTGGCGCGACGTTTGTGCGGGTGCCGGTCACGCATGGGCGCGATACGATTGCAGGCTACCGCTTTGGCGATGCGGCCTATCTCACCGACATGAGCGACATTCCGGAGGAGAGCTATGCACTACTGAAGGATCTCGACATCCTGGTGCTCGACGCGCTGCGTCACGAGCCGCATCCGAGTCATTCGCACCTCGCCAAGTCAATTGAGCTGGTCGAGAAGATTGGCGCCAAACGCGCGTTCTTCACGCACATCAGCCACGGGCTCGATCACGAGACGACGAATGCGTCGTTACGAGATCACATACGCCTGGCACACGATGGGCTTAAACTCACGTTCAATATCTCTACAGAAGCACCGGGAACAAACCCCTGATGAATATCGCACGCAGCCTTGCAGAACTCGGCGCCTCCAGCCCCTCGGTTGTCACCATCGGCAACTTTGATGGAGTGCACTGCGGGCACCGGATGGTGATTGCCTCGGTGCTGGAGCGGGCGCGGGCGCTCAATGCGAACGCCATCGCGGTGACATTCGATCCTCATCCCGCTCACGTGCTGCATACGGCTTCACGGCTGCCGCTGATTACGCCGCTTGCGGAAAAGCTGCGGCTGTTGGCAAAGACAGGGTTGGACCAGGTGCTGGTACTTCCCTTCACCGACGAACTGCGCCACTGGACGGCACGGCATTTTGCCGAGCGAGTGCTGCGTGATGCACTGCACGCTGTCGAGGTCCATGAGGGCGAGACGTTTCGCTTCGGCTACCAGGCCGAGGCCGACATTGCCGGGCTGTCGCAGTTGGGACGCGAGCTTGGCTTTAGCGTGAAGGCGTATGTGCCGTGCATTGCGCGCGGCGCAGCGATCTCGTCCAGCCGCATTCGCGCCCTCATTGGCGCGGGTAACTTGCATGAGGCGCGTGCACTGCTGGGACGCTCCTTCGCGATCCGCAGCGTGCCTGCCTCGGGACGCGGTTACGGCGCGCGCTACGCAGTGCCGACAATCAACCTCGCGCCGTATGCGGAGCTGCTGCCGGCTCACGGCGTGTATGTGACAACACTGCGTATCGGCGATCGGCGAGTCTTTCGCGGCGTTACCAATGTGGGCAATCGACCAACGTTTGGTGCCGACTCCTTTGCCGTCGAGTCGCATCTACTGGACTTTGAGCCGGTCGATCTAGCGGAGACGATGCTGCTGGAGCTGACGTTCCTGCGGCGGCTGCGCGATGAGCGCCGCTTTGAATCCACTGAGGCGCTGCGCGACCAGATCGGGCGCGATGTGCGGCAGGCGCTGCGCTTCTTCGCGCTGTGCGATGCCCTCAACGTTCAACGCGACGCGCTCACGTCGTAATCGCTTGGCTGCGCGCTAGCCTGTCGGAGCACTCTGCGTGGCGGGTGGTTTCTTCTTAATGGGAGCTGTCTTTGGCCGCGGTACAGCGTGCACAGCCGGCGCGGGCGGGGCTGGCAGGCGCATGATCGGTGCGGGCGGCTGTTGGCTCGCGGGTAGCGCAGGCGCATCGCTTGGCAGCCGCAACTCGCCCGGTTCGAGAACTGCCGGCTCAGGAGCTTTCGCTGGCGGTTGATCTGAATCCGAGTCTGTATCCGTAGCGGGCGCCAGAAGCGGCGGCGTCGGAGTTCCCGCTGTATCCAGGTCGACAGGGACCTGGATCTGTTTCTTCGGCGCGTTCGGCTGAGAGAAAGCTTCATTGGGCCGATCAGCCAGGGCGACTTTCATGAAGCTCATCCAGATGGGCAATGCCGCCCTCGCGCCTGTCTCCTTCTCGCCGAGAGACTGCCGGTTGTCAAAGCCGACCCACGTCCCGCAGGTGATCGAAGGTGAGAAGCCTACAAACCACGCATCTGTGTAGTTATTCGTCGTGCCGGTTTTGCCGCCGAGCGCGTGTTTCAGCTCCGCTGCAGCCCCGGCCGTTCCATGTTGAATGACTGCCTGCAGCAGCACCATCATCTCGCGCGCGATATTCACTGGGATCGCCTCGCTGACCTGGGTGCGCGGCTGCTGCATGGGTTGGCCATCAGCCTCAAGCACGCGGCGGATATAGTGCGGCGCGATGTAAATACCGTCGTTGGGAAAGACGCTGTAGGCGCCCACCTGCTCAGTCAGTGTGAGGTCCGCCGCGCCGATCGCGATGGGCAGAAACGCCGGGATGTCACTGGTGACACCGAAGCGGTGCGCGACGTCAATCACGTTCTTGATGCCAACCTTGTCTGCCAGCCTCAGCGCGGGAATGTTCCGTGACTCGGCAAAGGCGTCCACCAGGGTCATGGGACCGAGATAGCCGGCCTCGTAGTCATGCGGTGTATACGGCCCGCCGGCGGTGAAGAACGTTGTTGGCGCGTCCATCACTGTGTCATACGGCTTCATTCCCGCTTCCATCGCGGCGGTATAGACGTAGGGTTTGAAGGAGGACCCGACCTGGCGTTCGGCCTGGGTTGCGCGGTTGAACTGCGACGTCTCGAAGTCGCGCCCGCCCACCATGGCGAGCACCTCGCCATCTGCGTTGTTGACGGCCATCAGGGCCGCCTGCGCGCCGCTGTCCTGCTCCAGGATGACGTGTGGCGCGGCCGTATCGGCACCGCTCACCACCTTCACGTACACAATGTCGCCCACCTGCGCGAGCTCTGTGCCCTTGATGATCTGCGTCCATGCCCAGTCGGCCGGGACCATCGTCGCATTCACCTTGCCGAGCTTGACGGTAATGCGCGCCGGGGAGGTACTGATCACCAGGCCGTGCATGTACCCATTGTTGGTCAGCGTTTGGGACCAATCGGGATGCTTGTAGTCGTCGAGCGAGACCCCTTCGCGAACCACGTTTTCGAGATGTCCCTTCCAGGCATGCCGGCGCTCATAGGTGGCCGTGCCATCGAGAACGGCCTGGGTTGCCGCGCGCTGCAGGTTGAGGTCGAGCGTGGTGTAGACGCGCAGGCCCGCGCTGTGCACCTCGTCGGTTCCGTACTCGCTCTCCAACTGTCGCCGAACCTCCTCCACAAAATACGGCGCTTCGTTGTTGGGCGGCGACTCGAGATGCAGCCCCAACGGAGAAGCCTTGGCGGCATCAGCCTCCTGCTGCGTGATCCTGTGATCGTTGAGCATCTCCTGGATGACCAGGTTGCGGCGCTTCAGCGCACGATCTGGGTAATGCACGGGCGAGTAATACTGAGGTCCCTTTGGCAGCGCTGCGAGGAGGGCGGCTTCCGGCAGCGTAAGATCGCGGGCATGCTTGCTGAAGTAGAATTCTGACCCCGCCTCAAACCCATAGGTCCCACTGCCGAGATAGATCTGGTTGGCGTACAGCGCGAAGATCTGCGGCTTGGTGAAACGGCGCTCGATCTCCAGCGCGAGGAAGATCTCCTGCAGCTTGCGGCCGTAAGTCTTCTCTGACGATAGAAAGAGATTCCGCGCCAGCTGCATTGTCAGCGTGGACGCGCCCTGCACCTTGCCGTGGGTATGGACATCCTCATAGGCAGCTTCCACCACGCGCACGAGGTTAATGCCGCCATTGTGCTCGAAGTCCTTATCCTCGATGGAGAAGATTGCTCCGCGCAGGATGGGCGGGAATTCGGAGTACGGGACCACGATGCGGCGCTGGTCCGCGAAGGAGCCGAAGATCTGCCCATGGATGTCGTAGAGGTCGGTGGTGGTGCTGGGGCGATAGCGCTCCAACTCCGTCATCTGCGGCAGATTGATGGAGTAGACCAGGATCAGCCCCAGCATCACTCCAAAGACAGCGGAGGCGGCCAGCAGGGCGGCGATGGATGCGCGGGCTGCGAGGTTTCGGTTGCGACGGTCGGCCTCGCCGAAAGGAAAGCGCCGAACCGCGCGCCAGAATAGCGCGCGCCGGCTAACTGGAGCGCGGCGATCTGGGACCCTGTCGTCTGTTCTCGAAGGTGTGGGCACGACAAAACCAACCTTACCATGTGGCCCGCGGAGGGCAGCGGTTGGGTTAAGCCGGCGGGATCAGGCGGTCTTGGCTTTGAGCATATCCAGCGCCTTGTTGAACTGGTCGTCGGTGGGCGGCGGCGTCTTGGCAGGGGTATTGGCCGGCTTGGAGCTGTCCCGGGTGCTGTCGGTCGTCGTCGGCGTAGCCGTATCGTCTGCCGAATCATCGTCCTCGAACAGATCCTTGTTGGAAGCAACGATCGTTCCGGGTGTCACCGCATCGTCTTCAAACTGCTTGCCCGAGGGCGAGGCGTACTTGGCGATCGAGAGGATGATCGCTCCACCGTCCGGCAGGTCGAAGGTCTTCTGCAAGGAGCCCTCGCCGAAGGTCTTCTCCCCAACCAGCTGAGCGCGGCCATCGTCCTGCAACGCGCCGGCAACCAGCTCGGCCGGGCCTGAGGTCCCGTGGTTTACAAGCACGACCAGCGGCGCTGTGGTATTGATTGCCTTCGAGGGATCGGCCGAGAAAATCTGTTTGGGATACTTCTGGCCCTCGAGTGTGGCAATCGTCCCCGTATTCACGAAGAAGTTGGTCAGGCGGACGGCCTCGTTCATGTCGCCCGCAGATACGTCGCGCAAATCCAGCAGAATCTTCTTATTGCCGTCCTTGTTCATGTCCTTTAGCCAGATTTCGATCTGCTGAACGTGCTCCCGATCGATGATGATTGGCTTAAGGTAAAGGATCGACGTCCCGTCGTACAGCGACTCTTTGACAGCGGGCTCAACGACGACGACGCGGTTGAGGGTCATCTTCTGTGGCTTCGCGCTGTGGGGTCCGATGACGGCCATCTGCAGCTCGCTGCCGGGCGCGCCCTCGAGCATCAACTGAATCATCGCGAGCGGAAGGTTGCGGGTGTCTTCCATGCCGATGGCCTCGATGATGTCGCCGTCAACCAGTCCAGCTTTATCGGCTGGCGAGCCCGGAACCACGGAGACCACGGTCGCGTAGCCGTAGCGCTTGGAGACCACGATACCCACCTGCGCCTTGCCGCCGCGGTCTTCCTTGTAGGCCTTGTAGTCGGCCGGCGTCAGGTAGCTGGAGTCGGCATCGAGAGACTCCAGCAGGCCGCGCAGGGCGCCGTTGGTGACCTTCGGGATGTTGGGGACTTCGACGTAGTCGGACTGAATGTGCTGCAGTACTTCCCCATAGACGTTGATCTGGTTGTAGGCGTCCTGCGGCGCCGGATCGCCGGCCGCGGCCACGCTGTGCGTATTGACGCCAACAAAGATGCAAAGAATGAGGGCTACCGAGACGGCAAGCAGGCTGATCTTGAGGCTCTTAGGCATAGTGCGGTGACGGACTCCGGAATCGGTTTTGAACAACGGCGGTGAGCGTGCCTGGTCGTGCTGTAGCTTAGACGCAGCTCGCTAGCCAAATGATACTCTCTACTGCAGAAGTTGCGATCCAGTCCGCCGCGTGGCATGGCGGACGAATGGTGGCGGTGAGTGGAATCGAACCACTGACCTACGGGTTATGAGTCCGTCGCTCTAACCATCTGAGCTACACCGCCGGGTGGGAGACTGCATCCAGCGGCCACCGAAACCCGGCCGCGACGACAGCCGCTCTTCCATCATAAGTTTCGCCACTTCGCAGGTCAAACGTGCTCAATGGCTTTCGAACTCGAACCCATCGCTTGAGGCGGCTCTGCACCGCCGCTTTTCCGTGCTCGCGGGCGTCCTTTGGATGGCCTGCGCCAGCTCGTTTGCGCGGGCGTCGGTACTTGCCGTGGTGCCCGATTGCAGCGCGAATGGCGGTGGCTGGACGTGCTACCTCCCCGGTATCCACCGCTTTCTTGTGGTGATCGCGATCATCCTTGGGTTAATCCTCGACGGCGGTGATTGTCGTCGCCGTAAAGAGTTACCTGAAACTCAAAGAGAACGAGAAAGTTTAAGATCAAAGACGACGAGAAAGTTGGCTCATGAGCAGCACGCATCCCCGGATCATCGGCGTCATTCCGGCACGCCTCGCCTCTACGCGCCTTCCCCGCAAAGTTCTTCGCGACATCGCCGGTGAGCCTATGCTGGCGTGGGTGTATCGCGCAGCCCAGGCCTGCCCACAGCTCGACGAGGTCATCGTTGCGACGGATTCGGCGGAAGTGCAGGCGTTCTGCGACGCGCGCGGATGGCGCTGCCTGATGACCTCGCCCGACCTTCCCAGCGGCACCGACCGCCTCTATGCCGTCTCCCGCGTCGTCGACGCTGACATCTACGTCAACATCCAGGGCGATGAGCCGCTGCTGCTCCCCGACCACATCACCGCGATCCTCGCGCTGTTCACTTCCGGCGAGGTGGATGTGACCACGCCTAAGGTGCGCTGCACGTCGGAAGATATCGCCAACCCAAATGCCGTGAAGGTTGTGACCGCGCTCGATGGCCGCGCGCTTTATTTTTCGCGCTCAACGATTCCCTTCGATCGCGACGGCCAGGGCAACGCAACCTACTGGAAGCATCTCGGGCTCTACGCCTACCGCCGCGCAGCGCTAGACCGTTTTGCGGCGCTCGCTCCGAGTGAGCTTGAACTTTCGGAGCGCCTTGAGCAGCTGCGGCTGCTGGAGAACGGCATCTCCATTTATGTGGCCGAGACCGCGCACGACACCATCGGCGTGGATACCGAAGACGACCGGCTGCGCGTGGAGGCAATCCTGCTCCAGCGCAGCGCGAAGGCCAAAAAGTAGACGCTAGATCGTCTTGAGGGTAAGTGTCAGACCGCTCGGCCTGGCCTGTGCGCTGACATCTTCCAGCGAGTGCACAATCCAGCTAGCTCCCGCTGCGCGCAATTCGTCCGCGCTGTGCGTTCCAAGCACGCCGAACACGCGGCAGCCGGCCGCGATGCCCGCTCCAACCCCACTCGGTGCATCTTCCACGACGAGGCACTCCGCTGCAGGTGCATGAATGAGCTCTGCGCCGCGGCGATAGGGCTCCGGGTCAGGCTTGCCGCGCTCCACCATCTCGGCGCTGATCATCCGTTCCGGCGCGGGCAGCCCCGCCACCCGCAATCGTTCCAACGCCAGCCGCCCGGTCGCCGATGTCACGATCGCCCAACGTTCGGGCGGAAGGCTCTCGAGCAGCGCATGCGCACCCGGGAGTACCTTCAAGTCATCGACGTCGACCATCTCGATGTCCTCGATCATGCGGAGACCTTCGTGCGGATCCAGGTCGGGTTTCAGCATGGCAACGATATCCGTGGCGCGAACGCCATGCGGCACCTGGAAGGTGTCCGCATTGGGGAGGCCATAGTGCTGGGCCCACTTGCGCCAACTGCGATTGACGCTGCCGATGGAGCTGATCAGCACGCCGTCCATATCGAAGAGAACTCCTGCAACCTCAAGGGTCACCACCCCACTCACGCTGTGTCCCCTTGCAGCACAAACGCCCGCGCGGCCTCGAGCACCTGATGCACGCTCTCGGTGCTGCAGCTCTCACAGTACACACGCAGGAGCGGTTCGGTGCCACTCGCGCGCAGCAGCAGCCAGGTCTCTGCGGCGTTGGGCTTGTTCGCGCAGGCCGGGTTCTCGAGGAAGAACTTGATACCGTCGAGCGTCTCCACACGCAGCACCTTGAGTCCGGCGATCTCGCTCACGCCCGCCTTTGCCCGGCGAATCGCCGACTGCTTCAGCTCCTCGCTGATGTGCATGTCGATGCGCCCGTACTGATGCTCGCCATACTCTGCCTGCAGCGCTGCCACCAGCTCGCCGAGAGTCTTATGCTCGTCCGCCATCACGTTCGCAATCAGCAGGCTATTGAGCAGACCGTCGCGCTCCGGCAGATGCCGGCTGATGCCAACGCCGCCGGACTCCTCACCGCCAATCAGGATCTCGCGCTCCAGCATCAGGTCGACCACGTATTTGAAGCCGATGCCGTGCTCAATCAGCTTGCGCCCATATTTTGCAGCAATGCGGTCGAGCATCTTGGTGGTGTTGAACGCGCGCGTTACATCACCTGGCCACTGCTTGCGTTTCAAAAGCCACTGCAGGATCACTGCGAAAATCTTGTGCGCGTCGACCACATTGCCATGCTCGTCTACCGCGCCGATGCGGTCTGCATCGCCATCGGTGATGAGGCCAGCGTCGCAGTGTTCGGCGACGACTGCCTTCTGCGTGGCAGCAATGTGCGGAAGAATCGGCTCGGGATTAATTCCCGGAAATGCAGGATTCATCTCGCTGCGAAATTCAACATACGGAATGCCCGCGCGCGCGAAGATGCCCGCGATGTATCCCTTGCCCGCGCCGTACATGGTATCGATGAGAAAGCGATAGCCCGAGGCTTTGATCGCCTTCAGATCGACGAACGACTCGAGCGCAGCGATGTACGGCGCCGAGAAGTCCACCTCCTCGATCGGCGCAGGCGTCGTCGCAAGCGCCAATGGCTTTTCCAGGTAGCTCTCGATCGACGCAATGATCGCAGGGCTGCCCGAACCGCCATAGCTCGCCTTGTACTTCACGCCGTTCCACTCCGCAGGATTGTGACTGGAGGTAATCATCACGCCGCCCGCGGCCTTGCGCCCGCGTACCGCAAACGATAGCTCCGGCGTGGGCGTTATCTTGCTGGCCAGCGCGACGGGAATGCCAGCACTCGCGAGCACTTCGGCTACCACGCGGGCAAACGACCGCGATCCAAAGCGCGTGTCGTAGCCAATGCATACTCCTGCCTTCGCGTCTTCGTGCTCGATCACGTAATGTGCGATCGCACGTGCTGCCACGCGCACGTTCTCGTACGTAAAGTCGTCGGCGATGATGCCGCGCCAGCCGTCGGTTCCAAACTTAACCACGGTGCTCAAATTAAATCCGTCCTGCCGAGGGTTTTGAGTTCCTTCACCACTTTGCCAACGTCCTGCGAACCCTGGCGCGTCGTGACGAGCAACGCATCCTCGGTCTCGACGACAACGATATCTTTCACCCCCACCAGCGCGACCATCTTGTTGGGCGCGAAGACGTAGCAGCCGTTCGATTCAATCTGCACGGAATTCTCGGCCTCAACTACGTTCTGATTCTTGCAGTCGCGCGTCTCTGCCTGGAACTCATGCAGTGCCGCCCACGAGCCGAGATCATTCCACGCAAAGTCCGCGGGCAGGCAGTAGAGCTCCGACGCCGTCTCACCCTTCGCCGACCGCGGCTCGAGAACCGCATAGTCAATCGAAATCGACTCGCACTGCGGATACAGGGCCGCAAACACTCGGTCGAAGTCCGGGGTCTTCCACGCGGCAACGATCTTTTCGAGCAGCGGCACCATCGCGGGCGAGTGCTCGCGGATTGCGTCGCACAGCGTTTTCGCGCTCCACAAGAACATGCCGCTGTTCCACGCATAATTTCCCGAACGCAGAAAGGCTCTGGCTCGCGCACGATCTGGCTTCTCCGTAAATCGACGCACCCGCCGCACCGGGATCGCTTCGCCACCCACCGTTGTTGGCGTGACCGCCGCACCCAGCTCGATGTAGCCGTAGCCGGTCTCGTCGCGGGTTGGCGGAACACCCAGCACCACGATCTTCGGGCCGGAGGCAGCGAGCTTAATTCCTGCTCGCAGAATCATGTGGAAGCGCGCGACGTTGCCGATCGTGTGATCCGACGGAAAAATTCCGATCACCGTCTCTGGGTCTTCGCGTTCCAGCAGAAACGCCGCCAGCGCACAGGCCGGCGCTGTATTGCGGGACTCTGGCTCGCTCAGCAGGCGCTCGCGCGGAACCTCCGGCAGTTGATCCGCAATGGTGCCACGGAGCAGATCGTTCGTGATCACCCAGACGCCGTAGTTCTGCATCACGTCATCCAGGCGCGCGACCGTCTGCTGAATCATGGTGCGCTCGCCATCGAGCTGCAATACCTGCTTCGCCCGTGATCTACGGCTGCGCGGCCAGAAGCGTGTTCCGCTGCCGCCCGCAAGCACCACGGCTGCAAACGGATGGTGAGTCTTGGTTGTTCCTGAGGACATACATCTCCATCTCTAACGGCAAAGGCCGTCCCATGCACGGGACGGCCTTTTCGCCAAACCTTAGCTCAACTTCGAAAGATAATCGCGCATGCGCTGCACGCCCTTGTCGATCACGTCGCCCGACACCGCGTAGGACAAGCGAATGTGGTTCTCAGTGCCAAAGGCCTCGCCCGGCACCACCACCACATGCGCTTCGCTCAGCAGCCTGGCTGCAAGATCAGAGGCAGACTTGATGCCGCCCTTGCCGATGAACGCGCTCACGTTCGGATACACATAGAACGCGCCCTGCGGCACCGTGCAGGTGAGGCCGGAAATCGACTTGAAGCCCTCCAGCACGCGATCGCGCAGCTTAATGTAGTCCGCACGCATCTCCGACACGCAATCCTGCGACTCCGTCAGCGCTGCAATCGAAGCCTTCTGCACCATACTCGCCGTGTTCGACGTGCTCTGCGACTGCAGCTTGCTCATCGCCGCGATGATCTGCTTCGGTCCGAGCGCAAAGCCAGCGCGCCAGCCTGTCATCGCGTAAGTTTTGGAGAGCGACCCAAGCACGATCACGTGCTCCTTACACTCCGTGCACGACGCGCCTGAGACAATCTCGCCCGCAAACGTGAGGTACACATAACACTCGTCGAGGAGCACGTAGATGCCCTTGCTGTGCGCCAAGCGCACAATCGCGTACAGGTCCTCAGCTCCCATCACGGCGCCCGACGGATTCGATGGCGTGTTCAGAATGATGGCCTTGGTCTTGTCGGTGATCGCCCCTTCAATCATCTGCGGCGTCACGCGGAAGTTCTCTGCCTCGTCGGTCTCGAGGAACACCGGCTTGCCGCCCGCAAACTCGATGATGTCCTTGTAGGAAACCCAGTACGGCACCGGCACAATCACCTCGTCGCCGTGCTCGATGAGCACCTCGGCGGCGTTGAAGATCGCCAGCTTGCCGCCCGCGGTAAACACGCACTCATCGACCGCGTAGTTGGTGCCAAAGTCTGCGGCGTGACGCTCTACGATTGCCTTGCGTACTTCGGGCGTTCCGGCGACCGCAGTGTAGCGCGTCACGTTCTGCTGGATGGCCAGGATCGCCGCATCCTTAATATGCTGCGGCGTGGAGAAGTGGGGCTCGCCTGCGCCAAAGTCCGCCAGATCAATGCCCTGCGACTTCAGCTTGAGTGCTTCGGCGGTGATGGCCATGGTGGCCGAAACTTCGATCCGATTGATCCTGTCGGTTAGGACTTTTGTAGCAGTCGCTGTACTCATGGCTACTAGTCTTTCAGATTTTGCGGTGGAGTGAAAGGGTTGGCCCCGGCTATCGGCGTTCGGTCCGTTTCCGCACCACCCAGGTCGTCATGCAGCGGTAATCCTGCACGATGGTAGTCTTCAGCGGGTCGACTAACAGGCCGTTCATCTGCTCGGTCATGCGCAGCAGCACGGCCTCGTCCACCAGGAACCACTCCGAGCCGTCGCCGATGCGGTAGATATTCTTCCGTAGCCGTTCAAACTCCATCCCAATACGCGACCCAAGGCGACAGAACAGCAGGCCGCCCGGCCGCAGGACCCTCCAGAGCTCCGAAATCATCGCCAGGAAATGCTGTTCATCGCGGGCAAAGTGCAGCACCGAGCTGCAGATCACGACGTCGGCGAAGGCGTCGGGAAAATCCATCGCCTCGATCGCACCCACGCGGAAGTTCACAGCCGGCAACTCAGGCGCCAGCTCGCGGGCCAGAGCGCGCACATGCGCGACGCCCTCGGCATTCGCGTCCAGCGCAAAGACTTCGCAGCCTTCGCGCAGAAGGTACACCAGGTTTCGGCCATAGCCGCAGCCGGCATCGAGTACGCGCATCTCCGCCGCGATATTCCCGCGGAGAATCTGGTCAAAGACGTAGATGTCGATCTGGCCGAACTGTTCCTGAAGGCCCATAATCGCAGCCGGCTGCTGCTGGTCGCTCACGAGATCTTGCCCAGCGACTTGCGCTTCAACCGCTCGATGACGTTGGGGGGCACCATGCTGGTCACATCACCGCCCAGCTCGAAGACGCCCTTCACCAGCCGCGAGCTCACGTAGGTGTAGCGCTCGCCGGGAATCATGAATAGGGTTTCAATTTCGGGATCCAGCTTGCGGTTCATCATGGCCATCTGCAACTCGTACTCGTAGTCGGATACGGCCCGAATACCACGCAGCACGGCCTTCGCGTTTTGTGCTTTGGCGAAATCCACCAGCAGGCCGTCAAAGGTCGTCACCCAGACATTAGGAATCTCGGTGGTCGCTTCACGCAGCATCTGCTCGCGCTCGAGAAACGTGAACAGCGGCTTGCCCTTGCCCGAGCCGCCGCGCTCGGAGTTACGATGGACCGCAACCACCAGCTCGTCAACGATCTTGGACGCCCGCGCGATCAGGTCGAGATGACCGTTCGTCAGCGGGTCGAACGTCCCCGGATAGATGACCTTCGTCCTCTTGGGTCTTTGCATGGCCAAGCCAGAATACCCCGTTCAGGCATTCCTACGGGTTAAACTTGGCCTTCACGCGGCAGATAGTATTCCGTGATGTACTCGCGCACACCCTCTTCGAGACTGGTAAAGGGCTTCGTATATCCGGCTGCGCGCAGCTTGGCGTCGTTGGCCTGGGTGAAGTACTGATACTTCCCCTGCAGCTGCTGCGGCATCTCGATGAACTCAATCTTCGGCGGCAGGCCCATCGCGCTGAAGACAGCCGTTGCGAGGGCAACCCAGGTGCGCGCCTTGCCGGTCCCGCAGTTAAAGAGGCCTCCCGGAGCATCTGCCGGCTGCAGGGCAAAATGCAGGGTCACATCCACCGCGTCCTTCACGTAGATGAAGTCGCGCATCTGTTCGCCATCCTTATACTCCGGCCGGTAGCTCTTGAAGAGCTTCACCACGCCAATCTGGCGGATCTGCTCGTAGCTCTTCGACACCACCGAACGCATATCCCCTTTGTGATCCTCGTACGGCCCAAAGACGTTGAAGTATTTAAGCCCCACAATGTTTGACCCGCTGGTCTCATGCGAACGCTGGGCCGTCTGCTGGAACAGGTTGTGCTTGAGCGCCCACAGGTCGAACATCTGCTTGGAGTAGCCATACATGTTGAGCGGCTTCAGTGTGGGGGTCACCGCATCGGCGTCATCATAACCTTCGGCGCCATCGCCATAGGTTGCTGCGCTCGATGCGTACACAAATCGAATCTCATTGGAAAGCGCCCAATTGCACAGCACGCGCGTGTACTGGTAGTTGTTGCGCACCAGGAAGCCGGCATCCTTCTCGGTCGTCGCACTGCATGCGCCGAGATGGATCACCGACCGCGCGTTCACAAACGCCCCGTCCTCAATCAGGCCAAGAAACTCCTCGGGCGTAACAATGTCCTCGTACTGCAGGCCGACGAGATCTTTCCACTTCTCATCCTTGCCCAGCTCGTCTACCAGGATGATCTCGTTTTCGCCGCGGGCGTTGAGCCCGGCAACCGTGTTGCGCCCGATAAATCCCGCAGCGCCCGTAACAATGATCGGCCTTGCCATCGAAACAATCTCTCCTATCCACCTTCGTACTACTCTCTTTGATATTACCTGTGGGGTACTGCTGTGCGTCACCGCGAGTTCCAGGCCGCCTGGCGTATAGTGCGGCTTAAACCGATCCGTACGAGAGACTATCGGCACAAAGGAGTCATTCGTGAAGATGTACGTGAAATTTGCAGCAATCAGCGCCCTGGCCGCCGCCATCGCCCTGCCGGCACTGGCTCAAAATAGCGGCGCGGACATCTACAAGGCCAAGTGCCAGATGTGCCACGGCCCCGACGGCACTGCCAACACACCCGCTGGCCATGCCATCAAGGCTGCGTCCTTCAAAAGCCCGGCCGTGATCAAGACGCCCGATGCAGATCTTATCGCCATCGTCAAGGCGGGCAAGGGAAAGATGCCAGCCTACGCCGGTAAACTCACCGACGACCAGATCAAGGCGGCCGTGGCTTATATTCGGACGCTACAGAAGTCGTAAGCTCAAACTGCGCCCGCAGCAACGATTAAGCTCATGACGGACATTCCGACCGACTCCCTTCGGATCATCCTTGGCCAGGCGCCATTGCCCCTGGTCGCGCGCAGCCTCTTTGCCTCCGCGCTCAGAGAATGCAGTGTCGAGCGAGCCATGGAACGCTCGGTTCGCGTCGCGATCTCGAACGACGGCGCCCGAACGCTCCAACTTGGAGATACCAGCGTCGACCTCGCCGGCTGCCGGCACCTGCGCATCCTCGCCGCCGGCAAGGCTGCTGGCGTCATGCTCGAGTCCCTCCTTCCACGTATCGCCCCGCTGTCCGATTTTGAGACACAGGGCGTCGTCATCGCTCCATCGTCGCCCACACCCCTGCCCGCGGGCTTTCAGTTCTTCACCGGCGGCCATCCGCTTCCCAACAAAGCTTCCTTTGCCGGAGCGTGCGCGGCAATCGACCTGCTCACCGCAATCCCATCCTCAATCCCCGACGAAACGCTCTGCCTCTTTCTGATCAGCGGCGGCGCCTCGGCCATGATGGAGTTGCCGCTCGACCCCGCGATTTCGCTGGGCGACACCATCGCCTTCCATCGCGCGCTCATCCACAGCGCTGACTCCATCGCCGACATCAACTGCGTGCGCAAACACTTCTCCGCCGTTAAGGGTGGGCGCCTGGCTCTCGCAGCCCGCGGAGCCACGTGCGTTTCGCTCTTAGTCTCCGACGTTCCCAGTGGCCACCTCGACGCCCTCGGTTCCGGCCCCACCCTGCCCGACACCACTACGCTCGATGAGTGCCGCGAGATCCTTGCCCGCGACGCCCTGCTCGCGCACTTTCCTGCTTCCGTGCAGCGATTCTTCCTCAATCCTGCCCTGACCGAGACGCCCAAGCCCGGTGAGTTCACACCCCACGCCGTCACGCTGCTGGATGGCGCAAGCCTGGCCGAAGCTGCGCGCCGCCAAGCCGGTCAGCTTGGCTTCCACGCCGTCGTCGACAACACCTGCGACGACCGGGAGTGCGACGCAGCCGCCGACTATCTGCTGGGCCGCCTTCGCACCCTGCGCCGCGTTCATCCGCGCGTCTGCCTCATCTCTGTTGGCGAGATCACGGTCTCGATTCCCGGCAATCGCCTTAGGGCCGCGAGCATCGGCGGCCGCAATCAGCACTTCGCGCTCTACGCCGCGACACGCCTCCAGCCCTCGGACGGTTCGATCGCGGTGCTGTCGGCTGGGTCTGACGGCATCGACGGCAACAGCCGTTTTGCCGGAGCGGTCGTCGATGGGCGCACCCTTGAAAATCCGCGCCTGCGTTCCGAGGCGTTGATGACTCTCACGGAGTTTCGCGCTACCTCTGTCCTGCAACGCGTCGGCGCAACCATCAGCACCGGCCCTACTGGCAACAATCTCCGCGACCTGCGTCTGCTGCTTGCCGAATAGACCTTTCGACATCCCCACAACTACAGATGCCCGTACTTCTCCAACGCCTCGAGCAGCGGCATCCCCGCGACGATCTCCGTGCGCGCGCCCGTCTCCAGCCGCGACCACTCGACCACCTTGGCGGTTACCTCTTCCAGCATCGCGTGCGGAATCACAATCTCCCCGTCAGAATCTCCCACGACGATGTCACATGGGCTCACGCACAGCCACTCTTCCAGTGCCCCCCGCACCCATACCTTCGCCTGCGACTGCGTCACACGCCAGCGCCCAACTCCCTGCGCTGGCGTTCGGTAGCGCGCCACCACTGGCATCCCGAAGTCGGCCAGATACGCCGTATCGCGTACTCCGCCATCGACCACGGCCGCAACGCATCCACGCGACCGCATCGCGCTCGCCAGCAGATCGCCAAAGCAGCAGACACCTTTGGCACACCTGCTGGCCCACACCGCCACCACGCCTTCTGGCATATTGTCGATCGCCGCGAGCTTGGCTCGATCTCCCCCCGTATATCTCACGGACTCGCCGGTGATGGTATAGGCTGGCCCGGCAAAGACTGTCGCCGGCCCAATCGGACGGAGGCAGAGGTCCAGTATCGGCGGCATCTTCTGCATGCTGTCGAATACATCGGAAATCACTGCGGTTCCAGCCGACTTCAACGCTTCCAGGCTCTTTTGCATCACGTTGCTTTGCATCACGCTGCTTTGCATAGGTGATCTCCTTTGTTCCGCGACAGATCGGTCTCCGGATCGATGGTAATCGTCCTGGAGGCTGTTGGGGGCGGAAGATACTTCTCCCGAACAGTGCAAGAAAGTGCAAACTCCAGCAGAAATCCACAGCTAAGCCCCGAGAATGCAGAGATTTAGCCCCTCTCTGTTTGGCACGCCGTTTGCTCTATTTCTGGCATAGCAAAGATTTGGCACATTCCGCTCGGGCCCAAAACTCACTACCAGGGCATCATCGTGGTTCGGCCCGACGTGACAAAACAGCAGCAGCCGCAGAGGGCTCCTGTTGCAAATCTTTCGAGCTTTCGACTTTCCGTCACTGGAGCACTCTCTGGAATGACAGCAACTCCAGGCAAGGCTCACTGGACGGGTAACCCTGTTTGCAACCGTGATCTTCTCCCACACAGTTGCCTTGACCAGGCCAGCTGCCAGCCAGCAAGCCATTTTCACGGAATCACCCTCTGTTTGGATGGAATTCCGGCCCCGCAATGGTGTAGCAAGACGCACAGTTAAGAACCGAAATCAAAGGCACCTCCCAAGGAGAATTCTGAAATGAAATTTTTACGATATCTATTTGCGCTGATGTTGGTCTGCGCCCTGAGCGGTATGGCAAAGGCGGATGACTTCAAGCTCGGTGTACAGGACGCTGGGCCTGGGATTCCTTACTACGGCAGCCCTCTCACCGTTTCGTTCGGCTCCTGCGGGTTCGGTACGCCTAACACCGACGGCTGCGTAACCCTTGCGAACGATACCGGCAAGACACTCACAAGCTTGCTGATTGACATCACGGCGAATAAGTACACGGTGGCAGATGGTGGCGGCGGTTGCATGTCAACAGCACCTGGCGTGACGTGCACCTATACGCTCATCGGCGATGTGTACCAGTTCCTTTTCACGGGCCTGGACATCCCGCCTGCAAGCGAGTGGTGTACAACGGACACGTTTACAATCGAGGAACAGGGTGTCAACTACAGGAAATTCCCTGATGGCACGGTGTCGTCAACCCCTGAGCCCGCCAGCCTCATGCTGCTTGCCACAGGATTTCTCCTGTCCGCAGCGTTCATCTACCGCCGCCGTATGGATGGAGCCAATTTGGGCTCGTAAAGCGAGTTCCTGAACGACTTCATCTGTTTTCGGTATTCATAACCGTGCGAGAATGAGGGGACCTTACCTAGCGTAAGGTTCCCTCTTTCTTTTGCTGCAGCAATCTCCGGCCAGGGCGCTACAATTCCTCACCGGGAGATCGCGGATGCAGGAGGGTACCTGCCGGAATGGCAGTCGTTGGCGGGCCCGATCCTGAAACTCTGAATCCTTCGCACTGGGAGTTGCTATGCGCCGTGGGTGCTGGGCGTTGTCGATGCTGTTGGGCGTCCTAACGGCTGGTGCGCAGGGTGCACCGGTTGCGGGCAAGCATGCTAACGCCAGCGCGACGCCCTCAGCTTCTATACCCATAGTCAAACTGGGCCAGTCCTCCGTCCAACTGAACGGACCCTGGAAGTTTCGCACCGGCGACAACCTGGCCTGGGCACAGACCGGCTTCGACGACTCGAGCTGGTCCTCCGTGGACCTCACGCCGCCTCCCGGCTCATCCGATGCCACCATCGCGGTCAGCGGGGATCTGCCCGGCTGGACGGCTCTCGGCTATCCCAAGTACTCCGGCTATGCCTGGTACCGCTTGCGGGTCAACATCGAGGGCGCCACCCGCCGCCTCGCCCTGAAGATGCCTGACCAGGTCGACGACGCCTACCAGGTGTTCGTGAATGGCGAGGAGATTGGCTCTTTCGGAACATTCACTCCCGGTCACGTAACCGCGTACAGCACCCTGCCCGAAGCGTTCCCCCTGCCCGAAGACATTCACGATGGCATCATCACGATCGCCATCCGCGTTTGGATGGATAGCGCCACGCGCTTCAATTTTCCCGATGCAGGCGGCCTTCATGGACCCCCGGTGCTCGGTTACGCATCCGTTATCGGAGCCCTTACGCAACTGGCCGTCTACGGCAACGCCCGTGATTTAGTCACTGGCTTTGTAGAGTCGATGATCCTCTTCATGGCCTTGCTCATGAGCCTCGCTCTCTTCTGGCTGGATCGTCAGGACAAGGCTTATTTATGGCTGGCGCTGGTATGCCTGGTTACATTGCTCTCCAATACCATCGTGCAGTCGGTAAACTTTGCCCCGTGGATCGGGCAGGATCTCGCCGTCTTCCTGATCAATGTCATCTTCCAGCCCCTGCGTATCGGTCTCTGGGTCATCTTCTGGGGGTACTGGTTCCGGCTGTGGCGGATGGACCGGCTGCACTGGCTGGTGTGGTCGGTGGTGGGAATTCTTGTCATCGGTACGGCGATGGTACGTCCACCGCTCTACGTCAACCATGTGCCCACGCACTATTCGACCATCATCAATCCCATTCTGTTGATCGCCAAGCTGTACCTTGGCGTACTGCTGTTTCTAGTAACGATTCGAGGCCTGAGGCGGCAAAAGACCGAGGGCTGGATGGCTGCCACTGCCGTCGTCCTTGTATTTGTCGCGAATTATCAGCATGAGATGCGTCTCATCCACGTCCTCAGGCCCCTCACCGTATTCCCAGTTCTGGGATTCGAGATATCGCTGGGAACCATTGCGACCGTGGTCTCGCTGCTCATGATTACTATCCTTCTGCTCATGCGTTACTTCCAGACGCAACAACTGAAGGAGCAGTGGAAGCTTGAGATTCAACAGGCCCAGCAAGTCCAGCAGATCCTTATCCCCAGCAAACTGCCAGAGATTCCCGGCCTTACCATTGACAGCGCCTATCGTCCTGCACGCGAAGTTGGCGGCGACTTCTTCCAGGTGCTTCCCGGCGACGTCCCCGGCTCGGTGTTGATCATTGTTGGCGACGTTACGGGCAAAGGAATGCAGGCGGGTATGCTGGTGGCAACGATCGTCGGAGCTCTGCGCGGCGCTGCCCTGCACAGCCAGGATCCCGTGCAGATGATGCATGAGGTTAACGTGCAGCTGTGCGAGCGGCAGCACTCCAGCGCCACCTGCCAGATCCTCTATATTGATCCAGCTGGCCGTGCGACTCTCGCCAATGCTGGTCAGCTGCCGCCATATTTAAATGGGAAAGAGATGGAGATTGAGGGCGCCCTGCCGCTAGGCACGATTCCCGATGCAGAACACTCGGTCACGTATTTCACCTTGAATCACGGCGACTCGCTCATCCTCATGTCAGACGGCATTGTCGAGGCACAGGACGCCCACGGGAACCTGCTCGGCTTCGACCGGATCAACGAGCTGCTGAAAGATACAACCACCGCGGAAGAGATCGCCGTCGCCGCTCAGAACTTTGGGCAGGAAGATGACATCCTGGTGTTTCAGGTGCGGCGCGACGCAGCGTAACTCCGGGCGCCCCGGCCGCACCCCGTACAAAATGTCGTTATGCGAACGACGATACAGCCGCCGCCTCGTCATCCTTGACGTCAAACACAGTGACCAGCTTCGTAATCACGAGCAGGTCGCGCACCTTGCTGGTGAGGTTGAGCAGCTTTAGCTCCCCGCCGGCATTCTTCACCGCGGTATAGGCACTCACCAGCTCGCCCAGCCCCGAGCTGTCTATGTAATTCACATCTGCCAGGTTCAGCAGGATCTTCTTTTGCCCCTTGGCCAGCAGCTGTCGGACTTCCTCACGCAGCGTCATGCCGCCTTCACCCAGGGTGATCTTCCCACTCAAATCGACAATGGTTACCCCGCTCACTTCCCGGGTCGTCAACTTCATGCTCATGCCTGTAACTCCTTCTTCGCTCGATATTTGGTCGTCTCTAGCCCAGCGCGGGGGTTCAACTGGTGAAAGTGTACCTCATCTATAACCACCCGCATCGTTCCACTCAAGGCTCATCCCGCAAGATTTTCGTTGCCGAACGTGAATGGACTGCTACTCTACTCTGGCAGATAGGCCAAAGTGTCTTCTCAACGCTGTGTATCGTAAGGCGATGAGGGAGGATAGCGTTGAGCAATCAAGCAACAAGCGGCGGCAAGAAAACGACAGGCGGCGGGAGAGCCAGCAGCAGCAGTATCGAGCTGCGCCTGCCCTCGCGTCTGGGCTACGAAAAGGTTGCCATGAACACCGCGGCCAGCGTGGCGCGCCTGATGGGATTTAGCGAAGAGCGCGTTGACGACCTCAAGACCGCCGTGGCCGAGGCCTGCATCAACGCCATGGAACACGGCAACAAGCTCGATGAATCGCTCAGCGTCGGCGTAGTGCTCTCCATGGACTCCAACTCGCTCGAGGTCAAGGTCACCGACAATGGCGAAGGTCCGCAGAGCAAGACTCACGCTCCCGACATCGACAAGAAGATGACGGGCGAAGAGGAGGCGCGCGGCATGGGCATGTTCCTCATCCAGGCGCTGGTGGACGAAGCCGAGTGGGTCAGTTCTCCACCCGAGGGCAGCTATGCTCGCATGGTCATTCATCTGAGTAACCCGCAGGCGTAGCGATACCCTACAATGATTTGGATATCGGAGAGAGCATGCCGGAACCAGTGACCCGCGTTACCGTCGAAGAAGTGCCGGCGCCCGCCGGCGATCCCATCACCGTCATGCGTTTCTCAGGCGACATCACCAGCGCCTCGCAGCCGGCCGTGATGGGCACGTACGAAGGCCTGCCCGATAGCGTCAAGCGGATTCTCCTGGATTTTTCCAAGGTGGAATATCTGAACTCCAGCGGGATTGCGCTGGTGATCCAGATGATGATCGCCGCCAGCAAGAAAGGACAGAAGATCAACTCGTTCGGCCTCAGCCCTCACTTCAAGAAAGTCTTCACCATGGTGGGCATCACCAAGTACACGACTCTCCATGAGGAGGAAGCCTCCGCCTGCGCCGCCTTCAACTAGAGCCGATCACTTAATCAGACTCGTCCAGTCCAGCACCACCTTGCCGGTCTGTCCCGATATCATCGCGTCGAAGCCTTTCTGAAAGTCGTTGTGCGCAAACCGGTGCGTAATCACCGGCTCAATGTCCACGCCCGACTCCAGCATCACCGACATCTTGTACCAGGTCTCGTACATCTCGCGGCCGTAGATTCCCTTGATCGTGAGCATGTTGAAGATCACGTCGCGCCAGTTCATCGGCGCCTCTTTTGCAGGAATGCCCAGAATCGCAATCTTCCCACCATGCGACATGTTTGCGATCATATCGCGCAGCGCCTGTGCATTTCCTGACATCTCCAGCCCCACATCGAACCCTTCCTGCATTCCAAGCTGCTTCTGCACATCAGCAAGAGTTGTCTCGGCCGCATTCACTGCAAGCGTCGCCCCCATCTTCTTCGCCAGCGCCAGGCGGTACGGGTTCATATCCGTAATCACGATGTGCCGCGCGCCCGCATGCTTGGCCACCGGAATCGCCATGATACCAATTGGCCCGGCACCAGTGATTAACACGTCCTCCCCCAGCAGCGGGAACGACAGCGCCGTGTGCACCGCATTGCCAAACGGATCGAAGATCGCCGCAACCTCCTGATTGATCTTCGGATCGTGGCGCCAGATGTTGGTCATCGGCAGCGAGATAAATTCCGCGAACGCGCCTGGGCGATTCACGCCAACGCCGAGTGTGTGGGCGCAGAGATGTCGACGGCCCGCAAGACAATTCCGGCAGCGGCCGCACGTAACATGCCCTTCGCCGCTCACAATGTCGCCGGGATAAAAATCATTTACGTTCGAACCCACGGCGACAATCTCGCCAACGAACTCATGCCCAATCGCCATTGGCACCGGGATGGTCTTCTGCGCCCACTCGTCCCACTGGTAGATATGCACGTCGGTCCCGCAGATGCCGGTATAGCGCACGCGAATCAGCACATCGTTGATCCCGATCTCCGGAACCGGAATATCTTCCAGCCACAATCCCTGCTCCGCTTTGCTCTTTACCAATGCCTTCATGGTTTCTACTTCTCCCCTGGCGCGCCGACAGACGGCGCGACGTCCATGATATCCCGCCGTCCCGTGCATTGCTCCGAAGCCCTCAATCGCCTACACTGAGGTTCGTGCCCAAAAGTGGGCTGTTAGCTCAGTTGGTTAGAGCGCCTGCCTTACAAGCAGGATGTCGGGGGTTCGAGTCCCTCACGGCCCACCACTTTTCTTCGCGCCTTTACGCACAACCCCACCGAAGCCAGCCAGCTCTTACGATGCCCGCGCGCCTCATCCTTAACGCAGACGACTTCGGCCTCACCCCGGGCATCAATCGCGCCATCGCCGAGCTACACTCGGCAGGAGCGCTCACCTCCGCCACCCTCATGGCGAACGGCCCCGCCTTCGACGACGCGATCCGCATCGCGAACGCGCAGCCCTCGCTCGGCATCGGCTGCCACATCGTCCTCACCGACGGTGTGCCCCTCTCGCCTCCCGAAACCATCCCCACGCTCCTTGGCCCCGATCACAAATCCTTCCGCGCATCGGTAACGGATTTCTTCGCGGCCGTCCTGATCGGCAAAGTCTCCGCAGCCGAGATCGCGCGCGAGGCGCACGCCCAGATTACCTGCATTCAGCAACAAGGCATCGCCCTCACCCACATCGATACCCACAAGCACACTCACATCCTCACTCGCGTCGCTCGCCCCCTCCTCGCCGTAGCCGAACGCGCCGGCATCCCCGCCATCCGCAATCCATTCGAGCCGCGCTGGAGCATCGCCCTGGGCAAGAGCCCCCTCCTTCGCCGCGTCCAAATCGCCGCGCTTCGGACCCTACAGTCGCGCTTTCTCGCGCTGCCGCAGATTCGTTCCGGCAGCGTCCGCACCACCAACGGCACGCTCGGCATCTCGGCCACCGGCAATCTCAACCCCAACACGCTCCGCGCGATCCTCGACGCCATGCCCAGCGGGACATGGGAGCTGGTCTGCCATCCCGGCTACAACGATCGCGACCTCGACGCCGTAAGAACCCGTCTCCGCGCCACGCGCGACATCGAACGCGCGGCCCTCCTCGATGCGTTCTTCCAGACTTCACACGAACACTCGCAAGGTTCGAATCCTCCGCTCCCGCAACTCATCAACTACAGAGAAGCAGCGCAGCTCAACACGGTTAACAGGTAACCCATAAAGATCGTCACAGCGGGAGCAGTATGAAGATTGGCATAACGTGTTATCCGACCTACGGGGGCTCCGGCGTCGTTGCGACAGAGCTCGGCATCGAACTTGCTGCGCGCGGCCATGAGATTCACTTCATCACCTACTCGCAGCCCTTCCGCCTCGCCGGCCGCGACGCCAACATCCGCTACCACGAGGTCCCGGTCTCGAACTATCCGCTCTTCGAGTACCCTCCCTATGACCTCGCCCTGGCCACCCGCATGGCCGAGGTGGCCGAGCTCCACTGCCTCGATCTGCTGCACGTCCACTACGCGATTCCCCACTCCGTCAGCGCCCTGCTCGCCCGCCAGATGCTCGCCGTACGCGGCCGCCATCTGCCTTTCATCACCACCCTCCACGGCACCGACATCACCCTCGTCGGCCTGGACCGCTCCTATCTGCCGATCACCCGCTTCGGCATTGACGAGTCCGACGGCGTCACCGCGATCTCGTCCCACCTCCGCGAGCGCACGCACGAGAATCTCGGCATCACGCGCGAGATCGAAGTCATCCGCAACTTTGTCAACTGCGACTTCTACGTTCGCAACCCGGGACTCGTCGCCGAGCAGCGTCCGCGCTTCGCCAAGCCCGGCGAAAGCCTGCTGGTGCACCTCTCCAACTTTCGCCCGGTCAAACGCGTTCTTGACGTCATCGAAACTTTCGCCCGCGTCTCTCGCGCCCTGCCCGCCCGCCTGCTCATGATCGGCGACGGGCCTGACCGGTCCGCGGCCGAGTTCTTAGCCATGCGGCTAGGGATCGGAGACCGCGTCGACTTCGTCGGCAAGCAGGAGAACGTCAACGAGCTCCTCGCCCTCTCCGACCTCATGCTCATGCCCTCTGAGATGGAGTCCTTCGGCCTCGCCGCACTCGAGGCCATGGCCTGCCGCGTTCCCGCCGTGGCCACCCGCGTCGGTGGCGTACCGGAGCTGATCGATGACGGCGTCAATGGCCTGCTCTTCGACGTCGGCGATGTAGACGCCATGGCCGAGGGCGCCATCTCGATCCTCAGCGATCCTGCGCTGCTCGAGCGCCTCTCCGACGCCGCCCGGCGCACGGCGCAGGATCACTTCTGCGCCTCTCGCATCATTCCCCTGTACGAGCGCTACTATGAGCGCATCCTCGCTCAAGGCCCGTCCGGGCCTTCCCGCTAGCCGCCAAGCCGACGTTCGCGCCGCAAGGACCTGTTAATCTTCGGGTTAACTGCCGGGATGCGCTGACCCAAGATCCTCACCACGGCGTCCATCCCGCGTCTACTCTTTACCTGGGTGTATCAGCACTTTTTTAAAATGTGCGTTCGCACCGCAGATCTCAGGAGAAGGTCCTCAATGAAGATGAAGTGTTCTCTCCCACTCATCGCCGCCGCCGTTCTGCTGGCGGGCGCGCCTCTGTTGGCTCAGATGACCGGGACCTCGCATCCCGAAGACCTCGACGACACCCAGTCTGTGGCGCCGGACGCCCAGACCTCGCACTACGTCCCACCCTCGCACGCAACTCCGTCAGCGACGGTTACCGTGACCACCCCTGCCGCCTCGGCGCCGATTCTCTACCAGCGGAACCCGCCGACGCAGACCGCCTCGGTCAGCACTTCCGGCGTCGTCGGCGATCCTGACGGCCAGATCGTCACCTACGTCCCCGTAGGACCCAACGAGTTGCCCATCGGCACGCAACTGAGTGGCACCTTACAGCAGCCGATCTCAACCCAGACCACGTTGCAAGGCTCTCGCTTCACGGCCGCACTCTCCACAGACATCAGCCGAAACGGAGTCGTTCTTCTACCGGCAGGCAGCATCGTCTACGGCCGCGTCACGCGGATTCATGGCGGCCGTCGCATCAGCGGCCCGTCGGCCATTCGCCTTCAGCCAGACTCGGTCAGCCTGCCCGACGGCACGGTGTATCCCATCCGCGCTGAAGTCACCGACCTCGACCACTACGCCGATTCGCACGTCAACAATGAAGGCACTATCGTCGGCAACACGCATCCCGGCCAGACCGCTGCAGCCGTCGGTCTCACCACAACCGCTGCGGTTGTCGCCGGAGCTGTCATCGCCGGCCCTGTTGGCGCGGGCGTGGGTCTGGGCGTAGGCGCCGGCGCCGCAACCATCTGGTGGCTCCGGCATGACCGCCAGCAGGAACTGCCCAGCGGCACATCGATTGTCTTCACCCTCAACACCCCTCTGCAAGTAGCCCCAACTGCACATTAACTCCCCTCCCCACTCCACCTCAAAACTGAAGGCCCTCGGAACACCGAGGGCCTTTGCCTTTTGCTTAACTTCTTCCTATCTCCTGCCTTATCCCATCACCTGCGACAATAGCCGCTTCCAGTTTTTCTGATTGCGCTTAAAGCTCTTCTTCAAATCTTCAAGGATCCGTTGAAAGTCAGGGTTCTCCACCATTCCGCGCCAAGCTGGATTGATGCTGAACCACGGATAGTTCTCGTTGCCCAGGTAGATCGCGCGACGGAGCCAGTGCAGCGCCTCGGACGAATCACCTTCCACCGCAAAGTACGTTGCCAGCCGATAGGCCATCTCGCTATCCGCTTCGGCCGCGGCCAGCGTCTCCTCCAGCACAAACTCCGCAGCGCGTGCGCGATCACCCAACTGCACATAGCACATCGCAATCGTCGGAAACACAATCCGCAGCGTAGAGTCGTCGCGCGTCACCTGCTCCAGCGTCTCGATGGCTTTTTCCAGCTGGCCCTGCCGCATCTGCTGATAGCCCTTCGAGATGCGCAGCAACGGCTGCTTCGGCTCGAGAGTGAGGCCTTTCTCAATCTCATCGCCAGCCAGCTCCAGCTGGTTCTGATACTGATACACCCGCGCGCGATGGTTGTAGATCATCGCCGCATTCGACGGGTTCAGCCGCAGAGAGGTGTTGAACTGGTTCAGCGCCTCCTCATACAAGCCATCGATGCGCAGCGTAAGCCCGGCCACCAGGTGCACATTCCAGTCATTGCCGGCAGTCTGCAGCAGCCGCTCGATCCCATGCCGCGCGCTCTCTTTTTCACCACGGCTCAGCAACATGTACACGCGATATAAATTTGCTTCCACCGACGACGGATCGCGCTCCAGCGCCTTATCAAACGATCGCCGCGCCTCCAGCACATGCATCTGCCCGCCCAATCCATGTCGCGCATATTGCAGCTGCGTAATCCCCAGTCCCGACCATCCCGGCGCATAATCCGGATCGCGTTTCACCACACGCTCAAACAGTTCCCGCGCGCGATCCAGTTCATCCCGGCTCCCCGTCCGCGACATAAACGAGCTCAGCAGCGCGCGCGCCTGCAAATACTCCTCCGAAACCGCCGCTCCCAAAAACGCCACGCTGGCCGGCCCCGGCGCGCCCATCTGCAGGCCGCCGAATCCATGCAGCTCGGCGAACACCTCGTCGCAGATCTCGGTCTGCACGGCGATCAAGTCGAAGCTCGCCACGCTGATGGCGCCGCCAGTACGCACACTCTGCCCTGCCACATCGAGCAGCTGCCAGTTCAGGTCGAAGCCCTTCTCCGACCGCAGAAAGCTTCCTGCCAGCACGAAGTCCACCATCAGCTTCCGCCCCACACTCAGCGGATCAAGCTGCCGCGTCGGCACATCCATCAGCGCGCTCGACGGCCGCACCACCAGCGACGGAACCTTCGCCAGCCGCGCTGCCAAAGCATCGGCGAGCGCATACCCATAAAACTGCCGCGAGTCGCTCGACTCCAGATTCACAAACGGCAGCACCACAATATTCGGTCCCTTCGACGCCGTACTCGACGTGCTATCCCGGAACCGTTCCGCCAGCATCGACAGAATACCCGTAGTCCGCTTCTCCTCTTCCGGCCGATCCATATCCAGGCGCTGCTGCATCGCCATGTTGATCGCGCCCTCACCCGGCATCAGCATCGAGTCCAGTTGCAGCGACTTCACAATGGTCTTCAACCCCTCGCGCAGCTCCGCGGCCGACGCATACCTCTCCGAGGGCTGCTTCTCCAGGCAGCGCAGAATCACGCTCTCAAGCTCTACGGGTAAGTCCGGCACAATCTCGCGCAGCGCCGGCGGCTCCGCATACTGGATCGCGCGGATACTCTGCAGTTCCTGCGCGTCTGGTCTATGAAAGGGGTGTCGCCCACTCACCATCTCGTACAGGATCAGCCCCAGCGCAAAGATGTCGCTCTGCACGCTCGACTGCCCGGTCACAAACTGTTCCGGCGCCATGTACGCGATCGTCCCGCCGCGTGCCGTATACGTCGCTCCGGCAAAAGCCGGCGTTACCGGCTGCGTGGTCAACGATGGGTCAAAGTCCACGTTGTCCCGCTTCAACTGCCGCGCCAGGCCAAAGTCCAGAATCTTGATCAGGCCGCCGTCGGTAAGCATGACGTTCGCCGGCTTCAGATCCCGATGGAAGATCCCCAGCGTATGCGCGGCCGACAGACCGTCGGCCATCTGCATGCCGCTCGAGAGCACCAGCTGCACGCTCGCCGGCCCCTCCGCAATCACCTTGTCCAGGCTCTTGCCCGGAACATACTGCATCACAATGTAGGCTTCCGAGTCTCCGTCGCCCAGCTCTTCTTCGCCTACCTCATAGATAGCGCAGACGTTAGGGTGATCGATGGCACTCGCCAGGCGGGCCTCGCGCAGCTGCGTCGCCCGCACCTGTTCCGGTGTTTGCGACCCTCGTTTCAGCAGCTTGAGCACCACCGGACGTTGCAACAGGGTATCGTTGGCCAGAAACACCACGCCACTACCCCCTGAGCCGATCTTGCGCAGAAACTCATATTGTCGAATGACGCGGCGAGCCATACCTCTATTATCTCAGTTAGATATCGGCGGCCTCTGTGAAGAAAACGTTAGCCCGCGCGGATCGTCCGTGCTATAAACGCTACGAATCTCCATGACTACTGGTGCTTTAATCCGGTGGGCACCCTTTTCCGGGTGCATTGCATCAGAATCCGGTTATGCACCAAAAAGAGCCGAGAACCTGCGGCAAGGCTGAAGTCATAAACCTCCCATAAACCCGGACGATAAGGCCAAAGAAACACATGCCACACACCTTGTTGCTTATCGACGACAACGCCATCCAGGCAGCCACCCGTCAAACCATCCTCAAACGAGCCGGCTACTTCGTCATCGCCGTCCTCAGTCCTGAGCGCGCCCTCGAGCAACTCCGCAATAACGACTACCCCGAGATCATCGACCTCGTCATCACCGACCACATCATGCCCGGAATGAACGGCGCGGAGTTCGTTACCCGCCTTCGCGAGTTTGCTCCCGAGATTCCCGTGCTCGTTATCAGCGGCCTCGCCGAAGCTGAAGACGAATACGCGGCCCTGGGTGTCGACTTCCGCATGAAACCCCTCCTTCCCCAGAACCTCATCGCCACCGTGCAGACGCTGATCGAAACCAGCAGCTCCGCAAGGATCTGACTTCGCGAACCACGCTCCACTCCCCCGCCCAGGCTTTTGTGATCACAGTCACGACCATTCCTTCCTTCCCGACCTATCCTGTCTCTGGACGTGCGCGTCCGTTCCTACGCGCCCGCCCGCAGTTCTGAGAGAATAGTTACCGAAGGAAGTGCACACTCATGCCTCATCCCATGCCGCTCTTTGGCAGCGTCTCCCTCCTCCTGGCACTTGGGCTAACGGTCTACACCCTTCTTGCCGGGACGCTCTCACTCTGGGCCATCGCCAATGGCCGCGCCCTGGCCGTCGCTCCGGAACGTATCCGTGAGACCGCCCGCCGCGCCGGCATCGCCAGCTTCATCGCCGTAACTGCCGCCGCCTTCGCCCTGGTTTGGGCGTTTTTCACCAACGATTTTTCGGTCGACTACGTCCTCCACCACAGCAGCATCGCGCTGCCCGGCTTCTACAAATTCTCGTCGATATGGGCCGGGCAGGAAGGTTCGCTGCTCCTGTGGGCGTGGCTGCTCGCCGCCTACGGCTTCGTCCTTCGCCTCCGCCACAAATCCGACATCACCCTCCACGCCTACGCCTCCACTATCCTCGCCGGCGTGCAGGTCTTCTTTCTCCTGCTGATCAACTTCGTCGCTCTGCCGTTCGCTATTGTTCCCGGCGGCGTCGGCCCGGCAGATGGCTTCGGTCTCAATCCGCTGCTGCAATACGCGGAGATGGTCATCCATCCTCCGATGCTCTACCTCGGCTACGTTGGGTTCGCTGTCCCCTTTGCATTCGCGCTCGGCGCTCTGATGATGCGCTATCCCGGTGAGAAATGGATTGCCATCACCCGCCGCTGGACCATGGTTGCGTGGCTCTTTCTTACCTGCGGCATCATCCTGGGCATGCACTGGGCCTACGCGGTACTCGGCTGGGGCGGCTACTGGGGATGGGACCCGGTTGAAAATGCGTCGCTCATGCCCTGGCTCACCGGCACCGCCTTCCTGCACTCGGTCATGATGCAAGAGAAACGGGGCATGATGAAGGGCTGGAACGTCTGGCTCATCTTCGTCACCTTCATCCTCACCATCCTAGGAACGCTGCTCACACGTTCCGGCCTGGTCAGCTCCGTGCACGCCTTCGCAGAGAGCAACATCGGCGCCTGGTTCGTCTGGTTCCTCGTCCTCGTGATGGCCGTCTGCCTCTTCACCTATCTGTATAACCGCGACCACCTGCGCAACGAGAATCATCTCGAGTCGCTGGTCTCGCGCGAGAGCTCCTTCCTCTTCAATAACCTCGTCCTTCTCGCGGCCTGCTTCACGGTTCTCTGGGGAACGCTCTTCCCGGTTCTCTCCGAGTTCGTTCAGGGCTCGAAGGTCACCATGGGCGCGCCCTTCTATAACCGTGTGGCCGTGCCCATCGGCATCTTCCTGCTCTTCTTAACGGGAGTCGGCCCGCTGCTGGCCTGGCGTTCCACCTCCTTGCGCGCCATTCGCCGTAACTTCGTGCTTCCCTGCATCGCGATCATCGTCACCACGCTCGTGCTGATCATCGCCGGGATACGCCCCTGGTCCGCGGACACACAAGCCGCCGGCGACGTCGGCTCCAGCATCTACGCCCTGGTCTGCATCGCGCTCGGCGTCGGCGTCATCACCGCCATTGTGGCCGAGTTCCTGCGCGGGGCCAACGTCGTCCACACCCAGACCGGCAAGAACCTGTTCGAGTCCACCATCCTCCTCACCCGCCGCAACACCCGGCGCTACGGCGGCTACCTGATTCACTTCGGCGTAGTCATCATGTTCATCGGCCTCGCCGGCTCCGCGTTCAACCAGTCCAAGGAGGCCGAGATGAGTTTTGGCGACTCCATGAACGTGGGCGGCTACAAGGTCGTCTGCCAAAGCTACTCCGAAGATTCCAATCCGAACTACGACTCGCAGTTCGCGCTGCTCGACGTCTATCACAACGGCAAAAAGATCACGCGCCTCGCTCCTGAGCGCCGCGTCTACTTCGTCAATACCGACCACGCGCAACCCTCCACCGTAGTTGCCATCCACTCCTCGCTCGCGAACGACCTCTACGTCGTCTTCGAAGGCACCAACCCCGACAACGACAAGCCCATCATCAAGTTCTTCATCAATCCCCTGGTCAACTGGATCTGGGTAGGTGTCGTCATCGTGATCTTCGGCACCTTCATCGCGCTGGTTCCGCCCCTCAAACCCGCCACGCGCCGCGTCGAGGTCCCCGCTCTGTCGATCCCCGACCAGGCCCTCGGCGGCAGCCTGGCCCGCGGCCCCATCCCCCTGAGCGCGCCGGAAGGTCCCCATGTATAAGCGCGCCCTCCAACTCGTCGCCATCGTCTGCATCGCCTTCACCATGCTCGGCGCAAGCTCCCCATCGGCTCGCTTCAACCGCCTCGGCCACGACCTCATGTGCACCTGCGGCTGCAGCCAGATCCTGCTGGAATGCAACCACGTCGGCTGCCCCAACTCCACCGGTGAGATCGCCGACCTGCACGCCCAGCTCGACGCCGGCGCCACCGACGCCCAGGTCTTCAAATTCTTCACGACCAAGTACGGCCCCATCGCGCTCGCCGAGCCCGTACGCGGCGGCTTTGACACCGTAGCCTGGATCGGCCCCTTCGCCTTCCTCCTCCTCGGCATCATCCTGATCCTGCTGCTGCTGCGCCTCTGGAAAGCCCGCCACGCCCGCCTGGCGCCAGTCGTCGAGCCCCCCACACCAGACGCCAACGCCCTCCGCGACCGCATCCGCAACGAGACCAACTACGGCGAATAGCGCTGGCAAATAAGTTTTTCCCTACGCTCTACCCTCTATCCTCTACACTCTGTTTTTAATGACTCGCCTCGAACTACTCACGATCGTTGTAGGCCGCGCGCGCGGCAACGGCTTCGAGTTCCGCCGCTGGTACACCAGCCGCCTGGGCATCCCCTGGATCAGCGCCGAGGCCTCGCTCAAACTCCTCGACCAGCAGCGCCGCTACTACGCGCTGCTCTTCTCCCACGAGTTCGCCAACGCCTTCTGGAAGGCCGGCGAAGAGATCACCTTCAGCGTTCCCTCCCAGACCTTCCAGCGCCCCATGCCCGACGGCACCATCAAGACCGTCGAGCGCAAGGGCTTCATGCGCCGCTCCGCCCGCCGCGACGCCTGGAAGTACCACCTGCGCGAGATGGCGCTCGCCGAAGAGCCCCTCCGCTACCTGCGCAAATATCTCAACGTGGAAGAAGACCTCACCGACGACCTCGCAGCCGCCACCGCAGAAGATACGCCGGTATCCCCCACGCGCCGCCGCCCCAGGACCCCACCCAAACCACCCGAGCCTGCCACGAAGCACAGCCGCAGCAAGCCGCTCCCACGCCCGCTCCCCACCGGCATCCCAGCGTTCCTCAACCGCCCCTTCAAGTAAGCAGGCTCACCACAGCCAGGCCGCAGCCTAGCCACCCGAGGTCATCTCCTTCAGCGCCTTCTCCGCAGCCTTCCGCGTCTTCGGCACTGGATCCAGCGTCAGGCACTTCTTGTAGTGCGTCTCCGCCTCATCCAGCTTCCCCAGTCGCCGAGCCGCCTCGGCGAGCGCCAAATGCGCCTCCGCATCATCGTCCGCCAGCGACACCGCATCCGCCGCACGCTCGTACATGCCTTTGTAGTTGCCGTCATCGCGATAGAACGCCGCCACCTTCAGGTCTTCGGCCTCGCGCTGGTCGCTCGTCTGATGAAAATCAATCCCCCGCTTCTCCCGCGCCGCTCGCCGAGCCTCCGCAGCTTTCGCTGCCGGATCCGTATCGCCATCCCCCAATGGTCCTGCCGTCGGATCGCGCTCCGGTGGCCCGCTGCTGCTGGAGCTCGAACTGCTGGAGCTGTTCCCCGAACTCCCCGAATCCTTCAGCGGCCCACTCCCCGGCGCGCCGGCAGAGTCCTGTTCCGGAAACGGAAACTTAGACGCCGCACTACCGCCCGGCGCACCCGCAGACGAGCTCCCCGCCGAGCCCGGCCGTCCCGCCGGAGCCGTCTGTCCATTCGCCGCCGGCGCCGAGCCTTCGCCCGGGAACGGGAACGCCTTCGCCGGGTTCGCAGCCTCCCGCAGCCGGAGTTTGCCCCGGCGTCTGCGTCTGCCCATTCGCAGGCGGCGACGGCGCCTTCTTCTCCGCAGGGTCCTGGCAGTTCGGCCAGAACACCGTCTTGCCATTCTCATCGGTAAAGGTGCACCCACCCTGCTGCTGCGCACGCACGGGCCGCGCCGCCAGCATCAAGCCAATCCCGGCGCCAACCAGCCCCAATCTTCCCAACCAGCGCATACCCTGCATACCTCTATTAGACGACACCCGGCCCCACCGCGGTAGCCTTTTCGTCTTCGCCTTTCACTACTCACTACTCGTTACTCACTGCCCCTCTTGCTATACTCCACCCCATGCCGAGTCGCACTGCCACCACTCCCCGCCTGCTCATCCGCTCCTCCTCCATCCACGCCGCCGGCTGCTACACCCTCGACCCCATCCCGCGCGGCCGCCGCGTCCTCGAGTACGGCGGCGCCCGCATCTCCAAGGAGCTCGCCGACGAGCGTTACGCCGACCGCCCCGTCACCTACCTCTTCGGCTTCGGCGACAAGGGCGACGTCATCGACGGCTTCGGCACCGCCATGTTCCTCAACCACTCCTGCGACCCCAACTGCCGCACCGAGGAGTCAGGCGGCCGCGTCTACATCCGCGCCATTCGCGACATCGCCGCCAACGAGGAGCTCGTCTACGAGTACAACCTCTACGACTCCGACGAAGATAACGCCGACTGCTACTGCGGAGCCCCTCAGTGCCGCGGCACCATGTTCTCCGAAGACGAAGTCAGACGCCAGGCCCGCAGGAAGGCGCGCAAGCTAACCAAAGCTCACGCTAAAGTTGCGCCCGCGAACATGAAACGACCCAGCCCGAGTCTCCTCCGGCTGGGTCGTTTTTTCTATTCGATGCCTTCCACGTCTACGATGCTACCGACAACGAGATACGCCTAGCGGTAATAGCAGTGGCGGTGATGATGATGCCAATAGCAGTGACGATGATGGTATGCGGATGTCCGACACCACGACAACCTGGGCGCCCGCTTCCGGAACCAGCGGAGCAAACAAAGCGAGAGCAAGAATTCCAAGCGTAAGTTTCTTCATCAGACTCGACCTCTTCTTTCCTTTAGGTTTTTGAAAACCTGAAGACCTCTACTCCTGATCCAACAATCAACCCAACTCAAGTCGCCTTGAATTGGGTCAGAGTTGCACAGCCTTCACCAGGCCGCTCGCCAATTAGTTGCAATGACGGTGATGATGGCTGTACCAGCAATGATGATGATGGTGATACGGATGTCCAACAGCCACGACAACCTGGGCGCTCGCTACAGGTACCAGCGGAGCAAGGAACATCAGAGCGAGAAATCCAAGACTAAGTTTCTTCATGGCTACTCGGATGCCCAACCACTCCGTCAGGTTGTGGTCAAATAGCATATTGCATGTGCAAGACCGGAAGATAAATAAAAATCATGAAGGCAACCTCTTGAACGGTGCCGGCGAAGAGCCTGCAAACCTCTCCACACCCGTCGGGCGCTACAATCAACCTCGTCAACATACCTCTCCGATGGCCTACCAAGTCCTAGCCCGCAAGTATCGCCCCCAGCTCTTCTCCGACGTCATCGGACAAGACCACGTCACGCGCACCCTGCTCAACGCGCTCGCGCAAAACCGCATCGCTCACGGCTACATCTTCAGCGGCCATCGCGGCATCGGCAAGACGACCATCGCACGCATCCTCGCCGCAGCCCTGAACTGCAGCACGCCCGTCGGCTCGCCTGAGCGCCCGACGGAAGAGCCCTGCCGCATCTGCGTCAACTGCCGCGAAATCTCCTCGGCCTCGCGCCAGGAGAACTCCATCTTCGAGGAGTCGCACTCCTTCGACGTTGAAGAGATCGACGCCGCCACGAATCGCGGCATCGATGACGCGCGCCTCCTTACCTCCAAGATTCAGACTCGCCCTACCAACAAGAGCAAGTACAAGATCATCATCCTCGACGAGGCGCACCAGATCACCGACGCCGCCTGGAACGCGCTCCTCAAGACCCTCGAAGAGCCGCCCGACTGGGCCATCTTCATGTTTGCGACCACCCAGCCCGAGGACATTCCGCAGACCATCCGCTCGCGCTGCCAGCACTTCAGCTTTCACGCCGTCAAGCTCGACGACATCGTCGGCCAGCTCCGCTCCATCGCCACCAAGGAAGAGCTCGACGTCGACGACGCCACCCTCACCCTGCTCGCCGAGGCCGGCGACGGCTCCATGCGCGATGCCCTCTCCATCATGGATCAGGCCATCGCTTCTGCGCCGCTGGTCAACGGTCATCCTCATCTCGAGATCACACAAGTCCGCGAGCTCATGGGCTCAGTCTCGAACGTTGTCTACGAGCAGATCCTTCAAGCCGTTCACGCCAACAACTCTGCGGACGTACTCTCTGTCGTTGGCCGCCTGCTCGACGCCGGCAATGGAGCGCCGCAGCTCGCTCGCCAGTTCGTGCGCTACCTGCGCAACACCATCGTCGCCAAGGTCACGGGCCTCGCACCCGACGCGGACGCCATCTGGGATCGCCTGCCGATCTCCTCCAGATCTCTCCCGAAGAGCGCAACCGCGCCGCACGTTCGGCCGCGCTCTTCACCGAAGAAGACCTCTCGCGCTTCCTCGCCATCATGCTCCGCACCTTCGACGAGCTCGGGTACCGACAGGAACAACGCTTCCATCTCGAGCTGGGCCTGCTCAAGCTGGTCCACGTTCAGCGCCTCATCCCCATCGAAGACCTCCTGAGCCAGATGGGAGCGAAGCCAGCATCCCGCCCCAACACAACGCCCACCACCCCTCGCCCTTCGGGTGCCCCATCTTCGGCGACGGTTTCATCGTCGCCTAAGGTGGGAACCGCCAACCACACGGGTGCCCCACGTCTCGCTTCTGAGACGTGGGATCGCGCCAACCCGGCATCAGTCACACCAGCACCATCGCCCTTCGAGACAGATCGCTCCCGCAAAGTCCCGACCGCGAGCATCGCGTCCCAGCCAGAAACCAATCGCCCCGAGCCCACCGCGACAGCAGGCTCCATGGCCCTCGCTCCGACGCCCGTTCCCGAATCGCAGAGCGGACCTCAACTTGTGGTCCCCGCCGTCACCGCGGTCGCAACCGAGCCATCGCCTGCAACCAATCTGGATATCGAGTCTCTTCACTCTGCGCTCGTCTCCGCGCTGGCCACGGTCAAAGGCCAGCAGTCCGCTTCCGAACAGATCGAAGAGGCGACCCTCAAGCTCAACGGCAACACCCTCGAGATTCACACAACCCTCTCGAAGACCATGCTCCCCGTTGTCCTCAACGCCGACGCTGAGAAGACCATGAAGGCAGCCCTGCGAGAGGCGAATGCCGGCACCATTACCGTGAAGCTGCTTCCGGGCGCTCCGGCTGCGGCGGCGGGTCCAAAGAAGGCTCGGGTGGCGGCGAGTGGGTCGGTGGCGGAGATGGCTGAGAAGCATCCGATGGTGCAGGAGGCTCGGCGGCTGTTTTCGGCGGAGATTAGTAACGTGATTGACTTGCGGGAGAAAGAGTAATCCGAAACAGGGCTATAGGTGCCGTCGCGTAACCCGAAACCGGGCTATACCGACAGGAAATGCAACGGAGACTGTATGGATTTTGACATGAACAAGATGCAGGCGATGCTGGCGCAGGCCCAGGAAATGCAGCAAGCAATGGACTTACGCCTGTCCGAGACAGTGGTCGAAGCCGATTCCGGCGGGGGCGCTGTAAAGGCTCGGATGAACGGCAAGAAGGAGCTGCTAAGTCTAGTGATTGCACCATCTGCGGCTACCGCTGCCGCTGGAGACATGACCCTCCTCGAGGACCTCATTGTGGCCGCGGTTAATGCCTGCGGACGCAAGGCGGATGAGGCCAGCAAGTCCAATGCTGCCAGCATGTTAGGAGGCCTCGGCCTCCCTGGATTGTAGCCTGTGGCGACGCGTTTTGCGGAGCCCATGGAGCGGCTCATCGAGGAGCTCCGGAAGCTTCCCGGGGTGGGGACGAAGTCGGCACAACGCTTTGCGTTTCATATACTTAGAGCTTCGCAGGGAGATGCGAACGCGCTTTCGGCGGCAATTCTGCGTCTGCGCGAACAGCTTCGACTATGCTCTAAGTGCAATAATATCACAGACATAGATCCTTGCAGCTATTGCTCTAACCCGGCTCGGAGTGCGCATGTTTTGTGCATTGTGGAGGAGCCTACCAACATCAATGCCATCGAGAAGACGCGCAGTTTCAATGGTTTGTACCATGTCCTGCATGGAACGCTTTCGCCGGTCAACGGTATCGGTCCGGAAGGATTGAGGTTAGCGAACCTTTGGCCTCGTTTAGAGGGGGCCGAAGAGGTCATTTTGGCCACTTCCCCTACCGTCGAGGGTGAGGCTACTGCGCGGTATCTTGCCGATGAGATTCGCCGTCGATATAACCCGTTACGAATCAGCAGGATCGCTACTGGAGTGCCGGCCGGAAGTGATATCGAATATGCCGATGAAGTGACCATGACGCGGGCCCTGGAGGGCCGGCGGGATATCTGATTTGGTGTCGTTATAGGTGGGTTTCGAGTTACAAATCGACGTCTATAGCCGGGTTATCGAGCGCATATTCTGCCGATGAGTGTCTAGTCAGTCAGCTAAAACCAGGGCCTGCCAAGCCTCGACGATGTCGTAGCAAGACAGAATACAGGGTTCTCTCCACTGCGCTGCGCTCCGGTCGAGATGACGAACGGGAGAGTGCTCAGAGCGACTTCGGGTCGGGGATGCGGAGGTCGCCGCCGGTCATCTGTTTGGGGAGCTCGAGGTTGAGGAGGCTGAGGATGGTGGGGGATATGTCGCGGAGGGAGCCTCCGGGGTGGACACCGATCTTGTTGCCCTGGTCGGTGACGAGGAGGAAGGGGACGGGGTTGGTGGTGTGGGCGGTGTGAGGACCTCCGCTGACGGGGTCGATGAGGAGCTCGGCGTTGCCGTGGTCGGCGGTGATGATCCAGTTGGCGTTGTGCTGTTTTACGGCGGCGTAGATTCGGCCGAGCTGGGCGTCGACGGTTTCGACGGCGCGGACGGTGGGTTCGATCTTGCCGGAGTGGCCTACCATGTCGGCGTTGGCGAAGTTGACGATGATGACGTCGAAGGCGGTGTCGGTGATGGATTTGATGACGACGTCGGCGATGCCTTCGGCGGACATCTCGGGGGCGAGGTCGTAGGTGGCTACCTTTTTGGATTGGACTAGCTCGCGCTCTTCGCCGGGGAAGGGTTTTTCGATTCCGCCGTTGAAGAAGTAGGTGACGTGGGCGTACTTCTCGGTCTCGGCTACGCGGAGGTTGCGGAGGTTGGCTACTGCCATTACATTCGCCAGGAGATTGTCCATGCTCTCCGGTGGGATGACCATGGGGAGGGTGAACTTGGGGTCGTACTGGGTCATGGTCGTGTAGTAGATGTCGGGCACCTGATCGCGTGGAATTTCGGCGTCGAGTTCTTCGGCTTTAGGTAAAGAGCGACCGCCATCGAGAGTCAGCGCTAGATGACGTTGCACTATCATTTTCCCTTCGACAAGAGCACGCGCCGAGCTTGTGCGGGTGAGGGCGCGGGTGATCTGACGGACGCGGTCGGCGCGGTAGTTAAAGCAGATGACGGCGTCGCCTTCGGAGATTAAACCGATGGGTTGATTGTTGGCGTCGACGCAGGTGAAGGGTTCGACGAACTCGTCGGTGATGTTGTTGTTGTAGCTTTCGAGGATGCGGGCGTGGGGGTCGTGGTGCTTCCCTGCTTCGGGGTCGCCAGTGACCATGGCGCGGAAGGCTTTGTGCTCCTTCTCCCAGCGGTAGTCGCGATCCATGGCGAAGTAGCGGCCGGAGACGCTGGCTAGCTGGCCTACGCCGTACTCGCGGAATTTCTGTTGGAGCTCTGCGATGTAGCCGGCGCCGGAGGTGGGCATGGTGTCGCGACCGTCGAGGAAGGCGTGAACGTAGACGCGCTGGACGCTGTGCTGGGCGGCGAGGCGGAGGAGGGCGTAGAGGTGGCGCTGCTGGGAGTGGACGCCGCCGTCGGAGACGAGGCCGATGAGATGGAGGGCCTTGTTGCTGTTGGCTACATGGATGGCTTTGAGGAGC
Source organism: uncultured Acidobacteriaceae bacterium (assembly GCA_963737325.1). Classification (GTDB taxonomy): domain Bacteria; phylum Acidobacteriota; class Terriglobia; order Terriglobales; family Acidobacteriaceae; genus Granulicella. The sequence goes on from CAVTSJ010000012.1 coordinate 212,671, forward strand.
GTGGGGTCGGAGAAGAATTCGCCGGTGTCGATGGCGGTGTCGATGCGGGTGATGTCCATGCGCACAATGCGGCCGGCGCCGAGGTTGAGATGGCCGACTTCGCTGTTGCCCATCTGGCCGTCGGGAAGGCCGACGTAGTGGTTGCTGGCCTGGATGAGGGTGTTGGGGTACTCGCGGAGGAGGCGGTCGTAGGTGGGCTTGCGGGCGAGGGCGATGGCGTTGCCGTGGGTTTCGGCGCGGTAGCCCCAGCCGTCGAGAATGGTGAGGATGACCGGTGGTGTGGTTCGCATGGAGAACAGTTTATCTGGTTGGGGTTACGGGGATGTGTTGGGGGACACTGCGTTGTTCGTTGTCCGATGGGAAGGGGTTCTCGCTCCTAGCTTCCAGCTTCTAGCTTTTAGCTTTTAGCTTTTAGCTTTTGGCTCCTAATTTCCTGCTTCTAGCTTTTTTGTGGTGGTTTGATGTTGGGATTTCCTCGGGTCGGCAAGCGCCTGAATGGTCGGAGCGTTCGGCTGCCGTAAGCTCAGGAGATCCGACCGGTTGAAGTTACCCACCGGCAACCGCTGAAGTTGATGGGACGCACAGCGGCGGCGGCGCTCTTGCGGAGGATGGCACATCAAGATGTTCCAATGATGATCGAGGTAGAGACGCAGTTGGTGGTGAGGGAGTCCAGTGGAGTTCCGCCGCGACCGGCCTAAGCGCACCAGACCTGTTCGGGAAAAAAGGGAGACGGCGAAGGTGCTCGCCGTCTCCAAGGAGGTACTACGGTCAAGCTCCGCTAGAACGAGAGGCGAGCCCCTAGTTGCAGCGTTCTTCCACCAATCTGGATCCCGGTGATCTGGTTTCCTCCGTTGCTGGTAGAGGTGTATTCCGTGCCCGGGCCACTGTCTCCTGCAAGCTGACCCTGTGGAGGACTGAAGCTTGGGTGATTGAAAGCGTTTTGCGCATCACACCGAATGGAGAAGGCCATCCGTTCCCAGGGCAAGTGGAATTCCTTGAGGGCCGAGATATTCACCGTGTTGAATCCTGGGCCGACCAAGGGATTTCTGCCAGCGTTGCCGAAGTTTCCGTTTCCAGGGTTGATGAAGGCGGATGGGTTGTACCACTCTGCGATCCCTCGATGGATAGGTCGTGTAGAGAGTCCAGAGAAGCTGGGGAACTGTGTACCGGGGCAGCTTTGCTGGTAGGTACAGTCCGTTGCGTATACCTGGAATGGGTTTCCAGCTGACACGATGACGGTGCCTGAGATCTGCCAACCACCGACCGCTACATCTTCAAGCCAGCTCTTGTTCAGGTACGCCCTTCCTTTGCCGAAGGGTAGCTGGTAGACCACAAACCCCTTGAAGGCGTTGCGCACATCAAAGTTGGATGGCCCGTAGTTCCTACCTGAATTATCCGCCGTCAATAAGCTTGCATATTGGTAGGGCTGAGGTCCAGCGTGCGTTCCCCATCCAGAGGAATCCTGCTCATCCAGGAAATGCGACCAGCTGTAGTTGGCGCTGAAGCTGAAGCCGTGTTGCAGGCGTTTGGTGATGGTGACCTGCAGCGCGTTGTAGTTTGAGACTGCCTGGTAGAGATTTCCGTTGATCTGCTTATAGATGGGATAGGCCGCGACGCAGTCGACCGTTGACCCTGTGCCGCAACCGGAGAGATCGCTGGACGAGAGCTGGTCGAGAGGCGCCGCATTGAGATTGGTGGGGAAGGTGAGGTTAAAGCCGTGGCTTCCGACATAGCTCATCGTTGCCACCGTGTTGGTGCTCAACTGCCACTCCATCCCGAGGTTCCACTGATAGATCTTGGGGATCGGCGTGTGGTAGGCGATGTAGCCTGCGTTCTGTCCGTTGAACCGGGTGGGGTCCTGCGAAGCGCTTGTGTATGGCAACGCGGTCATTGCGCCGCCGCCTAAGGGGAAGAGCGTTCCGGGCCCATCGAATTTGGTCGTTGGATAAATTCCGTTCGAGGAGTCGTTGACACTGCCGGAGGAAGAGACAGATTGGCCCAGGCCCGCATTGGTAGCGCCGCCATAGTTGTCTGTGCTCCAGTTGTAGGAATAAAGCCCGAAGCCGCCACGTAATGTAGTGTTCGGGTGCACGAGCCAGGAGAAGCCCGCTCGCGGAAGGACGGTGCTGAACACGTTGGCCTGCATAGACGTTCGGCCGTTCGCGTGGGTTTCCCCGTACCAATAGGCGCCGAGCGTGTTGGTTGCCGGGTTCGTAACGGTGGGATCGAAGCTATCCATGTTGCCTGTCACCTCGTTATAGCCATGGCTGATTTCATAGCGAAGCCCAAGGTTGATGGTTAGGTTTGGCTTGATCTTCCAATCATCCTGAACAAACATCTGTGGCTTCTTCAAACGCACACCGTATTCAGGCGAGACGCTCGCGTTCCAGTTCTGCGCGTAGCCAAGGAGGAAGTCAGCGTACTCTTCGCCGGACTTGCTGTTGGATGAGGCCACGCCTGTCTGAGAGTTGACTGTCCAATTCTCGGTATAGACGCCGGAGAACTGCAATGTTCCGGAGTTGATGTTGCCCCAGGTGGTTGTGTCGTCGCGATAGAAGGCAAACTCACCCCCGAAGTGGATGACGTGCCTGCCGCGGATCATGGTTACGACATCGGAAGGATCGAAGACGAATTCCTTGTAGGACGCGTTTGTCGCCGGCCCAATGTTTGTGTAGGGATTGTTGCGCTGGAATTGCACTGACGGAAGAACGTCCGCTTTGGCGAACTGCCATCCAATCTTGGCGGGATACCCCAAGCCGGTACCGGCGTCCTGGAAGAAATTGAGTTGATCGGTGTATCCGAACCTGGCTTCGTTGACGGTACTCGAGCTGATATTCCAGACGTCGGTGACCTGGGCATTGTTGTTGTCGACGTCGCCGATCTGGCAACCGACTGGGCATTCCGTTATAGGATTCGCACCATTCTCAATTTCGTCGCCCTGCGTATCGGAGAGCGTCAGCCGGTTATTTTGCGTGATTGCGTAATCCAGGCGGCCAAAATATCTCTTCCATGGCCTGGGCACCGGATACTGCGAGAAGAAATTGTTGGTGAGAACGCCAGCGCTGTTGAGCGTTGCGTTCGGCACGAAGTTACCGTAAGGGATATGGTTTGATGGAGTCGGATAGAACTGCTGGAAGTTATTCGAGACCGTATCGAGCATCCCCGCAGGGATCGCGTTCGATCCATACTCAGTGAGGAAGCTCTGACGAATGGGATATGGGTGGCCCTCCGCGTCGGTTGCAATGGTTTGTGTCGTGGGATCGTAAATAAGGTATGGGTTTGTTGGATTGGCCGTGAAGTTGGCGCTGAAGTCGCCACTCATGACGGCGGTGGTCGGAACGGTCTGGTAGCCGGAACTGACAGCGTTGTTATGAATCTGGTCGTAGCCGAAGAAGAAGAACGCCTTTTTCCTCAGACCGAGGAACGGGATGGGTCCGCTGAAGGTTCCGCCAAAGTCGTCATAGTTGAGGGCAGGCACTGGCTCTTCGTTGCCAAAGCCATAGTTGGCGGCATTCAGCGACCTGTTCTGGAAGTACTCGTACAGAACACCATGGAACTTGTCGGTACCGCTCTTGGTGATCTGGTTGATGATGAGACCGCCGACACCATACTGAGCAGAGAACGAAGAGAGATTGACTTGGAGCTCTTGCACATCCTCGAAGGAGGCTGGGTTGGCGTTCTGGCTGCTCGGTAGCGTAGTGGTGGCACCATCGGCGAGGAGATTGGTGAAGGGCAGATTGCCGTTGGTCGATACTTCCTGGCCGGGATTAAAGGCGTTCATCTGATTCATGCTGCTGTTGTAGGTGCCAGAGGCTCCGGGGAGCAGGATCATGAAGTTCTGCCAGTCGGGGCCATTGGACCCTCCGACGTTGGGCAGTTGCTCCATGTCGTGGGCTTCGAGAGTCGCGGACTGTTCGCCATTTTCGGTGTTGAGGAGAGGTACATCGGTGTTAACCGTTACTTCGATGGTTGAAGCGCCGACTTTCAGACTAGCGTTGACGTCAGTGATGCCGACCTGGACGGAAATGGGGCCACGCACTAAGGTCTCAAAGCCCGCTTTGGTGAAGGTGAGCTTGTAGCTTCCGACCACAACGGAATTGGTATCGTACAAACCGTCGTTGTTGGTGGGATAGTCTTTGGAAACGCCCGTGTCGAGATTCAACACCTTGACCGAAGCTCCCGGGATCAGGGCGCCAGTGGAATCGGTCACCGTACCGCGGATATCGCCCGAGTTCGTACTCTGGGCAAATGTAGTGCCTGATGCCAGAATGAGGGCCACAGCGATCGCAAGGATCCTGAACGTGGAACAACTTGATTTCATATTGCCTCCGAACGTCAAATGGTGCATATAACGAAATGAATCGTTGTTGAGACAAACGTTTGTCTTCGTGTTTGCTAAAAAATCCCAAATCATACCAGCCAGGAAGTAACATTCACACGCAATGCTGCTTTAGTCGAGCTGCGTGTCCTGTTGGGTCCGAAGGAGTTTGTTGCGAGGGCCACATAGGAATACAGGACAAACAGAGCCAGCTTCACAGCACAGGTCGTCGCTGGCAATAGCCATTCTCGCCGGAATTCGCCGACCACTTCAGTGAGGTGATGTGTGCTCGACCAGGCTCCACTCGGCTGTCGAGATACCCATTGCTGAACCCGCGCTACGCTCAGGCGTTCAAGATTCACACCTCAGGCGCCTGAGGCATTGGCGTTCAAGAGGACTGCACGAATCTTGCGGACGCCCGCAGGAATATGCGCGGCTTGTGTGCTTCCAAAGCCCAGGATCAATCCGTTACGTTGCGCCGCACCGGTGTAGGCCGAGGAGAGTGGCCACATCCACAATTTCTGCGAAGCGGCGCGAAGCGCGATCGCGTAATCAGATTCCAGCCCTGGCAGCGTAAGGGTCAGATGCAGGCCAGCCTCCGCGCCGGTGACTTCCCCCGCGACATCGAGATCCCTTCTGAGGGAGTCAACAAGCACGCTTCTGCGTTCTTTGTAGAGCAATCGCATGCGTCGGATATGGCGCTCGAAATGCCCCTCGTTGATGAACTCTGCCAAGACCTCTTGAGTCAGAGAAGGCGAACCAAGGTCCGTAGCACGGCGAATGGCTACGAAATGACCCAGCAGATCCCGGGGGACGACGACGTAGCCGATGCGCAAAGAAGGAAACAACACTTTGCTAAACGTACCGATATAGATAACGCGCTCATTATTGTCGAGGCCCTGTAGCGAGGAGATTGGCGCGCTTTCGTAGCGATACTCGCTGTCATAATCATCTTCGATAATCCATGACCCATTCTCCTGGGCCCAATGCAGAAGCTGCAACCTGCGCGAGGCGCTCATCGTTACGCCCAATGGAAACTGGTGCGATGGAGTTACGATTGCAACGCGCGCATTTCGGCACATCTTAATGCCTGCGCTGACGTTGAGACCCTGGTCGTCGACTGGGACCGCGACAAGACGACTTCCAGCCAAGGCAAAGACTTCACGAGAAAAACGATACCCCGGCTCCTCAATCCAAACCGGGCTCCCGGGATCTACGAGCACTTGTGCGGAGATTTCCAGGGCCTGCTGGGATCCGGAAACGATCAAAATCTGGTCAGCGTCGCAGGTCACAGATCGGGCTGTTCGCAAGTACGACGCGATGCTTTCGCGAAGCGGCAGGTACCCCATCTGGTCTCCGTATCCAAACGATCGAACGCTCATGTTCTTTGAACGACCCGCGACGATGTTGGACCACGTCTGTAGAGGAAAGCTGTCTGCGGCCACCTGGCCGACACCGAATGCGCCCCAGTTTCGCGTCCACGGCATCGCCAGATACGACGGAAGAGTCGTGGTTCGCTGCGCAACGTTTCGAGAGCCTTCGTGGGAGGTTGCGCGTCCCTTTTTGAGCGGTGAACCAGTCGAAGTAAAACGGTCTGGCAGTTGGCTTGACACTGCCGTGCCAGAGCCTATTCGTGCAGTCAGATAGCCCTCAGCCAGCAGTTGCGCGTACGCGTCGAGAACAGGCACCCGCGAGACGTCGAGTTCCGCCGCAAGCAGCCTGCTCGATGGGATATGCTGCCCCGGTCGCAGGCGGCCTTCCGAAATTGCCGTCCGTACTGCGTCGTAGATCTGTCGATGCAACGTCACCGCAGCATTTCGATCGATGCGGATCACTGGCATGGTTCCGGATGCGACACGCTTCGACATGCCTGCAGCTTAGTGGTCGCGGATATCAGCGTCAAGGGGCCTCCGAGTCTAACCACTTTCACTACATCAAAAGGCTCCGCCGCGCGCAACGTGTCCGGCGTGGGTGTCAACGCGGATCAGCGAGTCGGCTACAACCCAGGCGCAACCAATCAGCGCTAGATTCAACGCGCTTTCGGTCCAGTTGAAATGGCTTGACGGATCGGCGACGAGCATTCGTCCATTCGCCAACACGCCGAAGACCGCAATCATGACCGTCAGGAGGATTGCAGCCAGTCTGGCCTTGATTCCTGTAAGTATGGCGAGCCCGGCCGCGATGAAGCAGACTCCGGTTAGATATCCCCAGAAAACTTGCCCAGGCGGTAGCCATTTGGGGACGAGAGGAGCGGTCATGTTCATGTACATAAAATGGGCTCCTCCCCATATCACTGAACAGACTCCAAACGCCATTCGTCCGATCCGCGTGAGACGCTCGGCGAGCACCCCAACCATCCGGGCGCTACCGGCGTAAACCAGGAGAGCGCTTGCGGTGATTGCCAGCTGCATGGCGATGTCTTCGTACGTACCGTATACGGTGTAGCCCCGAAACAGCGTGGGACCGTGCATCAGAACGAGCACAAAGACGGCGTAGTAAACCGTGAGCGCGCCGGCGCCCCACACCCTGGTTCGGCGCCATTCCATGGCCAAAGCCGCGATGACCATCAATGCACCGGCGCAATAGGCCAGTGGAATCCGAGCAGGAAAATTTCTGGGCACGGGCTGCCCGGGGTCGAAGTCGCCAAACACGAGGCAGGCCAGCCCGAGGGCCGCGACGCCGACGCCGTATACCCGCAATCCAAAGAGTCTCGCCGTTTTTTCCGTCTTCAAAGACAGCTCCGGGACAGAAGGTTTGTGCAGCTCCGACGGGTCTGGCTCTACCGATGATTGTCCGAAATCGTGCTGGGCTGGACGGAGTTGACGGAGTTAATGTTTCCTACCGACGCTGCACCCACAATCTTTCCGGTGCCGCCAGCTTGCGCAACAACCACAAGACCCAGGTTGGCGGGGTTCTGGCTTGATTTCAGTTTCGCTTCGAAATCACGTGAGAAAACCTGACCAGGAGTGATCTTCGCAATCTTCTCAAGATTGAGAACGACTTCTGTTTCCGTTAGTTTGTGTCCTTTGTTTTCGCCCGCCGATACGTCGGAATTCGTTTGGTGCAAGGTTACGATTACAAAGATATCGGCAGGTTGTTTGATGGCACTGCCGTCGACATCGATATGGCCGCGGAGGATGCCAAATCCCACCGGGTCAATATGCGTTGAGGTTATCTTCACTGGAATCATTTGATCTTTGAGGGCCTTCTCAAAGACCGCACGTACCTGCTCCGCGTCGGTGAGTTTTAGCTCATCGGATCCATCCACCACAAACTCGGGCGTATACGCGGATGGAAGTCCAAATCTGGCGACATAGGCTTCTTGACGATCCGTAAGCTGGTCAGAGGAGTGAGGGTCCTTCCAACCATCGTGGTTCCAATACGTAACGTGCTCACTCAGAGTAATCAGTTTCGCGCCAGGAACAGGTTGGGTTGATTGCAATCTCTGCAGAAAGGCGTCGGCAGGGGGGCATGACGAGCAGCCCTCGGAGGTAAAGAGTTCGACCACAACCGGCACCGCCGTCGGCGCCTGTGCGGCGCAGAGTTGAGGGTTGGCGATAGCAGTACAACAAGCAAACGAGATCGCGACTGACACAAATATGATTTTTACCGTCATGCCTGGTTGTTCCCCACAGATGGATGGTTGCACTCTCATCCACTCCTACGCGTTTTAAGCCTCCCAGACGAACCATGTATATGCAATAACCACTTCAGCGGTCCTAGCGGTGACCACCTGCGGATTCACAGAACAGTCTTACCTCTCGGAAGTGCCATCGAGACCGTCGGACTTTTCAGGCGCGACAACAATCAGCCAACAAGACCGCGTTAGCGGGACCGGCCCCGGAAGTGTCGAGTCTTCGCTGATATCTGTTTTCGCTGCGCAAGTGATGTGTTCATAAGGTGCGGATGCTTTACACCGTGGGTTCCTAGTCACATGCCATGGTTAGATCCGCTACGTTTCGTCGAACCGTCTTCCCCGTTTACGTTCGTAAGCCGGACCTACCCGGCGCGTGGCATGCATGCGCAGATTTCGTGGGACCCGAGGGCGGACCGAACAGCTCGTTCTGGCGTCCTGCTCGAACTGTAAGTCCGTGGGCCGCTGGCCAGGTGCGGTTCGATGCGAAAGCGTGAAACTAAAAATCGGTAAGAACGTCTGGGCCTTCTGCGGTGACTGCGACAACATCGCAATGACGCATGCCGCCATATCCATCGAAGTAGGCGGCGGGTTCGAGATTGAAGGTCATGCAGGCCTCGAGAGAATCTGGAGAGCCAGGATGAATTCGCGGGCGGCCGTTCGGATTTGCAGCGGCAAAGCCAACTCCGTGCCCGGCAGCGTGTTTGAAGGCTTCGCCGAAGCCGTGCGCTCCCATGACCGCGCGGACTGCCCGGTCGACGTCGCCACCGGTTGCACCCGGACGAATCGCCCGCAGGCCCGCCTGGCGCGCTTCGTCGATGGCCGCTCGAATGTCCTGCTGCCGCGTCGAGGGCCTGCCCGCTGTGAAGGTTCGAGTGATGTCGGTCCAGTAGCCATCGGCGCAGGTGTTGGCGTGAATCATCACGAGGTCACCCTCCTCGATGACGCGCTGCCTGGTTCTCGCATACGCCGCTGCCGCCTTGGCGGAGTTGGGACCCGACATGCAGAAGAAGTATCCATAGCTGCGTTGCAGACCCTGCGCATGGGGTGATTGTTCGAATGCTGATTGCATGCGTGCGGCAACCTCGGTCTCGCGCGCGCCCGAAGCGATGGACGTGGACGCCGCAGCAAACCCGTCGGAGGCAACGCGACACGCTTCACTCAGCAGCCCAAGTTCGGTTGCGGTTTTCACCGCCTTCATCGTCTCCAGCATTCGATCGCAGCTCGCAACCGAAGCATCCGGCAGCAGCTCCTTCACGAGCGAAGGCAGTGCTGTCCGGAACTCATTCGAGACCGCGTAGCTGGACGGCTGTACCCCATGGTGAAGTTGCAAGCCAATGTTGGCTCGCTGCAGACCCATGGACGAGAGGGCGGTGTTCAGTGGATCTCTGAGACGCTCAACGGGAGAATCCAGGGAACGAAGTCCAGCTGGCTTGTAAGGAATCAACTCCGCGGAGGAAGTACACTTCGCCAGCTCCACTTCATCTTCGGGAAGGACGACTTTTACGTCGCCGTCTGAGGAGAACAGCGCCACACTTGCAGACATCACGGGCCAGTAACCGCTGAGTAAAAGCACTTCGGTTGCTGCACTGCAGAGCAGCGCGTCGTGCGGTGAGGCGAGCAGGTCTGCGACCGTGCGAGCGTGGCGTTCGGCATCGATTGCCATCGCTTATCCCCTTATGTCTTGCTAGGAGACAAAATTCGCTTGCCGGGATGCCAACGAAATAAAAGTTGCATCACACAAGGTGAAAGGGCGCTCGCTCGGAGCGTTAGGTCTCTTCTATGTCGCAGTCTCTCGTTGTGGTTGTTACGGGCTCCTCGGCGGGCCTCGGGCGGGCAATCGCCCACGGATTCGCAAAGCGCGGTGCACGCATCGGTCTGATCGCGAGAAATCCAGAGGCGCTTGAAGCAGCGAAAGAAGAGTGTGAGGCTTTGGGAGGCGAGGCTCTTGTTCTGCCGGTCGATGTCTCCGATGCCGAAGCGGTGGACGCCGCTGCGAACAAGGTTGAGGAGACGTTCGGTCCGATTGATGTTTGGGTGAACGACGCTATGGTGAGTGTCTTCTCCCCGGTAAAGGAGATGGAGGCAGCGGACTATAAACGAGTCACCGATGTTCTGTATCTGGGTTTCGTTCACGGCACTTTGGCCGCTCTGAAGAGGATGCTGCCACGGGATCGCGGCACCATCATCCAGATCGGCTCTGCGCTTTCCTACCGGTCGATTCCTCTGCAATCGGCCTATTGTGCCTGCAAGCACGCGATTAATGGCTTCACCGACTCTCTCCGTTGCGAGTTGCATCACGACAATAGCAAGGTGAACGTAACCGCCGTGCAGATGCCAGCGATGAATACGACCCAGTTTGACTGGGTGAAGAACAGGATGCCTAACGACACGCAACCTGTCCCTCCGATCTACGAGCCTGAACTGGCAGCGGAGGTGGTGGTGGAAGCCGGTTTCGCGAAACACCCCCGGCGTGAGTATTGGGTGGGAGCCCCCACGGTCATGGCCATTCTTGGACAAAAGGTCATCCCGGGATTGCTCGACATTTATCTCGGAAAGACCGGATATAAATCGCAGCAGATTCCGAATGAGCCGAAGGATCCGGAGGCGCCTAACAATCTTTATCACTATGTTCCGGGCAAGCATAGCGCGCGCGGTAAATTTGCAGACCGCTCGACGATGACGAGTGCAGAAGTCTTCATTGTTCTCAATCGCAATTGGTTCGCCGTGGGAGCAGCGGCTTTGTGCGCCGTCGCAGGCGCCGCGATGATCGTGAACCGGAACGCGTCATGAGCAGGCATTTTGCTATGCCGGCGCCCGGAGTGGATGACAGGCCGCTTCTGATCGCCGCATCGTGCGTCGCAATCGCCACGCTTGTTCCGGTAGCGTTCTACCAGTTGCATGTGATCTCGGAACTGCCCGATCCTCCGCTGCATGTCTTCGACTCGGAACGAATCACTATGTCCAGGACAGCGCATCCGATGGGCATTCCAGATGGACTGCTTGGGCTCGCGAGTTTCGGAACAACGCTCGCGCTTGGCCTTCTTGCCCGGCGAAACAACTCGGCCCGGAAGCTCCTCGGTGTAAAGCTGGGCATGGACGCTTCGGTTGCGGCGTTCAACGCGGTTCGCCAGGTCGCGGAATTCGGCCAGCTCTGCTCCTGGTGCACTGCCACCGCGCTATCGGCGGGCGTGATGGCTTATGCCGGACGTGAGTCCATTCGTGAAGTGGTCGCCGAAGTAGCAGCAGCGTCCAGAGGTGTTTTCCGACGAGATGATCTTGCAGTCTGCAGTACTGCCGAATGAGGGTTCATCGTGGATAAGGGTATCGAAAAGCATGACACGACCCGGCCCAGTACACCTGTTCGGGCGGAAGGAAAACCGGGCGAGAAGCCTACCTGGAGTTCGGGCGCCAAGACACTGGTCGGCACGGCCGCGTCTTCTCGAAGCCGCATATGGTTCACCATCGGCAACGGGACGTTGAACGAGATCTACTTCCCCGACGTGGACCAGGCGAATACGCGTTCTGTGAGATTCCTGATCAGCGATGGGCAGGACTTCTTTTCCGATGAAGAATGGGACGCAGTGCATACAGTCACCTGGATTGCGCCGGGGGCGCCTGGGTGCCACGTCGAGTCGAAGTGCAAAGCGGGACGCTACACCCTGGTGAAGGATATCCTTTCGGATCCTATACGCGACACGTTGATTATGCGCGTTCGCTTCACGCCGGCAAATCCTCAGGCCGCGTTGAAGCTTTACCTGTACGAAGAGCCACACATGGGCGACCAGGGTGCCAAGAACACTGCGTGGATCGGCGCGTACAAGGGTGTTCCGCTCATGTTTGCGCAACGCACGCGCAGCGCCCTTGCGACCGCTATTCAGCCACCTGCGCGGCAGATGACGTGCGGATATGTAGGCACGGCGTCTGACGGGTTCAAGCAGCTATCGCAGTTCAAGGCCCTTCCCACCGCCAACCTTGCAGCCGACGGAAATATCTGCCTCACCGCGGAGATCGACTCTAGCGGTAACGACGGCGAGTTCCTGATTTCCATCGCATGCGGATTGGATCCGGCAGAATCGGGACAGCAGGCGCGCGCAGGGCTGCTGGACGACTTCGAGAAAACGCAGACTCTGTTTCGAACACAGTGGGAGGAGAGGCAGTCAGAATACTCTCCCATGGAAGACCTCTCCGGAAGCGACCTGGACATGTACCGCGTGAGTACGGCCGTTCTGGAGACACATCAGTCCAAGAGATTTCCGGGAGCATTCATCGCGAGCTTGTCTTTGCCCTGGGGCTTTGATCGTTCGGATAGGGATATCGGTGGCTACCACGTGCTATGGCCTCGCGACCTGTGCGAGACCGCGATGGGAAAACTGGCCAGCGGCGACGCGCGGTCTGCACGTTCGGGACTGTTCTATCTCTCCTGCACGCAGGGCGAACACGGCGGTTGGAGCCAGAATATGTGGCTCGACGGAACGGAACATTGGGGAGCGATTCAGATGGACGGGATGGCCCTACCCATCCTTCTGGCAGACAAGATTCGCCAGGCCAACTCCATGGATGGCTACGATGCCGGCCCCATGGTCCATGGCGCCGCCAGCTTCCTTCTGAAGCACGGCCCCGTCTCGCAGCAAGGTAGATGGGAAGCCTCCCCGGGTTACTCCATCTACACCGTTGCTACCGAGATCGCAGCTCTGCTTGCAGCAGCCGACTTCTCCGACACCGGCGGTGATGCTGTTGGCGCAGGTTTTCTGCGTGATACCGCGGACGCCTGGTACGACGCGATCGACGAATTGCTGTATGCGTCCGGCACAACGCTCGCAAAGCAGCATAGCGTCGCCGGGTATTACATGCGCGTAACACCACCAACCATCATGGAGCATCGAGGGGTTGGGAATTTACGTGTGAAGATGCCTAACCACCCAGATGGAAAGAAGACCGCCCGGGCCGTCGATATCGTGAGTCCGGATGCGCTTGCGCTGGTGCGTTTCGGCCTTCGCAGCGCACACGATCCGCGCATCCTGGATACCGTTAAGGTTCTCGATGCCACCTTGGAGCGGAATACCGCGACCGGCCCGGGCTGGGTGCGTTCGACCGATGACGGATACGGCGAGACGAAGGACGGTCGACCGTTTCAGAAGGCGGGCATCGGACGAGTGTGGCCCCTGCTGGCAGGCGAGCGTGCGCATTATGAGATTGCAGCCGGAAATTACGACTATGCCCTTGAACTACTCCGTACCATGGCTCGGCAAACAAGCCAAGCAGGCATGATCCCGGAGCAGGTGTGGGACGCGGGCGATATCCCGCACCGTTTCCTCTTCAACGGGCATCCCGCCGGCTCCGGCATGCCGCTCGTCTGGGCCCACAGTGAGTACATCAAGCTGCTGCGGTCTCTGCAGGAACGCGCAATTTGGGACCTTCCTACCCAGACAGTGAAGCGCTATCTCGAGCAGAAGACTACGGCTGACTTTCAGATTTGGACGACAAAGCAGCGAAGGGCTTTTCTTGTACCTGGAAAAAACCTGCGTGTCGACCTGTCCGCACCCGCTAACGTTCACTGGACGGCCGACGATTCGTCGGAGATGCTAACGACACAGGCAACGTGCTTCGGTCTTCATTCCGCGATGCTTCCATTCTCCAGGCTGGAGCCTGGCTCGAAGACCTTGGTGACGATACTTCCCTCCGAGCAGAAGAGTGATCTGAAACCCGATTCGTTCACGATTCGGGTACGTGGCGGGGAAGGCATTCGACCGGAATAGCAAAAGAAGCTGACCGTGAAGTGAGCCAGCATTCGTAAGCCGGGATCACCATTGAAACCGATCTCTCAAAAGAAGACGAAATGGTTCTTCGCTCCGGATTCCACGGACGCACTATTCTGCTATTTCCAGCCGGTTTTTCTGGCGGAGCTCGCGGCCATGCTTTGCTGCTGATCGCGGACGCTAAGCAGCGGCCAGTGGCTGCTACTGCAACCACGTAGCGTCCGCGTCCCGCTGTTTGTGACAGTCTACCGCCTATGCACGCGGGACCGAGATGTACCAAGGCGAACTTGGTCAAAAGCTGACTTCGCCGGAGCGACCAGACTCAGACATCTGTCAGCGAGGCCTTGGGGTCGGAGGCAGCTGTGGGTTTGTGTTGGTGCGACTCCCAGGCGTCGCTGCGGCCTTTAGGTCATACGCCTTAACCAATTCGACGGTGATGTCGGCATTGGCAGCGGCATACCAGACGACCGGAGCGGCGTCCGACCCGCGGTCGATGACGAGAGTGTAAGCATGCTGCTTCGCGTAGTCCTGCAGGAACACATAGAGCTTTTGAGCAACTGACTGGAAGGCTTGCTGAGATGCGCTGTCAGCATCGCCTTTGAAGTCGTCGGCTTCACGTTGCATCTGGCGCTCCTCGGTGTCCAGAACACGAAGCTTCTCCGATTTTTCCGCCTCGCTCAGCGAGGGCGTGTTGTCGTTGATCTGTTTCTTGAGGGACTCGATTTGTGCGTTCAACTGCTGCAGATGTGTCTGACGTGGACCGAACTTTGCCTGAAGATCGCCAAACACGCGCTTGGCTTCGGCGGTCTGAAGAACCGCTGCATTGAAGGCCACTGTGACGTACGACGGTGCAGGCAAGGATGTGGATGACTGTCCGAAACAGATCGCAGCTTGGAGGAAGAGTACACATAGAGACACGAGGGTGCGTGATCGCTTCATGGCGATGCTCCTTGACGGTGTGGAGATCACTGCGCGGTCGGAAGTTGGAAGTGCAGCTGCCGGATATTGGCTGCGAAGTCGAAGGCATTTCCAGCAGAAGCGATGTCGATGGGACGCCCAGGCGAAGTGACACCTTGAGAGTGACGGTCTAGCGCGCTATCGAGGTCGCTAAAGAGATCGAGATGGGATAGTTGCGATCGACTGAGCGCCGGATAGCTGATTCGTGACGAATTCGTTGGGGTCTGCGGCCCAAGGAACGCATAGCGGGATGGAATCGCCTGCAGGAATCGTTGTTCCGCCTGGGTTGAGTCGCCTGTTCCTCTGTCGCCGTGTCGAAGCACATAGTGTCGTACCACGGGCGCATGGGCAATCTTAGGGGCTCGCGGCAGGAGTGTGGCCCGGTTGACAGATGCCATTAGGGTCTCGCGAGTGGGTATTGACGCCACCGCGGAGCCTGAGAAGCTTTCAGCGGCTTTGCGCCCATGGGGCATAACGATAAGCGCCGAGAGGATGACGAAGAATGCCGCCGCCGATGCCAGCGCATAGGAATGGGATGACCTCGCAGGTGCGGCGCGCGGCAGCAGCCCTTCCTGAATGGCGCGGGCGCGGAACCGCTCAACGAAGCCTGCCGGCATGGATGCCGTAATCGGATGTACGGCGGCTTCGAACCGCAATCGCATGCTGACGGAAGTCAGATCGAGAAGTTGATCGCGACAGGCGCGGCAGTGCAGGAAATGCTCGTCGAGGTTGGCTTTATCCGGGGGTTGGAGCTGTCCCGTAGCCGCCAACGCGCAGAGTACTTCGTACTGTTCGTGGTCCGTCATTGCGAACCTCCTATATTTGTGGATGCAGCTGAAGTGCACAGGACACGTCGAAGAGCTCCCAATCCTCTGTAGAGATTGTGACGAACCACCCGAACAGTTTCCCCGGTGCGCGTGGCAATCTCTTCGGCAGTGAGACCTTCGTAGTACGTGAGCTCGATGGTGCGCCGTTGACGGGGTTGCAGATTGTCTAGAGCTTTGCTCAGAAGCAATCTGTCGTGCAATTGCGCCTCAATGGCAGAGGAGCAGGCCAGGAGCTCCGGCATCAGGTCCTCGAGCGATTCGGTGCTGGAAATTCCGGCAGAGATCAGTGACCGACGACGGTTCAGTGCGCGGTTGTAAGCGAATAAGAGAAGCCACGTCTTGAATGAGGCTTTCTTGCGGTCAAATTGGCTGATAGAACGGAAGACATCAATGAAGATCTGCTGAACGCAGTCTTCGGCCTCGGCATCATGGCGCAGAATACGGCGAGCAACGCTGAAGACGATGCGGCTGTGGCGCTTGAATAGCACTGTGAGCGCGTCGCCGTTGCCCCTCCGGAGGGCTTCGGCAAGATCTTCGTCAGTCCTAAGGCCGTAAAGAAGGTCCGTCCATGAGGCCGACGGTGCGGATTCAGACAGCGAACTGGATGGTTCTGTTTCCGCGAGGGTAGGGGGAAACGTGCCGAGGATGAGCGCCAGTCGACGTGAACTCACGTGGTACTTCCCTCCTGAGAGTTCTCGTCTACCGACGAGAGCTTGGCGGCAGGTGCTACATGCAGAATCTCTCATAAGTGTATGCACGGGAAATGGCTCAGATTCCCCAAGCGCCTGATATTTATTCGGTCCTGACCGCCCGCCTTTGCAGGTAGTATGGAGATCGCCTGCCCGCCGCTGTGTACCAGTTCCACAGCGCCTCGGTCGCTGACGATTCTCTCCCCAATCCTGCATCTCCACGATCATGATCGGCCAGCCCGCAGAGCTCGCGGCTACGCTTGAGACATTTGCCTGGAGTTGGGGAGCGAGGTATTCTGGCCACGCACTTGCCCCGCTATGGAGATTTTCCGGGATGCAGAGATTCCGTCTTGGCGCGGTTGATTCAGGCCCCTTTCAAGCAAGGAGATTGCCAGTGAAGCGTCGTGATTTTCTTAAGAGCGCATCATGCGTGCTTTCAGCAGCAGGCTTTCCAGCGGCAGGGTTCGAGGCTTTTGCTCTTGGCCAGAGTGGTGGCCAGAGTGCCGCGCTTCCGCCAACGGGTGGGATCCATCCGGTGGAAGCGGGACAGGACCGGTTTGGGGAGACGCATTCGATCGGATACAGCACGATTCTGTTTAAGGTGGTGCCAAGGGAAACCAATGGCGGTCTGCTCATGATTGAACACAAGAACCTGATGAAGGGCGGTCCTCCACGGCACTTCCATTTCCATCAGGACGAGTGGTTCTACGTGATGGAGGGCGAGGTGCTGTTTGAGGTTGGCGGGAGCCGGACGACATTGGGTGCGGGTGAATCGGTTCTGGGGCCGCGTGGGATTCCGCATGCTTTCTCCGCGGTGGGCGAGACGCCGGCGCACATGTTGATTGCGTTTACTCCCGCGGGGAAGATGGAGGAGTTCTTCCGCTACGTGGCGGTGCCTAACGGGCCGAAGATGGATCCG
Organism: uncultured Acidobacteriaceae bacterium; assembly: GCA_963737325.1. Lineage (GTDB taxonomy): Bacteria > Acidobacteriota > Terriglobia > Terriglobales > Acidobacteriaceae > Granulicella. The sequence continues at coordinate 229,774 of CAVTSJ010000012.1, forward strand.
GAAGTGTTTGCGCGGTACGAAATGCAATATGTCGGGCCGCCGTTAGTGGTGTAGTTGCCCGCTATGGCGGAGGACGCTGGGTGTGCCATGCTGTTCCGCGCTCGGCGAGCGCTTTCAGGCTGTCGCCGGGAGGGTGGTGGGTTGTGAGTTGGGCTTGCGGCGGAGGATGGCGGCGGAGACCAGGGTGATGAGGAGGTCGACCGGGAAGGGTTCGATGAAGGTGTAAAGGGAGTTGATGAGGGGGTTCTGGTAGGCGATCTGGGATTGGCGGATGGCGGCTACACGGGCCTGGATCTGGGCGGGAGTGCCGGGGCCGGATTGGACGCGCTGGATCTGGGCGGCGAAGTAGCTGTCCATGAAGTGGGGGAGGAAGCTGAAGTAGACGATCTCCCAGACGAGGACGTAGATGGCGCAGGAGATGAGGGTGATGCCGAGGCCGATGGTGAAGGCTCGGCCAAAGGTGATGGCGCCGCCGGCGATGTTGTCGCGGTAAGAGCGGATGCCGAAGAAGATGAGCAGGGCCGCGAGAACGATGGTGGCGTAGCCGATGATGAGGGCTTTGCTGCCGTGCGTGGTGTCGCGCATGAGGGGGATGGTGGTGCACATGAGGACCGAGGCGACGACGCCGGAGATGATGCCGAAGGTGAGGATGGTCTTCTTCATGGTTGGCTCCTTGTGACTGTGCTGCGGAGAGGACTACTTGAAGACACTTTGCGGGGCCGGGATGGGGATTGTCGTCATGCTTTTGGGTGATTTTAGCTTGACGACGGGGGAATCATGCTTTGGGGTGAGAGGTTCAGGCTGCCGTTCAGGGGAGGATGCCGAGTTGCTTGCCTAGCTGTACGGCCTGGGTGCGGCGGCGGGCGCCTAGCTTGTCGAAGGTTCGGCTGCAGTGGGTTTTGACGGTGTTCTGGGAGACGAAGAGGCGGGTGGCGATTTCGCGGTTGCTGAGGCCCTGGGCGATGAGGGAGAGGATTTCGAGTTCGCGGGGGGTGATGCCCAGGGCGTCGAGCTGGGACTGGTTGAGGGTGAAGGGGGTGGTGGGCTCGGCGGGCGCGGGGACGCGGATTTCGCGGAGGATGATTTTTTCGCGGGGCCTGGTGAGCTTGATGCCCAGCCAGATGCCGAAGGCCGCAAAGAGGATCGCGACGATGGCGGCGTAGATTTCGAAGGAGTGCTGGATGATGAGGAACTGGTATTCGGAGTAGCGGAGGACGGCGATGAGGACGCCGCCGATCAGGCCGATGAGGAGAACGTGGCTGAGTAGGCGGCGGTTCATGGGGGTTGGGAGGATTTTACTGCGACGGGGACAATCCCATGTCTCAGAATCGAGACATGGGGCACCCGGATCGCGCTGCTAGCTGGCGCGGTTGATGGTGGCGCGGCCGAGGTAGCGGGCGGTTTGGCCTAGCTCTTCTTCGATGCGGAGGAGCTGGTTGTACTTGGCGATGCGGTCGGTGCGGGAGGCAGAGCCTGTCTTGATCTGGCCGGCGCCGGTGGCTACTGCGAAGTCTGCGATGAAGGTGTCTTCGGTTTCGCCGGAGCGGTGGGAGATGATGCTGGTGTAGCCGGCGCGGCGGGCCAGTTCGATGGCGTCGAAGGTCTCGGAGACGGTGCCGATCTGGTTGAGCTTGATGAGGATGGAGTTGGCGGTGTTGGCTTCGATGCCGCGCTGGAGGATCTCGGTGTTGGTGACGAAGAGGTCATCGCCTACGAGCTGGAGCTTGTCGCCGAGGGTTTCGGTGAGGATCTTCCAGCCTTCCCAATCGTTCTCGTCGAGGCCATCTTCGAGGGAGAGGATGGGGTACTGGCGAACCCAGTCGGCGTAGAAGTCGGTCATTTCGGCGGCGGTCTTCTGGCTCTTGTCGGACTTCTTGAAGACGTACTTGCCGAGCTCCTTGTTGAAGAACTCGCTGGCGGCGGGGTCAAGGGCGATGCAGATGTCTTCGCCGGGTTTGTAGCCGGCGAGGGTGATGGCTTCGAGGATGACTTCGATGGCTTCTACGTTGGATTTGAGCGAGGGGGCAAAGCCGCCTTCGTCGCCTACGGCGGTGTTGTAGCCCTTCTTCTTGAGGACGCCCTTAAGAGTGTGGAAGACTTCGGTGCCCCAGCGAAGGGCGTCAGCGAAGGTTTCAGCGCCGACGGGCATGACCATGAATTCCTGGAAGTCGACGTTGTTGTCGGCGTGCGCGCCGCCGTTGAGGATGTTCATCATGGGGGTGGGGAGAATGCTGGCGTTGACGCCGCCGAGGTAGCGGTAGAGCGGTAGGCCGAGAGCTTCGGCGGAGGCGCGGGCGCAGGCCATGGAGACGGCGAGGATGGCGTTGGCGCCGAGGTTGCCCTTGTTGGGCGTGCCGTCGATGGCGATCATGGTGGCGTCGATTAATTTTTGGTTGCTGGCGTCCATGCCGGTGAGTTCGGGGGCGATGGCGGACTCTACATTGTCGACGGCCTTGAGGACACCCTTGCCGAGGTAGTGGGATTTGTCGTCATCGCGGAGCTCGACGGCCTCGTGCTCGCCGGTGGAGGCTCCGCTGGGAACAGCCGCGCGGCCACGGATGCCGTCCGAGAGGATGACGTCGGCTTCTACGGTGGGGTTACCGCGGCTGTCGAGAATTTCACGGGCATGGATGGCGATGATTTCGGTCATTTCGTTCCTCTGGCGTTTCTGCTTGGAGCGGCGGTTGCGGCTCGTTGAGTTCGAGATGCGGTGTTGGAGACGGTCGTTGAGGGAGGGTCGGCGATCGACGGCGATGGGATGGCCGGAGGCGCCGGAGATTGTGTGAATAAAGTCACTCATTTATTGGGACTCTTCGTTAGTCATGTCGGCGTCCCACCGGCCTCATTTTAGCAAAGCGCTGGCGTTGGACCTCGACGGCGTTGAGCGATTGCCGCACAGTTTCGGCGAGCAGGTTGAGGAGCTCATCGCCTTCTTCGCGGGTGGCGAGGGGCATGCGGAGGGAGACGCGGGTGCCGCGGCCGGGGCGGCTGACGATGTCGACGTGGGCCTCGTCGCCGTAGAGGACGTGGATGCGTTCGCGAACATTGCGCATGCCGATGCCGGAGCCTTCGCGGACGATGCCGCTGTCGGGATGGGTGGTGGGGCCGCCGGGCTCGATGCCTACGCCATCGTCTTCGATTTCAAGCAGGAGGCGGTCGTCGGCGATGCGGGAGCGGAGGGTGATGGTGCCGCCGGAGATGCGGGGCTCTAGGCCGTGCTTGATGGAATTTTCGATGAGCGGCTGGAGGAGCATGGAGGGAACGATGATGTCGAGGGTGTCGGGAGAGATTTCTTTTACTACGCGGAGCTTTTCGCCGAAGCGAACGACTTCGATGTCGAGGTAGTCGTCGGTGAAGTCGAGCTCCTCGCGGAGGGGGACGAAGGCGTCGCGATCGCGGAGGAGGACGCGGAGGATGTGGGAGAGCTTGACGATCATCTCGCGGGCGAGGTCGGGCTTGGAGCGGATGAGCGAGGCGATGGAGTTGAGGGTATTGAAGAGGAAGTGCGGATTGATCTGGCGCTGCAGGGCGTCGAGGCGAGCTTCGAGCAGGAGGCGGGATTGCTCTTCAAGCTTGTGCTCGATGCGGACTGCGTTCCAGATTTTGAGCGGGATGCCGACGACGACGGGGGCACAGGCGCAGATGGCGAGCTCCCAGATCCAGGAGCTGGAGTAGAGCGCAAAGTAGCGGTGCGGGTAGAAGTGCGAGAAGAGGCTGGCGGCGTATTGGGTCGCCATGAGCAGGACGAGGAGAAACATCTGGCGGTCGAGGAAGGGCCAGGTAACGGTGCGGCGGATCCAGCGGTAGAGGCTGAGGTCGATGAGGGGGGAGAAAGACCAGATGTTTTCTTCGCCGGCGACGCGGCGGTAGGCTCCGAAGATGGCGGCGATGATGAGGTTGACGGGGAGGGCAAACCATTCGTGGTGGCCGAGGGCTGGGAGGGCGAGGGCGGCGCCGCCGATCATGGCGGGCCAGGGACCGAGAAGGAGGCCGAGGATGGCGGTGGCCTGGAAGGAGATGTCGGCGGCGAGGAAGTTCTGGACGCGCACGCGGACGAGCACGCCGAGCATGAGGGGGATGCAGATGAAGGCAAGCAGGTGGAGGGTTTCGCGGGTATTGCGGTGCTTGAGCAGAAGCAGGCGCTTGAAGGCGAGGGAGCGCGCGAGCGAACTGGCCACGGCCGCGGCTACGCCCAGCTCGACCAGGAGCGTGATCCAGATGAGTTTGGGGTCGGCTGCGTGCACGGTTTGAGTTTACGCGTTTGATGGATGTTCGTTGTTAGTTCTCAGTTCTTAGTTCTCAGTTGGGTGCTGCTGGCTGTTAGCTTCTGGCTTTTCGTTCGATGTTGCTGGTGTTGACGTGAGCCTTCTTTTGAGGGTGAGAGCTAATGGTGATGATGGCCAAGGACGGTGCCGAGGATTACCTGCGCGAGGACCAGGAAGAGGATCAGTGCTCGGATGGTCCAGTGGAATTTTTGCGAGGATTTCGACTCGGAGGGTTGGGTGGTCCATAGTGCGTCGAGGAGCATTGCACGTTGATGCCACATAAGTAAGAGCATGCAGGCGAGGATGAAGGCGGAATTGACTTCTGCACCTACCGCAATGGAGTAGAAGATATTGATGAGCAGGATGTTGACCATGACGGGCGTCATGATCACGGCGGCGAGCAGGGCTGTCTTGCGAAACAACAGCAGCGAGGCGCCGGTGAGCTGGGTCAGTCCGAGGATGTCTTTGTAGATGGGCGAGTGGCTGTAGTAATACCAGGTGAGCCAATAGCCGCTCAGCGAGCCGATGGGCTGTTGCGCCATTGCAGGCGGGACTGTGAGCTGATGGCCGGAGAGCTTGGCCATGCCGTAAAAATAGAGCAGGAAGACACAGATGTAGCGCAGCCAGTCGAGAGATTGCGGATATGGCTTCACGCTATCACCCCAACACTGAACTCTCCGTAGGAACCCTGGCGTCAGCGGGTGGATCGTGACGCATTGATCATAAGAGGAAGGGTACGAGGGCGGCGGTGTGGTGGGCGTAGGCGGCGTAGGTTTCGCCGAACTGGGAGCGCATGTATTGCTCCTCGATGCGGAGCTTGAGCCAGAAGGCGAGGAAGAAGAGGGCGAGCGTGATGAAGCCGCGCGGCTGGGCGATGGCGATGGCCATGCCGAGGAAGCCGATGAGGATCCCGGTGTAGATGGGGTGACGGACTATGGCGTAAGGGCCGGTGGTGATGAGCTCGTGGCCTTGCTTGATGGTGACGGAGCTGCTCCAGTTGCGGCCGAGATACTCGCGCGCAGAGACGGCGAATAGAAGGCCGGCGAGGGTGAGGGCGGCTCCCAGCCAGAAGACCCAGAAGCCAACCGGCCAGAGCTGGCGGTAGAGCCAGGACGCTGGGACGTACTTGGGCGAGATGAGCAGGAGGGCGACGCCGATGAGCGCGATGACGGAGCGGAGGATGCGCGAGGCAAGCGGCTCGATGCGCTGGGTGGTCTTGGTATTGACGGCCATGATCCGCCAGTAGATGAAAAAGACAGTCCAGACGACCGGGAAGAAGGATTTGTAGAGCAGGAGCATTCAGGACCTCCGGTGATGAAGGCGGTGGGGCCTACGAGAGATTGTAGAGTGCCGGTCATGCTACCTGCATTCTTCAATTGGGGCTGGGCTGGTGAATGCGCTCGACGGTATAGAGTGGCAGGCTTGCCTCCTGCTGGAGGAGTTGGAGTCCAAAGCCAGCGAGGACGGTGGAGAGCGATGGGAGGCTGGCGAATTCGGCTCCTGTTGCCGTCACGCCGGGGGGCGGTGGAGGGAGCGTCATCGGCTTCCAGCCTGGTGAGTGCATGGTGAACAATCCGCTGAGGGCCGTGTCGTTCACAACGGGACGATCCGTCCAATTTTCGAGATAGCGGGCCAGGTCGGACATGTCCACGGCATTGGCGTTCAAGGGATGGCCGAAGCCTATGGCGAAGGTGTGGCAACCTTCGGAGCCGGTATCGAAAATGCAGTCGCGCGAGGTGATGGCTGCCTGTTTGAGGTTCAAAATTCCTGGGACTACCGCTAGCGCGTAGACCGGCATGCGTTCTGTTTTGACGCTGAGTACTAGACCGAAGCGGTCCGCCAGGAGGTTACGGAGTAGTTGGGAGATGATTTGGTTTTGGGTTGCGAGGTCCTTCGAGGCGAGGTTCAGGGAGGCGGGAATCTTCGCCTCGATGTCGAACCTTTGGCGGCTGGCCCATACGGGCAGGGACGAAAGTCTGAGGGAGGGATTTTCCGGGACTTCGTAGGCCAGGCTCAGTAGATCGTGGACCAGGACTCCGCGGGCGATCAGGTCGCCGCTGGGTAGGATCTGCAGACGACTTTCGCGCGCGTCTGTTGTAGTTGACGGCGTGATCACGATGTTGGTGAATGACTGGGTTCGAGCGATGGAGGATGAAATCAGAAGCAGGAACGTGGCGAGGTACTCATGAGCGCGCAATCGCTGGCCTCCTTTGTGTTTGTCGTTCGGTCACGGTGGAATGCGTTCGTAATGATAGATGCGGGTAGCGGATGTTTGCGGGGATATGGTGGCGGTGAATCGTTAGTGGGGGTTGGGAATCTATAATGGGGTATGCCTTATAGCAGCGTTCGCAAGGTGGCCGGTGCAGACTTCCCTACTCGGTGGGGACATTTCCGCATTCTTGGGTTTGAGGGTGTGGCGGAGCCGGGGTCGGCGTCGTTGAAGCGCGTGGATAATGCCGTTGCGCTGACGATGGGAGATCTGTCGGCGGCGCCTCCGCTGGTGAGGATTCACTCGATGTGTCTGACCGGGGACGTGTTTCACTCGCTGCGCTGCGATTGCCATGACCAGCTGCACCTGGCGCTGGGGATGATTGCGAAAGAGGGTGCGGGGATTCTGCTGTATGAGGAGCAGGAGGGTCGCGGGATCGGGTTGATGGCCAAGCTGCGCGCGTATGAGTTGCAGGACAAGGGGCGCGACACGATTGAGGCGAATCTGGAGCTGGGGTTTCGGGCGGACTATCGGGAGTTTGAGCTGCCGGCGGAGATTCTTAAGGCGTTGAATATTCCGGCGGTGCGGCTGATTACGAATAATCCGGAGAAGGTGCAGGCGATGGAGGATGCGGGGATTCGCGTGGTGGAGCGCGTGCCGGCTACGATTCCTGCGGAGCCTACGTTTGAGAAGTATCTTGAGACGAAGCGGGACAAGATGGGGCATCTGGTGGGGTGAGAGATTCGAGATAATCCTCGGGGTTTTGTGGAAACCCACATCTCAGAAGCGAGATGTGGGGCACCCGGCGGGTTGCTGCAACTTCGAGGTTGAAGGTGCATCCAACGGGACAGGAGATGCTATGCCGATTGATGATCTGGAAGATGTGAAGGCGGGGCCTGCGGAGACGGGGGTTCTGGATATTGTTTTGAAGCGCTGGAGCCCGCGGTCGTATGCCGACAAGCCGGTACCGACGGCGGACCTGGTGAAGATATTTACGGCGGCATCGTGGGCGGCGTCGAGTAACAATGAGCAGCCTTGGCGGTTCCTGGTGGGCAAGAAGGGCGACGCGACGTACGCGAAGATTCTGGATTCGCTGGTGGATTTCAATAAGACGTGGGCGGCAACGGCTCCGGTGCTGATGCTGTCGGTGGCGAGGAAGACGTTCACCAAGAATGAGAGTCCGAACCCGTACGGGTTGCATGATACGGGTGCTGCGTCGGCGACGATGAGCTTGCAGGCAACTGCGCTGGGGCTGCATACGCATGGCATGGGCGGGGTGGATAAGGTTCGCGCGCGAAGGAACTTTGATATTCCCGAGGAGTTTGAGGTGGGTGCAGCGTGGGCGCTGGGATATCTGGGCGATCCGGATGCGCTGCCGGAGTCGTATCGGGCGATGGAGACGGCGCCGCGGACGCGCAAGGGGTTGGAGGAGTTTGTGTTTGCGGAGTGGGAGAGGCCCGCGGAGCTCTAGGTCCTGCGCGGACAACGGGAGCTTTGTTGCGCTCCGGGTTATGGGCGGTGCAGGAAGATCAGGAAGACCATCGCGAATGCCAGGACGATCCCGACGTTGAGGATGAGGCGTGGCCAGAAACGGTTCTTGAAGAACGCGAGATCCAGGCCGATGATCACGATGACCATCGCGAGCACGTAGAGCGCATTTGCTATTGGTCCGCCCATTCCCGTTCCCTGCTCCTTTGAGTTTGGATGCGGGAGAGCTGTGAGTGGCTACAGGGCGAGCATCACTTTGGCGGTGGTGACAAACTGGCCGGTGTGGCGCTGGGTGTGGTCGGCGCAGTGGACTAAGAGGGCTCCTACGCTGGTGGGAAGTTGTTTGCGGCCTACGCCGCGCGGGGTGTTGAAGGTGGCGGGGTCGATGGCGCGGATGCGGGCTTCGGAGGTGGCGAGGGCGGCGCGGAATTCGGCGCGTGCCTGGGCAGCGTGGGCGGGGTTGTCGTCGTTGAAGTCGAGCTCGGTCTTGAGGGCGGCCAGCTGATCGGGGCTGAGATGGTTCCCTTCTGCGTAGGTGAGCAGGCGGTCGAGGGAGCGGGCGATGTGGCGGAGGTGGAAGGCGATGGGGGCGAGGTTGTGGGGGCGCGCGAGGAGCTGGGAGTCGGTGAGCGGGTCGAGCCATTGGGCGGCGTCTTCGGCGGAGAGCTCGAGGGCGTGGAGAATCTGGCGGCGGATGGGGTCGATGTCGGTGAGGGTGCCGCGGAGCCAGGGTTCGGGGGCGGTGGGGGGTGGGGTTTGCATTAGAGTCCTTTGCTGGCGCGAAATTTGCGAACGACTTCCGCAGGGTCTTGATGCTGGGCGTCTACCGCTAGATTCATCGCCCGCATGTCGTCGGCGGTGATTTTGCCGGCGAGGCGGTGGAGGGCTACGGCGATCTGGGGCCAGCGGCGGAGAGAGTCCTCGCGGACCAGGGGGACGGCTTCGTAGGGTGGAAAGTAGTGGAGATTGTCTTCGAGGGCGGTGAAGTTGAATTGGTTGATGGCGCCATCGGTGGAGTTGCCGGCTACGATGTCGACCTGGTGGGCGGAGAGGGCGCGGTAGAGGAGGCCTAACTCCATGGTGCGGGGATCGCCGTCGAAGTGGAGGTGGTAGGCGGAGCTGAGGCCGCGGAGACCGTCGGGGCGCTCGGCGAACTCGTAGCCTACGCCGAGTTGCCAGTTGGGGGCGTAGGGGGCGATGTCGGAGATGGTTTTCAGGTGAAGGCGGCGGGCGTCGTCGCCGCGGATGACCATGGCGAAGGTGTTCTGGAAACCGAGGCTGGGGAAGACGCGGACCTGGTAGAGCTGGTCGTAGAGGGCGGTGATGGTGGCGTTGACGAGGGTTGGGTCGCGGTCGACGGGCTGCTTGAGGATGGCGGTGAGAGCGGTGCCGGTGTATTCGACGTAGGCATCGATGCGGCCGGAGATGAGGGCTTGCTGGCAGAGGTAGGAGCCGGCGAGCCAGAAGCGGCGCTCGACGGGGCCGGCGCCGGAGGCTTCGATTTCCTGGGCGAGGAGCTCGCCGAGGATTACTTGCTCGGTGAAGTTTTTGGCGCCGACGACGATGTGCGAGGAGCGCGGCGGGGCGCAGGCGGTGAGAAAGAGGAGAGAGGCGAGAATCGAGATGCGAGATGCGAGGGATGAGATGCGAGAGGCGAGATGCTTCTGGCCGTTGAAGAACGGACGCGCGCTTCGCGCGCGAGAAGCAGGTTCCTCGCTGGGCTCGGAATGACAGACAGAAAGGCAAGAACCACGGCAACTGCAACTACAAAGGCGAAAGCAACTACAGGAGTCCTTCCCCTTCGGCGAGCTCAGGGTGAGGATGACGGAGTTTAGGGGAGGGTCGGTCACGGCTGGCGGACCTGGAGGCGTTTCTCAATGAGGCCCAGCACGCCGTCCGCTATGAGGGCTAGCAGGGCGGCGGGGATGGCTCCGGCTAAGACTAGCGAGTTGTCTACGGAGGCTACGCCGCGGAAGATTAGCTCGCCGAGACCGCCGGCGCCGATGGCTGCGGCGATGGTGGCTACGCCTACGCAGGTGACCGTTGCCGTGCGGAGGCCGGCGAGGATGACGCTGGCGGACATGGGGAGCTCGAGCTTGGTGAGGCGCTGGCGGTCGGTCATGCCGAGGGCGTTGGCTACGTCGATGAGTGCGGGGTCGACCGAGCGGATGCCGGTGTAGGTGTTGCGCAGGATGGGGAGGAGTGCGTAGCCGGTGAGGGCGACGATGGCGAGGCGGGCGGCGCGGTCGCCGAGGAATGGGACGGGAAGCAAGAGGCCGAAGAGGGCCAGGCTGGGGATGGTCTGGATGATGTTGGCGATGCCGAGGATGGGGCGGGCGAAGGCTTCGTGGCGGGTGAGGAAGATGCCTAGCGGGAGGGCGATGGCCGTGGCGAAGAGCATGGCGGAGACGGTGAGCCAGATGTGCTCGAAGGTTAGGCGGGCGATCTGCGAGCCGTATTGCTGGAGGAAGTTGGCCATCAGATCTCCCACCAGTTTTGCCTGGGCTTGTTGGGCGTGTCCGGGGACTCGGGGTCCGGGGACTCGGGGTCGGTGATAGAAGTAGCGGCATGCGCGTGAGCGTCTGCGGCGTGGGCAGAGGGTGGATGGGTGGTCGGGATGAGGGTGAGGGGGGTTACGGGGATGCGGTGGGTGGCGGCGATGTAGGCCTGGACGTCGGGATTTTCGGAGGTGCGGACTTCGTTGAAGGGAAGGTCAGCTACGATGCGGCCTTCGTCGATAAAGATCACGCGGTCAGCTAAATAGAGAGCTTCCTCCAAGTCGTGGGTGATGATAATGGTGGTGCCTTCAACCTTGATGAGGAGGTCTCGGAGCATGGTCTGCATCTCGGAACGGGTGAGCGGGTCGAGGGCGCCAAAGGGTTCGTCCATGAGGAGGATGGAAGGCTCGTTGGCGATGGCGCGGGCGAGGCCGACGCGCTGGCGCTGGCCTCCGCTAAGCTGCCAGGGGTAGCGGTGGAGAAGGTCTTCAGGGAGGCCGACGTGGTGGAGCATGACGGCGGCGCGGTGCCGGATTGCGGGTTCGGGCCGGCCTTCGAGCTCGAGGGCCATGCCGATGTTGCGGGCGATCGTCATGCGGGGAAAGAGGCCGGTATCCTGGATGACGTAGCCGATGGAGCGGCGAAGGCGGATTGGGTCGATGGCGGCGACGTCGTGGTCGCCGATGAGGACGCGGCCAGAGCTGGGGCGGACGAGGGCGTTGACGGTGCGGAGGAGGGTGGTTTTGCCGGAGCCGCTGCGGCCGAGGAAGGCGGTGGTGGTGTTGGGCTCGATGCGGAGGTTGATGTCGTGGAGGAGCTGGCGGTTCCCTGCTACGGTGACGTTGAGGTTGACGAACTCGACGCCTTGCGTGGCCATGCAGCCTCCGGAGAAAGTTTATCCTTCGACGGCGGCCTCGGGGGCGGATTCGGTGTTGGCCTCGGGTTCGGCTGTCGGGTCTGCGGTGGGGGCGGCGCCTTTTACGCGGACTACCGTGATCTTGTCGAAGCCCTCTTTGAAGGCGGGGGGGCGGAGACGCTCGGCCATCTTGTGCATGACGTCGTCGGTGACCTGGCGATCGCGCTTGCTGTTGCGCTCGAGGCAGACGGCTAGCGGGACGTCGAAGAAGACGGCCTGGACTTCGTAGCCGAAGGACTTCGCCATCTTGATCCACTGGCGGCGCTCGTGGGGGCTGAGGTTGGTGGCGTCGACGTAGTTCCAGGGCATCTTGGCGATGAGGCGGGCGCGGAGGAGGCTGCGGAGGGTGCTGAAGACCAGGCCCTGGTAGCGCTGCTCGGTGATGTCGTCGAAGAGGATGTTGCGCAGCATGTCGCTGGAGAGCGGGGTGACGCCGCGGCGCTTGTACCAGGTGGTTTTGCCAGAGCCGGGAAGGCCGATGGTAAGGACGACGTAGCCGCGCGGGGACTTGTTTGGCACGGCTTCGGGGCCGGCGGGAGGCGTGGCGAGGGACTCGGGCTGGGTTTCGTGGACGAGCTTGGGTTCTGAGTGGGGATCGAAAGTGGGCTCGGGTGCGTGTGACTTGGCTACTGGTTCGGCGGGCGCTGGCGCGGGGGTTTTGGCCTCGGCTGGGGCTGCTGGGAGGGGCTCGGGATAAGAGGGCCGCAGGGGTGCGGGTTGGTTCGCAGGTATCTCCTGCCCAATCTTGCCCGTGGACTCCGACTCGTTCGGACCACGTTTAGAACGTCTTCTCATGAGTGTGTCGCGCAACCAATCGCGCATAGCTGGTTTGTAACACAAGGGTTCCCTCTGCCACAAACATGGTGCAGAAGTGTTGGGTTTCGAGGAGTGGCTCTCTGGAAACCCAGGTCTCAAAAGCGAGACCTGGGGCACCCGAGGTTGTGGGCGTTCGGTGTTCGGTTAGCGGTTTGCGGTGGCCGGAGGGCTTTGGTAGCCTCAGGGTAATCGAGAGAAAAGAGGAACCATGGCAGTCAAGGTAGGGATTAATGGCTTTGGACGGATTGGGCGCAACGTATTTCGTACCGCATTGGGAAACCCGGACATAGAGTTTGTGGCGGTCAATGATCTGACGACGCCGGCTACGCTGGCTCACCTGCTGAAGTATGACTCGATTTTGGGGAATTTGAAGAACGAGATCTCGGCAACCGAGGACTCGATTGTGGTGGATGGGAAGAAGATCAAGGTGTTTGCGGAGCGCGATCCGGCGAAGCTGGACTGGGCGTCGGTGGGCGCGGAGATTGTGGTGGAGTCGACTGGCTTCTTTACGGATGCGGAGAAGGCGAAGGCGCATCTGGGCTCCGCAGGTACAGGCTCGACGGTGAAGAAGGTGATTATTTCGGCGCCGGCTACGCATGAGGATCTGACTGTCGTGCTGGGCGTGAATGACGACAAATATGACGCGGCCAAGCACCATGTGATTTCGAATGCGAGCTGCACAACGAATTGCCTGGCGCCGGTGGTGAAGGTAATCAACGATACGTTCGGGATTGCTTCGGGGATTATGACGACGATCCACAGCTATACGAACGACCAGGTGATTCTGGATACGCCGCACAAGGATCTGCGACGGGCGCGGGCAGCTGGGTTGAGCATGATTCCCAGCTCGACGGGCGCGGCCAAGGCGCTGAAGCTCGTGATTCCGGCGATGGATGGGAAGCTGGATGGGTTTGCGATTCGCGTGCCTACGCCGAATGTTTCGGTTGTGGATCTGACGTTCGTCGCGGAGAAGCCGATTAGTGTCGCGTCGATCAATGCAGCAATCAAAGCGGCGAGCGAAGGGCCGCTGAAGGGGATTCTTGGGTATACCGAGGAGGAGCTGGTGTCGACTGACTTCCGCGGGAATCCGCTGTCGAGCATCTTTGATAGCAAGCTGACCAAGGTGGTTGGGAATACTGGGAAGGTGATTAGCTGGTACGACAATGAGTGGGGGTATTCGAGCCGGGTGAAGGACTTGATTTTGTTTTTGGTGAAGAAGGGGCTGTAGGGAGCGAGTTGTCAGTTCTAGTTCTAGTTGTCAGTTGGAGAGCGAGTTCGTTGCCTTCAACGAAGAACTGAGAACCGAGAACTGACAACTCTAGATTGCGTCGACGTATTTGAAGGGGCGGATGCCGGCGGACTTCCAGAAGTAGGCGAGGATGATGATGCTGGCTACGGCGGCGTAGGCGCACCAGAGGCTGGTGAAGGCGTAGCGCTTTACGGCCATCACGGTGAGCAGGATGATGAGGTTGGCGGCGCCGAAGAGGACCATGTCCTTGACCTTGGAGAAGAAGAGCGAGCCGCAGGTGGCGATGACGTAGAGGATGGCCAGGGTGGTGTTGTTGGTGGCGTCGTTGATGTAGACGATGCTGTTGCCTTTGACTGAAATTTGGGTGGGGTAAGCGATGAGGGCCCAGAGCATGTACAGGGTGGTTCCGGTGCCGACGGCGAGGAACGGCCACATGCGGCGGCGGTTTTTGGCGGCGGCTTCGAAGAGGATGACGCTGAGTGGGATGAGGAACGGGAGAAGACCCTGGGCGTAGAGCATGAAGGCGGCTCCCATGTTGTGCTCGACCGTGGGAGAGACGTAGCCGTCGAGGCCTAGCCAGACGAAGCCTTCGATGAACTGGTGGATGGCGAAGAGGGTGGGGAGCGAGGCGAAGAGGAGCTCGCGACGGTGCTTGACCTTGGTGAGCGTAACGACGCCTACGGCGGCAAGGACGCCACTGCCGACAAAGTTCGCGGTTGCGGAGAAGCACATGCGCGGAGACCTCGGGGTTCTGGTGATGATAGCGCAGGTGGGGGTGGGGCGTCGGGTGGGG
>CAVTSJ010000013.1:0-168075 GCA_963737325.1 uncultured Acidobacteriaceae bacterium
GCGGACGGCTTTCCCGCACGCGCAACCCGCGCCAGCCGCTCCAGGCTCGCGGCCGGAACGCCCTTTGGCGGCGACGGTCGCAGATCGAACGCGCGAATGGCTTCGAGCCGGTCGAGGTGATGCAGGAATTCGCCGGAGGACCGCTGGGTCGGCACGGTTCTCAGAGCGTCCAGCGCAGCGAAGCTGGTTTCGCTGGCTTCATCGAACAGCTTCGCAATGCGCTCGCGCTGTTTGTCGTCGAGAGCGGCAACAAGACGTTTCCAAAGACGCTTTTGCGCCCGGTCCCGGATGCGGCCGACAAAACGTTCGAGGACGCTGACGCCCGGCAGCAGCACCTTGTTGACGACAAGCCACGACGCGGCGCGCTCGACCAGCGGGCCGGGGTGGTCGTCGCCGCTCCAGCACAATGCATAAAGCCATCGGGTCAGGCGAAACCGGGCAGGTCCGTTGTCCGCGAATTCCGTGAAGCCGTAACGCTCACGGATCAGGGCAAGATGCCGTTTGCGCTGGCCGTCTAAGGTCAAAATAGCCCTTGAGGGAGGGAGCTTCCTTCAAACCAAGCTGGCCGACCAGGAAAGCCGTGACAGAACCGGGGATTTCGACATCGGCGCCAGGGAAGACGCCGATGAATCTGGCCGATCCCAGCATGAGCGCAAAGCCGAGGCGATTGTGGTCGCCGCGCAGCCCATCGGTGACCTCCCGGTCGCTTCGGTCCAGATGGAAATACCGCGCCAACTGATCCGGCGAAGGAGCGGCGGCAAAACTGGCATAGCGTTGCCGCTGCTCATCGGACAGGTGGCGGGTGGGCATATCGTGCGGAACTTAGACTTTTGCGAAGGGTCAACGAGACACGGAAAACACGGGATATTTTCCTTGCAAAATACCTATGCGAAAGTCACTATATTTGCAATATGTTTTGCAACGCCAGGGAGGCGCGCGCATGAGGCTGGGGTATGCCAGGGTCTCGACCGGGGATCAAAACCTCGACGGCCAGTGCCAGCGCCTCTCCGCGGCCGGATGCGAAAAGCTGTTCGAGGAGAAAATCTCCGGCGCCACGCGCAACCGCCCCAAGCTTGAGAAGCTGATCGAGCACCTGCGCAAGGATGACATCCTGGTGGTGACACGCCTCGACCGCCTGGCCCGCTCGACCTCCGACCTCTTGCGGATAGCCGAGCGCCTCACCGAAAAAAGTGCAGGATTACAGTCGCTTGATGAGCCTTGGGCCGACACGACAAGCCCTTCTGGCCGGATGGTCATGACGGTCTTCGCAGGCATCGCCGAGTTCGAGCGCACCCTCATTATCAGCCGGACAAACGACGGCAGGGTAGCCGCCAAGGCGCGCGGCGTCGCCTTCGGCCGGCCGAAGAAAATGCGCCCGGACCAGCAGCAAGTGGCCAGGGAACTCGTCCGCGACGGGAAGTCGATCAGCGCCGTTGCCAGGACCTTCGACGTTCACCCGGCGACGATTTACCGCGTCATCGAGGGATAGGGCGCCTTATGCCGGTTTTCTGTTCCTCTCAGCCGCACAGGCCGAGCGGGCGTTACCCGACTTGAATTACGCAAAACGCGTGATGATTTACATAACGCGTTATTTTTTCGTCCGGCTGGGCTTCTGCTTGAGCGCGGCGATTTCCTGCTGGAGCACGATCTTGTCTTTGATCGTGTTGGTATGATGTTGCCGCTCAATCCGCAGCTCGGCCTCGGCGCGGGCGCAGTCGGTTTGCCATCGGTTACGATCTGCCTCCAAAACCTCGATGCGAGATAACGCGTTATGTAAATCATCCCGTATTTTTTCGAACATCGCCCGCTCGTAGATGCCGTCAATGGCCGGATCATAGTCTGGGATCGAGGCCAAAGCGGCGCTTGGTAGGGAGGATGACGGGACTGAATCCGCATCGACCACCCGGACGACCTTCCCCGCCGCCGCTAGCCGGGCACGGTAGGCGCGTTGCACTTCGGCTTGGGGTATCCGCCCGCCTGGCTTCGGCGGACGACCCGGAGGGCGCTTGGCGGCTGGACGAGACGGCGGCGCTGGAGTCTTTGCCATCTCTCCCCGTTAATATAACAGTTACCCAAACGCGACCCCTCAAGCCATGCGTTTGAAACCTGGATAACTCACTATTTTGCATAACGGGTTATCTGAACCGCTATCGGTCCCACAATTTGCGTGAGAGGCCGCGTCTGCGGCCTTATGTGATGCGTGAGATGGGGTAATCGGTCGCTGGCCGTTTTCCTCTATAGGCTCGCAACCGACCATCCACGGAACGGAGCGAACCATGCGCAAAGTTGTTGGCCTCGATATTTCCCTGAAGAAGATCGCCCGTCTGCGTGCTGGACCGGGACGGGCAGCTTGTGTGGCAGGGCAAGGTGGACGCCGAACCCGGGCCGCTCGCCGAGAAACTTCGGCCCTGGCGTGATGAAATCGACCTGGTGGGTCTGGAGGCCTGTCCGCTCTCGGAATGGCTGCACCGCCATTTGGTCGCCGACGGCTACAACGCGGTCTGCGTCGAAACGCGCCAGGCACAGCGGTTTCTCTCCACCCGCCCGGTGAAGACAGATCGGAACGATGCGCGTGGCATCGCCGAAATGATGCGCATCGGGCACTACCGACCGGTTCATGTGAAATCGGCCGAGGCACAACTCGTTCGCACCATTTTACAGGCGCGCCGGCAAATCGTCGCGTCGCTCTTGCAGGTGCAGGAGATCGATCCGGGGCTTGCTCCGGATGCACGGACTTAAGGTGGGGGAAATCCATCGCAACCGCTTCGAAAACCGCACGCGGGACTTATTGGAAGAAATGCCGTCGCTAAATTGCGCCATAGAGCCGTTGCTGCGAATACTTGAACAGCTGATAGCTGAGCGGAAGGCACTGGATAAGCGTCTTGAGCAGACCGCGCGAAGCGATACGGTGTGCAAACGATTGATGAGCATTCCCGGCGTCGGCCCGATCACAAGTCTCGCCTTCCGCGTGACCGTGGATGATCCGTCGCGCTTCAACTCGTCGAAAGCCGTGGGAGCGCACCTCGGCCTGACACCCAGGGTCTATCAGTCTGGGGAAACCGATCGCTCCGGACAAATCAGCAAGGCAGGCGACCACATGCTTCGTCACCTGCTTTACGAGGCGGCATCAGCGTTGATGACGCGCTGCCGCCAACCGTCCAGGCTGCGCGCCTGGGGTATCGCCATAGCAAGGCGGCGCGGTGCCAAACGCGCCCGAGTTGCCGTGGCGCGCAAACTCGCGGTGATCATGCACCGCATGTGGGTCTCCGGGAGTGTGTTCCAAACCGGGACGGAGAAAGCCACGGCCGCAGCTTAATCGCCTCAGGCCCCGACTCCGTCTCGTTCGACCACGACCTGGACGACGGGAACGGCCAGTCCGACACGACCCCGGCGAATGCCAACGGCAGATCGCGCGCAGTGAGATTGGACGGCCGAACCCTCGAATCCCATCCTGGGGCGGTGGCGACACCAGACCCCGAACAGAAGCAAGATCCAGAAACATGGTCCCGAGAACGCAACTGATACCAAGATTGCTGCGCAGCGTCGCTTGTTGGGGCAACCTCCTGTCAAAACGCCGCGATCTGTCTTGCCGGCCCGAGCACAGAATGCCACGGTGCTCGCCTCGGGAAAGGTCCGCGGCTCGCCGTCCTCGCCATGCTCGCGCGAAAAAAAGCGGGCTGCGCGTGGCTCCGGGTGGCTCCGCTCCTCCCTTGCCCTCCGCTGCGCCCGCGGCCTGAAGGCTTTCAGGCCGGGACGGAGAAACGACACTGAACCGAACAGAGAAACGAATCTGCAGGGGGTTCCATGCTTCGCACCGCGTCATCGTCGTTTGTCGACGCCGCCAGGCGATTGGCCCCGCAAATCCAAGCATCCGCCGATGAAATTGAGCAGTCGCGACGCCTCCCTCCGTCTTTGGTGGAAGCAATGGCGCAGGCTGGACTATTTCACCTTTGGATTCCGCGCGCACTCGGCGGCGAAGAAACCGACCCGATGACGTTTGTCCGTGTCATCGAAGAGATCTCGAAAGCCGACGGAGCCGCGGGCTGGTGTGTGGCTCTCTGCGGCGGAAACAACGTGTTTGGCGGATATCTACCGGCGGACGCGGCACGAGAAATTTATGGCAACGACCCGAACGTCAGAACGGCGGGCGTGTTTCGGCCATCGGGGGAGGCAACGGTGGTGGATGGTGGCTATCGCGTCACCGGTCAGTGGCCTCTCGCGAGTGGTTGCCAGCATTCTAACTGGATCGTGGGTGGCTGCCGGATCCTGGATGGCGATCAGCCGCGGCTGACGCCTGATGGCGCGCCAGTTACGCGCATCCTGTTCTTCCCCGCCGCAGCGTGCGAAATCATCGACACGTGGCATAGCATCGGGCTCCGCGGCACAGGCAGCCACGACTTCGCGGTCGCCGATGTATTCGTTCCCGCTACCCATTCGTTATCGTTCCGGGAGCCACCCGTTGAGACGGGGCCGCTTTATGCCTTACCCACGATCGCGATGTTCAGCGCCAGTTTGGCCGCGGTGCCGCTTGGCATCGCCCGTCACGCCATTGACATTTTGACGGCGCTGACGGGAACGAAGATCGCCAGCCGCTCACGGCAATCGATTCGGGACGACGCCATCCTGCAGGTGAACCTTGGGCGCGCGGAAGCCTTGGTGCGCTCGGGCCGTGCCTATGTTTTCGAGGCACTTGGCGAGGCATGGGATGTTGTCAACGCGGGTCAGACTCTTACGCTCGCGCAGCGTTCCGCGTTGTGGCTGGCAGGCACGCATGCGGCGAACACGGCCAAAGAGGCAGCGGAGTTAATGTTCAGTGCCGGCGGCTCGGCCTCACCCTACACGAGCAGTGGGCTCGAACGCTGCGTGCGCGATATCCACGCGGCGGCTCAGCACCTCATATTGACGGCCGCCAACTACCAAATGGTTGGCCAGGCGTTCCTCGGCGCGGATATGCGAGCGACACCTCTATTATCCTTGGACGATCGGAGCGGCGGATAACGAAAGCGCCAAGGGTCGCCGAGGGTCCATAGCGTCGGCGGGTTGCCAGACGCGCTTGACTTACCCTCTCCGATCACCCGAATGGGCCGAGACATCGCGCCGAAGCTTTAGCGAAGGCGGATGGCTCGGGCGCCTGCGCTAGAGCCCGGCCTGTTCCGGACTTGATTCGGGGCGGGACACGCCCATCAACCGATTGAAAGATCGATATTCTTTGTCCTGCGCACAAAACACTGTTTTCGTGCTATAATGCCGTCGTCCGTCACCACGGATAACGGCGGGCGATTTACAGGCGATACGGGTTCGGCATGCAGCGCGATGAAGCCATAACGAAGCTCAAGCAGCACGAAGCCGATCTGCGGCGTCTCGGCGTCCAGCATCTCTTCCTGTTCGGCTCCACCGCGCGCAATGAGGCAGAGCCGGGTTCAGATGTCGATCTGTTCTTCGATTATCCGCGCGGCAAGTTCGGGCTCTACGAACTCATCGATGTGAAAGAGGCCGCGGCCGCCATTCTCGGCTGCAAGGCTGACGTCATGACCCGTGACAGCATCCACAAACGGCTGCGCAATGGCATTGAGGCCGAAGCCATTCCGGTTTTCTGATGGTAAAGCGGTCTGCTGCTCTTCGGCTTGACGACATGATCGAGGCAGCGGAACGCGTCCGCGAAGTGCTCGGCGATCTTTCGATCGAGGCGCTTGAAGCGGACTGGCAACGGCATTGGCTGCTGCAGCGAGGCATTGAGATCATCTCCGAGGCCAGCCGCCATCTGCCGCCGGCGCTGAAAGCGCGCCATCCGGAAATCCCCTGGCAGAAGGTGGCCGGCATCGGCAACGTGTTGCGCCACGGCTATGAAGATGTGGCGGCACCCATTCTTTGGAAACTGGTGCGTGAGGATCTGCCGCCGCTTGAAGAAGTTTGCCGCACCGAACGGGCAGCGCTCGCTTAACGGCACAGGCGCACCGCCTGCCATCTCTGTTTCGCGAATTCGTCCCTTCGCTAATTATTATGGGCACCCGCCTTGATAAAGCCAAGGCACGTCATGATCCGATCGATGGCTTCATAGGAACACGGGGGGCGCAATTTTTTGGCGGCGGACGGCCAGTGGGGCGGTTATCGGATAGCCGCGACAGATTGCGCGAAAGTATCTGGGCAAGACGCGTCAGGCTCGCAGCTGAATGGGAGGGAACAATGAACCGTCGTGAGCTTCTGTTTAGTGGTGCCGTGGCTGGCGTGACATTTCTCTCCGAAGGTGTGTTGGCTCAATCCGCCGCCGGCAAGGTCATACCGTGGAGTGATCAGCCAGCGGCGATCCCGGCCCCGCTACAGAACGTCATCAAGGGTCTGACACCGTGGGAAGACCTGGATGAGCAGATCACACCCAACAACAAGTTCTTTTCGATCGCCCACTACAATCGTCCGCAGCTCGATGCGAAGGCATGGAAATTGACCATCGCCGGGCAGGTGAACCATCCGACCGTGCTGACCTTGGATAGCCTGAAGGCGATGCCGCGCCGGGAAGTGACCTTCACCCTCGAATGTTCTGGAAATAACGGGCTCCCCTTCTTCGAGAGCGGTATAGGAAACGCGCGATGGACCGGCGCATCGCTAGCCGAGATACTGAAGGCAGCACAGATCAGAGGGGATGCGCTCGAAGTGGTGTTCTTCGGGGCTGATCAGGGCGAGGAAGTCGTGCATCAGGCGACGCCCATGGAATACAAATTCACAACTAACTTCGCGCGCAGCATGTCGATTGCCGACGCGATGAGCCCTGCGAACATGTTGTGCTACGAGATGAATGGCGACACGCTCTCAGCCGAGCATGGTTTCCCTTGCCGACTGATCGCGCCTGGCTGGTTTGGAATTGCCAACGTCAAATGGCTAACCCGCATTGAGGTGGTCAGTCACCGCTTTATTAATCGCTTCATGGGACGTGACTACGTCACGATCCGAGAGGAACAGCACGACGGCCAGACGAACGTCATGGAGACATCGGTGGGCCGGCAGTTGATCAAGTCGGCGCCGGCCAGGGTCATCGAGCGTAATGGCGGCTACCAGATACAGGGAATGGCTTGGGGCCCGAACCCGATTGCCGTGGTCGAGGTGAAGATTGACAGCGGCGGATGGATGAAGGCGAACCTGGCAAAGAGTAAGTCACCATTCGAGTGGCAGGCCTGGAGCTTGAATTGGTCGCCGAGACCCGGCGATCACACAATTACCTCTCGGGCGACTGATACCGCCGGGACCGTTCAGCCTGCAATGGATGATCCGTCTATTGCCAACAAGAAGACCTACTGGGAAAGCAATGGGCAGATCACTCGAAAGATAACGATCGCCTGACGCGCAAAAAGTAGGCCAACAGTTACGAATTGCGAGAAAAGCACTGACTTACTAGGCTGCCGTTGGGACTTGTCGACAGAACAGGACGCGCGAGACAGGGGGGCGTCGCCAATGGATGGCTTCGAACGGACCGAGCTGGCCGAGCCAAATGGCGAGCGCGTGCTGCCGCAGCTGGTGAAACGCGCTGTTACCTACATGCACGCCAATATGGCGGAGCGTATCACCCTGGGAGACCTGACATCCGCCTGCGCCGTTTCCGAACGCACCCTGCTCAGGCAGTTCAGGCAGTTCGTCGGTCTCGCGCCGCTTGCCTATCTGCGTCGACTCCGGCTTAACGCAGCAAAGAACAAGCTGCTGGATCCGCAGGCTAACAATGCCATCGCTGACATCGCGATGCGTTGCGGGCTCTCCCATCTTGGGCGATTTGGCACGGAGGACCGCCGACTGTTTGGAGAAAGGCCATCCGCTACCCGGCAGCGCGTGCGCACACGAATGGCCGACGATGCCCTGTCCTTGCAATCCTCGACAGCAGATGCCGGGCGCAAGAGGCCGTCGCTGGTCATCCTGCCGTTGCGCACCGAAACACTCCACGAAGGCGTGGAGGCTCGTGATCTTACCGAGCGGCTTGCAGCCACACTGTCGCGCATGCGCATCGCCTCGGTTAGGCTGGCGCATCCGTCGCGAATTCCCACTGCAGCGGTCATTCGGCCTCGAAACGCCGGTACCGAATACTGCTTGCTGGGCCGGCTAGCGCGGCACGGCGAGCGAACGCGTGTGATAATTAGACTGGTGGACATCGCGACCGACCGACATTTGTGGGGCAACAGTTTTGATGGCATGGCCGACAACCCGTTCGAGTTGCAGGATCGTGTCGTCGATGGCGTGCTGTGTGGTGTCGTGTCGCATATAACCGATGCCGAGATTGAACACACATACGATAAGGATCCAAGAGATCTCGGCGCCCGCGATCTTTACCTGCGAGCGATTGCGTTCATCCGCAAGGGAGACGCGATGGGTTCGCAGAGGGCAATCGCTATCCTGAAGCGTGCGGTGGAAATGGATTCCGCCGACGCTGTCGCAGTGGCGTTGCTGGCACTCAGCCACTTTCAGCTCGTCCTGTATTACGGAACAGAGTTGCCAGCCACCGCAATGGACGCTGCTGCGCAATTGTCGCAACGCGCGCTTTCTCTGGACAACAATGATCCAATGGTGCTGGTCGCCTGCGGCGGTGTCGCCCATTGGATGAGGCAATTCGATGAGGCAGATGCGCTGCTGGCACGTGCACTCGCGATCGATCCAACGTCTTCGTGGGCCTGGGAACGCTACGCATATTCGCTTCGTCCCTGTCTCAGTTCAGGAGAAAAGAACGGCGGTGTCCTCCTTTCTCACCGGGACGCTGCCGATCGCGCCATTGCCGGTTTCCAAAGGGCTATTCGGCTCATGGAGCCTAGCGTATCGCGGAGCAACTGCTTCCACGGCATCGCCTCAGCGCACGTCATGGCTGACCGATGGGATGACGCGAGGGTTTGGATGGACAGAGCACTGGCATTGAATTCCGACGCTGCCTGGATCCATCGGAACCTGTTCAGTTTGGGTTTCAAGACACGCGACTCGGGCAGTATGGCACGGTCGGTCGAGCACATGCGCCGTGCTTATCCGCATCTGACGGTTTCCTATCACGCCAAGAACTTGACGGCTGCTGACCCACGTTGGCTCGAAGCATTCCAAAAAGCAGGTATGCCCCTGAGTTGAGGGTCACAATCTGTCAGATCCGTGCGGGCAGGATTAAACTCAACGTGCCGATTTCACCATGATCCACGCCGCTCTGTGAACAAACAAGAGGACTTGTCGATTCCCAATCGACGGAATAGGCAAGCGTGCTCATGGGTAAAGGTCTGCTTCTCGCCGCCGTCGATTCCACTGCCGCCATTCCGTTTTCGACCGGGCACTCCCATGAACCGAACGTCCGCTTTCCCTCGCGTCCCGATCCAAGGCGGACCGGCAGAAACCACCCATTGCGGCCCTAACTCGCTCTCGGGCGAGACGGCCGCGTTCCCGGTATGCCACGAACCGTGCTATCCTGCCCGTTCTATGGCGGACCCCCGAAGAGCGCCGCGATTTAAACAATGCTGCCGGCACAGATCGAGGGGGCGCGAACGAAACTCTGCGTGAAACGCCCAAGCGGAGCAACGCGCTTGCGCGGTGGCGGAGCGTAGGGCGCGAGCGCAAGCTTTCGCTTCGCGCGCCAAACCGCGGTCAGACAGCCGGCGGGCGCCGGTCGAGGCGCACGCGCCGCTTCTGCGCGGACAGGGTGAGGGCTAGCCTTCTTCGTCCGGCTTGCTGTGCGTGCTTGCTTGCATGGCGCGGCGCACGGCGGCGACATCGGCGATATCCTGCTCGCGTCCTTCTTCGCGGCCAGCAGTTTGCTTGTTCGCGATCAGGTCTTCGGCGGAGATAAAGGGAGCCGTCAGCCCGGCCGCCGCATTGACGGTGTGAATGAGGCGGTGGCTCCATGCTTCGTCAAATTCGACGCCTGATATACGGGTGAGGATATCGACGCGGAATGGCGGATTGCCCCATGTGAAGAAGGTGCCTGGTTCCGCCATATCGTCCGGCGGAACATCGCCAACAGGTGCGCCGAATTTGGCAAGGGCGCGCATACGGCTGCACCGTTTGCGCGGTCGGTGCCGATGAAGATATCGAGGTCTTTCGTCGCGCGCGGCTGTGCGTGGATCGCGACCGCGTAACCGCCGACGATGAGATACTTCGCCCCCTCAGCGTTCAGGTGTGAGAGTATGTCTTCGAAGTCCTGATTTATGGGGAAGCGTGCCTTTCAACCTGTAGCCCTCGATCGAAAGCTCGCTTGCCGCCGCAAGACGTTCGTGAACCGGCCGCGACTGCCAATAGACGTATTCCTCGTCCTTTGCCGCCGCGAAGCTGGTAAACCGTCGAACCTGGCCGCGTGTGTGGGAAGTGTCGTCCATGGTGGGCATTATAGCACATTTTACCGGCTTTCCGTAACGTCTGCCTTGCCGCTTTCCAAGCGCTGCCGTCTGGTTACGGCAGCTCGGGGTAGGGAGGGCGGCAGTTGCCGCCCTCCGTCCCGGCTCACGCGGGCTCTCGGTCTTGCGGGCGTCGAGCACCAGCAATTCACCGGCATAGGGCCGCAGCACTACTTCGGCGAAGAGCGCTCCTTTCCGCCTCTTTGTCGGTCCATTTGCGGGTTTCGAGCTGGCCTTCGATGTAAAGCTTGGCCCCTTTCTTCAGATACTTCTCCACCGCACCAACCAGACCTTCGTTAGTGATCGGGACGTGTGGCCACATCCCGGTGCGCTCCTTGCGTTCGCCGGTTTCCTTGTCCTTCCAGCTTTCGCTTGTGGCGAGGCTAAGCGTTGCCGCCTTGCCGCCATTCTGAAAGCTGCGGACTTCCGGGTCTTTGCCGAGATGACCGATAAGCTGAACTTTGTTGAGAGAGCCTGACATGGGATTTTCCTTTCCTTCTTGGTTGCAGGCTTCGGGATTGAAGCCTGATCTTGATGCAGAAGATCGACGGGCTTTTACGGTGGCTACAGAAGAATTTTTCTCAAAGCCCCATTCGGGGTCGCGCTTGCGCGAGGGTTGATGCCGCTGCGCCGCGCATGCGGCCGGCAGTGCTAACCCCGGTGAGAAAAATTGTTCTCTTGAGCCTTCCATAACAAAAAGGCGGCGTCCACTCGCAAATGCACGGCGATATTCTGCGCAATTGAAAGTTGTGCTCCTTCGTTTTCCGCGTCTGCCGAGACGACGGTTAGGCGCCGGTAACTCACCAACGCGCGGCGTGCGCGGACGGTGATCGCACCGGCCATAGGTGCGATGCGGCTCCTTCGAGACCGATGTGCGCGGCGGTCGCCTGGCGAGCGATCGCAAAGCAACCGGGAGTGGAACGCGGCGCAGCGCGTGCCCGCGCCAAGGCCGAGTTTTCAACAGGTTTCTGCTTTCGTCCCGCTTGTCCCGATCGCGGCCGCAAAGCTCAGACCGGACGTAAGCCCAAACCCTCGAATATGCGGTGCACTGCATATTCTGGGGTTGAAGCCGAGAACCCCAGTAGTCCGGATGGAAAGCGGATCGCATCGCCGCGTCGTTCCAGCACGGCGCTCTTGAGATTGTCGTAGAGCAGAACACGCGGCACGCCGCCCCAGGCGGAGAACGCAGCGACATGGCCACGCAGGAAGGTCTCCATGCGGGCATCGAGGAAGAAGCGCAGGAGGGCGCTTAGGTTTTGTGGTGCGCTGTTGGCGATGGCGCGGAGGACTGCGTCGGAGAGGATCATGAAGGCTGGGGTCTTGGTGGGGCGCGCGGTTTCTGTGCGCCAGTTGCGGAGATGGTTGAAGAGGGCTTCGGCTGCGGGGTTCGGAGAGCCGGCATCCTGCGAGCGCACCTTAGCCGAGGATGATGCTCTCGATGGCGATGAGGAGCCAGACTTGGTGCGCGAGCGCTTCCCGGGAGCGGCAGAGAGGTTGGTGCGGAGCCAGACGGTGTCTAGCGTGGCGTCGTCTGGGGTTCGGCCTTCGTGGGTGATGGCGGCTTTGCGGTAGGTTATGTCTTTGCCTTCGGGAGTGCGGAAGGTGTCATTGGTTAAGGTGATGAGGGCCGCGCGGGCTAGGCCGTCGAGGAGCGTGTCGAAGTCCTTCCTCTCTTTCATGAGGTGGAGGTCGGTGAAGAGCTTGCCGGTGCTGGTGCTGCGGTTGTCGAGGGTGGAGAGTATCTCGCGGAGCCAGGCGCGTTCCTGCGTTGTGGGTTGATGGGCAGATTGCGCGGAGTTGACGTCGCCGGGGTTGCAGATGTCGCAGAGGCCGCAGGTTGTGGCTTTGTCGCTGGTGTCGCCGAAGTGCTGGACTAGCGCGTGCATGCGGCAGTGGGTGGATTCGGCGAAGGCGATCATGCGATCGATCTGGGCGCGGCGGACGGCGACTTGGGTCTCGTAGGCGGTTTGCCAGCGCGGGGCAGCGGTGGGAACCCAGGTCTCAGAAGCGAGACCTGGGGCACCCGATGTCTCGTCGGCTAGACGGACGTCGCCGTTCATGTCCATTTGGGCTACGCCGGCGACGAGGAGCTTCTCGATGGTGCGGTCGAGGGTTTCGCGGTCGATGGGCGTGCGCTTCTTCAGGATTGCGTTGTGGAGGACGTCGACGGGCGTGAAGTCTGGTGGGAGACAGATGGCTACTCGCTCGAGGTCGCTGGTTGGCGGATAGTTTTTTTCTAAGAAGAACTCTTGTAAGCGACGGTCGGCGAAGCCGTGGAGGAGGATGGTGCGCGACGGTAAGCCATCGCGGCCGGCGCGGCCTATCTCCTGGTAGTAGGCTTCCACGCTTCCGGGTAAAGCTACGTGGATTACGGTGCGAACGTCGGCCTTATCTACTCCCATGCCGAAGGCTACGGTTGCTACCACTACATCAAGTTTTCCTGACAAGAACGCGCGTTGGACGCGGTCGCGGGTTGTTGGGTCGAGGCCTGCGTGATAGGCGGAGGTTGGGAAGTGCTTGTGCAGCGTGGTCGCGAGGTCTTCGGCCTGCTTGCGCGAGCCGGCGTAGATGATCGCGGGGCGCGCGTCTGGTTGCTTGAGGATGTTCAGGGCGAAGTCAGGGCGTTGAGGCTTCGATAGCTCGATGGCCTGGATGGCGAGGTTGTGGCGGCGGAAGCCGGTGATGAAGATGGCTGGATTTTGGAGGTCGAGTTGGACGGCGATGTCGCGCTGGACGGTTGGGGTTGCGGTTGCGGTTAGGGCGATGATGGGTGCTGGGCGCAGGGCTGGGAGGTACTGGCCCAGGGTTCGGTAGTCGGGGCGGAAGTCGTGGCCCCAGGCGCTGATGCAGTGGGCTTCGTCGATGGCTACGAGGACCGGTTTGCGTTTGGCCAGCATCTCGGGGAAGCCGGGGACGCGGAGGCGCTCGGGGGCGATGAAGAGAAAGTCTAAATCGCCAGCGAGGTAATCGCGGCAGGCCTTGCGAGAGGCATCGCGGTCGAGGCCGGAGTGGACTCGGGCGACGCGGAGGTTGAGGGCGGAGAGCTTGGCGGCCTGGTCGTCCATGAGGGCGATGAGGGGGCTGATGACCAGCGCCGTTCCGCCACGGGCGAGCGCGGGGAGCTGGTAGCAGAGGCTCTTGCCGGCTCCGGTGGGCATGACGAGGAGGACGTCGCGGCCGGCGGCGGCGGCTTCGCAGACCACCTGCTGGTGGGCGCGGAAGTCGCGGTGACCGAAGACGCGGTGAAGGAGCTCGGAGAGGGTCTCGGTTGGTTGGAGCGTGGGCATTGCTGAGGTTATCTTCGCATGTCCTGCGCGGACGGCGAGGGTTAACGACGGTGCGTGTTCGGGAAGGTACGCCCGGAGCGAGCAGGGGTACCCCCCCCTCCCCCCCTTTCTGGCTAATTTTGACGTAAAGACTTCATGGCATTGCAGTTAAGGGTCAAAGTATCCCCCGGGTTGCAGGGCTCTACTGGTTGTAAAGTAGTCCATTCAGGCGGGTTAGGTGGCAAAGTATCCCCCTCACGGCGCGGGCCTTTGCCCCCCTGGGTATAGGTCGTGCCGTTGGCCCTCTCCTGCGTAGGCGGCGTTGACCTGGGGTTTCGCCCCAGGCTGTGATGGGGTCGTGCCGTTGGCCCTCTCGTGCGTAGGCGGCGTTGACCTGGGGCTTCGCCCCAGGCTGTGATGGGGTCGTGCCGTTGGCCCTCTCCTGCGTAGGCGGCGTTGACCTGGGGCTTCGCCCCAGGCTGCGATGGGGCCGGGCTGTTGGCCCTCTCCTGCATAGGCGGCGTTGACCTGGGGCTTCGCCCCAGGCTGTGATGGGGTCGTGCCGTTGGCCCTCTCCTGCATAGGCGGCGTTGACCTGGGGCTTCGCCCCAGGCTGCGATGGGGCCGGGCTGTTGGCCCTCTCCTGCATAGGCGGCGTTGACCTGGGGCTTCGCCCCAGGCTGCGATGGGGTCGTGCCGTTGGGCCTCTCCTGCATAGGCGGCGTTGACCTGGGGCTTCGCCCCAGGCTGCGATGGGGCCGGGCTGTTGGCCCTCTCCTGCATAGGCGGCGTTGACCTGGGGCTTCGCCCCAGGCTGTGATGGGGTCGTGCCGTTGGCCCTCTCCTGCATAGGCGGCGTTGACCTGGGGCTTCGCCCCAGGCTGTGATGGGGTCGGGCCGTTGGCCCTCTCCTGCATAGGCGGCGTTGACCTGGGGCTTCGCCCCAGGCTGTGATGTATCGGGCCTGTGGCCCCGGGTACCCCCTCCCCCCTTGCTTTCACTTTTGGCTAGCGAAGTCGTTTGGAATGTGCGGCTTAGTGGACGGAAGCAGGTTTCAAACGGCTGATTCTAAATGGGTTGCGCGTATGATCTTCTCTCCGTTGGAGTTAGGGGTCTAAATGGGAAAGCTGCAGCGGCGGTTGCCGGTGCAGCTTGTTGGGATCTGGGATCTGGTTTAAGTGTAGCAAGTTGGGTGGGGTAGGTATGCCAAGTTGGTGGGAGAGAAATCGGCAGTGGGGGCGCGGGTTTTGTGGGTTTGGAGAGGTGGTGGGGGGTTGACATGCGGATTTTGGGCTGTTTTTTGGGGTGACTTGGCGGATTTATTTTTGCGTTGCGGAAGATGGTCTTGGCCGCTTGGAGAGGAGCACGAGCGTCGGGCTACGCCCGATACCCACTCATGACGATGAGGCCGTCATGAATGGGGCACCCGACGACGGACGGGTGGCTAAAAGCTGCGGGAGCTTCTGCGGAGCCGGGGTTCTTCGGGGTTCTTCGGCTGCGCCTCAGGATGACGGCGAAAGACGGGCAACGATAAGGGCAAATGCAACGGCTAGAGCACAAGCAGATCCTCCGCCGATGGCGAAGGATGACACGTAAGGAGGGGTGAGGAGAATGCGAGAGGTTCGTTTACGCTTTGCGCTTGCCTTTCCAGGCTCCTACGATGGCGCCCATTAGGATCAGGTCGAAGAGGCAGTAGCCGGCGTTGATGGCGTAGAGGGACAGAGGGCGGATTTCGAAGATGTAGTTCTTGGCGAAGGTGGTGGCGATGAAGCCTAGCCAGACGACGGCCGCTACCTTGATTCCGCGAAAGAGGGTTTGCTCGCCGGAGGCCTGGATGCAGATCGAGAGGACCGCTGCGGTGACGAAGGAGCAGAGCAGGGCCACGGCGTATTGGATGGGGGGCGTGATGTGGGGTTGGCTCATGAGCCAGGCCATGGTGCGGTCGATGCCGGCGAGCCAGGGCTTGAGGAAGAAGCTGAACCAGCCGGCTTCGAAGAGGAAGGAGGCGAGCATGGCGACGACGAGGGCCGGCCAGTGAAGGCGGATGGGACGCATAGGGACCTCCGGGTGGTTGGCGCCTTTGTATCATCCGGGCGGGCTGGTGGGAAGGGAAATGATTCGGGGGGGATGGGATTCGTTGCGACGGAAAGGCAAGGACAGAAGCAGATTCCCCGGGGGGGAATGACGGAAAGAGAGGCAAGGGCAGAAGCAACAGCAGAAGCAACGGAAGAAGCAGATCCCCGCGGGATGACAGCCAGAAAAGCAAAGGCAAGGACAGAAGCAGATTCCCCGGTGGGGAATGACGGAAAGAGAGGCAAGGGCAGAAGCAACGGAAGAAGCAACGGAAGAAGCAGATCCCTGCGGGATGACAGCCAGAAAAGCAAAGGCAAAGGCAAAGGCAAAAGCAAAGGCAAAAGCAAAGGCAAAGGCAAAAGCAAGGGCAAAGGCAAAGGCAAGAGCAAAGGCAAAAGCAAAGGCAAGAGCAAAGGCAAGGACAGAAGCAGATTCCCGGAGGGAATGAGAGAAAGAGAAGCAAGGGCAACGGCAAGAACAACAACAGAAGCAGATCCTCCGCCGATGGCGAAGGATGACAAGGGTAGGGCGGAGGATGAAAAGGCGCGGGCCGAAGGTGGACAGTCGGAGATTATTTGTTGGGGGGAGAGACTTGGGGTGGGGGTGCGTCGTCTATGCTCTTATCACCGGGAATCAATCTATAGAAGCAAACGCTGCTGGCAGTGGTTTTGCTTTGGAGGAAGAACTTGAACGCTAGGGCAGGAAGTTTTCTCGCGGCTGGAAATTTTCGTGTTGCACGGCAATGGACGGCGGTTTCGGCGTTGGTATTGACGGTAGCGATGGCGGTGGGGCAGGAGACTCGGACACCGCGGCGGCCGGGAGAGCCTGCAGCCGAGAGCACCGCGGCGGAGCCGGATGCGAAGAAAGATGCGGCGCTGCCTATTCCGGCGGAGACCAAGGTTGAGACCAAGCATGACTGGACGGCCGGGTCGAGGACGGTGCACTACACGGCGACCGCGGGGACGCTGCAGATCAAGGACGCTGACGACAAGGTGATTGGCACGATGTTTTATGTGGCCTACACCGAGGATGGAGCTGCGGCGGCGACGCGGCCGGTGACGTTTTTGTATAACGGCGGGCCGGGGTCGGCTAGCTTGTGGCTGCATATGGGGTCGGTGGGGCCGGTAAGGGTGGTGACGGATAGCCCGAAGGCAACGGGGCCGGCGCCGTTCAGTGTGGTGCCGAATCAATACAGCTTGCTGGATAAGACGGACCTGGTGTTTATCGACGCGCCGCTGACGGGGTTTTCGCGGCTGGCGGGCAAGGGGACGGTGAAGGACTTTGCGGGCGTCGACCAGGATGTGAAGGCGTTTGAGAGGTTTATTACGCGGTATATCACGATTAATAATCGGTGGAACTCGCCGAAGTTTTTGTTTGGCGAGAGCTATGGGACGCCGCGGTCGGCGGCGCTGGTGGCGGCGCTGAATAATGATGGGATTGAGTTCAATGGGGTGGTGCTGCTGTCGTCGATATTGAACTACAACGACCTGGCGCCGGGCTATGACACGGACTCGAAGGTGTATCTGCCGAGCTATGCGGCGATTGCGTGGTACTACAACAAGGTTCCGCACACGGGAACGATGAAGGACTTTGTGGAGAAGGCGCGGCTGTTTGCGCGGGGGCCGTATGCGGAGGCGCTGGACCAGGGCGATCAGTTGCCGGCGGCGGAGTTCGATTCGATTGCGCAGCAGGTGGCCGCGTTTACGGGGCTGAGCGTGCAGTATGTGAAGGACGCGAAGCTAAGGGTGTCGGCGAGCCACTTCCGCAAGGAGCTGTTCCGGGACGATGACGAGATTCTGGGGCGGTATGATGCGCGGTTTGAGGCCTATGACGAGGATGCGGCGGGAGAGAATCCGGGGTTCGATCCTTCGGACACGGGGATCTCGGGGGTGTTTGTGGGGGCGTTCCACAACTATTTGCAGAACGAGCTGAAGTATACGGACTCGGAGCCGTATAACTTGCAGGGGCCGGGGATCAATCAGAACTGGGACTGGAAGCATCGGCCGTCGGGCGAGCGGGTGGGGTTTGGGCGCGAGGAGACGATGCCGGATACGGTGATCGACCTGGGCGATGCGATGCGGAAGAATCCGCACCTGAAAGTGTTTTCGGCGAATGGGTGGTTTGATCTGGCGACGCCGTTCTTCCGCACCGAGCATGATCTGTCGGAGATGCTGCTGCCGCCTTCGATTGCTTCGAATGTTTCGTTTGGGTATTACCCGGCGGGGCATATGGTGTATCTGAATGTGGATGCGCTGAAGGAGATGCATGCGGATCTGGAGCAGTGGTATCCGACGGCGGTGAAGTAGGGGCAGGGAGTAGGAAAAGCGGGGCGCTTCGTGGGCTGGGGTTGGGTCGGGCCTTCAGCCCTCGGTATCGCTGTGCGCAAGGACCTGGGCCTTCGGCCCAGGCTGTGATGGGGACGCGCCGTTGGCGCTGACGGCTGGCGATTCGACCATGGGCGCGGCGATTGGGCTGAAGGGTGGCGATTCGACCGTGGGCCCGGCGATTGGGCTGCAGGCTGGCGATTAGACTGGTGGGATGAGTGATGATTTGGTGAAGCGGGGTGAGGGGTTGAATTCTTTGAGCCGGGCGGCGTCGGCTTATTTGCGGTCGGCGCAGCATCAGCCGATTGCGTGGAATGAGTGGGGGGCGGAGGCGTTCGAGCGGGCCAAGGCTGAGAATAAGCCGGTGCTGCTGGATATAGGCGCGGTGTGGTGCCACTGGTGTCATGTGATGGACCGCGAGAGCTATGAGAATCCGGCTACGGCGGAGATTATCAACGAGAAGTTTGTGGCGGTGAAGGTGGATCGCGATGAGCGGCCGGATGTGGATACGCGTTACCAGTCGGCGGTGGCTGCGATTAGTGGGCAGGGGGGGTGGCCGCTGACAGCGTTTCTTGACTCCGGACGGGAAGCCTTATTTTGGGGGGACTTATTTTCCTCCGGATGAACGGTATGGGCGGCCTAGTTTTCAGCGCGTGCTGTTGACGATGGCAGAGGCGTTTGCGAATCGGCGGGAGGAGGTGGAGGAGTCTGCGGGCAGTGTGATGCAGGCGATTGAGCATAACGAGAGCTTTTCGGGGAGAGCGGGAAGTCCGGGAGAACCCTTGCTCGAGAAGATGGTGGATTCGATTGTGAAGCAGTTCGATGAGCGGAATGGCGGGTTTGGGTCGCAGCCGAAGTTTCCGCATCCGGGGGCACTGGATTTTTTGATTGATGCTGCGGGGCGTGGTGGGGACGAGGCGGCGAAGGCGAAGCATGTGGCCGTGGTGACGCTGGAGAAGATGGCGGCGGGGGGGATTTATGACCAGCTGGCGGGAGGGTTCCATCGGTATTCAGTGGATGAGCGGTGGGTGGTGCCGCACTTCGAGAAGATGGCGTATGACAACAGCGAGCTGCTGAAGAATTATGCGCACGCGTTTCAGAGTTTTGTGGAGCCGGAGTTTGCGCATGTCGCGAAAGATATTTTGCGGTGGATGGATGAGTGGCTGAGCGATCGCGAGCTGGGTGGGTTTTATGGGTCGCAGGATGCGGATGATTCGCTGGAGGATGATGGCGATTACTTCACGTGGACTCGGGATGAGGCGAAGGCGGTGCTGACGGCGAAGGAGTTTGCGGTTGCGGAGAGGTATTTTCAGCTGGGGGTGGTGGGGGATATGCATCATAATCCGGCGAAGAATGTGCTGAGGCCGTCCGGTCATAGCGGACCGCCACTCGCGAACGATGAAGCCGTTCGTGAATGGGGCACCCAGGTGGAGGCGGTGAAGCGGAAGATGTATGCGGCGCGGTTGCTGAGGAAGACTCCTTATGTGGATAAGACGGTTTACACGGGGTGGAATGGGATGTGCATCTCGGCGTATTTGGCGGCTGGGCGGGCGCTGGGGTTGAGCGAGCCGGTGGAGTTTGCGCTGAAGTCGCTGGATCGCGTGTTGCGGGCGGTGTGGCATGCGGAGGTGGGGATGGCGCATGTTGTGGCGTATGGCGAGGGTGTTGCGGCGGCGCGGATTCCTGGGGTGCTGGAGGATTATGCGTTTGTGGCGGCAGCTTGCCTGGATGCGTGGGAGGCTACGGGGGAGTTCGCGTACTACGGACTGGCGAAGGGGATTGCGGATGCGATGCTGGCGCGGTTTTATGACGCTGTGGGTGGAGGGTTCTTCGATACAGAGAGGGGTGCGGACGCGATTGGGGCGCTGAGTGCGCGGCGGAAGCCGTTGCAGGATTCTCCTACGCCGGCGGGGAATGCGGTGGCGGCTGCGGTGCTGCTGCGGCTGAGTGCGCTGACGGGTGAGCGAGTGTATGAGGATCGGGCGCAGGAGACGCTGGAGACGTTTGCTGGCGTGGTGGAACACTTTGGGTTGTATGCGGCTAGTTATGGGCTCGCGCTAAGGCGGGCGGTGGCGGGGCCCGTGCAGGTTTGCGTGATTGGCGAGGATGATGTCGCGGAGATTTTGGCTGCTACTGCGATGGCGAAGTATGCGGTGAACAAGAGCGTGGTGCGGTTGCGGAGGGAGCAGCTGGGGAGTTTGCCTCCGGCGCTGGCGGAGACGTTGCCGCATCTGCCTTCAGTCGAGGGGAGTGTTGCGGTGGTTTGCGGGGGGAATGTTTGTTTGCCGCCGATGGGCACGGCGGGGGAGTTGCTGGCGGCGTTGAATTTCTGAGGGGCCGGGGCTAAAGCCCCTTTTGTTGTGCGGGGTGATTCAGGGGCTTGAAGGCCCCTGCTAATCCGGTAGAACAGGCAAAGGCAAGGGCGAGAGCTTTGACGCAAAGGGCGCAAAGTTTGCCACGTTTCGCAACGTAAGACTCGTGAGGGTGGGGACGTGCAATGGGAGAATCAGATTCCCGGGGGAATGACAGAAAGAACGGCAAGGGCAACGGCGAACTGCATTTCTCTCCGCTGCGCCTTCGCAAAGGCGCGAAGGCTTCGGTCGAGATGACAGAGCTGTGGGGTGCGACGGTTTCGGTCGAGATGACAGAGCTGCCGCGGTTCGAGGGGTTAGAAGGGGTGGATGCTTTGGGTGGTTCCCTGGTAGAGGTAGTCGCAGGGTTCGGTGCGCTGGGTGCCGTCGTGGACTACGAATTTTTTCTGGTCGCCGGTGCCGCGGGTGCTCCATAGGGAGACGCCGGCGTAGGCGCCGTCGCGGCGGAGGATGTAGTAGATCATGTCGAGGTAGCGGAGTCTGGTCATGTCGTTGTTGTAGTTGCGGGCGATGCGGCGAAGGGCTTCGAGGCCGGCTTCTTTGGGGGTGTAGCCCTGGCGCATGCAGTCGATGATGGTGTGAGCGCCGGCGATCTTGATGTTCTCTTCGCCGTTGC
Source organism: uncultured Acidobacteriaceae bacterium (assembly GCA_963737325.1). GTDB lineage: Bacteria > Acidobacteriota > Terriglobia > Terriglobales > Acidobacteriaceae > Granulicella. The sequence goes on from CAVTSJ010000013.1 coordinate 20,986, forward strand.
CGGTGGCGCCTGCCGAGCCGATCAGTTGGTCAGTGAAACAGCCGGCGCCGATGATGGGGGAGTCGCCGACGCGGCCGGGGATCTTCCAGGCGAGTCCAGCGGTGGTGGTGGCTCCTGACATCTCGCCCTTGGGGTTGAGCGTGGAGACGTGGATGGTGCCGGCGGTGGGCCAGACGACTTCGAGCGCGGCCTGGGTGCGGAGGTGCGCGGGGATGCCCATGCGATCGGCGCGGTCGGTGAGATAGCGGAGGCGGGCTTCTACGGCGGGGAGATGCTCGGCGGTGGGGTGGCGCGGGAGGAGGGTGCGGTTGGGGTCGAGGCCAGCGCGGGGAACGGTTGGAATCTCGCCGGGCTTGAGCAGGACGGGAGGTTTGCACCCCGTCGGGCAAAGAACGCCCGTCGGGGACCCCGGTTTCCATTCGGGGCTGTCGAGGCCCGGACCCCACCAGCCGATGCCGTGCTCTTTCCAGAGGAGCCAGATTTTGCGGGCGTCGTCGGTGAGGAGGTTTTCGCGGTTGAAGCCCTCGGCTACTGCGAATCTTTCTGCGCCGTTGCCGACGATCATGACGTGGGCGGTGCGTTGCATGACGGTTTCTGCGACGCGGGCGGCGTGGCGGATGTTGGTGAGGGCTGCGGTGGAACCGGCGCGGCGGGTGGGGCCGTGCATGACGCAGGCGTCGAGCTCGACGACGCCGTCTTCGTTGGGAAGACCGCCGAGGCCGACGCTGTGGTCGTTGGGATCGTCCTCGCGGGCCTGGCAGATGTGGATGGCGGCGTCGAGAGTGTCGGTGCCTTGGGCGAGGAGGGCGTAGGCTTCGGCGATGGAGTTGTCGAAGGTTTCGCGGGTGATGATGACGGGATGCTTTGGCGGTTGGAAGTTGGGGGGCGCGTCGGCGTGCGGCGATGGAGTTTGGGCGGCGGCGCTTCCGGCTACTCCGGCAGCCAGGATGGCGGTGCGGGACAAGAAGTCACGACGACTGGTGGACATGCAGATCCTTCCGAGGCGGTGGCTGGACTGATTCTTGCTACGCTTCCATCTTGCCACGGTGGTGGTGGGGTTGGTGAAATGGAGGAAGGGGTCGAGGTGGGGGCGGTTTTGGATGGTTTCCGAAAAGCCGGGTTTGCGGGAGCTTGGCGGTGGCGCTCCCTCAGCCAAAGTCCAGAACTCCGGTAGTCGCGCGGCGGACCATACATTTGAGCAAATGCGGATCGGTGTGGATGCTAGCTGGTGACGTTGGGGGAGGCGGGGCTGGGGGAGGGTTGGCTGGAGGCTGGCTGGGGTGGCTGGGTGGTGAGGTGTGGATCGGGTGCGGGGCTTTGGAGGATCATGGTGCTGTTGGCGGCGCCGAAGGCGATATTTTCTTTGTTGAAGGCCATGAGGACTCGGCGGCGGAGTTCGCGCATGACGCCGTCGCGCTGGTTGACCTGGACGCGGATGTTGATGGGGTAGACGACTTCGTAGCCGCTGATCTTGTCGACGCCGAGGATGTTGGGGTCGGAGATGACGATGTCTTTGAAGGCTTCGTCTTTGCGGACCTGGATGGCGAGGGCTTTGAGGACGGCCATGACGCGATCGGGATCTTCGCGGGCGTCGACGGAGACGTTGAGGGTGCCGACGGCGAAGTCGCGGGAGAGGTTGGAGACGGTGGTGATTTGGGAGTTGGGGACGATGTAGACGGTGCCGTCGCCGTCGCGGAGCTTGGTGACGCGGAGGGTGAGGTCTTCGACGGTGCCCTGGAGGCCGGCAATCTTGATGGTGTCGCCTACGGAGTACTGGTTTTCGATGAGGATGAAGATGCCGGTGAGCATGTCCTTGAAGATGGACTGGGCACCGAAGGAGATGCCGAGGCCGATGACGCCGGCGGAGGCGATGAAGGGTCCGAGGGAGACGCCGAGGCCGGCGAGGATCTGGGTGAGGACGTAGAAGCCGACGATGCCGTAGGAGGTGGCTCGAAGGATGGAGGCCATGGTGCGGAGCTGGGCGGCGCGCTGGGCGTTGGCTACCAGCTGGCCGGCGCGCTTGTTGAGGCGGCGGACGAAGAAGTTGACGGTGGACTGGAAGATGAAGGCGAGGATCAGGGCGAAGACGATCTTGGGGACGCCGTTCTGGACGAAGGTGGTGAGGTCGGCGCGCCAGGCCTTTTCAATGTGGCCGAGAAAGCGCTCGTCGTGTGCGACGTTGGTGGTGAGCTGCGGAGCGGGTGCAAAAAACGCCATGGGGTGAGTGGTCCTTTGGAACTGAATGCTGTCCAATAGAAAGGATAGAGGATGGCTTTGGAGGTGGGAGGCGGGGGACACGGGATTTGGTGTCCGGTTTCCGTGCAAGGAATTGAGGGGTGGGGCCGAAATGTGGAAAGCCGGGTCTACTCTGGTATGGGGCAATGTGAGTAGAATCTTTTGGGTTAGGAAAGGGAGATGAGGCCGTGGCGCAACGACAGGGATCCAATGGGAAGAGTGCGGTGCGTGCTCCTGAGATGGTGGTGGAGAAGGTGGGGGCGGGCGCGGATTACGCGGGGCTTAGCCGCGAGCAGCTGATTGAGTTCTATCGGCTGATGTATCTTTCGCGGCGGACCGATGATCGCGAGATTCAGCTGAAGAAGCAGCAGAGGATCTTCTTCCAGGTTTCCTGCGCGGGGCATGAGGCGCTGCTGGTTGCCGCTGGGATGGCGCTGCGGCCGGGGTATGACTGGTTTTTCCCTTACTATCGCGATCGGGCGATCTGCCTGGCGCTGGGGAACACGGTGGAGGAGCAGCTGCTGCAGGCGGTGGGGGCGGCGGATGATCCGGCCAGTGGGGGTCGGCAGATGCCGTCGCACTGGACCAGCAAGCGGCTGAATATTGTGTCGCCGTCGTCGTCTACGGCTACGCAGTGTTTGCATGCGGTGGGGTGCGCGGAGGCGGGACGGTATTATTCGCGGCATCCCGAGGCAGCTGAGAAACCGGCTGCGGGGGTGGTGGATTATCGGGATTTCAAGGATGTGACGTTCCATGCCGATGAAGTTGCGTATGTGTCGATTGGGGAGGGATCGACTAGCCAGGGAGAGTTCTGGGAGTCGCTGAACACTGCATCCAATGGACGACTTCCTGTGCTGTATGTGATTGAGGATAATGGGTATGCGATCTCTACGCCGGTGGAGGTGAATACGCCGGGCGGGAATATTTCGCGGTTGATTGCGAACTTTCCGAACTTCCACTTTGCCGAGGTGGATGGGACGGATGCGGTGGCGAGTTATAAGGCGATGGTGGAGGCCGTGGCATATTGCCGGGCGGGTAAGGGGCCGGCGGTGGTGCATGGGCATGTGGTGCGGCCTTACTCGCATTCGCAGTCGGATGACGAGTCGAACTATCGGAGCGCCGAGGAGATCCAGGCGGATGCGCTGCGGGATCCGATCTCGCGGATGCAGATGTGGCTGCTGCGGGAGGGGATCCTGGACGCGGAGGGGATCAACCGGCTGGAGCGCTCGGTGGACGATGAGGTGCAGCGGGCTACGGATCGGGCGCTGGGGGCGGTGCTGGCGCAGCCGGAGTCGATCCTGAAGCATGTTTATTCTGAGGAGCTTAGGCCGACCAGCGAGGTGTTTGATACGCCGGTGCAGCCTACGGCCAGCGCTACGGAGTACACGATGCTGGACCTGATCAACCACTGCCTGCGGGACGAGATGCGGCGGGATGAGCGGATTGTGGTGTTCGGCGAGGATGTGGCGGATGCTACCCGGGATGAGGCGCTGATGGCCGGAAAGCTGAAGGGGAAGGGTGGGGTGTTCAAGGTCACGCACGGGCTGCAGAAGGAGTTTGGGAAGGACCGGGTGTGGAACTCTCCGCTGGCCGAGGCGAACATTACGGGGCGGGCGATTGGGATGGCTGTGCGTGGGATGAAGCCCGTGGTGGAGATTCAATTCTTTGATTATATTTGGCCTGCTATGCACCAGATGCGCAATGAGTTAGCGTTGATGCGGTGGCGGTCGAATGGGCAGTTCAGCTGCCCGCTGGTGATGCGGGTTCCGGCGGGCGGGTACCTGACGGGAGGGTCGATTTATCACTCACAGTCGGGGGAGAGCATCTTCACGCATACGCCGGGGGTGCGGATTGTGATGCCGTCGAATGCGCTGGATGCGATTGGGCTTTTGAGGACGGCGATTCGGTGTGATGATCCCGTGCTGTTCCTGGAGCATAAGAATCTGTACCGGTCGGTGTTTGGACGGGCTCCCTATCCGGGGCCGGAGTACATGATTCCGTTTGGGAAGGCTGCGGTGGTGAAGCCGGGGAAGGATCTTACGGTGATTACGTATGGGGCGGTGGTGCCGCGGGCGCTGGAGGCGGCGCGGAAGATGGAGAGGGAGAAGGGGGTGGATGTGGAGATCCTTGATCTGAGGAGTTTGAGCCCTTATGACTGGGAGGCCATTGCGACTTCGGTCAAGAAGACGAGCAAGGTGATGGTGGCGCATGAGGACATGAAGAGCTGGGGGTATGGGGCGGAGATTGCGGCTCGGATTGGGGATGAGCTGTTCGACGACCTGGATGCGCCGGTGCGGAGGGTGGGGGCGATGGACACGTTCGTGGGATATCAGCCGCTGCTGGAGAACGAGATTCTGCCGCAGGTGGAGCACCTTTTTGCGGCGATGAGCGAGCTGGCGGCGTACTAGGTGGGGGTCTGGCCCGGGTTCTGGATCGGAATCGAGGGGTAGAGCCTGGTTTGGGGTGGCGCATTGATGCACAAGGAGTTGTGCGGTCTTCGGTGTGTGAATCTGGGAGATATATATCGCTCGGATAGGTATGGGTATCGAAAGGATAGCTACTTTTGAGCTGACTTGATCGGCGTTTCTGTTCGGGCTGATCGATGTTTGGCGGTGGGAAGGATCGCAACTTCAGCGGGGTGGGGCGGGTTCAAGTCAGGGTCGGGTGCGGCGGAGAGTCGGGGCCGGCTGAACGGAGACCTGTGATGCGTCGTATGGCGAGATTAGTTTGGGTGGGTGGACAGGCTGGGGTGGTGGGGGTACTGTGCGGGTTGATGGTGGTTGGGCCGGGGGTTGGGGCGCAGGAGATGTCGGGGGCGAGGTTACCGGTGGAGCGGCATGCGAAGCCGCTGACGGAGCAGGAAAAAGTTTTGCAGGCTCTCAACCGGTTCACGTTCGGGCCGAGGCCGGGGGATGTGGCGGGGGTGGAGCGGATGGGGTTGCAGCGGTGGTTTGAGCTGCAGCTGCATCCGGAGCGGATTGACGACTCGGGGTTCGCGGCGGAGATGGGGCAGTTTCCGGCGATGGGTTTGCCGGAGGAGCAGCTGAAGGAGCGGTTTCCGTCGGGACAGATGATTCGGCAGATGGGGGGGCGGGGGGAATCTGTACCGGGCGATCCGGTGGAAGGGGCGATTTATCGGGATGCTGAGGCGGTGTATCAGATGAAGGTAGCGGATAAGGCGGTGAATGGGACGGCTGCGAGTGGGGCGCAGGGTGTCGTCGCCGGACCCACTCATGACGGTGGGACTGTCATGAATGGGGCACCCGGTTCAGTGTTTCGGGCACAGGGTTTCGTCGCCGGACCCACCCTGGCCGCCAAAAGCGGCGGCGAAGATGGGGCACCCGGGTCCTACGCGGACGGCGGGAGGCTTCGCGCGGTTGGCGCGCAGAGCATGGGTGTATCGGATCAGGCGCCGGAGATGGCCTACCAGCAGGTGGAGGCGGTGTTGCGGCTGGGGCCGGAGGAGAGGTTTGGGCGGTTGGTGGCGATGTCACCGGAGGAGATGCTGGGGTTTCGGGAGGCGGTGAAGGGGAAGGACCGGGTGCGGCTGGTGGCGGGGTTGGCGCCGGCGCAGAGGGAGGCGGTGGAGGCGATGGTGGAGTCGCCCGAGCGGGTGGTGGCGGCCGAGGATATGCAGATGCGGCTGATGCGGGATATCGATTCGAAGCGGCAGCTGCAGGCGGTGATGACGGAGTTCTGGCTGAACCACTTCAATGTGTATCTGCGGAAGAACGGGCAGGAGCCTTACCTGCTGCCGGCGTATGAGCAGCAGACCATTCTGCCGCATGCGTTGGGGAAGTTCGAGGATCTGCTGGTGGCTACGGCGAAGAGTCCGGCGATGCTGATGTATTTGGATAACTGGGAGAGTGTTGGGCCGAACTCGTCCTACGCGGACGGCGGGAGGCTTCGCGTGGTTGGAGCGCGCGGTGTTGTTGGCGAACCCACTCATGACGATAAGGCCGTCGTGAATGGGGCACCCGGGAACGCGCCGAAGGCTAAAGCGAAGTTTGCGCAGAAATTGCCTAAGGGGATCAACGAGAACTATGGGCGCGAGTTGATGGAGCTGCATACGCTGGGGGTGGGGGGCGGGTATACGCAGCAGGATGTGATTGAGGTGGCGAAGTGCTTTACGGGGTGGACGATTGATCGGCCGTATGCGGGGGGTGGTGCTCGAGCCCGGATGGCGGCGGATGAGGGGACGCCGGGGGAGTTTGTGTTTGATCCGAAGCGGCATGAGCCGGGGTCGAAGGTGGTGCTGGGGCATGTGATTGCTGAGGGTGGGATGAATGAGGGGCTGGAGGTGCTGCATATCCTGGCTACGAGTCCGGCTACTGCGCGGTTTATTTCGCAGGAATTGGCGGTGCGGTTTGTTAGCGATAACCCGCCGGCGGTGCTGGTGAATCGGATGGCGGCTACGTATTTGAAGTCGGATGGGGATATCAGCGCGGTGTTGACTACGATGTTCCGGTCGAAGGAGTTCTGGACGCCGGGGGTTTATCGGGCCAAGGTGAAGACGCCGGTGGAGTTTTTGGCGTCAGCCGTGCGGGCGAGCGATGCTACGGTGACGAATGCGCTGCCGCTGGTGCAGGCGATGGATCGGCTGGGGATGCCGGTGTGGGGGATGCAGACTCCGAATGGGTATGGATGGACGGCGGAGGATTGGGTGTCGAGTAACGGGTTGCTGAGCCGGATGAACTTTGCGCTGGTGTTGAGCGGGAATCGGGTGCCGGGGGTGAGGACGGACTGGGCGGCGATGGTGGGCGGTTCGGCGGTGGCGGATGCGGCGACGGAGAGGGAGTTGGAGGGGGATTTGTTGGGGCAGGCTGCGTCCGGGCGGACGAGGGCGGCGGTCATGGAGGGGTCGGCGAACCCGACGGCGCAGGCGGAGGCGGCGGCTGGGTTTGTGGGGCGGGCGGAGGGTGGGGCTCGGATGGTGCGGGCGAATGCGCAGGTCGGGGCGGAGAGGCCGCTGGATACGATGGCGGGGTTGTTGCTGGGGTCGCCGGAGTTTCAGCGGCGGTAGTTGGCTTTCAGTGAGCGCATGGGTATAGGTATTGTCTCAGTTTGAATTTCGGTGCAAACGAAGTTTCCCAAAACGCCGTTTTCAGAGCACGTCGATTCTTTAGACCATTCGAGAGCCTTCCATAAGTGTATTGGCCCGTTTCCCTCAGTTGAGAACGCCTGGTCAAACAGCCCATTTATCAAATCGGCCGATGATCTCCACGAGCTTGCATCCCAAGAGGATGAGAGATCCCCACAACAGGAATGGGATGCCATAGAGCAGGAGATGCTTGCGTGAACGGGCTAACGCAAACACCCGCATCCTCACGATGGCGTATGCGTTCGCTGAGAGATAAGCAACCGCCAAACAGCTCGCAACCAAGGTATGCATCTTGTTGCTCCTCCTTCTTGCCGTGAGCATCCGCGCCGGTCGCGAAGGCCGAGGCGAAGTATTGCCCTGAGACCCCGGCTCCGAGCGCCTAAGTGATGAAATGGTGAATCGCCTCGTTGGCGTTATCTTGAAATGAAGTATTTTTCAAATCAGTAAAGAAGGTACTCTGGTCCACCATGTCCCCTGATAACTTACCCTCTTTACTGGCATAGAAAACGCCGCTCTTAAACCGGTCATCCGAAATCGCATCTACAAAGCGTTTCGCCCCTACGTCGAGCGTATGCACCATTCCGCCCATCAATGGAAACACGATAGGCATCATCACGTGCTTCAACATAAACCGCATTGGCGGCGGAAGACTATCTGGCGCCTGAGTTCCTTTTGTATTTCCTGGGCTCACAACAACAAACTTGAGCGCAGGATATTTTCTCGCCATGGATAACGTCCACATGGTTTCCGCATACTTGACATAGGCGTATGCCTGCAATGCAACGAACTTCTTACCAAAATAGGATCCATCAAGAACAGCAGCAAACTCATCTACTGAAGAGGTGCTCATTGAAACTCGTTTGACGCCGAGCATCTTGACTCCTGGAACAGCTTCCGCACTGACTGCTAGAACGGTATTCCTCAGCTTGTCCCGCTTTATCAATTCCTCCACGAGAATCACGTTGCCTAAAATGTTCGTGGCAGCTAGTTGATTCATTCCGGAAGGCGTAGAGTTCGCAGCCGTTTTCCCAATGACTCCGCCTGCATTCAAAACGATTGCATCAATAGGTTCCTTTATTTCTTCTACCGCTCTTCGTACCGAATTGGCATCTGTAACATCCCCAATAACAACTGCAAAAATCCTTTTCCCGGTTTTTTCCTCAAGGTCTTTTTTTGCTGCCTCTGCTCTCGCACGATTTCTACAAAAAAGAATGACCTTTCTTGTTTCTTGTTTCAATGCGAACTGTCGGGCAGTCTCTTTCCCGAGCCCTGCATTTGCTCCGGTTATCAAGATACTTTCGATCATTTTGGTTCTCCTTCTTAGGGTGCTCGTTACTTGGGGAATGGAGCACGTATCCGTCTTGCAGCGTTACATACGCGAGAGTACGATACCCATAGATGCAATAGCAAGGAGTTTCGTACGCCATGGTAACTAATATTGCGAAGCGCCCACCGGGACGTCCCAAAGGCTTTATTCCCGACGAAGCACTCGACCGTGCGGTTGAGATGTTTTGGGAGCATGGGTATGAAGGAGTCGACGTGGACCGGATCGCACGCGCCGTGAACATCACCAAACCCGCGCTATACCGAGCCTTCGGAGACAAGTCCACCCTGCTGCTCAGGGCCGTCGAACGCTATGCGCTGATCTACGGAGCTCCCAAAATGGCGGCGTTTCAAGCGGAGCCGGACATCCACAAGGCCGTGACCACCTTTTGCGAGGCTACCGTCAACACCGCTACCGGCGACGCTCGCAGCGGCTGCATGTTGGCCGCCGCTGCGCTGGGACAGTCGGAGCGGGTAAACGAAATCCGTTCCTGGCTCGCGAATGGCTTCACAGTCAACGCTGATATTTTCGCGAAACGTTTCGCGCAGGAGACAAAGGCGGGGCGCCTGACTCGCACACCCTCTGCCAAGGTGCGAAGCCGTTTGCTCGTTGACCTGCTGCAGGGTGTGCAGCTTCGCGCCAAGGTTGGTATTACTCGCGAGCAATTGCTGGAAGATGTCCGAAGCTACGTGCCCCTGATTCTTGGCAATCGAATCTAACCCACTTCTCGGCGGAAATGCGGATGGTCGAGTGCCAAATCTCTAGTGCCGTATCGGCAGTGCTCCGCAGCGAGAACTTCTCGTGCGGTGACGCTGTGGGTGCGGAGCAGTGCGGATACGGCGATTTGCAGTAAGCCGCTAGCGCGGTAAGAGTATGGGGATTGAAAGGTGTTGGTGGTGAGCCGAAGCGGCAGGCTGGGCACGAAATGGACTGGCGGGGGGCCCAGCGGGCCTGTTCAGGGATGCGTTTGCGGGATGGATGAGAAGGCTGCGACGTGCATCGAGGTTATACGGAGCGGGTTCGAGCCATGGGGTGGCGTTGACGGGATGAGCGCCGGTGGGTGCGAGGACTCGGGTTGGCACGAAGGTCAGCATGATCTTCCTCAGGATGAGTCGAGGTACGTGAGCAGTCCGCAGGAGGGAGCTATACGAGATAGCGGGTGATCGACGACGTGCAGGGTACCGCGCTTGCACTGGGGACAGGATCGGTTGAGCGCGGACCTCTGCGGTTCGGTGAGGAGTGTGCTGATGTCCTGAGGGGTGGCATGGAGATGAATCCTGCACAGGGCGAGGGCCTGACGGCGGTTGCGGTTGGCGAGCAGACCGAAGTGGCGAATCTTGACGAAGCCGGCAGGCAGGACGTGAAGCAGGAACCGGCGGATGAACTCGGTTGCATCGAGGCACATGACGCTGCTGCGGTTGTTATGTCTGGAATCGCGCCAGCGAAAGCGCACTTGTCCGTTCTCCAGGCCGAGCAGCCTTCCGTTGGAGATGGCGACGCGATGGGTGTAGCGGGCCAGATACTTCAGCACGTGTTCGGGGCCACCGAAGGGAGGCTTGGAGTAGACCACCCACTCCTTCCTGCGCAAGTCAGCTAGCAGAGAGTGAAAGGCACGCGGCTGAGAGAGCGGAGCGAGCGCGCCGGAGAAGCTTAGTTCGTTGTGTCGATAGCTCTGCTTGAGGAAGGCGAGCAGCTTGCCGCGGAACATGCGGCTGAGCACACGGACCGGCAGAAAGAAGTTACGCCTTGACGCGACCCAGCGGGAACGGTCGAGCGGCAGTCCACCGGCGGGAACGAGACAGTGCAGGTGGGGATGAAGTCCAAGGTTCTGCGACCAGGTGTGCAGCACGGCGAGTACGCCGATGCGTGCATCGAGATGGCGTGGATCGGCCGCGATCTCCAGCAGGGTCTCGGAAGCGGCCCGGAACAGCAGGTTGTAAAACAGACGCTGGTTGCGGAGTGCGAGCGGTGCCAGTTGCTCGGGCACGGTGAAGACCACATGGGCATAGGGCACCGGCAGCAGGCTGGAGGCCTGCTTCATGAGCCAGCGATCGCGCGCCGAGGACTGACACTTGGGGCAGTGCCGGTTGCGGCACGAGTCGTAAGCGACCGTCTCATAGTCGCAGCGATCGCATCGTTCGAGATGAGTGCCGAGCGCAGCCGTTCGGCATCGGCCGATATCGCGCAGCACCTTACGCTGCTGGTCCGAGAGCACATGGCCCCAGCGCTGAAGGAACTGGTTCTGGTGAGCATGGAAGACATCGGCCACTTCAAGCCGATGTTCTGTCATGCGGTTCTGTTCCCTCCCTGCGCCGTAGGTGGAATGCGGATGGGCAGATCGTCAAGCGGGCTCGGCGTTGCGTGCAGCCTGGCTTCGGAGACGTGCAGGTATCGGGAAGTCGTCTCGAGGTCGCGATGACCAAGCAGCAACTGAATGCTGCGCAGATCAGTGCCAGCATCGAGCAGATGGGAAGCGAAGGAGTGCCGCAGCACGTGCGGGCTAAAGGGCTTCTTGATCCCCAACTGCTTGCGCAGCTTCTGGCAGACAACACGAACCGCGTTCGCCTTCAGTTGCTCTCCAGCGCGCTTGCCGGGAAAGAGCCAGTCCTTGGGCTTGCGCCCTCGCCAGTACGTGCGCAGGATCTCCAGCAGCTTCGGCGACAGCATCACCTGGCGCGGGAACTTGCCCTTGCCCTCGCGAACGTGGATGATCATCCGCTTGCTGTCGATGTCAGTGACCTTCAGGTCGAGAGCTTCCTGGCAGCGAAGCCCGGCGCTGTAGTACAGGGCCAGCAACGCCCGATGCTTGATGTTCATCTCTGCATCGAGCACGGCACAGACTTCCTGCCGGCTCCAGACTGTGGGAAGCTTGCGCCGCACCTTGGGCTTGATGATCTCCTGATCGAACCAGGTCTGCTTCAGGGTCCGCATGTAGAGGAACTTCAGCGCCGACCGAGCCCCTTGGATCGTTCCCCAGGCAAGCTTCCGTTCGTTGAGCAGATGCAGAAGAAACGTCCGAACATGCTCGGGGCCGAGCTGATCAGGTGACTTGTGGAAGTAGGTTGCGAACTCCGCAACCGTGTGGGTGTAGTGGCGAACCGTACGTTCGGAGAAGTTCCGTAGCCGGAGATCCTCCTGCATGCGTTGGCGTAGCTGTGTCATGGACACCTCCTTCGGTGTCCAACACTCTATCCAAACGCCACAGAACCATACCCCGCCGCGCTAGCGGCTTAGTGCAAATCGCCTACTCACTCATCTGCACCCCTGAAAAGTCGGGTTTTGGGAAACTTCAGTCCTTCAGTTCAAAATGACCCGCTACCCAGGGCGAGCGCGGGTTGATGGATGGGGTTGGTGTGGTCTAGAGTAACGAGCATTCCATAGTGGCGTTGGAGGATCTATGCCTGCGAAGAAGCTTGGATCGGTTGCGCTGGTTCTTTTTGCCGGAATCGGTTGGCAGGGGTGGGCGCAGGGGGTTGGGGCGAAGTATGCGGTGGCGGCGCCGCTTAGTGAGTATTTGATGGCGCGGGATGCTGAGGTGGGGATGGCTCGGAGTGCGGCGCCGGTGGGGATTTCGGGTGGGGCTGAGGTGCTGGTTCTGGGGAAGGATGGGTATGAGACGGCGGTGACGGGGGGGAATGGGTTTGTGTGTATGGTGGAGCGGTCGTTTGCGGCGGCGGTGGATTTTCCGGAGTTCTGGAATCCTAAGATTCGTGGGCCGGTATGCGTGAATCCGGAGGCGGCGCAGACGTATCTGCAGGTGGTGACGATGGAGGCTCGGCTGGTGATGGCGGGGAAGACGCGGGAGGAGATTGCGGCGGCGTTGAAGACGGCTTGGGAGAAGAAGGAGTTGACGGAGCCGGGGGCGGGGGCGATGTCGTACATGATGTCGAAGGAGCAGTATCTGGGGGATGAGGGGCATGCGTGGCATCCGCACCTGATGTGGTTTGCTGCGGGCGATGCGGCGAAGAGTTGGGGGGCGAATGTGGCGGGGTCGCCGGTGATGGCGGCTCCGGATTTGGGGGATAGGATGACGATTATGCTGGTTGACGGTGGGGAAGTGGTCGGATGGGACGGAGGCGCCGCTGAGGTAGGTTTGGCTAGCTTCTAGCTTCTGGCTTTTAGGAAAGGCAAAGGCAAAAGCAAGTGCAACTGCCTTGACGCAAAGGGCGCGAAGGTTGCCAAGTTTCGCCACGTTGGCCGAACGGTGAGAGAAGCAGATTCCCAGCGGGAATGACAGAGAGAAAGGCAAGGGCAAAAGCAGGTGCCAAGGCCGGTTTCGGGCGTGCTTGTTTGTTGAACAACTATTCGGTGGAAGTGGAGTCTGTATCGGTAAGCACTCGTGCGGTGAGAGCTTTCTATCTTAGGAGTTAGGCAATGGCGAAGAAACGTTGTTTACCGATGCGAGCGATTGGGGTTGCGATGTGGGTGGGCGGGATTTGGCGCGGCGGAATTCGGTGACGCGGCGAGGGTTTTTAAGCGGGTGGGGCGCTGGCGCTGGTGGGGACTAGTGTGATTCCGGCGTTTCTTACGCGGTCGGTGTATGCGGAGGTGGCGCGGGCGGCGGCGGGGAAGAAGAAGCTGGTGGTGGTGTTTCAGCGCGGGGCTTGCGATGGGCTGAATGTTGTCGTGCCGTATAAGGAGTCGAATTATTACGCGATGCGGCCTACGATTGGGATTCAGCAGAGGGAGCTTGTTGGATCTGGATGGGTTCTTTGGGCTGCATCCGGCGATGGCGTCGATGAAGCCGCTGTTCGACCAGGGGCATCTGGCGATGGTGCATGCTTCGGGGTCGCCGGACCCTTCGAGGTCTCATTTCGACGCGCAGGACTATATGGAGTCGGGGACGCCGGGGGTGAAGTCTACGGTGGATGGGTGGTTGAATCGGGCGCTGCAGGTGGAGGTGGAGCGGGAGAAGCCGTCGGTTTTCAGGGCGGTGGCGTTGGGGGCGGAGGTTCCGCGGACGCTGGCGGGGCGGGTGCCGGCGATTGCGGTTGCGAATCTGGCGGACTTTTCGGTGGGGCGCGGGGCGGGGGCGGTCGGGCGAGTCGACGGCGTTCCAGGCGATGTATGACGAGAGCTCGGATGCGCTGCTGCATGGGACGGGCGCGGATACGTTTGAGGCGGTGAAGATGCTGAAGGCTACGGATCCGGCGGGGTATGTGCCGGCGGCGGGGGTGGAGTATCCGAAGTCGGCGTTTGGGAATAGCTTGAAGCAGGTGGCGCAGTTGTTGAAGGCGAACCTTGGTGTGGAGGCGGCGTTTTCTGATGTGGGCGGGTGGGACACGCATCAGAACCAGGGCGGCGCGGAGGGGCAGCTGGCGGGGCGGTTGCGGGACTTTTCGGATACGATTGCGGCGTTCTGGAAGGACATGGGCGATGAGGCGGAGAACGTTACGCTGGTGACGATGAGTGAGTTTGGAAGGACGGCTCGGCAGAACGGGTCGGGCGGGACCGACCATGGGCACGCGAATGTGATGTTTGTGCTGGGTGGGCAGGTGCGGGGCGGGAAGGTGTATGGGAAGTGGCCGGGGTTGGCGAATGAGCAGCTGAATGAGGGAAGAGATCTGGTGGTGACTACGGACTTTCGGCGGGTGCTGGGCGAGGCGACCTGGAAGACGCTTGGGGTGCGGAAGTTGGAGGTTGTGTTTCCGGGGGCGCAGGTGGAGCCGGGGGGATTTCTGAACTTTGTGTAGGGACTAGTTCTCAGTTGTTCGTTGTCAGTTCTCAGTTGAGGGCCGGTCGCTCCTTTGGAGTTCGTGGGACGTGGGTTTTGGGGATGCGGATTACGGGGATTTGGTTACAGTTGTGGGGTTACATTTTGTTACAAAACTTTTGCACAACTGGCTCTAGAAAAGGGTGGTTGGACGAAAACTAACGGGTTGGATTTGCGTCCAATGAGGTGTACGACAAAGCAAGTCGGGCCAGCAGTCCCCACGGTAACCGGCATCCCCTATCTGCACGAACCCTCCCACCTATTAGTAGGCGCCCAGAGTACCGGGCGCCTCACGTCTTTAACGGCAGGGATTAGGGAACAGGGATTAGGGATTAGGGTGCGGGAGATGGGTGGTTAGGAAGAGGGATAGGGCTGGTAGGTTGGGTGGGGTGGGGAGGATTAGTTTGGGGGTGGGGAGGTGGCTCAGGGGTTCGGTTAGGGGGAAGGGCTGGTTGAAGAGCAGGTGGAAGGGGACAATTTTGGAGCGGGGGTCGTGGGCGGCGCGATCGGTGAGGTCGCCGTCGGGGGATTGGAGGATTAGCGCGGGGATGGTTGGGTTTTCCGCGCAGAGTCGGACGGCTAGTGAGGCTCCGATGCCGGTGCCGTAGATGACGATGGAAGAGGCGGGGATGTTGCGGGTGGTGGTGAGGTAGGTGAGGGCGGAGGCCGCGTCGGCTTGCATGGATTCCTGGGTGGGGTGCTGGCCCAGGGATTGGCCGTAGCCGCGGTAGTCGAATAGCAGGACGTTGAGGTGCTGGTTGTGGAGGAGTTGGGCGGCGGGGAGGGCGTCGGCGAGGTTGCCGTCGGCGGAGTGGAGGATTAGGGCGGTGTTGTTGGTGGTGGCGTCGGATGGGATCCACCAGCCGGTGAGTTGGGGGATGCCTGTGTCGTCTACGCCGAGGTGGACTTCGGTGAAGGGGAGATTGAGCGGCGGCGGGTGTGGTGGTACGGTGCGGGAGGGGTGGAGGACGAGCTGCCACTGGCTTCGCGCGAACAGGATGCAGATGGTGGCGTAGGCGCAGAGGAAGGCCGCAAGGAAGACGGCAGCCAGGGCTTTGAGGATCCAGGCGGCTTCGACGAGCGGGATCATTTCGGGCGGGGCGCTGCCGCGTTGGGGGTCGTAGCGGGCCTGGAGGCGGGGAGTGGGTTTCGGCTTGTTGCTCGTGGATTTTGGCATCTTGCTGACGGGTTAAGAATCTCACATGCGTAGGCGAATCTCACATTCACACGGGGGGACGCGTTACGGTAGAAGTTGTGCTGAGGAGGATGTTGTGAGCGAGTGGGTTCGGTTGTGCGGGGTGGCGGAGGCTCCGGGGGTGAATGAGGTGATGGAAGCCGAGGCTCCGCGCAGCGAGGGCAGGGCGGTGCCGATCTGCCTGGCGAATGTGGAGGGGAAGCTGTCGGCGATTGGGAATATTTGTCCGCACCGGCTGGGGCCGCTGGGGGGTGGATGGATTGAGGATGGGAAGGTGCTGTGTCCGTGGCATGCGTGGGCGTTTGACGTGGAGACCGGGGAGGCGGACGCGCCGGAGACGGGGAGGGTGAGGGTGTATCCGGTGAAGGTGGAGGGTGGGGAGGTGCTGGTGCAGATTGAGGTTGATTCGCAGGAATAAGTCGGGGGGATTTCTACAGGGGGATGCTGATAGAATCAAGTGATCCTCTCGCTGCAAAGCCGTAATCCTGGCGAAGATCACATCTCACTTGCAAGGGAGAGGGTATGAAGGCTGTTCTCGCTCTCGAAGACGGGCGCTTGTTCTGGGGTAAGGCTTTCGGAGCCGGCAGCAATGCCGATGGACCTGCGGTTGAGCGCGTTGGCGAGGTGGTGTTCAATACCTCGTTGACTGGCTACCAGGAGATCTTTACTGACCCATCGTATGCGGGGCAGATTGTGGTGCTGACCAATCCTCACATTGGGAACTATGGGACGTCGCCCAGCGATGCGGAGTCGGCGCGTCCGTACATCGAGGGGCTGGTGGTTAGGGAGTTTTCGCCGGTGAGCTCGAACTGGCGGTCTACTGAAGTTGCGGATGAATACTTAGAGCGCAACGGTGTGCCGGTGATCGCGGAAATTGATACGCGGGCGGTGGTGCGGCATCTGCGGGCGAATGGTGTGATGCGTGGCGTGATCTCTACTGCGGTGGACGATACGGATGCGCTGGTGGCGAAGGCTCGCGCGCATAAGAAGATGGATGGGACGGATCTTGCCAGCGTCGTTACGACGAAGGCTGCGTATGGGTGGGATGCTGACGAGCCGAAGAATGAGAGTGGCGATAAATTGCTGCCGGGGGTTGATGCGGCGGCGAAGGATACGCTGCATGTGGTGGCTTATGACTTTGGGATCAAGCAGAATATTTTGCGGATGCTGACTCGGGAGAACTGCCGGGTGACGGTGGTGCCTGCGAAGACGAGCGCGGCGGAAGTTTTGGCGATGTCGCCCGATGGGGTTTTCTTTTCGAATGGGCCGGGTGATCCTGAGCCGCTGGAATATGCGGTGAAGAACGTTCAGGAGATGCAGGGCAAGGTGCCGATGTTTGGGATTTGTTTGGGGCACCAGATATTTGGATTGGCGCTGGGTGGGAAGACGTACAAGCTGAAGTTCGGGCATCACGGCGGGAATCATCCGATTAAGAATCTCGAGACAGGGAAGGTCGAGATCACGGCGCAGAATCATAACTACAACGTTGATCCTGCGAGCCTGCCGGCGGATGTGGAGCGGACGCATACGAATTTGAACGATGACACGCTGGCTGGGTTGCGGCATAAGACCGATCCGATGTTCAGCGTGCAGTATCACCCGGAGGCGAGTCCGGGGCCGCATGATTCGCATTATCTGTTCAAGGATTTTCGCAAGATGATGGAGGAGTTCAAGAAATGAATTGTGATTCCTGCTTGAGTCTCGTGAACGATGGGTTGGCGCTATGAAGCGAGCGATTCTGTTGGGCGCTGCGGGCGTTGCTCTGATGGTTTCCCCTGTGTTTGCGGGGCGACCGCGCATCACTACGTCGGGGCTGTGCGGGGTTGTGACGGACCAGGCGGGCAAGCCGGTGGAGCATGCTACGGTGACGGCGATGTTTGCGAATTTCAGTACGAGCCAGGAGACCGATAAAGATGGGCACTGGTCGTTCGGGCGCGGGGCTGGACCGCATCGGATGGAAGTCGAGGGCAGCGGGTACCAGACGTTCCAGTTTGACTATGTAGATAAAGCCGACCAGAAGAGCACGGGAGCTGACAATCCTGAGTTCCTGACGAGGCCGAAGGACGCAGCGTGTTTGACGCCGATTTATGTGCGGCTTGCGCCGCTGAATCACAAGTCCGGTATGGTGACCCTCGATCCATTGAAGGGCGTTCACAAGGAAAAGAAGAGCAAAAAAAATGCCACGTAGAAATGACATTGCGAAGATATTGGTGATCGGCTCGGGGCCGATTGTGATTGGGCAGTCGGCGGAGTTCGATTACTCGGGGACGCAGGCCTGCAAGGCGCTGAAGGCTGAGGGGTATGAGGTGGTGCTGGTGAATTCGAACCCGGCGTCGATCATGACTGATCCGGAGGTGGCTGACCGAACGTATGTGGAGCCGTTGACGCTGGCGTATGTGGAAGAGATTTTGCGGGTGGAGACCGAGATGATGCGGGGCGGCGGTGGTAGAGAAGCAGATTCCTTCGCTGCGCTGCGGAATGACAGCCAAAAAAGCAAGGGGATCTTTGCGGTGTTGCCTACGGTGGGTGGGCAGACGGCTTTGAATCTTGCGGTGGATCTGGCCGATGCAGGCATTCTGGACAAGTTTGGGATTGAGTTGATTGGCGCGAAGCTGGAGGCGATTAAGAAGGCTGAGGACCGGTTGCTGTTCAAGGATGCGATGAACAAGATCGGGCTGGATATGCCGAAGTCGATGCTGATTAATAATCTGCGCGATGGGTTGGAGTTTGCGGCGAAGATTGGGTTTCCGGTGGTGATTCGGCCTAGCTTTACGCTGGGTGGGTCGGGCGGCGGCATTGCGTATAACCGCGAGGAGTTGATGGAGATTTTGTCGCGCGGGCTGGATCTTTCTCCGGTGCATGAGTGCTTGCTCGAAGAGAGCGTGCTGGGATGGAAGGAGTATGAGCTGGAGGTGGTTCGCGACTTGAAGGACAATGTTGTGATCATCTGCTCCATCGAAAACTTTGACGCGATGGGCGTGCATACGGGCGACTCGATTACGGTGGCGCCGGCGCAGACGTTGACCGACCGCGAGTATCAGCGGATGCGGGATGCGGCGATTGCCGTGATTCGCGAGATTGGGGTGGAGACGGGTGGGAGCAATGTGCAGTTCGCGGTGAATCCGCAGAACGGGCGGATGACGGTGATCGAGATGAATCCGCGGGTGTCGCGGTCGTCGGCGCTGGCTTCGAAGGCCACCGGTTTCCCTATAGCCAAGATCGCTGCGCGGCTGGCTGTAGGGTATACGCTCGACGAGTTGCAGAATGATATTACGAAGGCTACGCCGGCTTGCTTTGAGCCCACGATTGATTACGTGGTGGTGAAGATTCCGAAGTGGCAGTTCGAGAAGTTTCCGGGGTCGGACGAAACATTAGGCCCGCAGATGAAGTCGGTGGGCGAGGTCATGGCGATTGGGCGCACGTTCAAAGAGGCGCTGATGAAAGCGGTGCGGTCGCTCGAGACGGGGAAGAAGAGCACGGATGATGGGATCGATCCGCGGAGGTTGAGGCAGCGGTTGGTGACGCCTTCGCCGGAGCGGCTGGCGTATCTGCGGTATGCGTTTGAGCAAGGGTGGAACGTGCGTGATGTGGCGCGGTTTACCGGGATGGATCCGTGGTTCCTGCACCAGATGAAGCAGATTGCGGAAGAGCTGAAGGTGGTGGAGAGCGTTGGCCTGGAGAAGATGGATGCGGGGACGCTGCTGTCTGCGAAGCGGATGGGGTTGAGTGATTCGCGGCTGGCGGTGACGCTGGGGATTGAGGATGGGGGGGCGGCTAAGGTTCGGGCGCTGCGGAAGAAGCTGGGCGTGAAGCCGGTTTATAAGCTGGTGGATACTTGCGCTGCGGAGTTTGAGTCGCTGACGCCTTATATGTACTCGTGCTATGACGAGGAGGATGAGGCGGCGCCTACGGCGAAGAAGAAGGTGATCATTCTTGGGTCGGGGCCGAATCGGATTGGGCAGGGCATTGAGTTCGATTATTGCTGCTGCCATGCGGCGTTTGCTCTGCGCGATGACGGGTACGAAACGATCATGGTGAATTGCAATCCGGAGACGGTGTCGACGGACTATGACACTAGCGACCGGTTGTACTTTGAGCCGCTGACCCTGGAGGATGTACTCGCGGTGTATGAGCATGAAGCGAGTGGGGGCGCGGAGATTGGGATGATCGTGCAGTTTGGCGGGCAGACTCCGTTGAATCTGAGCTTGCCGCTGAAGGCTGCTGGCGTGCCGATTATTGGGACGTCGCCGGAGTCGATTGATCTTGCTGAGGACAGAAAAAGATTTGGGAAGCTGATTACGGAGCTGGGGATTCCGCAGCCTGAGGGAGCGATGGCTACGTCGCTGGAAGAGGCGTTGGCTGGTGCGAAGAAGGTGACGTATCCGGTGCTGGTGCGGCCCAGCTATGTGCTGGGTGGGCGCGCGATGGTGATTGCTTACGACGATGCCGATGTGGTGCGGTATATGTCGACGGCGATTGAGTACTCGCAGGAGCGGCCGGTGTTGATCGATCACTTCCTCGAAGATGCGCAGGAGGTGGATGTCGACGCGCTTTGCGATGGAACGGACGTGGTGATCGCGGGGATCATGCAGCATATCGAGGAGGCGGGCGTGCACTCGGGGGATTCGAGCTGCGTGCTGCCGGCGGTGGATTTGAGCGCGGAGGTGCTGGAGACGATACGCACGTATACGCGCAAGCTGGTGATGTCGCTGAACGTGATTGGGCTGGCGAATCTGCAGTTCGCCGTGCAGCGGGGCAAGGTGTTTGTGATCGAGGTGAATCCTCGGGCTTCGCGGACGGTGCCGTATGTGTCGAAGGCTACGGGCGTGCAGCTGGCGAAGATTGCTTCGCGGTTGATGACGGGGCGGACGCTGAAGGAGTTGCTGCCGGAGCAGTTGGCGAGTGGAAACGATTTGAGTACGGGTGAACATTATTTTGTGAAGTCGCCGGTATTTCCGTGGGGCAAGTTCCAGGGTGTTGATCCGGTGCTGGGGCCGGAGATGCGGTCGACGGGCGAGGTGATGGGCGTGGCGCGGACATTTGGCGAGGCGTTTGCCAAGGCGCAGACGGCTGCGGGATTGCATCTTCCTATTGAGGGCACTGTGTTTTTTAGCGTGAACACGCATGACAAGGAGAGCGTTGCGCCGCTGGCTCGGCGGTTTGTGGATATGGGTTTCAAGCTGGTGGCTACGCATGGGACTGCGGATGTTCTGGAAGCTGCGGGCATGCAGGTGGAGCGCGTGTTTGCGGTGAAGGAAGGCCGGCCGAACGTGGTGGACCTGATCAAGGGCGATCGGATTCAGTTGATTGTGAATACGCCGAGCGGGCAGATGAGCGTGTTCGATGAGGCGGCGATTCGGCGGGCGGCGGTGAGTGCGCGCGTGGCTACGATTACTACGCTGGCGGCGACGCGGGCGGCGGCGGATGGGATTGAGGCGCTGCAGAGGGGCGAATATCACGTCGAGTCGTTGCAGGAGCTGCATGCGTCGCGGCTGGTGGCGGTAAACTCGTAAGCGATGCTGATTGATGGAATTCATATACCGCTGACGGTGCCGTTTACTCGCGACGGCGAGAGTTATTTGCGCAAGCTGGAGTACAACGTGGGGCGCTACTCGCTGACACCGGCGGCGGGGTTGGTGGCGCTGACGGCGGGGAGCGAGGGGGCTGCGCTTTCCGATGCCGAGATTGCAGAGACACTGCGCGTGATTGGTGCGGCGGCTGATCCTACGAAGGTGCTGGTGGCGGCGATTGTGAAGGATAGCGTGCGGGGGGCGCTGGCGGTTGCGAACGAGGCGGAGGCTGCGGGGTTCGATGCGGTGCTGGTGGCGGCGCCTTCGCAGTGGGAGCGGCTGACGGAAGAAGAGGTGATGCTGTACTTTCGCGCGGTGGCCGATGCGTCACCGCTGCCGGTGCTGCTGGGGAGTGAGTCTGGGTCGCAGGGGTATCGGCTGAGTGTGGATGAGATTGCGGAGCTGGCGCTGCATGGGAATGTGATTGGGTTGTACGACGAGGGGCTGACGGTGGAGCGGTATGGCGCGATTGCCGAGGCTACGCGGGGGAAGAAGCGTGAGGTGTTGGTGACGACCGTGTTTGCGCCGGTGACTCGACGCATGATCCTGCGCGGACGGCGAGAGGAAGAGCAGGGCGGGGCTGGGCTGGTGTCGGCGGAGTCGCTTGCGGGAGGGACTGCGGTGGTGGAAGTGACGGACGTGAAGGCGCTGAAGATGCGGACGAAGATGGTGGGGTTCCAGGTGATGGCTGCGGGGAGTGCGGTGGGGATGGTGGAGTTGCTGACGGCGGGCGCGGCGGGAGCGTTGCTGGCGCTGTCGGCGGCGGCTCCACAGGGATGCTATGAGGCGTATGCGGCGTTCAAGGATGGGGACGCTGCGCTGGCTGCGGAGAAGGGTGCACGGCTGGTGGAGGCCGATGCGGCGATTCGCACGCTGGGGATTGCGGGCGTGAAGTATGGGTGCGATTGCAATGGGTATTTTGGTGGGGCGCCGCGGTTGCCTCGGCTTCCGCTGGATGCTGAGGGTCGGGCGATTGTGGAGCGGGTTTTGGCGGGGATAAAGAATTAGCTTTTAGCTTCTGCTTCTAGCTTTTAGCTTTTAGCTTCTAGCTTTTTGTGGTTGTCCGGGTTGCCTGAGGCCGGGCGGAAGGATCGGCGTCTGCGCGTATGCATCCTGTGATGCGTGGGCGGGAAGGGTCACCCGGGCAGCAGAGTCCCGAAGGGAACGACAGAAAGAAAAGCAAGAGTAAAGAGAAGACAAGCAGCAGCAAGAAAGGGCCCTTGCTATCGCGAGACAGCAAGGGCCTTGGTGATTGGCGGCGGATTGGCTAGACGACTTCGTTACTGCTCGGCGCGGAGGGTGTTTAGTTTGGCGCGGGCCTGGGAGGCTTCGGGCGAGACGGGGAAGCGCTGGATGAGGGAGCGGAGCTCACGCTCGGCGGCCTCGTTCTGGTGGATTTCGATGAGGGCTTCGGCTTTGTGTAGCTGGGCGGCGGGGACCTTGGCGTTGTCTACGTAACGGATGAGGACTGCGTCGTAGTCCTTGATGGCGAGCGAGGGGTGGTGGGTGCGCATCTGCATCTCGCCGAGATAGTAGTAGCCGTTGCCGGAGAGGTTGTCGTCGGGGTAGGCCTTGATGAGGTCGGTGAACTCGGAGGAGGCGAGGGAGTAGCGGGCGGAGATGTAGTCCGCGTACGCGCCGCGGTACATGTCACCGGCTGACGGTTGAATGCTTGTGGGTGGTGGTGCTGTGTTTGCTGACGTGCCTGGAGGAGGGTTGTTGTCCGTGCCGCTGTCCGCTGTTCCCGGATTTGTGTTGGGGGACGTGTTGGGAGCGGCTTGTGGAGGGCCCGACGGTGCAGCTCCTGCGGGGACGCCGGCTTGAGGGAGACTGCTGAGCGTGGCGTTGGTGGTCTGTTCCTGGTTCTGAATGGTGGCGAGCACTTTCTCCATGCGGGCCATGCGAGCCTTGAGTTCGTCGATGGAGTCGTTGAGGGACTGGACCTGGCCGGAGACCTGCTGGTTGCTGGCGCTCACTGCATCCTGCTGGTTCTGCATGCTGAGCTTCAGGCCATTGACCGTGGTGGACATGGTGTTGACGGAGTCAGCGGTCTGCTGAATGAGTTGCTTGAGCATGCCGAAGCTCTCGTCGTTGGTCTGCTGCAGTTTCGCGATAGCGTCCTGCAGGGCCTGGACCTGGGTCTGCAGCTGGATCATGTCCTTGTTCTCGCCGTAGGCCGGCAGCGAAGCGAGTGGGACAAGAGCCACAAGGGCAACCAAAACAATGCTTCGGCGGAGTGAGTGAAAGCGGGTCATACGGGTTGAGCTCCTCAACGTCCCTTAGATAAGTTTCCTAAGAAGGGAGTTGTGCAATACAAGAATACCGGTCGCGTGGGCAAAGAAGAAAGTGTGACAAAGGAAACAGCAAAGCCGCGTCGCGGTATCCGGTATGCGATCCGGTTTATGCGACGCGGCCTGGGTGAAGAGGTTTAGCGATCGATAGAGAACTGATCGCGGCGGTTTTGCTGCCAGCAGCTCTCGGTCTCTTCGGTGCAGAACTGCTTTTCCTTGCCGTAGCTGACGACGCGGATGCGGTCGCCGGAGACGCCGGCGGCTACGAGCGCGGTCTTCGCGGCGTTGGCGCGGTTCTCGCCGAGGGTGATGTTGTACTCAGCCGAGCCACGATCGTCGCAGTAGCCGCCGATGAGGATCTTGATGGACGGATGTGCGTTGAGGTAGGCAGCCGAGGCAGAGATGGCGGTGTCGGACTGCGGGGAGAGGTCGTAGCTGTCGTAGCCGAAGAAGATGTCCTGGACGTGGGCGTGGAACTCAGCGTCAGAGCCGCCGGTGCCGGTGTCAGCGGGAGCCGCGGGGACTTCCGGCACGCGGACCGTCACGCGAACGTTGGCTTCGGTGGTGCCGCCGTCGTTCTTGGCGACGAGATGGAAGTTGGTGGAGCTGGAGGGCGAGACGGTCTGCGTGCCGTTGACGGGGACTTCGCCGATGCCGTCGATGCTGACGCTGGTGGCATTGGTGCTGCGCCAGTTGAGGACGACGGACTGGCCGAGGTCGATGGAGAGCGGATCAGCGGTGATGGAAGCCGTGGGGGGCGCCATGGTGGGCGCGGAGGGGGCCATGGCCGCGGGAGGTGGTGCAGCTTCCTTCTTGTGGCAGCCAACAGCGGCCAGCAGAGAGACGGTCGCGACCAGTGCTGCCTTATTCCAGAACGACGTACGATGAGCCATCATGAGAGATCCTCTTAAATTCGAATGGTACGGCAAGGTTATTGGGAGGAATACTGTTATAACTTACAGAATTATATATCGTAGCGCGATAAGCGAAGGGTGCATCTCTTGGTATCTATTGTTCCATTTTGGGACAATACTCTTGTGAATTATTTCCAACTCCAATTTGGCATGTCAGCTCCTGGGCCGGTGAGGGCGCGTTTGTTGGTGCCGTCGACGAGCATGGTCATGATGCGGTTGTGGGCGTCGACGCCGTCGGGTGAGTTGGCGAAGGCGATGTGGCGGCCGTCGGGAGACCAGGTGGGGAAGTCGCAGCGGCCGATGTCGTGGGTGAGCTGAATCCAGCGCTTGCTGGCGACCTCCATGACGTAGATGTCCTGACCGCCGGGGGCGCCGGGGCCATATTTACGATCCCAGGCGAAGGCGATGAACTGGCCGTTGGGAGACCAGGAGGCGGAGGTTGCATAGCCGCCGTCGGTCATGCGGGTTACGCCTGAGCCGTCGGAGTCCATGATGTAGAGCTGGGGAAGGCCGGTGCGGCCGCTGATCCAGGCAATCTGGGCGCCAGTTTTGGGGTTGTAGGTGGGAGAGACGTCAGGCCCGCGGTAGTTGGTGACGCGGTGGGCGATGGAGCCCTGGGGGTCGGAGATCCAGATCTCGGGGTCGCCGGTGCGGGAGGAGGAGAAGGCGAGCTCCTTGCCACTGGGAGACCAGGCGGGCGAGATGTTGGTGCCACCGACGTTGTTGAAGCGGACGAGGCGGCCGAGGAGTAGCGAGAACATGCGAATCTGGAAGCCGTTTTTGCCGAGGGAGGCAAAGGCGACGAGGGAGTTGTCGGGCGAGACGCGGGGCGAGATGGAGTCTTCGCCGAGGTGGGTGACGGCGTGTTGATTGGCGCCATCGTAGTCCATCATCCAGATTTCTTTTACGCCGGGGCTGACGTGTTTGGAGTAGAAGATCTTGGATTCGGCGATGCCGGGCGTGCCACCGCTAAGGCGAAAGACGATGTCGTCGGCGAACTGGTGGGCGAGCTGGCGCGCGGTGTCGTCACTGGCGGGGCCGGTGTACTGCTTGGCGAAGACCTGGGGGAACTGGGTGTTCTTGGCGTCGTCGAGAAAGCCATTGGCGACGAGGTTACCGCCCTGGATGCCGATGTTGCCGAAGGCGACCATGGCGGCGCTGGCAGGGGCCTGCGACCACTGGGAGAGATTGATCTCAGCGGGGATGCCGGGCGTGGTCTGGGGTGCGAGGCTCTTCGAGACCATGTCGAAGATGCCGGAGTTGGCGAGATCGGAGTAGAGGACGGTGTCGAAGGTGTTCTTGTAGGCGAGGGTGTCGCCTGCAGTGGAGGGCTTGAAGTTGGCGGCGGCGAGGCGGATGCTGGCGGCGCCGGAGGAGGTCTCGATGTGGAAGGTATCCTGAGCACGAAGCGCGGACGTGGAGAGGAGAACGGAAAGAGTGGTGAGCAGCGACAGGGCGAATCGAGCGGACCAGCGTCGTACGGAAAGGTTCACTATCTTTTCTCCAATGGTTCTGATGCCGGAACTAAGGGTGAACGCAGAGGGGTCTGCGTGGAAACATGTGGGCGTGGAGGAGAAAAGGTTCCAGGACTTCAAGGAGGTGCGAGGGAATGAATCGCCGTTATTGATGTTTGTAATCAAACTTATCCTCGATGGTAATGTGATCGCCTTCGGGAAGGGGGCCGAAGGTGTCAATTCTTTGCAGTGCGCGGACAGCTGCGGTGTCGAGTGTGGGTGAGCCGCTGCGCTGCTCGATGCGGATGTTGGTGATGGAACCGTCGCGCTGGATGTCGAAGAGGACGCTGACGCTCTTGCCTTCAGAGGTGCGTGGGTCGACTTCCTGGGTGAAGTAGTTTTGCGCGATGACACGGCCGACGGCTTCCACGTAATAAGCATAACGGGCGCCGAAGCTGCGGTTTTGCACGGTGAGCGTGGCGCTGCCGTTTTTGAGCTGCGTCATGGATTGGGGAAGCTGGGTGGCGCTTTCGCCGGTCTGGGCTTTGGCGCTGGGAGGCGTGGGCTGCGGATGCTTGGGCGGAGCGGGGGTGGGGATGGGGCCGAGCTTCTTGGGCTGGTTCTTGGCCTTGATTTCGATGTCGGTGGGGCGCGGCGGAGGCTGGACGGCTTCCTTGGGTGGAGGAATGGGCGCAGGGCTGACGGTGTCGGGCGTGAGAACGGATTTGTCTACGGGCTTGGCCTTCTCGGGGAGGGGGATGGAGGAGACCATGGAGGCCTGGATGGATCCTACGGTGGAGGCGTCTCCTCCCCAGTGGCTGGCGCGGTGGTTGAGATAGATGCCGAGGGCGATGAAGGCGAGGGCGATGAGGATGTGGAGCGCAATCGCGCCGATGACGCCGCGGCGGAATTGGTCGTCGGGGGAGAGCTGTGGCGAGATGGCTTGGGTGCTCATGTGTTGAAAAGCCTTGACGCAAAGGGCGCGACGTTAGCAACGTTTCGCGAAGTAGAACAGGCAACGGCAAAAACAGAAGCAGATTCCCGAAGGGAATGACAGAAAGAAATGCAAGTGCAACAGCAAGTGCAAAAGAAGAAGCAGATCCCTACGGGATGACAGCCAGAAAAACAAAGGCAACGGCAAGTGCAAGAGCAACTGCAGGGGTCCTTCACTGCGTTCAGGATGACGGGGCTCAGTGGCAGTTACCTCTGCAGGGGTTGGGTGACGATGCTGATGTTGCTGATGCCGGCTCGTTTTACGGCATCCATTACGGAGGCGAAGGCGCCGAAGGGGACTGCTTCGTCGGCGCGGACGTAGATGACTTTCTTCTCGTTGGCGGGGTTCTGGGCGAGGACTGCGGAGAGGTTGTGGATGTTGACGGGTTTGTCCTGGAGGAAGACGTTCTGGTCCTTGTCGATGGTGACGACGAGGTGGACTTCGCTGAGTTGCGAGACCATGCGGGTGTGCGGGACGGCGACCTGGATGCCGGACTGCAGGACGGGCGCGGTGAGCATGAAGATGAGGAGCAGAACCAGCACCACGTCGACGAGCGGCGTGATGTTGATGTCGGACATGGCGGTTTGGGTTTTGCCGTTGGTGCTGAAGGCCATGGTCAGGAACTCCGGCGATCGTTAGGGAATGGTGGCAGCTGGGTGCCGGGTACCGGGGGACGGCGACGGTCTTCGCCGTAGGGCGGCTGGCCTTGCTGTTGGGGCTGGAAGAGTGCGGCGTTCTGGATGGCGTTGAGGAGCTCGCGGCCGAAGTCGTCCATGCGTGCGGCGAACTCGCGCAGGCGGGCGGTGAGCGAGTTGTAGCCCATGACGGCGGGGACGGCGACGACGAGGCCGGCGGCTGTGGTGATGAGAGCTTCCGAGATACCGGGAGCGACGGCGCGGAGAGTGGCAGCGCCTTCGGCACCGAGGCCATGGAAGGCGTCGATGATGCCCATGACGGTGCCGAAGAGGCCGACAAAGGGACCGACCTGGGCGATGGTAGCGAGCCAGGTCATGCGGCGCTCCATGGAGCTGAGGGCTTCGCTTGCGGCGGTCTGGGCGGCGCGCTCGAGGCCCTGGGGATTGGGCGGTACGCCGCGGCCGCCGCTCTGGCGCTGGTACTCGTCGTGGATTTCATTGAAGACGGCGACGAGGGGGCTGGGCTTGAACTGGTCGGCGACGGCGGCGATTTCCGAGAGGCGGCCGGACTTGCGGAAGGCGCGGATGAAGCGGCGATTCTGCGTGTCGGCTGCTTTGAAGGAGCGCCATTTGGAGATCATGACGGCCCAGGAGATGACGCTCATGATGAGCAGGAGAGCGAGCACGGTGAGCGCAGTGGGGCCGCTGTTGTGCAGCATTTCGACGAGCGCGCTGGAGGACTGGCCGGCAGGCGGTGGCCCGAGAGACGCGTCGGTTGGGGCTTGCGTGGCGGCGTCTTGCAGGAAGAGAGCAAAGGCTAGCAGGGTCATAGGCGTCGAAATTAAGTGTAACTGCGTACGGTGTGGGAGCAGGAATCCAGGTAGATGCTCGCCGCACGATAGTTTGGACGGGCCGCGAAGGGATTTGGGGCTGTTGATGGATGGAGATGGAGGGGTTGACGGCGAAGTGGCTGTGGAATGTTTCTGTGGAGAGCGGCTCCTGCTATGCTCTTGCCTGAAAGAGACCAAAGAGATGCTGCTGGAGCTGCGCGCAGAGAACTATGCTGTGATTGACCACGCGGTCGCCGAGTTTGGGCCGGGGTTGAACCTGCTGACCGGGGAGACGGGTGCGGGCAAGTCAATCTTGATTGATGCGCTTGCGCTGCTGCTGGGGGGGAAGGCGTCGAGCGACGTGGTGCGGTTTGGCGCGGAGCGGGCCGTGCTGGGGTGCGTGTTCGAGGCGACGCCGGGGGCGGAGGAGATTCTGGAAGAGAACGGGATCGATCCGGAGGGGGACGAGATCCTGCTGCGGCGCGAGATTGCGGGGAGTGGCAAGGGGCGCGTGTTCGTGAATAATCAGCCGGCTACGGTGGGGGTGTTGCGGCAGTTGGCTCCGGAGCTGGCGCTGGTGCATGCGCAGTCGGAGACATTGGTGGCGTTTGATGCGGCGCAGCAGAGGATGCTGCTGGACCGGTTTGGGGACGTTAGCAGTGATGAGGTGGGCGCGGCGTTCGGGCGATGGAAGGAGTTGGAGGCGAAGATCCAGGAGCTGCGGAGTGTGGAGCAGGATCGGCTGCGGTTGATGGATTTGTGGAGCTTTCAGGCGAAAGAGATTGCTGCGGCTGGGATTGTGGATGCCGAAGAAGATGTGAGGCTGGAGACGGAGAAGCGGGTGCTGGCGAACTCGGAGCGGCTGTTTGCGGGGGCTACGGCGGCGCAGGAGTTGTTGTACGAGGCGGAGGTTTCGGCGGAGACGCTGCTGGGTGGGGCGCTTAGGCATGTTGAGGATTTGGGGAGATTTGACGAGCAGTTCAAGGAGATGGCTGGGCAGTTGGCGGCGGCGAAGGCGAGCGTGGAAGACGCGGCGGCTACGTTGCGGGATTTTGCGGGGAAGGTGACGGCTTCGCCGGAGAGGCTGGTGGAGATTGAGGATCGGCTGGCGGCGCTGGATCGGCTGAAGCGAAAGTACGGCAGCAGCCTGGGCGAGGTGATTGCGTTTGGGGAGGAGGTGGCGGGGAGGCTGGCGGAGCTGGAGAATCGGGATGCACGGCTGGCGGAGTTGGAGAAGGATCTGACGATTGCTGCGGCGAAGTACATGGTGGTGGCAAGGAAGTTGTCGGCGGAGAGGAGTGCGGCGGCTAAGAAGCTGGCGAAGGTGGCGGAGCGGCAGATCAATGAGCTGGCGATGCAGGCTCGGTTTGAGGTGGGAGTGACGGCGCGCGAGGAGGTGGAGGCGTGGACGGCGTTTGGGTGGGATCGGGTGGAGTGCCGGATTGCTACGAATCCGGGCGAGCCGCTGAAGCCGCTGACGGAGATTGCGTCGGGCGGTGAGATGAGCCGGGTGATGCTGGCGCTGAAGGTGAGCGTGGAGGAGGGCGCGAATACGGCTGCGAAGAGGCGGAAGATGGCGTTGCCTCGGACGCTGGTGTTTGACGAGATTGATATTGGGATTGGGGGGCGGGCGGCGGAGGCTGTGGGGCAGAAGCTGAAGACGCTGGCGGAGGCGCAGCAGGTGATTTGCATTACGCATCTGCCGCAGATTGCAGCGTTTGCGGACCAACACTTTCTGATTGAGAAGGGCGAGCGCGGAGGACGGACGCATACCGGGGTGCGGCGGATGAAGCGCGAGGAGCGGGTGGAGGAGATTGCGCGGATGCTGTCGGGGGCGAACCTGACGGAGACGAGCCGGCGACACGCGGAGCAGATGCTGAAGTCCTGCGGTCCTGCGCGGACGGCGGATTAGGGGTGGGGACAACCTTCGGGGGAGAGTTTGACTCCTAACAGTCATCTCCCAAGGAGGATCTGATGGCTGAATCAAAGAAGTGTGCGCACGCGGCTTGTAGCTGCATGGTTCCGGAGGGGAAAAAGTATTGCTCGCAGATGTGCGAGGACTGTAAGGGCTTGACCACGCTTAAATGCGACTGCAAGCATCCGGGCTGCACGGGGTAGCCAGGCGAGGGGTTCAGGGGTTACAGGGCCTGGAAGGGCGCCCGGGGAGGCCGAGGGGGTGGATGGGCGCAGGGAAAGTTATGCACCGTTTCTGGTTCACACCAGGGGGTGTACTCCGGTGCTATCAGGGGGCGGAGAGGGTATACTTAACCTGTGAGTAACCTTACCGCCTCTCCCGCAAACGCCCAAGACAAGCAAGGCGAAACCACCACCAAGCGAGTACTCCTGCTCAAGCCGAGAGGCTTCTGCGCGGGGGTGGTGCGTGCGATCGATATCGTGCAGATTGCCCTGGATACGTTTGGGGCGCCCATTTATGTGCGCAAAGAGATCGTTCACAACAGCTACGTGGTGAATGACCTGGCGCAGAAGGGCGCGATCTTCGTCAACGAGCTGGATGAGGTGCCGGCCGGTGCGCGGGTGATTTACTCGGCGCATGGGGTTAGCCCGGCGGTGCGACAGGGGGCCAAGGAGCGCGGGCTGAAGGTGATTGACGCGACTTGTCCGCTGGTTACCAAGGTACATATTGAGGCTATCAAGTTCGCCAAGCAGGGATATTCGCTGGTGCTGGTGGGGCATCGCGACCATGAAGAGGTGCAGGGGACGCAGGGTGAGGCTCCGGATGTGACGCAGGTGGTGTCGACTGTGGAAGAGGTTGACAAGCTGGTGGTGCCTGACCCGAACAAGGTGGCGTACCTGACGCAGACGACGCTTTCGCTGGACGAGGCGCGGTACATGATTGAGGCCTTGCGCAAGAAGTTTCCGAATATTGCGGGGCCGCATGCGCAGGATATTTGTTACGCGACGGAGAATCGCCAGACGGCGGTGAAGAACGTTGCGCATGGCGCTGATTTGGTGCTGGTTGTGGGTTCGCGGAACAGCTCGAATTCGAATCGGCTGGTAGAGGTGTCGCATAACATCGGGACGCATTCTTACCTGATCGACAAGGCAGAAGACATCAAGCCGGAGTGGCTGGAAGGTGTTGCTACGGTTGCGATTACGGCTGGCGCATCGGCACCGGAGATCCTGGTGCAGGAGGTTGTGGCTTACCTGCAGGGCAAGGGTTATGGATCGGTTGAAGAGGTTGAAGTGATGCCGGAGAATGTGCGGTTTGGATTGCCGCCGGAGATCGTTTCGGCGATCGCGGCAGCTCCGCCGGCGCCGGCGAGCGTTTAGTTTCGACAGCGGCTATTGGATTGATTTAACCGCTGGGACGTGAGGCCTGGTAACGAAGTTTTGCATCTAGAAATTATGAGTATAGAGACAGCTAACCCGCAGAGCAGAAAGAAACAGACGACGCAGCCTCGATTTGGACGGCTCGACCTTGCGATGGAGCGGGTGAGCGAAG
The DNA here is from genome assembly GCA_963737325.1 of uncultured Acidobacteriaceae bacterium. Lineage (GTDB taxonomy): Bacteria > Acidobacteriota > Terriglobia > Terriglobales > Acidobacteriaceae > Granulicella. Next base: position 52,705 of record CAVTSJ010000013.1, read on the forward strand.
GGATCGGCAAGGCGGCGGCGTGGCTGATGGGTCAGCAGCACGAACAGGGGTACTGGTGCGGTGAGCTCGAGGCCGATGCGATGCTCGAGGCCGATTACATCTACATGCACACGCTGCTGGGAACGGGCGATAAGGGCAGGATGGAGCGCGCGATCAACGAGATTCTGCGCCACCAGAACGAAGATGGTGGATGGAGTCTGTATCCGGGTGGGCCGAGCAATGTGAACTACGGCGTGAAGTGCTACCTGGCGCTGAAGCTGATGGGCTGGGACGCTGAGCATCCGCTGATGGTGAAGGCACGGAGGAAGGTGCTGGACCTGGGTGGCGTGACTTCCTGCAATACGTTCACGAAGATGTATCTCTGCTCGCTGGGGCAGTACGACTACGACGCGGTGCCGGCAGTTCCGCCGGAGATGCTGCTGTTTCCGAACTGGTTCTACTTCAATATTTACGAGATCAGCGCGTGGTCGCGGGCGATCCTTGTGCCGCTGTCGATTATTTATGCGAAGAAGCCATTCAAGAAACTGGCGCCGGAGCAGACGATTGACGAGCTGTTTGTGGGTGGGCGCGCGAGCTCCGATCTGCACCTGCGCTGGGACCGGAAGCACATCTTTTCGTGGCGTAACGTCTTTTTATTTACGGACCGGATGGTGCATGGGTTCGAGCGGGTGCACATCCGGCCGCTGCGGACGATGGCGCTGAAGAAGGCCGAGCAGTGGATGCTGGAGCACTTTGAGCGCTCGGATGGTTTGGGTGCGATTTATCCGGCCATGCTGAATGCGATTGTGGCGCTGGTGTACCTGGGGTACTCGAAGGACGACCCGCAGGTGATTCGCGCGATGGATGAGTTTGAGAAGCTGGGGATCGATTGCCCGGATGGGACGCCGGATTATCCGACGCCGACGTTCCGGATGCAGCCGTGCTTCTCGCCGGTGTGGGATACGGCGCAGGTGCTCTCGACGCTGGGTGAGGTGGGGATGCAGAGGACGGATCCGCGGTTGCTGAAGGCGGCGGACTGGCTGCTGTCGAAAGAGATCCGGTACAAGGGCGACTGGTCGCACAATGTGAAGAATGTGGATGCGAGCTGCTGGTGCTTCTTCTTCAACAACGACCATCAGCCGGACGTGGATGATACCGGTGAGGTGCTGCTGGCGCTGAAGGCTGTCGACAATCCTCGTGAGCGGTACCAGCATGAGGTGACGCAGCGATCGATTGCGTGGGTCTTTGGGATGCAGTGCAAGAACGGCGGCTGGGCTTCGTTCGATAAAGACAACACGAAGAAGATGTTTGAGTCGATTCCATTTGCTGACCATAACGCGATGATCGATCCGCCGTCGGTGGACATTACGGGACGGATCCTCGAGATGCTGGCGAGCTATGGCTACACGCGGCGGGACAAGCGCGTGGAGAAGGCGGTGCAGTTTATTCTGCGCGAGCAGCAGCCGGACGGGGCTTGGTTTGGGCGCTGGGGCGTGAATTATTTGTACGGGACGTTCCTGGTGCTGCGCGGATTGCAGGCGATGGAGTACAGCTACCTGGAGCCGGCGGTACAGCAGGCGGCCGAGTGGATTCGCATGGTGCAGAACGCCGACGGCGGATGGGGCGAGACGGCCGGAACGTACGACGACCCGAACCAGCGCGGCGTTGGGCCATCGACGCCTAGCCAGACGGCTTGGGCATTGCTGGGGTTGCTGGCGGCCAATGATACCCGGTCGGACTCGGTGGCAAAGGGTGTCCGGTGGCTGATTGAGAGACAGCACGAGGATGGTTCCTGGACTGAGCTTATGCCGGGAAGAAACGGCGAGAGCTACTACACTGGAACAGGGTTCCCGCGGGTATTTTACCTGGGATATCACCTGTATAAGCAGTACTTCCCGCTGCTGGCGCTGACGACGTATCGGAAGGCCATGGAGCGCGAGGAGTTGGGCGCTTAAGGCTGGAAGCTTAGAAGCGTGCAGGTTGGCTGGGGCATCGAATGGTTAGAGCGCAGCGCGTAGGATCAGAAGGTTTTTGAAGGATAAGGAGTCGTTCAGCATGGGAATTCCCATCTCGCAGATGTTCACGGTGACCACGTACGTTCTGAAGCAGAAGCTTTCAGGACGGAAGCGGTATCCGCTGGTGCTGATGCTCGAGCCGCTGTTTCGTTGTAATCTGGCGTGCGCCGGGTGCGGCAAGATCCAGTACCCCGCACATATTTTGAAGGCGCAGTTGACGCCGGAGCAGTGCTTCAAGGCAGCGGAAGAGTGCGGGACGCCGATGGTGTCGATTCCCGGCGGCGAGCCGCTCTTGCATCCGGATATGCCGGAGATTGTGGCGGGATTAGTGGTGCGCAAGAAGTATGTGTATATGTGCACCAATGCGCTGTTGCTCAAGGAGAAGCTGCACCTGTTCAAGCCGTCGAAGTACCTGAGCTTCTCAGTGCATGTGGATGGGCAGAAGGAGCATCACGATATGTCGGTGTGCCGCGAGGGCGGGCATGACATTGCGATGGAGGGAGTTCGCGCGGCGGTGGCTGCGGGGTTCCGCGTGACGACGAATACTACGCTGTTTGATGGAGCGGATCCGAACTCGGTGCGCGCGCATTTTGATGAACTGATGGCTACGGGCGTGGAGAGCATGATGGTGTCGCCGGGCTATACGTATGACAAGGCTCCGGACCAGAATCACTTTCTGGGGAAGGCGCGGTCGCGGAAGTTGTTTCGCGCGATCTTGTCGAATCGGAAGAAGAGCTGGCAATTCAACACGCATCCTCTGTTTGCCGAGTACCTGATGGGCAAGCAGGATTTTGAGTGCACGCCATGGGGCATGCCGACGTACTCGATCTTTGGGTGGCAGAAGCCTTGCTACCTGCTGCAGGATGGGTATGCGGACACGTTCCAGGAGTTGCTGGATTCGGTGGACTGGGCGAACTATGGAGCGAAGAGCGGCAATCCTCAGTGCGCGAACTGCATGGTGCACTCGGGGCATGAGGCTTCGGCGGTGGACTACAACTTCAGCTCGCTGAAGGGATTTGTGGAGACGGCGAAGCGGTACATGTTTCCGTCGATGTATGAGGACGAGGGCGCGATGAAGCTGCTGAACGAGTGGCCGGTGGCAGGGCATGGGCCGCTGGTGCAGATTGCGGATCACGCCGACTGCGGTGGTTGTTACGACTTCGGTGAATGAGACCAGCAGCGTGGCGGGAGACTAGAGATGGCTACAGCACAGCAGGAGCACTTGAAGATTGAGCAGCTGCAGCATGCGTCTGCGGATGAGCTTGAGGTGATTGCGGGGCGCGAACGGGAGAATCTGGAGGGGTGGATTCCTGAGCTGGCGACCGAGGCCGAGGTGCGTGAGGCGCTGGAGAAGGCGTTTGACTATCGCGGCGATGTGACCGTTACGCGCAAGGATGGAACGCAGATCGAGGGATATTTGTACGACCGGCGGAGCGAGCCTACGCTTGAGGCTTCGCTGATCCGGATTATTCCTACGCCGAAGCCGGGTGTGCCGGTGGAGCGCGTGATGATTTCGTACGCGGATATCGCGGCGCTGCAGTTTACGGGGCGGGATACCGCGGCGGGCAAGACCTTCGAGGCCTGGATCAAGAAGTACTGGGAGAAGAAGGCGGCGGGCGAGACGAATATTCAGATCGAGCCCGAGAAGCTCGACTAGGCTTTCATGCGCTTATTTCTAACGGGTGCGACCGGGTTTGTTGGGGCGCATGTGGCGCGGATGGCGGCGGCTGAGGGAGCGGAGCTGCGGCTGCTGGCTCGGGCTACTTCGAATACGTCGCGGTTGCCGAAGAGTGCGGATGTGGTGGTGGGGGATCTGCGATCACCGGAGGGGTTTGCTGCGGCGTTGCGTGGGTGCGATGCGGTGATGCATGTGGCGGCGGATTATCGGCTGTGGGTGCCCGATCCGGAGGAGATGTATAAGGCGAATGTTGAGGGGACGAGGGAGTTGCTGCGGCTGGCGCGCGAGGCAGGCGTGCGGCGGGTGGTGTATACGTCGAGCGTGGCGACGATGGGGTTTCATGGGGATGCGGTTGTCGACGAAGAGACACCGGTGAGTGAGGCCGATATGATTGGCCACTACAAGCGGTCGAAGTGGATGGCTGAGCAGGTGGCGCTGGAGGCTGCGCGTGCGGGACAGGAAGTGATCGTACTGAATCCGACTACGCCGATTGGGGCGCTGGATACGAAGCCGACGCCTACGGGGCGCATCGTGGTGGATTTTTTGAACGGGAATTTTCCGGCGTATGTGGATACGGGGTTGAACCTGGTGGATGTCGAGGAGATTGCCCGGATGCATCTGGTCGCTCTGGAGCGTGGGCGCGTGGGCGAGAGGTACATTCTGGGTGGAGAGAATCTGACGCTGAAGCAGATATTGGATCGCCTTGCGGCGATTACGGGATTGAAGTCGCCGACGATGAAGGTGCCGCATGGGGTGGCGATGGCGTTCGCGTATTTCGACGAGACGGTGACGGGGAAGTGGCGGGGCAAGGAGCCTCGTGCGACGGTGGAGGCGGTGCGGATGGGAAAGAAGATGATGTTTGCTAGCTCGGCGAAGGCGGAGCGGGAACTGGGGTTGCGGGTGGGGAGCGTGGAGGGCGCGCTGCGGGCGGCTTGTGCGTGGTTCTACAAGAATGGGTACGTGGATAAGACGCGGGTCAGTTGCACCGGGTGCTAGGGCGTCTATTTGCGCAAGTCCAGGTTCAAGAGGTTGAGCGACCTGTCATCTGTCGCTCTCAAACTGCTTGACGCACTGAAGAAGCATCGCAGCCGTACAAGATTCGCCCATCCCAGTATTGAGCATTACGTGGTACAGGTGAGGGTCCGGCCATTTCCGGCCCAGATACTGCCGAACGAAGGTGGCTCGCGCTTTGTCTGTTGTGTCGACCAAGGTGATCGCCCTATTCTCGGCTTCGCCCTTCGAGATCAGTCTGCGAATTTTTTCATCGCGAGACGCGTAGAGAAAAACGTGGAAGACGTCTTTGCAATTGTGAAGGAAGAACTGCGAGCCTCTCCCGACAATCACTGACGGCCCGCTGGAGAGCGCTGTCTTTACAGCCGCTTCTGAAACAGCTGCGATGCGGCGCGCGTCGAGCGAGTGCAGCCGGTTGGTGGGCGGGAGGCCTCCCTCAAACGCGCCGCGCAGGAAGTCCTGGAAAATTCTGTACACAACAGGATCTGCTCTCCATTCTCTTTTCTCGACCGCCTGTGGCGTACTCTCGGTCAGTCGCGCAATCTCCAGTGTTAACCGTTCGTCCCACAAGTTCCATCCGAGGCGGCCGGCGACTGCACTGGCGATCTCCGATGCGCCGCAGCCAAACTCGCGCTCAATTGTTATGACTCGAACCATTGCTTTCTCCTCAGCCTACCGGGACATCTCCGCCCGCTCCCGGATCGTTCTTCTTCAGGAAGAACGCAAGAACGAACATGATGGAGCAAAGCACACCCAGAACCCAAAAGATATCCATATAGGACAGCGCACCGCCTTGTCGGTGCACCAATTCATAGAATCTCGCAATCGCCTGGTTATGCGCGTCTTTGGCGCGAAGCCCGGAGTGCCCGATCGCGGCACCGAGCGCATGGGCGGACGAACGGTACGCCGTGGTATCGGGAGTGATATGACCAACGAGAATTTGCTGGTGATATTGAGCTCGCCGGGCAATCATCGTGGTCACGACCGAAGTTCCGATACTGCCTCCGATGTTGCGCATGAAGTTGATCATGCCGGAGACGCTGTTACCTTTCTCCGCAGGAACGCCGATGTAACCGGCTGCGGTGATTGGGACAAATAGAAATCCGATCCCGATTACCTGTGTAATGCGCAGCCACATGGCAAATTTGAAGCTGACGAATAAATCGATCTGATTGGCGCAATAGAACAAGCCGATCGACAGGCACAGCCATCCCGTCGCGATGAGCCATCGAGCTTGAATTTTGGACGTGAGCCGGCCGACGATGGGCATCATCACGAGCAGCACCACTCCGCCGCCGGACAGAACGAGGCCTGCAAGCTCTGCCGTATAGCCCATGAGGGTCTGAAGGAACTCTGGAATTAAGACGAGGGTGCTGAAGAGCATAAAGCCCATCATGAACATCATCAAGTTCGCAGTCGCAAAGTTGAAGCTCTTGAACATGCGGACGTCGATGATCGGGTCTTTGCGGAACCACTCCCAGATGACGAGCGAGATAAGGCAAACAGTGGCGGTGACTGCGAGGGTTGCAATGAAGTGCGAGCCGAACCAATCGTCTTCCTGGCCCTTGTCCAAAACGACCTGCAACGACCCCACGCCGAGCGCTAGCAGCGACATTCCGAGGTAGTCGACGCGGATGAGCCCTTTCTTGATTCGATGGAGGAACGGCGGGTCCTCGACCAGGGTGTGGGTGAAATAAAGAGCCGCGAGGACGGGCGGCAGCGTGATGAAAAATATCCAGCGCCAGGAATAGTTGTCCGTAATCCAGCCTCCCAGCATTGGTCCGACGGTGGGCGCGAGAACGGCGCTAATGCCGTAGAGCGCAAACGCGGATCCACGCTGCTCCGGAGGAAACGTGTCGTTGAGAATGGCTTGTGCCATGGGTTGGAGTCCCCCGCCACCGATGCCCTGCAGAGCTCGGAACAAGAGCAACATCGGCAGGCTCGGAGCCAGGCCGCAGAGTAGTGAACTCACCGTGAAGATAGTGAGCGACATCATGAAGTACTGCTTGCGGCCAAGCAATCCTGCTAGCCATCCGCTGATCGGTAGGATGATCGCGTTCGCGGCAAGGTACGAGGTCAAAACCCAGGTGCTGTCGTCGTAACTCGCTCCCAGGCCTCCTGCGATGTAGGGCAAGGCAACGTTGGCGACGCTTGTGTCCAGCACTTCGATGAACGCAGCCAACGACACGGTGACGGCAATGGCCCAGGGATTTACTCTGGGGCGCCAAACGGCCTGCCCGGCCGGAAGACTGAGTGTTGCGGCGCTCATCGCAGATAGACCTTGGCTTCGACATTCATGCCTGGGCGAAGCTGGTGATCGCGATTTTCTCCCGGCTCCAGAACGATCTTGACCGGAACTCGCTGGACAATCTTTACGTAGTTGCCGGTCGCGTTTTCAGGTGGCAACAAGCTGAAGATAGGGCCCGTTGCTCCGGCGATGCTGTCGACATGACCGTGGTAGATGCGGCCATTTGAGTCGAGCTCAATGCGCGCCTTCTGGCCTACGCGCATGTGTTTGAGTTGCGTCTCTTTGAAATTCGCCGTGATCCACACCTGATCCAGGGGAACCACCGTGAGCATCTCTTCTCCGGGGTCGACATTCAATCCTACGACGACTTTCTTTGAGACCTCGCCAGCAACGGGCGCATAGATCCTGGTGTATCCGAGGTTCAGTTGTGCCTGCTCGACCGCGGCCAATTTTTGAGCTGCGTCCGCCGTCGCCGAAAGCGCTTTGGCGCGGGTTGCGGCGACGCGTTGCGGTCCGGCCTCTGCATCTTCGTAGTGAGCTTCAGCCTCGGCCAGACGGCTGTGTGCTTCGAGAACGGCCTGCTGCGCGGCGGCTTCATCGGCTTCTGCCGCAGCAATCGCGGCGACATCCGTTGCTGCGGCAGCATAGGCGTGATCGTAGGTTTGCTGCGGCACCTCCTGCTTCGCGAGCAGCAGATGATAGCGAGTTACGTCATCCTGCGCCTTTACGTTTTCTGCCTGCGCTTCCAGGACGCGGGCATGTGCGGCCGCAACTTGTTTCTCTGCTACCTCAATTGCCGCTTGCGCGTTCTTTATATCCGAGGACGTGAACTTCAATTGACTGGAGGTGTCGACGGTAGATACCGGCACATCGATATCTGAACTCCTGGCGGCAGCTTGTGAGGTGTCGAGCGCAGCCTGGGCTTTCGCTAACGCCACTTCGTAGTCTCTTGGGTCGATCTCCACTAACGTGTAGCCTTGATCGACCCATTGGTTGTCGTCGACGTTGACCTTCTGGACGTATCCGGAGATACGTGCACTGACCGGGTAAAGATGAACGTCTACCTGCGCATCGTCGGTGGATTCGAAACCGGAGAAATAATGCCAGAGAAAGACGCCGCCAATGGCCAGAAGAACGAGGGAGCCGAGAATGATCCAACGCTTGTTCGAGCGCTTCGGTGGGTAAGCGGAGACCGGCGCATCGGCTGCGGTTGGCTCTGGCGGAGTGGCTTGCGATGGATTGGTTGCCGGGTTGTGATCTGCCGTACTCATTTTCCCTCCAGATATTCAGCAAAGCGTGATTCCGCGACGCCAGTTGATCTCGCCAGGGATATTTTTGAAACGTTGTAGCTGTAGAGGCTGGCGATATACGCGTCACTAACAAGGGCTAACGCATCTTCCGCTTGAACGACTTCAAGGTTGTCTGTGACTCCGGAGGTGAATCGATCCCGAGATTGCTCGAGATTCCGAGTGGCCAGAGTTACAGCGCTCCTCTCGACAGATACTTCCTGCGCGGCGGCATCCAGATCGAGATAGGCGTCGCGCACCTGCTGGTCGATGCGGGCTCGCAAGTCCGCGAGTCTCTGCTGTTCTCTTGCGAGCGAGGCGTCTGCCCGCAGAATGTCGCCGTGTACCCTGCCACCCTGAAAGACAGGGATGTGGAGCGTCGCAGCTGCGTCCACGGTGCCGTGCGACGAGCCTGGATTCACTCCAGAGAGACCGTAGTCGGCTTCGACTCCTATGGATGGATAGCGCTCGGCTACAGCAGCTTTTCTCTCCAGCTCAGCCGATTTGACTTGATTGATCTGGCTTTGAAGATCAGGGCGAGCCTTGTAGGCGCTTTGGATCGCGTCATCGAGATCAGCGGGGGCCAGATCCTGGTAGGGGATATGAGTGGTAATCTCGAACGTTTGCCCCACAGGGAGACCGGTCGCTCGTGCCAAAACCAACTTCTGCTTCGCTAAATCATTTTTCGCGACGATCAGCTTCTGCTGACGCGATTGCAATTGCACCTGAGCGCGGAGAACATCCACCGACGATGCAAGGCCCGCAGTGAACTGGTCGGATGCCTGCTGGAAGAGCGCCTTGGCAGTGTCTCGTTGCGATGTCGCAGACTCAACTTCGGATTGATCAGCGATCACGAGAAGATAGTTGGCGATAATCACAAGGACGATCATCTCGCGAGCATCTCTGGTGCTGAATTCCGCCGACGTCACCTGCGCCTGTGAAGATCGCGCCCGCTCGATGGATGTCCAATCAAAGATGGATTGGGTAGCGAACGCCCGCGAGTCGAAGTAGCCAAATGGTCCGATGATGGGAGGCTGATTGGGAATCGTCAGACCGAACGACGCCTTCACATTGAATTGATGAACTCCAAAACCTGTGTCGGTAACGACGTTGGGGAGGAGCGCGCTGAGTGCTTGCCAGCGCTGCCCGCGCGCATCGGTGATGGCATCCGAGGCCAGAATGCCGGCCAGATTTTGTTTCAGCCCAAGGGTGACGGCATCGTCGAGTGAAAGCGGCACTGGGGTAGTGCTGAGCTTTCCTGAGGGGACACCTCCGAGGTAGGGGATCTGCGCGAGAGTCCGGACGTCAGGTTGTGCTGCCTGAACCGCTGTTCGCGGTGGTCCAGTTACTCCGGCCAGAGCGATTGGGTTGTAGGGCGCGGGCGTGCCTGGGCCGCTGTACTGGGCACGCATGTTGAAACCGCCAAACGACAGGGCAACGAGAAGTATCCCCCTGGCCGAAATTCGAAACAGCATGTCAGCCCCTCCCTTCCTGTTCCTCCGTCCTCTTCGCCGTCGGTGCAGGATTCTCCCTGGCTCTCGGTCGGTATTTCGACAAAATGCACATCGCATACCGCGTTTGCTTGCTGCGGGGCCACGGGATAAAGCCGTAGATGGGCCGACGGCATGGAGGTAACGAAGGAGACCCTGATGCCTCGGGTTTCTTCTTCACGCGGATACCGTGAGCTATCCACACGGTGCCAGTTTCCTGCGACATCCACGAAGGCGCTATTGGACAAAAGTATCGGTCAGTACTCTTGTATTGGTGAGGGCACTCTCGAATGCCGATAGGAGCAGTCTTACGAGCGGCGAATTCAATGGAGAGTGCGATAACACCTTTGGATCGAATAGGTAGATTTTCTCAGCGCGCTTCTTTGAGAATGTGAGTTGCGTGCAAAGATGTCGATCGATACTTTCGTCCAATGGATTCGAGCCAACTCTTCTGGCTTAATGGCAAGACCGGTAGTGCGCGGAGGATTGCCTTTGCGAAGCAGTACAGCTGGGGGCGTCATGAGCGAATCTTCTAATTTTCGAACTGCAAGAATACCTCTTAGCCACGGGGCCGGAAGGATACCTGTGCTTGGGTTCGGTACCTTAATTCCGGATGCGGCCGAGACCGTGCGGGCTACGAAAGACGCGCTGGAGGCTGGATTCCGTCACTTCGATTGTGCGGAACGGTACGGTAACGAGCGTGAGGTCGGCGAAGCCCTGGGAGCAGAACTGGACGCTGGAAAGATAACTCGCGAAGAGCTCTTTGTTACCACAAAGCTGTGGAACACCAATCATCGACCAGACCGTGTGGGGCCGGCGTTCGAAGCGAGCCTGGTGAGGCTTGGAGTCACCTATCTAGACCTCTATCTCATTCACACGCCGTTTGCGTTTCAACCGGGAGCTAACCAGGATCCACGGGATGAAAACGGAAATGTCCTATACGATCCCGGGGTGACACTGCTCGATACGTGGAGGGCGATGGAGGGTCTCGTCGATGATGGCAGATGCCAGGCTATCGGGTTGTCCGACATCAGCCTGGAGAAATTGCAGCCCATCGTAGAGTCGGCGAGAATCAAGCCGGCGGTTGTGCAGGTGGAGTCGCATCCGTATCTTCCTGAAACTGACCTCCTGAGTTTTTGTAAGGAAAAGAGAATCGTACTTCTGGCCTTTGCGCCTTTGGGCCATGGCACGAGGCCAGGACCCATCGAAGATCCGGTGATCACGGCAATCGCCGCGCGCGTCGGAAAGACGCCTGCGCAGATATTGCTGGCCTGGGCGGTGCAGCGTGGAACGGCTCTGCTCACCACTCCGAAGACTGCGGCACGCGCGCGCGAAAACTTCGACATCTCCGAGCTTCCATCAGACGCAATGGACGAGATTAATGGCATTCAATACAGGCAAAGGCTTAACGACGTGGTGAATACGGGCACGCCGGGCTTTATTCCACGAGTTAGTTCGACGTGAGGGCGGCAGAACAGCCTGAGGGCTTGTGAGAGAGGAAGAGATACCTGTAGCCCTTGCCGCGCATGGCAAGGTGGGCGATGAGGGCGGCTGAGGCAAGACGATTGCTATTCCACCGCGATTCGGTTTCTCAATTCCGGCAATGAGGTGCGCAGGCGCTTTTTTGCGCGCAACAATCTGGATTTAACCGCGCCGACGGAGATGCCCAAGGTTTGCGCCACTTCGCTCGTTGAACCGTCCTTGGCGAGATAGAGCTCAGTTACAGAGCGAAAGCACCATGGCAGCTGCAAAATCGCACACCGTAGCGCTTCTTCCGCCTGACGTTCGGCATAAAGAAGTTCGGGGTTCGGAGACAGATCGGGAAGCTCGGGCAGAAGCGGGCTCTCGGGTGAGGTGCTAGTCGTGATGCCAGAAACTCGTGTGAGCCGACGCTTTTTTCGCAGCACCATGAGCGCAGAATTGATTGCGATCCTTGTCAGCCAGGTTGAGAAACGGCAATCGTTACGAAATTGTCCAATGTGAGTAAATGCCTTGAGCAGAGAGTCTTGCAGCACGTCTTCTGTGTCGTCCCAATTGCGAAGGAGCCGATAGATATGGCGCTGAACTCTTTTGGAGTGACGCCGGCTTAGCTCATCAAAGGCTGCGGTATTCCCGGACTTGGCCTCTAAGGTTAGAAGTTTATCGGAGGCCAGGTTCAGATCGCCATTCGGTTGAGAATGACAGCCGCGATGATGGATTCGAGGAAGAATGATAGATCCAATGCCCTGCGCCGTGTCTGCAGCGAGAAATGTTTCGTTATTTGGCATTTTAAATTCCTCTCTATCTTTGAATGCAGTTGCGCCATTCCGGACGTGTCTCGCTTCCGTGCTTTGAGGTAGACCGTCGCTTCAGCATAGCCTTCTCGAACGACGAGGATCTCGTTAACCCATGTGCGCGCGAATGAAGATATTGGACGATGGTATTGATCGATACGTAGGTGTGCGTTGATACCAAAGTTCAATAGACTTCCTTTGCTCCGTCTGGTGAGATTTCTAAGGGAAGTTGGACGTATGTGGTGTATTGGTCTTCCTGGCTTACGAAACTGATGGAGATGACTTCGCCAACGCTCAAAGTGAGGTTGCCGTGGCTGCTCGGGAGGCGTCTCCGCGCTGCTCTTTTGCCGGGCATCTTCGGAGCCAGGTTCCAAAGAGGGCATTGATGCTGGGGAGAGTCTTCGTTTCTTAATCTTGTGGGAGTGAGACTCGAACCGGCTTAGGGGCATCCCATAAGGTAGATGCGGGCGAAATGCAGTTGTTTGTGAAGACAGGTAGGACGATATGCCAAAACGGAAGCAGGGATCTCCGCCAGCCTGGGAGCTCGACCAGCAAGCGACAAGCACCCTCCTCGGTGTGAATCCCGCGGGTACGACGGCTGAAGAAATCGCGGGTTCGTTCCGCCATCACATGACGCAGACTATAGGACGACCGCTGGAAGCGTCCAACCTCATCGATAAATATCATGCGCTTTCGTACTCCGTTCGCGATCGCCTAATGGATCAATGGCTGGAGACGATTGAGACTTACAAGCGAGGAGATGTGCGGGTGCTCGGATTTCTGAGCGCCGAATACCTTCTAGGGCCGCATCTAGGGAATGATCTGTTGAACCTGGATTTGACACAACAGACCGAGCAGGCCCTGAAGAGCGTGAAGCTGGACCTCGAGACCATCGAATCCGCAGAGCCTGAGCCAGGTCTGGGTAACGGCGGGCTTGGTCGACTGGCCGCATGCTTTCTTGACTCGCTTTCGACGTTGGATGTACCGGTAATTGGGTACGGTCTGCGTTACGAGTTTGGCATCTTTCGCCAGGAAATCGTGGACGGCTGGCAAGTGGAGAAGTCAGACAAGTGGCTGCAGTTTGGCAATCCCTGGGAGATCCAAGGCTCTACCTCTGTTCAGGTGGGACTCTACGGCCACACTGAGACGTATTCCGATAAGAAGGGTGCGATCCGCCACAGATGGGTGCCTGGCTACCATATCAAAGGCATTCCCTTTGACACGCCGATTCCGGGTTATAAGACACGTACGGTCAACCGGCTGAGGTTATGGAAGTCCGAGGCGGTTGATGAGTTCGATCTGGGCGCGTTCGATAGCGGCGACTACGCGGGTGCCGTGCGAGCCAAGATGGAGTCCGAGACGATCAGCAAGGTGCTCTATCCACCCGACGAGAAAGTGGAAGGTAAACGGCTGAGGCTGACGCAGCAATTTTTCTTTACGTCGTGCTCCCTGCAGGACATGGTGCAGGTTCACTTGGCGTTCGGCAAGCCGCTCACGGAGTTCGACAAAAAATGGACGGTGCAATTGAATGACACCCATCCATCGATTGGAATTCCGGAGCTTATGCGGCTGCTGATGGATGAGCATGAGATGGGATGGGATGATGCGTGGCGGGTGACGCAGGCTACCTTCGGCTACACGAACCACACGCTTCTACCCGAGGCGCTCGAACGTTGGGCATTGGATCTATTTGGGAATCTGCTGCCGCGTCACCTTGAGATCATCTACGAGATCAACCAGCGATTCTTGGATGAGATGAGGAAGCGCTATCCAAACGACGACGCGCGGATGCGACGGATGAGCATTATCGGGGAGGACGGCGAGCGCAACGTACAAATGGCGCACCTCGCCGTTGTTGGGAGCAAGGCAGTGAACGGGGTCGCTGAACTGCACACTGAGTTGCTGGAGAAGACGACACTGCACGATTACTACGAGGCGTTTCCGGAGCGCTTCAGTAACAAGACAAATGGCGTCACGCCGCGGCGCTGGCTGATGCTGTCCAATCCTGAGCTTGCGGCGCTGATCAACGAGACAATTGGGACAGGGTGGCACAAGGACCTGTACGGCCTGAAGGCACTGGAGCCTTTCGTCAAGGACAAAGGGTTTCTGGAGCAGTGGCGGAAGACGCAGGAAGCATCAAAGGGCCGGCTCGCTGCATTCATCAAGGAGACGATGTCTATCGATGTAAATCCGGCATCGATGTTTGATGTGCAGGTAAAGCGGCTGCACGAATATAAGCGCCAACATTTGAATGCGTTGCACATCCTTTCGCTTTACTGCCAGATCAAGAATGGCACGATCAAAGACTTCGCACCGCGGACGTTTCTTTTTGGAGGGAAGGCCGCGCCTAGCTACACCATGGCCAAGTTGATCATCAAACTCATTTGCCAAATTGGAGAGCTGATCAACAACGATTCGCAGGTGAATGATAAGTTGAAGGTCATTTTCGTTCCGAACTACTCGGTGTCGCTGGGACAGCGTATCTATCCAGCTGCCGACCTCTCTGAGCAGATCTCGACTGCCGGCTTTGAAGCGAGCGGCACTGGATGCATGAAATTCATGATGAATGGGGCGGTTGCGATCGGTACTTTCGATGGCGCCAACATTGAGATTCGCCAGGAGGCAGGTGAGGAAAACTTCTTTCTGTTCGGCCTGACCGCACCGGAAATAAGTGACCTGAGGCTGGCGGGCTACAATCCGCGGAATTATTACAATGAGAGTCCGTTGCTTCGCGAAGTGTTGGACGGCTTGCGGGATGGAAGGTTCTCGAATGGGGATCGGGAGTTGTTCTCTCCGTTGGTGAACAACCTGATAACCTTTGACCCTTATTTTGTACTCGCGGACTTCGACGCTTATGCCGCAGCGCAGCATGACGCCGGAAAGGCCTTTGCCGATGTTTTGCAATGGGGAACCATGTCACTGCTCAATACCGCGAGGTCTGGAAAGTTCTCCTCCGATCGCACGATCCGGCAGTACTGTGAGGATATTTGGAAGTTGCCCGTCGGGAACCGATGAGGGTTAAAGTTTCAGGATGCGTTCGAGGGAGCCGCTTCATTTCAGGAGAACATACCTGCCGCCGTTGGTCGTGGCGATCACCAGATTCATGAGGATGAGCATAAGCTCGTAGTGCCAGCCGTATGCTTTCCCTCCCCAGAATCCAATGTGCCAGGAGAAGATCTTCTTGCCGATTGCTCCTAGCATGAGAGCGATCAGGCCGAGGGCTGCGAGTTGGGTCAGCACGCCGAAGGCGACTCCAAGGCTGCCTGCGACCTCGGCTATGCCGAGAAAAATTGTAAAGCCCTTCGACATCCCGATGCTCTTCGAGCGAGCTTCTGGATCTTTCAAGTGATTGTATCCGCTCGCGACGAAGACCAGGCCTACCATTAATCGGAGCAGGAGGAGGCTTAGATCGGTGCCCAGTGCGAGTTGCGGAAACATCGTGAAGTCCTCCGGCGAGTTCACTTGAATCCTGATCCTACATGGATCAAGACAGATTTTATTAGGCCAGAGTTACGAAGAAGTTGCTATTGCACCAACGTATCGACCACCACCTAAGTGTTGATTGAATGTGGGCGTTACGTGAAGTGAACAGTTCAGGTGATCTCCGACACCAAGGTATAGCCGATACCATCGTCCAATTGAATCAGGGGGAGGCCGAGAATCTAATAGCTGCAGCACAGCCGATCTAGTTGGAAGGGCGTTGCCGCTCGTATCGGAGATCGAATGATTGGAGATGAGGGATGAAAGCAATTGTCGTCCACGAATATGGCGGCCCGGAAGTATTAAGGTTCGAGGATTACCCTGATCCGGTTGCGGGCGTAGGTGAAGTGCTGGTGCGGGTCGCGGCGGCGAGTGTGAATCCAATTGACTGCAAACGACGCGCCGGATTGACGCAGGATTTTTATCCCATGCACTTCCCAAGCCTCATCGGAATTGATTTCGCGGGGACTGTGATCAAGATTGGGCCGGGCGCGGACGGTTTCGCCATCGGCGACAACGTGTTCGCGATGGCGGACAATGCATACGCGGAGCTTTGCGTTGTGAAGGCTGCCGTCCTGGCGAAAGTCCCTGAAGGGCTCGATTTGATCGAGGCGGCCGCGCTGCCGCTGGTGACGGTGACGGGCAACCAGCTCCTTTTGGCCACGGAGATCAGCGCGGGCCAGACGGTCCTCGTATTTGGCGCCGTGGGAAACGTTGGGCGTTCGGCGGTGTTCACTGCAAAGCAACGCGGGGCGAAAGTGATCGCCGGAATTTTAGGCAAGCAGATGGATGAGGCTAAGACCATCGGAGCGGATCAACTCGTCGCAACCGATGATGACATGGCGATTGGGAATCTGTCGCCGCTCGATGCGGTTGCGGACGCGGTCGGCGGAAGAACTGCTGCGAAGCTGATCGCCAAGGTCAAGCCGGGAGGAGTATTTGCCGCGGTGAACGGGGTGCCGCAGAACGCCGCCGACTACCCGTCGGTGAAGGTGGTGAAAGTGTTTTCGCACTTTGACAGGAAGACGCTCGCGGCGATGGCTGAGGCCGTACGCGTTGGCAAGCTTGTAATTCCCATCCGCGAGAAGCTGCCACTGAGCAAAGCAGCCGAGGCTCAAGCAGCAGTTGAAAAAGGTGGCGGTGGAAAGATATTGCTGGTGCCATGAATTCGTAGCTTTACAAAAAACGCCGCGGGGAAACTCAAGGTGAAGAAGCCCGGCATGGTGGGAGTCTCGCTTCGAAAGTGAGCGGCGTCGGCTGCTTGTTCAGACCCGAGAGATGTGGTCACCTAGAACGATTGAAGTTGATACGAACGTATTGACGATGCCTTCGTCCAATTGCTTGCTCTCACTCCGTCTGGCCTAATCGAAGTCACTCGAGACCCAAGCGTATGTGGCTTGGAAGGCCTCTGGTTGAGGAGGTCGCGCCGGATCATTGACCGGGCAGGTGACGCTGCCACCGTCCGAGGCGGCATTCATTACGGCGTGTTATTGGAGAGACTTCCGATGCCGCAAAGGCCTGTTGTGAGCAGCACTATCGACCGGGGTTGAACGGCGTAGGCGTTTTGATCTGCGGTGGCGGCTCCCTGTTCTAGAAAATCTGAGGGCGCGTCCTGGAAGGTGTCGACAAGGCGGCGCCATGGTCCGCAACCGTCCGGAACCGCAGGCAAGGCGAAGGACAGGGGCTCCCAATAGGCATTGATCATCAGATGGATGCCGCCTCCGGTTTCGAGGAACGCGGTACAGGCGAGACTGTGAGAATCAACCGAAAGGTCAGGCGCGGCCAGGTGAACTCCGTCCCATTGCACTTTGGCACGCTCGATGAAATCGGCCAGTGAGAGAAAGTCTCCGCTTCGATTTGCGGCAAAACGCACTCGCAGTTGAATGAGGAGTCGAACGAACCTGTGAAGGCCTGCATTCTTCTGCAAGAGGCTCCAGTCGAACCAGCTCACTTCATTGTTCTGGCAATATGCGTTGTTATTGCCGAGCTGTGTCCTTCTGACTTCGTCCCCCATCGTCAGCATCGGAGTGCCGATCGAGATCAGGTTGAGTGTCAGAGCGTTGCGCATCTGACGTGACCGCAGGCGTTCGATCTCAGGGTCGTCGGTTGGTCCTTCGACTCCGCAGTTCCAGGAGTAGTTTTCTGAAGCGCCGTCGCGATTGTTCTCTCCATTCGCTTCATTGTGTTTCTGATTGAAGGAGAAAAGATCATTGAGCGTAAAGCCATCGTGGCAGGTTACAAAATTGATGCTTTGCGCTGGCGGCTGGTTTCGCTTCGAATAAAGATCGGGACTTCCGAGAAGCCTCTGCCTGAAATTCAGAACGGTATTTTGATCGGACTTGAGAAAGCGACGGACATCATCACGGAAGCGTCCATTCCATTCCTTCCAGCGGTCGCCGACGAACCTTCCCACGAGGTACAGGCCGCCGGAATCCCACGCTTCTGCAATCAGCTTCCGACCCGCGAGCACGGGTTCGGAATCAATTTCCCACAAGATTGGAGCGTTGTCATCCGGCCTGCCATGTTCGTCGCGGGTGAGCACCGCAGCGAGATCGAATCGAAAGCCGTCCACGTGCATCTCGGAGACCCAGTATCGGAGGCTGTCGCCGATCATCCGGCGGACGACCGAAAAGTTCGAGTTGAGCGTATTGCCTGTGCCGGTGTAATCCTCGTAGTGTGAGAAATCATCCGACAGAAGATAGTAGAACCGGTTGTCGAATCCTTTGAAGGAGAACGTAGGTCCGTCATCACCACCTTCGGCGGTGTGGTTGTAGACGACATCGAGGATCACCTCGATGCCGGCCTTGTGCAGGGCCTTTACCATGTCGCGGAACTCGTCCAGGCATCCCAACGGGTCGCGACGTGAGGAGTAACCGTCGTGGGGCGCGAAAAGGGACATTGGGCTATAGCCCCAGTAGTTCTCCAGCCCTGGTGGCGCATCCTGAGCGTCGAACTGGAAGACTGGCATCAGCTCGATCGCAGTCACACCCAGATCCTTCAGGTACGGAATCTTCTCGACCAGGCCCGCATACGTACCTTGCTTCTCCTCGGCTACGCCTGAATTGTTGTTCCGCGTGAATCCTCCGACGTGGACTTCGTAGAGAACGGTGTTGGAAAACGGATGATCGAGAGGGCGATCGTCCCCCCAGTCATAGGTGCTTAGGTCTGCGACGACGCTCCTGGCGGCGGTTGCGGCGTTGTCCCCGGGCCTCGCAGCCGCACTACGTTGATAGTGTTTCGAGCAAACCGCCCGGCCATAAGGGTCAAGCAGAATCTTCTCAGGATCGAAGCGCTGACCCAATTCAGGAGCGTACGGTCCGCTCATTCTGTAGCCGTACAACTGGCCTGGCTTGATTCCAGGCAGGTGCACGTGCCAGTAATGCGAGGTGCGGTTCGTCCCGGGAGCTAGATTAATAATTTGGCTTGGCTCGGTGGCATCTTCGCTGTCGAAGAGTACTAACTCGGCTGCCGTTGCATAGTTGGAGAAAACGCTGAAGTTCACACCCGTCGCCGTGATGCTTGCACCGATTGGATGGGGGCTTCCGTTCTTCATCCTCTATTCCTCGATTACCATGCAAACAGAAAGCGGGAGATATACAGAGTAGCCACGCGCTCACTGTGTCGACCTATCCCCATTCTTCCACATGGGGATGGAGTTGTGGTAACGGGCGACATCAGTGTAGCGGTCGTCGGTGGAGATTCTCACGACCTGGGTATAGCTCACGCAAACTTCGGATAGAAGGAGGCAAGATCCAGGTGCTGCTGGTGCTCCTTTGGGCAATGATGTTGGCCGATACCTAGGTATCTATCGACACCTAAGGTCAATAGATTTCCATCTATCCTTCTGATGTGATCCTTCAAGAACGCCTCGTCACTTTGTTTAGCGCAGATGTACGAAACGGAATCCGGACTTATTAGCCACACTGAGCCATAGACCGTGAGCGCGTTTCGGTAGAGACGCTTTCACCGCACAATCCAGCGACAAGAAGGAGATTATCTGATGAGTACAACAACCAGCACGACTACTTGGAAGATTGATCCTGCTCATTCGGGAGCCGAGTTCAAGGTGAGACACATGATGATCTCATACGTGAGGGGCGAGTTCTCGGGAGTTTCCGGAATATTGCATCTCGATGAGGCGGATTACAAGCATTCTTCCGTAGAGGGTTCGATCCCCGTCGCGTCTCTGAGGACAGGAAATGATGACCGCGATGGACATCTGAAAGCAGCGGACTTCTTTGATGTAGAAGCGTTTCCTACGATGACGTTCAAGTCTACGAATGTTCGACCGCTGGGCGGAAACGACTATGCGGTTGCCGGAGATTTGACGATTCGAGGTGTAAGCAAACCTGTTACCTTGACTGTCGCGGATGTCAGCAAGCATGTGATCGATCCATGGGGGAATACGCGCATGGGTCTCTCCTGCGCCGGCAAAATCAATCGCAAGGATTTCGGTCTGGTTTGGGACACGCTGCTGGAGTCCGGCGGCGCGGTGTTGGGCGACGAAGTAACGATCACCCTCGACCTGGAATTCATCAAAACATAGAACGACCAGTGGCGACCGTCACTGCAATGTTCATCTTCCAATTCCGCTTCTTCGGTTCTGCGACCGCTGGGGCGCTCACAGCGGCCGGCTTTGAGTGCGCCCCTTCAATCACAAACGAACATCGAGGACAATGCAATGACAACTTCGATCGCACCTGCACATACCGCGCAGATTCGAATTGCGCGACGCTCGCCCGCTTACTGGCGTGTCACGATCGACAACCCACCGATCAACGTCATGGGTCCGGAGATGGTTCGTGAGTTCCAGGAAGTCATCGCGGCCATTGAGGGAGACGATCAGGTTAGGGTGGTCGTCTTCGATAGTGGGGTTGAAGGGTATTTTCTGAATCACTCGGATTTTGAGGCGAAGCTGGAAGATCTTACTTCTATGCCTGCCGGACCTACAGGCTTGCCGCCGTGGCCAGACTTTCTGGTGCGGCTGACTCGCTCTCCAGTGGTCTTCATCGCCCTGATACGGGGCCGGGCAACAGGCAATGGCAGCGAGATTACACTTGCCTGCGACATGAGCTTCGCCAGTGCTGAAAAGACCATCATCTCGCAATGGGAGGTTGGCGTCGGGATGGTTGCGGGTGGTGGGCCGATGGCGCGGCTGCCTCGATTGATCGGCCGGAACCGGGCGCTTGAGGTGCTATTGAGTTCGGAAGACCTCAACGCTCGTCAAGCTGAGCAGTACGGCTATATCAATCGCGCCCTGCCTGACAGCGATCTTGATGCCTACGTGGAAGCGCTGGCGACCCGTATCTCCCGGTTCGACGCCTGGGCAATCGCCAACACCAAGCGGCTGGTCAACGCGAGCTTGCCACCAGATGTCGAAATAAGCGCAGGATGGAGTGCGTGCATTGATTCGCTTGGGCGATCCGCAGCGCAGGATGGCATCAAAGCCCTGACGGCCCGCGGCTTCCAGAGCCCGGGGGAAGTAGAGAATCGGCTTGGATACTATCTGGGTCAGATCGGGACTTCGGGCAAGGGCGACGCCGACAAATCCGCTTGGTGACCGGAGGAAGTTGGCGGGGTGCGTGCGTGATTGCCAGATACGAACGTATCGTTCAATACCTTGGTCCAATTGTTGGCCTTCAAGGAACCTGTTGTGATCGCGTTATGCCGCTGGCTTTATTTGGGGCGAACATTAGAAGGAGTACCTGATGGCCAACAAAGAAACAGTAATCGTGACAGGAGCCTCGCAGGGAATTGGAGCAGCGATCGTGCGATTGTTTCTGGAGCATCATTATCAGGTGGTTGCAACGTCGCGTAACGTGACGAAGGCACGGTTGAGCCCGTCGGTAGACCTTGCCCTTGTCGACGGAGACATTGGCAAGGAAGCGACTGCGGAGAAGGTCGCTCAGACTGCGTTGACCAAGTTCGGATCGATTGATCATGTCATCAACAACGCCGGCATCTTCTCGGCAAAACCGTTCACGGACTATACGGCCGAGGAATTTCGCAGCTTCGTTTCCACAAACCTGGAGGGCTTCATTTTCATTACACAACTGGCGGTAAAGCGGATCCTCGCGCAGGGTACAGCCGGCAGCGTAACCACGATCACGGCATCGTTGGCTGACAATCCAATCGCTGGTGTCACAGCATCAATTCCGATGATCACCAAGGGCGGCCTCGAAGCCGTTACCCGTAGCCTTGCCAGCGAGTATGCCAAAGACAACATCCGATTCAACGCGGTCGCGCCTGGCGTTGTGGACACGCCTCTTCATCAGAAGACGCCGAAGGACTTTATGAAGACTCTTTCGCCCATGGGCATCGTCTCCGATGCTGCGGATATTGCGGAGGCTGTTCTCTATCTCACGGAAGCTCGTCATGTCACAGGGGAGGTGCTGCACGTGGACGGCGGTGCGCACGCAGGCCGATGGTAGGCGGCCGAAATGCGAAGGGCGGCGCGGAGGAGCGGTTACGCGATCTCAGGATCGAGCTGCCGGCGCCGCCTACGCCGTTCGGCACCTATGTTGAGGCACTGCAGACCGGGAATCTCCTCTTTCTGAGTGGGATGCTTCCGGTGGTCGACCACAAGGCGAAGTATCTGGGCAGGCTGGGAAGAGAAGTTGATGTCGAGGCAGGACGTGATGCTGCTTACACCGCAGCGCTGGGCGCCCTCGCTGCCGCTAAAGAGCATTTGGGTTCGCTCAATCGAATCACGCGAGTCGTTCGCCTCGCGGTGTTCATCGCGACTGATGGAGATTTTGTCGATCACCCGCGAGTGGCGGATGCCGTATCGGATTTATTTCGTGACATCTTCGGCATCGCGAGAGTGTCGGTACGGGCGGTGATAGGGGTTGCCAGCCTGCCGCTGGGAATGCCGATCGAACTCGATATCATCTTTGAGGTGTCAAGCGCGGAGATTGTATGAAGTGGCCGTCTGTCTGTCGTTGCGATCAGAGAATCGCCGATATCTCTTCGTGGAGGTAAACGATGCGTCTTCCGTCTGGTTGGCCGGGGCGCTTGCAGATAACATGCATGACTTTGGCTATGAGCTTAACGCCACAAGCACAGGGAAAGGAATCTTCGATGAAATCGCCGATTGTTTATCGTACCGTGCAGGTAGACGGCCTCTCCATTTTTTACAGGGAAGCAGGGCCAAAAGATGCACCCACGATCCTGCTACTCCACGGCCTCCCATCGTCATCAAGAATGTTCCAGCCGTTATTGACGAGGCTCGCAGACAGCTACCACCTGGTGGCCCCCGATTATCCTGGTTTTGGACACAGTGATTGGCCCGATCCGAAGCACTTCGACTACACCTTCGATCACATCGCTGCAGTGATGACAGACTTCACGCAGGTATTGGGATTGTCGCGGTACACGCTCTACATGCAGGACTATGGCGGTCCGGTCGGTTTTCGCATGGCGCTTGCGCATCCAGAACGTGTCCGGGCACTCATCGTCCAGGACGCAGTCGCACACAACGAAGGTCTCGGCGCGAATTGGGTTGCCCGGCGAGCGTTCTGGGCGGATCGGCCCGCGAACGAAGCTTCGTTGCGCGTCAACCTGCTGTCGCTGGCAACCACCAAGACACGCCACGTAGGTGATGACCCAAACACTGAGCTATACGATCCAGATCTTTGGACTGACGAGTATGCGTTCCTAAGTGCTCCGGGACAGGCGCAGATTCAAAGCGATTTGTTTTATGACTACAGAACGAATGTCGAAGCATATCCAAAGTGGCAGCTATGGATGCAGGAAACCCATCCAGAGCTTCTGGTGCTATGGGGCAAGCATGATCTGTCATTTGATCCTGGAGAGCCTGAGCGCTATAGGAAAGATGTACCGAAAGCTGAGGTCCATATTCTGGACGCAGGACACTTTGCGCTTGATACCAAGGCCGATGAGATGGCCGCTCTGGTAAGGCAATTTGTGAGCGCGCTCCATCCTTAGGTATCGAGGCGGCGACAATCCAGACTCAACGCCGAAGCGGTCAGGCCCTAGGTGCCGCAGGGGCGATACGGAGCCTCACCGCGATTTTGACGAGATTCGGTAGCGAGTCGGCCTGCATCTTCTGCATGACCCGGCCGCGGTGAGCCTTCACCGTAATCTCACTGATCCCCAACTTCCCGCCGACCTCCTTATTCGAGAGTCCAGAGACTACCAGAGCGAGGACTTCGCGTTCGCGGGGAGTCAGAACTGCGTAACAGTCCTTAAGCGCTCCGATCTCTGACTCGCGGCGAAGGGCATTTCGACTGCGCTCGATGGCATGGCGAATGGCGCTCAACAGAGCTTCGTCATTGAAGGGTTTTGTCAGAAACTCAATGGCTCCAGCCTTCATTGCCTTGACGGTCATAGGCACGTCACCGTAGCCGGTGATGAAGATGATCGGCATGTCCAAGCGGTCCGAAGTGATTCGCTTCTGCAGATCGAGACCATTGAGATCAGGTAGAGAGACATCGAGCACCGCGCAACTGGGGACGAGGGTACGGGGGCGATCGAGAAATTCTTGCGCGGAGGCAAACAACTCTGGCTCCCAACCGGCCTGGCGAATTAGCAACTCGAGCGATTCGCGTACCGAGATGTCGTCGTCAACAACGAATACGATTGGTTTGGCAGGAAACATAGCGTATACCTCGATCGATGGCCCGAGAGTGCTCGCTCAGCCATCAAATATATTGATGTGTGGGTTCAAGCTGCAAGCACGTTACGAACTAGTCTCCACGAACTGCTGTATTGAGTGCCTCCAGGAGGTGGGCTTCGCTGAAGGGCTTCAATAAGCATTCGATGGCTCCCAGTTTGAGTAAGCGCGGACGAAGTGTCTCATCTCTCTGGGCCGTAATGAAAATGATTGGAATCGCTGGCTGACGAATTGCCAATTCACGCTGGAGGTCGGGCCCGGTCATTCCCGGCATCGCGACGTCCAGGATCAGGCAACTGGTCAGAGCAAGTTCGCTGGAGTGGAGGAGCTCTTCTCCGGAGGAGAAAGCCTTGGCTGCAAAACCGAATTCTCTTAGCAAGTCAGGTAGCGACTCGCGTATGGATTCGTCGTCGTCGACCACCGATATCAGTAAGGGTTTGTTTTTCACGAATACCTCTTGGATTTCTGGGGGTCCATCGAGGGAGATGCGTGAATTGCCCCAACACTGTTGTTGCCTGGTTTGCCCTCAGGCGCTTGCGGAACTGGAAATGAATGTGTGATACCTTGGCTATCGTTTGCCGGGACCGCAGTCGATGCCAGACCACGGAGGACATTCATGACGCTATTGAACTCGTCCTCCACCGAAGCCCTTTCTCAACAATGTCCTACATCCACAGAATGCTCTTGAGGACAGGCGGTGTCGATAATACTTAGGTATTGGTTTCACATGTTGTTCATGTTTAGGCTTGCTTCGCGCCCTATGGGAGTCCTGCGCCGTCCGGATCACGTGGAATGGAGAATCCGAAAGAGGATCCCGGCCCGTCATTGGCGGATGCCCAGAGGCGGCCGCGATGGGCTTCAATAATCGAGCGGCTGATAGAAAGCCCGATTCCCATCCCGTCGGCCTTGGTGGTGTAGAACGATTCGAAGAGCCGATTCGCAGCATTTGGGGCGAAGCCGGCACCGGTATCCCGCACCGTCAGTTGGACGTTCTTGCTGTCGTCCGACTCGGTCTTGATCACTAACTGTCTGGGCCGGTCGTCAATATCTCTCATCGCATCCGAAGCATTCCGAAGCAGGTTCAGAATGACCTGCTGAATTTGAATGCGGTCGCCTTTCACCACTGGCAGATTCTCGGCCAATTCCTGCTGGACCACGACCCCGTTGCTCTGGAGATCGCTTAAGGAGAGTGCGATCACTTCACGCGTGGCATTGTTCAGGTCAACTGACTCCTGGGCGGCATCGTTTTTCTTGAAGAGATCACGTAGCCTTGCGATCACATCCGAGGCTCGATTCCCATCGCGAATGGTACGCCGGGCGGTCTCGCGCGCACCATCGATGTTCGGGGGATCGCTGTCCAGCATACGCAGGCAGGTGCCGGCGTTCATGAGGATACCGGATAACGGTTGATTCACTTCGTGTGCGATCGATGCTGTAAATTGCCCCATGGTCATCACGCGCGTCACGTGAGCCAACTCCGCCTGGGTCTTACGCAACTCTTCCTGGGCCTGCTTCCAATCGTGCATATCCACTACTGTTCCGAACCATTTTAAAATCCGCCCACCCTCATCGAGCAGAGGGAGCGCGCTGGTGATGCACCAGCGGTAGGTGCGATCCGCAGCATGCAAGACGCGAACCTCTGCCTGGTATAGCTCGCCCGTCGCGAGACAGGACGTCCATAGTCTTGCTGCACGACCTACGTCGTCCGGATGAACAAGGTTTGCCCAACCTTCACCCATGACTTCTTTGGCCGAAAGCCCCGAGTAATCGAGTACGCGCGTATTGCAGTAGTCGATCAACCCGTCCGGGGTTGCACTCCACAGCATCTCAGGAATGGTCTCCGTCATCTGACGCAGGTTGAATTCGCTTTCGCGCAGACGCTGTTGCGCTAATTTCGATTCAGTAATGTCTCGGATAAAACCGCTAAAGAACCACTCGTCGCCCAACTTGAGCGGCATCACTTGTAATTCAACAGGAAACTGTTCGCCGCTACGCCTGACCGCCGTCAGTTCAACCGGTCGCCGCAGTACTGGACCCTCACCACTGGTCAGAAAGTGACGCAGGCCGCGCTCGTGCGCTTCCCGTAATTCCTGCGGGATAATCAGGTTGGAGATCCGTTGGCCTATTGCTTCCGTTTGGTGCCACCCGAAGATAGTTGCCGCCTGTTCGTTCCAGCTCCTAATGATCCCCTCGGCATCCATTGTGACCACTGCGTCCAAGGCGGTATCCACAATTAATCGAGTCTTTTCTTCGGCTCGTCGCAGGTTCTCCTGGACCTGTTTCAGATCGCCGATGTCGGTAGATGTTCCGACGAACCGGACGATGGTTCCTTCGGTGTTATGGAGCGCGACCGCTCGATTCAGATGCCAGCGGTATTGTCCGTCACGGGCGCGTCGAAAGCGTGTCTCCATCGTGAAGCCACGCCCTGAGCGGATCCCATGCCAAAACGCGTTCACCGCGCCTTCGCGATCCTCAGGATGCATCGCATCCATCCATGCCTCGGGTCTGGATCGGACAAAATCGAGTGTTTGACCGGTGTATTCCAACCATCCCTGGTTCACAAAATCCAGGGTGCCATCGAACTTGAATGTCCAGGCCGCTACCGGAAGATGCTGCAGCAGTTTGACCTGGAGCTCCAGCTCCTGATTGGATTCGGCAAGCTCCTTGGTGCGCTGCGCGACCCGTCGATCAAGGTCGGTCGCGAGGCGCTTTTGCTCCTCTAGCAGGCCTGCTTCCCGCAAGCCGATGGCCGCTTGATTTGCAGCCACGCTCAAGATGAGACTCTCCGTTTGCTCTGGGAACCCTGCTCGCTCCGAGCCTGCCAGGAGCACGCCAACATCTCCCTGAAGCCCAATCAGCAACGGCACGATGGTAAGGTTGGTATCTCCGAATCGACGCGTAACGAAGGGGGGCCAATTCCTGGCGTCGGCCCCCAGAGAGTCAATGAGGATTTCGCCCATCGGGCCTGGCCTCCCGGTGAGGTTGAGCGATGGAGCGCATCGCAACATTTCTAATGGTGTCTCATCGTTGGACGCATGCAGCCGGATGAAGGCGAAATCCAGATGCAGCATGCTCTGAAGTGCATCAAGCAACGTGTTTGCTACGAGAGATGCCTCGCCGCCAACCCACATGGCGGGAAGGCTGAAGATGCTCACCAGATCGCTGATGGAGCGTCGGAGGCGCGTGATTTCTTCAGCGGGATCCTGGAGTTGTACTTGCATGTGCGTTCGCCTTAGGCTCACCAAACCTGGGTTGCATGCCGCTCGCGTAGAAATACTTCAGGTGGGACAAAAAACGGATTCTGATGGAGGATGCCTCCAACGATGACCATCGGGTGCGTTCGCAGGATATCAATTACCGCGTCTCCGCCAAATTTCTTGAGGTTGTAGGTGCAGATTACCGCGTCGTCGTGGCGGTTCCAGATCTCATTCACACGGGACTCGAATTCAATGACGTCTTCCAAGCGCGACTCATCCCCGACCACCCAGTCCATGCGGCACACGATGCGGCTGAGCGGATAGTCTCCACTGGCGTTGCCGCTGGCCAATTTTTCGAAGGTATTCAGCATCCGGTCCTGGTCGAATCTGCCATCGCGGAGATAGGTTTCCGTGTTGATCTTCACCTCCAATTGCCCGGTTTGCAGAGCAGCGGGGGCGTCGATTCCCGCGGAAGCAAGACGATGGAAGTGTTCGTCGCGCTGATGCGGGTTTACGACTTGAATGGCCTTATCTCCGCACTCAATTCCATCTTTAATGAATGGAAGCAACACCCGATACTCTTCGTCGTCCGTCGAGAAGAATGCACAGACGTGGCGATGGTCGCCAAGCTGAGAACCTGCTAGAGAAATCGGGACTGCGTTTCTCTTCATAGGGAATCCCTCCGTGGAGATATGCTCGGCGGCCCTGAGTATGCTGTGCTTCGAACCGTCCGCGCAGAGGGCAGCTCCTCATAGACCAGTCCCTTTGGGATGGCTGCGTGCAAACATAGCTACGGAGGTCTACGTCACCTGAGGAGGGTCTGGAGCGCATTGAGCGGGGAGATGGACCGCATCCAAAGGCAACTTGATCATACGCTCCAGATTCTTCGCAGGCCAGAAAAACCGTGCCCATCTGGACTCCCTCCGCACCCAGTGCGAATGCGGCCGCGATACCGCGGGCGTCGGCGATACCGCCGGCCGCGATAACAGGAATGCTCACCGCATCGACCATCTGAGGAACAAGCGACATCGTTCCGGTCAATGAATCTTCCGAGGCGCGCAGGAAAGATCCCCTGTGCCCGCCCGCTTCAAAACCCGATGCGACCACGAGATCCACGCCCGCTTGTTCCAGTACAGCAGCCTCTTCCGGAGTCGTTGCTGTCCCAATCGTGACGATGTCTTGCCTGCCGGCCTCGTCAAGCATCTCCCTCGGCGGCACGCCATAGCTTCGCCGGTGGCCAGGATGTTCGTAGGTCATAGTCCGAATGATGCGATTTCCCCGGTGATATTCCGTGCCGCTCCGCGGCGAAGCGCAGATGTGGAAAAGCCCCGGAGAAAACGGGCTTAGTGAGCAATTGATTGCAAACGATACCAAGGTGTGGACCGATACCTTGGTCCAATTGTTTCGCCTGTCCTCGTCTGGCCTAATTGTGGCTGTGTTACCGATGCGAATGACCCGAATCAACAGGTGAGCCCGGTTGATGGGAATTGGAGTCGCCAATGGACAGCGTACAAATCGAACAGAAGAGCTATGAGATGCCCCCGCGGGAGGGGATGAGCATCGCGCATTTTCTTACCGTGAAGGACATCAAGCGATCGGCTGGCTACTACGAAAAGGTTTTCGGGGCTCGCGTTTTGAGCCTGGGCGACGGCAACGCGCCCGGCTACCTTCAACTCGCGAATATCTGGATGATTGTGAACGTGGGCGGCGGCCCGACGCCGGACAAGCCGACAGTATCCCTCAGCGTGCCTGACCCGAATCACCTCAGCAGCTTTATGAACTTCCGGGTCGCGGATATCCAGGCGTGCTACGAGTTATGGAAGAGTCGAGGGGCCGAGTTCATTACGGCGCCGATTCCCAAGTACGGCGAGATCCGCTGCTACATTCGCGATCCTGACGGCTACATCATCGAGGTTGGCCAAAGCACAGATGTTACGTACGGTTGACTCCTGGATGAGTGTCGATTTAGCGAATCGGGACTTGCAGTAAGTGGTGTATCGCAGTTGCCGAAAACCGAGGCGCTATTGGAAACGACCGGATCAGCTTTGGGTTGAGGCGTCGGCGGCTTTGGACATTTTGCCGGTGCGTTCCAGCTTGTCCCAGCTGAAGCTCTTGCCGTCGATGGCGCGCTTGACGGTGCGGATGAGGACCCAGGAGAAGAGCTGGCGGTAGGTGAAGCGCTGGATCCAGATGTGGAAGAGCAGCCAGGCGTCGCCTTTGCTGGCGGGGTGTTTGCGCTCGAGCATAAAGGCGAGCGCGGAGGCGGCGAAGTCGATGAGCAGGAAGGCGGCGAAGAAGGCGATGAGCTTGTAGAGGTCGTTGGGGCTGGTGGTGTCGGGGTGGAAGTGCTTGTCGATGAAGTAATGGATGACGCCGGCGACGAACATGAAGTCGATGAGCGGGGAGACGAGGGGAAGAAGGATCTGGAAGACGACAATGTTGGGCAGGGCGAAGAGGCCCATGGCGCGGCGGTGGGTGATGGCTCCGCGATGCTTGAAGACGGCCTGGAGAATTCCGAAGGACCAGCGGAAGCGCTGGCGGGCGAGCGAGTTGGCGGAGGCGGGGGCTTCAGTGAAGGCGAGGGCCTGGTCTTCGTAGATGACGGCGTAGCCCTGCTCGAGGAGGTTCATGGTGAGGTCGGCGTCCTCGGCTACGGTATCGGGGTGGTAGCAGCCGCCGGCCTTGACGGCGGAAGTGCGCCAGGCGCCGATGGCTCCGGGAACGACCATGACGACGTCAAAGAGGTCTAAGGCACGGCGTTCGAAGTTCTGACTCGTGATGTATTCGAGGGCTTGCCAGCGCGTCCAGAGGTTGACGCGGTTGCCGACTTTGGCATTGCCGGCGACGGCGCCGATGTTGGGGTTGGCGAAGTGACAGACGAGTCGGCTGATGGCGTCGTGGGCGATGACACCGTCGGCATCGATGCCTACGTAGATTTCTTCGTCGGTTTGTGCGAGGGCGAAGTTTAGGGCGTCGGCTTTGCCGCCGTTGGGCTTGGTGAGGACGGTGACGCGGCCGGCGGCGATTTCTTTCGCGTAGGTTTCGCAGCCGATCTTGTAGGTGTCGTCCGTGGAACCATCATCGATAACGATGATGCGGATGTTTTTGTAGTTCGACATTAGCGCGGAGCGGATGGTGCGCGCGATGACCTTCTCTTCGTTGTAGGCGGGGATGAGGACGGCGACGCGCGGCTGGTAGCCGGGTGTGGCGTAGTCCTTGCGCTTGCGGAAGCGGTCGATGACGGCGCAGATGCCGATGATGACCAGGCGTCCGCTCATGAGGATGTCGCCGATGAAGAAGACGCTGATGACGAAGTGGTTGAAGAAGGAGATGAGGAAGAAGGCGATGGAGTCTACGAAGGCGTAGTAGCGCTGGCGGCCGGTGACGGGGGGCATGACTTCGGCGCGGGATTTGCCGATGAGTTCGGAGACAGGAACAATTTCGTAGCCGTGGGCGCGGAGGGCTTTGATGAGCACGGGAAGGGCGGCCACGGTGGCGGAGCGGTCACCGCCGCCGTCGTGCATGAGGATGATGGAGCCGCGCATCCAGGGCTTGGTATCGAAGAGAGCGATCTGCGAGAAGACGCTGTTGACGATCTCCTGCGGCGACTTGCGGGGATGCTCATCCCAGTCGTTGGTGTCGATTTTGTCGCCCACGATGACGTAGCCGAGGCGCTGGATGTTCTCGATGGGCGCGGCCTGGTCGTTGGTGTCGGGTTCCTGATCGATGGAGTAGGGAGGGCGGAAGTAGACGGGCTGCACGCCGAGCTCGGCGGCGAAGAGGCGCTCGGTGAGATTGAGCTGGAGGTCGACCTGGCCCTGCGAGATTTCGGAGATGTCGGGGTGGGTGTAGGTGTGGTTGCCGATTTCGTTGCCGTCGTTGTAGACCCGCTTCATGAGCCCGATGTTGTCCTGGGCGACTTCGCCGATCATGAAGAAGGTGCCGACGACGTGGTACTGCTTGAGGATGGCGAGGATCTTCGGTGTCCACTCGGGATCAGGGCCGTCGTCGAAGCTGATGGCTACCTTTTTCGGATGGTAGCCGTATTGCGAGACGGTGTAGGGCAGCGGATAAGAGTCCATCGACTCGGAGACGACGCTGAGGTAGGGCTTGGGGATGGTCGGGTCGTCGTCCATGGTGAGCGTGCGGTGGCCGTCCTGGGGAAGGCTGGTGACGCGCAGGATGTCGCCATCGCCTTCGGTGTCGACGTCCTGTCCGGGCGAGACCTCGGCGAGGGCCTTGACGGGGTCGGATTGCAGGGGCTTGTCCCAGATCTTCCAGAGGGAGTCGTCTTCGAGGCCGAGGCGTTCGAGGGCGAAGGTTTCGATGCCCAGAGCGCGCGCGACGCGCATCTGGTTGACGGCGGTGACGGCGTCGAGAAACCAGACGGTGTGCCGCTCTTTGGCGTCGACGTCGTCGTAGGCGAAGTGCGGGTTAAGCGAGTCGTCAAGCGAGATCTTTGCGTCGGAGTCGGAGGCGGCCTGCCAGGCTGTCTGGGTAGAGACGATGGTGGCGTCGGTGTTGTCGGGGTCGGGAGGCTTGTTCTTTTGGCCGGGAGTGGGGAGGGGGCTGCTCCAGTCGTAGCCGTAGCCGCCGATGGAGCAGATGATCTTCTGGCGGGGGACGACCTTCATGATCTCGCGCAGATTGTTTTCGAACCAATCCTGGCCGGCGACGGGGCCGGGTTCGGTGCCTGATTGGTGCTGACCATAGTTCATCAGGACGATGCCGTCGGAGTGGGCGGCGAGGAACTTGAGATCGAGCTTGCCGGGGTCGACGGGAACTTCGATGTAGAGCTTCAGGTTGTGCTGCTGGAAGTCCGTGTAGAGGGCGTCGGCGAGCAGGCTGTACGCGGCTTGCGCGTCGGGGGGAAGGGCCTGGAAGGAGAGTGTGAGGCCGCGATAGCGGGTGTTGGTGGCGAGGAACTGGTCGACCTGGTGGACGAAGTTGGCGCGTGCCTTCGCGCTTAGCAGGAACTGCTCGACGTTGGGGTTGAAGGTGCCTATGAGAGGACTGAAGTTGTTGACCATCGGGAAGATTTCAGTGTCTTCGCGGGCGGCCTGGATGGTGCGGAGGATCTTGTTTTCGCGATCGACGCCGTGAACGCCGGCGGCGTCGACGACGGCAAAGGGCGTGTTGTCCGAAGTGAAGGCGGTGAGGGAGCCGTCCGGGGAGAGGACGTGGAGCCACTCGGGAAAGAGGATGTCGATCTGCTTGACGTGGGCTTTGAACGAGGCGTAGCTGGCGGGATCGAGATCGGTGTAGAAGGCTGCGCGCAGGCCTTCGCCCTCGTTGAGGGTAACGTCGGAGGGCTTGAGATCGGTCTTGCGATGGGCGGAGCGGTTGAGCTTTTCGCGCGTTGATCTGAGTTCCAGCGCGGGCGGATTGGAAAGTGCGCGGTAACGCTTGGTGGCCGAGCGGAGATCGAGGCCCTGCATAGGCTTCATGCGGACGAGGCCGACGATGAAGATCACGCCGACGAGGGCGCCGAGAAGAGCGAGCACGTCGAATATTCGCCGCAGTCGCTTCCAGCGTTTGCGTTGCGGATCGTAGAAGACTTGTTTGCTCATCAATATAAAAACGTACTTCCCATGATACTACCCGCGGGAGGGTTGAGGGCTGGGCGGTGCGATGAAGCGCTGATGGCTCGTATGATGCAGAGAAATGAAGAAATGGCTAGCGGGGAGCGGTTGGGGCGCGGCGTTGATTGCCGGGGCGCTGTTGCGGCTGGTTTTCTTCCATCTTCGGCCGACGGTGGCGGGCGACGCGCTGATGTATGTCGACCTGGCGCACAATATGCTCGCGCACCATGTGTATGGGTTTACCGCGACGGTGATCCAGCCCACGCTGATTCGGCTGCCGGGATATCCGCTATTTTTGGCGGCTTGCTTTGCCGTGTTCGGCGCCGGGAACTACGGGGCGGTGGTCGGGGTGCAGATTCTGGCGGACCTGGCAGGATGTGCGCTGCTGGGGACGTTGGCGGAGCGGCTTGGGGGGCCGCGGGCGGGGCTGGCGGCGATCTGGCTGGCGGCGCTTTGCCCGTTTACGGCGAACTATTCGGTGGTGGTGCTGGCTGAGTCGCTGAGCGTGTTTTGCGTGGTGGTGGCGTTCTTGGCGCTGGAACGATGGGAGGCGCGGTCGCGGGGTGGGGAAGGTGCGTGGGGATGGGTTGTGTTGTTGGGGTGCGCGCTGTCGTTCGCGGTGTTGTTGCGGCCGGATGAGGGGTTGCTGGCTGCGGCGATTGTGCCGGCGATGGTGTGGGTGGGGTGGAGGCGCGGGGGCGTGGGGATAATGCGGCGGGTGGGGCCGGTGGTGGTCGCGTCGCTGATTGTGGTGTTACCGCTGATGGTTTGGGCGGCGCGGAACTGGCGGGTGTTTCATGTTGTTCAGCCGCTGGCGCCGCGCTATGCGAATGATCCGGATGAGGCGGTGCCATTCGGGTTTCAGCGCTGGTTTCGGACGTGGGCCGTGGATTACAAGGCTACGTACGACATCTACTGGAACTATGACGACACGCGGATGAGGCTGGAAGATGTGCCGGCGCGGGCGTTCGACAATGCGCAGCAGCGCGAGCAGACGCGGGCCCTCTTTGCGCGATACAACAAGGTCGCGTCGGCCACGCCGGAGTTTGATGCCGCGTTCGCGCAGATTGCGGAGGAGAGGATTGCGGAGCATCCGCTGCGGTGTTACGTGGTGCTACCGTTGGCGCGCGAGGCGGATATGTGGCTGCGACCGCGGCTTGAGCTGACCAGGATGCCGGTGGATTGGTGGAACTTCGGGCGACATCCGCTGCAGTCGGTGGAGGAGTTGGCGTATGCGCTGCTGAATGCTGCGTATCTGGCGCTGGCCGGGGTGGGTTTGGTGATGTGGCGCAGGCGCGGGTGGGGACGGCGGTCGAAAGCTACCGAAAGAGCCGAGGACGGGGACTCTGCGATCCCATGTCTCAAAGGGGAGACATGGGGCACCCGGAGTTTGTGGGATGGGCGCGGCATGATTGCGGTGGCGATGCTGGGGTTTGTGGCGCTGCGATGCGCGCTGCTGCTGACGCTGGATAACTCCGAGCCGCGGTATACGCTGGAGTGCTTTCCAGTGGTGATCGTGCTGGCTGCGATTGCACTGGGTTCAGGCTCGCCGGTTAGTGATTGACGATGGTGGTGTTCTTATTCTTCTTGATCGCGAACTGATCTTTGTGGACGTTGCCGTTGACCTTGATGTTGGAGTAGGTCGCGGTGCGGTAGTCGCCGCTGGGAAGGTAGAAGATCTGCTTGAGGGAGACGGCACGCGTGGGGTCGACCCAGATGGTGATGTGGGTGAAAAGTTTGCGGCTGTCGGCGTCCTTGCCGACGAGGTCGAGCTTTTCGACTTTGACGGGCTGACCGTTATCGGTGAGGGTTTCGGGGCCGAGGTCGGTGATGTTCCAGGCGCGGGCGAGGGCGGTGCCACTGCCGCCGAAGCCGAGGGTGAGGAAGCTTTCGATCTCGGACTGATTGTTGGCTTCGTGAAGAACCGTGATCTGGTCTACGCCCGGGTCGAACATCTGGAGCAGGCCAGCTTGATACTGAATGACCTTGAGCGGCTTTGACTTCGGGCCGGCGTTGGGATCGACTACGACCGCACCCATATCGGTGGAACCTTTATCGCGCTCGAAGTAGATGTAGCCCTTTTGCGTGGTGGTGTCTTTAACGATTTTTTCGTAATAGTCCCATTGGAAGTCGGCGGTGGCGCGCTGGAATTTGGCGCTGGCGGTGTCGAGCTGTTTGAGCACGTAGGTGAGCTGGGGCGAGGGGGCCTGGGCGTATCCGCCGGCAGC
Source organism: uncultured Acidobacteriaceae bacterium (assembly GCA_963737325.1). Taxonomy (GTDB): domain Bacteria; phylum Acidobacteriota; class Terriglobia; order Terriglobales; family Acidobacteriaceae; genus Granulicella. The sequence goes on from CAVTSJ010000013.1 coordinate 87,807, forward strand.
GGTGGCCAGCGTGATGACAGCTACGAACAATGGACGAAGGTACTTCATGAACTCGAACTCCTGCACAGCGTTTTAGTAATAGATTTGGTCGACGTTCATTAGATGGGGATTTATGGAAAACGTGGCCTGTGGGCAGGGCGTCAGTGAACGATCGTGGCGTCGTAGGCTACGATGTGGCCCTTGGTGTCGGTGACGGGGGTGTACTTTTCGATAGTGACGGCGCCGGCGATGGGTTCGACTACCTTGAGGATCGCGTCGTGGATTTCGGAGTCGGTCTTTGCTCCGTGGAGGTCGTCGACGCGAATCTCGTAGACAAACTCTGGCTCTCCGCTGGCACTGCGCGCGGCCTTGACGAGCACCTCGCTGTGCTGCAGCGGGACTTCCGGGACAGGCTTGTCTTTGTAGTCGATGAAGCGCGGCGAGACGAAGAGGAAGAGCAGGATGAGGGTGACCATCACGTCATAGTGGAAGCTGCCGCGCTCGTAGGTCCAGAAGAAGTAGTTGCGGAGGATCTTCATAGCGCACGTCCGAAGGATTGCCTGCGTATGACCGTCTCGCCATTCATGTACGGCTGAAGGGCTTCGGGGATTCTGACGGAGCCATCGGCCTGCTGGTAGTTTTCGAGAATGGCGAGGTAGGTGCGGCCGATGGCGAGGCCGCTGCCGTTGAGGGTGTGGACGAACTCTGCTTTCTTGGAGCCTTCGGGCTTGTACTTGATGTTGGCGCGGCGGGCCTGGAAGCTCTCGAAGTTGGAGCAGGAGGAGATTTCGCGGTAGGTTTGCTGGCCGGGGAGCCAGACTTCGAGGTCGTAGGTCTTGGCGGAGGAGAAGCCCATGTCGCCGGTGCAGAGGAGCATGCGGCGGTAGGGAAGTCCAAGGCGCTCGAGGACCGTTTCGGCGTGGCGGGTGAGGGCTTCGTGCTCGGCGGCGGAGTCTTCGGGGCGCGCGAATTTTACGAGCTCGACCTTTTGGAACTGGTGCTGGCGGATCATGCCGCGGGTGTCCTTGCCGTGGGAGCCGGCCTCGGAGCGGTAGCAGGGGGTGTAGGCGGTGAAGGAGATGGTGCCGTTCGAGAGGTCGATGATTTCGTCGCGGAAGATGTTGGTGACGGGGACTTCGGCGGTGGGGATGAGCCAGTGATTTGCTGATTCAGCCTGAGAGCGAATCCTATCCAACTCTTCAATCGCGATGCCGCTGGAAGGTTCGTTGTAATCACGGTCTACATCGAAGATCTTCTTGTCCACGCAATAGAACAAGTCAGACTTGAATTTGGGTAATTGGCCGGTCCCGAAAAGTGATGCGGAGTTGACGAGGCTGGGGGGAAGGACCTCGACGTAGTTGTGCTCGCGGGTGTGGAGGTCGAGCATGAAGTTGGCGAGGGCTCGCTCGAGGCGGGCGCCGGAGCCGAATTGCAGGACGAAGCGGGCGCCGGAGATTTTGGCGGCGCGTTCGAAGTCGAGGATGCCGAGGGCTTCGCCGATCTCCCAGTGGGGCTTGGCAGGGAAGTCGAAGGTTGGGATTTCGCCCCAGGTCTTCTGGACGACGTTGTCGTGTTCGGAGGTGCCGGCGGGGACGTCGTCGTTGGGGAGGTTGGGGAGGGACTCGAGGAGCTCGCGGAGGCGGAGGTCGGCATCGGTGGCGCGGGCTTCGAGCTGCTCAGTCTTCTCCTTGAGCGAGGTGGTTTGCGCGGCAACGAGAGCGACTTCGCCGCCTTCGCGCTTGATGCGGCCGAACTCGGCGGAGAGCGCATTGCGCTGGGCCTTGAGGGTCTCAGCTTCGGTGATGGCCGAACGCCGCGCGGTATCGAGATCGGAAAATCCCTGGAGGAGGGCCGGGTCTACGCCACGCAGGCGGAGTTTTTCTGTGACCAGCGGGAGATTCGCCCGCACAAACGCTAAATCGTGCATACTCCGCTATTTTAGCTTGCTACGCAGGCGGTGAGCGGCTGCGGCGCGGCGGGGAGCAGGGGTCCACAGGAATGGAGGGTAAAATTTAGAGAATATGAGCGATTTGAAAGCTGTTAAGCGTGCGTTGTTGTCGGTGACGGATAAGACCGGAGTGGTGGAGTTTGCGGGGGTGCTGGCGGGGCTGGGAGTTGAGCTGGTGTCGACGGGCGGGACGGCTAAGGCGCTGCGCGATGCGGGGCTGACGGTGAAGGATGTGGCCGAGCTGACCGGGTTTCCGGAGATGCTGGATGGTCGGGTGAAGACGCTGCATCCGGGGGTGCATGGAGGGATTCTGCATCGGCGGGATGTGGCGGAGCATGTGGCGGCGGTGGCGGAGCATGGGATCGCGCCGATCGATATGGTGGTGGTGAATCTGTATGCGTTTGAGAAGACTGCGGCGCGGGAGGGTGTGACGACGCCGGAGCTGATCGAGAACATTGATATTGGCGGACCTTCGATGCTGCGGTCGGCGGCGAAGAACTTTGAGGATGTCGCGGTGGTGTCGGATGCGGCGGATTATCCCGCGCTGACGGAAGAGTTGCAGGCCAATGGCGGCAAGCTGAGCCTGGAGACTCGGTGGCGGCTGGCGCGCGGGGCGTTTGCGACTACGGCGGCGTATGACACGGCGATTGCTACGACGCTGGAGGCGATGCCGGCGGATTTTGATGGTGCGGAAAAGGCTGCGGAAGTTGCTTTGCCTTCGACGCTGCGGATTTCGGCGAAGCTGAAGAACTCGCTGCGGTATGGCGAGAATCCGCACCAGGCCGCGGCAGTTTATACGGATGGCTCGGGCCGCGGGATTGCGAATGCGCAGCAGTTGCAGGGCAAGGAGTTGAGCTACAACAACCTGGTCGATCTGGATGCGTGCTGGGCGCTGGCGAGTGAGTTTGAGCAGCCGGCCGTGATTATTGTGAAGCATACGAATCCGTGCGGCGTGGCGCTGGGAGAGACCGTCGAGCAGGCGTATGTGCGGGCGTTGGAGGCCGATCCGGTGTCGGCGTTTGGCGGGGTGATTGGCGTGAACCGCGTGGTGGATGGCGCGGCGGCCGTGGAGATGGCCAAGCTGTTTGTGGAGGCGATAGTCGCGCCAGACTTCACACCGGAGGCGCTCGCTGCGTTCAGTGCGAAGAAGAATCTGCGGGTGCTGCGGATTGTTCCGCCGTTGCCGGCACGGGTGATCAAGCAGATGTCCGGCGGCTTTCTGTTGCAGGATGAAGATCGCGCCCTGGTTACGGCGGACACGCTGAACTATCCGACGTCGCGGAAGCCGACGGACGAGGAGATTGCGGGGCTGCTGTTTGCGTGGAAGGTCTGCAAGCATGTGAAGTCGAATGCGATTGTGTATGCGCGCCAGCAGGAGGGGTTTGGGCAGACTGTGGGCGTGGGAGCAGGGCAGATGAGCCGCGTGGATGCGGCTCGGTTTGGGGCCATGAAAGCGACCCTTCCGCTGGCGGGAACGGTTGCGGCTTCGGACGCGTTCTTCCCCTTTCCGGATGGCGTGGAAGCCATTGCAAATGCAGGCGCGACGGCGATTATTCAGCCGGGCGGATCGGTGCGAGATGCCGAGGTGATTGCCGCGGCAGACCGTCTCGGGATTGCGATGGCGTTCACTGGGATACGCCATTTCCGGCACGGATAACATGTTTTGACAGCGGAGAATTGGGGTTGGGACTGGTAGGATCGCATCCAAACCCTGTAATGTACCGTCTAAGGTGTAGATCGAGCGATCTCGACCCCGCCTGGACGGCACCATATTCTCCCAGATCAGGTATCAGGACTATCTCAATGAGCCGAATTTTCCGCGCAGCCCTCGTACCACTTGCCCTTGCCGCTCTCAGTGCGCCGACTTCGGACATAGCGCAGACCGCTGCGGGGAGTGCGCCGTCGACTGCGGCGCAGCCTGTGACGCAGCCCGTCGATCACGCTGACTCCTACTATCACTACGGTCTTGCCAAGCTCTACGAGGAGCAGGCGGTTGCCTCGGGGCGGCAGGATGTGGCCACGCAGGCGATCGAGCAGTACAAGATGGCGCTCGATGCCGATCCGAACTCGCGCATTTTGCAGGACGGGGTCGCCAACCTCTATTTCCGTCTGGGCAGGATTCGTGAGGCGGTTTCGGCTGCCGAGGACCAGATTGCCAAGCACCCCGATGATGTGGACGCTCACATACTCCTGGGGCATGTTTATCTGCGCACGCTGGGGGACGGCCAGGGGCCGCAGGCTACCCAGATGCTTCAGGCAGCGATCAAGGAGTACGAGACGATTGTGCAGTTGAAGCCGAATGATCTCGACAACCGGCTGCTGCTGGGCCAGCTGTATGGGCTCAATCACGATTCGGCGAAGGCTGAGGAACAGTTCCGCGCAGCGCAGAAGATCGATCCCAGCAATGAGGACGTGGTGCTGGATATTGCGCGCGAGTACTCCGAGCAGGGCGATCTGAACCGGGCGGCCAAGGTGATCGCGGACGTGCCGGAGAGCGATCGCTCCGGTCGAATGGACTTCGCGCTGGCGGCGTTGTACGACGAGTTGAAACGGCCCAAGGATGCGGCCGCTGCGTACCAGGCTGCGTTGCAGCAAGATCCCAGCAATACCGATGCAGAGCGCGGCCTGGCCGCAGCACTTGCGGCTTCCGGCCAGATGGAAGCTGCCGCAAAGGTGAATGCGCAGATTCTCCAGACAGATCCTCAGGATCCCCAGGCGTTGATACGCGAAGGTGAGATCGAGAGGCAGAAGGGCGACTATGAACAGGCGCTGACGACATTCAAGAAGGCCGAAGCGCAGCTTTCAAATGACAAGGATCCGGAGTTGATCTACAACGAGGCGCTTACCTACGCCGGTCTCGGGCGCTTTGATGATTCCATAAAGGCGGTCAAGCAGTTGCTCGTGCTGACTGCATCGAAGGACGGCAAGTATGCCGATGACGCGCAGCGGAACCGCGCTGCGCTACTCCAGTTGCTCGGAACCGTCGCACGGCAGTCTGGCAATACGGATGAAGCGATCGACGCCTATCAGCAGATGCGCAGCCTGGGCGGCGATTATGCCTCGCGAGCGACCGACGCTGAAGTGGACACCTATCGCGAGGCCCACGAGTGGGCGAAGGCGTTGCAGGTTGCAGCGGATGCCGCCAAGGCGATGCCGTCGAACCATGATGTTCAGCTGACCTATGCGGTTCAGCTTGCCGACGCAGGCAAGCTGGATGAGGGGCTGAAGTTGGCCCAGGCGCAGCTTGCGGGAACGCCTGACGATCGGGAAGTGTACTTTGACGTTGCCGAGATGGATGTGCGGGCGAAGCGCTGGAAGGATGCGTCGCACGCGTTCGATCAGGCAGGAGCCCTGGCTGTTACTCCCGATGACAAGGTGAATCTTTATTACTACCGCGGCGATGCCGCGTTGCGCGAGAAGCTTTACGACGAAGCGGAGCTGGACTTCCGCAAGGGACTGGAGCTCGACCCGAATAATCCGTCGATTGAGAACGACCTTGGTTACATGTATGCGGACCGCGGCATCCGGTTGGATGATGCGGTGACGATGCTGAAGAAGGCCGTGAATGCGGACCCGCAAAATTACGCGTTCCTCGACTCTCTGGCGTGGGCGTATTACAAACAGGGACAGTACGCGATGGCGGAAGATTACGAGCGCCGGGCGTCGCAACGCATGAGCAGCGATCCAACGCTGCTCGATCATCTGGGCGAGATCGAAGCCAAGAACGGCAAGTTGCAACAGGCGATCGCGGACTGGAACAAGTCGCTGCAGGAGTACTCGACGTCGCTTGCCGCCGATGCCGATCCTGCCGATGTGGCGCGCGTGCAGCACAAGCTGGAGAGCGCGCGGGTGCGCCTGGCTCATGCAGGCAACGTTCCGGCTGACAACGCTCCGGCAAAGCAATAGCGTGCTGCATCTCAACCTGGGCCGCAGCCGCAGCCGTTGCCGCTCAAGCTACACTTAAGCGATGGTTCACAACCTGCATGCCCTGGGTGTCTTCGGCGAAGACGAGCGCGTGCTCTCTGCCCGTGCGTTTCCGGCGCCGACCAGCGACGATCGCACGGCCTTTGAGCGCGATCGCGACCGAGTTGTCCAGGCGCGCGCGTTCCGCCGGCTGGCGGGCAAAACGCAAGTGTTTACGAGTCGCGCCTCGGACCATTTTCGCAGCCGCCTGACCCATACCATGGAGGTCGCGCAGGTGGCGCGCCATGTTGCTTCGGCGCTCAATCTCAATGTCGACCTCACCGAAACGCTTGCCCTCGTGCATGATATCGGACATCCGCCGTTCGGGCATGCGGGGGAACGCGCGCTGGATGATTGCCTGCGGCAGCATGGCCTGCGCTTCGATCACAATCTCCATGCGCTGCGCATTGTCGAGCGTTTTGAGCAGCGCTATGCGGGACATCGGGGACTGAACCTGACGCTTGGAACGCGCGAAGGCATCATCAAGCACTCGCGCGATTACACCGCGGTGGAGCATCCGGAACTGTCCGAATACTTTCTTGGGCTACGGCCGCCGATTGAGGCACAACTGATCGACCTCGCCGATGAGATTGCGTATCTTACTGCGGATCTCGACGACGGGGTGGAGTCGGGCCTGCTTGAGATCGGTCACATTCGCGAGCACGTGGATATCCTTCGCCAGAGCTACCTCCCGGTCGAGCGCGCTCATCCCAACGCGGAAGAGAAGTACATCTTTCACGATGCGCTGCAGGCCATGCAGAAGACGCTCATCCTGGACCTTATCCACACGACGGCAGCAAACGTGGAGCGCGCCGGGGCGAAATCGCTTGCGGATATCCGCGTGCTCGGCCGTCGGGTTGCAGTGTTCTCCGCAGGCGCCGAGACGCAGCGCCTGCAGGAAAAGCAATATCTCTACGACACGCTCTACACCTGCGAGGCCCTGGAGCTCGAGCACGCCAAGGCAGAGGAAGTTATCAAGGAGCTCTTTGAGTTCTGGGTGAACTATCCCGAGGAGCTGCCGGAATCGTATGCGGAAGATGTGAAGACGGAGGGATTGGCCCGTGTTGTCGCCGATTATATTGCCGGCATGACGGACAACTTCATTCTGCTTCAGTATGCCGAGGTTCGGCGGCGCGTGCGGTTAGGGCGTGTGCCATTCCCGGAGCATCGTTGATGGCTAGAACGATTGAGTCAGCGCCGAAACGATCGACTCAAAGCGGATGCAGGATGCTTTGACAGTAGCTCCGCATATTGTTAGCGTTAGAGGAGCGTCTGTCGGCCTGATAGACCGCGCGTCCCCGTCGTCCAGTGGTTAGGACATCGCCCTTTCACGGCGGTAACACGGGTTCGAATCCCGTCGGGGACGCCAACAAAACAAACAACTTCGCGTAAACCCGTGAAAATGGCGGGGACCAGCTAAGTCCCCATCTTACGAGCTCTTCATCCATTGCGGCCGAAATCCTTCGAATATCCTCTGGCGAGCGTTCTGGTTGCCTTGCGTTTTGGCTGCCGGTATACGTCTATCGTGACACATGATTCGCTGGAACAGCGATACTGTTCTGAGCAGCAGCTTTTTGATTTAAGCAATGTGTAATGCGGATGCCGGAGGCCATAGGTGGCCGCCAATGGAGACAGAGTTGCCCGAGAAAAACACGACCGCAGAAGACAAGCATCGCGAACCAGTCAGGCGTCCTTCCTGGATCATCGGGTTCACCAGCCTGCTTTTCATCCTTCTCCAGAGCGCCTGCACAGCCTTTATGGCGCTGAGCGGGCTGAGGCTGTTGGTCGGGGTCAGTTCTCTCGCGGCCGCCCTCGCTGGCGCACGATTCCTCGACTCGATCCATGGCGAAGCCATTCGGATTCCAATGGAAATCGTAGCGATCGCAGGCTCCGTCCTCAATCTAGTCGCGATCTGGCGAGTCCGCTCCTTGCGCGCACGGCCCTCTTCGCAATGGCGAGTGGGGCCGGTGGACCCAAAGAGAAAACGTGCCGAATCGATCCAGATCGCGCTGGCCGTTCTCACGCTGGTACTCGTTGGCGTGGAATGGGGATTTCACCTTTATCTCCACGGATCGGTTTAGTCGCCTGAACCCTTGCCAGGCGGGATACCGTGGCTCTCGATCTCCTGCGCGAGCCTTGCGTGGAGACGTTCGCTGTACCCGATCGGCAACTCAAACACGCGATCGTCCGCGGTGAGCACCACGATGTTGCGTGTGGAGTCCAGAATCGCAGAACAGATCTCGCAATGGCCCAGATGCCGCTGCACCAGCTCCTTCGTTTCAGGCGACAAGGAGTTGTCGAGATACCCGGAGAGGTAGTTCCAAACGTGCTTGCATTCTATGACCATTGAAACCACCTCCTTTTGGGATTTAAGTTCTTGAGCTTCGGCGCCAGCTCTTTCTGCATCATCATGCGCGCGCGGTGCAATCGAACCTTCACCGTGCCGGCGGTGATGGTCAACGCTGCAGCCGTCTCTTCGATCGAGAATTCCTCCACGTCCCGCAAGAGCAAGACCTCGCGATAGAGCGGTGAGAGATTCTCTATAGCTTCTACCAGTATCTCGCGAATCTCCTTTCGTTCCAAAGCCTCGGAGGGTACTTCGCGCCAGTCTCGCAACAGCGCCGGCGAAATATGGCCGCCCTCTTCGGCCGTCTGGTCGAGCGATTCCATCGGCACCGCACTCTGCCGGCGCAGCCGCCCGCGAGCTTCGTTCAACGTGATGCTGATCAACCAGGTACTGAACTTCGCCTGACCTCGGAAGTCCGCGAGTTTTCGAAACGCCTTCAAGAAGGCTTCTTGCGCAACATCTTCAGCGTCGGACTCGTTCTTCATAAGCGAGAGTGCCATTTTGTACACGCTGCGTTCATAAGGCCGGATCAATTCGTGATACTGCTGCGTATCGCCAGCGAGTATCGACGCAATCATCTGCGCCTCGTCACGATCGGTGGGCTCGACGTTCATAAGATTCAGACGTGCTCCGTCGTGCGTTTCATGATCAGAGCGTCGAGCGAAAGCCATCCAGCGCCGAAGATCAACACCAACAACGATGCAAACAAAAAAGTGTAAGGGTCCGCCACGTAGAACTTTCCTGGATCAGAGATGATGGACGTCAGCGCTTCATGATCCGCTGTCCAATAGGCCACCAACATGTTACCAGCGAGCAGCAAACCCACCAGACGCGTTCCCAAGCCCAGGATCAGCAGCAGGCCGCCAAAGAATTCCAATCCCGCAATGAAATGAGCGTTCGCCGCAGGGAAGGGAATATTGAGGCTTGTAAAGTAGTCAGTGATCCGCGCGAGGTTATGCAGCTTGCCCCAACCTGTCTGCACGAATTGCCAGCCCCAGTAGAGCCGTACGGCGAGTAAAAACGGCGACTGCAAAAGGGAAAACTTCCCGGTGATTTCAAAGTACTTTTCAATCCATCGGTTCATAACGCCCTCGCCTGCAGCCGCAAAGAAAGGTGGCAGGCTTTCTGTGCCGACTGATGTCTGGCAGATTCTCAGCGCATTAGAGAGTCCGGACGCTCAATAGTTACAAGCCGGATATCCCGGCAATGCCTCGAATCGTCACAACGACGAGCCAATCCTTGCTCCGCACAGAAAACTTGTAACCTTTGCCGCACGCAGCGTTCTCATGGGGGTAACAAGTTTGTCCCGGCTCACAGGAATTTCTCATCTTCGGATCTCTGGCTGACTCAGGAGCTGCAGATCCTCGACCATCACGTCCAGCGCGGGGCATTGCGCGGCCAACCACGAAAGGTGTCTCTCATGAAAACCAGTACCGTTCACAACCTCGCTCTTGCCGCCGCATTCGCCGGTCTTCTTGGCGGGACCTCCGCTCGTCTGAATGCGCAAACCACGGCGCAGAATGGCACACCGTCGGCGAATGCCGGTCTCCTGCTCATCGCGCAGAACGCCCCCCCACTCCCCAAGCACTCCTGCAAGGGTAAGAACGATTGCAAGGGACAGGGCGGTGGCGACGCCAAGCACGCCGGCAAGAACAGCTGCAAGGGCAAAGGCGCCTGCGCAACCGACGGCTCCAAACCATCGAAGGCATAGTCGCGCGTGTTGGAGGCTTGCGCACGCACACAAGCCTCCAACCCATCAATCGATTCAGTCACGAACGGATTCAGCCATGCCAGCAAACAGGTTCAACGCTTTCACGGAGAACGGTGTCGGTATCGGTTTGCGCGTGCCGCACTACGAACACATCCTCTCGAAAACACCAGTCGTCGATTGGTTCGAAATCATCTCGGAAAACTACATGGTCGGTGGCGGCAATGCGCTCAAAGTCCTTGATCAGATTCTCGATCAGTACAAGGTCGTGCAGCATGGCGTCTCCATGTACTTCGGTTCCGCGCAGCCGCTCAATCGTGACCATCTTCGGCAGCTGAAGGATCTCACGAAGCGCACCAAAACACCGTGGCTGTCGGACCATCTCTGCTGGGGTAGCGTCGACGGCCGCTACACCCACGATCTTCTGCCGCTGCCTTACACCTTCGAAGCCGTCCGCACCACCGCCGCACGCATTCGTGAGGTGCAGGATTTTCTGGAAATTCCCATCGCAGTAGAAAACGTCAGCAGCTACGCCGAGTTCCATGAGTCCGAGATGACGGAGTGGGAGTTCCTCAACGAGGTCGTCCACACGGCGGATTGCGGCATTCTGCTTGACGTCAACAATATCTATGTTTCGTCGCAAAACCACGGCTTCGACCCTATGGAGTACGTAAACGCCATCGACCCCGAACGGGTTGCGCAGATTCACATTGCTGGCCACTCAAAGTTTGAGAAATACACCCTCGACACGCACGATCATCCCGTCCTCGATCCGGTGTGGAGGATGTATGCGCGCGCCATTGAACGCGCTGGTCCCACCGCCACCTTGCTTGAGTGGGACGACAACATCCCGACCTTTGACGAAGTGCACGCCGAGGCTCTCAAAGCGAACCGCTTCCTTCCTTCGGCAGAAATTCATTCTCTGCCAACGCCGATCGTGCACGGCCAGCAGGTGGCGCTATGACGCTCCTCGACTTCCAGCGCCGCATGGCAGAAGACGTTAGCCGTCCCTTGACGACTGATTTCGCAATGCAATCGTTCACTTCCGATGGCTCATCCGTCAGCGAAATCGCGACTGGCTATGTGAAGCCCAACGACCGCCTCTCTTCCTTCGAGCGGCTCGAGATCTACAACCGGCAATATTGGTTCCGCCTCATCGCCGCCGTGTCGGAAGACTACCCGGCCCTCAACGCGATTCTCGGCCCAACGCGGTTCGACGACCTGATCCTTAAGTACCTGCAACAGAATCCCTCCATGTCGTTCTCTCTTCGCGACCTCGGCGCCAAACTTCCCACGTGGCTCGACGCGCACCCCGAGTTCACCGGTGCCCATCATGATCTCGCCGTGGATGTAGCCCGCCTCGAGTGGGCCCACATTGAAGCCTACGACAGCGCGTCTTTGCCTCCCGTCGAGGGGGCGCAGCTCGGCGCACTTCAGCCCACCAGCGTGTTGGCTTTGCAGCCCCACCTTCAATTGCTCGCGCTACGTTACGCCGCAGACGAAATTGTTCTCGCCGTTCACAAGAAGAAAACGGATGTCGATATCGTTAGCAATGCGGTCTTGGAACGGAAGACGTCCAGGCGCGTACGCCCTCCCAAACCGAAGCGGTGCCCAACCTATCTGGTCGTCCATCGGTACCAGGATTCGGTCTACTACCGTCCGATCGACCGCGGTACGTTTCTGTTGCTGTCCGCCATCAAGGCTGGCGAAACCCTGATAGACGTGGTCGATCACGCGTTTTCCGAAGGCACCTTGCTACCGAGCGAGAGAAGTACAAAGATTCAGGAATGCTTTGCTCACGCAGCAGAACTGGGATGGCTGATTGCGCCGACGGGATAGCAGACCGTATCAACTAGTAGTTTGCTCGGTCTTGGGTCAAGGGCAGTCGATGGCGATTGTGAGGGCGTTGCAATGAATGGCTCATTTTGGCCATTGCTTGAACATCTTCGTGACCGCCTTCTGCACCGTCTGCTGATTCTTTCCGCCGTTGTTGCTGAGGGTGTTCTGGCCGATTCCACGCCAGACCAGGCTCTGGGTTTTCGCGTCGTAGAGATCGACGATCATGGTTCCTATAACATTCTGCTGCGGTGTAACGGTGGCCATTCCGCCGCCCCATCCCCGCATGCCCATTGCAGTGTAGGTGGTTTGCTGTTGCATTCCACCACTCACCGTGACGAGCAGATCCGGGGTCTGGTTTTCTTCGACCTTCTGCAGCCCTTTCGCCTGCAGCGCCGCGTCGATATCTTGCATTGCCGCCTGCGCCAGTATCGAATTCTTGACCTGGTTGGCGTTATTGGAACCCCACGCATAGGTGTGATATGCCGTGAACGGTTGGTTGTGGTTGTAGTTGACTGATACCGTTTGGCCAAGAGCCATTGTGGCCATTGCGCAAAACAAAATCGCGCAGCATAGAGACTTGATCTTCATGAACCATCCTCCTCTTGCAAACCGTTTGTGTTTCTCACAACTTCAACACCGCACCCGGAACGGCAAGGTCACGCGAGGCTTAAGACGTTCCGTGTCCGAACGATAGGAGCGGGAATATGCATTCGCCGTGCAGCCTACTGGATGCCCGCAGGGATGCAGGGTTGGTCCCGAGGAATTCACCCTGCGCCCATGCCATTTCCTGGCCCGTGGTTCCTCCGCTAGTTGCCAATCATCCGGTAATTCGAGTTTGTCGTGGTCACGACGAGCTGTTTGGCGGTTGCGTTCAGAACAGTCTGTTGAACATAGTTCGTTCCGTCGGGAAGGCTACTCATCTGAACCTGCAATGTGACCGCATCTTTCGATTGACCCATGTAGGTTTGGACGTTCAATGAGATGACCTTCTTTGACGACGGGTCGAAGGTAAGGGTCATCTGATCGCCGGGCACCGCGTAGTTCTTGAAGATCAAATTCACCAGGCCGCCAACGGGATTCAAGGAGACATTGCCGGCAGCATAAGCCAGCTGCATTTTTTGAGGGTCGGGTGGAACGTAGAGGCTGAGAAGACTCTTCACGTCGCCCATGTAATCCTGCATCTCTGCCTTCTTGTTTGCGATGACTCTTTGCTTCAATCGTCCGCCGCTGGGTGGTGGTGGAGGGGGGCTGATGAGGGCCTTTTGAACCTGCCCGTTAGGGCCGTATTGACATAAGTTCTGAGTCGGCGGTTTCGGATCACCTTTCAAGGTAACCTGCGTTGTCTCTGTCCATTGATACTTCTGCAGCTGTAGCTTGTTCTGTGCCATCGATTGCTTGACGGCTGCAAGCTTCTGCTGCAGTTCGGGGCTCTGGGCAGCCAGCGGAAGGGCAAACGCAACTGCAATGGAGCATGTGATGATCCGGAGTGTGGGCGAGAACCTGATTGCCTTCCTGCCGAGAGCCTTGCGAAGCTGAAATGCGTTTCTGGTGTTCATTATTTCCCTCATTTTCTATTGGTGTTTTGAATGTCGAAATCAACCCACGCATCTCGCTCTCGCCGGTTGAACTACGCATGCGATGGAACGCAAAGAAGCACTCGGGGAAAGTCGAACTCAGCCTAGACCGCTTTTCCTGCACTGGGAACTGTCAAAAGTGACAGATGCTCCCGATGCAGAACGCCTTGGATCTGCACCGGGATTCGTGGACCCGACGAGATCTTGGCCTCGGATTTGATGTGGCCCGTGCAGAACCGAGTTCGAGGCTGTGCTGGACGTTCCAGATTCCTATGCTGCTAACCGATAGGTTTCTGGAGGGTCTGGAGAACTCGTTTGACCTTGTCTGTCTTATGGACGAGGTCGGTAATCGTAGGAGGGTAAGGCCAGACTGGTATTTTTGCCAGTTGGCATTGGATGGTTGCGCTGGCAGAATCAATCCACCTTATAAGGGCTCTGATCGGCTCACGGAGGCTGTATGACTGAAATTTCGCTGCTCTGGGAATATCTATCCGTGAAGACTTCATGCGTAGAAGGATGAACCAGCAATCACGACAAAAGTGCGGGTTGCAGTTAGTGAATGTAGTTCTCGGATGGCTTAGCAAATGTTCTGCAGCGAGTTGGCAGCGGTGGCTCGCTAGGTTTCCACATTTTCCCCTCTAGGGAGGACTTCTTATGCGTATTCACGGAAAGATCTTCGGTGTTGACCTCGCCGCAGCGGTGGGCCTGGTGCTTTTGACAACCGCATCAGGGATGGTTCGGGCTCAGGTCAAGTCCCAGGTTCAGGATCAACCGCAGGCCCAAACGGATACGACTGCGCCTGCCCCAACAACAAGCGTAGCCGCGGTCGTTCGCCCTGAGATGTCGTTTGCTCCAATGTCGACGGTGAGTTCAAGCTCAGACGCAACTGCACTTCCGGATGCTCCTACGCCGCCGCAGGACCAGATGCCTCGTGTGCAGCAGTACTCGACTGGAAATAACGCCAGCGATAATTGGCGCGTCGGGATCTCACTCTACGGTTGGTTCGCCGGATTGCATGGAACGGTTGGGGTGGCGGGGCACAATGCGGGCATCCACGTCCCTTTCTCAGATCTCTTTCATGCCTTGGTATTTGAAGTTCCGATCGCAGTCGAGGCTGATAAGGGCCGGTTTGTGATGCCGATCGATTTCTTGTGGATGAGATTCAATGTCAACAACGCGCTTCCGCTTAACGATTATGAGCAGAGTTATATCAGCACTCACTTCACCCAGTCCCTCTTCACGCCGAAGTTTGGGTACAGGCTCATTGATGCGGATCACTTCAAATTCGACTTGTTGGGCGGGCTGCGCTATTGGTATGTGAGCCTTAACAACACGTTGGAGCCGGCGGGCCTCAGCTATGGGCGATCCTTCAACATTATTGATGGCATCGGCGGCGGCCGAATCATCCTCCCGGCCGGAGAAAAGGCGGCCATCACGATTGCCGGCGACGCTGGTGCAGGCTCATCCCAGCTGGACTATCAGCTCCTGGGTTTGCTGAACCTGAACTTCAACCCCAAGTTCGGAATGGCCCTTGGCTGGCGTTATCTGTATGAGGACTACAACAAACCATCCAATGGTGTCATCTACGCCCCAACCACGAGTGGCGTGATTGCCGGTTTGAACTTCAACCTTGGCGGCAAGCCACCGGTTCCACCGACCGCTTCGTGCTCGGCTTCCCCTGGAGAGGTTTATGCGGGTGACCCCGTCACGGTGACTGCGACTGCCGGAAATCTGAATCCGAAGTGGAGCGCGGTGTACACATGGACGGGCAACGGCGTTGTCGGCAGCGGTCCGACCGCAACCGTCAAAACCGATGGAATGAATCCTGGATCTTACCCAGTGAGGGCCGAAGTGAAGGTCGGAAAGGCGGGCAGGGAAGGGGAGAAGCCCTGGCAGGTTGCCAGCTGCTCCACTTCGTATGTCGTCAAACCATTTGAGCCACCGACCATAACCTGCTCTGCGGATCCAACCGACCTCAAGCCGGGCGATTCGGCAACGGTGACGGCGCACGGCATGAGCCCGCAGAACCGTCCGTTGACCTACACCTTCCAGGCTTCCAGTGGCACCATCAGCGGAAATGGCAACACGGCCAGCTACTCTTCCGTGGGCGCTGCCTCTGGGCCGGTGCAGATCACCTGCAGCGTGTCGGACGACAAAGGCCAAATTGCGACGGCCGACGCAACGGTCACCGTTGAGGCGCCTCCGCCGCCGCCGCCGGCACCTGAGGTCGAGGCTCGGCTGAGGTTGCACAGTGTGTACTTCCCGACCGCTCAGCCGACTGCGAAGCACCCTGATGGCGGCCTCGTAGACAGCCAGAAGGCCATCCTCACTGCACTCGCGAACGACTTCACCGTATATCTGCAGCAGAAGCCGGATGCGCGTCTCACTCTGACCGGTCACGCCGATCCGCGCGGCACCCCGGAATATAACCAGAAGCTCTCCGAGCGTCGTGTCGCTCGCGCTGCGGCTTTCCTCGTGGAACACGGTGTTCCCGCGTCGAGCATTGATATCAAAGCAGTGGGCGAGGAGAAACAGCTCAGCAAGGACGAGGTCAGGGATATGATCCAGGCCAATCCTGACCTGACCGACGAGCAGAGAACGAAGTTACTGCGCAACCTGAACGTGATTGTTCTGGCTCAGAACCGCCGCGTTGATGTCAGGCTGAACGGGTCGGAGGACAAATCCTCGCGGCACTATCCATTCAATGCTGCTGATTCCGCGACTCTTCTCGATCTGCAGAAGCCAGTTCACAAAGCTACGCCGAGGAAGAGATAGACACACAGCATGTCCGGGTTGAAAACCTCCGGAACAGGTTCGCCAGGACCTGTTCCGGAGGCTGAAGCAAAAGACAGAACGATAAGATTCGCGCTCTAACCAACTGCGCTCGTCGCAGAAGTTGATTCATTGGAATCTCGGACCTGGTAGTGAGGCTTGATCCATTCCAATTGTTTTGCGTTTGGATGGCCAGAGGAAGAGGGGACTGCAGTGACCTTCCGGTTTGCATTGAATATGAGGGGCGGTGATGCGCGCGGTATTCATCGGCAGAAAATCGATGCGCTAAGTGTTGCTTCGCGGCGGTGGCTCCTTCGGCTGGCGAATCTTTGTCTTGTGTCGTGGCTTTTTGGGGGGATCTGCGGGACGCAGACTCTCTACGCACAATCTAGCGGCAGCCAGGCAAGCGACCAAGTGAAAACTGCGCAAGCACTCAACGACACCCTCAACACAAAGGAGAATAAAAAGAAGAAGAAGCCGAGGAAGAAGCTTCTGCCGGGCGCCTTTGTTGTCGCGCCACTTCCGATGGTGAGCCCCGCCATCGGTACTGGTGTCATCCCAGTGGTGGGATATATCTTCCCATTCAGCAAGAGCGACAAGATTTCTCCACCGTCTACCGTTGGCGCCGGCGGGTTAATAACCAACAACGGGACGCGCGCCTATTTTCTAGGTGGCCAGTTATTTTTCGATAAGAACAAGTATGAAGTGACGACGGGTTATGCTCACGGCAACATAAACTACAACATCTACGGAGCGGATCTTCCCGGCGGTAACCAAAATCTGAAGCTGCCCCTGGTGCAAACGGGAGAAGTATATTTTGCCGAAGCCTTGCGTCGCGTCTGGTGGCAGATATTTATAGGACCTCGACTCACAACGGGCAGCTCGTTCATTACTATAGGGACGCTCAATAATCCCAACATCCCGCCAATCCCGCCTGATGTTGGTCTTCACACGAACTTGCGTGCCCTGGGAATGAGGATCGTGCGCGACACGCGTCCCAACCATTTTTTTCCGGTCGCGGGATCGAAGCTTGAGTTCACCGCAGACTTTTATGCGCAGGCTCTGGGCAGCAAGCAGACGTTCCAACAGTACAAGTTGCATTTTGATAAATACACGACGCTGCGCAAGAACCAAGTCCTGGCCTGGGAAGTGTATGGCTGCGACGCGGCCGGCGACGCGCCTTTCTATCAGAAGTGCATCTACGGAACCAGCAACGAGTTGCGTGGATATACGGCAGGCACGTATTTCGATCGACACATGGCGACGGCCCAGGCGGAGTATCGTCTCACGTTGCCCAAACGGATTGGCCTGGCTGGATTCGCAGGTATTGGCTATGTGCGGCCCGGAGACAACGAATTCTTCCAATCCAGTCATTTTCTGCCGGATATTGGTGGCGGCCCGCGATTCAATCTGAGCAAACAATATCACGTGAATTTACGCGCCGACTTCGCGCGTGGCAGGGGCAGCTGGACCTGGAGCATGGGTATTGGTGAGGCGTTTTGAAGTAGTCCGGGCCGTTTCAGTCATTCCACAAATAAAGTTGGCGTCGTTCGTGCGACCGGTACATGGGCTCATCGCTGCTGTCACATTTGACAGTTCACAACATTGAAGTAGCGAACTACGCTGCTTGCCAGGATGAATTAACTTTGCCCGAGGATGTGAGGATTTATCGCCGACCAGAAATGGGCACCGCGGACAAGATGCGCTCCGCGTTGACGGCAATGAAGAAAGGCTAGCAAGCGTTATGGCGACGAGCATCATTGGTCACCGTGTCGCAAAGTAGTTCTTCTGGCAGTGGAGGTTGTAGAGGAGGCTGCCAGGTGATTGTCCAGTCGTTCACGCGGCAGTCGGGTGTGATTTTCGCGCCCGCCCTGCAAACTCAACTTAACCCGAGAGAAGGAGTAAATGATGGCTACTACACAGCCCAACATCGTAATTATTTGGGGTGATGATATCGGATGGTGGAATATCAGCTTCAATAGCCGCGGCCAGATGGGCTATCGCACCCCAAATATCGACCGTGTCGGCAACGAGGGCGTCGTATTCACCGACTACTATGGCCAGCAGAGTTGTACCGCCGGCCGCGCTGCCTTCATCACCGGCCAGAACCCGCTTCGCACCGGCCTGACCAAGGTTGGCATGCCCGGCGCCGACCTCGGCCTCCAGCCTGAAGACCCGACCATCGCCGAAATGCTTAAGCCCCTCGGCTACGCAACCGGCCAGTTCGGAAAGAACCACCTGGGCGACAAGAACATCTTCCTGCCTACAGTGCACGGATTCGATGAGTTCTTCGGCAACCTCTATCACCTCAACGCCGAAGAAGAGCCCGAGCTTCCCGACTATCCAAAGGACCCCAAGTTCAAGGCAATGTTCGGCCCGCGCGGCGTACTCCACTGCAAGGCGACCGATACCGTCAGCACGGAGCCCGACGACCCGCGCTTTGGACCGGTAGGCAAGCAGACCATCGAAGACACCGGCCCGCTTACCAAGAAGCGCATGGAGACGATCGACGAGGAGATCACGGCGGCGGCAATTGGTTGGATGGAGACTCAGGCGAAGGCGAATAAGCCCTTCTTCCTCTGGTACAACTCGACCGCCATGCACTTCCGCACGCACGTCGCTGAGAAAAACCTAGGCAAGAGCGGCCAGGATCCGTACAGCGATCGCATGGTCGTTCACGACGAACAAGTGGGTCAGTTGCTCGACAAGATTGATGAGTTGGGCATAGCCGATAACACCCTGGTCATGTACTCCACGGACAACGGACCTGAGAACGATACGTGGCCCGACGGAGCCAACAGTCCATTCCGCGCCCAGAAGGACACCAACTTCGAAGGCGCATGGCGTGTTCCGTGCTTCATGCGTTGGCCCGGCAAGATCAAGGCGGGCTCAACCCTCAACGGAATCATGTGCCACCAGGACATGCTACCGACTATCCTCGCCGCGGCCGGCGATCCCAACATTAACCAGAAGCTGCTGGACGGCTATAAGGCCGGAGATAAGACATTCAATGTCTGTATCGACGGAATGAATATGCTGCCCTGGCTAACCGGCGAAGTGAAGGAGAGCCCCAGGGAACACTTCTTCTATGTGAGCGACGACGGCGGCATCATGGCAATCCGTCTGGGCGACTACAAGTTGACCTTCGAGACGCAAGAAGCGACCGGCACAATGCATCTGTGGCAGAATCCGTTCACCAAATGGCGGATTCCGTACATTCATCACCTTCGTCGCGATCCGTTCGAGCGCGCCGACTTCAACTCCAACACCTACTGGGATTGGATGGTAGATCACGTTCCGTACCTCTACGCAGCTCAGGCGCTGGTGGCGGGTCAGATCGCGAACTTCGTCAAGTACCCACCACGCCAGAAGGCAGCGTCCTTCAACCTGGATAGCGTGATGGCGTCCCTGGGTCCAGCCCAGGCTGCTGCAGCCGCAGCCAAGGCTAAGGCCGCAGCGGCGAAGTAGGAATAACGTCCAACCAGGGCGCCCAGCAATGGATGCTCACAAACCTCATTCGAAGGGGAGTGCAGTCAACTCCCCTTCGCATGCAGGAAATTCGAGATAAAGATCGAGATGCGTGCTTGCAGATTGCAGGCCCCGGATTTCGTCAACCAAACGCATTGAATCAAGACCATGCATTCCGAGAATTGGTCTCGAGTCTTTGATCATGGCGTCGGAGTACGTTCCGCCGAAACGGATGCACCCGGCCCGTTGGAGGAAAGAATGACCAGGACCTTAGCAACAAAAGTTTTATCTATGTCGCTGTGCTTGCTCCTGGTTATTTTGACCGGACCGCTGGGAACTGAGGTTCAACTATCGGCGCAACAGGCAGCCCCTGGCTATTCTGGACAAGGCGTACCATTGACGGCGCAAGAGTTGCAGCAGTTGGCCGCTCCCATCGCCCTCTATCCGGATGCTTTGGTTGCACAGATTCTTGGGGGCGCCACCTTTCCTGATCAAATTGCAGCCGCCGGCATCTGGCTTCAACAGCACCAGGGTCTCACCGGCCAGCTTTTCCTGGAGGCCGTCAACGCGCAGTCGTGGGAGCCGAGTGTGAAAGCGCTCACGCAATTTCCCACGGTACTCGCCGACATGGCGAAGAACCTCAGTTGGACATCCGCGCTGGGCGAAGCGTACGCCACCCAGGCCGCCGACTTGATGGCCGCGGTGCAGATATTGCGTGCAAAGGCACAAGCTGCCGGCAATCTGAAATCCGGATCGCAGATTACGGTCGTGCAGCAAGCACCGAATGTCATTGTCATTCAGCCCGTGAATCCGCAGGTGATTTACGTTCCTACATATAACTACGCGGTTGTTTATGGATACCCCTACGTTGCACCTGGTTATAGCACCGCCGCGGTTGTGACGACTGGCTTGATCGCATTCGGAGCGGGCATTGCAGTTGGCATGGCAATCAGCGGCGGTTACGGCTGGGGTTGGAATTCATGGAACTGCGGCTGGCACGGCGGTGCGGTTGTCTATCACGGCGGAGTTTATTATGGGAACGCCGCCTGGACCGGCGGTGCTTATGGTTCATCGCATTACGGCTATAACTCCGCGACCGGAACCTATTCGCGGGGCGGAACGGTATCAAACGGCTACGGCACTGCCAGCGGAGGGAAGTCGTACAACCCTTCAACCGGAACCGCCACGCGCGGTGGCACCGTATCGAACGGGTACGGCTCCGTCAGCGGAGGGCAGGCGTACAACACAAGAACCGGTGCTTCTGCAGGCACGGTACAGGGCTCTAATGCCTACGGGAGTTACGGTGCCTCCACCGCATCCAAGAATGGCACCACCGTCAATTCCCAGCACCAAACAAACGCAAACGGGACCACCGGTCAAATGCATTCTTCAAATGGTGCGAGTGCCTATGGCGCGACTGGGAAGTACGGCAATAGCGCCGCTGTCGGTCAGACCGCAAATGGTGATAAGTACGCAACAGCCAATGGAAACACCTATAAGAACACGGGAAACGGCTGGAGTGGAAATTCGAACAACACCCAGCACTATTCGCAGCAGAGCTCTGCAGCCAAGGGCTGGGGTGGGCAGGAGAAACCCAGCGGGTCATCCGCCTTCGGTGGCGGCAGCAGCGGGTGGCAATCGAGAGCTGATAGTGCGCGGGGTTCAGCAAGCATGGGCGGTGGCGGCTGGGGTCGCGGCGGCGGCGGCGGCGGATTTCGTCGATGAGTGCCTGCAGCTCACCAAGCCAAGCGGGTACGTTCATCGTTCCAATTCCTGAGCATCCTGTAAGACCCGACATTGTGGAGGATTGCAATGATACGCAACAGAACTAAAGTCGCAGGCACAGCCTGTGCCGCCATCATGGCGCTGATGGTCGTGATGGTTGGATGCAAGACCGCCGCGGCCCCCTCGTACCAAACGTTCGGCACCCCCGACCAAGCGGGTGATGCACTGTTGCAAGCGGCAAAGTCAGGGGATCAAAACCAGGTATTGGCAATCTTTGGCCCCGCGGCAAAGAACATCATTTTTTCAGGGGATGCGGTTCAGGACAAGGCCGCGACAAATACCTATATCCGGTCCTACGGGGAAATGCATCGCTGGCGCACCATGCCGGACGGTTCTCAACTGCTAATAGTGGGAGCTGACAACTTTCCATTTCCAATCCCGCTCAAGAAGGCTGGCGACGGGAAATGGTACTTCGATGCTGCGGCTGGGGAACAGGAGATACTCAGGCGTCGCGTCGGGCGAAACGAACTCGCAGTGATTGACGTCTGTCATGCAATTGCAGATGCGCAAGCCCAGTACTACTCGGAGCCGCGACACGGCGAGGGCACACAACAGTTCGCACAGAAGTTTATAAGTGATCCGGGTAAGCAAAACGGATTGTATTGGGAGTCCGCGCAAAATGAGCCTCCCAGCCCGCTCGGGCCACTTGCGGCTTTCGCGACCGGCGAGGGATATAGCGTCAAGCCAAATGCGCACATGCCCTTCCACGGCTATTACTTTAAGATGCTGAGCCAGCAAGGCAGCAATGCCCCTGGTGGTGCAAAGGACTATCTTGTTAACGGGAAGATGACGGGGGGCTTTGCAGTGGTCGCTTATCCGGCCAACTACGGCAACTCCGGAGTGATGACCTTCATCATTGACGGGGATGGGGTGCTGCTTCAAAAAGATCTGGGCAAGGCGACCACCCAGACTGCAGAGGCGATCACTGCGTTCGATCCTGACAGCAGCTGGACCGTTGTTTCACAATAATCATTCGACATTTGCGAGAGTCGCTAAGGACTCGTTCGAGACCGGTCCGGTGGAAGACTCGCGTGCAGTTCACTCTCTAGGGGCGAGCCATGGGAGGCGCCGCGTAGCCAAAATCTTCTTCAAGGATGGTAGCTATCCCGAGCACGTCCTCATCGCTATACGGGCGTCCGGCGACTTGGAGTCCGATCGGAAGGCCTTCGGCAGAGCGGCTGATCGGAACGACGGCAGCAGGCGCGCCGAGTAGATTGAACCACTGGGTAAAGCGCATGGCATCCAGGTAGGCGAGCGACTGCGATGCACCGTTAGCGTCGTGCAATATCCAGTTGCGCTCTCCGTGACGAAACGCGGGGATCGAGCAAACGGGGCTTAGCAGGATAGGGGAGTCGCGCATCTCCGCGAGGAGTTGCGATCGGACAATATCAATATCGCACCAGGCACCGAGCAGTTCGTCGGCGGAGAGCGGTGCGTGCGTATGGGCCATCGAGAGAAAGTCAAGAAACGTAGGACTGAACTCCGACTCGCGGCCGCGTCCTAATGGCGCCAGCAGCATGGCGCCGCAGTGCACAAAGAACGTGTACCACAGTTGGCGCGCGCGCTCGAGTGAAGGTGGCCGAAACGCTTCGACGTGAAAGCCGTGGCGCCGCAGCGAGCGCACAGCGTCCTGCACAGCCTGCCGCGTTTCCGCCGTGACCGGCACCAGGCCATCGTCTTCCATGTAACCGATTCGAACCTGCTTGAGTGCGTCTGTCGCGGCGGGCCGGTAGGGAACCGGCGCGCCAACGGGGTCGGTGTCGAGTGCACCCGCAAGGACGCGGAAAAGCAGCGTGACGTCTGCCATGGTTCGCGCCATCGGTCCAACAGTGCCGAGCAGAGAGAACGGCCCCACGTTGTCCGGTAGATGGCCGGCCGTAGGAATGCGGCCGGGCGTCGGCTTCATCGCGCAGATGCCGGTGAAGTGAGCAGGCTCGCGAACACTCCCGCCGCCATCCGAACCAAGTCCCCCAGCGGAGAGCCCGGCTGCAATCGCTGCAGATTCGCCACCACTCGAGCCGCCCGCTGTGCGCGTCACGTCCCACGGATTTGAGGTGCGACCATACAGGCGATTGTCCGTCTCGTAGGCCATCAGAAACTCAGGACAATTTGTTGTCCCCAGAATCAGCGCACCCGCGTTACGCAGACGCATGACGGCCTCAGCATCAAGCGTTGGACGTGTCCCTCGATTGAGGAGGCTGCCAGTCTCGCACAGCCGGCCTGCGACAGAGATAGAACTCTTCACAGTGAGTGGCAGGCCATGCAGCGGACCGCGCGGCGCTGTCGAGCAGTCGAACGCCATCGCTTCTCGCCGAATTTCCTCCGGATCATAATCAATCACCGCATTCAGCTGCGGGTTCAGCAGTTCGATCCGTTGAATGTGCTGCTCAGCGAGCTCGAGTACAGAGATCTTCCTCGCTTCCAGCAGAGCGAGCAGGTCGACGGCGGGTTGGGTGAGAAGATCGCTCAATGTTGGCTTCCCATGGCAGGAGTTTCCGGCGTCGACAGGTGAGGAACATAGTCGAACTGGAACGAGCGATCTACGGTGCCGGACTCAAAGCGCGTGTTGTACTCGAGCTGATAGGCCGTGTGCGCAGCATCTGTGGGATAGTGTTCTGTTGCAGGGTAGGGATAGCTGCTCATGCCATGGAAGGGCAAGCTGCCGACGCTGAAAGGTCTGGCCTCGTAGAAGTCCATGTCTTTCACAAAGCCATTCGCGTAGAAGAAATAGTCGCGCGACCAACCCTTCGGCAGCGTGGGAAGAGTGGCTGCGCTGAACTCGAGATCCATGTCCTCACCGGTGCCGAAGATCACGAACTCGTCGTCAATCGCGTGCAGCAGGGGCGTCACGTCGCCGTATCGCGTATAGGCCCCGCGATGAGGAACGAAGGGCCCCGTAGCGCTCATGCGTTGAT
This sequence comes from uncultured Acidobacteriaceae bacterium, assembly GCA_963737325.1. Taxonomy (GTDB): domain Bacteria; phylum Acidobacteriota; class Terriglobia; order Terriglobales; family Acidobacteriaceae; genus Granulicella. The sequence goes on from CAVTSJ010000013.1 coordinate 112,105, forward strand.
AGTTGTAGGTGAGATCGCCAGGCGTGCGCCCATCATGCTGCTGCGGATAACCGCGGAACGCCAGAGTAGCGTGCGCCAGCGGAAGCTCTGTGGTGTACGTCGCTAACGCGGCGTTTTCAGGCTGTTGTAGCGGAGTGGCCTCATTGTCGATCAGCACCTGGTCCCAGTAAATCTGCAGATTGGTTGTGATGCGCAGACTTGTCACGCCGGCTGGAAGTTTCCCCGTGAGATCGACGGTAACCGTGCGCGGCAAACCAGCAGGAAAGCCCATGTCAGCAACTACCTTCCGCCAGGAACCATCCGGCATTTGCGCCTCAATATACGGCGGGATCGGTGAGAGACCGGCCTGCCACGCAGAGTACATGGAGCTCGCCGAGAAGTATTCGATGAATCCATGCAGCAGAAGGCGCAAGGGCCGCTGCGGCGACCACGCTCCGATATCAATGGTTAGCGAATGAAGATTCGCAAAGCCGGCAAACGGAAGATTGGTGAAATCGCGGACGTAGTTGCGTGTCTCACGGTTGCTGATGTCGCGTTGGCTGAGGACAGCAAGGACGTTGTTGCCGCGATTGTCCCACGCACCTGCCAACGGATGCGCGGCTGCCGCAACGATCGTCGCGGCCCTCGCAAATGGTGGCTGCGAACGAAAGCCTTCGTTGGGAAACACGGCCGTGCCGGATGGGTGATCAATGGCCACCAACCGCACCTGGTCGACAAAGTTAACCTCCTCCATTGGCTCGCCGAAGCGGAGACTGAAAAGCCCGTTACGCTCGTGCAGCTGATCGCCGTTCACCTTGATCCACTCATCGGGGTCTGGAATATCTGTGCCTGTTGGCGATACCCAGTGACCAATCACCGCAGCACCGATCACATCTGCAACGAAGCTGTAGCGGCTTCCGTTCCAGGCGAACAGCGTTGGGCATGAGCTCCCGCGACGATCGATCTCCGTGATGGGATGCAGGCCGTTCGCCGGCACGTCAATCTCATCCTGCGGAACGCCGGTGGGCCATAGCAGGCGGACAAGGTCTGCCTTGTCTGCACTGCCAAGGCCGGCAAGAATCTCCCGCTGATCCGTGTCTTCCCACTTCTGCCAGAGCCCGTTCGCGAAGATCTGGACCTTGGTGCCGATACCGCTCTTGTTGTCTGCGGTGCCGTGCAGCACGATGTGCAGCGAATGGTTTCGGTTGCCTCCGACATTTGCAAGCAGTACGCTCGACCCGTCGGCCTGAGTGACGATAAGGTCTGAGGCACCCGTGTGATTTACATCGTCAGCAAGCAATGAACGCGGAGAGCGGAAATGGATCTTGTTCAGCGTGAGTTGCGCACTGACGTCAACGAATCCAGCCGGCCCAAGGTTACGCAGCATGCGAAGTTCAGGTCCGCGCCGCGTTTCCACCAGGGCCGCAATATCGATCCAACCGTCATTGTCGAAGTCAATTGGAATTGCCGCTGTGGCGCTGAGAACACCCTTCATCGGCAATGGAACGCGCTCGAAGTGCTTCCCATCAACGTTGCGCCAGAGCGTGACACCTGGCTCCCCTGAGTGCGAAAGCAGTACATCCATCCATCCATCTTTGTTGAAGTCGAGGGTAGCCACCGATACCGTCGGCGGGAGGCTCGCTGAATACAGCGGCGAAGATCCAAACGGTCCTTCGCGATGGTTGGCGAAGAAGGTCGGAGCAGGAGTCTTACCCGCTACCAACAGATCCACGGCTCGATCATTATTCAGATCAGAAAGGGTCGCCTCAGTCGTGGGAGCAGTTCCTTCAAGACCGGCCGGCGCGGTCCAATCAGTAAACGTCTTGTTGCCGTTGTTGCGCCAAAGCGTGTTGGGCGAAGCATGCGAGACTGTAGGCGTCCCGGTAATGAAAAGGTCAAGGTCACCATCGTGATCGTAGTCGACGAACATCAGGCTGGTGGGATGACTGGTGGCCGTAATTCCAGAGGACGCAGTGACGTCTTCGAATTTGCGATTGCCAAGATTGCGATAGAGCGCGATACGATCGCGCCCATCAAGGCCCGTGGCGGCGACCGCCAGGTCCGGAAGCCCGTCGTTGTCAAAGTCGCCGACGGCGCACGCGAGTCCCTTGCCCGGAAGATGAATACCCGTCACGCTTGAAGGAATCTCGGCAAATCGAATCGAACCCACGCGATCATACATGCGAATCGCATCGTCTCCTTCGCCCATCAAAACGAGTGCAGGTTCTCCGTCGGAGGAAAGATCTATGAGACAAGCTGCACCGCTCATGGCGCTCGCTGCCGGTGTAGCTGGCTGCGAGCGCCATGAATCGCTGAACGTAACCGGGATCATCGCTTCAACCTGGGTAGGCGCGAGCGCAGCATCTTCCACGTGCGCGTAAATTCCCTCTTCCCCATAGTTGTGCGAGAGCGGAGTTCCGAGTTTCGCAGAGGATATGTGTTGAAAGCGCGCGAGAGCTTGCTGGGCGCCAGCCATGTCTCCCTCGCGGCGCAGAACGCGCGCCAGTCCAAACAATGCGGAAGCATGATGCGGGTCCAACTCAAGCGCGTTCTGATACTCCGCCTTCGAGGCTGGAAGATTATTCAACTCGAACTCGACAGACGCAATCATGTAATGAGTGTCAGGATCGTTCGGCCTGAGTGCCGCGACCTTCTGAAAAGCGTCCAGGGATTTTTCAGGTTGATTCTCGTTGCGATAGAGCAGGCCGAGGGCATACCAGGCATGCGGGTCCTTCGGATCTTCGACGGTGGCCGTCTCAAGCAGCCTCTCCGCCTCCGGCAGCTTCTGCAGATACATGAGGGCGATGCCTTCATTCACCTCGGCCAAGGTTAGACTTGGATCTGCCCTGGCTGCGGCGGCGAAGGTGGTGACCGCGCGGTCGAGAAACTGTTGGCCCACCAGCGCAGTTCCGAGATTATTGAGACGCGCAGCCTCAATCACCGAAGACTGCTGCTGGGCTCGGAGCATCGGGGAACAAGTCGCTGAGATGACCGCCAGGCACACGCCCAGGCACCGCGCGATTCGTGTTGCAATGTTGCGTTCATCAAAAAAGAAAGGCATCGTGGCTCGCGTTCAAGGCTGTTGGTTACAGTAAAAATCGGGTGATTAACATATACGCCTGATAGCCAGTTTCAGGGTCTCGCACACCATCACGATCTGTGAATCGTTGATGCGATTGAAGAAGGGAAGGGCAATGGTGCGCGAGGCAATTGATTCTGTAACGCGAAGGTCCGCGGTGGCCGGAACATTGGCGTAGGCCGGCTGCAGATGAATGGGCGCGAAGTATCGTGCGCAGCCGATGCCTCCCGCATCGAGTTCCTGGATCACCTGATCGCGATGCGCGGCGGTAAGCCCGTCCGCAAGACGGACCACATAGACGAACCAGCTGATGCGACAGCCTGGTAACTCGTCGATAGGAAGGATGAGTCGAGCTTCCGCGTCAAGGTGCTGGCGATAGACGCGCGCAATCTCCTCACGCCGATCGAGGATACTCGCAAGGCGCCGCATCTGGCCGATTCCCAGGGTGCACGCTATCTCGGACAGCCGATAGTTGTAGCCAAGCTCTGTGTGTTCCAGCCAGTTGTCGGTCGGCGCGCGCCCCTGGTTGCGCAAGCTCCGCATCTGCGCGGCAAGACCGGGATCCCGTGTCACGATCATGCCGCCCTCGCCGGTGGTGATCTGCTTGTTGGGATAGAAGGCGAAGACGGCAATGTCGCCGAAAGAACCAACCGGTTGCGCCCCGATGCTCGCGCCGAGAGCTTCGCAAGCGTCTTCGATCAGCGCGAGATCGTGGCGACGCGCCAGTGCAACCAGCGCGGGCATATCGGCTGGAACACCGAAGGTATGCACGGTGACGATAGCTCGAGTGCGCGGGGTGACGGCCCGCTCCACCGCAGCCGGCGACAAGTTAAGCGTGACGCAATCGATATCAACAAACACCGGAGTCGCGCCAACATAACGAATGGCATTGGCGGCGGCGATGAAGGTAAACGAGGGAACGATGACCTCGTCGCCCGCGCCGATCCCTAGTCCCAGCATCGCGAGATGCAGGCCTGCGGTCCCCGAACTGACAGCCACCGCGTGCTCCACCGTCGTCAGATCTGTGAAGGTAGCTTCGAACTCGGTTAGCCGCGGACCGAGGCTTAGTTGCGGCGAGCGCAGCGTCGCAACAACCGTCTCAATTTCAGCTTCGGTAACATCTGGCGATGAGAGAGGAATCTTTGCCGAGTTCATGAGGATGGCCGGAACTCCGCGGGAAGCGCCTGCGCCCGCTTACGCAGCAAACCCTCAAGTGGCGTCGAAGTGAGCACACCGATGATGCGCTCAGCGGCGTGTCCATCGCCATAGATGTTCTGCATGGATCGAAGGCTCTCGCGGAAGGCAGGCTCTCGAGAGCGGGCAGCTTGCGCAAGGATGGATTCGACGGTCGCCTCCGCATCCAGGATATTGGGCCCGCGCTCGCGTCCTTGCTGCCTCATCCCCACATTGATCACGGGCAGCGCAAAGGACGCAGCCTCCATGATGCCGCTGCTGGAGTTCCCAAGCATCGCGGTCGCCTCGCGCAGAAGACTCCAATACGCAATCGAAGGGAGGTTGATGAACAAATGAGCATCACGACGTGTGGCGCAAAACGTTCGAATGCGTACCATCAGCTCATGGCTTCCAGCATCGGCGTTGGGATAACAAAAGATGATCTGCCCGGAAAGGCTTTCAATCGCCGCGAAGACTGCATCCGCTTCGGCTGTTGTGTTCTTAAAGAGTGTGACGGGGTGGTATGCAACAACCGTAACTTCATCGGCAAGCGAAAGCCCAAGAGCTCCCTCAAGCTCAGCCCGCGTTAGCAACGTGCTGCGGAGAATATGGTCCAGCGAAGGTGCGCCGGCGCGATGGACGCGCCACGGTTCTTCCCCCATCGAAATGACCCGAGCCCGCGCAGTATCGGTCGAGGTGAAATGAATGTGTGCCAGCTTGGTGAGCGCGTTGCGGACAGCATCGTCGATAGCGCCCTCGCTGATCTCGCCGCCTTCAATATGTGCTACCGGAATTCGCAAAGTAAGAGCGACGCTGGCTGGCGCAAGCATCTCGTAACGATCCGCGATCAGCAGCAGCAGGTCGGGACGCATCTGCGCCAGCGCGTCCGTCAGACCGAGAATTGCGAGCCCAAGCGTCTTGGCCATGCCGACGTCGCTGTCGGAGCTGAGCAGGCATTCGATGCGCGAGGCGATCGCAAAGCCGTCGCGCTCGATCTCGCGCACCGTTGAGCCGAACTCCGGCGAAAGATGCGCCGCGAGCGCAATCAGCTTAAGCTCAACCTCACGGTGTGCTTCAAGATCCTTTAGCACCCAATAGAGATGGCTGTAATCGGCGCGCGACGTAGTGACAACCGCGATGGTACGTTTCATACCCGCATCTCCGTTGCCAGTTCCAGCGCGAGTTCATCCTTGCACGCGGCCAGGATGAGGCTGCTCGGCTGGTACTCGGGCACAAGAGTCTTAATCCCACGCAGAAGCTCCTGCAGGTTGCGCCCGTGGACAGCGGAGCGGAGCTGATTCAGTGCAGAGCTCAGGTCCGCCGCGGCAGGTAGAGGCGTGTCGATCGCATGCAAACCCGAGCCACCAAATTCGCCTGTGGAACGCACCGACTCGCAGCTCGAAATGAGCTGCTCAAAAAGCTTGTCGCCAGAACGCAACCCCGTGAACTCGAGAGACGCCGGGCTTTGATGAACTGCAATCAGAAATCGCGCCAGGTCGACGATGCGGACGGGAGGACCGACGCGGGGAAGCAGGAGCGCCCTTGTAGAGACCACATCCAGCGTGTCGAGCAACGCTCGAACAGCATCCTCCATTGTGAGGAAGTACCGCTCCGCGTCTGGGTGCGTTACGGTAACAGGGCCGCCGCGCGCAATCTGCTCGAGGAACAATGGAAGAACGCTGCCCTGCGAACCCATCACATTGCACAAACGTACGACCTTCATCCTCGTAGAGTGCCCCAAACTCAAAAGAATGAGCTCTGCGATGCGTTTCGACGCTCCCATGATGCTACGAGGGATAACCGCCTTGTCCGTGGAGACGAGAACGAGCTGCTCTACCGCGTGTGCGATGGCGCAACGCGCCAGGGCATACGTGCCGAATACATTATTTTCAATGGCCGCAAACGGATTCTGTTCCATCATCGGAACATGCTTAAGGGCTGCGGCGTGGAAGATGATGTCGGGTCGATACTCTGTCAGCGCATGATCGAGCGTATCGGAATTGCAGACGCTGCCGAGAAGGGATACATGGTCGCACGAACCATACTCTTGCAGGCTGCGATCGACTTGGTAGAGCCCATTCTCCGAGCTGTCCAGTAGTACCAGGCTGGCGGGCGCAGACCCCGCAGCCGCATGCGACAGTGCCGATCCGATGGACCCACCCGCCCCCGTGATCAAAACGCGTCTTCCCGTCAGAGATCTCGATCCGAGCAGCCGCCAACTCGTCGCAGAACTCGGTGCGATCAGCCGTTCCCAGGACTGGGCACAGTCCCCCGAAGTGCCGGCCTTGCGAAGATCCGTTGAAGCTGCCGTATGCATGTGTCTACAGTCTAGAGAATTTCTGCGCATTGGTCACAGATCCCCGCTTTCTGCGCGAAACACCTGTTCCTCCATCGATCGGTGGATGCGGACACCCTTCGATAAGTCCATTACGCCGCATTAGTAAGTTGGTATACCTGAACCATCTCCCAACGATCAGAAGCTGGAAAGAGCGCGCCGATTGGTTGATTCCTCTCGCGCGAAGGCCCATATGGACGTCGTCGGGAAAGTCGCATGCGCAGCAATGGGTGTAACCCTGTGTATTTTGGGGGAAGCAGCCTTGGCGCAGCGCACCGCTTGGCCCGTTGGAGCTGTCGTCACAAGCACGTTCCAAAGTCCCACAGACATCGCTTTCATCCAGACTCCCCAATACACAGTGGGCGATCCCGCGCGGCGCTTTCCTCTCGGCAGCCTCCTGGTGAGCCTACGCCTTGGGGCCGATGGCACCGCCCCCTCCGCGGTTACTCCCCTGACACAGCAGTTCTTCGCCGCCGCAGACCCGCAGGTTTCCTTCGACGGACGCAACCTCCTGTTCGCCGGCCAAACCCAGCGCGACGCCACCTGGCAGATATGGGAGATACCTGCTGAAGGTGGAAGTCCACGTCAAGTGACTCATTGCATCGGGGATTGTGTCCAGCCGATGTACCTGCCCGAGGGCCAGATAGCCTATACATGGTTGCAGGGCGCGGGCAGTGATCGTATGTCGGAGGTGCAAGTCTGTCGGGACGATGGCTCTAACGCTCACCCGATCACCTTCGGCCCCGGCAGGTTTGAAGTCGAAGCCGCCTTGCGCAGCGGCCGGCTGCTCCTGTCTGCCGAGTCCCCGCTCATCGGCACCTCTGAGGCAAACCAGCCTCGAACGCTCTATCTGATCGATCCGGATGGGTCAGGGTTGATGCTGCTGCGGCAAGATGATACCTCGGGGGCCATTCGCAGCGGCGCAATCGAACTGGCTGACGGATCCCTCCTCTTCATGCAGCGGAATGCAGCGAGCGCTTCGGCAGAACGGCTCGAGCGGGTCCTCCCCGGGGCTTTGCGCGCAACGGCCGTCGAGGCCGCCCGTTCGGGCTATGCGTCCGCGAAGGCTGTCGGCGATGGAGCTTTGGTGGTGTCAAGACGAACCTCGGGGCATCGGTTCGATATCTATCAACTCTCTGTAAACAATAACGGCGGCGAGCGGTTGCTTTACTGGGACGCGCGCGCGTCAAGCATTCAGGCCGTTGTTATCGCTCCGCATCCCTTGGCGCTCGCTTACCGCAGCATTTTGCATCCGGACCGTAAATTGGGACGGATCATCTGCCTTGACGCCTACGCGTCCAAAGATTTTGCGAACGGCCGTCTGCCCGGTCAGATCGTGCGCGTGCGGGCGCTGGTCAAATCGCAGTATGGCGAAAAGATTCTGGGAGAAGCCCCGGTGGAACGGGACGGATCGTTTTATGCAACCGTGCCCGCGGACACGCCAATCCGCCTGCAGTTGCTTGGCGCGCACGGTGAAGTTCTGAAACAGCAGCGCAGCTGGATGTGGGTACGCACTGGTGAAGATCGTGGATGCGTTGGATGTCATGAGAGCCAGGCGTTGGCCCCGGAAAATCGCTCGCCAATGACGTTACAGCGCTTCGATACGCCAACGCCGCTGATGGAGCAAGTCGACGTAAACCCCGGTGAGCAGAAGGGAGCGAGACCATGAAAGCCTCTCTGGGAATCTGTGCCATTGGTTTTGCAATCTTCGCCTCCCATGCCGCGACTGCGCAGACGGCGGCTGTTACACGCGACAACGCGACTCACGCCGCGCCCCTACCGCGGTTCGAGGACGTGACCGTAAAGTCCGGGATCCACTTCCAACACTCTTTCGGCGAGAAGGCCTTAAGTTCGATCCAGGAGGGTACGGGATCAGGTTGCGCATGGCTCGACTACAACAACGATGGCTTGATGGATCTCTACGTTGTCAGCGGCCGTTATGTCGAGGGGCTTACCAACCACTCTGCACCTGACGGCATGGGCGCGACCAACCATCTTTATCGCAACAATGGCGACGGCACCTTCACCGATGTAACGACGCAGGCAGGCGTTCCCGGCAGTGGCTTCGGTGTCGGCATTACTGCTGGAGACTTCGACAACGATGGCAATGAAGACCTCTATATCACCCAATACAACTCGGCAATCCTGTACCACAACAACGGGAATGGAACCTTCACAGACGTTACGGCCAAAGCCGGTGTAAGCAACCCAGACTTCGGAACGGGCGCTGCCTTCCTCGATTATGACCGTGATGGCCGGCTCGATCTCTTCGTCGGCAACTATCTGAAGTTCGATCCCGCCAGCCATCAGTATTATTCTGCGCAGCAATACCCGGGACCGCTCCAATACGCGCCAGAAACCAATCGGCTCTTCCATAACAACGGCGACGGAACGTTCACCGACGCCTCCGCCGCATCGGGCATTAGCGCCCAGCCAGGTCGCGCCATGGGCGTCACCGTCGGTGACTATGACAGCGATGGATGGCCCGACATCTACGTTGCGAACGACACCATGGCGAGCTTCCTTTATCACAACAACCGCAACGGTACGTTCACCGATGTCGCGGCCGAAACGGGCGCTGCCTACGGCCAGAACGGCGAGGCTTCCACCGCGATGGGCCCTGTCTTCGGGGACTACGAAAATAATGGACGCCAGGGGTTATTCGTCTCCGATGCTCACTTTCACCGTCTTCTGCGCAACGGGGGAAAGCCCGGTGAGCGGTTCGAAGATGTGACCAACGAATCCGGGGTAGGATCGGTCTCCGGGCAGTTTGTGGGCTGGGGCGATGGGCTCTTCGATTTCGATAATGATGGATGGAAGGACGTATTCATCGTGAACGGCGGCCTGGTGTGGCTCATCCCCCAACAGAGCTCGCTGCTGCGCAATAACGGCGACGGAACCTTTACCGACGTTTCCCCGCAGGCCGGAAGCTTCTTTCAAACCCAGATCGTCAGCCGCGGCGCCTGTTTCGCCGATTACGACAACGATGGATATGTCGACGCGTTCATCGTGACGCTTGGCGGCAAGGGAATTCTGTTGCACAACACGCCCCCGCCAGGAAAGCGCAATCACTGGCTGACCATCAAACTGGTGGGCGCGCGCAGCAATCGCGATGGCTTCGGAGCGAGCCTCGAGGCAACTGCCGGAGACCTGCACCAATGGGCGCAATCCACCTCGGCAAGTGGATACCTCTCGCAGAATGATCCGCGTCCGCATTTCGGCTTCGGTCAGCATGCAGTCGTGGATACTCTCACAATCCATTGGCCCAGCGGAATGGTTCAGACCTTGCACGATATCAAGGCAGACCAGGTACTGAAGATCACCGAGCCGTCGCCCATGCCCGTTGCCATCTCGCTAAAGGGGCGAACTCCGTGAAGACTGGCAGCGAACATTCATCGCCGCGCGTCTTCCGTAGAGAGGAAGCTTTCCTCGGAATCGCAGTGCTGTCGGTGGTGATCGCCGCGATCTTCTTCGTGGCCCTGCGGCCAAAGCCAGCTGCAGCCGCAGAACGCAGCTCGACGCCTGAAGCTCCCATCCGCTATCTAAGCCCGGTCTCCCTGCAGCTTTCGCCGAATGGCCAACGGTTGTACGTAGTCTGCGAAGACAGTGACGTTGTTCTAGTAGTAGACACGCACTCTCAACGAGTTGTCGGCCGCGCAGAGGTTGGCCAACGACCGAAGGGAATCGCGATCTCGCCGGACGGAAATACGCTCTACGTCTCCGACGAAGCGAGCGATGCTGTAACGGAAATTGATGCGCAAACGTTGGCGATCCGGCGCACCATCAATGTGGGTTGGAGGCCCGGCGGCCTTGTTACCGACCGAGCCGGAACCACGTTGTATGTGGCCAACACGATGGGTGATGACGTCTCGGTGATCGATCTGCCAACCGGCGCGGAGAAGAAGCGTCTTCGCAGCGGAAGATTTCCAGAGTATGTCATCCGCTCGCGCGATGGCAGCCGCGTCTACGTGGCAAATCTCCTCGCGAGCCTCGGTCCGCCGGATCAACCACCCGTGTCTGAGCTAACCGTAATCGACACTGCAAAGCAGAATGTCGCTGCCCGCCTCGATATTCCCGGGGTACTCCAACTGCGCCACATCACGGAACTGCCTGCCACCGCGGGAGGCTATCTGCTCGTTCCGTTCATGCGCCCCAAGAATCTTAATCCGTTGGTGCAAATCCAGCAGGGCGGCTATCTCACCCATGGCATGGCTGTGATTCGGCCGTCCGCGATGGCCGTAGGAGGAGCCCGCGACTACCAGGTATCCGAGGTGTTGCTGGACGATATCGACCATTACTACGCAGACGGATTTGGCGCAGCCGCGACGCCCGACGGCCATTGGGCACTGGTGACGGCCTCCGGATCGAACATCGTTTCCGTCGTCGATACATCAAAGCTTCGGACACTTCTGCTCAACAGCACACCGATGCGCCGGGAGGAGCTGGCAAATCGGCTGGACTCGGCCAGCAGATTCGTTATCGGTCGCTTGCCTACAGGGCGTAACCCAACCGATGTCGTTACCTCGCCCGACGGGCGCTTCGCCTACATCGCCAATCGCATGGACGACACGATCACTGTGTTGGACATGACGCAGAGGCAGCCAGCCGCGACGATTGACCTTGGTGGTCCCAGGCAGCTTTCGCGCATCCGTCGAGGGCAACAGCTTTTCTTTGACGCGAGCCATTGTTATCAGGGACAGATGGCGTGCGCCACCTGTCACCCGCATGAGGGACTTTCGGACGGCCTCGCATGGAGCCTCGAGACGCCGCAACTTGGCCGCGATGTCGTGGAGAATCGCACGCTCTACAGCATCGAGGGAACCGAACCCTTCAAGTGGAACGGCAAGAACCCGGACCTTGAGACTCAGGATGGCCCGCGCACAGCCATGTACATCTTCCGGTCACAAGGCTTCGGCTCCAGCGAAGTCGAAGACCTCGTGGGTTATATCTTCTCCCTACACCTCGGAAGGAACCCGCACCTTGCGGTCAATGGAAATCTGCGCGACGCGCAGGCCCGCGGTCAGGCCCTCTTCTTCCGAGACAAGACGAACAGTGGCGCACCCATCTCGCCCTTGCAACAGTGTCCGACGTGCCATTCGCCGCTCACGCACTTTACCTCGAAGTTTCAAATCGATGTCGGCACCTCAACAAAATATGACACGACCACCGCCTTTGACATACCGCAGTTAGAAGGGGTGGTCATGAAGCCGCCCTACCTCCACAACGGGGAAGCGCTCCAGATGGAAGAGATCTGGACGCGCTTCAATCCCTACGATAAACACGGCCTCACCTCCGACATGAACAAGGCGCAGCTCAACGACTTGATCGAATACCTGAAGACACTATGACCCCGGCAATGAACGCAAACAAAATCACAAGCACCCATTGGAGGATGTTGCTGAGTGCAGCGTGCCTCTTCATCTCGCTGCCCTATGCCTGTGCACAGGCGCCTGCACCGCATCGAGTAGCTGCGCCTCCGCTGTACACAAAGTGGATCAACTACACCGCAGCGAATGGATTCCCAGAGGGTGAAGTGTATTGCGTAACGGTCGACGGCACGCGCGTGTGGGCCGGCACATCCCATGGACTCGTCCTGCTCGAAGACGGCCGTGTGAAGAAAGTGTTCTCACCAGGGGATGGTCTCGCCGGGCGTGCCGTGATGTCGATCGCGGTGGACCCGCAAAATGGCGACGTGTGGGTAGGAACCTTTGGCGGTCTCAGCCTTTATTCAGGCGGGAAATTCAAGAACTATACGAATCTGACCAGCGGCCTGGCGAACGATCTGGTCTATGGAGTGGCCCTGCAAGGACAGTTTTTATGGGTCGCAACAGCCGCAGGCGTCAATCGCCTCGACACCTACACTGGCGCCTGGTCGATCTTCAACGAATCCAACGCACCATTCGAGGAGCCGTGGTCGTATGGAATTTCGGTCGCGAAGGAGAAAGTCTATTTCGCGGTTTGGGGCGGTGGCATCCTGGCGTACGACCTCGCGAAACAAACCTGGAAGCCCTACACCGATCCCGACGGCGAGATGGAGATTGTTCTGTACCGGAACCAGGGGCTGATCCACAACGTCGTCAGCAGCGTCTCCTACAACCAGGATACGAAGACATTCTGGGCTTCCACCTATTTCGGCCTCAGCGGCTATGACGGCAGGAACTGGCACAACTATCTCACCAAGGACAGCGGGCTGGCTTCCAACTTCATCAACGCAGTGCAGTCGCGTGGCGACGACGTGTGGGCCTCCACGCAGAGCGGCCTCAGCCAGCTCAACACAAGTACAAACACCTGGATCACCTACAGCCGGAATCAAAAGACAGGCCACGGCGAAATCCTGATCACCCATGCCGACGGTAGCAAGCGGCGAATCATCTCGGACACCAGCCTGGCCCACAACTACATTCTCAACACAGCGTTTCAAGGCGACGACATCTGGGTGGCGACCGCACAGGGCCTAAGCCACGGCATCCACGCACAACCGAAGGAGTAAAGAATATGAGCAGCACGATCACCGTAACCAATGACGCAGTCAGGACAGCAAACAAACCAATACGCAAGAAGGCCATGTCCGCGCCCAAAGCACTCAACGAGGCGTACAAGTATCAGCGCCCATCGTCCTTCTCACGCGGCATGCGACTGGACATCAAGGGCATCACCATCCTGATGATCTCGGGAACAGCCAGCGTTGGTGAAAACGGCGAGACCGTTCATCCCGGCGATTTCGGCGCACAAACCCGGCGCGCCTTCCAGAACGTGACCGCACTCCTGAAGTCCGAAGGCGCCACCTGGAAAGACGTGGTCCGCACCACCTGCTACCTCCGCGACATTGAGCGCGACTACGAGCAATTCAATCTGATCCGCACGCAGTTCTTCAAAGAGCAGGGTCTAGAAATCCTGCCCGCTTCCACGGGCATCCAGGCCATCCTCTGCTGGCCAAGCCTGCTCTATGAGATGGAAGCCATGGCGATCTTCGAAACACCCGCAGCAATCGATTCGCAAGGCGCGAAACAGTAAAGGCAAGGAGTGCCACCATGAACCAGAAGATCGCAGGACAAGTGAGCCTCGAAGATCTGTCTCGGATCTGTCCGACGATCAGCCGCCGCACGCACCCCGAGTTCAACGGGAGTGGCAGCCTCGGAGTCGAGGTTGGCGCCGTCCGCTTTGGCACCGGCATACCCGTCGTAATCGCGGGCCCGTGCGCCGTTGAAAGCGAACGGCAGATGATCGAGGTCGCGCTCGGCGTGAAGGCCGCGGGTGCAGACATGTTGCGCGGCGGCGCCTTCAAGCCACGCACCTCGCCGCATGATTTTCAGGGGCTCGGCCTGGAAGGTCTGAAGATCCTGCGCGCCGCGAGCGACCTCACAGGTCTTCCAGTCGTCACGGAAGTATTGGATGTGAGGCTGGTCGAACTGGTCAGTCAATATGCGGACATGCTGCAGATTGGTTCGCGCAGTATGCAGAATTATCCCTTATTAGTTGAGGCGGGGCGCAGCGGCAAACCTGTTCTCTTGAAGCGCGGCATGGCCGCAAGCCTGTGCGAATGGCTGGGTGCAGCCGAGTACATCGCCAACGAAGGGAATCTCAACATCGTTCTTTGCGAGCGCGGAATCAAAACCCACGCTGCCGGAGAATACTCGCGCTATGCTCTCGATCTCAACGTGGTTCCCGCTGCGCACGCAGAGACGTTTCTTCCAGTGATCGTGGACCCCAGTCATGCAACCGGTGTGGCGTCCAGGGTTGAGCAGGCAAGCCGTGCAGCGATTGAATTTGGAAGCGATGGCTTGTTGATCGAGGTCTCGACTTGGGACGGACGTCCCGACGCGCAGCGGCCATTATGCGATGCCGACCAGGCAATCCCCCCTGAGACGCTGAGCAGAATCGTCGGGTTTATCCGCGAGCGCGAAATGTCCTCGCAGTGCCGGAACGATCCAGCAACACGCTCGGCCATGCGCGCACAAGTTGGCAGTCGATGAGGAGGGTCGAACGATGAGGACGAAACGATGCGTCGTGGCCCTATTGTTGGCTGCGATTGGTTGCATGGCAGCGCACGCCGACGCGCAAACCGCCCCGTCAGCGCCTCCCGCAGAAAAAGTCGAGTTGCCCTATGCGAATATGCCACCGGCAGCAAGACCCTACGTGAACTACCGCAAGCCATACCAGGAGTGGTACGTGCAACCGGACACCCTCGATTATGGTGGCGCTGCGCGAAGCGAGCCGGATGGAGACGTAACCGCGCTCAAGACGATCAACATCGGTTTCCTCGGACCGCTAGACGCAGACAATGAAGACTCGTCCTATGGAATCGCCATGCTGCATGGCGCACAACTTGCCGTGGAGGAAGCCAACGCAGCGGGAGGATATCGCGGCAAGCCTTTCGCGTTGGTCATCCATGACGATCTTCCGCTGTGGGGTGCGTCGTCGATGGCCATCGTCGACATGCGCTTCAAGGATCAGGCCTGGGCGATGCTTGGCTCCGTCGATTCTGCCTCGACGCACATCGCCGTGCGCGCCACGTTGAAGCTAGAGCTCCCGATCATGGATACCGCTACCAATGACCCGACCGTTACCCAGACACTCGTTCCATGGTTGGTTCATAACTTTCCCGATGACCGGCAACAAGGCTATGCGCTCGCGGATTACATCTTCCTGCAGCGCCACCTGAAACGTATCGGCATCCTGCAGGTAAACAATCGTTACGGGCGCATGGGTAAAGAGATTTTCGTCGAGACAGCGCGCCGTATTGGTCATCAACCGGTCGTCGAAGTCTGGTTTTCCCCGGATACCACGGACTTTTCTTCTCAACTGCAGACCATCAACGCGAGCGGCGTGGACGGCCTCGTCATCTGGGCCAATGGCGCCGAGGCAGGCCACATCATTAGGCAAATGCGCGCGCTCGGAATGCAGCAGCCCGTCTTTGGCAGCAGCCGTGTCTGTAGCCCGGAGGTAATCAAGATTGCTGGCGCAGCATCCGAAGACTTGACCGTTATCAGCGCCATCGACCCGACGCGCAACGATCCAACGTGGATCGCTTTCCAGCAACGCTTTGCAAAACACTTCGGCACTGAGCCCGACGCCTACGCCGCCTACGCATATGACGGGGCCAACATGCTGATGGGCGCGATCAACCACGCAGGCCTTAATCGCGGCCGGATCATGGACGCGTTGCGCGCCTATGGGATGAAGCATTACGCCGGTGTGAGTGGAAACACCGTTTTCGACTTCACGCTGAATAACATCGGGCCCGTAACCTTGGCGCAGGTGCGCGATGGAAAGTTTGTCTACTGTCCGGAGCAGCGTACAGACTGGAAGCTCCGGGATGCGGCCGATGCCCGCTAGGGAAGTGTCTCTCTGCGCAGTGATTGCTGCACTGCTACCGGGATGGGTCGCGCCGATCCCGGCCCAAACCACGACACCGTACGCGTCGATTTCTACAGACGTCGAACCCTACGCCGGGCCGGGGCGAGCGTCCACAAACGATTTGACGAGCCTGGTGATCCGGATTGGACTGCTCGCTCCACTGCAGGGTGCACGGAAATCTGAGGGCGAGGCAATGGTCGCGGCCGCGCAAATGGCGCTGCGGGACAGCGCGGCGCAACCGTTGGTCCGCGGACATCGCGTAGCCCTGGCAATCGAGGATTCGAGTGGCCCAGCCTGGGGCATGATCTCCGATGCCGTAATCCGTCTCATGGTCGACGATGAGGCAGTAGCCGTAATCACGTCCACCAGCGCAGCCGATACGCATCTGTGCGAACAGGTTGGCAATCGCATCGGCGTCCCGGTACTGACGCTTTCCGCGGACCCAACCACGACGCAGATTGATATTCCCTGGATTTTTCGCATGGGCCCGAGCGATGTGGGGAAGACCGACGTAATCGCACAGGATACGGGTGTCGTGGTTGATAAAGCTACCGCCAGGCGCCGGGATTTCGCCACCCGCTTCCGGCAGGCGACAGGAGTCGCTCCTGGCCGTGTCGCAAACGAGACCTACGATGCAGTGTTTCTTACGGTCGAAGCGCTGCAGAGAACAGGTCCCAACCGCGCACGTGTGCGGGATGAATTGGCCAAGGCCCGCAACTATGGCGGGGTGTCCGGCAATATCTCCTTCGATCGTGAAGGCAACAACCGCGGGACAATGCACCTCGTACAACCCAAGTAGCTTGATGATCGCCAAACACGACGCGTGGTGGTGCCGAGGATTCGTGTAGCTAACCTCTTGTTAATACAGTGTCGGCGTTCGAATCGATAGCTCGCTGTATCCGATTGGTGTGCGTAGGCATTACTATGGATCCCGAACTAAAGCGCTTTAGCCAATGAACAGAGAGCAGTTCCCTGGAGAGATCCGTGCGCCGATCCGTTGCATTTCGAAACTCCGCAATCCAATTCAGTCTCGTGCTCGCCGCATGCCTCAGTTGGAGCGCGCACGCGCAAAGCAACGCCTCCGCTTCGTCCACGCCTCCGCCAGTGACGTTTACGGCTGCGCAAGATCATCAGAACATGATGGATCAACTTGGCATCAAGCGCCTGCGACCTGGTCCAAGCGGAAATGAGAAAGCGCCCGAGCACGCGAACTATGACGAGGCGCTCGCAAATCCCTATCCAAATCTCCCCGACGCTTTGCGGCTCAATAATGGCCAACCCGTAACAACTGCGAAGGAGTGGTGGGACGTGCGGCGTCCTCAAATCGTGCACGCGTTTGAAGAGAACGTCTACGGAAGAGTTCCTTCCGATGTGCCCGCGGTGCATTGGTCCGTGACGGCAACGGATCACGAGATGATTGGCGGCCATCCCGTAATCGCGAAGGGCCTAGTTGGCGAGGTGGATAATTCCGCATACCCGCTTATCTCCGTCAAGATCCACATGACGCTCGTAGTACCAGCCGATGCCACCGGCCCCGTCCCAGTCCTTATGATGTTCGGCCGCTCCGGATTTCCCGCGCCCAACCAGCCTTCGATCGATGAGCTTGCGAAGATCAACACAGCGGAAAAAGCGCTACTCGTGCAGCAGGATCCTTCGCTCAAGCAAATCTTCGCCGATCATCCCGCGTGGGAACCCAACCTTTCCGCACCTTTCGAATTCCCTCAGTTTAATGCCGACGGCGACCCGCCCAACACCTGGCAGCTCATCGCAGCCGGTTGGGGCTTTGTAACCATTGATCCGCAGAGCATTCAGGCTGACAACGGGGCAGGCCTGACCCGAGGCATCATCGGCCTTGTGAACAAAGGGCAGCCGCGCACGCCCGATCAGTGGGGCTCTTTGCGCGCCTGGGCATGGGGTGCCGGACGCGGCCTCGATTATCTGGCAACCGACCAGGCCGTCGACGCGAAGCACATCGGCATTGAAGGTGTCTCGCGTTACGGAAAGGCTGCGCTCGTGACGATGGCTTTCGATCAACGCTTCGCCATGGTCCTCGTAGGATCGTCGGGCAAGGGTGGCGCAACGCCGCTGCGCCGCAACTTCGGAGAAGCGGTCGAGACCCTAACCTCGGATGGGGAATACCACTGGATGGCCGGCAACTTCCTGAAGTATGGAGCTGCCGACGCCAGCTTCGGAAGCAAGACTCCGGGCGATCTTCCCGTCGACTCCAACGAGTTGATTGCCTTATGCGCGCCGCGGCTCACCTTCATCAGCTACGGAATCCCCGAGAAGGGTGATGCGAAATGGCTGGATCAGCGCGGCAGCTACATGGCGACCGTTGCGGCGAGCCCGGTCTTCACTCTGCTCGGTGTCAAAGGCCTTGGTGTTGACGAGGACTATCACACCGCAAAGATGCCGCCCGTGAATGATGGCCTGTTGGATGGACATCTCGCGTGGCGCCAGGACGACGGTGGCCACACCGACGCGCCGAACATGAAATATTTCATCCAGTGGGTCGACAAAAACATCGGGTACGGCACCGCAACATCTCAAAAATAGATTTACAACCCAGCAGCGTCGTGCACGCATAGCAGCGCTGCCAACATCGAGAGGTAGCACATGGACCGCCGCCAATTCACGAGGGCTTCCGCGCTTGCACTCGCAGCCACGGGTCTTCGACCCTTCGCCCAGGCTCCTGCGCCGGCGAAACCTGTGGGCTTTGCTGCGGTCGGCCTCGGATCGATCTCGGACATCTTCATGCGCGCGTGCTCCAATTCTCAGACAGCGAAGGTCACCGCTCTCGTCACCGGTCATCCGGCAGAGAAGGGAACGAAGTACGCGGCTATGTACGGCATCCCGAAGAGCTCCATCTACACCTACGAGCAATATGAGCGCCTCGCCGACAACAAAGAAGTCGACGCGGTCTACATCGGCCTCCCCAACAGCATGCATTGCGAGTACACCGTCCGCGCCGCGCGCATCGGCAAGCATGTGCTCTGCGAAAAGCCGATGGCGACCTCGAGCGCCGAATGCCGCACCATGATTCAGGAGTGCCACACAGCCCACGTCAAGCTCATGATCGCCTACCGCGTGCAGTACGACCCGACCTGGCAACAGGCAATGCAGATTATCGACTCGGGTGGCCTCGGCGACCTCCAGTCCTTTCAGGGAGGGTTCTTCAACCAGCAGCGCGCAGGCGCCTGGAGGCTGAGCCGCAAACTTGGCGGCGGCGGTTCGGTCCTCGACCTCGGCATCTATCCGCTCAATGCGGCCCGCCATCTCACCCGCGAAGAGCCCTCCAGCTACACGGCCGTCGTCTCGACGCGCGACTTCAGCGGGCGCTTCGCAGAAGTGGAGCAATCCGTAGAGTGGACCATGAAACTACCCTCCGGCATCATCGCATCCTGCGGCTGTTCCTACGGCCAAAGCGGCCCAAGCTTCTTCGTGATCAACGGAGACAAGGGCTATCTTCAATTGCAACCTGCGTTCCTCTACGACGGGGTGCACATGGTCGGTCACGTCAATGGCCAGCCGATCGATGTGCTCGGTACCGGCAAGGCTCCGTTTCAGTTCACCTTGGAAGCGGAGCATTTCGCCGACTGCATCCGCAACGACAAGCGCCCGGAATCGCCTGGCGAAGAAGGCCTCAAAGACCTCCTCGCGATAGAGGCCATCTACCGTGCCGCAGGGACACCGATCGCATGACAACTCTATTCCAGCAAAGGCAGCCCTCAAGGATGCAGGCTCTACCATTCGCTCGCAGCGTGCTAGGCTTGTGCGCTTTCATCGCCGCCACCGTCGTGCCACCGCAGGCCCTGCCGCTCGTGCCGCACACGCCCGCGGCACCAACACAGACGACTCCATCGCCCCAACCTGAGATCCTTCGTCTCGACCCCGCACTCGATGCCATCATCGCCCCGGGAACAAAGATCGAAGAGGTCGCCGACACTTTCAAGTTCACCGAAGGCCCCATGTGGCACGAGGGCCGTCTGTGGATCTCCGATGTGGTTGGCGACAAGACCTATGCCGTAACGTCCGATGGCGCTGTGCAGCTTTTGCTCGACAAGTCTGGCGGCTACCCCAACCCACCCGCCGGATCGTATCTCGGCCCCAACGCCATGGTGACAGACAAGGATGGCACCGTGCTGCTCGCCCAGCAGGGTGGCCGAAAGATTGTGCGCATCGTGCAGGTCGGAGATCACCTGGAGCTTCGACCGTTCCTAGCCAGCTTTGGTGGCAAGAAATTCAATAGCCCCAACGACCTCGTCTTTGCTCCGGACGGTTCGCTGTGGTTCACCGATCCTTCCTATGGCCTGCTCCTTGGTGACAAGGACCCCGCGAAGGAGCTTCCATTCAACGCCGTCTTCCGCTACGCAAACGGCCAGCTGACACCGGTCATCAGGAATCTCACACTGCCCAACGGCATAGGCTTTTCGCCCGACGGAAAAATTCTCTACGTCTCGAACTCCGGTCCGGATATGTGCGTGATGCGCTATGACGTGCACACCGACGGCTCGCTCTCGGCTGGAACCAAACTCATCGACTACGCCCACCCTGTTGGCCGCGGGGTCCCCGACGGCCTCAAGGTTGACACGGCAGGTAACATCTGGACCACAGGGCCCGGCGGCATCCGTATATTGAGCCCCTCCGGCAAGGTTCTCGGCCAAATTCGACTGCCGCAAACTGCTGCAAACCTGGCCTTTGCGGATCACGGAAAGACGGTTTACATCACCGCCCAAACCACGGTCTATCGCATTCACGTCATCACCCCCGGAGAGGTGCCTCTGTACCAGCGATAGCGATACGCGATCGCCGTCCGTACACGTTTTCCACCGGATCCATCCCATCCCTCGCTCAGGTCAGGTTAAAGCGATTAAGTAAACGTTCGCAGAGACGGCGACAGAAGCCGTCGGGAACTCCGGGCCTTGGCATAATTCTGTCCTGTCCTGGTTTACAGGAACAGCTGATCGAAAAAAATCTTTGGCCTCCTAAGCCATTCTCCTGAAAGCAATTAGCACGCGCTCAACCTGATTCACGCATCACGTGTACCTGTGGAGAACCGTGCAGTGTCCGCATTTGTCTAAAGCCCTTTAAAAAATAGATTGACAACCCTACAGTGAGGTCTGTAAAGAATGGTGCGGCATTAAATCGCATTAATAAGTGCAAACGAGACAGTATGTACTTTTCAGCCGAACAACTTAGAAGTGGCCGTACGAATTCTGGAGGTGGTATGCAAAAGAATCAAATGAACACGGAGCAGGGCCGAACCAATGGCCTCAAGGCTCCAGCCAACCTGTCGACGACGTGGTTTCGTCGTGGCAACTGGCTTAGCTTGGGAGCAGGACTGCTGGCAACCCTTCTGCTGCTATTCGCTCTTCCCGCACTTCACGCACAAACGACCGCGCAGATCTCCGGTACCGTCACGGACACCACCGGCGCCGTCATCCCGGGCGCAACCGTCACCCTGGTCAACGAGGCCACGCAGGACACCCGCGTCGTCAAGTCCAACGGTGATGGTCTTTACTCCTTCCCGGCTTTGTTGCCGTCCTCCTACACCATCAAGGTAGCGGCAAAGGGTTTTGAACCCAAGAGCCTCACTGGCCTCGTCCTGCATGCCGGTGACGAGCGTTCCATCCCCGCGATTGCCCTTGCCATTGGTTCGGAGTCACAGACCGTAACCGTAGAAGCCGCCGGCGAGATGATCCCGCAGGATAACGGCGCACGTTCCGATATTCTCTCCTCCAAAGACATCGAGAACCTGGCTCTCGAGGGACGCGATACGACGGAGCTGTTGAAAGTTCTTCCGGGCGCGACCACAATGTCAGGTGGTCTTACTCAAAATAATCCGTCCTTCAGCGACCTTAGTATTTCAGCCAACCAAAGCGCCATCGGCAACGGCATCAACATCAATGGCGTCCCGAACCGCGGCGGCACTGCGCTGCTCTCGGACGGCGTCAGCGTTCTCGACCCGGGCGACATGGCCAGCTCGATCGGCATCATCAACCCCGAAATGACGGCTGAGGTCAGCGTCCAGACCTCCAACTTCGGCGCCTATGTGCAGAACGGTCCAGTCGTCGTCAGCGCCATCAGTAAGTCGGGAACGACGCACTACCATGGTTCCGCTTACTTCGATGTCCGCAACGATATCTTCAACGCCAATGGCTGGCAGCAGAACCATCAACGGCCGATCGTCCCCAAGGCCGGAGCGCACTATTACTATCCCGGCGGCAACGTCGGTGGCCCTGTCCCCTTCACGCACAAGAAGGTATTCATCTGGGGCGGCTATGAGCGCTTCCTGCAGAACCCAGGCAACGGCAACATTTTGCAGTCGTACATCCCCTCACCTGAGATGATGGCCGGCGACTTCAGTACCGACAACGCAGACAACAACATCCTCTGTCCCAACGGCTTCTCTTCGTCCGCCCAGGGCAACTGGTGCAACAACCTCGCTGGCATGATCCTTCCGGACGGCACCGCGGTGACCCCAGGGCCAGGCAACAGCGGTGCCATCATCCCATCGCAATACATCGATCCCGGCGCCAAGGCACTGGCTTCCTTCTGGCCGAAAGCCAACGCTAACCCTGCAACCACTCCCGGCGGCTACAACTATTACGCTCCCGTGGTCGCCCCCAACAACGGTTGGGTCTATCGCATTCGTATGGACTACAACCTCAACGACAACAACAAGTTCTACGTGTCCTATCAGCAGGCCTATAGCTCAACGCTCGCTCAGGGCAATGGTGCTCACATCTATTGGACCCCCGGGAACTCTATCCCTGCTCCTGGCGGCGGCTTGGTCGGCCAGGTCTTTACAAAGTCGATCTCCGGTCACTTTGTTCACACCTTTAACTCCTCAACCACCAACGAATTCATCGCGGCATGGGGCTTCGGCAGCTTCCCGTTCGGGCCTCCAAACCCCAAGGCAGCAGATAAGAGCACGCTGGGTTATACCTACGGCTCTGTCTTCGACGCATCGCAGTTGATTCCCTCCTACAGCTCCGCTGGTACCGACACCTTCCCCGACTTCTCGCAAGGGGATTGGTTCGAGCCCAACGGATACTACCTGGTCCGCAAGGAAGTTCCCAGCTTCACGGATAACTTCACCAAGGTGTGGGGAGCGCACACTCTCAAGGTCGGTGCCTACACCCAGAACACCGGCAACCTGCAGGGCAATGATGGCGTCAGCCCGAACGGAAGCATCAACAGCTTCAGCGGAAAAAACCAGAACGTCTTTTCCCACATCCTCACTGGTTCTCCTAACAATCCGGATGCAAACTTTTTCATCGGAAACGTGACGAGCTACAACGAAAGCAATTCCGCCCCAGTTAGCGACATGGCATACCAGAACACGGCCGTGTATGTTGACGATTCGTGGAAGGTGAACAGAAAGCTGAACGTCGAACTCGGCGCTCGTATCGAGCACGTAGGTCACTGGTACGATCGCGAAGGCACTGGTATGGCGGTCTTCCTTCCAGGCCGTGTCTTCTCCGATTACTACTCCGGCAAGATCGATCCTGGTTACTACTGGCACTCCATCGATCCGGCCATTCCCCTCAGCGGTCAACCCAATCGTCTCGCCTTTGTCTCGCCTCGCTTCGGTGTCTCCTATGATCCCTTCGGAACTGGCAAGACCGTGGTCCGCGGAGGTTGGGGCGTCTATCGCTTTGCTGGACAATACAACGACTATGCCGCCGCACTGACCACCGCCCAAGCCGTCAAAAACTACAGTCTGCCCGGGCAAAGCAGCGTTCTGCTCAGTCAGATCGCTAGTCTGAAGTCTCAGCCTTGCACCGCGCCTCCTTGCGGAATCACCGGCGGCCAGAATGGGCTGGATGCCAGCGACTATGGCGTGCCAATCACCTATGCCTGGAACCTGACCATCGATCATCGCTTCAAATGGAACACGCTTCTGGATGTGGCCTACGTCGGCAACACCAGCAGCCAGATCCTGGATAATGGCGAGACGATCGAAGGAAGTGGCTTTACCGCCCTCGCCGATCAGAACAAAACTCCAATCGGGGCGCTGTTCCTGCCAGATCCGGTGACCGGCATCACCTCCACCAACCCGGAAAACGTAGGTACAAACCCCGCCACGGGTGCACCCACCGGCAACAAGCTGGCGGACTACCATCCTTACGGCTATGCCTATGGAACCAACACTGTGGCAATGTCGCAAAGCAACCAATACTCCAACTACAACGGTCTGCAGGCCGCCTATATCAAGGAGACCGGCAAGCTGACGTTCGACTTCAACTTCACCTGGTCAAAGACGTTGGGAACGGTATTGCAAGCAAACCCCTTCACCGTTCGTGCAGGGAACTATGGCATCGCATCCATTGACCGTCCCTTTGTCTTCAACGCGTCCTACACCTACCAGACTGGAAACTTCACCCACTGGGGCACTATTGGTCATATTCTCCTCAGTGGCTGGACCATCTCCGGTATCTCAACCTGGCAGGCAGGCGGCAGCTTGCTGGCAGATCTCGGCAACGGCGTTCCGAACTTCGGTCTGTCGGAGAGCTATACGGCGGCATCCCTCCCAGCCAATGCCTCTGCGTTGGGTATCGGGCAGGGTGTCTCTCAGGCGACCTACTACGGTACCGACGAGGGCGGCCTGGCCATCCAGCCGGTGCTCACCTGCAATCCGAATAAGGGCCTTGCGAAGTATCAGCGCATTCAGCTGAAGTGCTTTGCAGCACCTACCATCGCTGGCGATAACATGATCGGCGAGTTCGGCGGTCAGAAGTACCCCCGCATGAGCATGGGTTCGTACTTCGACAATGACCTTGCTCTGTATCGCACCATCCACATCCACAACACACAGAACATCCAGTTCCGCGTCTCGGCGTTCGACTGGATGAATCATGCGTTGCCGGAATTCAGCTCATCCAATCAGGTCACCCTGCGGTACCTGGTCGACTACCCAAGCAAAGCCATCACGCTCAATACCGGCACCGGTGGTACGTCTCCCACCTTCGGATATATGGACACCAAGACCGCATATCCTTACGCCCGAATCATTGAGTTCAACATCAAGTACACCTTCTAACCCTAACCTCGTGGCCGGGATGCACGCATCCCGGCCAGACTGTTCAGAGGTGCAGGCCAGGACACTGGCCACCCAAGCACCCCCTATCAATTCAGTGCCTCCATCGGAGGGTGGCGTTCTTCAGCCACCTTCCTTTTTTGTCACGTAAGATAACCTTGGGAGTTCGATTGTCAGCCCGCGCATTACGACAACACAGCCCAATTTTCCGCCTTGGATGCTTTCGATGAACCTTATTAAGCTGAGCCCGCCGCGCGCCGTATTGGCAGGCCTCCTGGTCCTCATCGGTAGCCTTACCACTCCAGCACAGCAGCCACAGGCGCCCCCCACCGCACACCACGACGACTCCATCCTGCAACGCCGCTACGACGCTGCGCAGAAGTTCCAGGCAGCCAATGACCTCGACCATGCCGCACAGCAGTATAGGATCTTCATCGCCGACGCGCTCGGAGAGTTTGCCCTCGGCCGCGCCCGCGCCGGCCAGTATGACAAGGCAGCCAATGACTTCGATACCGCGCTCAGTCTCGTCCCCGATTTTCCCGCGATGAAGATTCAGTACGCTCGCGTCGCCCTCGACAGCGGCAATCTCGACCACGCAAAACTTCTCGCTACTGGTGTAATCCAGGACTATCCCAACAATCCGAAGATTGCCGCCGACGCCCATGCGATCCTCGGCCGCGTCCTCCTGAAGACAAACGAAGACACGAAAGCCAAGAAGGAATTCGAAGCGGCGGTGGCCCTGGACCCCACCTTCGAGAATGGCTACGAGCTGGCCGTCGCTGATCTCGATCTCGGCGACGGCCCCGGAGCGGCGAAGATTTTTTCCGAGATGCTCGCCTCCTTCGGAAATACCGCCACCATCCACATGTACTTCGGCCAGGCCTATGGCCGCTCAGATTTTCAGGACGATGCCGTAGCTGAGTTCAAGAAGGCCATCGCGGCCGACGACAAGCTCCCCGGCGTACATTACTCCCTCGCCGCTGCCTATCTCTCCACCTCCGGCAACTCGAAACTCCCAGAGGCCGAAGCCGAGCTGAAGAAAGAGATCGCCCTCTCGCCAAAATACGCAGCAGCCTACGCGGCCCTCGGCCATCTGCTCGCCCAGCAGCATGATGCTGCAACGCAGCTCGAAGCCGAGAACGATCTCAAGCGTGCCACCGAGCTGGACCCCACCAGTCCCGACGGCTTCCTCTACCTCGGCCAGTTCTACTCGGACGCTCACAAGCTTCCTGAAGCAGAAGCGGCTCTCCACCAGTCGATCGCGCTCACCACCGACGTCTCGCGCAACGCCTACCAGGTGCAGAAGGCGCACTATCTGCTGGGGCGCCTCCTCATGCAAACCGGCGACGTCGAAGCAGGGAAGAAGGAGATCGCCATCTCTCAATCTCTGCTGCAGCAGAATCTTCGGCGCGACCAGAATCAGCTCTCCGACTATCTTCAGACGAAACGTACCTCGCAGGCAACGCTGGCCCCCGAAATGCCGATGACGGTTGAAGAGCACACCGTCGATCCCGAAGCCGCACATCAG
Organism: uncultured Acidobacteriaceae bacterium; assembly: GCA_963737325.1. GTDB lineage: Bacteria > Acidobacteriota > Terriglobia > Terriglobales > Acidobacteriaceae > Granulicella. The sequence continues at coordinate 138,599 of CAVTSJ010000013.1, forward strand.
GTCGGCCAGCTCGAGAAGCAACTGGGTCCCGCCATCGCCGACAGCTACAACAATCTCGGGGCCATCGCCGGCAGCCAGGGTAACTACATCTCCGCACTACAATCCTTCGAGCGGGCCGCCGAGTGGAATCCGGCCTTGCCGGGCCTCGACATTAACTGGGGACGCGCCGCATTTTCAGCAGGCGCCTTCGCACAGGCCGTCCCTCCACTGAGCCACTATCTGCAAGCCCATCCGGATGACAAAGACGTCCGCGCCGAGTTAGGCCTCAGCCAGTTCTCCATCAAGGACTACGCCGCCGCGCGCCAGACATTGGAGCCCCTCAATGAAACAGCAGGCGAAGCTCCGCGCCTGCTGTTCGCCTATGCCACGTCCCTGATCGAGACCGGCGACACCAGCACGGGCATAGCCCAGCTGCAGGCACTCGTGAAGGCAAATCCAAATGTCGGCGAAGTCCATCGCTCCCTCGGCGAAGCTTACGCAATGCACAAATCCCCAGGCGCCGCAGCCGAACTGGAGACTGCGATTCGCCTTGACCCTTCCGACGCCGAAGCGCACATCGCGCTGGCCCGTCTGCAGTTAGCGGAGGGACACAAATCGGCTGCCATCACTCAGCTCGAAGCAGCCCTGAAGCTCGAGCCCGGAAACGCAGCCCTGCAAAAGGAGCTTGCCGATGCTGCGGGTCCCACCATCCACCACTAATCCGGCCCTTCACAATCAGTGCTTCACAGCGGCCGGCACAATCTTTTCGCGAGGCACCACACCCTGACCTTCGAGTACGCAATAAAATTTGTCTGCTGTTAAGTTCTTAAGTGTCTCTTTCAGCCCCGATGGCCACGTGATCTCAACGCTGTCAACTGTATCGTGTGCTCCCAGTCCAAAGTGCAGTCGAACATCGTTCTGCGAAAGATAGCTGCCCCCACTCAGTATCTCGCCAACCTGCACCAAATCGCCCGCAGTCACGCGCACTCTGGCATTCAACGCCAGCCGATTGCTCTTGGTTCCCGCTAGCTCAAAGCTGATCCAGTGATTTTTCGGGCCGCCCTCCGTCCGCAAAATCATCGGGCTCCCTTCAAGATTCTCCACCACCAGCTCCATGTGTCCATCATTGAATAAGTCGCCCACCGCTAACCCACGACTCACCTGCAGCGTCTGGATCGCTGGCCCAACCAACTGGCTAATATTCCGGAACGTTCCGTTGTGCTGATTCAAGAACATCAGCTTCGGTTCGCGATACCTGGTGCCAATATCTCTCGTATCCACTTGCGGGTATACATGCCCATTGACCGTGAACAAATCCACCCAGCCGTCGTTGTCCAGATCGAAGAATGAATCCCCCCAACCAACATACGGCGACGTCGCGACCGTCAGCCCCGCCTGGTCCGAAACATCCGTAAAATTCAAGTCCCCATCATTGCGAAACAGCGTGGTGTACTCCTCGCTGAAGTGCGTAATCGCAACCGAGAAGCGACCAGTATGCAAATAGTCGCCCAGCGCAACGCCCATGTTCGCTTGCTCGTACCCATCTTTATTCACGGCAATGCCAGCCGTATACGCCACATCCGTAAACTTCCCCTTGCCGTCGTTCTGATACAGGTAGTTCGGCTCGCCATCATTTGCGACGAACAAATCAAGCTTGCCGTCGCCATTGAAATCCGACCACACCGATGTCAGCCCGAAGTACTTCTGCGCATCGTCCACGCCCGCCTGCTTCGAAACGTCCGTGAAGGTTCCATCGCCATTGTTGTGATACAGGTTGTCTGGCGAACCCGCCAGCCCGCGCGGTCCGCACTGCACCGGAATCTCGTGGTACATGCATGTTTTCTTCGATCCCAGCGTCGGCAGGTCCTTCAGATCCAGATCGACGTAATGCGGAACAAACAGATCCACATAGCCATCGTTGTCATAGTCTCCAAACGATGCGCCGGTAGCCCATCCCGCATCACTGCTCAGGCCGGCCGCTTTCGTGACATCCGTGAACGTCCCATCGCCATTATTCCGATACAACACCACGCCGCCAAAGCATGTGACCAGCAGATCTGGCCAGCCGTCGTTGTTGTAGTCTCCCACCATCGCGCCCATGGCCCAGCACGGATGCCCGACGCCAGCCTTGTCCGTCACATCGGTAAATGTGCCGTCGCGATTGTTATGATAAAGCGCACTCCGCGCCTTCGTGCCCGCCAGCGACATGTCGACATCCGGCGCATTCGTAAAAAAAATATCCGGCCAACCATCGCGATCATAATCAATCAGCGCGACGCCGCCGCTCATGGACTCGACAATATACTTCTTCGTCTCCGACGAAAGATGCGTGAAGTGAATCCCCGTCTTTGCCGTGATGTCCACGAGCTGCGGAAGATCACTCGCCGCCGCCGCAGGCTGAGCTACCGTAGCGGGCTTCTTCGCGCCCACTTGCTGCGCCGATCCCACCGGCATCAGCGTCGCGCACGCGACCAACATCGCGGCCCACCGCTTTCCACCCGTCCCCCGACAGCTACGCCAAGCAATCATCGAAGGTTCACTACTCTTTGCCGCGCTTCTTCAGGACGATATTAAGCCGCTTGATCTTCTGGTTCAAGGTCGAAAGCGGAATCCTGAAAAACTCGCTCGCCTCCGTCTGATTCCAGTTGCACCGCTCCAGCCGATCCGCGATGATTCTCCGCTCGATGTCCTCGATCACATCGAACAGGGAAGCGTCCGGCCTTTGCTCCAGCAGCGCCGTCGAAAACGTATTGCCGCGCAATTGTTGCGGTAGCAACTCCGGGCTCAAGGTCGGCCCGTTTGACAGCACCACGCCGCGCTCCATCGCATTCTCCAGCTCGCGTACATTGCCCGGCCACTCATAATCCATCATCAATCGCAGCGCTTCCGACGACAGCTCTGGCGGCGGAAATCCATTCTCCTCCGCATAGAACTTCAGATAGTGATTCGCCAGCAATGGAATATCTTCCTTCCGATTCCGCAGCGGCGGCAGCTCCAGCGAGATAACATTCAGTCGATAGAACAGGTCTTCGCGAAATCTCCCTTCCTTAACCGCCTGCTCCAGGTTCACGTTCGTCGCCGCGACGATCCGAATGTCCACCTGGATCTCCTGCGTTCCGCCAACATGCATGAACCGGCGATCCTGCAGCACGCGCAGAATCTTCGCCTGCATGTCCATGCGCATGGTGCCAATCTCGTCGAGAAACAGCGTCCCGCCGTCCGCAACTTCAAACAGTCCCTTCTTCGCCGCCACTGCCGACGTGAACGCTCCGCGCTCATGGCCGAACAGCGTCGACTCCAACAAGTCCGATGGCACCGCTCCCGTGTTCACAGGAATAAACGGCTTGTCGCGCCGCGGCGAGTGCGCATGAATCGCCTTTGCGATCAGCTCCTTGCCCGTACCGCTCTCGCCCTGGATCAGCACCGTCGAGCGGCTCGGAGCCACCTGCGCCACGAGGTCAAACAGCCGCAGCATCGACTCGCTCTTGCCGACAATGTTCTCAAACGAAACCCGCTGCTTCAGCGTCCGCTTGAGATGCACCACCTCTTGCTCGGCACGATTCTTTCCAATCGCAATCCGAATATCCGCCAGCAGCTTCTCGTTATCCCACGGCTTCTGAACAAAGTTTGAAGCGCCCGCGCGGATCGCATCCACCACGTTGCCTACCGTTCCGTACGCCGTAATCATGATCACCGGCAGATCGGGCACGAGCGCCTTAATGCGCGGCAGCAGATCGATACCACTCTCTCCCGGCAGCGCCAGATCAAGCAGCATCAGGTCATACGCATTCCGCGTCAGCTGGTCCAGACCCGCGACGCCGTCGCCCGCCAGGTCGACGCGAAATCCCTCAAGCGTCAACAGCGTCTCCAGCGAGTCCCGGATGCCGGCCTCGTCATCAATGATGAGGATTCTTTGGCCCACCGGGTGTACGGCTACACTCGGTTCGTCAATCGCATCACTCACGGCTACCTTAGACATGGACTACCTTTCCCTCTGCGCGGGCAGGTTCGCTGCCAGGGTGCGCTTTGTGCTGGGGTCGCGGTCCCGTGGTATCGACTGCAGGCAACTCCAGGCGAAAAATCGTCCCCTCGCCAGGTGTGCTGCTTACTTCAATCGTTCCAGCGTGCTCCTGGACGATTCCATACGTCACGGCCAATCCCAGGCCCGTGCCTTTGCGCTGTCCCTCCCGGGGATTGCTCTTCGTCGTAAAGAAGGGATCGTAGATCTTCCGCAGAACTTCCGGCGACATACCCACGCCGTTATCCTCCACGCGAATCTCCACTCCCTTGGACGTGCGCGCTGTGAAAATGCGCACGCTGCCGCTGCCTTTCTCCTGCAGCGCATCCTTCGCGTTCAACACCAGGTTCACCAACACCTGCTGCAACTTGCCGCGGTTGCCTGACACCAGCGGCAGGTCTTCATGCAGTTCCGTCGCCACTGCCACGCCCGCCGATCGCATCTGGTGCTCCAGCAGCAACACCGTGTCATGTACCATCAGATTCACATCCACGCGCCCAAAGTCTACGCTGCCCATGCGTGAGAAATTCAGCAGCCCGTTCACAATTTCCGACGCGCGGAACGTCTGCTGCGTAATCTTCTCGAGCACCGGCTGCAACCGCGCATGCGTCGCCTCATCGGACCGCAACTGCTTGCCCAGCATCTGCGCATAGCTCGAAATCACAGCCAGTGGCGTGTTCACCTCGTGCGCCACGCCTGCTGCCAGCAGTCCAATCGACGACAACTTCTCAGCCTGTGTCAGGTGCGTCTCCATGTTGACCCGGTCGGAGATGTCATCGACGATCACGATCCGTCCAACGGCCTGGAAGTCGCGGTTGAGCAGCGGCGCAATCGTGATATTCGCGATGCGCGCCTCACCCGTCGGCGTTGGCAGCCGGAACTTGTACAGCGTGCTCACGCCCTGCTCACCGCGCAGGCGATCGAACTCCTGCAGAAACTCCCCCGGGAACACATCGCGCAGCGCATGCCGCAGCGCATCGGCCCTGGGCGTCGCATACATCACTTCCATCTGCGCATTCCAGCTCTCAATCCGGTCTTCCAAGTCAACGGCGAACACACCAATGTTGATCGACTCCACGATGTTCTCGTTGAAGTCCCGCAACCGCTCGAAGTCCTGGATCTTCTGCTCCAGTCGGCGATACAGCTGCGCATTCTGAATCGCGATCCCGATATACCCGGCCAGCGACTCCAGCAGCTCCATGTCCTCGCTCGAAAGAAAATCGCCTTCGCCGGTACGCCCCAGCCCCAGCACCGCAATCGTGCTGCGTCCCGAGCCCTCATGCCGTGCGGCACGGCACGGCACGTAGTAGTTCAGATCCAGCGCCGCGGCCGTCTGCCGCTCTTCATCCGGAAGTCGTAGCATCGCATTCGGCGTCTCAAAAAATAAATGGCTGCTGCTATCCCGATTGTCGAAATCCAGGAATCCCAGCTCCAGCGAATCCGCATTCGACAGCACCTGCTGCGAAAGTCCATGCGCCGCCGCCAGCGAGAACTTGCTCTTCCGACCTGCCGTCTCCTCCTGCGCCAGGAAGACGGCCACGCGCGTCACCAGCAGCGTCTCCGGCAGCCGCTGCACAATCGAGTTCACCAGCGCGCGCAGATCCGTCTGCGCATTCAACTCGCTGCCAAACTCCACCAGCGTCTCGCGGTAGTCGATGCTCTTCTGATCGAACACGCGATCCAACTGTCCCTGGATCACGCGCTTCAACGGATCGAACAGCAGCCCTGTCACGATGACCGTAGCCACCAGGCCCCATTCGCCGAGATGCTGAAACCGCGTATGCACCATCTCCGCGCTCAGCGCCACTACGCCAAAGTAGAGGCCGACCAGCGCCGCGGTCGCCAGCGTGTACGACGCGCCGCGCTTGAAGATCAGGTCCACGTCCATCAGCCGATAGCGAACAATCGCCCAGCTGAACGTCAGCGGCAGCAGGATCAGCGAAAGCAGCGCCACTCGCGTCAGCGCGCTCGGCATATACGCGTCAAACAGGAACGGAATCACATACAGCGTAGTGAAGGGAATCACCGTCAGCACCGTTCCGCGCGACAGCCACTTCAACTGCTGGCGTTGCAGCGGCTGCTCTTCCTCGCGGTAGCGCACCCAGAACACAATCGCCGCCAGAATGTAGTAGCCGGCCAGGTACGCGTAGTCGAACTTGTTCAGACGCAGCTGCAGCGCCCCGGTCGAGTCCCAGTACGTGTACGACAAATACCGCAGAATCCCCAGCACCAGTCCCGGCAGATAGATCAGCGGGTACAGCAATTTGCGCCGCCGCCGAGACTCTTCCTCCGTGAAGCTGATCGCGAAATGCAAAAACAGAGCTGGCTGTAGCTCCGTCGCAATAATGTTTCCGGTCAGGATCGTTATATCCAGCCCGTCCAGAATTCCCGTGTACTTGAATGCGTAGAGGATGAATGAAACTAGGCAGAAGACGAAAAAATGTGTGGACTTCGGCGCCGTCCACCGTCGCAACAGCACAAACAAGCCAATGGCCAGGTACACCAGCGCAATCAGTCGCTCCACCTGCCAGTCGGTTCGATCCGTGGGTTCCAGGTACACCACCACCGGGATCGCAACTGTGATGCTGTCACTGACCTTCCGCAGCAGCGAATACCTTACCTTCGACCAGACGCCGTTGGCATCGATCTGCCGCTGCAGAGACCCTAGGCGCACTGTCGGCACGTCATTTACCGCGGTAAGCACGTCCCCGGTCCGCACCCCCGCTCGGTACGCCGGCGTGTCAGGAGGAACCACATACGCGCGCAATCCCCCCGTCGTCTCCGTCCACCGGGCGCCGTCAGTTGCTGGGGTGTAATCGTTCTCCTGAACCAGGTTCGCAATGGCAAGTCCCAGGGCGGCCAGGGTAAAAATCGCCAGGACAATCGCCAGCAACCGGGTTTGAGCGCCGCTTTTCACGGAGAAGTACCATCTTTCAGAGATCATCATGCAAATCAGCGGCCAAAGGACGAACACCCTCGCATGCCCGCGATAACCCAGCAGAATGAGGGAGCTTGAGGAAAACTAGGCCTTTCAAATGCACGAATTCATAGGCAGATACGTATTTCAGAATAGCTCGGTTCCGGGCTCATTTGTCATTTGCCTGATCAAAATTGGCTCCCCGGCATGATCCCGCTATGTCCCAAAATCGCGCACAGAAAACGAACTCATTTCTCAGGAACCCAGCCTGCGCCAACTGCAATTGTTAAAATCCACGGCCGCAAGCTACCTTCTTTCGAATTTCACGTATCTTTAACATTGGTCACACGGCGACGCACGACCTTCAGCCTGCCAGAGTTGATCAAACGATCAATGGACCGGCCGAACCGACCGCTCGTTAGCTGACCCGCAACGGATTAGGGGAATTTCCTCACCATGATGAAGCGCCGTCACATTCAGCTCGATGGCCTTCGCCTCTCGTACCTCGAAAAGGGAAGGGCGGTGGAGGATCAGCCTTCGCTAGTCCTCCTTCACGGCCTCATGGGTTGCGCCGACACCTTCGTCCCTCTCATGAAGGAGTTCCATCCCGATCTTCACGTCATCGCCCTCGATCTTCCCGGCGCCGGTCAGTCCGAGCGCCGTCATGACATCGACGCCAGCTTGGCTGCCACGGCAGAACAGGTCGGGCGCATCCTCACCGAGCTCCATCTGCATCGCCCCATCGTCCTCGGCCACTCCCATGGCGGAGCCGTCGCCATGAGTCTCGCCGCGAGCGACCGCCAGGCCATTGGCTCCCTCGTCCTTGTCTCACCCGCGCACCCGTACTTCCGCGAAGGCGATCCGCTCATTCGGTTCTATCTCTCCCGCCCCGGCCAGCTCTTCGCACATCTCATGCCTTGGCTGCCCGAGTGGCTCCAGATGATCGGCCTTCGCCGCATGGCCGGCCCCCAGAGCTGGGACACGCCCGAGCGCCTCAAGCCCTACCGCGACAACCTACGCACACCCGGCACCATCCTTCACCTGCTGCGCCTCCTCCAGACCTGGGACAACGACATGTCCGCCTTGCGCCGCTCCCTGAAGCGCCACCTCGACACCCCCAGCCTCGTCGTCTGGGGCGACTGCGACCGCGCCGTTCCCATCCACTCAGCGCCTGATCTCTGCCGCCACTTCCAGAACTCCGAACTGGTCACCATGCCCGGCGTAGGTCATCGGCCCGCCGAAGAAGCCCCCAAGCTCGTAGCCGGCTTTATCGGCACGTGGCTCGAGAATCAAGTCCTGGCGAAGGAAGTCGCAGCCCAGGAAGTTCACGCGCCCGCCATCCGTTACAGCGCCAACGTCTCGCCCAGCCACGTCCGCAGCGCTTCGCGCATCACTCCCAGCTTCGAATCCGGCGACTGATCCGTCCCCGCAAAGAAGTGGTCGGCACCCTCTACCCACACAATCTGCTTTGGCTCCGCCGCCGTCACCAGCGTAGACTCCAGGATTCCCTGTGGGCAGAACTCATCGTGATCCCCACTCACAAACAGCTTCGGCACGCTCCCGCAAGCGGGTAGAAACCGATAGCTGTAGTCGCGCCCCATAGCACGAATCGGCAATCCCAAGCCCACCAGCCCACGCACCCGCGCATCACCGCAGGTCGCCCTCAGCCCGACATTCGCGCCAAACGAAAACCCCGCAAACAGCACTGGCAGCTCAAACGTCGCCGTCACCCAATCCACCGCCGCCTTCACATCATCGACCTCGCCGCGACCCCTGTCATGCACCCCCTCACTCAGCCCCGTTCCGCGAAAGTTAAACCGCAACACCGGCAGCCCAAAGCTCGAGAACGCCTTGGCCGCGTGATACACTACCTTGTTATGCATCGTTCCACCGCTGGGCGGATGCGGATGCGCCACCACCGCCGCATACAGCGCATCTTCTTTCCCAGTATTCAGCACCGCCTCGAGCCGCCCAGCCGGCCCACGCAGGTCGCCCACGCTCTTCACATGCGATAAAAACGACGTCACATCACTCACCAGCCCAGTCTAGGCGACTTCCTACACGCCGTGCACCGACGCAACCCGTTAACTCGCGAACCTGCTAACTCGCTGACCAGCCGCCTCAGTTATCCTTACACCAGATGCCCATCGACCCCATCCAGCTCACCAAACAGCTAGTCGACCTCGAATCCACCACCTATCACGAGGCTCCGGCAGGCGAGTTCCTCTCCACCTACCTCGCCTCCCTGGGCTACGTCATCGAGCGCCAGCCCGTCCCTCAACCCGACCCCGCCAGAACTCCCGCCGCCGGCACCGGCCCCCGCTTCAACGTCTACGCCTCGCTCCCCGGCGTCACCCCCGACATCGTCCTCTCCTCTCACATGGACACCGTTCCCCCCTTCCTCGGCCCCTGCCGCGAAGACGCCGACTTCCTCTACGGCCGCGGCACCTGCGATGCGAAAGGAATTATTGCGACCCAGATCGCTGCTGCCGAAAAGCTCATCGCCGCCGGCAAGCGCATCGCGCTCCTCTACGTCGTAGGCGAAGAGCGCGACTCCGCCGGCGCCCTCCTCGCCAACACCACGCCCAAAGGCTCGCGCTTCATCATCAACGGCGAGCCCACCGACAACCGCCTCGCCCTGGCCTCCAAAGGCTGTCTCCGCGTCGAACTCCGCGCCCACGGCAAGATGGCCCACTCGGCCTACCCCGAGCTCGGCGAATCCGCAGTAGACAAGCTCCTCGCCGCCCTCCACGACATCCAGGCCCTACCCTTGCCCGTAGTAGAAGGCATCGGGGACTGCACCATGAACATTGGTGTCATCCGCGGTGGCGTCGCCCCTAACGTCATCCCGGACAAAGCCGAGGCCCACATCCTCATCCGCCTCGTAGGCCCGCCCGAAGAAATCCAGCAGGCCATCCTTAAGGCCGCCGCCGGCCGTTGCGAGGTCAGCTTCACCCTCAAGCTCCCCTACATGCACATGCGCGCGATCCCCGGCTTCGACACCATGATCGCCAAGTTCACCACCGATATCCCGTCCCTCACCAACTGGGGTGAACCCTTCCTTCTCGGGCCCGGCAGCATCCTCGTCGCCCATACCCCCGACGAACACATCCGCAAATCCGAGCTGCTGGAGTGTGTCGACCTGTACGTAAAACTTGCCAACAGCCTTCTCGGTTAGGCCTTACGGCAACCTCTGCATCCGGAACTTTAAGTCGCCATGTTTCCAGCGTTACGCATGCTCTTCGTCTTCACTCTCTTCGGCCTGCCCGCCGCCCTCATTGGCATCCCTTACTCACTTCTTCGCGGCAACATCCGCAGGATGTACGGCTGGGCCATGTTCACCATGCGCACCGGCATCCGTGCCGGCGGCATTCGCGTCGTGATTCAGGGCGCTGAGAACATCCCCTCCGGCCAGTCCTGCATCTTCCTCAGCAACCACGTCTCGAACCTTGACCCGCCTATCCTTCTGCCCGCCATCCCCGGCATGTGCAGCGTCTTCCTAAAGAAGTCGCTGATGAAGATCCCGTTCGTCGGCATCGCCATGCGCATGGCGAAGTATGTCCCCGTCTCCCGCGGCCACTCCCGCATTGAAGCCGAACAGAGCGTAGCCATCGCGGCGGATGCTCTCCGCAGCGGCATGCACATCTTCATCTTTCCCGAAGGCACCCGCTCCACAGACGGCAACCTTCTGCCATTCAAAAAAGGTGCCTTCTTCCTCGCCGCCGACACCAACGCCCCCATGGTCCCCATCGTCATCCAGGGCACCGCGCAGATGATGCGCAAGGGAAGCCAGAAGGTCTATCCCGGAACCGCCACCGTCCGCTTCCTGCCCGCCATCCACCCCCAGAACTTCGCCACCCGCGAAGAACTGATGGAAGCAGTCCGCCACCAAATGCAAACAGCCCTCTGCCAAGGCTGACCCTCAGGCAACACCCCAACTACTCACTACTCGTTACCCACTACTCACTACTTAATGATCGGCTGATATCCATCCGCCAGCAGCCGCTGCTTCGTAGCCGTAGCGTCCCTCATATTCGTAAACGGTCCCACCTGGATGTGATAGAGCTTGTCGCCCGGCTCAGCAGTCGCGTTCACCGGATAGCCCTTCGCACGCAACGCACTCACCAACAGTTGTGCGTCTTCCTCATGCGAGACCGCAGCCACCTGCACCACGAAGTTTCCCGTCGCCACGGGCTGTTGAGCAGGAGTCGTCACCACCGGCGCTGCGGCATGCGCAACAGGTGCCGCCTCTGGCTGCGCACTCTCCGCCGCAGACCCTCCTCCGCGCGGAACCCATCCCGAACCTGAGCGCGGCACTACCGGCTGGGAGCTACTCGCCGGAGGCGGAGCCATAGGCGATCCCGCGGCCGGTTTGAACCCGCTGAACAGGCCAGTCGAGGGCTGCGCACCCTCCGTACCGGCCGCAGTCCCCACCGGCACCGGCGCACGAGTCCCCATCTTGTACCCCAGACCGAAAAACGCCCCGCACAGCACCACCAGAGCGAGAAATATCCCCAGGATGACCCCGGTACTCAGCGTCAGTTCGCGCTCACGCTTTACGTCTTCTTCGTCTTCATACACGGGTCGTGTCATCGCGCCAAGCTCAATCCGAAAATCACAAGCAGAGAACAGCTAGTACCGAATATAAAACCCAGCCATCGGTTCATACGTCGTCGCGTGCTTCAGAATCGTCAGATAGTTCTGCCCAAAGTCAGGATCCAGGAAGAACAGCTCGCGGAACCCCGCGCGCAGTCCAAAATGCGGACTCAGATCCTTCCCAAATCCCAGCGAATAGTAGTACGTCATACGCGCCTTCTCCGGCAGCGATTGTCCGCCCCCCGGCGTTGGCTTGAACCCCATCGTCCCGGCGCCCACCGAGGCAAAGGGCTGCAGCCCAAAGATCGTATACGGCGGCGTAATCAGGTACCCGAACGTGTATTCGTTCACCTTCGTCTGGACCTGGAAGTTCGTGATGCCGGCCGGCAGAAACCCCGTGACTGCAGGCCCCGTGTAATTCTCGGTATAGCGCGCGTAGCTGTAATTGAACTCAAGCCCAAAATAAGGCTTCGCCGGATAATGGATCGACACCAGCGCCCCCAGCGTGTTCGAGCCGAACTGCGTGATGTTGTTGGAGCCGCAGTTCGTGGGGATGTCGTCGTTGTAATAGCAATAATTGGAAGCGTTCTGGGGAATCACGGGCCCGGAGACAGTGTTGTTGAACACACCAACGCCCGCAATCGAAAGATCAAGCTTATCGAGCTGCTTCTCGAGCGCTGTCGGTGGTGGTGCTTCGGTCTGAGCATGTGCCCCCGCAACGAGGCTGGCAAAAAGGAATGCGGCAAGAATGGGAAAGGCTTTGCGGATCAAGTCGTGAAGGCTCCGGGCGCGAAAATGCGCTCTCCTTTAGTCTAACCCTTTGTTGGCGCGGGCGCGTCGTGCAATCCATGCAAGAATCGAGGTCGATCCCCCAAGTACCAGGCCACATCCCACCGCCATCCCCATGCTGATCGCCGTCGCAGGCCCCCTCACCAGCCGCGTAAACCCCAGTACCAACCCCAGCGTGGCAGCCACCGGAACCACCACCGGCGTACTTCGCCACAACCCTAGCCCCAACAACACCACCGCAGTGCCCACCAATGCTGCCGCCCCTGGGTTCACCCCCGCCCGCGCAAGCGACGCAACCGCGAACAGCGTAGCCGTCAGCCCCACCGCCCCCGGCACCACCCACCCCGGCCGGTTCAGCTCCACATAGATCAGCAACATCCCCAGGGTCAGCACCAGCAGCGCGGCATTCGAAGATAGATTTGCCAGCTGCGGCAGCATCCTAGGGCACCGTCTGCCCGCGCTGCTGCACTACCAGCTTCAGCGCAATCGCATCAGCGTTCTTGGGATCAATCTTCAACGCCTGCGAGACGTCCTGCGCGCTCGCCGCCAGTTGCTTGCTGGCCAGGTCCAGCCGCGCCAGCACCAGCAGTGCCGCAACATTCGGCTTCATGATCATCGAAGTCTTCGCCTCGTCCCGCGCCCCCGCCGTATCCCCGCTCGCCTCCCGCAGCTGCGCCATCCCCGCATGCGCATCAGCCGAGTTCGGATTCGCCTGCAACGCATCCTGGAACTGCGCCTCCGCCTCCGGCAACAACCCCTCCGACAGATACTCCCGCCCCAGCTGCGTATACTCCGTCGCGCGTTCGTCCGCCGGCAGCATCGCCATCCGGACCGCCCGCATCTGGTCCAACTGGAACGCAGCCTGCCGGAACCCCGTCTCCGAATAGTTCCGCCGAATCCGCTCCAGCGGGCTGAACCCACTCTCAGCGTCCCCATTCAACCTGGTTCCCGCCGGTACTTTCTTCAACTGCGCGAGCAACTCAATCGCCTCGTTGTCCCCGGCCTTCAACTTCAGCGCCGCCTCGGCCTCCCGCGTAGCTCCGGCGGTGTCTCCGCGCCGGAACATCGCGATCGCCAGGTTGTAGTGGTAGTCCTCATCCGACGGATCAGCGTCGCTCGCCTTCCGGAACAGATCCACGCTGTCCTTGCCCTGCCGGCTCACCGCGACCGCCTCGTTATTCACCACCTCGGGCAGCGGCAAGCGGCTCGCCACAAACGAAAACGCCGCCTGCGCGCCCGCATAGTTCCCTGAATTAAACTCTGCCAGCCCTAAATAAAAATTCGCCTCCAGCGCCAGCCGGTCTGACTTTGGAACCTTCGCCAGCGTTGCCGCCGCTCCCTCGAAGTCCCTCTGCGCATACTGCTCTTTGCCCAGCTCCAACAGCGCCGCCGGATAGTTCGGCACCTGCGCCACCGCATTCTTCAGCCGCTTCAGCCGCTCGTCACCGGTCGCATTGATCCCGCGAATATAGTCCTCGAACGCCGGCAGAGGCACTGCGCCTGGAGCCGCCAAAAATGTCTGCTCCGACACCGTAAAATGCGGATCCATCGCGCTCGCCACCTTCCACGCAATCGCATTCTCCGCATCAAACAACCGCATCAGCTCAGCCGAGTCCTCAATCGGCCCCGACAGCCGCAGCGCGTCCATCGACAGCACCTTCGCCTCGATTAGAATCCGGCTCTTCGTCGCTCCGCCCGGACCGCTCGCCGTCTGCACCACGTTGTAGCTGCCGATCACCACAAAGTTTGCATCCAGCTGTTCTGCAATCCGGATCGTCGTCGCCCGCGTCGGCCGAAAGTCCGTCGGCAGTCCCAGGTGGTCGTACGCATACTGCCGATCGTCATGCGAAATTGTCAGAAATCCCGCCGACGTCAGCCGCTTGTTCAGCGTGTCCGGAAACGAATCCCCAATCCAGTTCAAGGAGGCGTTCCCCGAATGGTTATCGAACGGAAGCACCAGCACCACGCGCCCACCCGCGTTGTCCGCCGCCTGTGCGAAGGCAATCGGGCCACAGGCGAAGATCGCCACAAGAGCGAGGACAAGGGCGAAAAACTTCGTCGGTAACCGCATCCCGTCCATTATAGGCGGTCGTGTTTCGGGAGCGCCGACCAGCTCCTGCAACACTCGCCGCCCATCGACAACTGACAACTAACTGAGAACTCAGTCTCGCAGGCAACCATTTTCACCTGCATCCTTTCGTGCTCCAACGATTAAGCTCGCATTCACCCAATCGCATCTTACTTCTTGCCGGAGAATCCTCTCCTGGCAGGAGACTGAACCTATGCAGCTCAACCCGAATGACCCAAGACTCATCATTGGCATCGTTGTTCTTGTCGTGATCATCGCCATAGTCATCGCCGTACTTGTCAACGAGCGCCGCAAGCAGACCGAACGCCTGCGCAACCGCTTTGGCTCCGAGTATGACCGCACCGTCCTCGAACGCGGCTCCGAACGCGACGCCCAGGCCGCCCTCGCTGCCCGCGAAGAGCGCGTCAACCATCTCCACATTCGCGACCTCGCTCCCGCGGAACGCGATCGCTTTCTCAGCGATTGGCAAGTCGTGCAGTCCCGCTTCGTCGACCATCCCCGCGCCTCCGTCATCGAGGCCGACGACCTCGTCGCCTCCCTCATGAACGCTCGCGGTTACCCCGTCGCCGACTTCGAACAACGTGCAGCCGACATCTCCGTCACCCATCCGCGCGTTGTCGAGAACTATCGCGCGGCCCACGCCGTTGCCCTGCGCCTTGCCAGCAATCAAGCCACCACCGAAGAGATGCGCACCGCCATGCTCCAGTACCGCGCCCTCTTCGAGGAGCTCCTCCAGGTCAACGTCAACACGACCCGTGACCACGCCGTAGCCGTCTAAACCTTCGCGAACCCCAGAGAAAACAATAGCTGCACGCCGAATCTGACATGCAGCTATTGTCGTTCCGCCGCTACCACCCAGGTGCCCCATTCCTGCGCGGCTTCATCGCGGATGAGTGAGGGGAGCAACCTTCTCCCCGACCACGGCCTCACATCAACTAGAAACTAGAAACTAGAAACTAGAAACTAGAAGCTAGAAGCTAGAAGCGCCCCTCGTCACCGCTTCCCAAACACCTCGCCCATCCGCCGAATCTGCGCGCCCACGCCCCTCAGTTTTTCCTCCAGCCGCTCATACCCGCGATCCATGTGATACACCCGGTCGAGAATGCTCTCGCCATCGGCCACCAGCGCCGCCAGCACCAGCGCAGCACTTGCCCGCAAATCCGAGCACATCACCGCAGCCGACTGTAGCTTCGTCCCTCCGCGCACCGTAGCCGATCGCCCCTGCACCGAAATATTCGCGCCCATCCGGTTCAGCTCGCCCACATGCATAAAGCGGTTCTCAAAAATATTCTCGGTCACAATCGACGTGCCTTCCGCCTGCGTCACCAGCGCCATATACTGCGCCTGCATATCGGTAGGGAAGCCCGGATACTCTTCCGTCGTAATATCGGCAGCCTTCAGCGCGCCACCCGAATGTACCCGCACATTCTCCTTGCCAATCTCCAGCTTCACGCCGCACTCTTCCAGCTTCCCAATCAGCGCGCCCAGGTGCTCAGGATTACAGCAGTCCACATTCAGATCGCCGCCCGTAATCGCCCCCGCCATCAAGTACGTTCCTGCCTCAATGCGATCCGGATTGATCCGGTGCCGTGCCCCGTGCAGCTTCGCCACACCATGAATCCGAATCGTAGACGTCCCCGCGCCCTCAATCCGCGCGCCCATCGCATTCAGCAGCGCAGCCAGGTCCGTCACCTCCGGCTCACGCGCGCAGTTCTCGAACAACGACTCGCCCTCCGCCATCGCCGCCGCCATCAACAGGTCTTCGGTCCCCGTCACCGTGATCTTGTCGAAGACAATATGCGCGCCCTTGAGCCGCTCCGCCCGCGCCTCCAGGTAGCCATGCTCCTGCGTAATCGTCGCGCCCATCGCCTCCAGCCCCTTGATGTGCAGATCGATCGGCCGCCCCCCAATCGCGCATCCACCCGGCATCGCCACCCGCGCCATCCCCGTCCGCGCAATCAGCGGCCCGAGCACCAGCGAGCTCGCCCGCATGGTCTTCACAATCTCGTACTTGGCAACAGGGTCCGAAAGCACAGCGCACTTTATCGACGTCCGATGCTGCGCCCGCCCATACCCCAGCTCCACCTCCGCGCCCATCGACTCCAGCAGCTTCCGCTCCGTCTCAATATCCCGCACCTGCGGAATGTTCTCGAGGATCACCTCATCCTCAGTCAGAATCGCCGCAGCCATACACGGCAGCGCAGAGTTCTTCGCCCCCGAAATCCTAATCGTCCCAAGCAGGGGATTGCCCCCGCGAATAACAAACTTATCCATCCCACCAGTGTAGATGCGACCTCAATGAGGAAAAGCCCACGCCCACCGGGAGTATCCCCGCATGCACCCGTTCGCGACTCGTTCGATTTGATCGTGAAAACTCAGATCGACGCCACACCACCTCACGCACCGTCTAAGAGAGCATTGACGCCCCATCAATCCCGGCGATGCGCCCGTCGTGACACGGGCTTCTGACAAGTCCTCTTGAAATGCGTTGTCCATCCGCTCTCACCATCCGCCCATGTGGCCACATCGTAAGGCGGCCCAATGTAGCAAGTTCCTGCAACTTGATCAGCCCGCGTGAACACATCTTCCATTTGTTTCAAGATCTCGGCTAGGTCTGACGCGGAACTCCATAAGCTTCTCTTACTTGAGGCAGCATCAAGCTCGGATTTAAGCGGAAGAGGCAGTGGATCGATTGGTGGAACTGTGTGAACCGCCTTCAAGGTTTCGTCGACCGGGTGCGTCGTAACATGATTCCTACAACTCCCGGCATAAGACAACTGAGGGTATGCAGACGTGAATAATCTGGAAGCAGTCACACCGAAACCCCTGCCATGGCGAAAATCAATCGGGACCTGCAGCACATAAGGCTTTCCATGAATGCGAGTAGCCACTAGCAAAGCGGAAACATAGCTATCTCCCGACGGACGCTTGCCATTCACGTCGAAGTGGAATGCAACCGTGTTCATCCAGGCGGCGGCGAAATTATCCAAATCTTTCGCCTCTAGTACCTTGGGCAATCCCAGTATGAGCTTCCGAGTCTCTTCTGTCGCGCTCCAGTCGACTCCATTGATGGGATCGTCGTAAAGCCCCGTGACCCCAACAATTAGGTCCTTCCTCATCAAGACAACCTTACATGCAGGTTCAATGCGAGCGGTGCACGATCGCTTCGTGCCAATGTCGGTCATTCGAGTGAGCCGACTGTCAATCACAAAAGCCATGTTCCTGGAACTTGCAGCTACGATTGCACAAGTGCCGTGCTTAGCCTCCAGAGGGGTCGTCTGAGCAAGGCAAGTCGCCAGGAAAAGAGCATTGCAGCACATGCTGAACGGAACTGAGTAACGCATACCATTTAGACCCCTCAGTTCGCCGCAAAGTTCCTTCAGCTCGCGGCATCCATCCCCTACAGCTCCAGGCGCGAATCCTCAATCGCCAGCCGCACATTCCCATCCGACTTCTGCAGCCGCCGCACGGCCTCCATCTTGTCCACGTTCGCCTTCAGCATCACCACCGCAATCGGTATCGACTTACCCGCCGACTTGATCGTCCGAATCGCCGTCTCGCGGTCGATGTCGCACACCTTCATCAGCACCCGAATCCCGCGCTCCACCAGCTTGGCATTCTTCATGTGCACGTTCACCATCAGGTTGTCGTAGACGTAACCCAGCCGCGTCATCGCTCCCGTGGTAATCATGTTCAAGATCATCTTCTGCGCCGTCGACGCCTTCATGCGCGTCGAGCCCGAAACAATCTCCGGCCCTACCTCCGCCAGGATCGTAATGTCCACCACCTGCGACAGATCCGAGTTCGCATTGCACGTAATCGCCGCCGTCTTCGCTCCGCAAGCCCGCGCATATTCGGTCGCGCCCACCACATAAGGAGTCCGCCCCGAAGCCGAAACCCCAATCACAATATCCTTGCGTGTAGGCCGCCGCCGGGCAATGTCCCTCTGCCCCAACTCCGGCGAATCCTCGTTCACATCGCTCGCGCTAGCCAGCGCCTTCGGGCCGCCCGCCATAATGTACTGGACTTGCTGCGGAGCCGTAGAGAACGTCGGCGGACACTCGGAAGCATCCAGCGCCGAGATCCTCCCCGACGACCCTGCCCCAACATAGATGAGCCGCCCGCCATCGCGTAACGATCGCGCCACGGTATCGATCACCAGCGCGATCTCCGGCAGCGCCTTCTTAACCGCAGCCGCAATCTTCGCGTCTTCGTGATTGATAATCCGCGCAATTTCAATAGCGGATTTGGTATCGAGACCCTCGGATGCCTCGTTGGGTCGCTCTGTGGGGAGGTTTTCGAGATCGGAAACAGTCCGCGCAAACGGCTGTTCAATCGGAGATGAGGGCACGGTCAACGTTGACATGGCAAATAGGTCACCACCTTCATTCTACTGCATTGCGCTGTGCTGCGTCGTACGTCACGTATCATTCCAGCTTCCCCCTGGGTGCAAAACCCGTCCAGAATAACCTCCCTTGACTAGTACAAAACGGGCGACTTGTACAAAAGGGGCACCCGGCCGCATCCGTGCCGAGGCCCCCCGCGTATCATCTTGACGAGGATTCGTCTAAGAATGAGTACTATCGCCCCCGCCATCCGCCGCCTGCTCCCCGCTACCGTCCTCCTCACCGCCGCCCTAACGCTCCCCGCCCAGACCCCAAACCTCCAGCAGCGCCTCCAGCACCTCACCGAAGCCCGCGCCTCCGCCGGCCTCGGCCACACCGCGCTCTACGCCATCAACCTCCATACCGGCAACGCCGTCGGTATCGACCCCAACCTCCCCGTCCAGACCGCCTCCGTCATCAAGCTCGCCATCCTCTACCACGCCATGGTCGAAGTCCGCGAAGGCAAAGCCCGCTGGGACGAGCCCATCACTCTCCACCCCCACGAGGCCGTCAACGGCTCCGGCATCCTCATGTTCCTCGACACGCCAATTACCCTCACCCTCAAGGACGTCCTCACCATGATGGTCATCGTCAGCGACAACACCGCCACCAACCTGGCCATCGACCGGTTCGGCATCGACCCCGTCAACGCCCGTCTCCAGGCCCTGGGCCTCGAAAACACCCATCTCTACAAGAAGGTTATGCTCCCGGCCACCGGCCCCCTGCCCGCCGACCAGCCTAAATTTGGCCTCGGCAAGACCACCCCGCGCGAGATGGCCTACCTCATGGAAGCCATCGGCCTCTGCCACCTCCACCAGCAGGAAACCGCCACCAACCCCGGCGCGGCGCGCTTCGCCCCCACAGACGACGCCGACCGCGCCGTCTGCTCCGTCGCCCTCAACATGCTCAAGAACCAGTTCTATCGCGAGACCATCCCGCGCTACCTCGAAGCGGTCGACACCAGCGAAAACGGCACCGCCATCGCCAGCAAAACCGGCTCGCTCGACGCCGTCCGAAACGACGTCGCCATCGTCATGGGCAAATCGGGCCCCATGGTCCTCTCCATCTTCACCTACGGCAATCGCGACCAGGGCTGGACCGTCGACAACGAAGCCGAAGTCTTCCTCGCCAAGCTCGGCAAAGTCATCGTCGACGCCTGGAGCCCACCCGGCCTCGACGGCAAAAACCTGGTCCCCGGCCTCGGCCTCCCCGACGCCACCTCCATCCCCTCACCCCCTGCTCCCTAACCACGCGCCAGAACCAACCGGGTGCCCCAGGTCTCGATTCTGAGACCTGGGTTCGCAGCATTCCCCCGGGTGCCCGATTCATACGCCGTGTACCCCATCCGTACGCTCCTTTGGGGACAGGTGGGATGACGAACCCAATAGCAGCCACCCACCAATGCACCCACAACCGCGCCTGTTTCGTCTAATCTCATAGCAGCCGTGTTTCACCGGCTCAGGATCATCATCGCCACCGAGGCTCCCAGAACTTGCCCGATCTAGAACAACCACACCCTGCACCAGAGGCCGAGCAGCCCACCGCTCCCCAGGCCGCACTTACCCCACCACCCGACCCCGCCGTACCCGCGCCGCAGTTCCGCTCCGGCGCAGGCCTCCCGCCGCCGCCCCACCCCGAGCCGACCGGCTGGCGCTCATGGTCGCGCGATATCCTCGCCTCCGTCGCCATCTCGCTCTTCATCATCCTCTTCCTCTACCAACCCGTCCGCGTCGAAGGCACCAGCATGCTCCCGCGCCTGCAGGATCAGGATCGCCTCTTCATCAACAAGTTCGCCTATCGCTTCGAGTCCATCCACCGCGGCGACGTCGTCGTCTTCCTCTACCCAGGCGACCATACCAAGAGCTACATCAAGCGCGTCATCGCCCTCCCCGGCGACACCCTCCGCATCGACCACGGCGCCGTCTACGTCAACGACCACCTCATCCGCGAGCCCTACGTCCCCAACCGCTTCCGCGACGAGCGCTCCGAGCCCGAACGCACCATCCCCGCTGGAGACTTCTGGGTCATGGGCGACCACCGCAACATCTCCAGCGACAGCCGAGACTTCGGCCCGGTCCCCCGCGCCCTCATCTACGGCAAAGCCGCCTTCGTCTATTGGCCCATGGACCAGACCGGCGTAGTCCACTAGTTTTTCGTTTCCGCACAAATCGGGTGCCCCAGGTCTCGCTTCTGAGACCTGGGCCTACTCGTACCTCACAATATTCGGGAACGTAGTCGGTACCAGTCTCGCCCCAACTCAGCCTCTACAAAGATTTCGCTTGACCTCATTCACAAGTTCTCTCATGCTGTTAGCCACTCGAGGTGTGCTCCATCGTGACGCAGGACGACCGCTCTTCCTTCCTCCTTCCTTTTTCCATCCTTGGCGTCCTCCTCATGATCGGCATGATCGTGGGTGGCCTTCTCCTGGGCACCAAGCTGCGCGACTTCAAGCGGGCAGACCGCTATGTCGAGGTCAAAGGCCTCGTCGAACGCACCGTAAAGTCCGACAGCGCCACCTGGCCGCTGAGCTTTAGCGAAGCAGGGGACAGCCTGCCCGAAACATTCGCCGCAAGCGAAAAAGATAAAGCGGCCGTGCTCCAGTTCTTGAATGCACAGGGTTTTGCCGCCACCGCCATCACCCTCGGCAGTGTATCCGTCACGGATCGTTCCCTGAACCAGTACAACAACAACACGCACGGACCCCGCTTCGTCGTCGAGCAGACCATCACAGTGCAAAGCAATGATGTAGACAAAGTCGCCGCTGCAAACGCGAAGACCTCCGACCTGATCCGGTCCGGCGTCGTGCTCCAATCCGGACAGGGCCAGGGTTCAGGGGTGGTCTACAAGTTCAACGGCCTGAACGCCCTCAAACCCGACATGATCACCGAAGCAACCCGCAATGCCCGCGCGTCCGCCGACCGCTTCGCCGCAGACTCAGGCTCTCAGGTCGGCTCCATTCGTGATGCCAATCAGGGAGTCTTCTCCATATCGGCGGCCAACGCCGGATCGAGCACCGGCGAAGAAGGAGGCTACAGCTCCGACCAGCAGGCCGAAGCCAGCATCATGAAGAAGGTCCGCGTCGTCTCGACCATCGACTATTATCTGGTCAACTAACGCCAACTCATCCCCCGCCGCCACCCACACCGTATCCGCAGAACCGCTACGCGTAATGCACAATATTCGCGAACGTAGTCGGCACCAGACTCGCCCCACCCACCAGCGCCCCATCAATATCCGGCTGCGCCATCAGCGCCGAAATATTCTCCGGCTTCACCGACCCCCCGTACAAAATCCGAGTCCGCTCCGCCGTCTCCACCCCGCAGCAATGCGCCAGCTCCTGCCGGATAATCCCATGCGCCTGCGCCGCCACATCTGGGCTCGCGGTCGACCCGGTCCCGATCGCCCAGATCGGCTCATACGCCACCACCAGCCGCCGCGCCTCGCTCGCCGAAATGTTCCTCAGCGCGGTCCGTACCTGTGTCCGCAGCACGTCCGCCGTCTGCAGGTCCTCGCGCTCCGCCAGCATCTCACCAAAGCAAACAATCGGCGTGATCCCATGATTGATCGCGGCCTTCAGCTTCAAGTTCACGCGCTCATACGTCTCGCTGAAATAAAGTCGCGGCTCCGAGTGCCCCAGCAGCACATGCCGGCACCCAATCGACACCAGCATCGTAGGCGACGTCTGCCCCGTATACGGCCCCTCGTTCAGCCAATGCATATTCTGCGCGCCCGCCCGCACATTCGTCCCCACCGCAGCCTCAATCACGTACCCCAGCGAACTCATCGTAGGGAACAGCAGAATCTCATCCCGCTCATGCCCCTCCACCAGCGGAAGAAACGCATCCAGAAACGCCAGCGACTCCTTCGGCGTCTTGTACATCTTCCAATTTCCTGCGATCACCGGCTTACGCATCCACTCTCCTGGTACACGTGAAAGGACAGTATGTGCGCCACACCAACGACTGGCAAGTCTCACGCCCGCCTATCGCACACTACTTCTCCGTCAGCGACGTCCGCAACCCCTTCAGATTTGGCCGCCTTCATACAGATGCTTCAAATACGATAGATGTGCTATTTGTTCTCGAGTCAATTGCGACCGCAACTCATTGATCTCAGTTGGCAACATCGACCCACGTTCGGCATGCGGTCCCGATGACGGAAAGGCCGACTGGATAAACGAATCCCTGAACACGACCCAGCTTCGCTCTGACGCCTGAATCTTAAGTGAAAGTGCCTTATCGCCCGAAATGCTGCTCAACACGGAGCGATAGACCACATCCAACTCCTTTTCAAGAGCAGCGGCTTGGTCGCCAGTGCAATTGTTGATCTCATTTTGAGTAATGTCCGGGCGGTCACAAGGCTTGAGTGCGTCTTGCGCATGCACCGGAAATGTTGGGAATAAGACGAGCAGCGGCCAAAGTTTCTTGATCATATAAGAATCTCTATCTCTCCTCTGTTCATTTCGTCGTAGTTCCATTGACCGAGGGGGAGCACAGCAAGTGTCAGCCAATTGCCACCGCACACTACTTCTCCGTCAGCGCCGCAACCCCCGGCAACGTCTTCCCCTCAAGGAACTCCAGGCTCGCACCACCACCTGTTGAGATGTGCGTGATCTTGTCTGCGACTCCGGAATTATGCAGTGCTGCCACCGAATCACCGCCACCCACAATCGAGATCGCATCCTCATTCTTCGCCAGCGCCTTCGCAATCGCGTTCGTCCCCTTGGCAAACGCCGGAAACTCCGCCACGCCCATCGGCCCATTCCAAACAATCGTCGCCGCCTCGGCAATCTCTTCCGAGAAAAGCTTCACCGTAGCCGGCCCGATATCCAGCGCCATCCACTCAGCAGGGAAGGGCCCATCGCCCGAGAACAACTGCGTCTTCGCATCGGCCGCAAACTTATCCGCCAGGCAATGATCCACCGGCAAAAGAAACTTCACACCCCGCGCCTCGGCCTTCTTCAGCGCGGCCTTCGCCACGTCAATCTTGTCCGTCTCCACCAGCGACTTGCCCGTAGCCTGCCCCTTCGCATTAAGAAACGTATACGACATCCCGCCGCCAATCAGCAGGGAATCCACGCGATCCAGCAGCGCATTAATCACCTCAATCTTGTCCGACACCTTCGCCCCGCCAATGATCGCCACAAATGGCCGAAACGGCTCCGTCACCGCCTTCCCCAGATAATTCAGCTCGCGCTCCATCAACAATCCCGCCGCCGACTGCCCCACAAAATGCGTAATCCCCTCGGTCGACGCGTGCGCCCGATGCGCCGCCCCGAACGCGTCATTCACATACACATCGCACAGCTTCGCCAGCTTCTCCGCAAACCCCGCATCATTCAACTCTTCGCCCGCATGAAATCTCAAATTCTCCAGCAGCAGCGTCTGCCCGGGCTCAAGATTGTCGGCCATCTCCTCCGCCACCGGCCCCACGCAGTCCGGAGCGAACGCCACATTCTCATCGGCATCCAGCACGCCATCCAGCAGCATCCGCAGCCGCGCCACCACCGGCTTCAGGCTCATCGCATCCACCTTCTTGCCCTTCGGCCGACCCAGGTGCGCCGCCAGAATCACCTTCGCCTTCCGCCGCAGCGCATACTCAATCGTCGGAATCGTCTCGCGGATCCGCGTGTCATCCGTAATCGTGCCCTCTTTGGACAGCGGCACATTGAAGTCGACGCGGATAAACACCCGCTTACCAGTAAGATCGAGGTCTCGTATCGAAAGCTTGGACATTGCCAGAAGGATAAATGAACCAGCCGCGAATGAATAGCAAGCCGGTCCGCCCGGGACCCCTCACGGAGTAATATTAATCCCGTCACAAGGTCCCGCGTGGAGGCAATCATGCTCAGAGACAAGAATCCCGATCACTGGAAACTTCTGTTCTTCTACTTCAATCCAGAGCAACCGCGTCTATTCGTAGCCAAGAGGACCGGACTCCCGCTCACCCTCAATTTTGCGAGACCCATGGCGTGGGCCATCACGGCCCTGACCCTCGGAGCCCTCACCGCTGTGGCCATCGTCAACAACATCCGCTAATTCAAGCCGGGACGCCACAGCCCTATCCGATCCGCAATGCCTCCGCAAATCGAACAGGGCTGGCCAAAAGAATCACTACAGCTTCACCGTCACCGCCTTCACCTCGGTGTAATTGTTCAGCACCTCCGCCCCCATCTCGCGCCCCCACCCCGACTGCTTATACCCGCCAAACGGCAGCGCCGCGTCGAAGACATTGTGGCAGTTCACCCACACCGTCCCCGCCTTAATCCGCCGCGCCATCTTGTGCGCCGCTGAGATATCACGAGTCCATACACTAGCCGCCAGCCCATAGATCGTGTCATTCGCCTGCGCCGCCAGCCGGTCAAGATCAGCGTCCGTAGCAAAGCTCTGCGCCACCACCACCGGCCCAAAGATCTCCTCGTCCACCACCTTCATCCCTGGCTTCACATTCGCCATCACCGTAGGCGCGACAAAATATCCACGCCCGTCGTGTTCCTTCCCTCCGGCAACAAACTTCGCACCCTGCTCGCGTCCGCTCTTCAAAAATCCATTCACGCGCGCAAACTGCTCATCGCTCACCAGCGGCCCAAGCTCAGTCGAAGGATCCAGCCCCTCGCCCATCTTGATCTTCCCCGCAATGTCGCTAACCCCGCTCACCACGCGATCGAACACGCTCTCATGCGCCAGCAGCCGAGACCCCGCACAGCAACACTGACCCTGGTTAAAGAAGATCGCCGAAGCCGCGCCCGCAATCGCAGCATCCATATCCGCGTCCGGAAAAATAATCGCAGGACTCTTCCCGCCCAGCTCCAGCGTCACCTTCTTCAGGTTCCCCGTAGCCGCCTTAGCAATCAGCTTGCCCACCTCCGTCGACCCGGTAAACGCAACCTTGTCCACCAAGTCATGCGCGGCCAGCGGAGCACCGCAAGCCTCACCAAAGCCCGTCAGCACATTCACCACGCCGGCAGGGAAGCCAGCCTCCTCAATCAACTGCGCCAGCCGCAACCCGGTCAGCGGAGTCTGCTCCGCCAGCTTCAGCACGACCGTACATCCCACCGCCAGCGCCGGCCCCAGCTTCCACGCCGCCATCAACAGCGGAAAATTCCACGGAATAATCTGCCCGACAACTCCGATGGGTTCCCGCATCGTATAGCTCAAAAAATCATTGCCAGCCGACAGCGGAATCGTAGACCCCAGCGTCTTCGTCGCCCACCCCGACATATACCGGAACAGATCCACCGCCAGCGGCACATCCGCCACCCGCGCAATCGAAACCGGCTTGCCATTATCCAGCGACTCCAGCTCCGCAAACTCCTCCGTATGCTGCTCCAACAGATCCGCCAGCCGATACAGCAACTGCCCGCGCTTCGATGGCGACATCGCCGGCCACGCGCCTCCATCAAACGCCCGCCGCGCCGCATGCACTGCGCGATCCACGTCCACATGATCTCCCTCAGGAACCTGGCAAATCTCTTCGCCCGTCGCCGGATTAAATACCGCAAACGTCTTCCCCGCCGAAGCGTCCGTGAACTTTCCGTCGATATACATCTGGTGCTTGCTGGTTACAAACGCGGAGGCTGCGGCGCTCAAACGGGCGTCGACGACGGGGGTAGTAGCTGCTGCCATGGGAAAGCTCCTTCATCCACGCGGCCTTGGCCGGTTACCTCACAGCGCCAGCCGCCGTTTTACGAACGCCAAAACTCTAGCACCGCCCAGCCACCCCTGTCCTTACAGCCGCCAAACCCATTTCATCTCAGCAAACTTCCTTCGCCAAATCCGGGTGCCCCACTCGGGGTTCCCCGGCGGGCGGTCTTTACCCGCTGGGGTGACACATCTCGCCTTTGAGATGTGGGTTTCACAAATCTCACCGCTTCACGGATCACGTCACCCTACGAAGTCCTAATCGGCCATAAAAACTTCTACTTGGACGCCGCGCTTCCATCCGCCGAAAGTAATACCAGAGCAATAATCGGAGCAAACAAGAATGTCACCCACCGTAACCAAGCCCCTCGAAGAAACCGCAACACACACGACGACCCCGACCCACGCGCCTGCGCATCCCCCAACCCACAAGCTCCTCGACAGCCGCACCGTCTTCCTCCTCGGCCTGCTCGTCGCCGGCAGCGGCATCGTCAACCCGCCCATCGCTCTCCTCGGCGGCATCACCTTCGGCTTCCTCGTCGAGCACCCCCTCCGCGCCGAATCCGCCAAGCTCTCCAAGCTCCTCCTCCAGGCCTCCGTCGTAGCCCTCGGCTTCGGCATGAACATCCTGCAGGTCGCCCATGCCGGCAAATCCGGCTTCGCCTATACCGCCATCAGCATCACCACGGCCATGATCCTCGGCACCCTCCTCGGCAAGTTCCTCAAGGTCGGCGGCAAGGCTTCCTACCTCATCACCGCCGGCACCGCCATCTGCGGAGGCAGCGCCATCGCCGCCGTCGCTCCCATCACCAATGCCAACGAGGAAGAGATCTCCGTCTCCATGGGCACCGTCTTCCTGCTCAACTCCATAGCCCTTCTCCTCTTTCCCCCCATCGGCCACCTCCTCCACCTCTCGCAAAACCAGTTCGGCCTCTGGGCCGCCCTAGCCATCCACGACACCAGCTCCGTAGTAGGAGCAGCAGCCGCCTACGGCTCGCAAGCCCTCGCCATCGGCACCACCGTCAAACTAGCCCGCGCCCTCTGGATCGTCCCCGTCAGCCTGCTCACCGCCGCCTACATGGCGCGCCTCGCCGCCCGCCACGGCCACGCTTCCCATCACCCGAAAGCAAAAGTAAAGTTCCCCTGGTTCATCGCGTACTTCTGCGCCGCCGCAGCGCTCGCCACCTATCTCCCGCGCCTTCACGCAACCTTCGCCGCGCTAAGCCATCTCGGCAAAGCCGGCCTCACCGCCACCCTCTTCCTCATCGGCACCAGCCTCTCCAAGCAAACGCTCCGCCAGGTAGGCGTCCGCCCGCTGGTGCAGGGAGTTGTCCTCTGGATCATCGTAGGCACCGCGTCACTCGCCGCGATCTACTTCCACGTAATCGGCATCTGATCGGTCGCTGCATCCTCGACTCATTGCATTCGCACTTGGTGGATGGAATGACTCCATCCCCCTCGAAGGGGCACAGCTTCAGCCGTGCCGTATTTCCCGCCATCAGGTTTCGGCCTCAGCCGCCGAGGTACGCTCTCAGCGACCCCGCCCTGTAGCTCGCGGCGCCAACCCCTCGGCCCGCTCCAGCACAAATCGCCGAAACGCACCCACCACCCCCGCCGGCTCAGGCCCCGCCACGGTCGCCACCGCGAACACCCGTCCTAGCTCCAACCCCTTCACCCGCGCAATCTTCAGCGTCCCCAGCGCCACCTGCGACCGCACCGCCCACCGCGACACGAACGCCACTCCCAGCCCCGCTTCCACCGCACTCAATAACCCTTCCGTAGAGTCGAACATCATCCGCACGTGCATCTCCCGCACCTTCAACCCCGCGCGCTCAAACGCCTGCTCCACAATCTTCCTCGACCCCGACCCCAACTCCCGCGTCACCAAGGTCGCACCCTGCAACTGCGCAAGCGAAACGTCTTCATCCGCCCACTCATGCCCGGCGGGCACCACGCACACCATGTGATCTTCCATGAACGGATCCACCCGCACATCCTGCCGCATCGCCGGCCCCTCAATCAGCCCCACCTGCGCGCGATGCTCCATCAGCGCCTCCAGCACCCCCTGCGTATTGCCACTCACCACCGCAATCTCCACCCGAGGATTTTCCGCCAGGAACGAAGCAATCAAACGCGGCAACAGATACTGCCCAATCGTCTGCGACGCCGCCACCGTCAGCCCGCCAGCATTTCTACTCGTGGTCGCCGCGACTGCCTGCACCGCCTCTGCCGATAACTCCGCCAGCTTTTCCGCATAGGGAAGCAGTGCCGCCCCCGCCGCCGTCAGCGCAATCCGTCCCCCGGCACGATCGAACAGCGCCACATCCAGCTCTGCCTCCAGCGCCTTCACCTGCTGCGTCACTGCCGGCTGCGTCAACAGCAACTCCTCCGCCGCCACGCGAAAATTCAGCCGCCGCGCCACCGTCCGAAACACCTTCAGTCGAAAGTTCTCCATCCCCAAATCCTATTCCCACTCAAACCAACCCTCGGGAATGCGACGTCGACGTCCCCACGAGTGCCGAGCCGCTTCGTTTTTCTGGCTGTCATTCCGCAGCGAAGCGGAGGAATCTGCTGTTTGGATCACCACCAACACCACCGCGAGTCCACCATTCCGGTTTTCCCCCATCTCGCTTCTGAGAGGGGTGTTCCCACAAACGTCACGAAGCAGGGAACTCCGCAATCACGGCCTCAGCCTCAATCTCCACCCGCCATTTAGGATTCAACAGTGCCGCGACCACCATCGTAGCCGCCGGCCGAATCTCTCCAAACACCTCACCATGCGCCCGCCCAATCTCCTCCCAATCCTCGGCCCGCGCAATAAACATCCGAGTCCGCACCACATCCTCAAACCGCGCGCCCGCCTGCGTCAGCGCTTTCTCGATCAGCCCCAGCACCACCCGCGTCTGCTCCGCAGCGCTCAACTCCTCCGCCCCCACCGGCCCGGTGCCAGACACATGCACCACGTTCCCAATCCGCACCGCCCGCGAAAACCCAATCACCGCCTCATAAGGCGACGTCCCCGCAATATTCGTTCGCTTCATCTCTGCACCCATGCCTAATGTTA
>CAVTSJ010000014.1:0-201872 GCA_963737325.1 uncultured Acidobacteriaceae bacterium
AAGTCGGGTTTTCGGCAAGTACAGTCCTTCGATCCAAACTGGCGGATTGCCCGGAAATGCGGGCAGATGGGATGTCGCTACTTTTTCGGCGGGGCCTGCTTCGCGCTTTTCTGCAGGGCCTTCGGCGCTTCGCTGCCCAGCGCCTTCTTTGCGTCGCGCAGGTCTTTGGACTTCAGGAGGGCTTCCCAGTCGCGCTCGGTCTTGTCTGAGTAGGCGCGGGCGAAGCTTAGGATCGCGCGGTCGAAGCGGTTGGACGTGCCGAGATAGGCCGCGATCGTTACCGGATCGCCGGCGCGGGCGTGGCCACGGGCCAGCAGTTCGCCGCAGATGTCGGCGTAGCCGAGCAGTGAGGCCGGGTTGAGAAGTTCGAGGTCGAGCGAGGCCTTGTGATCGTTGAGCTGGCGAACCACGTAGTCGCGCCCCTCGATGGTGGTGTAGCCGAGGAATGGGTCGGAGGTGAGCTGCATGGCGCGCTGGCCGTCCATCACGCGGTGTCCTTCGTGGGTGTGGCCGGAGCCTTCCGGCAGGTACGACGCGTAGGCCGATGCGGGCTCTTCCTTGATCTGGAGAAAGAGCGGGTCGACGCCGTGGGGACGGCTGAGGGCCTCGAAGTAGATGACGTAGTCGCGCAGGCCGACCGAGCCGGTTCCAACCACCTTGAAGGCGACATCCTGGGGAACGTACTGGTGCAGGAAGTGGACGCGCTCTGGCTGCAGCGTGCGGGTGTAGGGGCCGAGCGCGGCGAGCACCAGGGCAGCTTCCTTGTCGCTGAGGCGCTCGAGCAGTGGCGGATTGGAGTGGAAGATGCGCGGAGTCGCAGGGCTGTTGGCCTTGCCGGTTTGACCGACCCCCTTGGCGGGCTCGGTGTAGGACTTGAGCAGTTTTTGCGGCGTGGAGCGGCCGGCCTGGGCGAGGATGGCGGGCATGGGTTCCGTGCGCCCGAGGCGATGAATCTGGTAGCGCGCAAGCTCGAGCATCGGCATGGCCGCAAACGTCTGCATCATGGTGCGGTACTGCTGGGCGAAGTGAAGCACCGCATCGCGCCGCGCCGCTCGTCTCACTCCGGCTGCCCGGCCCGCGAGGATCAGGCTGGTGGCGAGACGCTTGACGTCGTACTCGAACGGCCCGCGGATGGTCTCATCAAAGTCGTTGATGTCGAAGACGAGGCGGCCATCGGGCGAGGAGAAGGCGCCGAGATTGAGGACGTGGGCGTCGCCGCAGAGTTGCGTGGTGATGCCGGTGTTGGGATGGCAGGCGAGGTCGGCGGCCATGATCGGCACGGCTCCTCGAAAGAAGCCGAAGGGGCTGGCGGCCATGCGCTCGTACTTGATGGGGATGAGGCGGGGAACGCGTCCGTTCATGGAAGCACGCAGAAGCGAAAGCGGATCCTTGTTGCAGTTGGCGAGAGAAAAATTGGCGTGTTCGCTGCGGGCAAGCTGCTTGCGTGCATCGAGGCCCAGGGCCTGGCGATCGGCGTGATTGAGTGGCGCTGCGGATGTCGTCATAAGGTCGTGTTGAGACTGTTCGATAGATGGCTTACAGAAGCACAAATGCGGGTGTAGGATATCGCACAAGAATCCGGTATCGGGTGGAAGCAGACTTCCCCGATATCCGTCGGGACCACAACTCGGACGAGCCTTCCATCATACCTGCGCTCACCGCGGCTAGGCCAAAAACGCTCCCACCGCACAATGTACGCCTCCCGCGACCGTTATAGTCCGGCAAATGAGACCTTTGTCGAATTGGCCGAGTAGACCTGCAGGTCGAGTGCGGAGTGTCTCATTCACGAGAGATAAGAAGGACCGAACGTGCCTGCTACGACCGGAAATCTACTGCTTGACGCGCTTTCGCCAGAGCTTCGCGAAGCAATCCTGGCGCTCTCCCGCGCTATTGATCTACCCAGCCGAACACAGCTCTATGAACAGGGCGAGGCGCCTGCCCATGTGTATTTCCTATGCACGGGCGTAGCCTCGCTCGAAGTCGCGATGGCAGAAGGTGGCAGCGCCGAGGTGGGCTTGACCGGCCACGAGGGAGTGGTCGGCGCCATGCAACTGCTGGGACCCAGCCCAACGCCCTCGCAGGCCCGCATCCTGGTGCATGCTACGGCACTGCGGATTCGGCTGGATGATTTGCGCGCGATCTTTGAGACCTCCGAAGAATTGCGCAATCGCATTCTCGAGTTTGTGCAGCAGCAGAATGTTGCGCTGGAGCAGGTGGCGGCCTGCAACAAGCTGCACGAGGCCGAACAGCGCCTGGCTCGATGGCTGCTGATGTGTCACGATCGCTCCGGACAAGACACCATGACGCTGACCCAGGAGTTTATGGCCGACATGCTGGGCACACGCCGGACCACCGTGACCCTGGTGGCGGGGTCGCTGCAGGAGCGCGGCATGATCAGCTACCGCCGCGGCAAGGTCACGATTCTTTCCGCTACGGAGCTGGAGAAGGCGGCCTGCCACTGCTATCGCATCTGCAACAACGCGCTGCGCAAGCTGTATCGGCCGCTGAACGCTTAGCTTCACGGAGGCCTGCGGCGCTGGCGAAAGCGTTGCGGTATACACTTAATCGAACTCACCCTCAGCGGCCTGCCAGTGGATGGCGGGCCGGATTGTTTGGGTTTGCGCTGCGAGCGTGGCGGGAGAGTGCGGAATGGCAACCGAGTCGAAGGTAAACGATCAGAACGGGCATGCGGCGGCGGAGCAGCCGGTGATGCTCTATGGGCGCGAGATGTCGGCGAACCGGCGGATGCCGCTGAACCTGGATTGGGTGGAAGAGATCCAGGTGAATACCAGCGCGGTGGAGCGGCGGGCGGCGACGATTCCTGCGCGGCGCAGTGTGAAGAAAGAGTGGCAGGCGGCGTGGCTGCTGCGCGCGATTGCGTGTATGGATTTGACGACGCTGTCGGGCGATGATTCCGCCGAGCGCGTGCGCAGGTTGTGCGCGAAGGCGCGGCGGCCGCTGCAGGATCATTTGGTGAAGGGGTTGGGGATTGAGGAGCTATATATTGGCTCGCGGCGCGGGCTGACCGTTGGCGCGGTGTGCGTGTATCACGCGTTTGTGGAGACGGCGGTGAAGGCGCTGGAGGGTTCGGGGATACCGGTGGCCGCGGTGTCGACTGGCTTCCCTGCCGGGCTGTCGCCGCTGGAGACGCGAGTGGAGGAGATTCGGCGGAGCGTGGAGGCGGGGGCGAGCGAGATCGATATCGTGATTACGCGGGCGCATGTCTTCAATGGCGAGTGGAACGCGCTGTACGACGAGGTGGCCGCGTTCAAGGAGGCTTGCGGGCCGGCGCACATGAAGGCGATTCTCGGGACGGGGGATTTGCTCACGCTGCGAAACGTCGCGCGGGCGAGTTGGGTAGCGATGATGGCGGGGACGGACTTCATCAAGACCTCCACCGGGAAGGAAGCCGTCAATGCGACGCTGCCGGTTTCGCTGGTGATGATTCGCGCGCTGCGGGAGTATGGCGAGCGGACGGGGATGGCCGTGGGGTTCAAGCCGGCTGGCGGGATCAAGACGGCCAAGCAGGCGCTGGATTGGATGGCTACGATGAAGGATGAGCTGGGCAGATCGTGGCTGGAGCCGACGCTGTTTCGGTATGGGGCTAGTTCGATGCTGGGAGATATTGAGCGGCAGTTGGAACATTTTGTTACGGGAAGGTATTCGGGTGGGTATCGGCACCCGCTGGCGTGATGGCGTTTTCTTTACTAGTTGAGTGGAAGCATTGAGGACCGCCTACCCTATGGCAACGACCGAGCAAGGCGTCGATCCGACGATATCTTCAATCGCGCGCAGCCTGCTCAAATGCTTTTTCATTTCGGGAGGCATTGGGACGACATTGGCTTTGATAATGGGTGGTCTCGGATTGATTGGGATAGGTATGGGTTCATTTCTGTTCCTTTGGCCTTCCTGGAGCATCTTTCTCGCGGATGAACCAGGGCTATTTGCAAAGTTTGCCATCGCGTTTATGGGGCAATTCCTCCTGTATGGAATTCTGGGATTGGTCGTCGCGATGTGCGTACATGCAATCCGGCTTATGCAAATCATTCGCAGACGTTCGAAGGAGCAAGTATGAGCAGCAGCATTTTGGAGAAGTTTGAGTCGATGGAGTATGGGCCGGCGTTGGAGGATTCGAGTGAGGTGACTCGGTGGCTGGAGGCTCGGGGGCGGCGCTTTGGGTCTTATATTGATGGGGCCTGGACTGCGACGGGCTCGGGTGAAACGTTTGCGGTGAAGAATCCGGCTACGGGGGAGTTGCTGGCTACTGTGGAGTCTGCGGGGGCGGAGGAGGTTGATCGCGCGGTGGCGGCGGCGCGGGCGGCGTTGCCGGAGTGGCAGGCGCTGCCGGGGCATTGGCGGGCGCGGTATTTGTATGCGCTGGCACGGCAGGTGCAGAAACATGCGCGGCGGCTGGCGGTGCTCGAGACTTTGGATAATGGGAAGTCCATTCGCGAGTCTCGGGATATCGATATTCCGCTGGTGGCGCGGCATTTTTATCATCATGCCGGGTGGGCGCAGTTGTTGGGGAACCTTGGCGCGAAGGGGTTCGATGGAGAGTTTGCAGGGTATGCGCCGGTGGGCGTGGTGGGGCAGATTATTCCGTGGAATTTTCCGCTGCTGATGTTTGCCTGGAAGGTGGCCCCGGCGCTGGCTGCGGGATGTACGGTCGTCATAAAACCCGCCGAGTACACACCGCTGACGGCCATCATGTTCGCCGAGATCGCCGACGAGATTGGTCTGCCGAAGGGTGTGCTGAATGTGGTGAACGGCGATGGGCGGACGGGTGCGGCGATCGTCGAGCATCCGGGGATCGACAAGATTGCGTTCACGGGCTCGACGGAAGTTGGACGGATTATTCGCAAGGCTACGGCGGGGACTTCGAAGAAACTTTCACTCGAGCTTGGTGGGAAGTCACCGTTCGTCGTCTTCGATGATGCTGATCTCGACTCCGCTGTGGAAGGGCTTGTCGACGGCATCTGGTTCAACCAGGGGCAGGTGTGCTGCGCGGGTTCGCGGCTGCTGGTGCAGGAGCGCATCGCCGAGCGGCTGTACGAAAAGATTCGCGCACGCATGCAGACGCTGCGCGTTGGCTCGCCGCTGGATAAGGCCATCGACATTGGCGCGATCGTCGACCAGGTGCAGTACGACCGCATTGCGGCGCTGGTGAAGACTGGCATTGCCGAGGGCGCGACATGCTGGCAGCCGGAGATGTCGATGCCGGAGAAGGGATTGTTCTTCAAGCCGACACTGCTGACGGGCGTGTCGCCCAGCGCAACCGTTGCGCAAGAGGAGATCTTTGGGCCGGTGCTGGTAGCGATGACGTTTCGTACGCCGGCTGAGGCTGTCGAGCTTGCGAACAACACGGCGTATGGGCTCGCGGCGAGCATCTGGAGTGAGAACATCAACGTCGCGCTGGATGTTGCTGCGCAGGTGAAGGCGGGCGTGGTGTGGGTGAATGCGACGAATCTCTTCGACGCTGCGTGTGGCTTCGGCGGGTATCGCGAGTCGGGCTACGGGCGCGAGGGCGGGACGGAGGGGATGTACGAATATCTTGAGCCGGCGTGGCTGCAGGGGGAGTTGTCAGTTGTTAGTTCTCAGTTGTCAGTCGAGGAGTCAACAGAGAACGGAGAACGGAGAACTGAGAACGCCATTGGCATCGATCGCACCATCAAGAACTACATTGGAGGCAAGCAGGCTCGGCCGGATTCGGGCTACAGCTATCCGGTGTTTGGGCGCGATGGAAGCCTGGTTGGCGAAGCTCCTCTGGGCAATCGCAAGGACATTCGCAATGCCGTGGAAGCCGCGCGGGCCGCGGGCAAGTGGGCGAAGACGACCGCGCATGGCCGAGCGCAGGTGCTTTACTTCATCGCTGAGAATCTTGTGCAGCGGCGAGACGAGATCATCGCCAAGCTCGGCGCGTTCGTTGGGCCGGAGCAGGCCGAAGTCGAACTCG
Organism: uncultured Acidobacteriaceae bacterium; assembly: GCA_963737325.1. GTDB lineage: Bacteria > Acidobacteriota > Terriglobia > Terriglobales > Acidobacteriaceae > Granulicella. The sequence continues at coordinate 5,954 of CAVTSJ010000014.1, forward strand.
ACGAGAGCATCGAGCGCACGTTCATCTACGCGGCGTGGGCGGACAAGTTCGAAGGCACGGTGCACAATCCTCCGGCGCGCATGGTCACGCTGGCGATGAAGGAGGCTGTCGGGACCGTTGCGATCCTTGCGCCCGACGAGGCTCCGCTGCTTTCGCTGTTGTCGCTCGTGCTGCCCGCGATTGCGATGGGCAACACCGTCGTTGCGGTTCCCAGCGAGCGCGCGGCAACGCTGATGGGCGAGCTTTACCAGGTCTTCGATACCAGTGATCTGCCGGGCGGGGTCGTCAATCTTGTTGCAGGGAAAGCGGGCGAGCTGGGCAAGACGCTTGCCGAACACGATGACATCGACGCGATCTGGAGCTTCCGCGACGAAGCGGCTTCGACGATGGTGAAGGCTGCGTCGATCGGAAACCTGAAGCAGGTGTTTACCAACAACGGACGCGCCGTCGATTGGTTTGATCCCGCGCAGGCGCAGGGCCGGTGGTTTCTCCGCCACGCCACGCAGGTGAAAAATATCTGGGTGCCTTACGGCGAGTAAGTTGATTGTGAAATTCCCGGCTCCCAGAAATCTTTCTCGTGCTGCGCGATGTTTTCGCGCATCGAACTGTTCAGGGTGACAAACGGAGACAAGCCGCGGCTGCTGCTGGATGCGCTCGTCATGGGCGTCATCGGTGGGCTGAGCGCGCAAGTTTTCACGTGGATGCTGCGCGCCTCGCAGAAGCTATTTCTTTTCTGGATGGCCGGCTACACGCCCCCTGGTATTCCCACCGATGGCGGCGTTCTGCACGAGGTAGTCGGTCCGCACGGCCTGCTACTGATTCCGCTGGTGACCACGCTCGGCGGCCTGATCTCCGGTGCGCTGGTGTACGGGCTTGCGCCTGAGACCGAAGGCCACGGCACGGACACGGTCGTGAAGGCGCTGCACTTTACCGGCGGGACGCTGCGTGCGCGCGTCGCTCCGATCAAGATGGTGGCCTCAGCGATCACGATCGGCTCGGGCGGATCTGCCGGCCGCGAAGGACCGACGGCACTGATCGCCGCGGGCTTCGGCTCAATCTACGCGAATTGGCTGAAACGCGATGAGCGCGAGCGGCGCCTGATTGTGATGATGGGCATGGCGGCTGGGCTTTCGGCGATCTTCCGCTCGCCCATCGGCACTGCAATTTTCGCGGTGGAGGTGCTCTACAGCAGCATCGAGTTTGAAGCCGAGGGGCTGCTGTATTGCATGCTTGCGGCCATCATTGCGTACGCGGTGAACGGAGCGTTTGTTGGCTGGCAGCCGCTGTTCGATGTCCCGGCCCTGGCTGCGCCTACGAAGGTTGCGAGCTATGCCTGGTACATTCTGCTTGGCGTGGCGAGCGGGATTGTCGGCACAATTCTGCCGGAAGCGTTCTATCGCGTGCGCGATGGTTTTCATGCGCTACCGATTCCTGCGTGGCTGAAGCCTGCCGTCGGCGGGCTCATTGTCGGACTGATTGCGCTGCGTCTTCCGCAGGTTCTGGGCGGCGGCTATGGCTGGATTCAGGACGCCATCAACGGTCAACTCGCGCTGAAGCTTCTGCTGGTTTTGCTGTTCGCGAAGATGGTTGCGCTTTCCCTCACAGTGGGGTCCGGCGGCTCTGGCGGCGTCTTTGCGCCGAGCCTGTTTGTCGGCGCGATGCTCGGCGGAGCGTTTGCGCTGCTCTCGCATCACACGCCTGCGGGCATGGTGATTGTAGGCATGGCCGCGGTGTTCGGCGGAGCGGCGCGCGTGCCACTTGCCACGCTGCTGATGGTGGCCGAGATGACTGGCGGCTATCAACTGCTGGTGCCCGCAGGCCTCGCTGTGATGCTCAGCTATGTGCTGCAGGTGAACCTCTCGCGCTTCTTCAAGTACGACAGTCTCTACGAAGCGCAGGTTGCGGGCCGCTCCGACTCACCGGCTCACCGCGCCGAGCAGGTACAGACGGCGCTGCGGCTGCTCGACAGCGGCAATCTACCGCTTCCCCCCGACACCACGCATCTGCATCTCGCCTCGCTGTTGCAGGCGGGTCTTGCGCTCGAGCTGCCTGACGGCTCTCAACTCACGGTGGGCGTGCTTCCGCCACATAGTCCGTGGGTGGGCAAACAGATTCAATCGCGACCTGATAGCGATGTTGTCAGGCACACGCGCATCGCGTCCATCCTGCGCGGCACGACGGTGGTGTTGGCTCGGCCGAATACGATCCTGCAGCCTGGCGACCGGCTGCTGATCGTGGTGCAACCGGAGGTGTTGGATCGGCTTGGGCAGTATCTAAAGCCTGCGACGGCCCAGGCGAATGTCTAGGGTTTTCAGCGGGCGGAGAAGGTAATTTCAAGCTGAGTGTCGCGGGCGAAGGTGACCTCGTGCCCACGCATGAGGAAGCGAAAGTAAATGGACTTGGCAAACGCATAGGCGCCGAAGCCAAGGGCAACGTTGCGACTGCTGACCGTGACAGCGATGACTCGTGCGATCAGGCCAAAGCCGTTGGAGGCGACCGTCATGTTCCCTGCCGAAGGGCTTCCACCGCCGCCGGCTTTGCCTGCGTCCTCATCGGCGCCCGCCATCGCGGTGACGGCAAGCAACAGCGGCGCAAGGAATCGATTCTTATCGGGGTTGGCCTTCACATTCCCTTCGGAGTCGACGGAGAGATTCTGGCCGGCGTTGCCGTCGGCGCCGGAGAGCGTTCCGTAGACCGTCTCCTTGCGGCGCGAAGTCGCTTGTTGTTCTTTGACGCCGCGAATGGCAAACCGGAGTTGTCCGTTGCGGCCGAAGCTGCGCGCCGGCTTGCTGGCTGAGACAATTCCATCGAGTTCCGCACCCTCCGGCAGAATCAGCTTGTGATCCTGATCAAAGACCGGCACTGTGACGAGCGCAACGACAGCTTCGCCCTTCTTCGCGCTCGCGGAGCTGAGGGTCTCGGTGAGGCGCGCGTCCACAACCTTGCCGCCCAGGCTGCCGTCGTCGGAGTCCATCACCGGAGGTTCGGCTGGAAGCTCGAGCGTGAGCGGCGCGCTGAGCTCTGCGACGAACTGCGTGCCGGACCAGATGCGCTGCGGATGGTACGGAAGCTGGCTATAGAGCAGACGCACGGCGCGATCTCGTCGACCGGGTCCGAAGACCGCCGCGAAGGTGTCGTGTATGCGGGTCTTTGCTGCGCTGATGCCCTGTCGAACGAGCGACTGCTTCTTCGCGGCGGTGAAGCGCACGAGCTGACTGTCGCTGATGAGCGCGCGCGCATTGAGCGGCACATCCGTGTCGTCTGCCGCGAGGTGCACGGTGGTGAACTCGACGACCGGATTGTGCAGCGGCGTGACGTCGCCGTTGAGCAGCGCCTGCACGCGAACGAGATGCTCGACCGGCACATACGCGACGACCGTGCCTTGCACCGCTGAGCCGGCCGGGAGCACCATGCGATCGCGCACGAAAATGGGCGCCGTCAGTACGCCGGTCACCAGCTCCCCGGTGTGAAGATTCGCGGTATGCGTAACACGAATATGCAGCGGAACGCCTTGTGCAACGGTGACGTTCTCAGTTGGTGTGGGCTGCTGTGCGAACGCGGTGGGCGCAAGGATGCCGAATACCAAACTCACTCCGAGTTGGAGCGTTCGCGGCACCATCTTCACCCAGTGTAGATCGCTCCAAAAATGAACAAAGAGTCATACAGATCGCACTCAAACGCATCATCGATCCGACAACAATTCGTCTTTGGGACGAGCGGTCTGGGAGTGAGACGGCCGCACGCTGTATTGGGTAGCGGGAAGCGGCTCGAAGCGAACTCCGGTCAGCCGCTCGGACTCCGTCCATAGCCGTTGTGCGAGTGCTACATCCTTCGCTGCAGCGGTTATCTTTGCGGGAACCGGATAGCCCTTCAACTCCTGGAAGCCGCTGGGGCCGTAGTAGCCGCCGGGCGTGGCTTCGGGCGCTGTTGCGGCGAAGAGAGTGGGCAGCGCGCCGTGCGCGGCATCCTGCGAGGCGAGCGGTTTCAGGATGCTCTCCGCCACGCGCAGGAAGAAGGACAGGCGGCCCGGGCCGGTAACCTGCAGGTTCGTGACGGCATAGCCGGGGTGGGCACCGGTGCTGAGGATGGGTGAGTGCATGGCCGTGAGGCGGCGCTGCAGCTCCTGCTGGAAGATGAGGTCGGCGAGCTTGGACTGCGCGTACGCCTGCCACATCGGGCTATAGCGCCGCTGGGAGTTCAGGTTGTCGAACTCGATCTTGCCATGGTTGCTGACACCACTCGCCACTGTGACGATGCGCGAGCCGGCTTGAGGCTTGATCGACCAGAAGAGCAGCGCAGTGAGCGCGAAGGGTCCGAGGTAGTTGGTTGCGAACTGCCGTTCGTAGCCATCGACCGTGAGCTCGCGGGTGGGCACGGCCATCACGCCGGCGTTGTTGATCAGCAGGTCGAGGCTCTGGCCGGGGAAGCCGGTTGCAACCCGCGTGGCGAAAGCCTGCACGGAGCTGAGGTTGGCGAGATCGAGGATCTCGGGAATGAGCTTTGCGCCGGGAACCTGGGCGCGGATGCGGGCGATGGCGTCCTCGGCCTTGGCTTCGGTGCGCGCAGGGAGGATGACTTCTGCGCCGCGGCGGGCGAGTTCTAACGCGGCCTCCCAGCCGATGCCGCTGTTTGCGCCGGTGATCAGAACCCGGCGGCCTACCTGCGAAGGAATGTCTTTGGTGGTCCATTCGGTCTTCATGGGAGTAGTATTAGCCCGCTAGTATCTCTTGGCAAGTAGGCACCTTTCTTGCGCGTAGGTACCTTGAGGTAACCAATGGCAAATAGCGGCGTTATTGAAGGCAATCGGTGGAAAGAGGTGAACGCGGCGTGTGAGGCACTGTCTGAGGCAGAGGAGGAGCTGACGCGCGTGATGGTGATGCGGCTGGCGGATAAGTGGTCGCTGTGGGCGATGGCGGTGCTGGCGGAAGAGGAGGGGCCGCTGCGGTTTACGCGGCTGATGGAGAGGGTGGAAGGGGTGAGTCAGAAGTCGCTGACCAAGACGCTGCGCGGGCTGGAGCGCGACGGCCTGATCACGCGGCAGATCTTCGCCGAGGTGCCACCGCGCGTGGAGTACACCATCAGCGCGCTGGGGCTGGAGCTGCTCGCGCACGTGGAGCCGCTTTGGAACTGGGTCGCCAAGAGCGTTGGCGAATTTCAGCGCGCGCGCCAGGAGTTCGACGCGCGCTGAGGGTGCTTTATGCGGGCTCGGGTGCGGCGAGGAGCTCTTGCGCGCCGAGTTCGATGAGGGCCTCGGCAGCTACCGCTCCGAGGTCGCAGGCTGCGGTTCCCAGCGGGGCCTTCTTGATGACGTGCGCAGCCTGTTCGCCATCGCGCGCGACGACCATTGCGTGCAGGTGCCACCTGTCGTCCACGCGATGGCAATAGGCGCCGAGCGGCAACTGGCAGCCGCCTCCCAACGCGTTGAGCACGGCGCGCTCCGCCTGCACCGCGTACTCGGCTTCGGGATCGTTGAGCGCGCGCACCGCGTTGTAGATGTAGGGATCGCGGTCGGGGTCTTCGGTGTCGAGTGGATGCTCGCCGCTGCGCGTCTCGAGACCGAGAGCTCCCTGCCCTGGCGCGGGCGTGAGCTCGTCCACCGAAAATCTATAGTGCACATGCTCGGTGTGGCCGAGGCGATCGAGCCCGGCGCAGGCCAGCACGAGCGCGTCGGCCTGGCCTTCCGACCACTTGCGCAGGCGCGTGTCGATGTTGCCGCGCATCTCGACGAAGCGGAGGTCGGGACGCAGCGCGAGCAGCATGGCCTGGCGACGCGGGCTGGTGGTCGCGATGGCTGAGTCAGCGGGCAGCATGTGGAGGCCCCAATATTTCTCGCAGACAAAGGCGTCGCGTGCGTCGACGCGCGGCGGAATGGCGGCGAGCGTGAAGCGATCATGCAGCGTGGTGGGGAGATCCTTCAGCGAGTGCACGGCGAGGTCGATGCGGCCGGCCAGCAGCGCGTCTTCGATCTCCTTGATGAAGATGCCCTTGGCGTCGAGCGGCGTGCCGTCCTCGAAGGTTGCGGGCGTGACGAAGCTGGGATCCTGCATGCGGTCGCCGACCGTGCGGATGACTTCGATCTCTACGTTGTGGCCGCGGCTGCGAAGCTCGGCGGCAACATGGTTGGCCTGCCACAAGGCAAGCTGCGAGCCGCGCGATCCAATTCGAATCGTGTATGTATTCACATTCGCTAGGATACGCGTTCCGGGGTGCCGCTAGCATGTGCTTCCAGTCACAGCGCGGGTTTATCATGAGAAGAATGGTGCATAAGGTGAAGCTGGGACCGAGGTATTTCGAAGCGTTGGCGTTGATTTTTTTGGGAAGCCTGGCGTCTCCGCTACTGCGTGCGCAGGGTTACGCGGCGGATAAGCCGATCGGCCTCGCGGCCCAGCAGACGCCCGCGTATCTCGCGCATGCCGGTATCGAGCAGCGGCTTGGGCAGCCGCTCCCAATGGCTGCGGTCTTCACGGACGAGACGGGGCGCACTGGCCCGCTCAGCAGCTGGTTCAGCGATAAGCCGGTGGTGATGGCCGAGGTGTATTACCAGTGCGCGATGCTTTGTCCGCAGGTGCAGCACGGGCTGGCCACAGGCCTCGCGCAAACCACGCTTAAGCCGGGCAGCGACTACCAGGTGCTGATCTTCAGCATCGATACGATGGACAAGCCCGCCAACGCCGTCGACGAAAAGAAGACTTTCCTCAGCGAAGCAGGATGGACGAACAATCCGACGGCCGCCAACGCCGTGCACTTCCTCACCGCCGATCAGCCCAGCATCGACGCCATCACCAACGCCACCGGATTTCACTACGTGCGTGTCCCCGGCCCCGACGGCAAGATGGACCAGTTCGCGCACTCCAGCGTGATCATGTTCGCAACGCCGGACGGCCGCATGTCAAAGTATCTTGCTGGCATCGACTACCCTGCCCGCGATATGCGCATGGCGCTGCTCCAGGCCGGCGACCGCAAGATCAGCAATCCCGTTGATCTGCTGATTCTGTACTGCTGCAATTACAGCCCGGCGGCAGGCCGCTACTCGGTCTCGATTGTGCGCATCCTCGGCATCGCCGGCATGATCACGCTGGTCATTGTGGCCGGGATGATCTTCCTGCTAACGCGCAAGCCCAAGGGGCTCGCTGCGCCCGTTGCCAAGACGTCGACACAGGCGTAGCCGCGTGACTTAGACTGTCACCGGGAACTCGACGCGAAACTGTGTGGTCGCGCCGGAAGGCAAGGTTTTTTCCGTGCTGCTTTCGGCGAAGATGTGGCCGCCGTTCTTCTCCACGAGCTCTCGCGTAACCCACAACCCAATGCCCGTGCCAACTTCTTCCTTGGTGCTGAAGAAGGCCTCGAAGATGCGCGGGAGATGGATGGGATCGATGCCCTCGCCGTTGTCTTCCACCTCCAGCACGGCCCTCTCGCCTTCGCGCGCAATGCGAATGCGGATCTTCGCGTGCTCGATGCCCACCGCGTCCGCGGCGTTGGCGATGAGGTTGGTCACGATCTGGCGCAGCTCATGCGGAGCGATGGTGATGCTGACGTCCGGCTCGTAGTTGCGCTCCACGCGAACGCCCTTGGTCTCGAAGCGGTGGTTGAAGATGGAGAGAACTTCGTCGACTACATCGGCCATTTCGGTCTCGTCGGTGCTGGCACTGGTGCGAACGAAGCCCAGCGTCAGGCGCGTGATGTTGCTCAATCGCGCAAGCTCGCGCTCGGCTGTGGCGAGGTACATCTGCGTCTCGGAATCGAGCGAGCGGCTGGCCTGCGCGAGGAACAGCAGATTGGTCACGGACTCCAGCGGATTGTTGATCTCGTGCGCCACAGTGGACGCCAGCCGGCCCATCGCTGCCAGCTTTTCCGCGCGCAGCAGCGCGGCTTCGGTCTTCTTGCGCTCGGTGATGTCGAGCGTGACGCCGCGCCACACGCAGCCGCGTCCAGCCACGCGATTGCCGCGCATCTCCAGCGTATGAATCTCTCCGTTCGGCCAGATCACGCGATGTTCAAAGATGACGGGTTCCCATGACGTGCGCATGCGCAGCATCAACTCGCGCAGGCGCACGTCATCCTCGGGATGCACCAGCGGCTGCAGCGACGAGAGTTGCTCGAGCTCGCTGTAGGGCCGTCCATAGAGCTGATAGCTGCCGCTATACCAGCGCTCGCTGCGGCCGCTGTCCAGGTCGAGCGTCCAGCAAGCGCAGCGACTGCTGTTGAGCGACGAGACGAGGTCATCGGTGCGCTCCTGCAACGCCACCAGCGTCGCCTCCAGCTTTTCTTCTGAGCGCCGCCGGTTGCGGCTCATGAACCACACCACAAAGGCCGCCGCAAACATGATCACGACATGCAACAGCTCATAGCCGAACGAAAATGTGTGGTCCGGAATGATCGAGAGATAGAGGATTCTGGTCACCACCGCGACCGCGATGGCAGCCATCGAGGGCATGAATCCGCCCAGGATGCCGACGATCACCACTGCCAGCAGGTTCGTGGAGTTGGGGATGCCGTGCAGAAACGCCATGTGCTGCGTCAGCACGGTTCCTAACACGGGCAGCAGCACGGCCAGCGCATACGCTAATCTAAGGCGCGATTGCCGACCGGGCCGCAACGGCGCTATGGGACTCATTTAGCTCGCTCTCCTACCGGTCACTCTCTTGCATATGATTGCCGGTCTGACCTTCACCGCAACCCTCTGAGTTTACCCCAGCAGCATTAACAATTCATGGCATCAACAAGCGCTTTCAGGTCCGTTCATCCAAGCGAAGCTCAACCTGCGTAAGCCTCGCAAGATAAATAGCCAACAACCAGCTAAGTTTTTAGACGCAGCAGGGGGCTAGTCGTCTGACTCCCGCTCGGCTGCCAGCTCGCGCAACGCGGCTATCTGCGGATGCAGCAGCTTGCCGGTCAGCGACTTCGTCAGCCGATCGACCGCAGCGAGTTGCTCGGGCGTCAGAGGCTGTTGCGCGAGCTGATGGATGATGCGCGCCATCTCCTGGTGCCGCACCTCTTCTGCCCCCATCAACAGCTCCTTGATGGACTCCGTCACGGGCGCCTGCGAGATGCGGTCGCTGTAGCGCGCCACCTCGCGCGTCACAATCGACTCGGCCGCCTCGGCCTCGCGATTGCGCACTGCCTTGTTCTGCATCGCGACCTGCTGCAGGTCGTCGATGTCGTACACAAAGCAGCCGTCGACCTTATTCACTTCGGGCGCCACGTCGCGCGGCACCGCGATGTCGATGAAGAACACGGGCCGATTCTTGCGGCGCTGCAACACGGCGCGCGCACTCTCCGGCGTAAACACCTGGCCGGCGCCCGTGCTGGTGATCACGATGTCGGCGCGATGCGCCTGCTCATGCAGTTGATCGAGCGGAATCACGCCCGTGGTGATGGCAGGAGTGCGCAGTCCGTCGGCGATCGCCTGCGCCTTCGATTCGGTGCGGTTCGCCACCAGCAGCGTGGTTGCGCCCTGCTGGATGAGGTGCCGAGCGGTCAGGTCGCTCATCTTGCCCGCGCCTACCAGCAGCACCGTCTTGCCGGCGAGCGACCCGAAGATCTTGCGCGCCAGCTCTGCGGCCACCGACGCAACAGACACCGTCGTGTTGCCGATCTGCGTCTCTGTGCGCACCTTCTTGGCGACGGAAAACGCGCGCTGCAGTAGCGGGTCGAGCGTCGCTTTGACCGCACCCACTTCGCGGCCCACCGTCCACGACTGCTTCACCTGCCCCAGGATCTGCGGCTCGCCAACAACCATGGAGTCCAGCGAGCAGGCCACGCGGAAGAGGTGCCGGATCGCGTCGCGCTCGTGGTACTCGTACACATGCGGCTCGATGTCGGTGGTACGAATCTGCAGGTACTCATGCAGAAACTGGATGACGCTGAGCGTGGGCGCGGTGCGCTTGCCGCCGCGGGCTTCCGCAGCTTCTTCGCTTACGCCGTCCTGCACAGTGAGAATTTCCACGCGGTTGCAGGTGGAGAGAATCAGCGCCTCGCGAATGCCCGGCTGGTCGGCCAGCATACGCGTCGCGTCCGCCAACCGATGCCCCGGGATCGCCAGCCGCTCGCGCACCGCAATGGGCGCGGTGGTGTGATTCACCCCCAGCAGCAGGAGCTTCGAGGCATGCGGCGTCTCATGCACGCCGTCTTCGATCCTCACGTGATGAATGGCATCGCTCATGGCGTCTTGAACCTGTGCACGGCAGAGAGCGAGTTCGCCGCCCACACCGCGACCATCACCAGAAACACAAAGCTCGAGAGATACACCGCGCGCCGTCCGCGCAATCCGCTGTTGCTGCGGATGTAGATCATCAGGACGTAGGCAATCCACATTGCAAACGAGAGCAGCACCTTGGGGTCGGCGAAGAACGTCATGCCGATGGACTGGAGCGCCAGCACGGACCCAATCAGCAGCCCAGCCGTCATGCACGGCAGCCCGAAGCGCAGAGAGTTTACGCCGATCTGGTCGAGCGTCTCGAGCGGCGGCAGCCATCCACGCTGGGATTCCGCTCGCTTCTCCTTGAGCCGCCGTTCCTGGACGAGGTAGAGCAGGCTCGCGATCAGCGACAGGAACATCGCGGCGTAGGCCGCAAGCAGCAAGGCAATGTGCAGCAGGATCCAGCCTGTCCGCACCAGCGGGTAGGCGATTTCCTCGTGGCCGGGATGGAAGGCCGGAACGATCGCCAGCAGCACCGCAATGGGCAGCAGAAAGATCCCGAAGGAGACGGTGCGGTAGCGCGCGGCGAGGATCAGGAAGCCCACCACCAGCAGCAGCCCCAGCATGGAGAGGGTCTCATGGGTATCTACGGGCAGAGCGCGATGGGCGGCGTAGAGGGTCTCGGCAATCGAGACAAAGTGGAAAAATGCGCCGAGGAACGCGGCCGGCATCGCAATGTGCCGCCAGCGCGGGCGGTTGTAAAGCGCGGCGGGCAGTACCGCGAGGGCGGCAACGCCGTAGAGAATCACCGCAAGTCGGAGCCAGAGCAGGGTCATACGTTCAGCTTCGCACGCTGGATATGCGCGAAAATCCAGTATATCTGCATTGCCCCATCAGTTTGTGACCACGCTCACAGACGACCCCAAGGACACTACCGCGAGTAGGCATATCGAATGACCAACCTGTAGAGCCCGTACAGAATCCCGCCCTCTAATACGAAAATGCCGGCCATCATCAACACGGCCTGTCGACGCTCCTCAGGGCTTTTCTTGCTCCAAGCCTCTTTGGAATCGACGAAAGACTGCAACATCCCTTTGTTGAGATCTTTGCCGATCTCCTTCGACCACCAGGCATTTGGATCCTGGCTCATCGTCATGCTCCCCCTAGCCGATGTCGCCAGTCACCGACCGGCTCTAGTGCGCTATCAGCCGATACATCGCGATGGCAAACCAGCCGATCCCTATCCAACACAGCAAGGAGAGGGTGAGAACAATTGCCAATCGGAGGAGCGTGCGGGGGCTCACACCCGCGCCCAAAGGTTGGGGCGCATGAAGCGCGTTCGATCTACCTGAATGTCGTGAAATCGTATTCTCGAGAGAGTGCGTCATCGTACCTTTCGTTCACACCATAAGTCCGGCAAAGACAGAATCCTATACCGGACAATGGTGCTTGGACAAGGCAAAACCTCAGCTTTAACGGGCTTTATTCGCGTCGTAGGCCACAGATTGCTCGAGATACGACTGAAGCTTCCCCTCAATCAGCGAAATGGGCAGCAGAAACGGGCGATCCAGTATCTCAACCGCCAACTTTCCGTCCCCATAGGTATACTTCGCGGTCACGCCGTCTTTGCTCAGGGTCCCCGTGGTTCCCGCTAATTCAATGCCGTTGCTACGCAAACGTTGGGCGGCGGCAGCGAACTGCGCCTCAGACATCGGAATCTCGATCATCCTGACAGTCTAGGGGCAACGAAGGATTCCGCCAAGCGGGCGCGATCCAGCGTCTGCGATATTCTGGCGTTCAGATACGCGTGCATGACCCTGTCCACTGAAACTTCCGCAGCCGCCACTGAGCGTGACCTTACCCCGGTCATGCGGCAGTATCGCGCGGCAAAGGACGCCCACCCCGACGCGCTGCTCTTCTTCCGTCTCGGCGACTTCTACGAGCTCTTCTACGAGGATGCGCTGATCGCCTCGCGCGAGCTGCAGCTCACCCTTACCTCGCGCGACAAGACGAAGTCCGTGCCGATGTGCGGGGTTCCGTACCACTCGGCCGGCACCTACCTGCAGCGGCTGCTGCGCAAGGGGTATCGCGTTGCGCTGTGCGAGCAGATGGAAGACCCGAAGGCCACCAAGACCATCGTTCGCCGCGAGGTCACGCGGGTGCTTACGCCGGGCACAGCGGTCGACGCAGCGCTTGACGCCAGCGAGAGCCAGTGGCTGGCGAGCATCTCTGGCAGCGGCAATGGAGCGGCCGCGGCCGTCGGCGTCGCCGCACTCGATCTCTCCACCGGAGACTTCCGCGCCACCGAATTCTCCGGCCCTGCGGCCTGGGCGCTGGCGCTGGACGAACTCTCGCGGATGCGTCCCGCGGAGGTGCTTTACGCCCGCGGCAGTGCCGGCTTTGGCACGACCTCGCAGAGTGTGCGCCAGGGCGTGCTGCGCGATACACCCGCCGAAGCCGCCGAGTCCGCTGAATCTCCTGCGCAGCTCGACATCTCCGGCGCGCGCACCGAGGTCGAAGACTGGGCGTTCACCGAGGACTACGCGCTCCCGCTGCTTCGCCAGCAGTTGGGCGTGCATTCACTGGACGGCATGGGTCTCGCGCATCATCATGCGGCAGCCGTTGCGGCGGGCGCCATCGTTCATTACCTGCGCGCGACCAAGCAAGGTGCGCTCGCGCATCTCGACACACTGCGCTACTACGAACGCAACGACGCGCTTGAACTCGACGCCGTAAGCGTCCGCAATCTCGAGCTGGTTGAGCCGTTGTTCTCGAGCGAAGGCCCGCAGACCACGCTCTTCTGGACGCTCGACGCCTGCTGCACGCCCATGGGCAAGCGCCTTCTGCGCGCGCAACTGCTCCGCCCCATGCAGTCGGTCGACGCCATTAACGCACGGCTGGATGCTGTGGCCGAAGCGGTCGCCGACCTGCGTCATCGCGAAGGCCTGCGCCGCGCCATGGACGGCATCCTCGACCTCGAGCGGCTGCTCGGCCGCGTGTCGCTCGAAACCGCCGGGCCGCGCGAGGTGGTCGCGCTCGGCAAGACGCTGGCGCGGCTGCCTGGCCTGCGCGCTGCTGTCTCGGAATTTGTTTCGGCGAATTCCAACAGCCGCTGGGCCGAACTTGCCAACGGCCTCGATACGCTCGACGACCTCAACGAGCTCATCGCGCGCACGCTGGTCGACGAGCCGCCTCTGAATCTCTCTGACGGCGGTGCCATCCGCGAAGGCGTTGATGAAGATCTCGACGCGGTGCGCAGCTTGTCGACAACCGGCCGCCAGCGCATCGCCTCCATTGAAGAGCGCGAGCGGGAACGCACCGGCATTGGCTCGCTCAAGGTGCGCTTCAACTCCGTCTTCGGCTACTACCTCGAGGTCACCAAAGCGAACGCGAAGTCTGTACCGGACGACTACGAGCGCAAACAAACCCTCGTGAACGCCGAGCGCTTTACGACGCCCGAACTCAAAGATCTCGAAGTAAAGATTCTGACCGCGCAGGAGCGGTCGGAAGAGATCGAGCGGCGCATCTTCGCCGAGCTGCGCCGCCAGTTGCTTGCGAACGCAACGCGCATCCGCGAGACCTCGCGCGTGATCGCGCGCATCGATCTGCTCGGCTGCTTCGCGCATCTTGCCGCGCTGCGCGGCTGGGTACGCCCGCAGGTCGACGCCAGCGGCCTGCTCGAATTCCACAACGGCCGCCATCCGGTCATCGAGCGCCGTCTCGAAGACCAGGGCGCCGGGCGCTTCATTCCCAATTCGCTGCACCTGTGCGCGGGCGACACGGCCGCGACGGAGCCGTCGCTGCTGCTGATCACCGGCCCCAACATGGGCGGCAAGAGCACGTATCTCCGCCAGGCCGCGCTGCTGGTGATCATGGCGCAGTGCGGCTGCTTCGTGCCGGCAGAGAGCATGCGCCTCGGCTTGGTCGACCGCATCTACACCCGCATCGGCGCAGCGGATAATGTCGCGCGCGGGCGCTCTACGTTCATGGTGGAGATGACCGAGACCGCCGCGATTCTCAACACCGCAACGTCGCGCTCGCTCGTGCTGCTCGACGAGATGGGCCGCGGCACTGCCACCTACGATGGCCTCTCGCTCGCCTGGGCCACGGTCGAGCACCTGCACGACACTATCGGCTGCCGCACGCTCTTCGCCACGCACTATCACGAGCTCACGCTGCTCGCCGACCGCCTCGCGCACCTGCGCAATGTGCGCGTCACGGTGCGCGAGAACTCCGGCGGCATTGTCTTCCTCCACACCGTCGAACCGGGCGCCGCCAGCAAGAGCTACGGCATCGAAGTCGCACGCCTCGCCGGGCTTCCCAATGCCGTCATCAGCCGCGCGCGCGAGGTGCTCAAGGTCCACGAGCGCGCCGAGACGCAGCAGGTGCGCGAGTCGGCGCCCGCTGCTCGTGAGGCGAAGGTGCAGATGACAATGTTTACTCCGCTCTCGCAGCGCATCGTCGACCGCATCGAGCAAGTCGACATCGACGGCCTCACTCCGCGCGAAGCGCTGCAGCTACTCGCCGAACTGCAACGCGAACTCAAAGGCGACGTATGAAGATTCCACAACCCAAGCCGCTGCTCGTCGCCGGCGTTATGTCCGGCACCTCCGCCGACGGCATCGACGTTGCGCTGTGCCGCATCTCACCCGCTCTTCATGCCGACTCTGCTCCGCGCCTCAAGCTCCTCGGCCACCGCGCCTTCCCCTACGACAAGAAACTGCGCGCGCAGATCCTGAGCGTCGCGGCCGGCGAAAAGACGACGGCCGCCGAACTGAGCCAACTTTCGTGGCGACTCGGCGAGCTCTACGCTGACTGCATCGCGACGACCGCGCGCGAGCTGAAACTTAAGCCGCAGTTAGCCGCGATGCATGGCCAGACGATCTACCACCAGGCCGCGCCCGCGAAGTTTCTCGGCGCGTCGATCCGCTGCACCTCGCAGATCGGCGAACCCGCACTGCTCGCTGAACGCCTGCGCATCCCCATCGTCAGCGACTTCCGCCCCGCCGATCTCGCCGCGGGTGGCCAGGGCGCGCCGCTCGTCCCCATGCTCGACTTCTGCCTCTTCCGCCACGCGACAAAGAATCGCGTGCTGCTCAACCTCGGCGGCATTGCCAATGTCACCGCACTGCCGGCGGCCTGCACCGCCGCAGACGTCCTCGCCTTCGATACCGGCCCCGCCAGCATCCTCATCGACCTGCTCACGCAGCAGCTCTACAACCGTCGCTTCGACAGGGACGGAGCCATCGCCGCGAGCGGCCGCATCCTCCAGCCCGTCCTCGACCAGCTGCTCGCCGCGCCCTACTTCTCTGCGCCCGCGCCCAAGTCCTGCGGCCGTGAAGAGTTCGGCGGAGCCTTCGCCCATCAACTCCTCGCACTTTGCACGCGTGCCAGGGCCCGCAAGCAGGACGTCATCGCCACCACCACCGCGTTCACCGCGGCCACCATCCTCGACGCCTACCGCCGCTTCTGCTGGCCGCACCTCGGGCAACACGCGCCACTCGCGCGCGCCACCGAACTCATCGCAGCGGGCGGGGGCACGAAGAACCTCACCCTCATGCGCATGCTCAGCGAAGGCTTCGCGCAGCTCGCCGTCAAGGTCTCCACCACCGCCAGCGCCGGCTTGCCCGTCGAAGCCAAAGAAGCCGCCGCATTCGCGTTACTAGGCTGGCTCACCTGGCACGGCCTTCCCGGCAATATTCCTTCTGCCACCGGCGCCGCGCGACCCGTCATCCTCGGGAAGGTGACCTACGCGTGAAGCGCAGCAACCACCCCCGAGCGCGGCCAACTCCATGCACGTCAAACGCCTCAACCGTGAAGTAATACGAAGGACCAACATTCAGCGCGCGTATCGACACCGAGTTCTTTCCGTACACCAGCCATGACGAGTAGAGCTTGTCCGGAGCGATTCCCCAGCGCACGTTGTATCCCTGCGCGCCCGGCTCGCATCCCAGCTCACCGTTGCATCGCGCCGGTCCTGCCGCGGTACACGCGCACATCCTTCACCTCGGCGGCGGGCTCCAGCCACGTTGCCAAAGATGCGGAACTCCGAGATCGCAAGATTCCGTGTCGGCACATGCAGACTGCGGAAGCGAACGTAGCGGCCCTCGACCGGCGTGGACAGCTCTTCATAATCGTTCGGCGTATCGAGCTCATCTTGCGCCGGTCCTTCAACATCGTCCACATGTTGCCATCGCGCGACGACTCCACGACATACTGCTCATACAATCCCGGCACGCGCCCGTAAAGGTTCGACTTGTAGTCCGCGTAGTTAATCTGGAACGCGCGAATCGTGCCCACGGTCTGCAGATCGATCTGCAACCATTGTCCCGGACCATTGTCCTTTGCCACCCAATACGTCTTCACATTCTCGTCCGTCACATTCTGCGGCGAAAACTCGCCCACCGACGACGCGGTCACCGGCTTCTTATACGACAGCAGCATCCATCCCGTGAACGCGCCCTTCTTCTCCGCCAGGCTCGGCGCAAAGTGCGGGTAGTCTCCAAACGATGTGTCGGCGTACATCACGCCATCCTTGTCGAAGAACGTCGGGAACATCCCAATCCGCCGCTCATACTTGAAGTTCACGGAGATGGACATCGTCGCGAAGTGCCAGAACTGACCGCCCGGCCCCTCCACCGTGCTGCCATGCCCCGCGCCATTGATAAAGCCGCCCGGCTTATACGACATCGGACTATTCGACGCATAGGTATAAGGCCCCAGCGGCGACTTCGCCGTGTACACGCCATCGCCATACGTCGGCCATTCGGTTCCCGGGGCCGCGTACTGCATGTAATACGTCCCAGCGTGTTTCGTCAGCCACGCGCCCTCCATGTAGCCGCCAGCTTCGAGTCAGCATCGCTCTCCACGCTCCAACCATGTCGCGCCTCGTCGAGATGAAACAGCGGGACCGGCTGATCCATCGGAAGAAACCGGTGCTTCGGATCAAGCCCCTCACCCTTGATCGGATACACATTCGACGATCCCCAAAACATATACGCCGACCCATCGTCGTCCATATAGAAGTCCGGGTCTTCAAGTCCGTTCAGGATCGCCGGTACGGCCTGCCAGTCGCCCTTCTTCGGATCATCGGTGTACAGCAAACTCATCGACCCCGAAGGATCGCCCGTGACGTACAGCTCCTTGTCCTGCCAGTTCTGCGCCGCCGGCGCATCGATCCCTGGAAGTACCAACGCTGGGGCCGGATGAATGTCCACGCATCCATGTCCTTCGAATACCAGTAGCCCATCGAACGCGTGACGAACAGATAATATCCGCCACGAAACTTCACCGCCGCCGGATCGGCGCCCGAACGATGAGATATCCTGGTCCGACTCCGTGATCTGATAGGTGTAATCCAGGTTCAGAGGATGCAAAAGGTCTTCGCGCCATGCACACTGGTCTCACGCTGCGCGAACGCCAAACTGCCACCAAGGCACATCGTCAACAACGCGCCCGCGCAAACGACTGAATGGACTGCATCCCCCGGTTTCTTCTCAAGCTCCAACGCACCCTGCCTCTTCGGAATTCCGGATGCGTCCGCGCGCGCAGCGCGAGGTTCCGCAGCCCGCTCTTCATATACGTCGCTGCCTTCGGTCTCCGCGCGCGAGGATCGCTATGAAGCATGCATATATCGGCGCCGCCACGCTTCTTGCGCTCACCGCATGCGCGCCGTCCGCGAAGAACCCCCACACCCTCACCTTCCTGATCGAGTCTTCGCCGAACAACCTCGACGTGCGCCAGGGCACGGACTCGCAATCCGAGCGCATTGGGGAACTCATCTATGACCCCCTCGTCCGCAAAGACGCGCACTTCAACCTGCAGCCATGGCTCGCTACCAGTTGGGAGCGCCCCGACCCGCTGACATGGATCTTCCATCTGCGCGCGGGCGTCCACTTTCACGACGGCCATCCGCTCACTGCCGCTGACGTCGCGTGGTCGATCCGCAGCATGACCAACGGCGCGATCATCACCGCGAAGGGCGGTGCGTTCAAGGCCATCACCGCGGTCGACACGCCCAATCCGCTCACCGTCATCGTGCACACCAGCACGCCGCAGCCGAGCCTGCTGTTCAATCTTTCGGACGGCCTGTTCGGTGTCGTCGAGGCTGGCGCCGCGCGCGACGAAGGCCTTCACCCCATCGGCTCCGGGCCCTTCCGCTTCGTCTCGCAGGTGCAGGATAAGGAGGTGCTGCTTGACCGCAATCCCAGCTACTGGGCGGGTGCGGTCAGCCCGACGATCGAGCACATCCGCTTCCAGGTTGTGCCTGACACCATCACCGCGGCGCTCGAGATGAAGAAGGGTTCGGCCGACGTCGAGAGCAACGTTCTCACCATGGACATGGTGCACGCTCTCAGCAACTCACCGAACCTGCGCGTCTCCACCGGCCCGGGCGCGCGCGTCGACTACCTCAACTTCAACGTGCAGGATTCTTCGCTGCGCGACCCGCGCGTCCGCCAGGCCATCGCGTTCGCAATCGATCGCCCAGCGCTCATCGCCGCACTCTGGCGCGGCCACGCGCATCTCGCCGACACGCTGCTTCCGCCCGGCCACTGGGCTGCCGCTCCCGACGCCGATCTCGCGCAGTATCCGCACAGTCCCGCGCGTGCCATCCAGTTACTCGACGCCGCCGGCCTCAAGCCTGACCGCGACGGCATTCGCCTTCATCTCACCATGAAGACCTCCACCGACGAGACCACGCGCCTCGAAGCACAGGCCATGCAGGCCGAGCTGCGCGACGTCGGCATCGCGCTCTCGCTACGCTCGACGGAGTTCGGCACCTTCTACTCCGACATCACCAAGGGCGCGTTTCAGATGTACCTGCTGCGCTGGATCGGCTCCAACGAAGACCCCGACATCTTCCACTACTGCTACGCCACCGAAATGTTTCCACCCAAGGGCGCGAACCGCGGCCACTACTCGAACCCGCGCGTGGATGCGCTCCTGCAAGCCGCCAGCCAGGCCACCGACGAAGCCACGCGCCGCAGCGACTACATTCAAATCCAGCAGATCCTCGCCACCGATCTCCCCACCATCCCGCTCTGGTATCCCGACAACATCGTGATCCACTCGGGGCGGCTGACGAACCTCACGCTCGATCCTGGCGGCAGCTTCGACTTCCTGCGCACGGCCGAGCTGCATAGCGCGACCTCTCTACGGACCCTCGCTTCTACGGACCTCGCTCCATCTTCCCTCTCTTCGTTCGATTCAAGACATAGCGCATCACCATGCGAAGCAACTCTTTGTCGCGCGTCTGCTGTCCATATATCAAGAGATCAGGATGGCACGGCGTCCTGTTGCACGCTCCATTATCGCAAGCGAGATGCCAACGTGAGTTCTGCAACCATTTTTGCGCCGCGCGCGGGGTGCCAACCTGCGGCGCCGGACCGCCCCAGGCCCAGCCGCCGCCAGGCCAACCGCAACGCCCGCTCCGAGGAGACATCATGGGAATCGCAACTGAAATCAAGGAAGTCTTTGGTCTTAACCGCTCGACCCCATCAGCCCCAACGATCCGCTATGCCATCGTTGGCCTCGGCGACATCGCGCAGGAAGATATGATGCCGGGCGTTGCCCACACCGGCAACTCCACCATCACGGCGCTGGTAACCTCCGATGCGGAGAAGGCCAAAGAGCTCGCAAAAAAGTATGGCGTCGAGGCGACCTACAATTACGAGGAGTTTCAAAAAGCCCTCGACTCCCGCACGTTTGACGCCATCTATCTTGCAACGCCCAACTGGCGTCACGCCGAGTTCATCGTGCCTGCTCTGAACGCGGGTATTCACGTGTTGGCCGAAAAACCGCTGGAAATCTCTACCGAATGCTGCGAAGCGATTCTCGCCGCAGAGCGAGCCTCGTCTGCCAAGCTCATGGTCGCCTATCGTCTTCACTTCGAGCCGGGCACACTCGACACGATCGCGAGAATTCGCTCCGGCGACCTCGGCTTCGTCCACATCTTCACCTCTACGTTCACGCAGATCGTCGATCCCTCAAACCACCGCGTCCATTCCGGCGAGCTCGCCGGCCCCGTTCTCGACATGGGACCGTACTGCGTCAACGCGGCGCGCTACCTCTTCGAAGACGAGCCCACGGAAGTAGTCTCCGCCGTCGGCACCAGACATCCCGAATCGCAGTTCGACCAGGACTTTGACGACACTGTCGCTGTCACGCTGCGCTTTCCACAGCAGCGCCTCGCTCAATTCACGCTGTCCTACTACGGCAACACCGCGAACTCGCTCTTCGCCGTCGGGACCAAAGGCTGGGTCCACCTGGATCCGGCGTACAGCTTCGGCAAAGCCATTCACCAGGTGATCGCGATCGGAGACAAGCAGAGCACTGAAAGTTTCAAGCACACCGATCAGTTCGGCGGCGAAATGCAATATTTTTCTGACTGCATTCTGAACAACATCGAGCCTGAACCCAACGGCGAAGAGTGGTACGAAGACGTGCGTACCGAAGGAATTCTGCGATCTCTGAAAGCGGCTCGCCAGTCGCGCTGAAACCTTTCACGCGCACTCGCCGCATCGACACGGATACGCAGAAGGAAAGGCTATCGGCCCTATCAACTCCTGAGTTGGTGGATGCGAAAAATCCAAACCGCGGTGTGCAAAAAGAGCCGACAAATTAAACCGCTTCATTCGGGATGTCTGCGCCGGGCACCCCGCGTGACTTCATGTGCGTCTTAGCTTTCAGGAGCGTTCGGTGCTCAAGCCTGCTTCACTGGAGAATTTGCAATGAATGCTTCGGACGTACTCGTAGAACGCCTGATCGCGTGGGGCGTAGACACCATCTTCGGCCTTCCCGGCGACGGGATCAACGGCGTGATGGAGGCTCTTCGCAAGGCCGAGAAGAAGATCCGCTTCATTCATGTGCGCCACGAAGAGTCAGCCGCCTTCATGGCCTGCGCATACGCAAAGTTCACGGGCCGTCTCGGTGTTTGCCTCTCCACCTCCGGCCCCGGCGGCATTCATCTGCTCAACGGCTTGTACGACGCCAAGATGGACCAGCAGCCTGTCCTCGCCATCACGGGCATGCAGTTCAACGACGTTGCAGGAACGTTCCAGCAGCAGGACGTCGAACTCGACAAGCTCTTCATCGACGTCGCCGTCTACAACAACCGGGTGATGAGCGGCGCCCACATGGAGCCCGTTGCCGACCTCGCCATTCGCTCTGCTATCGAGAAGCGCGGCGTCGCCCACATCACCATTCCCATCGACGTTCAAACACAATCCATGAAGGCCGAGCGCTCAGAGCGCAACAAGCCCAACCATTCCTCCACCGTGGGCGCGATCTCCGGCAATGTGCCTTCAACCGCAGATCTGCAGGCCGCAGCAAAGATTCTCAACGACGGCAAGCGCATCGCGATCCTCGCGGGCCAGGGCGCGCTGCACGCAACCGACGAACTGCTGGAGCTTGCCGAGCTCCTCGGCGCGCCCATCATCAAGCCGCTGCTCGGCAAAGGCTGCGTGCCCGACGATTCGCCCTACACCACCGGCGGCATTGGCCTGCTCGGCACCGCGCCCTCCGAAGAAGCGCTCGAAGAATGCGACACCCTGCTGATGATCGGCACCTCCTACCCCTACATCGAATACCTTCCGAAGCCGGGCGACTGTCGCAGCATTCAAATCGATTCCAACGCGCAACGCATTGGTCTACGCACGCCCGTCGAAGTGGGTCTCGTCGGCGACTCGAAGAAGACCCTCCGACTGCTTCTGCCGCTGCTCCAGCGAAACAGCTATCGCCGCTTCCTCGAGAAAGCGCAGAAGAACATGAAGTCGTGGAACGCGATCCTCGAGAAGGAGGGCACCTCCACCGCCATGCCGATGAAGCCGCAGGTCGTTGGCTGGGAGCTCTCCAAGCGCACCCAGGAAAACGCGATCATCGTGTCTGACTCCGGCACCAACACCACCGTGTGGGCGCGCTACATGCAAGCCAAGCGGGGCCAAATGCACTCCTGCTCCGGCAACCTCGCGACGATGGCGTGCGGCATGCCCTACGCCATCGCCGCGCAGATCGCCTTCCCCGATCGCCAGGTGATCGGGATCGTCGGGGACGGCGGCTTTACCATGCTCATGGGCGAGATCATCACGGCCGTCGCCTACAAACTTCCCATCAAGATCGTCATCATCAAGAACAACACGCTCGGACAAATCAAGTGGGAACAAATGGTGTTCCAGGGCAATCCCGAATATCAATGCGAGCTCTTCCCCATCGACTTCGTCGCGCTCGCCAAAGCCGTCGGCGCGAACGGCGTCCGCATCGACGACCCGCGCACGGCCGGCGCGAAGTTCGACGAAGCGCTCGCCATGCCGGGCCCGGTCATCATCGAAGCTGTCGTCGATCAGTTCACCGCCATGCTTCCTGCGAAGATCACCACCGATCAGGCCGTCAAGTTCTCTGAGGCACTCGCGAAAGGCGAACCCAACCGCATCAGGATCGCGCTCACCGCGGCCAAAGACACGGTGCGCCAGATCGTGTAATGACCACCGCAGCGACAATCCGCTCCGGTACCGCACGCGCCTACACCATCCCCACCGACGCCCCCGAAGCTGACGGCACCATCGCGTGGAAGTCGACCACCCTCGTAGTCGTCGAGCTCCACGCAGCGAACACAACCGGCATCGGCTACACCTACACGCACTTCACCGCCGCCGCGGTCGCCCGCGAGCTTATCGAAAAGCACTGCCTCAACCAAAGCCCCCTCGACACTAACACCCTCTTCGCGGCCATGCGCATCTCGCAGCGCAACTACGGCACGGAAGGCATAGGCGCCACCGCGCTCTCCGCGGTCGACATCGCGCTCTGGGACCTCAAAGCCAAGCTGCTCAACCAGCCACTCGCCACGCTCCTCGGCCCTATTCGCAAAGCCGCGCCTGCTTATGGATCCGGCGGCTTCACCACCTACACCGACGCGCAGCTTTGCAAGCAACTCTCCGGATGGATTGCGCAAGGCATCCCGCGCGTCAAGATGAAAGTCGGCACACATCCCGACGCCGACCCACATCGCATCGCCGTCGCCCGCAAATCCATCGGCACTGACGCCGAGCTCTTCATCGACGCCAACGGCGCCTACTCCCGGAAGCAGGCTCTCCACTTCGCCGAGCTTGCGCACGCCGAGCACCACGTCACCTGGTTTGAAGAGCCCGTCTCCTCCGACGATCTCGCCGGCCTGCATCTCCTTCGCAACCGCGCACCCGCCGGCATGGACATCGCCGCTGGAGAGTACAGCTGGAACGCGATGTACCTCCGCAAGATGATCGCCGCCGAAGCCGTCGACGTCATCCAGGCCGACGCCACGCGCTGCGGCGGCGTCACCGGCTTCATGGACGCGGCCGCCATCGCCGACGCGCATCCGCTCCCACTCTCCGCGCACTGCGGGCCCACTATCCACATGCATCTCGCCTGCGCGGCCCGCCCACTCCGCCACGTTGAATATTTCCACGACCACGTGCGCATCGAGTCCATGCTGTTCGACGGTTTCCGTGCCGCACAATCCGACGGCTGCATGCACCCCGACTTCGCGCGCCCCGGCCTCGGCATCGAATTCAAACAGAAAGACGCGGAGCAGTTCGCGAAGGAATCGAGATGAGCTTTCCCGACACCAGCCCGACGGCCCTCGTGCGAGCTCTCCCCTCTTCGCTTGCAAAACCTGCAGACCTGGTCGTCGATCATCTCCAGCATGGAACGTTCCAGCGCTCCATGTCACTGCTGGTCGCGAGCACCAGCATCGTCACCGGCATGGAAGTCGCCTACGAGCACTACAAGGGCGGCTACTCCAACCCCGTGATGTACACGCCGGTGATTCTCTCCGGCACGCTCACCGCTGCCGCCATCTGCAGCTTCTTCAGCCGCGCACTCGCGACGTCGTTCCTTCGCTACACCAGCTTTCTCACGCTCGCCGATGGCATCATCGGCTTCGGCTTCCACATCCGCGGCATCGCGCGCAAGCCCGGCGGCTGGCGCCTTCCCATCACCAACATCGTCATGGGCCCGCCACTCTTCGCGCCGCTGCTCTTCGGCACCAGCGCTTACCTTGGTGTCATCGCCAGCTACCTGCAACGCGAGGAAGATCACGGTCTCCGCAGCCACGCTGTAACTGCCGCACTCTCGCTGCGTAGACCAAGCTTCGGCGACGACATCCGCTCTGGCCGTTTCCAGAAACATCTCTGCATCGTCTGCGCCGTCGGCACCTTCGCGGTCGGCGCGGAGAGCTGGTACTCGCACTACAAAGACCAGTTCAAGTTCCGCGTGCAGTGGTCGCCCGTGCTGCTCGCGCCGCTGATGATCTTCGCCGCGCTCGCGTCATTGCGTAGCCGGCTCATCGCGAACACGCTGCTCCCGGCCGCTGCCGCGCTGCTCATGCTCAACGGTGCCATCGGCACCGGCTACCACATTCGCGGCATCGCTCGCCGCTCTGGCGGCACACGCAAGCCGCTCTACAACATCCTCTACGGTCCACCGATCTTCGCGCCGATGCTCATGGCCGCCTGCGGCCTCATCGGCGCGCTCGCCTACTTCATGCGAAGGGAGCGCGCCTGATGTTCAGGAAAAGGAAGTCGCTCGCCACAGATTCGGGTGCCCCACGTCTCGCTTCTGAGACATGGGCTTCTACCGCTTCCGAAACCAACGCGCCTCTCGACCCAACTTCTCGCCTTCCCCTCGACCCCAAACCCACGCCCGGGTACTATCCCAACTTCCACACGCTCGAACAACAAAACTACTGGGACGCCGCAACGCGCAAAGTAGTTCTCGACCGCATCCACAACATCCCACCCCCACGCTTCTTCACCCCTGAAGAAGCCGCCACTATGGAAGCCGTCATCGACCGCATCCTCCCGCAGGACGACCGCACCGACGCAACCCGCATCCCGATCCTGCCCCACCTCGACGAACGCCTCCACCTCAATCGCATCGAAGGCTACCGCTATGAAGACATGCCGTCCGACCAGGAAGCCTATCGCCTCGCCGTCCGCGCAATCGACACGATGGCGCAAGAGCTGCACAACAAACCCTTCCACCAACTCCGCACGCTCGACCAGGAAACGATCCTGCAATCCCTCCACGACAACAAGCCACAAGCCGCGCAATCCCTCTGGCAGCAGATGAACCTCAAGCGCTTCTGGGCCATGCTCGTCACCGACTGCTGCACCGTCTACTACGCACACCCCTCCGCGTGGGACGAAATCGGCTTTGGCGGCCCCGCTTATCCGCGCGGCTACATGCGCATCGAAGGCGGTGAGGCCGAGCCCTGGGAGGTCAACGAGCAGCGTTACCAATGGCTCGCCCCCGACGACACAATTTCCGATCGCCCACAGAAAACCGGCGAGCAAGAATCGTCGCATCACGGACAGGCAGGCACCCATTGAGTCTCTTTGACAACACGCCCGTCGGTGGCCGGTTCGGCAAACCACACGAGCCCGCGGACACCAAACTCCTCGGCCCCATGCAGCAGATCAAGCTGCCCGCGCGCCGCTTTCGCGACACCGACCTCATCGACTACGCCATCGTCGGCGTCGGCTCCGCAGGCGGCGTCCTGCTGCAACGTCTCGCGCGCGCCGGCTTCAAGGTCGTCGGTTTCGAGGCCGGACCCTTCTGGGATACCGAGCGCCAATGGGTCTCCGACGAAGCCGGCTCGCACAAGCTCTACTGGAACGACCTGCGCATCACCGGCGGCGCCGACCCGCTCGCCCTCGGCTCCAATAACAGTGGCAAGGGCGTTGGTGGCGGTTCCGTCCACTGGGCCTCCTTCGTCCCGCGTTTCCACCCTTCTGACTTCGAGGTCTACACGCAGGACGGCGTTGGCGCCGACTGGCCCATCGGCTACGAAAACATCGAGCCCTACTACCAGCTCCTCGAGCGCGAGATGCCCGTCGCTGGTCCCGCTTACTATCCGTGGGGCAAGCCGCACGGCCATCCTTATGGCCCGCATCCCGTCGGCGAAGTCGGCAACGTCCTCATCAAGGGCTGCACTGCGCTCGGCATTCCCGTGTGTGCCGGCGGCCCCGTCGCCATACTCTCCGCATCGCACGGCGACCGTCCGCACTGCATCTATCGCGGCTTCTGCATCCAGGGCTGCAAGGTCGGCGCGAAGGCCTCCACCCTCGTGACGCACATCCCCGACGCCATCGCGCACGGCGCCGAGATCCGCGACAACTCCATGGTCGCGCGCATCTCGCTCGACGACTCCGGCCGCACCAACGGCATCATCTACTTCGACGAAGAAGGCCACGAGCATTTTCAGAACGCCCGCGCCGTCATCGTCTGCGGCTACGCGCTCGAAACCCCTCGTTTGCTCTTCAACTCCGCCTGCCCCGGCCACGAGCAGGGCCTCGCCAACTCTTCCGGCACGCTCGGCAAATATCTAATGGCGCAGGCCGGCAACGTCATTCTCGGCAAGTTTGAAGACCTCATTCGCCAATACAAGGCTCCGCCCGCGCACGCGCTCACCGAAGAGTTCTACGAGACCGACCCGAAGCGCAACTTCGCTCGAGGCTTCGCCGTGCAAACCGTCGGCCCGCTGCCCATCGCCTTCTCCAAACAAATGATGGCGGCCAAACACGTCTGGGGCTGGGGCCTTCGTCGCGAGATGATGGACTACAACCACTGGTCGCCGCTCGGCCTGCTCGGCGAAATCCTTCCCTGGGAAGACAATCGCATCGAACTCGCCGACGGCAAGGACGGCCGCCACGACGCGCGCGACCGCTTCGGCCTTCCCGTCGCGCAGGTCACGTTCTCGCTCAAGGACAACGACAAGAAGCTCATCGAGTTCGGCAAGAACAAAGTGATGGACATCATGCGCGCAGCCGGCGCACACGAAGTAGTCCAGGAACAACGCTACGCTCACCTCGTCGGCGGCGCCCGCATGAGCGCCACGCCGCACACCGGTGTCTGCGACAAGTTCGGCCGCACCTGGGACGTCCCCAATCTCTTCGTCATGGACGGCTCTGTCTTCCCCACGCAAGGTTCTGCGAACCCCGGCCTCACCATTCAGGCATTGGCCGCGCGCACCGCCGACTACCTCATCTCCCAGAACGACGCCATCTTCACTTCCTCGCAACGCGACCTCACCGAGCCACCCTGCCGCCACAATCTCTCCCCACCCGGCACGTTCACCAAGGGCGTCCCGCACTTCTAGTCGCGCCCTCGGAGTCAACCCCACACCAGCTAGAGAAGATTCGTGGCGCACACCGCGGCCGCCCGGCGGCCGACTCTCCAGAGTTTGCGACCTGCTATGCTTTCCACGTCATCGGTCATGTACCACAACGTTTCCGTGCCGAGAACTGCCGTACCCAGCGACTCCAGCTGCCGCAGCCAAAGCCACCCTGCCACAGTAGCCCAGACCGAGCGCCATAACGCCAGAAAGGCCCGTGAGCTATGAGTTATCCGATATTCGTCTTCTTCGCATCACTCCTCCTTCTCTGGATTTCCGAGAGGATAGGCTCAGCCTTCCGCAAGCGGCGCACCCTAACCGACGACGCGCGGCCCGACTTCGACATCGTCCTGACTGCCACACTCACCTTGCTCGGCCTGATGATCGGCTTTACCTTTTCGATGGCCGTCACCCGCTTTGACCAGCGCAAGAACTACGAGGAGGCGGAGGCCAACGCCATTGGCACCGAGTACGTGAGAGCGGACCTGCTGCCGGCTGCCGATGCCGACCGCGTGCATCAACTGCTGCGCAGCTACCTCGATCAACGTATCGTGTTCTACCAGACGCGTTCTGAACGTCTGCTTCAACAGAACAATGTGGATACCGCGCAACTTCAGAATCAGCTATGGTCCGCCGTTAAAGCGCCCGCCACTGCGAATCCAACCCCGGTCACGGCGTTGGTCGCCGCCGGTATGAACGACGTACTCAACTCCCAGGGCTACACCGAGTTCGCCTGGGGAAACCGCATCCCCTTCGAAGCCTGGATGCTGTTGATCGGCATTGGCATCGGTTGCAACCTGATGATCGGCTACTCCACGCGACGGTCCGGGAACGAGCGGCGCCTGGCGCTCATTCTGCCGCTCTTTGTCTCCCTGTCGTTCCTGCTCATCTCGGATATCGATTCGCCCCGAGGCGGCCTCATTCGCATCCACCCGGAAAATCTCATCCTCCTGTCTCAATCCCTGGGCCGACCGTAACCCCCCCCCGGTTCAGGCCGTCGCCTGGTTCGTCCGCGCGCTTGCGCTCACTGCGCACGGTTCAACAATTCTTCGCTATAGCGGAGAGTATTATGAGTCGCGGAAAGTCGTAGATTGCATCTAAGCTGTCAAACTTGACAGTATTTCCCCGATGTCACCGCTCATACACTCAACTGGAAAGAGGTTTCGATGCGAACCAGGATCGTACTTTCGTCAACATTGCTTCTAACGTTTGCCGTTTGGTCCACAGGGTGCAAGAGCACTTCGTCAACGCCGGCCTCGTCTGAAACGAACTCCTCTCAGGCCTCACCGAATTCATCCGCACCGGCATCCCCCGGATCTTCGCCCTCGGCAGCTCCATCTTCCGAGCCGGCACCGTCCAACCCTGGCGCTCCGCCCGCCGAAGCTGCTGCTCCTGCGCCCGCACCGCCAGCCGAGGCTACTACCCCTCCTCCGCCGCCGCCCGCACCTGTCGTGATCCCGGCCGGGACGATTCTTCGCGTCCGACTGGTGCAGGCCGTCGGATCCAAGCTCAGCATGGACGGTCAGAGCTTCGATGCCACGTTCTCTTCGCCGGTAGTGGTCAAGGGCGAAGCGGTCGTTCCTGCCGGCACGCGGGCCGTTGGAACCGTTACCGAAGCCCATGCCTCAGGACGTTTCAAGGGCGGAGCGACCCTCGCTCTTCGCTTGAACAGCTTTCGTCTCCACGGTACGACCTTCCCGATTCACACCGTAACGTACTCTCAGACCTCAACCGGTAAGGGCAAGCGGACGGCTGCCATGGTCGGCGGAGGCACTGGCGGTGGAGCTTTGATCGGCGGAATCGCGGGTGGCGGCAAGGGCGCGCTCATCGGCGGCCTCATCGGCGCCGGCGCAGGCACGGTCGGCGCGGCTACCACCAACCGCGACATCACGCTCCCATCCGAGACCGTTATCGGATTCAAGCTGAGCTCCTCGGTGAACCTGGGACCTGCCTCCTAAGCTGAACCTGTTTGGTCTGCGGCGATCGCTTTGGCAACCGCCGCAGACTTCCACCATCTCCACGAACAGATGTAAATCGACAACGGAACAACATCCTTTCGAAGAATTCCGACGCAAAGGAGAAACACCGTGAGCGCGACCACCCCCATCCCCGTCACCCCCGACAACTTCATCCGCGCCGAGAGCGATCTCTACTTCAACAACATCGTCAAAGAGGGCGGCTTTGGCAGATTCCTGCACTTCCGAACGCCCTCACCGATCGACCACCAGAACGTCATTCGCCTCAATCGGGATACGCTTTATTCGGCCGCAGTCTTCGACCTCGACGCCAGCCCCGCCACCATCATCCTCCCTGACGCGGGTCCGCGATTCATGTCGCTGCAGGTCATCAACCAAGACCAGTACACCCCAATGGTGAAGTACGGCAAAGGCAGTTATCCGCTCACCAAAGAAGCCATCGGCACCCGCTATGTCATCATCGCCGTACGTACACTTGTCGACGCGAACGATCCCAGCGATCTCAAGCGGGTCAACGCTCTTCAGGACGCATTTCACATCGACCAGAAGAGCTCTGGCAAGTTTGAAATTCCCCCGTGGGATCCCGCAAGCCAGAAGAAGGTTCGCGAAGCGCTGCTGGTCCTTGGCGAGACGCTTCCCGACACCAAGCGCATGTTCGGAACAAAGGAAGAGACCGAGCCCGTCCGCCGCCTCATCGGAGCCGCGATGGCCTGGGGTGGCAATCCCGAAAAGGAAGCCATGTATCTCAACGTCACACCGAGCAAGAACGACGGCAAGACGATCTACCGGCTCACCGTGAAGGACGTTCCTGTCGATGGCTTCTGGTCTATCAGCCTCTACAACGCCAAGGGCTACTTCGAGCCAAACTCCTACAACGCCTACACCCTCAACAATCTCACCGCGAAAAAAGAAGCCGACGGCTCGGTCAACGTCCAGTTCGGAGGCTGCGATGGGAAACTGCCCAACTGTCTACCGATCAGCCCCGGCTGGAACTACATGGTGCGCCTCTATCGCCCGCGTCCCGCCATTCTCGATGGCACATGGAAGTTCCCTGAAGCCCAACCCGTGTCATAAGCTCGAATCGCCCGAAAGGACGCACCATGCCCGACACTCTCACCGACGAAGACCTCACGCTCTCGATAGCCGAAGCCCGCGCCGTCGCCAAAGACGCCTTCATCTACGGCTTCCCCATGGCCGCCAACTATCAGACCATGTACAAGCAGGCCATCGACACCTCCAGCCCTGACTACCGCGCACCCTTCAACATCCTCACCAGCGCGAAGTCCGTCGCCACGCCCGACGACAAGTTCGTTGTCACCCCCAACTCCGACACGCCGTACTCCTATATCTGGATGGATCTTCGCGCCGAGCCGCTCGTCATCACCCTGCCCGCGATCGAGCCCACGCGCTACTACACCGGCCAGATGATCGATCTCTACACCTACAACTTCGCCTACCTCGGCACCCGCGCCTTCGGCAACGATGGCGGCACGTTCCTCATCGCCGGGCCCGGCTGGCATGGCGCAACACCCACCGGCATCAAGGCGGTCATCACCTGCGAGACGCAATTCGCCTACCTGCTCTTCCGCAGCCAGCTCTTCAACCTGGCCGACCTCCCCAACGTGAACAATATTCAAGCCGGCTATCATGCGGAGCCGCTCAGCTCGTTCCTGCACCAGCCTGCGCCGCCAACACCCGCAGCCATCACCTGGCCCAGGCCGGCCGACATCGCCAAGCCCTCGGCCGCGATCTTCCCCATCGTCAACTTCCTCTTTCAGTTCTGCCCGCCGAACCCATCCGAGAGCGCGCTGCTCGCCCGCTTCGCCAAGCTCCACATCGGCCCTGGCCAAACCTTCGAACTCAACAAATTTTCTCCCGCAATCCAGCAGGCAATCGGCGACGGCCTTGAGGGCTCACAAGCCGATCTCGCCACCGTCATGAAAAAAATCAATACCGATACGATCTCCAGTGGAGACATGTTCGGCACTCGCGACTTTCTTAAGGACAACTACCTCTACCGATACGCCGGCGCCAAGCTCGGTCTGTACGGCAACTCCAAACAGGACGCGCTCTACTTCGGCTACTTCATTGACGCCAACCACCAACCCCTCGACGCCTCAAAGTCCAACTATGAACTTCTCTTCCCCAAAGACGGCCTGCCCGCAACCAAGGCCTTCTGGTCGCTCACCATGTACGACGGCACCACTCAGCTCCTCGTAGCCAACCCCCTCAAGCGCTACCTGCTCAACTCCACCACGCTCGACACCTACAAGTACGGCCCCGACGGCTCGCTCACCTTCTATCTCTCTCACGAGAGTCCAGGGCCCGACAAGGAATCCAACTGGCTGCCCGCGCCCAACGGCCCGTTCTACGGGATCTTCCGTGTCTACATGCCCGGAGACGCCGTCCTCAACGGAACCTGGAAGAAGCCCAGCCTTACGCCCGCTCCCAAATAACGCCGACGGAATTTTCGAAGCTTCATTCTCCCTGGGGTGCATCGCGCTGCCGCTTAACCCGCGGACCGGCAGCTCCATTCTTACCTGCCTCATCTCCCGATTCATCCAGGTAGAGAAACTCCGTAGGCCCGGCAAACCCGCTGCCCGACGCCTCCACAATGTCCGCAACTGCCAGCAGCAACTCTTCGCGCGTCTCGAAAAAAGTCGCCGTGTCTGAAGTCAGGACGTAGAGATAGATCTCGATCTCTATGCCGCGTTCCCCGAACCCAACCAGCCGAATACGTTTCGTCTCCTGCTCCACGCGCCGATTCTCCGCGCAGAGCTTTTGAATTCCGGACAGCACCTCCCGGATCTGCGCAGCGGTTGCCCCATAACGAAGCCGCACTCGCGTCTCCAGCAACGTCTTTCGACGCGTTGCAAAGTTTTCGATGTTCGACTGCGCCAGCGCACCCGCGGGAACCGACAGCAGGCTCTGGTCATCTGTTCGAACCTTCACAGACCGTAGCGTGATGTCCTCGATATACCCCAGGCGGTTGGAGATCGAGCACCGGTCGCCCACCGCCAGCGCGTTGTCCATCAGCAGAAAGATTCCACCCAGAACATTCTCGATCGACTTCTGAGCACCCAGCGCGACCGCGACGCCGCCAATCCCGACGCCAGCCAGCGCGGTCTTGGTATCAACTCCCAACACCGTGAGGACAGCGAAGACCGCCACCACCACGACGAACACGCTCATCAATCGCTCGCCCAGCATCATCAGCGATCGTCTGTTGGTGTCGCCGTGTATCCATGCAACCGTCCTGGCTCGCTCAAAGAGAAGCTTCAGTGCCCGGCGGACCAGCCATGTCACGCCGATCAGCACAACAATAATTCCCACCTGCCGATACGCCAGGCGGAAACTCAGCGACAAGCCGAGCGTTCGCACTGCCAACAGGTTGACCAGCATCACGATGACAAGCGTGATCGGCGACCGCATCCCGCTCAGCCATCGCTCCGCGCGTCGTTTGCTGTCAATCTGTAACGTTGCCCTCTCAATCCCGGCCAGAGTGAGTCTCGCAACCAGCCACATCAACAAGAGCGGAAGAAGGATCGAGGCCGCCCAGGCAATCCATTGCGCCGCTGAGAACCCCAGGAATGACCGCTCCACCAGTACCCGCGGCATCATCCGGTTCACCCAGGTCTCTTCCAGCAGGTCATACATCTCGGGCACCTGGGCCAGCGTCTCCGAGCAAATCAGCCAGATCTGATCCCCGCCTGTTCCCTTCACGCGGATCAGCAGGATGTCCATCTTCATCGAACCAATCGCAATCGACCCCACCCGCTCGCGATCCAGCGGCAGACCGTCATTCACGTCGCCCGCGGGCTTGTCACTGATGCTTTCGATGGAGTGAACGTAGTACCGATCCATCAGCTCCTTGAGCTGGCGCGCCAAGGTTTCGGCGTGAGCCGATTGTCCTGTCGGCACTTGCAGGAATCGCGTAGCGCCAGCGTAGTCTCCCCGTTGGCTCGTCCGAATGAAGCCCGTAACCGTGCCCCGGGGCGTAGTCCGGCCGAACGGATCGACGTGCGCCTCGGCAGCCGCGACCGGTGCCACCGGCGTCGCCCCCGGCGCGGTCATCGTGCCGGGCAGTTGAGCAAAAGCATGCGCGCACAGCAAGAGGCACAGCGCAGCCGCCAATATCCCAGGCCGCGAGCTCCATGCGCCTTTACTGATTCTCAGCCCCATCGCATGGCTCCTCCGCCCGCACCCCGATGGTAAAGCATAGCTACCCTCAAGAACGCCGACCCGGCTTCCGTTTATGACAGTTCTCAATCTCACGACTGAGCGCCATACTGAGTTGTGTCGAAGACTGCGAATGACGTCTTCAACCCAACTGCGAATACCAGCTCCATCCCGTTTCTGAAAGGCCTCGGCGTGAGCGTGCTATCAAACCCGCGGGCGAGATCCATCCTAAGGATTGCAGTAGCTGCGGCATTTCTCAGCCCGGTGCCGACAGCTATCGCGCAGGATCTCGCTCCGCGCGCGTACCTCATCACGCCCTTCCACTCCAATGCTGCTTCGCTGACCTTCTCTTTTTTCGACGGCAGCATCAATCTGAATGGCGTGCTCCCAGCCAGCGACGCGACCGGCAAGTACAACGTAACGATTGCCAACTACTATCACTCCTTCGGCATCTTTGGCCGCTCCGCGAATTTCGTGGCGGCGCTTCCCTATGGCGAGGGACACTTTCAGGGAACCCTCAACGGCGCGGGACAAAACCTCTACCGCTCTGGTCTCGTCGACTCGGTGTACCGCCTCGCGGTCAACCTCAAGGGCGGCCCGGCCATGCAGCCGCGGCAGTTCCTCAAATGGCAGCAGAAGATATTGATAGGCGCCAGCCTGAAAGTAATCGCTCCGACCGGGCAATACGATCCCACCAAGCTCATCAACTGGGGAACCAATCGCTGGTCATTCAAGCCGGAGCTGGGCTACTCCCAGCGCTTTAACCATTGGGTGCTGGATGGCTATGTAGGAGCCTGGTTCTTCACCACAAATAACGACTACTGGTCGCGCAACTCCTACTACCCCGGCACCAGGTCCCTGACGCAAGCACCGATGGCTGCCTTTGAAACCCACCTGAGCTACGACTTCAAGAAGCGCGGCCTGTGGGTCTCGCTCGACGGCAACTACTGGACGGGCGGTGAGACGACCATCGGTGGCGTCGGCCAGCCCAACTCGGAACTCCAGAACTCGCGCGTGGGAGTCACCGCCGCAGTTCCCATCACCAAACATTCATCCCTGAAATTCAGCTACAGCGACGGCGCCCATATCGAGTTTGGCGGCAACTACCAGAACGTATCGGTCGCCTGGCAATACGGCTGGCTGGGGAGACCCAACTAAGGCATTCCCTCGTCATCGCCTGACGGCCTTGCGCATGGCAATGATTCTCGGAAGCGCGCTGATGCAGCACTGTATTACGAGAGGGAACGATTGCCGAGGCGCTCGCGCAGCGCCTTAAGAAGATGCTTCGTATAAAGCCCATCTGCCACGAACGTTACCCCTTCTTCTTCCATCATCGCCGACAGAACCTCTTCACCACTCTTGTCGATCACGACGACATCGTTAAGATCGACAACCCGATTCTTCGCACAGGGATGCTCTCGGGCCGTGCGCCAGCTGGAAAGCAGGCCATCAACAGAGTTGCTGGTCAGCTTCCCCTGGAGAATCCATCGCTGTTCTGATGCGAACTCCTTCACTGTAATCCTCAACATCCCTTTCTCTCCCTAAACTGTTCCGTAGGGTGGCGGCTGCACTGAATCGGAAGGCGCCTGGCTCATCGCGTCCAGTCGAGTCGCGTTGCGTGGCGGCATGCTTGCCGGGCGTCTCGCTCGGCATAGCCATTTGCAATAGATCAAGCAAGGATTTCAGGAAACCGATCTTCCTGTTTTCTCCTCGTAGCACGCCGTTTGCCATACAGGATCCATAAAGTTGCAAATGCTCTGCGCTGGAAATCAATTCGAGCGCAGAGCGTTCCCTGGGCAACGACATTGATTTGAATGTCAATGAATTGGCAGACTGCCAACCCCTTGGCAGCTAAAAGCCGGTGACGCGGATTCCTTCAGCCTTTGACTACAAGGACGGATTTCGCTCGGACGCAAGGCTACCCCGAGGCCGGGTGATGCCCAGCTTCTGCATGCGAAACTGCAGCGTCGGCCGCTTGAGCCCGAGCCGCGCAGCTGCTCCATTCGGGCCCGCAAACACCCAGTTGGTCTGCTCGAGAACCGACAGAATGTGCCTGCGCTCGACGTCTTCCAGGGTGTCCAATCCATTTCCGTTCGAGTTCTTCGGCTCTGCGCTTTGCGACTTGAGATCGGCAACCGGAACGTGCAGGATATGTCCTTTCGAAAGGATCACCGCCCGCTCGATTACGTTTTGCATCTCGCGAATATTTCCCGGCCAGGGATAGCGAATCAGCACACGCATCGTCTCCGAAGAGATCGTGTCGATCTGCTTGCCGGTATTGCGTGCGAAGTGCTGCGCAAAGTGCCGCACCAGAAATGGAATATCCTCCGTGCGCTCACGCAGCGCAGGAACGTGGATCGGAAAGACATTCAACCGGTAGAAGAGATCGGAACGGAACGTCTGCTCGCGGACCATCGAGCTCAGGTCTCGATTCGTCGCAGCAATCAGGCGGGCATCGCTGTGCAGGGTGCGCGAACTGCCCAGGCGCTCAAACTCACGCTCCTGTAGAACGCGCAGCAACTTCGGCTGCAGATCAAGCGGGATCTCGCCCACCTCATCCAGAAAGATCGTGCCCTGCGTTGCCAGCTCGAATCGCCCGATCCGTTGCGCAATGGCGCCGGTGAAGGCTCCCTTCTCATGTCCAAACAGCTCGCTCTCCAGCAGCCCCGTCGGGATCGCGGCGCAGTTCAACTTCACAAACGCCTTGGAGCTTCGCTCGCTGAGCTTATGAACCGCTCGTGCGATCAACTCCTTCCCCGTACCTGTCTCACCGTGAACCAGGACAGTCGCATTCGTGGGCGCCACCGCTTCGATCTGGCGCAACACCACCTTCAACGCCGCGCTCGTGCCAACAATCTCTTCGAAGTTCATCTCGCTGCGCAGCTCGTCCTCAAGATAAAGTTTCTCCTGCGTCAGGCGCTCGCTGAGCTCCGTGATCTGGCGATACGCCAGCGCGTTATCGATCGCGATCGCGATCTGGCCGGTAAGCTGCGACAGAAAGCCAATGTCCGCCTCGGTAAAAGCGTCCTTCTGGCGTCGCGCCAGGCAAAGCACACCGAGAACCCGGTCGCACCGGATCAGCGGAAGCATGCACAGCGTCCGGATCCCTTCTCCCGCGGCCACCCTGTGATCGAAGCTCGAACGCTGCAACTCTGCAACATCCCCAATCCAGGGCCTTCCCGAGCGGAACACCTGTCCCGAAACCGAGCCGTCCAGCGGACTCACCATGTCCTCATGGGCAACGCCTCTACCCTCAGTCGAATCCAGCGCATACAACCGCAGGTGCTTGCTCTCGGAATCGGGCAGGATGAGCGCCACCGTGTCGAGGCGCATCACGTTGCGAATGCTCGGCGAGATCGAGCGCAGTACATCACGCAGCTCCAGATTCGCGACGACGCTGTTGTTCAGGTCGAGAATCAACTTCAGCTTCGTGCGTTCACTCTCCAGCTGCGCGCGTACCAGGCGGTCATCGATCGCCAGCGCCACGATATCCGCAACATGGGCAAGCACGCGCATCCGCGGTCCCGCGAGCACCTCGGCCTCCGGCCCTCCAATACAAAGCGCTCCGAAGCAATCGCTGCCAGTCTTCAAGGAGAAAACGCGAAGAGTCAAACCATCCCGCCGTTGAAAGATCTCCGCGAGTCCTGCGAGCGACTCCAGTTTCCGATGCTCTCTCGGGCCGGAAGTAAATTTCCTCACCGCTGAAAGGATCTCCGGCGTCCCCGGAATACTGTTTCCCCTGCCATCGACCGCGAACCAGGTTCCAACGCCCCACTCTTCCCGGAGCACTACCGCCACCGAGTATCCGGCAAAGAGGCCGTGCAGTTCCGCCGGTACAGCCCGCAGAAACTCGCCAGGCTCCGTATAGGCATCGAGCCGACTCGCGAGCCGCAGAACTCCTGCCTCGTGCTCTTCCCTTGGAGCATCGAGCTTCGTCGCGATGAAGGGCATCCCACTCTGCATCATTCTCCCAGGCGATTGCTCTCCTTAATGCCAACTAGATGCTTCGGCAGCTTTAAAGTAGCGATCTTTAAATCTTACGAGTGATGCTTCGCGCCTCTTTGGTCATACGGGGCTGCACTTTGGTCGACCATCTGTGCGCACATGCGGCTACGGATCCACGCGGCCCAGGGCCCATCCGACCTGCGTGCGCCAAACTCTGGCTGTTGAAACGGAGTGCCGTAATTAACAGAAATACCCGAAGAAAAAATAGCGCCAGGGGTGACGGATTAGACATGCGCAACGCCGCCGAGGTTGCACCGCGCTCCGTCACCAGAATTTTACGGCTCGCATCGCCTTCCTGCCAACATGTTGGCGCTTGGCCGACTTACTGGCAGGCCACACCATGTCCGGTAGACGACAGAAGAGCCACTAACTTTCTGCCAGCGCTGTGCTTATCTCCGAGCCCGCGCGATCAACTTTTTGGCACACCAAGTGCACCTACGCAAACCGCCAAGCAACCAAGCGCGGCGCTCGATTCCGTTTCGCCATCTCGCATATCTTTCTGGAGGTGCAGATGTATACAGAGGAGCAGGCAGAACAATCGGCTGGATTTCGCCTGGATGTTCCGCTGCACGATCTACTCACCAAACCGAGAGCTCCCGTCCCAGGCCTTCAGCCCATAGGCGAGCCGCAAGTCTTTCCCGATCCGATGTTTCCGCAACATCCGGAACTGCTGGGTGCGATTGACGAGGACGCCGTCTGGACGCCGCCAGACAAGCGCCGCTGGACGCCCGGCCAGATCTACCACACCATGCAGGGCTGGCTGTTTCCCTACATCCGCTCCCGTGTGACCAGCGGCGACTTTCACCCTCTGATCTCGTACCTCTTCACCGAATTCAAATGCAATCTGGACTGCCACTACTGCTGGGCCTTCGACAACACAGTTAAAGGCATGACCGAGGACACCGCCAAGCGTTCCGTCGACTGGCTGCATGGCACCGGCTGCCGCGTGCTTGCCTTCATGGGAGGCGAACCGCTGCTCCGGCCCGACTTCATCCATCGCATCACCTACTACGCCGCCAAGAAAGACTTCTGGATCTATCTCCCCACCAACGCGCGGCTTCTCCGCACCGACGTCATCGACAAGCTCGCCGACGCCGGCATGTCGACTTTCAACATCGCGGTCGATGCAGTTGACCTGAAGCAGGGCCTGCCCAAGGCGCTGGCGCCCATCCGCAAACAGTTCGACTACCTCGTCCGCAAGCAGTACGGATACGGCTATTCCGTCTTCCTCAACATCAACATCTGCCGCAACAATCTAGACGACGTCCGGCTGCTCACCGAGATCGCCCACGACAACGGCATCGCCACCGACTACCACATCAACGAGTCTCCGCTGTTAGAGCAGGACGAGCATTTTCACCATGCCGAGGAAAATGTCACTTACATCCGCAAGGCCGACTGGCCCGCCGTCGAAGAGACCATCCAGTGGCTCACCGAGAAGCAGGACTCGGGCTACAAGATGGTCAACTCCAACGCGCGTCTCTGGCAGATGGTCGACTTCATGAAAGGAAACCACTTTCCCTGGAACTGCCGCGCCGGTCAAAACTCCATGATCATTCGCGTCGACGGTACCCTTGCTCCCTGCTTCCCCATGTACACCGCCAGCTATGACTGGGGCGTCGTGGGCGACCACAAATTCGATACGAAACAACTCGACCACCAGAAAGAAACCTGCCAGACACACTGCTTCTCCACGCTGAATCACATTCTCGGGTGGTGCTACAACGACCAGCGCGTCATCAAGTATTTTTTCAAACAGCTTGCCCACGGCTTCCAGGGGATGAAAGGACAGATGTAAGTTCAAGCTGCACTCTCCCGCGTACCATCGATAGCAACCGCTCACAACTCTGCATAGGAGGGACCCAATGCCGATGATTGAAGAGATCGTTCAAAAAGACTTCGAAGTAGAAATCCAGGCCCGCATCGATGCGGAGCGTTCGCGCCTGCGCGCTGAAGCAGGCCTCGCACGCATGCGCGAGTTCAAGAAACCCATCGAACGCACCTTTACAGCCGCGGAACGCGACTACGTCACCATTCTCTTCGGCGGCCTCACCTGGAAGCACGAAGAGATGATCAAGGCCGTCTTCCACGGCAGCGGCTATCGCTGCGAGAACATCCCCACGCCAGTCGTCGACGACTTCCAGGCGGGCAAGGAGTTCGGCAACAACGGCCAGTGCAATCCCACCTACTTCACCGTCGGCAACCTCGTGCGCTATCTCCAGATGCTCGAGCAGCAGGGACTAACCAAGCAGCAGATCATCGACAACTACGTCTTCTTCACCGCGGGCTCCTGCGGACCATGCCGCTTCGGAATGTACGAAGCCGAGTACCGCTTCGCCCTGCAGAACTCCGGCTTTGAAGGATTCCGCGTTCTTCTCTTCCAGCAGACCGACGGCATCAAAGCGGCCAGCGGAGAGCCCGGCCTCAAGTTCTCCGTGGACTTCGGCATGGGCATGCTCAATGCTCTCAACCTGGGAGACGTGATCAACGAACTGGTCTACCAGGTTCGCCCGTTTGAGGTGAACAAGGGCGAGACGGACCGCGTCATTCAATCCTCCGTCAAAACTCTCACCGACACGCTGCGCGACCGCAAGCGCTGGCACATCATGGACGCTGCGCCGAAGTGGGCGCTCCCGTACCTCGAGAAGCATGACAAGGTCGCGGGCATCGGATGCACTCTCGGCAAAGTTGCGCACAACCTCTACGGCAAAGAGTACGTGAACGCCCTGCACGCTTGCCGCGACAGCATCAACGCCATCGAAGTGGACCGCCTCCGCATTAAGCCCGTCATCAAGATCACCGGCGAGTTCTGGGCGCAGACCACCGAGGGTGACGGCAACTTCAACATGTTCGCCTTCCTCGAAAAGGAAGGCGCGCAGGTCCTCGTCGAACCCATCGCCACATGGATCGCCTACATGATGTATGTGGCGAAGGAAGGCGCCAAAGCGCGTGCCGATGCCGAAGCGCCCTACCGCGATCCCAAGTGGTACGAGCTGAATAAGCGTCTGGCCAACGATTTCAAGATCTTCAAGAAGACTGGCGGCCTGAGCGCCGGCAGCGCGATGTGGACCTTCTTCTACCACCGCACCATCAAGCACATGGGCGACACGGGGCATCACCTGGTTCCGCAGAAGGAACTGTCGCGACTCGCGCATCCCTTCTATCACCAGCTCGCGCGTGGCGGCGAGGGCTACATGGAAGTCGGCAAGAATGTCTATTACACCGTCAACCATCTCTGCCACATGGTGCTCGCGCTGAAGCCGTTCGGATGCATGCCTTCGACCCAATCCGATGGGGTCCAGTCGCGCGTCGTAAACAAATTCAAAGACATGATCTTCCTCCCCATCGAGACCTCCGGCGAAGGAGAGGTCAACGCTCACAGCCGTGTGCAGATGGCGCTCGCGGAGGCCAAGGCCAAGGCGCGTGCCGAGTTTGACGGCGTGCTGATCGAGACGCGCAAGTCACTCGACGATCTGCGCGGATATGTCGACGACCATCCGGAGATGAAACACGCGCTGTACAAGGTTCCGCACCACGACGGCGTGGCCGGAACCGCGGCGCAGTTTGCGTGGCATGTAAGCGAACGGATGAACAAGGATGGAGCGTATCGGCGTAAGTCCCGAGTCTCTGGAGCTCTGCCTCGAGTGGCGTGACGCGTCTCAATGATCGATCTAACCAACGGCAATCAACGATCGAGGAGATGCGCATGATCCAGTTCCTGGTAGGTCTCGATGTAGGTTCAACCACCGTCAAGGCGATCGTCGTCGACGCAGTCACCGACAAGGCGCTGTGGCAGGACTATCAGCGCCATGAGACGCGCCAGCCCGAAAAGGTCCTCGAGTTTCTGCGCCGCATGGAAGCAGAGGCCGGGATCTCTCCGGACAACACGCGCATCTTCGTGACAGGATCCGGCGGCGGCAATATCGCCGAGATGATCGGCGCGAAGTTTGTGCAGGAAGTCCACGCCGTCTCCCTCGCCGTCGAAAAGCTTCATCCCGAGGTTTACTCGGTCATCGAGCTGGGCGGCCAGGACGCAAAGATCATCGTCTTCAAAGATGACGAAGAGACGGGACGCAAGAAGAAAATTCCGTCCATGAACGACAAGTGCGCGGGCGGAACAGGCGCGGTCATCGACAAGATCAATGCCAAGCTGAAGATTCCAACCACCGAGCTCTCCAACCAGGCCTACCACGGGATTAAGCTGCACAAGGTCGCTGGAAAATGCGGCGTCTTCGCGGAGACCGACATCAATGGCCTGCAGAAAACCGGCACGCCCCCTAACGAGTTGATGGCTTCCCTCTTCGAAGCCATCGTGCTGCAAAACCTCAGCGTGCTCACGCGCGGACACACGCTTCGTCC
The DNA here is from genome assembly GCA_963737325.1 of uncultured Acidobacteriaceae bacterium. GTDB lineage: Bacteria > Acidobacteriota > Terriglobia > Terriglobales > Acidobacteriaceae > Granulicella. The sequence continues at coordinate 47,757 of CAVTSJ010000014.1, forward strand.
GCATGTGCTTCTGCTCGGCGGCCCCAATGGATTCATCCGCGGCATGCGCGAGGCCTGGCAGGCCAACATTCCGCGCATGTGGAAAGAGCGCAAAGTTGAGATCCCGGAAGGCGTCGCGCCCGAAGACCTGATCAAGGTGCCCGAGAACGCGCAGTACTTCGCGGCTCTCGGATCAGTCGAGTTCGGCAAGGATGAAGACCCGGAGATCGGCCGCTATCTCGGCATCGACAAGCTTCTCTACTACATCGATTACGGACGCGCCGAAGAGAAAGCCAGCGCGGGCGGCAAAGGGCTCGTGGCCGAAGACTCCGAATTGACGGCCTTCAAAGCAGCCTTCAAACGAAAGAAATTCATTCCCGCGGAGTTCACCCCCGGCCAGGTCGTGTCCGGCTTCGTAGGCATCGACGGCGGATCAACGTCCACCAAGGCCGCGCTCCTCGGCAAAGACGGCGAGATTCTCTGCAAGGCCTACCAGCTCTCCAACGGCAACCCGATTCAGGACACAATCGAGATGTTCGAGAAGCTGCGCGAGCAGATCGAAAGCAAGGGCGCGACCATGGAAGTTCTCGGCGTCGGCACCACCGGCTACGCCAAGGACATCCTGCGCGATGTACTCAACGCCGACGTCGCGCTCGTCGAAACCGTCGCCCACACCGAATCGGCGCTCAAGTTCTACGACGACCCGCACGTAATCGTCGACGTTGGCGGACAGGACATCAAGCTGATCGTGTTGAAGGATGGCCGCGTCAAAGACTTCAAGCTGAACACGCAGTGCTCGGCGGGCAACGGCTACTTCCTGCAGTCCACGGCCGAGGGCTTCGGCATGAAGGTCGAGGAGTTCGCCGACATCGCCTTCTCCGCCAAGTCCATGCCCTCCTTCGGCTACGGTTGCGCGGTGTTCATGCAATCCGACATCGTAAACTTCCAGCGCCAGGGCTGGCGTTCGGAAGAGATCCTCGCCGGCCTCGCAGACGTGCTTCCCAAGAACGTCTTCCTCTACGTCGCCAGCATCCCGAACCTCGCCGCGCTCGGCACGCGCTTTGTCCTGCAGGGCGGAACGCAGAACAATCTCGCCGTCGTGAAGGCTGAGGTCGACTTCATCAAGTCCAGCTTCCGCGCCAACGGCAAGGAGCCCGAGATCATCGTGCATGAGCATTGCGGCGAGTCCGGTGCAATCGGCGCCGCGCAGGAGGCTCTGCGCCTCTGGAGCAACGGCCGCCAGACCACCTTCATCGGCCTCGAAGCCGTCGCCAACATCCGCTATCACACCACGCGCAACGAAGACACGCGCTGCTACTTCTGCAAGAACAACTGCCTGCGCACCTTCATCGACGTCGACGTCTCCGGCGGCGCCACCGCAGATCACGAGCACGTTCATGCCGTCACAGAAGTCCACGAAGACCGCTTGGCGACTGCAGAAGAAGTCGCAGCGGTAGTCAACAGCCTCCCCAGCCTCGAACAAATTCAGGCCAACCTGCCTCCGGCGGAATCGCACGGTTCTTCCTGCAGCACGGGCGGCGGCTGCGGTTCGTCTTCGAACTCGACGTTCAAGGCGAAGATCGAACCGCTCGTCCAGATTCAACTCTCCCCCGGCTCCAGCAGCGTCGTCGAGCTACCCAAGCCCGTCGAGTTCCAGCCGCGCAAGACCAAGGTTCCGCTGCGTATGGGCGAGCAGCGGCTCATCATCGCCACCTGCGAAAAGGGCGCTGTCGAAGACCTCGACGAGATGAAGGACATCAAGTCCGACATCGACAAGATGAAGGCAGCGAATCCCAACTACGTCGACATCGCCGCGCGCGATGTATTCCGTCCCCGCGACGCGCAGGTCATCTCCGACCCTATGCCCGCAACCAAGGGCCTGTTCATCGGCAAAGCTGTAAAAGAGCGCGCCTCCGCCATGGAGCGCCGCAAGGATTTCCGCATCGGCATTCCGCGGCTCCTGAACACGTACACCTATGCGCCGCTGTTCAATGCCTACTTCACCAGCCTCGGCCTCAAGTCCGAAAACATCGTCTATTCCGACTACACCACGCCTGAGCTCTATCGCACCGGCGCGAGCCGCGGCGCAATCGACCCCTGCTATCCCTCCAAGATCGGTATCGCGCACGTCTACAACCTGCTCGCAACCAAGCACGGCAAGAAGCCGCTCCACGCCATCTGGTTCCCCATGTACGACGTGCTGCACACGCACCTCGTCAATCTGACCGGATCGAACGCCTGCCCCACCGTCACCGCCACGCCCGAGACCGTGAAGGCCGCCTTCACCAAGGAGAACGATATCTTCGCCGAGAACGGCATCGTCTACATTGATCCGATCCTCAACCTTCAAGACCAGCGCATCTGCGCCGACCAGATGTTCAAAGCATGGGGACCGTTGCTGGGCCTGAGCCGCGAAGAAAACGAGCGAGCACTCGCTGCAGGCTTCGAAGCCCTGCAAGAGTGCGAAACCGACATTCGCAAACAGGCGCGCGCAACCCTCGATCAACTCGAACGCGAGAATCGCATCGGCATCGTCATGCTGGGGCGCGTCTATCACCACGATCCAGGCCTCAATCACGAGATCATGGAGGAGTTCCAGAAGCTCGGCTATCCGGTCTTCTCGCAGAGTACGCTTCCGCTCGACGAAGATCTGCTCGACCGCCTCTTCGGCGACGAAGTCCGCGCCGGCCTCATCACTCACCCCCTCGATATCAGCGACGTCTGGAAGAATCGCTACTCCACCAGCACGAATCACAAGGTCTGGGCCGCAAAGTTCACCGCGCGTCATCCCAATCTCGTAGCCCTCGAAGTATCGAGCTTCAAGTGCGGCCACGACGCTCCCATCTACGGCGTGATCGAAGGCATCATCGAGCGCTCCGGCACGCCCTACTTCTCCTTCAAGGATCTCGACGAAAACAAACCCACCGGCTCCATCCGCATTCGCGTCGAAACCATCGATTACTTCCTGCGCCGCTATCGCGAGGACATCGTCAAGCGGCGCAAGATCGAAGACAACATCGAAGCGCAGCTCGCAGCCTTCGAGCAATCCCTGCGCAGCCAATCGCAGGATAACCGCTCGCAAGATAGCCAGGAACTGGCGATGGCTGGCGACTAAATGGGTAGCTCAATCCACCGCTACGTTTTTTCGAACCTCGCCCACCGTCCCATTCGCACAGCACTAAGCGTGCTGGCCATCGCTGTGGAAGTGACCATGATTCTTACGCTCGTCGGCGTAAGCTACGGCACGCTCGACGGCACCGCACGCCGTGCCCGCGGTGTAGGCGCGGACATCATGATCCGCCCGCCCGGCTCGTCCGTCATCTCGCTCAGCTCCGCGCCGATGAGCGACAAGCTCGTGCCCCTTCTACAGCAGCAGCCCCACGTCAAGCTCGCCATCGGCACCATCGTTCAGCCTCTGGAAGGCTTCGACACGATGACCGGCCTCGACCTCGACCAGTTCTCAAAGATGAGCGGCGGCTTTCACTTCCTTGAAGGCGGTCCCTTCAAGAATGATGACGATATCCTGGTCGATGAGTTCTATGCCCGCGAGAAGCACATCCATGTAGGCGACACCATGGAGCTCATCGGCCATCAATGGCACGTCGCCGGCATCTTCGAGTCAGGCAAGCTCACCCGCATCTGCGTGCGCCTCCCCGTACTCCAGGCGCTCACCGGAAATCCGCACCGGCTCAGTCAGATCTATATCAAGGCCGACGACCACGCGCACATCCAGGCTGTCGTTCAGGAACTTCGCAAGCTCCTCCCCGGGTATCCGATCTACACCATGGAGGAGTTCACCTCCCTACTTTCGATCAACAGCATCGGGCTGCTGCGCAACTTCATCGGCGTAGTGATTGCCGTTGCCATCACCGTCGGATTCATCGTCGTCTCCATGGCCATGTACACAGCGGTTCTCGAACGCACCCGCGAGATCGGTATCCTGCGATCCCTCGGCGCCTCTTCGCCCATGATCTTCGGGCTGCTCTTGAAGGAGAGCCTCCTTCTGTCCATCGTTGGCACCATCGTAGGCATCGGGTTGACCTACCTCGCACAGTGGTCGCTGCAGCACATCGGACACTCAGGATTAGTGCAGGAGACCGTGTATTACTGGTGGCCCATTGCCGGTTTCATCGCCATCGCGGGAGCGGTGCTGGGCACCCTCGCGCCCGCCCTCAAAGCCGTCCGCCAGGAAGTCATCGCAGCCCTGGCGTACGAATGATCGCCGTCGGAATGACACCGTAATGTTTCGTTGGTTGCCCCCCAGGGATTCGAACCCCGTGACGGATACCGCAGCAGAATGTTTCGTTGGTTGCCCCCCAGGGATTCGAACCCCGTGACGGATACCGCAGCAGAATGTTTCGTTGGTTGCCCCCCAGGGATTCGAACCCCGTGACGGATACCGCAGCAGAATGTTTCGTTGGTTGCCCCCCAGGGATTCGAACCCCGTGACGGATACCGCAGCAGAATGTTTCGTTGGTTGCCCCCAGGGATTCGAACCCCGTGACGGATACCGCAGCAGAATGTTTCGTTGGTTGCCCCCCAGGGATTCGAACCCCGTGACGGATACCGCAGCAGAATGTTTCGTTGGTTGCCCCCCAGGGATTCGAACCCCGTGACGGATACCGCAGCAGAATGTTTCGTTGGTTGCCCCCCAGGGATTCGAACCCCGTGACGGATACCGCAGCAGAATGTTTCGTTGGTTGCCCCCAGGGATTCGAACCCCGTGACGGATACCGCAGCAGAATGTTTCGTTGGTTGCCCCCCAGGGATTCGAACCCCGTGACGGATACCGCAGCAGAATGTTTCGTTGGTTGCCCCCCAGGGATTCGAACCCCGATCGAGCGAGTCAGAGTCGCTAGTCCTACCATTGAACGAGAGGGCAATACAGGTTTTATCGGCAGCTGCAGGCTCGGCGGGAGCCACAATCAGCCGCCTCTGTGAGTGTACGGGGGTTGCGCCCACGGGTCAACTTCCTTCCCGATAGGAGATGCGTGGCGAAGCTCGATCGTGGCCCGGAGATCCCCGCGCTGCAAGTTTCGTCCGCTCCTGAAATTGCACCAACCGAACCTCACAATCGAGCGGATCGAGGCTGAACTTGAACGATCGAGCCGTGCAGACTCGCATGCTACCATCGAGATCGCAGTCCGACTTTTTCCAGCGAAGCATTTAGCAGGGGACGCAGGCCAACGATGGGGTTCAAGGATTCACGAGCTACGGATAGTCCGACTCCGGGAATCGCTTTTTCAATCGTTTTTTGGATGACCGGCGCGTGGGCCCTTCTCCTCGTCTTCTTATGCCTGCACAAGCTTTGGCACTACACCTATGACGATGCCTACATCACCTTTCGTTACGCCCGCCATCTGATTGAGGGCCTTGGCCCGAGATGGAATCGCACCGGCGCCCCCGTCGAGGGCTTTTCGAGCCCGTTGCACCTTCTCTTAATAGCACTGCTGGGAAAAATGGGGATGGGACTCATCTCGGCTGCCCGCGTCTTGAGTTTCGCAAGCCATCTGATTCTCGTTGTGTTCGTATGGAAGTTCGTCGCGAAGACGGAGTCTCAGTTTGCCGGGCTATTGGCTGGCGCGCTCATTGCTGCCTCCTGGCCCATGCTGGCCTGGGATTTGGGCGGGCTCGATGAAGTTCTTTTTGCCGCGGCATCGACCATCGCGGTCCTGGTCACCCTGCGCTACATCGAAACGGGCGAGCGGAGCGATCTCATCCGGGGCGGGCTCTTGCTCGGGTTGGCGGGGTTCGTCCGCCCCGATGGAGCATTGTTTGCCATTGTTTCGTTGGGAGCTTGTCTCTTCTTAGGGCGTGGTCCTATCAAGCGCAGGCTGTCTCACGTCGCGCTGGCAGCGGGCTTGGCGGCCATGGTCGTCATGCCCTGGGAGATCTTCCGGCTCGCCTATTATCACGCGGCCCTTCCAAACACGTACTACGCGAAGGTGTACGGCATCCCGCTTGGCTGGCGCATTGGTTCTGGCTTGTCGTACTGGAGAGAATATGGTCGCAATCCTCCATATTTTCCGATCATTACCTTCGTAGTAGCCGTTGGGGTTCTGTGGAAGCGAAGAGCCACGCGATTTGATTTCGGGCTCTGGGCATGCATCCTGGCCTACTCGGCTTACATCGTCACCAGCGGCGGTGACCATATGATGGCGTTCCGATTTATGATCCCGATCATTCCGCTGATGGCGGTCTCGATCGCACGAGGCCTCAATCAGTGGGGGGCTCTGGATAAGCCTCAATTCGCGGCCGCAGTATCGCTCGCGTTCTTCCTGATATCGCTGTATCAGATCGTTCCGACCGTGGATAACCCTACGGAACCCGATATTTCGGGAATTGTCGGCAGGCTGGATGCCAACTACATGAATTCGCACTGGCCTGCGGGATCGACCGTAGGCGTCGATACGGCCGGCACAACGGCATACTATGGGGATCAATTTAATTTCATCGATATGCTGGGGTTGAATGACCGAGCCATTGCACGACGAAATCCTGATCCGATGTATCCCACCTCCGTCCGTAAGATAGGCCACATGAAGGGCGACGGCGCAAGCGTACTTGCCCGGCGGCCGGACTTTATCATTGCTGCTCTTCCCGCCGGTCGGGTGCTGAGTACGAACGATCCGCTGCGATATTACATAACGGAATACGAGTTGATCCGTTCGAGCGATTTTCCCAAACTGTATGAAGTGTGCGAAGCAACGGTTCCAGTATCGTCCGAGGCACGCAGAACTGCGCCGATTCTGCCTCAGACATTCCCTCTCATTTATTACCAGCGCCGCGACATACCTCTTCCATGCGCACCGCCGGCGTAGGACAAGTCGGAGTTTCAACCACTTCGAGATCTGAACTGTGAAGCGAGGACAGTGTCCGGCCCACGGTCTTCCATCCCGCCAGCCTCCTTCCACCATCCTTTCGCCGCCGCATGCGCTACTCTGAAGATGCAGATTAAATAGCGAGCTTGGACACACTCCCATGTCGACCCCCTACAACGCTCCTACCATCGACGAATATCTACGCCAGCGACTCATGCCCGTCGAAGGCGCCATCCCGCACCTCCCGGGCATCGAGATGTTCGGCGTCTCCATTCCCGCCGGAATCGTCGGCGGCGATCTCTTCGAGTACATCAACTTCCAGCAGCGTTACGACATCGACGCACGCATCGCTCACGCCAAACGCCTCGCCGTCGAATACCTCGAGCCCCTTCCCCCCGGCGCCTCCGTCCGCAACTCCGTCGACGACTTCGTCGAGTGGCTCCAGGCCCGCTCCGACTACTCCCCCGAAATGGAGACCGAGTACCGCTTCGCCCGCAGCTCCGAACAACTCCGCGTAGCCGAAGATCTCAAGGATCTCTATTCCACCGCGGGCATCCTCATCGTCGACGCGCAGGGCCACGGCATCATCTCCGCCAAGATCGCCTCCACCGTCCACGACACCTTCCACGCCCTCATGCTCACCGAGCTTGACCGTTACGGAAAGACCACCCCGCGCCTCTTCGAGAACCTCAACCTCCGCCTCGCGCACTCGGTCACCGCACGCAACGCCCTCGGCATGAGCGAGACCGAACAGGCCCGCGAGATCGCCACCATGCTCTACGGCGAAGTCCATCCCGAAGGCAACTTCCGCTTCGCCAACTTCGGCCATCCGCCTCCGCTGGTCTTCTCCGCAAAGTGCTCCCGCCTGCTCGACGTCCACGATGCCCACATGGCGCAGTTCCTCTCGCTCGGCCTGCAGCTTCCCGCCGACCACCCCGATCGCCGCCGCTACTTCTCCATGAGCCTGCGCAAGCGCCGCATCACCGTCGACGACATCTCCGAGATCACCCTCATCAACCCCGGCGACATCCTCATCCTCTACACCGACGGCGTGTACGACGGCACCGACGCCGAAGGCCGCCAGGCCCTCGAAGAGATCCTGCAGAATCACAAAGACGATCCCGCCCGCAAGATCTGCGACGCCATCATGGCATACGCCCTCATCCAGGACGAAGCCCTGCGCCTCAGCGGCGAGGAAGCCCTCATCGACGACAAGACCGTCTTCGTCGTCAAGCGCACCTGAACCGATCGAACCCCGCGAACCGCTCGCTATAATTCCTCCATGTACACGCCCCAGGCCGGCATCTTCGCTCTCGGCACCTCCTCCCACGCCTACCTGGAGTTCGATCTTCTCGACCCCAAACAATCCCAGGCCTTCGTCTCCACCATCGCCTCCATCCGGGAACCCCGCACCACCACCGGCGGCGTGAACTTCGTCATCGGCTTTCGCCCTGAGCTCTGGCGCTCGCTCGTCCCCCACGACACGCCCACCGACGTCACCGGCTTCAACCAGCGCATCAGCGGCGTCGAAAACTTCGTCATGCCAGCCACCCAGCACGACGCCCTCATCTGGCTCTCCGGCTCCGCCTACGACGTGCTCTTCGACATGGCCCGCACCGTCATCAACGATCTCGCCCCGCTCGCCGCCCTCGTCGAAGAGACCGCCAGCTGGCCCTACCAGCACGACCGCGACCTCACCGGCTTCATCGACGGCTCCGAGAACCCCACACTCCTCGACGCGCCCGGCTACGCCCTCATCCCCGAAGGCCTTCCCGGCGCCGCCGGTTCTGTCCTGCTCCTGCAAAAGTGGAAGCACGACGTCACCGCATGGGAAGCCGTGCCCGTCCCTGAGCAGGAGCAGATCATGGGCCGCACCAAGCGCGACAGCATCGAGCTCGAAAACAAGCCCGCCTCCTCGCACGTCGCCCGCACCGATCAGGACGTCTTCGGCAACATCTTTCGCCGCAACATGCCCTATGGCGGTGTCGAAAACCACGGCACCGTCTTCGTAGGCTTCAGCGCCACCCAGCAGCCCCTCGCCCGCATGCTCGACAGCATGGCCGGCCTGCTCAACGGCACCCGTGACGCCCTCACCCGCTACACCCAGCCGATTACCGGCTCCTATTACTTCGTCCCCTCCGTCGAGAGTCTTCGCCTCCTCCGGCCCGACAATTCCACCGCCCCCGCTGCTTTATAATCAGGTGCATCGCACCAATTCATCTTGCGATCGAAGAAGCAGTGCACGTATAACTGCACCGGTTGTAATCTCCCGCGCAAATCGCACCGTCTTGTACAGGTAGATCCCGGGCCCGGAAACGAACGTTGTTGCCGCTGTACCGCGACTTCTTCGCCTTACCCAGGAAGCCGCATCGACCACCCCGAATCCCCACCGAGGACCAAGGTTTGGCCGCGCGGTGACGCGAACGACAGGAGATTTAGTTTGACCGCAAGCATTCGGAGGCGCGTACGCAGCGTCCCGCCACTGGCATGGATGGTGCTCATCGCCTTCCTCCTCCGCCTCGCCGTCATCCCCTTCGACGCCATTGAGAATCTGATGGACGCTACCCACCTCCATGCGTGGGAGCAGGGCAACGTCGCCGCCGCATTGCTCGCTGGCCACGGCTTCGGAAGCCCCTTCCAATCCATGCAGCCCTCGGCCATCATGCCGCCTGTCTATCCGCTCATCGTCGCTGCCTTCTTCTGGGTCTTCGGCATTCACACTGCCCACTCCATCTTCGCCATTCACGCATTCGACTGCCTCATCAACTCCCTCGCCGGCTTCCCCATCTTCTTGCTCGCCCGCCGCAGCTTCGGCGAGCGCGTCGCCTGGGCGGCCACCTGGATCTGGGTCTTCTTCCCCTACGGCATCTACTTCTCCGCCGCCTGGGCCTGGTCCACGCACCTCCTGCTCCTCTGCATGTACGGCCTTCTCTACCTCGCGCAGGAGCTCGAAACCACTCCCCGCCTCGGCCCCTGGGCTCGCTTTGGCCTGCTCGCAGGATTCGCCGGTCTCACCGAACCCTCCAGCCTCATCATCTCCGCCTTCCTCCTGACCTTCGCTGCGTGGAGACTCTTGCGCTCCAACCAGCGTTTCTTCGCGCCCATCCTCACCGGCACCCTCGTCATGGCCGCGACCATCTCTCCCTGGCTCATTCGCGATGCCGTCGTCTTCCACCGCTTCATCCCCATGCGCGACAGCATGGGTCTCGAGCTCTGGATGGGCAACAACGGCTACTCCACCCGCTGGACCAGCGACCAGCTCCATCCTCTCCACGACGCATCCGAACTAGCCGCCTACAACGCCGGCGAGCTCGCCTACATGGACCACAAATCGCAGCAGGCCAAGCTCTACATCCACGAGCACCCCGGCTGGTACGCCGAAATGTGCGCCCGCCGCGCCATCTATCTCTGGACCGGCTACTGGAGCTTCCACAAGGACTACCTCTCCATGGAGCCCACCGATCCTGAAAACATTCCCTTCGCCACGCTGCTCACCGCCCTTGGAATCCTGGGCCTCACGCTAGCCTGGCGACGTCACCGCGTCGAAGCCATGCGCTTCGCCGGCGTCCTCGTTCTCTTCCCCTTCATGTATTATTTCTCGCATCCCGAGCCCTACCACATGCGACCGCTCGATCCGCTGCTCATCCTCCTCGGCACCTACGCCATCCAGACCCTCCGCGCCGAGCGACGCGAGCCTGTCGCGCAGGAAGTAGAGCAGCCCGAATTCGAGCTGTCCCCCGTCGCCTAGCCCTCTTCCAACCTGAACGCAATGTCATCATGCCCTCCCAGCAATCCACGAGGCCCCCATCCCATCTGTTACGATTTCTTCAGCACCTTCTGCGATGTCCACCCCACAGAGATCACTATCGCGTCCGCAATCAACGCCCTCCGCGTTGACGACGTGGCTGATCTTCCTCGCCCTCTTCTTCACCGTCTACTTCGCCTCGCTCTTCACGCCGCCCCTCATGGACGACGTCGACGCCTCGCACGCCCAGACCGCGCAGCACATCATCGACAGCGACAACTGGGTCACCACCCAGACCAACGGCATCCGCTACATCGAAAAGCCGCCCCTCCCCTTCTGGCTCGTCACCATCGCCTTCAAGCTCTTCGGCGAAAACGCGTTCGCCACCCACCTCCCCAACGCCCTCGCCATCCTCGGCCTCACCTGGCTCGCGTGGCTCTGGGCCCGCCGCGCCTGGGACGACCGCGCCGGCCTCTACGCCGGCCTCGCCATCCTCACCTCCGTCGGCCCCTTCCTCTTCACGCGCTTCATCATCCCAGAGAGCATCCTCAGCCTCTTACTCCTCATCGCGCTCTACGCTCTCCTCACCAGCCTTGAAGACAACAAGCCAGCCCGCGTCTACTTCGCCTGGGCCGCTCTCGCACTAGCGCTCCTCATCAAAGGCCTCATCGCCCCCGTCTTCCTCTTAGGCGGGGCCATTCCCTACCTCTGGCTCTCCGGCCAACTCCGCCGCTGGCGCGACCTCAAGCCCGTCACCGGCAGCCTGCTGTTCCTCGCCATCGCCGCCCCGTGGCACATCCTCGTAGGCCTCGCCAACCCCAGCGAAGGCCATCCCCACGGCAACATTCCCACCCTCGGCAACGTGCATGGCTGGTGGTACTTCTATTTCATCAACGAGCATGTTCTGCGCTTCTTCGGCAAACGCTACCCGCACGACTACAACAAGCTCCCCGCCGCCGCCTACTGGCTCCTCCATCTCGTCTGGCTCTTTCCCTGGAGCCTCTTCCTCCCCGCGCTCTTCGCCGTAGCCTGGAAGACCCGCCGCACCTGGCTCGCGCAGCTCCGCCACTACAACCAGCCCTTCCCAGTCGAACCCTCAGCCCTCCAGCCGCGCTTCCGCACCCGCACTATCTGGCTGCTCAGCCTCTTCTCCGCCTTCTCGCTGCTCTTCTTCTCCATCTCGACCAATCAGGAGTACTACACCTTCCCCGTCTGGCCCCCGCTCCTGATCCTCATAGCCGGCATCCTGGCCACCGCCGAAGAACGCGCCTCCAACAACCGCACCCCCTCCCAAATCTCCATCGCCTGGATTACCAACGCGCAAGCTGTCTACGCCGTCATCGGCATCCTCGTCGCCGCGGCGCTCGGCTGGGGACTCTGGGACAGCCGCGCCCTCCCCTACGTCCCCGACATCGGCACCCTCCTCGCCCACCGCGCCGTCGGCAACTACACCCTCTCGATGTCGCACTTCTTCGACCTCACCGGCCCCAGCTTCGCCGCGCTCCGTCTCCCTGCCTCGTTAGCCGCCATCGCTCTTCTCCTCGGCCCGGCTATTGGCTGGCTCCTGCGCCGCCGGGGAAAGCACCTCGCCGCGACCCTCAGCATCGCCATTACCTCGGCCGTCTTCCTCATCGCCGCGCACATCGCCTTCGCACGCTTCTCGCCCATGCTCAGCTCCGAGCGCATGGCCGAAACCATCATGCAGCGCGGCACCCCCGCCGACACCTTCATCATCATGGGCGAACAGTCCGACGCCTCGTCGGTCATCTTCTACACCCACAACTTCTTCCACGGCAAACCCGCCCTGCTGGTCCTTCCCCGCTGCGGCCAGCACGGCGAAGGTTCCACCCTCCTCTGGGGTTCCTGCTACACCGACTCCCCCGACATCTTCCTCAGCGACCAGCAGCTCATCCGCGACTGGGGCACCGGCAACCGCAAGTGGCTCTTCGCCCAGGACCCCAACCAGCTCAAAGCCGAGCGCCTCTTAGCCGGCCGCCTCTACCTCGTCCAAACCGTAGCCGACAAAGACCTCTGGACCGACCGCCCCCTCCCCTGACAGTCGCCTATTCCCCGCGGCACTTGCCGTTGCTGTTGGCGTTGCCCTTGCCTTTCTGGCTGTCATCCCGCAGGGATCTGCTTCTGCAGTTTCCGTTGCCCTTCACTACTCACTACCCACTACTCGCTACTCACTCTCCCCCCGCCGTGATATTTTCGTGGGAACTCACCAGCACCTAAGAAGGCGTTTCAAAATGACTCGAGCGTTCGTCCCCGTAATCCTCCTCGCCCTCACCGCCCCCGCCTTCGCCCAGTCCCCCGACCTCGCCTCCCCCGCCTTCTCCCTCTCCGCCGCCGACCTCAAAACCATCTCCGCCTCCGTCCCCATCAGCAAGGACTTCCCCGCCCAGATCCTCTACGAAGAGAGCAAGTTTCAAATCGCCGCCGACGGCACCCTCACCGCCACGCATCGCATGGTCTATCGCGTCGACACCGACGCCGCCGTCCGTGGCTGGGCCGAAGTCTCCGCCCAGTGGGACCCCTGGTACGAGAAGCCCGCGCAGATCCGCGCCCGCGTCCTTCAGCCCGACGGCACCTTCGTCGAGCTCGACCAGAAAACCATCACCGACGCGCCCGTAAAAGCTGAAGACGACCTCACCTTCTCGTCCGCGCACATCCGCCGCGCTCCCCTCCCCGGCATGGCCATCGGCTCCATCATCGAAGAGCAGGAGATCTCTCAGGAAACAACTCCCTACTTCTCCGCCGGCGGTCTCTACCGCGTCAGCTTCCGCGACAACATGCCCGCAGCGCGCATCCGCATGATCACCGAGACGCCGTCCTCGCTCCCCTACAAAGACCAAATCCACGACCTCCCCAACCTCACCGTCACGCGCCAGGAAACCAACGGCGTGCGCCGCGTCGTCTACGAGCAGACCAACATCAACGCCGCCCACAGCTACGACATCGACCTCGCCACCAACCAGGCCACGCGTCCCTCCGTAGAATTCGCCACCGGCACCTCATGGGCCGCCATCGCCAGAGCCTACGCGGCCATGGCCGACCCCCAGACCCTCACCGCCGAAGCCAAGACCATCCTCCCCAACCCTCTCCCCACAGACCGCATGGCAAAGATCCGCGCCATCGTCAAGGAGCTGCACCACGACGTCCGCTACACCGGCGTAGAGTTCGGCGCCGCCCGCCTCACTCCCATGAGCCCCTCGGAGGTCATCCAGCGCCACTACGGCGACTGCAAGGACAAGGCCAACCTCCTCGTCGCCATGCTGCGCGCCGCCGGCATCAAGGCCAACCTCGCCCTGCTCGACGTAGGCCCCGGCCCCGACGTCTCCCCCACCCTCCCCGGCATCAGCCTCTTCGACCACGCCATCGTCTACGTCCCCGCCGACGGCCCCCACAACCCTCCGCTCTGGATCGACGCCACCGCCGACACCTTCGCCGTAGGCTCGCTCCCCTACGAAGATGAAGGCCGCCAGGCCCTCGTCATCTCCCCCACCACCACCGCGCTCACCCAGATCCCCGCACCCAAACCCGAAGACTCCGTCCTCATCGAAACCCGCACCTTCAAGCTGGCCGAGTACGGTCCCTCCCAGGTCGAAGAGCAATCCGACACCCACGGCACCATCGACGCCACCTATCGCGCCGAGTTCGGCGGCCCCGAGACCCCCAGGATTCATGAGAACCTCGAGACCTACGTCAAGAACGCCTACCTCGCCAAGACCCTCACCAAGTACCAGCACGGTGATGCTGCTGACTTCGAGCATCCCTTCCTGCTCACCCTCGCCGCCGACAAAGCCGTGCGCGGCAACTCCTCGCTCGTCGACGCCGTCGTCGTCATCTTTCCCAACGCCACCCTCAACGGCCTCCCACAGTGGTTCTCCACCCAGCCTCCTGCCGAAGGCCCCGACGTCTCCGCCGACGTCAAGCACGAGCTCGAGCTTGAGCGCCAGTCCCGCCCCGCCAGCTTCACCGTCCGCCCCTACACCTACGAGCAGCGCACCCGCATCCTCATCCCCGACGGCTTCGTCGTCCGTCCCCTCCCCGCCAACAAGACCACCCAGCTAGGCCCCGCCACCCTCACCGAAACCTATCTGGCGCCCGATCCCAAACCGGGCGAACCCGGCGTCGTCGAAGTCCGCTTCCGCTTCTCCACCGGCGTCTCCACCCTCACCGCCGACCAGGCCCTCGCCATGCGCACCGCCGTCCTCGCTCTCAACAAGCGCGACTACGTCGGCATCTACTTCGACCAGGCCGGAGCCCGCGAGCTCACCGCCGGCCACATCCGCGAAGCCCTCGCCATCGATCACCAACTCATCGCCGCCCACCCCGACGACGCCCTCCACCATCTGCAGCTGGCCCGCGCCCTGCTCGACGCCGGGATCGGCAACCAGGCCCAGGCCGAAGCCCTCCGCGCCACCCAGCTCGATCCCAAGCTCTCTGTCGCCTTCGCCCAGTATGGCTGGGCCCTTGAGCACAACGCCCTCGGCGAGCGCTTCGGCAAAGGCTTCGACCTCCACGCCGCCATCGCCGCCTACAACCAAGCCATCGTGCTCGACCCCGACGACAACGATCCGCGCTTCGACCTCGCCATCCTCAAAGAGTTCGACGCCCGTGGCGAACGCTATGCCGCCGACGCCGACCTCCCCGGCGCCATCCAGGACTACAAAGACCTCATCGATCGCAACAAAGGCAAAGGGGAAGCCGCACTCGCGCCCTACCGCGAGAACATGATGTACGCCATGCTCTACGCACGCCAATACGCAGAGCTCGACGCCATGATCGCCAGCCTGCCCTCCACCAACGCCCATCGCCAGCTCTCCATCGCCTCCGTCACCGCGCAGCACGGCGCGCCCGCCGGCATCGCTGCAGCCGACCAGGGCAACGTCGCCCAGACTGAGCGCAACCAGAACCTCATCGGCGCCGGAAACCTCCTCGCCAACCTCGGCCTCTACCCCCAGGCCGCCGACGTCATGACCGCCGGCATGGAGGGCGCCACCGACGCCGCCGCTGCCGCCCGCCGCGTCGAGCTCTACAAGAGCCTCAAGAAAGTCTCCCTCACCCCGCTTCCCCTCACCGATCCCGCCCGCCCCGTGCAAATCAGCATGATCGGCATCATGTCCGGCACCCTCACCCATCAACAAGCGCTCGACATGACCAGCCGGCACGCCTACTCCTCCGACCAATCCCTCAACCTCGCCATCGACAGAGAGCTCGTCCAGGTAGGCTTCCTCGATCAGGTCGCAGCGCACTCTGACATGACACCCAGCGTCATGCTCGACCTCATCGCCGGCAACATGACCTTCACCTCCAAGGGCGACGACCAGCACGGCTACGCAGTCATCGCCACCATGCCCGGCTCCGAGCCCGACCACACCTGGGTCGTCAAGGAAGACGGCGCCTACCGCATGGTCGCCGGCGACAAAGACCGCCCCGACGACAACGCCCCCCTCGGCACCGAG
Source organism: uncultured Acidobacteriaceae bacterium (assembly GCA_963737325.1). Classification (GTDB taxonomy): domain Bacteria; phylum Acidobacteriota; class Terriglobia; order Terriglobales; family Acidobacteriaceae; genus Granulicella. The sequence continues at coordinate 63,770 of CAVTSJ010000014.1, forward strand.
GTCCTCTACGCCCTCGATCACAACAACCCCGCCGCCGCCAAGGCCATGCTCGACTGGCGTCGCGACCTCACCCACAAGCAAGGTGGCGACGACCCCTTCGGCGGCCCGCTCCTCCCGCGCTTCTGGACCATCGACAGCCTGAAGCCCGGCGCTGATTCCCCCGCCGCCATGCGCCTCGCCGCTATCTCACTCATCGCCGGCTCCATGGACGCCAAGCCCTACCTCGCCGAAATCTCCGCCGCCCGCGACAAGGCCACCGGCGAGGCCCAAACCGACCTCGACATCCTCCTCGCCGTCGCCGCCATGTACGCCGAGCAGCCCGCCATCGGCATGCCCGCCGCCCAGCGCCTCCTCGATCAGGAGCCCGACTCCGTCCTCGCCCTCTCGCTCGTCGGCCAGGGCTATGCCCTCCAGCACAACCCCACCGCGTGGCTCGCCATGCTCGCTCCCCGCCTCGCCCGCAAGCCCGACGACCACGATCTCCTCGTCCAGCAGACCCTCGCCTACCAACTCGCCAACAACTGGACCTCAGCCCAGGCCACCGAACAGAAAGTCCTCGACTCCGGCAAGGCCACCGCCGCCGACTACAATGGCTACGCCTGGATCGGCCTCTTCCACAACGACCTCGGCGACGACATCACCAAGGCCGCCCAGGAATCTGCCCAGCTCTCCCGCAACTCCAGCTTCGCCGAGCTCCACACCCTAGCCTGCATCTACGCCGCGCAGGGCAAGACCACCGAAGCCCGCAAGGTCCTCGAAGAGGCCATGTACGCCGGCAACCAGGTCGCACCCAACTCCGCCGTCTGGTACGCGCTAGGCCTCATCTACGAGCAGTACGGAGCCAAGTCCGCCGCCCTCGACGCCTATAAAAAAGTCCAGGCCCACGAAAACGACAGCCGCACCTACATCGACCCCGCCGACACCTACATCCTCGCCCAAACCCGCGTCGCAGCACTCTCCAAGTAGCCGCCGTGCCTAACCCTTCGTCTGTTCCTGCATCACAGTCCACCGTCCCACGAACGCAAACACCAGCAGCACCGCCGCCGTCACCCACGCTCCCGCAGCCGCCGGCGCGCGCACATACATCACCAGCACAATGCCCAGCCCAATCAGCAAAGCCGCCAGCACGCCAAACATCTTCATCCCATAGCTGAACATGAACGGCAGATAATGCGCCCCCAGCGCAACCATGAGCGCCGGATAAAACCAGCCATGCCGATACAGCGCCGCCGCGTACACCACGGGCAGCATCAAAGGCAGAACGAACGCCACCTGCATCCCCAGCGCATTCATCGGATGCCCCTTCGGCAGTCCAGCCGGCCGCCCCATCAGCCGCAGAATGACTAGCGCCAGCGGAAAAATGAACGTCCCGCCCACCACCGCAATCAACGCACCCGCCTTCAGCGAAAACCACGTAGCGCCAATCGCCGAAGCAAACCAGACGATGCTAGAAGCCAACTGCCCCGCGAACCCACCCACAAACGTAGTCCGAACATCCCTCTGCGCCTGAGCGATTTCCATAGCGCAAATCATAGCCCACACCATCGCTCACGCAATCTGACAAATGTCACGCACAACCCAGTTTCATTCCCAAGCATCAGCGAAGCTAGAAGCTTCTAGCTAGAAGCTACTCCTCCCGCAAAACCTCCAGCGGCTTCTGCCCCAGCACCCGATGACTCGCCAGCCATCCCGCCGCCACGGTCATCGCGCCCACGGCCAACCACCCACCCAGATTCAGCCACCACTGAAACGCATACCCGAAGTGCAGCGCATGCAGCAGCAGCGTCCGCGCCAGCACGTTCGCGAACACCAGCCCCACCGCGCCCGCAATCAATCCCAGCACCGCAAACTCAATCGAGAAGATCGAAGCAATCCGTGGCCGCGTAGCTCCCAGCGTCTTCAGCACCACCACCTCGCGAATCCGCCGATACCGCGTGCCCGCAATCGCACTCGCCAGGATCACAATCCCCGCAAAGATACTGAACGCCGCCAGGAATTGTATGACGTAAATCACCTGCAGCATCACCTGCCGAATCACCTCCAGCGTCGCCGCCACATCGATCACCGTCACCGTAGGAAAGTGGTCATACAGCACCCTCCGCAGCGACGCCGTCGCGCCAGGATCGCAGTGCACGCCGCCGTACCAGACCACCGGCAGCCCCGCCAGCGAAGCCTGCGGCATCACAAACTCCGCGCGCGAAAACGCATGCTGGCTGTCGGCCTCATACACCGCCGCAACCGTCGCCGTAATCGGCTCATCCTGCGCCGAAATCGTAATCGTATCGCCGACCTTCACCTTCAGCCGATCGGCCCGCTCCCTCGCCATCGCCACCACTGGATGCTGCGCAGCAGCGGCCGCCTCCTGCGCCGTCCACCACTTTCCGCGCACCACCGTATCGCCCGGCGGCGGAGCATCCGCAGTCGGCGGCCACGTAAGATTCAGCGTCTGCGCGCCGCGTCCCCGGAACTCGCCGCCATGCATCTCCTTGCGCTTCTCCAGGCTCTCGCCGTTGATCTCCAGCAGCCGCGCACTCACCACCGGAATCATCTCCGGCGTCCCCTTCACCATCGGCTGCTGCGCCAGCAGCGTGCGCACGCCGCCAACTTCATTCGACCCCATGTCCATCAGAAAAATATTCGGCAGATTCCCCGCGGCCGCCACATGCATCTCGTTCACAATCGAGTTCTGCACAAAGTACACCGCCGCAATCTGCATCACGCCCAGACCCAGCGCCGCCAGCAACGCGGCCGATGGGTTTCCCGGCCGATAAAGATTCGCCAGCCCATGCCGCAGCGTCGACGGCAGCTTCAATCCCGTCCCGCGCAAAAACTTCCGCAACAACCAAAGCGTCAGCGCCGACGCCATCAGCAACACCAGCAGCGACGCCACCAGCCCCAGCGCGAACGTCCACCCAACCTGCTTCGAATCCGACACCCGCGTCGCCAGCACCACCAGCCCCGCAACAATCAGCAGGCTAGCGCCCAACTGCGCCACCGACCCCCGCAGCTTGCGCGCCAGCCGCGTAGTAAACGGATCATCGTCCGTCTCCACATTGCGCCGCAAAATTAAAATCGGTCGCACGTTGCGAATATCCAACAGCGGCGGCAGCGTAAACAGCAACGTCGTCAACAACCCCGCCGCCAGACCTAACCCAATCGCATGCGGCTCCAGCCTTAGCGTCGGCGTCAGGTGCAGCAGCTTCGCCAGGAACAGCGGAAACGCCAGCTGCACCCCAATCCCCAGCAACACCCCGAGCACACCCCCGCCCAGCCCCAGCAGCAGCGTCTGCAGCAGATAAATCTTCATGATCTGCCGCGACCCCGCACCCAGCGACTTCATAATCGCAATCGAATCCAGCCGTTGCTGCAGATGCGACCGCATCGCCATCGCAACGCCCACCGCCCCCAGCACCAACGCCACCAGCGACATCAGCGACAACAACCCCGTAGCTCCATCCAGCGCCCGCGTGAGCGCCGGATTCGCCTCGCGATAATCCGTAATCTGCGCCTCCGGCATCAGCGTCTCGAGCTTCGCCTTCAGCTTCGCAACCTCCGCATCCGACAGCGCCTTCCCACCCACCGGCGGCGGCAGCTTGAACAAATATCTCCGCGTCACCCGCGACCCCGGCGCCACCAGCCCCGTCATCTCCAGCGCCCGCTGCGAGATCAACACCCGCGGCCCCGCCGCAAACATCCCCGACAGCCGGTCCGGCTCATCCTCCACCACCGACGCAATCCGAAACACCTGCGTCCCCAGTTTGATCGAATCCCCCACCTTCAACTTCAATCGCAGCAGCAAATCATCGCCCACCGCCACCGTAGAATCCGTCAGCGCAGAACGCAACGGTATCGCCGGCGCCAGCACCACCGACCCATAGAACGGATACTTCTCCGGCTCAACCGCCTTCACCGACACCAGCAGCGGGTCCATCGACGTAGCCGCCGAAGCCATGGACAGCATCTCCGTCACCGGCGACTCCTCGCACCCCACCCGCCACCAGCGCGTCAATCCCCTTCTGCTCCTCCGGCGTAGGAGGCATCGTAGTCCGCGCCGCAATATCCGCGGCCATAATGCTCCGCGCCCTCAGCAGCAACGTAGTCCGAAACGCCGACGAAAACCCCCGCACCCCGGTAAGCGCCGCCACCCCAATCGCCACCGACAAAATCACAAACGTAAATCGTCCCCGCGACGAGTGCAGCTCCCGCGTCGCAATCCGTGCCGCCGTCCCGTACGAAAGCCCCGCCATCTACAGACTCACCGGCGCGCCCAGCATCTGCGCCTCATCACTCACCACCAGCCCATCCCGCAGCGTAATCCGTCCGCCCCGCATGCGCCGCCAGCGCCGGATCATGCGTCACCAGCACCAGCGTCGTCCCCTCCACGCGATTCAACTGCAACAGCAACTCCAGAATGTGCTGCCCGTTCACCGTATCCAGATTCCCCGTAGGCTCATCGGCCAGCACAATCGGCGGCCGCAGAATAAACGCCCGCGCCAGCGCCACCCGCTGCTGCTCGCCCCCCGAAAGCTGCACCGGATAATGATCCACCCGCCCACCAAGCCCCACCGAATCCAGCAGCGCCCGCGCCCGCACCACGCCCGCCTTCCATCCCCCGCATCATCGTTCAGCTCATACGGCAGCAGCACATTCTCCAGCGCCGTCAGCGTAGGAATCAACTGATAGCTCTGAAACACAAACCCAATCGTCTTCCCCCGCAACTGCGCGAGCTTGTCCTCGGCAAGATTGCTGATCACCGTCCCATTCAGCGCCACCGTCCCCGACGTCGGATTATCCAGCCCCGCCAGCAGCCCCAGCAGCGTCGACTTCCCCGACCCCGACGCCCCCATGATCGCCACAAACTCGCCGCGCGCAACCGTGAAGTCGATCCCCCGCAGGATATCCACCGTCGCCCCACCCGTCCGCAGCGACTTCCGCAGCTCGCTCACCACAATCATCTGGGAATCCGCAGCAACTTCTCTCACATCCATCGCATCCGTTACCGCAGCAGCAGGAGTATCCAAGTTCGACTAACCTCTGTCGTAAAAATTTTGCAGACCCTAAAATAGAGCTTGTGAATCAAGCGCGTGTAGCCCCTAGTTTATCCGCAATTGCTTTTATCGCTTTGGCCTCTCTCGCCGCCACCCTCTCCCTCACCGGTTGCAAGTTGGCACGCAGCCACGCCGAAACCCCCAGCACGCAAAGCCCCTCGCCGTCCCCGCAAAAGCCGGGTGCCCCAGGTCCCGCTTCTGGGACCTGGGTTTCCAGAGAAGCCCCCGCAGTCGCCCCCAACCCCACCCCGCAAAGCCCCGCGCAGGACGACCGCCCCCTCCTCATCTGCTTCGGCGACTCCCTCACCGCCGGCTACGGCACCGACTACGGCCAGTCCTACCCCGACCACCTCCAGCATCTCCTCGACGCCCAGGGCTACAGCTACCACGTCGTCAACGCCGGCATCTCCGGCAACACCACCAAGGACGGCCTCGACCGCATCCAGCTAGTCCTCGCCCGCCATCCCGAAATCGTCGTCGTAGAATTCGGCGGCAACGACGGCCTCCGCGGCCTGCCCCTCGAACAAACCAAGGCCAACCTCTCCAGCATCATCGACCAGCTCCAGAAATCCGGCGCCCAGGTAGTCCTCGCCGGCATCACCCTCCCCCCCAGCTACGGCCCCGACTACATCAAAAAATTCAACGCCATGTACCCCGCTCTTGCGAAGCAGTACCACGTCCGCTTCCTTCCCTTCCTCCTCCAGAACGTCTACGGCGTCCCCGGCGACATGCAGGACGACGCCACCCACGCCACCGCCCAGGGCAACCAGCAAGTAGCCCGAAACGTAGAAGCCCTCCTAAAGCCCCTGTTGAAAAAGTAACTACCGCGATGCGAAGGTGCTGACCGCATCGCTTGGATAAGCGTCCGTAGATATGTCCCCGTCAGGTCCATAGCCCAGCGCAAACGCCTGCTGTTCAGGATCGAACAAAAGCGCATAATCGCCATCACGCGCGACAACCGCGAATTCCCTCTGCTCTAACAAGGTGCTACGTAGCGGGTAGTCATACACAGAGACCGTTTGCCAATTCGGCTTTAGCAAAAGCGATCGCATCGCAGCAATTTCCTCGGCGTACTTCTCCCCAGTCCATGGGGTTCCAAGACAGCCAGCCGAAGTGCTTTGCGGCGCCTCAAACTCCGCCATCTGCTTCAGCGTCAGTTGCTCGATCTCGTCCAAAGTTATCGTCACCCCAACACCACCACCGGCTGCACCAGCGTCCCCGCCACCCGCTTCGCCACGCACAGCAACTCCCGCGGCCCGCTAAACACCTTCACCAACTGTGCCGCCGAAAACTCCGGCACATTCACCTGCATCCCATTGCGAATCTTCCCCGCCGTCTGCTCATCCACCATCACCGACGGCATCTCCGGCAGCAGCGACCGCGGATGCGGCAGCCGCGCCTCCACCTCCGCCGCCGACATCGCCTTCAACTCCTCCACCGTAATCGCCTGCGCCAGCGTAAACGCGCCCGCCTCGGTACGACGCAGCGAAGCCAGGTGCGCGCCACAACCCGCCAGCGCGCCCAACTCATGCGCCACCGACCGCACATACCCGCCCGCCGACACGCGCATCCCAAACGCCGCCGTATCGCCCTCCAGCCAGCGCAGCTCAAACCGCTCAATCGTAATCCGCGCGGCCTTCACCGGAACCTCTTTGCCCGCGCGCGCCAGCTTATGCGCCGGAACCCCGCCAATCTTCTTCGCAGAAAACACCGGAGGCACCTGGTCCATCTCGCCATGAAACCGCTTCGCCAGCACCTTCAACTCGGCCAGCGATTTCGTCAGCGCAACAGCCTCACCCACCGGCTCACCCTCAGCGTCGAACGTATCGGTAGCAAACCCAAACCGTATCGTCCCCACATACGACTTCTCCGCCTGCCCAAAGAACTGCGCCAGCCGCGTGTACTTGCCCAGCAGCAGCGGCAGCACGCCCGTAGCCATCGGATCCAGCGTCCCCAAATGCCCCACGGATCGCTCGCCCGTAGCCCGCCGCACAATCGCCACCACATCATGCGAGGTCATCCCCGCAGGTTTATCGAGTATCAAAAGCCCATTCATGCAACGTCTATTGTCGCTCACTTCGACTGCCGATCGCTGTGTCGACTCCCGTCGCCGTTGCCTTTGCTTTTCTGGCTGTCATCCCGCAGGGATCTGCTTCTTCTTTTGCCGTTGTCTTTGCCTTTGCCTTTAGCTAGAAGCTAAAAGCTGCTTCACCGCTCCGCCCTCACCAGCGCCAAAAACTCACTCCGCGTCTGCAACTGCGTCTTAAACACCCCGCGCAACGAGCTAGTCACCGTCAGCGAACTCTGCTTCTCCACCCCGCGCATCATCATGCAGAGATGCTGCGCCTCAATCACCACGCCCACACCCTGCGGCGCAATCGCCTCTTCAATCGCCTCGGCAATCTGCTGCGTCAGCCGCTCCTGCACCTGCAGCCGCCGCGCAAACACATCCACAATCCGAGGCAGCTTGCTCAGCCCCACAACCTTCCCCTGCGGCAGATACGCAACATGCGCCTTGCCAAAGAACGGCAGCAGATGATGCTCGCACAAGGAATAAAACTCAATGTCCCGCACAATCACCATCTCGTCATAGTCCACATCAAACAGCGCACCATGCAGCACACTCGCCACCGACTCCTGATAGCCCTTGGTCAAAAACGCCATCGACTTCTCCATCCGCTTCGGCGTCTGCTGCAGCCCATCCCGCGTAGGATCTTCGCCAATCCGCTTCAGCAGCTCCGCATAGATCGCCTGCACACTCGCATCCGCAAGCGTCACCTCAGCAGCATCCGGCGTCAGCACGACGTCAGTGCGTGCCATCGCAGAATGCCCGCTCCCACTGCCGTTTCCAGCCGTCCCGTTCTTCACCACCGCGTCGAGTTCAAATTTCGTAGCCATCTATCCAGCCTTTCTCCCCTTCACTACCACCAAACCTTCATCATCTCCACAGCGCAACGAGGCAACCCTGCACCGTACCATCAAAAAGCTAGAAGCTAGAAGCTTCTTCACCGCACCGCCGCTCCCTCGCCAAAGTACTCAAACGAATTATTTCCCGTCTCTTCAATCCCAATCCGCTCCAGCCGCAACTGCGGATGCTCCTTCGACTCCACAAACCGCGAGAAGATGCCCCAAATCTCCACACATACATTCTCCGTCGTCGTCACCCGGTCGCGAAAGGCTTCCAGCGTATTCAGATTCGCGTGGTCAAACAAATCCAGCACCTCGCGCTGCGCAAACAAATCCAGGTCAGCAAGATTCACAACCATGCCCGTCACCGCATCCACAGGCCCCGACAACATCACTTCAACCACATAGTTGTGCCCATGCCCGAACGGGTTATTGCACTTCCCGAACGTCGCGCGGTTCACTTCCTCGCTCAGCGCATCCACATGCAACCGATGCGACGCGCTGAAGTGATATCGCCTGCCGAAATGAACGATCTCCCGGCTCACGCGCCCACTCCATAGAAGTCCGCAAACAGGTCCGGCATCTCGTACACCCGCACTCGATGCAGCTTCGCGTGCTCAATCTTTCCCTCCAGCCGCCGCCAGATCGCTACCGCAACATTCTCGGTCGTAGGCATCGCGTGCGCAAACTCCGGCACCTCGAAATTCAGATGCCGATGGTCATACACCGACACCACCTCCCGCTCGATGATGTCCTTAAGCTGCTTCAGATCGACCACAAACCCGGTCACCGGATCGATCTCCCCCGCCACCGTCACCTCGAGCGTGTAATTATGCCCATGCCCCTGGCGATTAGCGCACTTGCCAAACACCCGCACATTCTCCTCCTCGCTCCAGTCAGGATTCCAGTAGAAGTGAGCAGCGGAAAATTCGGCTTTGCGCGTAAGCAGGATCATAAGTTTTTCGACTCGGCTAAAACTCTTTGGTTGGATGCTCAGCCTGAGACCCGGATGCGAATCCCGAGGCTGAAGCCAGACGCTGAAACCCGGATGCTACCAGATCACCCCTCGCTCGTTTCAGCCCCAGCGCTCGACGCCCGTAGAATGCCTGACTAGTCACTCATCTATCCCCGTTTTTTGCGACCTGAAACCCAGCTATACCCGTCGATTTGTGCAGATAACCGGGCTATGTCGACACCAAATTCGCGAAAAATCCCCCTAAATCCGATACTCCCGCCCCTTCCACGCCACCTGGTGCAGCACCCGATGCCGCACAAAACTCCACACCAGCAGCCCCACAAACAGCGGCAGCGCAAACACCGAACTCGCACAATCCAAAGCACTAAAGTTCGATCGCCGAACCCGCGTATAGTACCGCAGCAGCGTCCGAGCCCAAATCAGCAGAATCACCACTTTCTGCCACATCGCCAAATAGTACAATGGAATCAACAACATAGGCAGTAGCAACAGCGCAATATCCAGCAGCCGCCACGCCGCCAGCGTCAGCGCATGCGGAAACAACAGCGCCAGGTTCTTCGTCCACCCTTCCACCATGTCACTGAAACCAAAGTACATACGAGTACTCAAAGCATCCGGCGCATAGCGAAACCAGATCCCCCTCCCAGCCCGTTTGACGGCATACGCCAACTCCACATCCTCCAGCACCGACTGCCCCACCCCCCGGTGCCCAGCTACATCGAAATAGGTGTCCCGCTCGACCATCAAAAACTGCCCATTTGCCGCTGCAAGTCCTTTATTTGCATCATTTACATCGGAAGGCTTATACACACTCGCCAGCTCCGAAAACACCAGCGGCATCAGCGCCCGCTGCCAGAATCCCGACACAATCTGGCGCGGCGAATACGACAAAAGCCCTACATTTCGCCGCGAAATCTCCTCCAAAGCCCGCAATAAGTCCCCCGGCTTATGCACCGTATCGGCATCCGTAAACAGCAAAAACGCCCCGCGCGAAGCCTCCGCCCCAAACCAGCAGGCGTTCGTTTTCCCAGTAAACACGCGGGTTTCCGCACTCAAATCCAGTGCCGGAGCCTCCAGCACCCTCACCCCTTCGAAGCCTGCCGCAACCTCCCGCGTCCGGTCGGTGGAAGCATCATCCACAACCATCAGCTCCCACTCCCGCCCCAACAAAAAGTCCTCGCCGCTCTGTAAAATCAACGACCGCAAGCACTTAGCAAGACTCCGCTCTTCATTCCGAGCCGGCACAATCACAGAAAGCCGCAAGCCTTCCACAGCTTTTCCGGGATTTTCCGACGTTGTGACGGGCGAGCTAGGCGTGTCGTTCACAACTTCGTATTATAGGAAGAGTGCGAGGATATTGAATTTATGCGGCAAATCTCACGTGCGGGCCTTCTCATCCTCCTCACCTGCGCCCTCGCCGCCGGCTGCGATCGCGGCACGCTCTCCGACCAGATTGGCCGAAAAGCCCCGATATTTTCCATCAGCGACGGCCAACACGCCGTCAATCTGCAAAGTCTTCAGGGCAAAGTAGTCATACTCAACTTCTGGGCCAGCTGGTGTGCCCCCTGTGTCGAAGAAATGCCCAGCCTGCAGGCCTTTCAGCAGCAGATGCCCGGGGTCCAGGTGGTCGCCGTCGCAAGCAATGAGGATTTCGCCAAGTACCAGCACTTTGTCGCGCAGCAACACCTCAGCCTGCTCACCGTCTTCGACCAGAACCAGACATCCAACAAGCTTTACGGCAGCTTCCGCTTTCCCGAGACTTACGTCATCGATAAGCGCGGCATCATTCGCCGCAAGTTCATCGGACCGCAGGACTTCACCAGCCCAAGCTTCCTCAAGTACATCCAGAAACTGAACTCGTAGTCCGCGCGTGCCCGGCGTAAAATCAAACCCATGACACAGCTTGATGTGATGTATCAGTACGGCTCGGCCCCCAGCGAGGCTGCCATCATGGCCCTGGCACAAGTGCGCAAGGTGTACGGCATTCGCCACCTTCAAATCAACGAAGCGGAAAAAACGATTCGCGTGGAGTATGACGCAACCCGCCTCACCGAGCCTATTGTGCACCAGCTTCTGCGCCGCTCCGGTGTCGATATCCTCGAGCGCGTCTCGCTGATTCCGCCGCAACCACAGCCCGTCGCGGCTGCGCCCGCAGCAGGCTAACCAGCGTTTGCGCGAGCTGAAGGTTGATCGCTCGGCTTCGATCAGTTATTCTTGTTGAGTTGCATCCTTGCAATGTGCGCCCGTAGCTCAGCTGGATAGAGCGCCTGGCTACGAACCAGTAGGTCGGAGGTTCGAATCCTTCCGGGCGCACCATGATTCTTCCCCCCTCGCAAAATCTTGCCGCCGAATACGTTGCGGACTCGAGATCATAATCTCCGGCATATTTCCTCTGGATGTCGTATAGTAAAGAGGACCAACTTGGTCGGATATGCGGTTCGATGAAAGTTTTGGCTCTGAGTGACGCGAAAGTAGGCAGCGCAGGCGTGGTGGAACGCGTCGATCTGCCCGACGAGGTGAGCCATTACCTCGCCCATCTTGGTTTCCTTCCTGGCACCAGCGTTGAGATTCTCCGCCGCGCTCCGGCCGGCGATCCTCGGGTGTATCGCATTGACGGGGTTGAGGTTGGCCTTCGCAACGAAACCGCAAAACACATTTTTCTCCGCGTGATTTCAGACACAGCGGATAATTCTCCAACTGCGACAATCGAGGCTGCATGAGCTGCCACGCCACCGCCGTCGCTGAGCCCATCGAAGAGAAGATTCCGACGCCTCCTGGCGCCACGCCACGAATGCGGACCGTTGCCCTCATTGGCCCTCCGAACTGCGGTAAGTCCACCCTCTTCAATCGACTCACCGGCATGCGCCAGAAAGTAGCGAACTATCCGGGTGTGACGGTGGAACATCACTCCGGCCGCATGAAGAGCATCGGGCGCAATGACCTCACGCTGATTGATCTCCCCGGCATTTACAGCCTTGCCACCTACTCCGAGGACGCTCGCGTCGCCGTTGAAGTATTGACAGGAAAGATGCCCGGCGTTCCCAAGCCTGATTGCGTTCTGCTGGTCCTCGATGCGACGCACCTGAATCGGCAGCTCATGCTGGCAGCCCCGGTCTTCTCGATTGGTCTGCCCACGCTGGTATTGCTGAACATGTCTGACCAGTTGGAAGCGCGGGGCGGCAAGATTGACACGCTCGCATTGGCCCGCGAACTGGGACATCCAGTGGCGTTGATCAGCGCTGCGCAAGGTAAGGGTCTGGACGCGATCCCAGACTTTCTGCTGCGTGCAGGGAACAAGCTGGACGACGGTTTGAGGCCCGTGCAGTTGCCCGTGCTGCAGAGCGCGGCGTCGTGCCGCAGCTGGGCTACGCAGGTTACGAATCGCACGAAATATCAGTCGCCAGCGGCTTCGCTTTGGACGCGGCGGTTGGATAGCGTGCTGCTGCACCGGGTTTTCGGACCGTTATTCTTTCTGGTGGTCGTGATTGCGGTGTTTCAGGTGGTGTTCGCGCTTGGCCAGCCGCTTAGTGATGGCCTTGGAACGCTGCTGACCAGCGCCGGTGCGAAGGCTGCTTTGTTGTTGCCTGATAACTGGTTGCGGGCTTTGCTGCGGGATGGGTTGTGGAATGGTGTGCAGTCGGTGTTGGTGTTTTTGCCGCAGATTTTGCTGCTGTTTCTCTTTATCGGGATCCTGGAAGACTCGGGCTATCTCGCCCGCGCAGCGCTCATTGCCGACCGGGTGATGCGCTCGATCGGGCTCAACGGCAAGGCGTTTATTCCTTTGTTATCAGCGTATGCGTGCGCTGTGCCGGCGATTATGGCCACGCGAACCATTGAAAATAAGCGCGAGCGGATTGCCACGATTTTGATTGCGCCGTTCATGACCTGTTCCGCGCGGTTGCCGATTTATACCCTGATCATTGCGGCGTTTATCCCGAATCAGCGGTTTCTGGGCGGCGTCATCGGGCTGCGCGCGCTGCTGATGCTGGGGCTCTATGTGATCGGATTCCTCGCGGCGCTGATCACGGCCAAGGGACTTAACTCCTCTGTTATGAAGGCTTCCCATGCGCCCTTCATCCTTGAGCTGCCGCAGTATCGGTGGCCTACCGTGACGTCATTGGGGTTGCGACTGTATGACCGTGGGAAGCTGTTCCTGAAGAAGGCCGGGACGATCATTCTGGGAGTGACGTTCCTGGTGTGGTTGTTCAGTGTGCTGCCGATCCATGGCGGCCAATTCTCTTCGCTAAGCACCAGTGTTATCGGTCACTTAGGACGCTTTATCGAACCAGTACTTCGGCCATTGGGCTTCAACTGGAAGATAGGGATTGGCTTACTTAGCTCGATTGTGGCGCGGGAAGTGATCGTCGGGACGCTGGGAACGCTGTATGGCATGGACCCCGCGACGCATCTCATGGGGCTGCAAGCTGCTCTGCGACATGACATTACGCTCGGTGGGGCGATCGCGCTGGTGGTGTTTTTCGCCTTCGCGATGCAGTGCACGTCCACGCTGATCATCGTGCGCCGCGAGACCAATAGCTGGAAGCTGCCGGCGCTGCAGTTTTGTTATATGACGACGGTGGCCTACGTGGCGGCGCTGGTCGCGAATCAGGTCATTTCCCGGCTGTTTTAGTGTCGGTATAGCCCGGTTTCGGGTTACGAATCGACTGCTATAACCCGGTTTCGCGTCGCACGGTCAGGCGTGGTGAAAGTAGAAGAGGTTCCCGTCGAGATCCTGCACGGTGAACTGGCGGATACCCCAAGGCTTCATCTCGAGTGGGTCGATAATGTTCGCGCCGATGGTCTGAAGATCCTGATAGGTGGCGTCGATGTCTTCGGCGAAGACCCAGTGGATGGCGGGCTCGAAGGGCGCTTCCCTCTTGCGAAAGAATATGGTCGCCTTGCCGTTGACCACGGCCCCCATTTCTTTCTCGGGCGTGAGCCAGGCGATGTCGAAACCGAAGACGTCGCCGTAATAGTGTTGCGCGCGTTCTACGTCGGCTACCGGAAGCTCGGGGACGGGCTGGGCGGTTATCAGCAGATTTTGTTGTGTGGGCATGAACGTCTCCTTGGAGAGAGAGAAGAAGCAAATCCCTGCGGGATGACAGCCAGAAAAGCAAAAGCCACGACGGCTGATTCGGTTTAGCGTTCGCCCCACTTTAGTTTGCTGCGGAGGACGTTGAAGAAGCCGTTGGGGTGGAGGCGGAGGAGGTGGACGTTGCGGCTGGACTTGCGACAGACGATGCGGTCGCCAAGGTCCAGTTCGACCGCCTCCTGGCCATCGACGGTAAGGTAGGTTTCGTGGGGGACGACGTCCACAACTACGGCTACTTCGGTGTCGCCGGGGAAGACGATGGGGCGGATGGTGAGCAGGTGCGGACAGATTGCCGTAAGGACCATCGCGTCGACCGTGGGCATCAGGATGGGGCCGTTGGCGGCTAGCGTGTAGGCGGTGGAGCCAGTGGGAGTGGAGACGATGACGCCGTCGGCGCGGAAGCGGGCTACGAACTGGCCGTCCATCTCGATGGCGAACTCGCCCATGCGGGCGATGGCGCCCTTGGAGAGGACGACGTCGTTGAGGGCATCCCATTCGCGGAGGAGCTCGTCGTTGCGAAACAGGCGCGCGTGCATGAAGCTGCGCACGTCGATGACGGCGGTGCCGGACCTCCAGGCCTCGAGAGTCTCGTAGAGCTCTGCGAGGGGGACTTCCGTGAGGAAGCCAAGTGAGCCGAGGTTGACCGCGAGGATGGGAGTGGTGGTGAGAGCGAAGGCGCGGGCTGCAGAGAGAAGGGTCCCGTCGCCGCCGAGCGATACGACGAGCACGGGCTCATGGATGGCCATATCGGAGCGTTCGATGGCCTGATCGCTGAGGCCCAGGTAGGAGGCGCTGTCCGGCTCGAGGATGGGGGTAAAGCCGTGGCGGGTGAGCCAGTCGATGAGTTCGGTGAGGATGAACTCCAGCTCAGGCTTCTGCGGCTTGGAGATGATAGCTACCTTGGGCATCTTGAGAAGAGTGTACCGCGTGGCAATTTCAAATCCGGTGGACTTGTATGGCGGAGAGGGCGCAGTGCCCCGCTCATCTTTTATCTGGACAAGTGGAGCTTATTTGTACTACCTTGTAGTTGTTATGAGTGAACCACAACTACTGGGCGGGTTTGAGCAGCTGGTTCTCCTGGCGGTGCTGCGGCTGGAGGATACGGCGTATGGTGTGAGCATCCAGCGGGAGATTGCGGAGTGTACGGGGCGCAGGGTGACGCCGGGTGCGCTGTACACGACGCTTGACCGGATGGAGCGGAAGGGTTTGCTGTCGCCGCGCCTAGGAGAGCCAACGCCTGAACGTGGCGGACGGTCAAAGAGATTTTATGTAGTGACGAAGGTTGGGCGGGACAGGCTGGCGGAGGTGCAAGCGAATGTGCGCGCCTTGTCGGAGGGACTCAATGTACTGGGAGGTCGCCATGCTTAGAACTCACTTTGCAGAATATCTTCTGAGGGGATTTGTTAGCAGGGACCGGGCGGAGGAGATTGTTGGCGATCTACTTGAAAGCTACGGCCCTTCGTCGCGGACGGGTTTCTGGTTTGCGCTGTTTGGAGTGATGGTGCGATTTGCATGGCGGCCGGTAACCGCGTTGCTTATAGCGGCGGCGGTTTGCGTGACCTGCGAATTTGCGCTGACGGCCGCCACCGCCAGACATTTTGCGTTTGGTCCGAGCCGCAATCTGTTGTTGACATTCCGTAGCTGGTGGTTCGCTGGTAAGAGCGCTTCGCTTGCGGCTTTGGCGGTGTTTGCGCTGCTCCGTTACGGCTTTCGGGATCCAACGTCGTGGGTAGCGGCGTTGTATGCAGGCCTGTGCACGCTGTATGTGTACACGCTCTGGATGCCTTCGCTGCGGATTGGCTTTTATGTGTGCTCCGCATTGACTCTGCTGCTCTGCTTGAGTGGCCGGATGCTGCGGCGATCATCGCTGCTGGTCGCGGTCTCGCTCGTTGGGTGGATCACGTCAAATTGGATTTTGAGCGGTGTATTCCATGTGCTGTTCTCGCTGCGCATCAGCCGGGGCTATGTACGCGGACACCTGCACGCTGTGGAGCTGGTCGAATGTCTGCCCTTTGTCGTCACGATGATTTTGTTTACCTTGCTGCATCGCCGCATGATGTGGGTCGATCCAACCGAGGCTCAAGCTTTCTAGCTTGGGATGGGCGCCTTCGGTGCGATCGCTCGTGGTGTCGCGCAGGCACTACTCGCCGCGGTTGGCGAGATCTTCTTCGCGCTTTTCGATGGCGTCGGTGGCTTCGGGGACGAGCTTTTGCAGGATGGCGAGGAGCTTCTTGGGATCGAAGGATTCAAGCTCCTGGGTGGCGCCGTGACAGCTGGAGACGGCGCCCGGGCAGATGGCGATGATGGGCAGGTCGGGGCGGATCTGACGGAGACCGGCAACGAGATCGGCACAGGGGAGATCCTCCATCGCGTCGATGACGGCGCCCTCGACGAGCGGAAATTTGCGTAGCGTCTCGATGGCCTCGGCGGACGAGTACGCGGTGAGGACGTTGAATTTTGCGGTCTCCAGGATGAGCTTGCGCGAGGAGATGGCGCCGGCGTGTTCGCGATCAATGACGAGGAAGCAGGGTCTGGTCATGTAGAGAGTATGCAGAATTTTGCCTGGATTTGTCGCAGGGCTGCGGGAGGCGATTTTGAGTGGGCGGCCCCGTTCCGCGTTTCGTGAATAGCGACGCAACGGACCTAGGGCTGCGGCGCGGGCGCTGCGGGGCTGGTGGCGGAGGTGGTTGCGGGCGGCGCTGGGGGGATGGGCTTCGTGGTGGGCGGCGCGGCTGCGGTTGCTGGCGGGGCGACGGTTGGTGCATGGGCTGAGACGCGCGTGGCGGGCTCGGCGGATTTGTGCAGTGGCGTGGGGAGAGTTACCGTCGCGATGGTGGCGGGGTCGTCACGAAGCTTGACGTAGAGGGTGGCGCCGTCGGTGGGGGTGGGGACGTTGAAGGTGCTGTCGGCGAATCCGGTGGGAACGTCGGTGGGCTTGGCGAAGTCTTTGCCGGCGGCGAAGGATTGCGCGAGGAAGAGGTCGTTGCCGTTGAGGGTGCAGGTGGCGGCGTCCGGAGTTGTGCAGTTGATGGCGGAGATCTTCGGCGTGCGTACGAGGGTGCCGAGGCCGACCCATTCGCCGGTGGTGCCGTCGGCCTGGACGGGGCGGATGGCGAGGCGGCCGAAGGCGGATTGACCGAAGGCCTTGAGTGGGTCGAGGTGGGCGACGGCGGTGTGGTCATCCTGGAGGACGAGGCTGTTGTCAGCGAGCGAGAGCTTGGTGTGCACGGCGTTGTTGGCGGTGGCGACTTCGATCGATTCGTCGCGCGGAAAGGGGTCCTTGGTCTGGACGACGAAGGTGAGCGTACCGTCGAGGGGAATGTCGGATTGATTGCTGAGGGTGACAGGGAGGGCGCCGGGCTGCTGGGCGGGCGTGGACTTCATCGAGACGAGCTTGAGCGAGGGGCGCGCGGCCGAGGTGGAGATTTTTGCGTTCATCGTGCGGCCGTCTTTGAGCTTGACCGTGGCCTCGGAGCCGTCGGCGGGGCTGACGCCGGTCCTGGATTCGAGGTGCAGGATCTCGTCGTTGCTCGCCTCAGAATTGGCGGGCGTGAAGGTCTGCTTGTCGATTTCGATGGAGGCTACGTTCTTGAGGCCAACGCCTGAGAGCGTGGCAGTGTTGTCGCCGGTGTGGATCTTGAGATCGCCGAGGGTGATGCCGGCGGTGTAGGCGGTGAGCGGAACTTTGTCGCGGCTGGCGTCGCCGTATTGCTGGATGGCGAGGGAGTAGCCGCCGGGGTGGACGGACTTGAGCGGGACGTCCAAGGCAAGGATGTTTTTCTTTGCTTTGCTACCGTCTGGATCAGGATCGGGCTTGAAGGTTACGTCGACGTCCTTGGCCTTGTCGCTGGAGAGGACGATGTGCTGGATGCAGCCGGTGCCCTGGCCGGTGAGGGTGAGCTTGTTGTCCTGGCCGGCGAGGAGCTGGGTGTTGCCGACGATCTTCCAGTCTTTGCCGGCGACTTGCTGGACGGTGAGGGTGGGGCCTTCGAAAGCGTCAAAGCCCCAGTAGCCGCGGATGGTGCCGGTGACGGTGAGGTCAGAGGCGGTGCCGATTTTGGCTTGGGTTTTGGCGGCCGTGGGAGCTGCTTTGAGCGGCTCGCTGGGGCGGAGGGGTTCGCGCTTCTTTTCTTTCGCGACAATGAGGCCGCCGGCGCCGGCGTCGGGTTGGAGGGGAAGGTCGGTGACGGCGCCGGTGCGGTTGAGGTGCAGGACGAGGTCGTGGGCGAAGCTGGTGGCGAAGACCAGCGGCGCGCCTTCGAGCGGTAGAACCATCTTCGGCTGCAGCAGGCAGGCCACCTGGTTGGCGTCGTGCGGCTTAAGCGGCGGGAGCCGCGCTTTTTGGATGGCGGGCAGAGCGACGACGATGACCGACTGCGGCTTGTGGAAGGACGGCGGCATGTTGAGGCGGAGGTTCAGCGTCTGGCCTTCAGGAAAGCTGAGGCCGGGGATGTATTGATATCGCGCGGTGCGGAGGCTGGCGATAAGCTGCACGGCGTCGACGATGGTGCCGACGTAGGCGGAGTAAAGGCCGCCGCCGGCGGGCGCGGTGTAAGAGGCCTGGTTGATGAAGTCAGACGACGGGCCGTTGGAGAGAGCTTCGGCGATGGTCTGGCCGTGGCCGTCGTCGAGCAGAACGGGCGCGCTGGACTGGGTGAGGCAGATGACCTGCTGATCGACGGGCTGCTTGAAGCAGGCGGCGTTGGGCTTGAGGGCGAGGGTCGCTGCTAGTTTCGCCGAGCGTTCCTGGATAGCCTTGGGATCGTCCGAGACGCCTTTCATGGCGGCCAGGTAGCGCTCGATACGCTGCTGCTGGAAGGAGGCTTCGTTAAGGTCGGCGTCGGCGCGGATGAAGATGCCGGGGCGAGTCTTGACCGCGGAACGAAGGGTCTTGAAGTCGCCGCCGGTTTGCGGGGCGATGAACATGATGGCTTGTTCAGCGCCCTGGGGGACGGTGATGGTGGTGCCTTCGATGTTTTTCTTGTCCCAGGTGTCGATGAGGGTGAACCAGTCGTCGGGGGGCTCGTTGGTGGTGCCGCGCAGGAAGGCGACGATGAGCAGCAGATGGTTGGACTGGGTACTGGGCAGGTCGGCCTTGACCCAGATCTTGTCGCCGGGCTGGAGGCTGGGGACCTGGGCGATGGGAAGGCTGACGCTGCCGCGGGTGACGCGAACATCAATCCTGGGGCCGATGAGGTCGAAGCGTGCGGTGTCGGCAGCATGGAGGGCCGGTGTGAGAATTGCCGCGACGAGACACGCTGCTGCGACCAGGTTAGCTTTCATCTCGCTTGGTTTGACGCCGGACAGAGTGGGTAGGTTGTGGAGAGGAGAGAGATCGGGGTAAGAGCTTGATTCTGATGGGCCGCTAGACAGCGCCGAAGCGGGCGTGGAGGAGGAACTCGCGATTGCCTTCCATGCCGAGGATCGGCGAATCGATGAGGGCGAGTGCTTCGCCGCCGAGTTCGCGAACTGCGTCTTCCACGCGATGGACCGCGAGCTGGTGGGCGGCGGGGTCGCGCACGATGCCGCCTTTACCTACATGCTCGCGGCCGGCTTCGAATTGCGGCTTGACCAGGAGGACGGCTTCGCCTTGCCAGGTTTCATTTGGTGGAGCGAGGGCTGCGAGGAGCGCGGGCAGGATGAGGGTGGAGGAGATGAAGCTGACGTCCATGGCGAAGAAGGTGATGCGTTGGGGCGAGGGTTCGTCGCCAACCAAGGTCTCAGAAGCGAGACCCGGGGCACCCGGTTTTGTGGCTGAGCGAGGAAGAAGTTGGCCGGGGGTGAGGAGGCGGGCGTTGGTGCGCTCGAGGAGGGTGACGCGGGGGTCGGTGCGAAGCTTGTTGTGGATCTGGCCGTAGCCGGTGTCAATGGCGAGGACCGAGGCTGCGCCGTGTTGCAGCATGCAGTCGGTGAAGCCGCCAGTCGAGGTGCCGATGTCGGCGCAGGCCAGGCCTTCGACGGAGATGTTCCAGTTCGTAAGTGCGGCTTCGAGCTTGAGGCCGCCCCGGGAGACATAGCGGAGGTCGTCGCCGAGCAGGCGGATGGTGGCGTCGTCGGGTACGCTGGCGCCGGATTTGTCGACGCGCTGCTCGTTGACCAGGACGCGGCCGGCGATGATCATGGCCTGCGCGCGTTCGCGGGAGGCGGCGAGCGAGCGGTCTACGAGGAGCTTGTCGAGGCGGAGTTTCATGCTAGGGCGATCTTCAACAGGATAGCGGAGTGAGGGTGCAGCTTCTAGCTGTTAGCTCCTTTGCTTTTAGCTGCCGGCTTATGGTCTTCGGCATTCGCGGGTTGTCCTGCGTTCGGTGCGGTGTGCGAGTACGGCGACGGTTATAGAACGGGTTGGGGCAGGATTAGTAGAATCGGTCGCGAGTGAAGAAGGCTGGTGTGGCGTTGGCGAACGAAGCGAAAGACTGGAGCGCGAGGCAGTATCTGCAGTTTGAAGATGAGCGGACTCGGCCTTCGCGAGACCTGCTGGCGCAGGTGGGATTGCAGCGGGCGCGGCGGGTGGTGGATGTGGGGTGCGGGCCGGGGAACTCGACGGAGCTGCTGGTGGAGCGGTTTCCGGAAGCAGTGGTGATGGGGGTGGACGCGTCGAAGGACATGCTGGCGAAGGCGCGGGAGAGATTGCGGGCTTGCGAGTTTGTCGAGGCGGATTTGGTGACGTGGGCTCCGCCAGCGGATACCGATCTGGTGTTTGCGAATGCGGTGCTGCAGTGGGTTCCGGACCACCGGCGGGTGATGCGGCGGATGCTGGAGGCGCTGCCCGAGGGTGGCGTGCTGGCGGTCCAGATGCCGGACAATACGCGCGAGCCTGCCCATGTGCTGATGCAGGAGGTGGCGAGCCGGAGCCCCTGGTCGGAGAGGCTGGGGGAGGTGGGTCGTGCGGATCTGCCCGAGGCGGAGAGCTACTACGATTTGCTGCAGCCGCTGAGCCGAAGGGTCGAGATCTGGCACACGGTGTATGAGCATGTGATGGAGGGGCCGGAGGCGATTGTGGAGTGGTTCAAGGGCTCGTTGCTGCGACCGTTGCTGGCCGCGATGAACGCTGAGGAGGGCGAAGAGTTTTTGCGGGCGTATGGGACGGAGATTGCGAAGGCGTATGCTCGGCGCGTGGATGGAAAGACGCTGCTGCGGTTTCCGCGGCTGTTTGTTGTGGCGACAAGATGAAGTGAGGAGAGGCAATGAGCTTGGCGGAGTTGAAGGCTGGGATGCGGCATGCGGAGACGATCGTTGTGGAGGATCGGATCACCGTGAATCGCGTGGTGGGGGTGTTTGCGCCGGGGGCGGATATGCCGCCGGTGCTGGCGACGGCGTACATGATCGGGTTTGTGGAGTGGACCTGCATGCGGCTGCTGGAGCCGTACCTGGAGCCGCAGCAGCGGAGCCTTGGGACGCTGGTGAATCTTAGCCACAGTGCGGCGACCCCGGTGGGGATGAAGGTGACGGCGGAGGTGACGCTCGAGGCCGTGGACAATCGGCGGCTGCGATTCAGTGTGGTGTGCCGTGACGAGGTGGATGTGATCTGCGAGGGGCAGCATGAGCGGTTCGTGGTGGATATTGACCGGTTCCTGAAGGGCGTGGAGAAGAAGCAGGGGGTTGGAAAGAAGGATGCGTGAGGGTGGGGGTATAGAGGTCGGCACCCCTGGCCGGCGTTGGGCGTACGCCGTGATGCCGAACACAAAGGATGACGTACACTTGGATTTCGAGACAGTTTTCAGGAGCTATAAGACCCTGTAGTGGTGCTGGAAGGGTGCACGGATTCCAGTGGATCAGTAAAGGTTGCCTGCTTCCTCAACCCCGGCGGCAATCCATTCGACCTGCGAGTGCGTTCTATGAACAGTGGCATGGAAGAGTCGATAGGAGTGGCAAAGCCAACGCCGGATGAAGACGGCGAGCTGCTTACACGCGTCCTGAAGGGCGATGAACGGGCCATGGCGGTATTGTTCGACCGGTACTCGAAGATTGTGTACTCGGTCTCGCTCCGTGTGCTGCGCGACACGGCGTCGGCCGAGGATGTCATGCAAGAAATATTCATGCAGATATGGAGAAATCCGAGCAGCTTCGTCTCAACCAAAGGAAGTCTGGGGGGATGGCTGGCAGTGGTAGCGCGCAATCGGTCGATTGACACGCTGAGAAGAAGGCGGCCGAGCGAGCAGGTAGAAGAGATGAACCTGGCGTCGACGTGCAACCTGGCCGATGAGGCGGAACGATCGATCTTGATGGAACGGGCCCGGACGGCGGTAAAGCTACTGCCCACCGAACAGCGAAAGACTTTGGAGATGGCGTTCTTTGACGGGCTCACGCACTCCGAGATTGCCGAGATGACCGGCGATCCACTGGGCACCGTCAAGACTCGAATTCGCAGCGCGCTGCTGACGCTGAGAAAGGCGTTCCAGGCATGAATACAAGCAATCACATCTCGCCCGATGATCTTTATTTATTCGCGCTGCAGCTTTTGCCTGACGCCGATATGAAGGACGCTGCGACCCACTTGAAGGATTGCGCGCAATGCCGCGGGCTGCTGGGAGAGATCCAGGGAGACCTGGCGACCTATGCGCTGACCGCAGAGCTCAAGACGCCGCCGGTCCAGGCGCGCGAGCGGCTGCTGCGGCAGGTCGCGGAAGAGAAGAAGGTGATTCCGATGCCCGCTCCGGTGGAGCAGCCGGTGGAGTCTACCGAACCACGGCTTTCGCCGCGCAACAGCCATACGTTCCCCATCGATGCGCCGGAAGAGCGGCCGCGACGGTTTGCGCCTGCTATGGCGTGGATTGGGTGGGGCGTCGCTGCAGTCCTGGCTGTCGTGGCTGGGATACAGATGGACCAGCGGAAGCTTGCCGAGCAGGATCTTTCGGTGGCACAGTCGCAGGTGAGCCAAAGCGCTGCGCAGGCCGCGCGCGCCAAGCAGGTCGCGGACACCCTGCGCGATGCCAGCGCCATGCAGGTGGCGTTGCACGTTCCGTTGACTGCGGGCGCAGTGCCGAAGCTCGATCCAGAGGCGCACGCGACCTATAACCCGGCCACCGGTGCACTGGTGTTTGTGGCCGACCACCTGGATCCGCTGGCGCCGCAGAAGACCTATCAGCTATGGCTGCTGCCCGCGACTCCCGGGTCGGCTCCCATCCCGGCTGGGCTGTTCAAGCCGGATGAGAAAGGCAATGCAACGCTGGTGATGCCGCCGCTGCCCAAGGGCATCACAGCAAGAGGTTTTGGCGTGACCGTGGAGAATGAGGGCGGGTCGAAGACGCCGACCGCGCCGGTTGTGCTGGCGGGAATGTAAACGCAGGGATTAGGGAACAGGAATTAGGGATTAGAAAAGGCCAGCCGGCTGCGAATGATCGCAGCCGGCTGGCCTTCTTCCTTGTCGCTTGAGATTGAGTCGGCGACCATCCGGGCTCGCCGAAGGGCACTTCCTAATCCCTAATCCCTGTTCCCTAATCCCTGTTCCCTAATCCCTGCGTTTACGGCTGGGTTACGAGCACCCGGAGGCCGTTGCCCTGTAGCTGGATGTGGGTCTGAACACTGTTGGTGTTGGTGTAGAGGACGCTCAGGTAGGTGTTGTCAGAAGACGTGACGTAAACCTTGCCGGTGGGCTCGCCGCCGGTAGCGGAGACCGAGTTGGGATGGCCGAAGATCACGTTGGAGGTGCCGTTGACTTCGGCCGTAGCATTGCTGCCGGAGACGCCGCAGATGGTGCTGACGACCTGGTCGCTCTGCAGGTTGATGATGGTGAGCGTGCCGGAGTTGGTGTCATGGCAGGTGCCGGTGCTGTCAGACTGGTTGATTACGTAGGCAGCGGGTGGATTGCCGTCGGTACCCTGGAGGACCGAGACCATGGAGGGATTGATGCCTACCGGGACGGTGGCGAGAATCTGGCCGAAGCCAGCAGCGTCAACCGGGTTAGTGCTGCTGCAGTTGGGATTGGTGGTTTGCGCGGCCGGGTTGCAGAGCGGGATGTTGATCACGCTCAGGCTGCCGGCGCCGACGCCATCCCCCTTGTTGAGCACTACGAGCTGCGTGCCGACGGTGTTGAGGTCGGCCCACACGGGGTTGTTGGCGGGGCAGGGCGAAGTTCCGGCGGCGGGGCTGCTGCATAGCGGAATGGTTCCGAGACCGGAACTGGGGGTGGTGGGCGGCAGGGTGTCGAGCGCGTTGCTCGGAACGTTGAGCACCGTTACCGTACCGGAGCCCTTGTTGATGATGAAGGCGCGGCGATCGTCGCTGGTCATGACGCCGTAGACGGGATTGACGCCAACGGGAATCTGCGCGGAGTCAGAGAGCGAGGTGGTGGAGACGGTCTCGATCGCGTCGACCTGCCCGGTACCGGCGGGCGAGTTCTGGCTGATGGCATAGACGCGCGGCGTGCCCGTGGCTCCGACAACATAGACCGGGTTGGTGGCTCCTCCCTGAATGCCAACGGTGTCGTAGAGGGCGGCCGTGCCGGCGTTGAGTGCGGCAATGGTGTTGGTGCCGGCCTGGGGAATGAAGATGGTCAGGAGGGCGCTGGCGGGCGCAAACGAGCTGATGCTCACCGGGTCGGAGCCGGTGGGGAGGGTGGTCTGCACAACCTGGCTGGTGAGCAGCCCGACGGGGTTGGCGAGCGGGATAGTGTTGAGCCCTCCCTGGGGGTCGATGACGAAGCCCTGCGTTCCATTCGCATTGAGCTGGAAGTAGCTGGGATCTGCGAGGACCTGTGGCGTGGACGTTACGGTGTCGCCTGAGAAATCGACGACCGTCATCAGGCCAAGCGAATTGGTCGCGGTGGGGTTGGAGATGGCGACGGCGAACTTCTCTGGCTGGCCGGCAGGTCCGACGGGACCGATGGCGCTGACCACGGGGCGATACTGGTTACCGCAGCCAACAGTCGAAAGTACGGCGGCGAAGCTGATCGTGAGAACTGCGATGCCTGCGAGCTTATGGCGGCGAAGGCGATTCCCTGCTGGCTGGTGCATGTGGCGCAACGTTACGAACAAACAGTACTCCCCGGAAGAGGTCGCTTTGATATGGGATAGACGGACAGCTCCGCCGAAAGAAATCGGAACTGCGGAACCAGATCTGCGCGAAACCCTTCGACATCTGATTGTAAACGAATCTGGCGAGGGTATTCCTCAAGACGGGGATCCTTAGCTAAGACGCGGAGGGGACGGAGCGAGATACTGTAGCGAGGAGAGAGCGCGATGAATGAAGCAGAGACGATGCTGGAGATGCTGGGAGGGCGGGAGCGGGCGCCGCGCACGCTGGCCGTAGTCGGGCTGTCGGATGATCCGGGCAAGGCGAGCCATGGCGTGTCGGCGTATATGCAGGCGCATGGATACAGGATCTTTCCGGTGAATCCGGCGATTGAGAGCGCGTTGGGGGAGAAGAGCTACGCGTCGCTGAGCGAGCTGCCAGTGAAGCCGGACGTGGTGAATGTGTTTCGGCTGCCGAAGTATATTCCTGCGATTGTGGACGAGATGCTGGCGCTGGGCCTGAAGGACTTGTGGGTGCAGATGGGCATCTGGAACGACGAGGCAGCGGCCAAAGCCGAGGCTGGCGGCATCCGGGTGGTGATGGATCGCTGCATTATGGTGGAGTACCGGCGCCTGATGCGTGCGTGAACGCACCAACTTTGGGGAGAAGTTGCTTCTACAATGATCGAATGATTGAAAGACGCTGGAAGACGCTGAGCAAGCGGCTGGCTGCAGGGATGGTGGGGATGGTGGTGGCGGCCGGGGTGGCTGCGCGGGCGCAGATCGTCGAGGTGGGCAACGGTGGGCCGGGGCCGGTGAAGGCCGAACATCTGACGGCGGAGCTGACGACGCTGTCGCCACAAATCGCAATCGGCGGAACGCTGCAGGCGGGACTGGTGCTGACGATCGAAGAGCACTGGCATGTGTACTGGATCAATGCGGGCGACTCCGGCGAGCCGCCGGAGATTAAGTGGACGCTGCCGCCGGGGATTACGGCAGGGCCCATGCAGTTCCCTCCTCCAACGCGGCTGCCGCTCGGGCCGCTGATGGACTTCGGGTATGAAGATGGAGTCGCGTTTCCGGTGTTGCTCACTGCCTCGCCGTCGATGAAGCCGGGCAAGGTGCATCTGGATGCGCATGTGACGTGGCTGGTGTGCAGCAGCGTTTGCCTGCCGGGCAAGGCGCACCTTGGGATCGATGTGGATGTGGTGAAGGGGCCTCTGCCCACGCCTGAACCTGTAGGCGCATTGGGCTCGGCAATGGCGGCGCTGCCGAAGCCCTTGCCGTCGACGATGAGCGCAAGTGCCGTCGCCGATGCGAAGCAGATCCAGGTAACGTTGACGACGGAGACGAAGGAGACCGACGCGGCGTTCTATCCGTTTGACCAGGAGGTCATCGACAACGCAGCGGAGCAGCCGGTGGAATCGCAGCCGAATGGCGTGAAGATCTGGCTGAAGCGCGCGGCGGACGCGACGACACTGCCGAAGACGCTGCATGGATTGGTGGAGCTGAGCCCGAGCGAGGCGTATGACTTTACGGTGCCGTTGACTCCGGGAACGGTGCCGCCGCTGCCGAGGACCGCGAACAAGACTCCGGACACCAGCACCGGGCCGGACCTGAATGCGTTCTCGGCGATTGGGCTGGCGTTGCTGGGCGGGCTGCTGCTGAACCTGATGCCTTGCGTGTTTCCGGTGCTGTTTTTGAAGGGGCTGTCGCTGGTGCACTCGTCGAATGAAGAGCGCGGGCGGCAGAGGGCGCATGGGCTCGTCTACACGGCTGGGATTGTGGTGAGCTTCTGGGTGATCGTTGCGGCGCTGCTGATTCTGCGCGCGGGCGGGCGCGAGTTGGGGTGGGGATTCCAGTTGCAGTCGCCGGGGTTTGTCGCGGTGCTGGCTTCGCTGGTGTTCTTCCTCGGGCTGTCGCTGGCGGGGCAGTTTGAGATTGGGCTGTCTTTGACGAGCGCGGGCGGAGATCTCGCGAAGAAGCCGGGGCTGAGGGGCAGCTTTTTTACGGGCGTGCTCGCGACTGTGGTGGCGACGCCCTGCATGGCTCCACTGATGGGCGCTGCGGTGGGGTTCGCGCTGGTGCAGGCGGCGTGGGTGACGTTCGTGGTGTTTACGGCGCTGGCTCTGGGGTTGGCGCTGCCGTATCTGCTGCTCACGATGCAGCCGCAGTGGACCAGCAAACTGCCCAAGCCGGGTGCGTGGATGGAGACGCTGAAGCAGCTGGTGTCGGTGCCACTGTTTGGCACGGCGATCTGGCTGGTGTGGGTGTATGGGCAGCTGTACTCGCCTGAAGGCGTGGATAGGATTGCGTGGTTGCTGAGCGGCTTCCTGGTGCTCGCGATCGCGGGATGGGCGCTGGGTAAGTGGCCGGCGAAGTGGGGGTCGGGGATTGCGGCTGTGGTGCTGATTGCGCTGGCGCTGGCGCTGCCGCTGCATAAGCCGACGGTCGACAAGCTGGTTTGGAAGCCTTATAACGATGCGAATTTTACGGCGGCGCGGGCTACGGGCCATCCTGTGTTCATCGACTTTACGGCGGCGTGGTGTTTGAGCTGCCAGGTGAATGAGCGGGCGGTGTTGCAGTCGAAGGACGTGGAGCGCGCGCTCGAGAAGAACCATGTGCAACTGCTGAAGGCGGACTGGACGCAGTATGATCCGGCGATTACGAAAGAGCTGGCGGCGGTGGGACGGAGCGGCGTGCCGACGTATGTGATTTATCCGCCCGGGAAGGTGTCGAATGCGGATGTGCTGCCGGAGTTGCTGACGAAGGATGTGGTGCTGAAGGCGATTGTGACGGATGCCAAGCCGATGGGGACGGAGTAAGGCAGGGGATAGGGGATAGAGTTTAGAGCGTAGACGAAGGGGCGGCGGCTACGCGGGGCTATGGGGCTCGTGGAAGATGAGGAGTGATTCCGTGACGAGAAAGGGTTCGGCAGAGATGCGCTATGGGACGCTTCCGCATCATCTGAGATCGGCGCTCTTTGCCGTTGAGCCCGCGATCGGTGGTGATCTGGAGTATCGGCCGTGTACCGTCACGCTCTTGAATGGAGACGTTTCGGACATTGTGTATGTCGTCGAGGCAGGTCGGTACATACAGCAATGGGGAATATGGCCGGAAGAGGATTCGGGAAAGCGCTCCGTTCGAATCGAGGATGTTGCTGCGATCCAAGAGAGTCCATGCAGGCTGCCTGCTCGGTTCGCCAATGAGCTCTATCAAGCGGGCGAGTCTGGCATGGGCTACACGATTTTCACCATTGTCTTCGTGGACGGAACGCAACAGGCTTGCGTGGCGGGGAATGCCATTGATTTCGTTCGCTACCCGCAGGGCAAAGGCCCAGGAGATGTTGTAGCTGTGCATCCGCATGAAGGCCGGAACGCCGATCCGCTGGTGCAGGTCCCGCCGTACTGCTGGTGCTTGTACAGCGAATGAGTTCGTTGGCCAAAAGGGATTGAGGGTATGGGTTAGAGATGACTCTCGGGGTCCTTCGACTACGCTGCGCTTCGCTCAGGATGACAGAGTGGGGGTGGGATCAGGATTTTGATTCGCGGAGTTTAGCGATTTCGGCCATGCGCTGGGCGAGGAGTTTTTCGCGGCCTTCCTGGGTGGGGTGGTAGTAGCGGCGGTTGGCGAGGTTGTCGGGGAGGCATTGCATGGCGGCTACTTTGCCTTCTACGTCGTGGGCGTACTGGTAGTTCTTGCCGTATTCGAGCTCCTTCATTAGCCTGGTGGGGGCGTTGCGCAGGTGGAGCGGGACCGGCTCGGCGGGGCGCGATTCGATGTCGGCGAGGACTTCTCCGTAGGCGGTGTAGACGGCGTTGGACTTGGGCGCGAGGGCCAGATAGACGACCGCCTGCGCCAGGGCAAGTTCGCCTTCGGGAGAGCCTAGGAAGTGCATGGCATCTCTTGCAGACAGGCAGAGGTTGAGGGCTTCCGGGGCGGCGAGGCCGATGTCTTCTACGGCCATGCGGACGATGCGGCGGGCTACGTACATGGCATCTTCGCCGGCGGCTAACATGCGGCCGAGCCAGTAGAGGGCGGCGTCGGGGTCGGAGTTGCGGACGGATTTGTGGAGGGCGGAGATGATGTCGTAGTGCTGCTCGCCTTTTTTGTCGTAGAGGAGGACGCGCTGCTGGAGGGCTTCGGCGGCGATGGCGGTGGTGATGACTTTTTCGCCGCGACCTTCCGTGAGTTTGGCGGCGACTTCGAGGGCGTTGAGGGAGTTGCGGGCGTCGCCGGAGGAGTAGCTGGCGATGGTTTCTAGGCTTCCCTCTTCGGCGGTGAGGTTGAGGGCGCCTAAGCCGCGCTGGGTGTCGGTGAGGGCGCGGTTTAGGAGGGCAATGATCTCGGGCTGCTCGAGGGCGCGGAGGGTGTAGACGCGGCAGCGAGAGAGCAGCGCGGCGTTGATCTCGAAGCTGGGGTTTTCGGTGGTGGCGCCGATGAGGCGGATGCTGCCGCGCTCGACGTAGGGGAGGAAGGCGTCCTGCTGGGCCTTGTTGAAGCGGTGAATTTCGTCGACGAACAGGATGGTGCGGGAGCCGTAGGTCGCGGCCTTTTCTGCGTCGACCATGACCTGCTTGATCTCTTTGATACCGGAGAGGACGGCTGAGAACTCGATGAACGTAGCCGACGTTAGGTTCGCGATGATCTTGGCCAGCGTGGTTTTGCCGACCCCGGGAGGTCCCCAGAAGATGAGGCTGGCTGCGTCATCGTTTTCGATTTGGAGGCGGAGTGGCTTGCCGGGAGCGAGGAGATGCGATTGGCCGAAGAACTCGTCGAGGGTGCGGGGACGCATGCGCTCGGCGAGCGGGGCGCGCTGGGCCGAGGGGTTGGCGGTGGGGTCGAGGTTGGGGGCGAAGAGACTCATAGAGACAGTGATTAGGGATTAGGGATTAGGGATTGAGATGCGGCGCGTTGGCGAAGGGCTTCGTAGAGGAGTGTGGATCCGGCGACGGCGGCGTTGAGGCTTTCGACCGCGCAGGGGATGCGGACGCGGTGGTGTGAGAGGGCGAGGGCTTCGGTGGAGAGGCCGGCGCCTTCGTTGCCGATGAGGATGGTGGCGTGCTTGGCGAATCTCGTTTCGAGGAGCGAGATGGAGTCGAGGCGCTGGGCTACCGCGGCGTAGAGGACAGTTCCCTGCTGGAGTTGCGCGGCGATTTGAGCGAGTGGGGCACGCCTGATCGGCATGCGGAAGACGGAGCCGGCGGAGGCGCGGACGACCTTGGGGTTCCAGGGGTTGACGGTGTCGGGCGTGAGGAAGATTTGTTGCGCGCCGAAGGCTTCGGCGGACCGGATGAGGGTGCCGAGGTTGCCGGGATCCTGCAGGCTTTCGAGGACGAGGGTGATGGTGATGGATTGCGGCGCGGCCACGGGCGCAGGCGGCGTGGGGATGAGAAGAGTGGCGGCGATGCCCTGTGGCGAGGCGGTCTCTACTGCGCTCGAGAAGACGTCGCGGCTGAGGACGAGAGTGTCGCGCGCTTCAATGGCGGCGAGTGCGGGGCGGTCGAGAACGTCCTCGCCGCCTTCGCGCAGGAAGAGGGTTTCGAGGGTGAGGCCGGAGCGGATGGCCTCGGCGATGAGGTGCTCGCCTTCAAGGCCGAGGAGCTCGCCGGGCTGCGCTGGCTTGCCGCTGAAGGAGGCGCGCAGAGCTTTGACGCGGGCGTTGGACTTGCTCGTGATGGGTGCGGGCGCTGGCATGAGAAGGAGGCGAGTTGCGTTGAAACCCAGTGTACGCGCAGAGTCGCCGATGATCGCGCGGGGCGGGCTTCGCTGAACGGGGCGGATGAGATAAAGTCATGGCTGGGGAAATTTCCGTTGATCGCTGAAGTCCTACGCATCCATCCTGACGAACCGGAGCCGCACCTGGTGGGGAAGGTCGTTGAATCCCTGCAGCGCGGCGACGTGGTGGCGCTGCCCACCGACACGTTCTACGGGTTGGCGGTGGACCCGGTGAACCTGCGCGCGGTGGAACATATCTACGAGTTGAAGACGCGCGCGCGGCACAAGCCACTGTCGCTGCTGATTGCCGATGTGTCGCAGGCGTATGACCTGGCGAGGTCGATCAACAGCACGTTCGACAAGCTGGCGGAGAGGTTCTGGCCGGGGCCGCTGACGATTGTGGTGAAGGCTGGGAGCAAGCTCCCGCTGCGCGTGACGGCGAATACCGGCAACGTGGCATTGAGAGTTCCCGAAGCGCAGATTTGCCGAGCCGTGGTAGCCGCGCTGGGGCTGCCGATTACGGCGACGTCCGCGAATCTGAGCGGGCATCCGGAGTGTACGTATGCGGGGCTGGTGCGCGAGCAGTTCGGAGAAAAGATTCCGCTGATTGTGGATGGCGGTCCGACGGCGCGGTCGGTCGCGACGACGATTGTGGATTTGAGCGGCGGCGGCGACTCGTGGATGATTCTGCGCGAGGGAGCGATTCCTACGCACGAGATCGCGCTCGCGCTGCAGCATTAGAGCGGGCGTTTAGGGCTAGGCTGGATTCTGCACAAGGGCTCACGGCATACTTAGAGCTGGTTCCGAAACTCATGGGCACACCACCGACGACAGCGAAGGTTCGCAAGCCGAGGAGCGTCCACTGGATGCGCTGGCTGGTGGTCGTTCTGTTGCTGTTGATCCTGGGCTGGTTTGCGTGGGTGTACCGGCAGATCGAGGCTACGGCCAACGTCGACAATGCGCAGCCGGCAGATGCGATCGCGGTGTTTGGTGCAGCCGAATATTCCGGACGGCCTTCGCCGGTGCTGCACGCGCGGCTGGACAAGGCGGTGTCGCTGTACGACGAGGGCATGGCGCCGGTGGTGATCACGCTGGGCGGCGGGTCGGATAAAGATTCGGGCAAGACCGAGGCTGGCGTGGGACGGGATTACCTGCTGGCCAATGGCGTTCCGTTCGACAAGATCATTACGGAGACCAAGTCGCTCGACACCGAAGAGCAGGTGAACAGCCTGGCCCGCATTGCTGGACAGAGGAACTTCCATCACATCATCGTGGTGAGCGATGGAACGCACCTGTTTCGCATTGCGCTGCTGTGCAAGCGAGCGGGGCTGGAGGTGTACACGTCGCCGCGAGCGGCGCTGGGGCGGATCGACGATATCGATCGCGCCAAGCGAATGATGCACGAGATGCTCAGCTACACGGCGCTGCGGATGGACCTGCGCGCCAGCCGGCTGCATCTCTGGCTGGAAGGCCGGAGCGGCTAGTCCTCGTCCTCGGCGATGGGAGCGGGCACGCCGCCTTCCCTGCGCATGCGCAGATAGCCGCGGATGAAGGGCTCGAGCGCGCCGTCGAGGACCTTGTCGACGTCGCCGACTTCGACGCGGGTACGAAGATCCTTTGCCATGCGATACGGCTGTAGCACGTAGCTGCGAATCTGCGAGCCAAACTTGATGTCGAGCTTGGAGTCTTCGAGCTTGC
Source organism: uncultured Acidobacteriaceae bacterium (assembly GCA_963737325.1). Lineage (GTDB taxonomy): Bacteria > Acidobacteriota > Terriglobia > Terriglobales > Acidobacteriaceae > Granulicella. The sequence goes on from CAVTSJ010000014.1 coordinate 96,158, forward strand.
GGCTGATGGCCTTCTTCTTGTCAAGCTCGTATTCGTAAAGCTTGGAGCGCATCATCTTCATGGCGCGGTCCTTGTTCTTGTGCTGCGAACGCTCGTTCTGGCAGCCGGTGACGAGGCCGGTGGGAAGGTGAGTGATGCGCACGGCGGAGTCTGTGGTGTTGACGTGCTGGCCGCCCTTGCCGCCGGAGCGGTAAGTGTCGATGCGGAGGTCTTCGGGCTTGATGTCGATGACGATGGTGTCGTCGATCTCGGGCGAGACGAAGACGCTGGCGAAGCTGGTGTGGCGGCGCTTGGCGGAGTCGAAGGGCGAGATGCGGACCAGCCGGTGGACGCCGGTTTCGCCCGATAGCAGACCGAAGGCGAAGTCGCCCGTGATGGTGAAGGTGGCAGACTTGATGCCGGCCTCGTCGCCATCCTGGATCTCGTTGATCTCGACCTTGAAGCCCTGGCGCTCGGCCCAGCGGATATACATGCGCATGAGCATCTCGGCCCAATCCTGGCTTTCGGTACCGCCGGCTCCGGGGTGCACGGTGACGATAGCGTTGAGCGGGTCGGTTTCGCCGGAGAGCATGGTCTTGGACTCGAGCGCGTCGGCGAACTCGACCAGCGCGGGAATCTCGCGGGCGATGTCGGGCTCGGTGTTTTCGCCTTCGCGGGCTAACTCGAAGTAGGCCTCAATGTCGTCGGAGCGGCGAGCCAGCTCGGCGTCATCGGCGAGCAGGGTTTCGATGCGCTTGCGCTCGCGCATGAGGGGCTGCGACTTGGCGGCGTCAGCCCAGACCGAAGGGTCAGAGATTTCTTGCTCGACAGCGGCTAACTCAGACTTGAGGCGGGAGGAGTCAAAGATACTCCCGCAGTTCGCGCACTTTTTCACGGACCGGGGAGTAGGAAAATTCGAGATCGCTCAGCATGTATTTAGTTTACTTGGGATTGCGCTGGTCGTGTTTTGCGGAAGAAGCTGAGCAGCAGCGCGAGCGAGGTTGCGATGGCGCAGAGCCAGGCGAACCAGTCGCCGTAGCGCGTGTAGAACGTGAGGTCGCTCTCGAAGCCGAAGGGAACCTGCACAGAGGTTCGGATGTGCCGCGGGATGGTGGCGGTGATGCGACCGAGCGGGTCGATGGCCGCTGTAATGCCGGTGTTGGTGGCGCGCAGAAGCCAGCGGTGATTTTCAATGGCGCGCATGCGTACCATGTCGAGGTGTTCCCAGGGAGCGCTGGTGTCGCCATACCAGCCATCGTCCGAGATATTCACCAAAACCTGCGCGCCGTTGAGGGCGAAGTGCCGTAACTCGTCTCCGAAGATGGATTCGTAGCAGATAAATACACCGTATTTTTTGTCCCCTACAGTAAAAACTGAGCGGTGGGTTCCGGGAATAAAGAGTAGGTCGTCGAGCAGGTCACCTACGAAGAAGAAGAGCGGCTTATAGGGTGTGTACTCGCCAAAGGGGACGAGGTGCATCTTGTCGTAGCGGCCCGCGTAGCTTCCGTCGGGAAGAAAGAAGCTGGCGGAGTTATATAGTTGCGGGCGGTTGTCCTTATAGGACGCCAGAGTTACGTCGTTGACGATGACAGCGGCGTTTGCCTGGCGCGCTAGGTCGCCAATGGATTGCCGCAGGAGTGGATCGGTATCGATGAAGTCGGTGGGAGCTTCCGGCCAGATGATGATCTGCGAGGGCTGATGGTTGGTAGTAAGTACGATGGAGGGATGCAGGCTAAGTTTCGAGAAGGCGGCGAGTTCGTCTTGCTTGGTTTCCGTGTGGCCGATTCTTTCGCTGCCTACGCCGAGATTTTCCTGCAGCAACGTGGCGACGCCCTCTGTGGCGTCGACGAAGTGGCTTGGTTGGAGCGCGGTTGCGAAGGTTGCAACCGCCATAAGAAGGAAGGCAGCAGTTGCGGGCACATACTTTAGCCGCGCAGTTGCAGGACGTACCAACCATAGGGCGTTGACGGTGGCGATGACGAAGGAGACTCCCATCACGCCAGTCCAGGGTGCGAGTCGCGTAAGGGCGAGGCTGTCGACTTGGGTGTAGCCGAGGAGGTCCCAGGGAAAGCCGGTGATGCGGGCGCGAGCTAACTCCACTGCCACCCATAAGAACGGAACGGCAAGCAGAACCAAGTCGCGCGAGTACTTTGCGTGCAGCGCGGCGACGAGGGTTCCAAAGAGTGCGGGATAAAGTCCTAAGTAAAGCGAAAAAAGAATCAGGATGCCGAAGGATGGAGTAGAAGGAATATTTCCATAGAGGTGCATCGTGCGGTAGATCCAGTAACAATTTCCCGCATACCAAAGCACGCCGGAAAGATAGGCAAGAAGCGCTGCATGATGCACGCGTAAGGACTTACCGTCGCGATTGACAGATAGCAATGCAGCTAAGAGCGGGACCAGGCAGAACCAGCAAATCATTCTGCGCCAGAGAGGCACAGGGCCAGCGATAGGAAACGGAAGGATCTGCAGGATTGCGGATAGGATGGCTAGAGCCCATAGCCGCAGCGGAATCGATCGCATCGCTACGAGTCTAGCATCGTGGCGGCGTAGGGTTGGTTGTCATGGGAGATAGCAGGGGGAGGAATTCATCTTTATTTCGCGCAGCGTTCAAAGATATCGGCAGAACCTTCGAAGGGAAATTCACCGATTTATTTGCCGAACAACGAAATGCACCTATAGAATTCATCCTGTTGCCGACGCATGCTGAGAAATTCCGAGATCTGCAGCTATGGAAAAGGAGTAATCGATGGATGTTCGCAAGATAGTTGCAGAGATTGATGCAAAGATTGCGTCGCTTCAAAAAGCCCGCGCGGTGCTGGTGGATCTGGACGAGAGCGCAGTGATGGCAAAGCCGCGGCGTGGTCGTCCCAAGGGGAGCACCAACGCAGCGAAGGCGGCATCGGTCAAGATCGCCAAGCCGGCAGCGCGCAAACGCAATCTAAGTCCTGAAGGACGCAAGCGGATTGCAGACGCGATGAAGCGCCGCTGGGCCGAGCGCCGCAAAGCCGTGAAGAAGGAAGCAGCACCGAAAAAAGAAGTGCCGGCGAAGAAGTAAGGTCGGATTCATCGGATCTGGGAAGAAGAAAAGGAGCTAGAACCTAGCTCCTTTTTCACGTTCGCTGAGAAGGTCGAAGGGTGGATGCGTTAGCGCACGGCGATGACTTCGCGGACGTTATCCTTGCCGAGAAAGAATCGCGTGCTGGTGTAGCCTTCGAGGAATTTTTCTACCTGGCGCGTGTTGTAGACCTTGCGGACGGGAAACGATCCACTGTCGAGCGCAATGAGTTCGTCGGCTTCGGTGAGTTGGAAACGCGCGAAGGCGGTCTCAGGGCCTTCGAGACGTCCGTGGAAGAAGGCCAGCAGCATGCCATCGGGACGCAGTACATTGCGCAGGCGCTCAAAGAGTGCGGGGACGAATTCGGGCGGAAGATAATTCGCCGTATCCCAGAGCAGGATGACATCGAAGTCGCGGCCGGAGAAGTCGAGGTTGGCCGTAATGAAACCTTCGGTGTCGAAGACGGGATCGGCCTCGGGCGAGTCGGCAGGCGGCTTGATCCACTCAGGCCGGGTCGCATCCTGCACGATGTTGGCCATGTAGACGCTATGGCCGCGGGAGGTGAGGTAGTTGATGTTCGAGGGTGAAGTGGTACCGAAGTCGAGAACCCGGAGCGAGGGAGTCTTGTCGAGGTAGTTGCGCACCTCGATCCAACCGCGCGAGTGGCGCGGAGGCCGCGCGGATGGGTGGGCGGAAGACCCGTGCCCTTTCTTGAGGAAGTCAAACATTGCTCTCGTCTCCGGTGCGCAGACGCCTCAGGCATTCCCATGCTGTGCTGGGTTGCCGGGGAAGGGTTCGTTGGCCCGCGTAGGATCGACGCCACCGCGCAGCGTGGCTCCGTCTTCGATGGACATCCGAGTCGCGCAAATGTCACCCAGAACGACTGCGCCGTCGCGCAGCTCGACGCGGCCGGTGGCGCGGATTTCACCTTCCAGTTGGCCGGCGATCACGACATCCTGGGCCGCGATCGTGGCCTTGACGCGGCCTTCCGGGCGCACCGTGAGCTTGGCGCCGGTAAGACGGATCGTACCATCGACTTCGCCGTCGATGATCAGATCAGTAGAGCCCGAAATCTCGCCGCGAAACTTGGTTTCGCGTCCAATGACAGTTGCACCTTCGGTCGGAATCATTTGATAGAGGCCTCTCCACGGCCGAGGGATCGCTGTTGAGCCGCATCCCGGGTAATAAGCCCGACTATAAACCAAGCAGGGCGAGAGCACACAATTCACACCGCAGGCGAATCTTGCGTCTAACGGCAGAGTGAGGCACAATCTGGGCTTGGGGCACCGCTTTTGATGGCACGATCCATATTCAGCTCAAGGCTCCGGATCGCGTGGGCGACCGGTATTTGCCTGCTGGCCGGCGTGTGTGCGGCGCAGGCGCAGACTCCCGCGCAGGTGGAGACACCGAGGGCGATGGTGGGACCGAATCCTCCGCCGGGCGCTCCGGGCATGCCGCAGTCGTGGGCCGAGGACGTGATTCGCAATGAGATCAAGGTAATTGAATCCGCGGACAAGGTGCCGCTGCGTTATCGACAGCGGAGGGTGGGTGCGAAGGGTGATACGACGCGCGAAGTTGTGGTGAGTCGCGAGGGGAATGTTGCGCGGCTGGTGGAGCGGGACGGTCAGCCGCTTACCGCGGCCGAGGATGCGGACGAACGGGAGCGCCTGAACGACGAGATCAATTCGCCGGATGAAGTTTTGCGGCATCACCGCCGGGATACCGACATGCGCGACTCGGTGATCAAGGTGGTCGCGCTGATGCCGCAGGCGATGATTTACAGCTATACGCCGGGCCAGCCGCAGCTCAAGGGGTCGGAAAACCTGGTGGTGCTCGATTTCCGTCCCAACCCAAACTTTCATCCGCCTACGATGCTGGCCGAATGTCTAACGGGATTGGAGGGGAGAGTGTGGATCGACCCAGGGACCCGCACCCTCACGCGCATCGAGGCGCGCGTGCTGCGGCCTGTGAACATGGGCTTCGGCATTTTGGCGAAGATCTTTCCGGGCGGAACGATGACGCTGGACCAGGTGAATCTTGGCGACGATCACTGGGTCTACTCGCACCTGGACGAGCACCTGACGGCAAGGGTGCTCATGGTAAAAAATTATCCCGAGAACAACGTGATTACCTCGTGGGACTTTCGCCCGATGCCCTCGCTGCCTTCGTACCAGGACGCCATACGGATGTTGCTGGCGATGCCAGTGGCTACGAAATAATCAGCTGCGCTGGCCGCGGCGGAGCGTGCGTGCACGGACGGTGATGCGCTCGATGCGATCGCTCTGCACGGCGAATCCGTTGCCTGGCGTGGTGGGGACGGTGATGGTGCCGCTGGGGCTCACGGTGACTTCGGGCTCGATGATGTCCTGCGACCAGTAGCGTTTGGACGCGGATACGTCGCCGGGAAGGGAGAAGTTCGGCAGCGACGAAAGGGCGATGTTGTGGACCCGGCCGATGCCGGTTTCGAGCATGCCGCCGCACCAGACGGGCACACCAAACTCCTGCGCGACGTCGTGGATGGCGAGGGCCTCGCTGAATCCGCCGACGCGGCCGACCTTGATGTTGATGATCTTGCCGCTGCCGAGTTCGAGAGCTGCGCGCGCGTCGCGGCGATTGCGAATGCACTCGTCGAGACAGATGCGCGTTTTGAGGCGACGTTGCAGTTGGGCGTGGAAGTAGAAGTCGTCGTACCAGAGCGGCTGCTCGATCATGAGCAGGTTGAACTGGTCCCAGCTAGCGATGTGGTCGGCGTCATCGAGACGGTAGGCGGAGTTGGCGTCGCAGCTGAGCAGAATGTCGGGCCAGCGCTCGCGGACCATGGCGAAGATTTCGGAATCCCAGCCGGGCTTGCACTTGAGCTTGATGCGCTGATAGCCGGCGGCGAGCTCTTTGGCAATGGTTTCCATGAGCTGCTCGGGCGTGGGCTGGATGCCAATGGAGACGCCGCAGGGGATGATGTCGCGCGTGCCGCCGAGAAGTTTGGCTAGGGGAATTCCCTGCTGCTGCGCGTCGAGATCCCAGATGGCGTTTTCGAGCGAGGCCTTGGCCATGCGGTGGCCGCGGACCTGCTCGAAGAGCACGGGGATGTCGCGGCCGGAGGCGATGGTGGCGTTGAGGAGGCGGGGTGCGAGCTCCTGCTCGGTGATGATCCAGGCGGTGTCGATCTGCTCGTCGGAGAAGTAGGGGTGCTCACCGGCAACACACTCGCCCCAGGCGGTGAGGCCGTCGGCTTCAATCTCGACGAGCAGGATGCGGCGCCCGGTGGTGACGCCGAAGCTCGTCTCGAACGGGTGGGCGAGCGGCATCTGGATTTCGCGAAGGTGGAGGGCTTCGATCTTCATGAGGGCTCCTGAGTTGTCTGTTCTTAGCTTCTAGCTTCTAGCTTTTAGCTTTTAGCTTTTTCTTCGACTGGGCTAATAGCTATGACTTTCGTCCCAGCGGCCTAGTTGGAATTGGCCGTCACCGCGATCGTTGCGCTGGTAGCCGAGGACGGCGAGGCCATTGGCGAAGGCGGATTCGAGGGCCTCGGCGTTGCGGGCTTGCATGTCGCGCGCCGCGGCGCGATCCGCCATCGAGGCCTTCCAGGTGTAGATCTCGGAAGGGACATCGACGCGTTCAGCGACGTCGAAGGTTTGGGGCTGGCCGGCGAGGGCGCGCTCGACTCGTTTGGAGCGTAGCCACCACTCAGCGTAGACGCGATCGGTGGGAAGGCCGCCCTGCAGCGGTGAGCTGGAGGGCCCGTAAAAATTGTGCTTATAACGGCGAACGATGGCGCCGAGCTTGGCGATGTTGATGTACGCGTTCTTGATCTCGGTCGGGTCGAAGGTCCACTCCATCAATTCGAAGCCGCGGGCGAGCGCGTCGTCGCGCTGCGCGAGCTTGAGGGCGCGGGCGATGCCACGATTGCGCATCTCCGGCATGACGCCAACCATGTGCGAGTGCAGGTACGCATGGCCGTTGCGGAAGGCTGGAAGAGCCATCGCGAAGCCGACGGCGGTAGGACCGTCGCCGAGGAAGGCACCCATGACCTGGCCGCCAATGCGCGAGGCGAGCAGGAACATGCGGCGCGGAATCATGTCGGCGGGATCATAGCCCCACACGGCTTCTTCGAGGGCGACGCACTGGTCGAACTGTTCGAGCGTGGTAAAAGACTCGACGCGAATGGGCTGGACGGCTTCGATCAATCGTTGTTCTCCGCGGGAGGGGTTTGCTGTTGGTTCTTTGGCAGGGCTTGGGATTTGGCGGCGGACCAAAGGCGCTCGAGATCGTCGGGGGACATGGCCTTGAGCTGTTCAGCGCCGCCGCTGGCGTGCTCCATGGAGGCGAAGCGGGCGCGGAACTTGGCGTTGCTGCGGCGCAGAGCGGACTCGGCGTCGACCTTGAGATGGCGGGCGAGGTTCATGGCGGTGAAGAGCAGGTCGCCGAATTCGGCTTCGATCTTGTCGGTGTCAGCGCGCGCGATCTCGGCGCGCAGCTCGGCCGTTTCTTCTGCGAGTTTGTCGAAGAGGCCGTCGGCGCTGGGCCAGTCGAACCCAACCTTCGCGGCGCGCGATCCGAGCTTCGAGGCTTCGAGGGTCGCCGGCATGGAGCGCGGGATGTCGTCGAGTAGCGAGGTTGCGGCGGGATTGGATTTTTTCTCTTCGACCTTGATCTGCTCCCAATTGCGGAGGACGGTGTCGGAGCTGGTGGCAACGGCGTCGCCGAAGACGTGAGGATGGCGCCGGATAAGTTTGGCACTCAGATTTTCAGCGACAGCGCGGAGATCGAATCGGTCGGCGGCGGGCAACTCTGAGGCCATCTGCGCATAGAAAAGGACTTGCAGGAGCAGGTCGCCAAGCTCGTCCTTGAGGTCGGGCCAGGCGCGGCGCTCGATCGCGTCGAAGACCTCGTAGGTCTCTTCGAGGGTGTGGCGCTTGATGGTGTCGAAGGTCTGCTCGCGGTCCCAGGGACAGCCTCCAGGCGCGCGCAGGCGAGCCATAATAGCCGCGGCACGCTGGAGAGCCTCGGCGGCCGGCGCCTGGGCCTCCTCGCCTTCGATAGGTTCGCCTGGGTGCGTGGAGTCCATGGAATCAAGCTTACCCGAGTCAGGCTTGCGGGCGGTCCCGGAGATCAACAGCGCGGGCGCCGCGAACGAACTAAACTGGTAGATGCGGATGGATCTCAGCGAAAAAATCCGGACACTTCCGACCGGCGCCGGCTGCTACCTCTACAAGAATGCAGAGGGCGAGGTGATCTACGTCGGGAAGGCGAAGAACTTGCGCGCGCGGGTGCGCTCCTACTTCCTTGCAGCCTCGCAGGCGAATGCAAAGACTGGCTCGCTCATGCGCGAGGCCGTGGACCTCGAATACATTACGGTGGCCAACGAGCGTGAGGCGCTGGCGCTGGAAAATAACCTGATCAAGCAGCGCAAGCCTCGCTTCAACATCCTGCTGCGCGACGACAAGACGTACCCGTACATCAAGCTGACGCTGGGCGACAAGCATCCCAAGGTGTTTGTGACGCGGCGCCTGCGCAAGGACGGCAGCGCTTATTTTGGGCCTTACTTTCCCGGCAATCTTGCATGGCGATTAGTCGATGTGATTCACCGCAGCTTTCTGATTCCAAGCTGCAAGGTGGATTTGAATCGCTATCATCCGCGCGCGTGTTTGCAGTACTACATCAAGCGCTGCCTGGGGCCGTGTGTCGAGGGATTTGTCTCCTTGGAGGATTACGCGCAGGCGATCCGCGACGTACAGTTGTTTCTCGAGGGCAAGCCGAGTGAGCTCGAGGCTCGGCTGACGGAGCGCATGGAGCGGGCCGCGGAAAACATGCAGTTTGAGCTGGCGGCGAAGCTGCGCGATCAGCTGATCACCATCAGCCAGGCGCAGGACCGGCAGAGGATTGCGTCGACCGAGGATGAGGACGCCGACGTGTTTGGCTTCCACTACGAGAACGATATGCTCGCCGTGAATCTGTTCCACATGCGCGGCGGAAAGATCGTCGATCGTCGCGAAATGTTCTGGGAAGAACTGCCGGACTTCACTGCGATGGAGTTTTCCGCGCCGGAGCTGTCGCCTGCAGAGGAAGTCGAGGTAGAACCTTCGCTGGAGCCTGATCCGAATGTGGTCGCGCCGCAGATCCACGAGGCTGGCGCGGAATCGGACCAGGTTTCGGTACTGGAGGTGCAGGATGACGGACAGCCGCCCGTATTCTCCGCAGCGACCTTTTTCTCTGCCCTGCTGAAGCAACTGTATCTGGACCAGTCGTACGTGCCGAAGCATATTTACGTTCCGGTAGATTTCGCGGATCGCGCGATTCTCGCCGATGCGCTGCGCGAGAAGATCGGGCATCGCATTGAGATTGCCGCGCCGCAGCGGGGCGACAAACGCTCGCTCGTGGACCTGGTTTGCCAGAACGCGAAGCAGTCGTACGACCAGCGTTTCCGCGTGCTGAAGCCGAGCATCCAGAAGATGCAGGAGGCGCTGCAGGATGTGTTGATGCTGGCTGAGCCGCCGGAGCGCATTGAGTGCTTCGACATCTCGCATATCCAGGGCGCGGATACGGTTGCGTCCATGGTGGTGTGGGAAAAAGGCGCGATGAAGAAGTCGGATTATCGCAAGTTCCAGGTGAAGACCGTGACGGGCGTGGACGACTTTGCGTCGATGCGCGAGATCATCCATCGGCGCTACCTGCGGCTGCAGGAGGATAAGAAGCCGATGCCGTCGCTGGTGCTGATCGACGGCGGCATTGGGCAGCTGCACGCTGCGGCCGCGGCGCTGGAAGAAATTGGCTTGATGACACAGCCGCTTGCCTCGATTGCCAAGCGTGAAGAGATCATCTACGTGCATGGGCAGGAGGACGAGCCGGTGGTGCTCGATCGACGCTCCCCGGTGCTGCACGTGATCCAGAAAATTCGCGATGAGAGTCACCGGTTCGCCGTGACCTACCATCGCAAGCGGCGGGAGATACGCGACCGGACCAGCGAGCTGGATGAGATTCCGGGCGTGGGAGCGATCACGAGGCAGCGTCTGCTGGAGCACTTTGGCAGCGTGCGCGCCCTAAAACAAACAGCCGAGAAAAATCCCGACGCGCTGACCGCGGTGGTGAATAAGGCGACCGCGGAGAAGATTCGCAAGTTCTTTGCCGACCAGGCTGGGCCGGATCCGCAGGGCGATTTGGTCAAAATTACGGTGGCGTAGAAGGCGAAGATTAGGCGCAGCGGAACTTTCCTGCTCCTGGCGCGTACTCTGGAGCAACGGCCATGACCACTGCGACCGCACCCACCACAATCATTCGACCCGCTGACCTGACACTGCGCGATGCGCTGAGACTCGCAGCGATCTTCGCTGCGGCGAAACTCCTGCTCCAATTTGCGCTCACGCTGTGGACGCTGCACCTCGGCTACGGCTACTTCCGCGATGAGTTTTACTACATCGCCTGCGGGAGGCATCTGGCCTGGGGCTACGTGGATCACGGGCCGATTGTGGCACTGCAGGCGCGGCTGAGCGAGCTGCTCTTTGGCGACTCCGTCTTCGGGATACGCGTGCTCTCGGCTCTTGCCGGGGCGATATCCGTATTCCTGACCGGGCTGATCGCGTGGGGGATGGGCGGCCGAAGACCCTCGCAGGCGCTTGCGATGTTTGGGCTGATCCTGTGCCCGCAGTACCTCGCCGTTGACGGGTTCCTCTCGATGAACTCGTACGAGCCGGTGTTCTGGATGGCGTGCGTGCTGGCGATTGTGCTGATGCTGCGCGGCTATTCCGAGCGAACGTGGTGGATCGTCTTCGGCGTGTCCGCGGGCGTTGGCCTGCTAAATAAGCCGTCCATGGCGTTCTTCCTGGTGACGGTTGGGCTGGGGCTGCTGCTGACCAGCGAACGCCGCGTGCTGTTCTCTCGATGGGCGCTCGCGGGGATCGCTCTGCTAATCCTGATCCCGCTGCCTAACCTGCTCTGGCAGATTCATAATCATTGGCCCACGCTGCAGTTCCTGCGCAACGGCCAGCTACATCACAAGAACGTTGTGCTGGGGCCGGTACGCTTTTTCCTAGCGCAGTTTTCCATCCTCGGTCCGCTCAACGCGTTGCTTTGGATTACCGGCATCGTCTCGCTATTGCGCGCGAAGTCAATTCGCGACGGGCGTTGGTTTGGCGTTACGTATCTCCTGTTTTACGCGCTGATGTTCAAGATGCACGCGAAGGACTACTACCTCGAAGGCATCTACCCGGCACTCTTCGCTGCGGGCGCCATCGCATGGGAGCGGCGGTTTGCCGCGTCGCGTGCAATGCGGGAGAACCGCGTGGTAGGGTTCCCAGTGTTCGAAGCGGTCCTGTTGATTACGAGCTTGATCATCCTTCCGATGGCTTCGCCCGTGCTACGGCCGGCTTCATGGGTGAGGTACACAAAGGCGCTGCATCTCCATGGCGACAAGATGGAGACAGCGGCGACGGGGCCGCTGCCGCAGTTTTATGCGGACCGCTTTGGCTGGCAACAGGAAGTCGATATTGTGGATCGCACCTATCGCTCGCTGACGCCCGAGCAACAACAGCATGTGTGCATCTTTGCCAGCAACTACGGTGAGGCTGGAGCGATTGACTTTCTTGGACGGCTTGAGGGCTTGCATCTGCCGCCGGCTTTGAGCGGTCAGAATAATTATTGGCTTTGGGGTACCCATGGGTGCGATGTGAACACGGTGATCGCGGTGATTCCAGATACGCCCGGCGAGATTGCGCCGAAGTACGAGTCGGTCACCATCGTGGGCGTCATGGACAAACCGTATGCGATGCCGTTCGAGCACAAGAACATCTACCTGCTGCGCGGGCGCAGGCCGGGGGCGCCGTTTGACTGGCGCGACGAGCGGTTTTACTTCTAGCCGCCGAGGGCGAAAGCGGTGAGGCTCTGATAGTCTCCCTCCAATGGCCTCCGAAGTTGCACAAATACGATCGCACGAGGAACTGCCGCGCGTATTGACGGCGACCAACGCGCTGGCGATCGTGGTAGGCATCATCATCGGGTCGGGAATCTTCCTGGTTCCGCGCGAGATGATGGCCGCGGTAGGCAGCTCGCGGATGGTCTACGCAGTGTGGATTACCGGCGGATTGCTCTCGCTATTTGGCGCGATGAGCTACGCCGAGGTCGCGGCGATGCGGCCGCGGGTGGGCGGCGAGTATGCGTTTCTGCACGATGCCTATGGGCCGCTGACAGCGTTTCTGTATACATGGACCTGGACCATGATCGCCAAGCCTGCGTCGATTGCGACGATCGCGGCTGGCCTGATGCGGGTGCTGGGAACGTTTCCGATCTTTGCGTTTCTGGATCATGCTGCGGTGGGCCACCTGATGTGGAGCCAGGTGATGGCGATTGTTGCGACGTGGCTGATCACAGGGTTGAATATTGTGAGCACACGCGATTCGGCGCAGGTACAGACACTGCTTACGTGGCTGAAGGTGGTGATGATTTTGGTCATCGCGGGGCTATGTTTTGCGAGCGTGAAGTATGGTGACTGGCATAACTTCAGCTCGGAGTTTCGCGGCGCGCGCGGCGGGTTTGCGGGCTTCATGATTGCGCTGATTGCGGCGCTGTGGGCCTACGATGGTTGGTCGGACGTGTCGCAGATGGCGGGCGAGGTGCAGAAGCCGCAGCGGTCGCTGCCGGTGGCGCTCATCGGCGGCGTGACGATTGTGGGCGCGCTCTACATGCTGACCAACGCGGCGATTCAATACGTGCTTCCCTCGGCTGCGATTGCGGTGACGGACCGGCCGGCTACCGACGCGCTGCAACTGGTCGCGGGAAATCTTGGGGCTGGGTTAGTAGCTGTGGGTATGGCGGTGAGCATCTGCGCGACGTTTGTGGGCAGCTCGCTCTCGGGTGCGAGAGTCCCGTTTGCTGCGGCCCGCGACCGGCTGTTTCCGTCCGTGCTGGGGCAGATTCATCCGCGCTTCAAGACGCCGTGGGTGAGCCTGCTGCTGCAGGCGGTGCTCAGTTCCCTGCTGCTGCTGGCGATCGGAAAATTCCAGGCGCTGTTCTCGCTGGCGATCTTCTCAGAGTGGCTGTTCTACGCACTTACGGCCGCAACGGTGTTCGTGTTTCGCGTCCGCGAGCCAAATGCGAACCGGCCCTATCGCGTGACGGGATATCCTGTGGTTCCAGCGCTCTTTATTTTGGCCGCGTTGGTACTGCTGGTTTTCAGCTTCATGGATCGGCCGCGCGAGTCAACTGCGGGCGCGTTGATAATTCTTTGTGGCGTGCCGGTGCATTATCTTTTTCAGCGGAGCAAGGCTCCGGGCACGAAGGCCTCTGATTATGTCCAGCAATAAGAAACCGAAGCTGGGCCAGAATTTTCTGGTGGACGAGAACGCGTGCCTGCAGATCGCCGACGCGCTGGGCGATGTGCGCGAGCGGACCGTGGTGGAGATCGGGCCTGGCCATGGGGCGATCACGGAGCTGCTGGCGGTGCGTTGCCGCCGGTTCCACTGTATTGAGTTCGACCCAGCGCTGGCGCGGGAGTTGACCTTCCGGTTTCGCAATGACGCGCACGTGACGATTCATCATGCGGACATTCTGTCGACGGACTTGAAAACGTTGCTGGGAGATGCAGCGTCGCTGGATGTGGTGGGAAATCTCCCGTACTACATCACGTCAGATATTTTGCTGCACCTGTTTGGCGCGGCGCGTGCGGGCGTGTTGGCGCGTGCGGTGGTGATGATGCAGCGCGAGGTGGCAGAGAGAATCGCTGCGGGTCCAGGATCGAGCGACTACGGGGCTCTGTCCGCGGTGACGCAGATGCATGCGCGGGTGACCAGCCTGTTTACGCTGCCGCCGAGCGCGTTTTCGCCGCCGCCGGACGTGTTCTCGACCGTATTGCGGCTCGAATTTGCTCCACGCTTTGCGGAGTTGGATGTTCCATTCGACGGGTTCAACCGCTTTCTGCGGGCAAGTTTTGCGCAGAAGCGGAAGACGCTCGCAAATAACCTCCGCGCGGCGGGATATTCTCCTTCAGAGCTTACGGCCGCGTGGCCGGCCGCTATTCCGCTGCAGGCGCGGTCGGAGGCGGTATCGCTGGAGGCGATGGCGGCGCTGTATCGGGCATTAATCGCCGCAAAGACGGCTGACGAGTAAGCACAGCTAGCGGCGCATATGCTCCGCGGTCTGCGCGTGGTGGATGTGGCAGATCGCGATGGCGAGCGCGTCGGCGGCGTCCGCGGGCTTGGGCGCTTCGTCCAGATCGAGCAGCCGCGCGACCATGAACTGCACCTGCTCCTTGGCTGCGAGGCCGTAGCCGACGACCGAGCTCTTGATGGTGAGCGGAGCGTATTCGGCAACCGAGAGCCCGCAGTTGGCCGCGGCCAGCATGGCGACGCCGCGCACCTGGCCGAGCTTGAGTGCGCTCTTGGCGTTGGCCGAAAAGAAGACCTCTTCGATGGCAACGACCTGAGGCTGCCACAGTTGCAGCAGCGCGGAGAGTTCGACGTAGACCTGCAGCAGGCGAACGGGCGCGCGGTCCTTCTTGTTCAGGCGAACGGCGCCGGCGCACAATGGACGCAGCTTCGGAACGCGTGAGGTGTCGTCAACCTCCACCACACCGTAGCCCGTGAACTCCGTTCCGCAGTCGATGCCGAAGACCCGCATACCCACAAGTCTACCGCGCAGCCAGCCTGTGAAAGCAGTAAGGGCGCAAGGCGCATCTAACTCGCAAAGCGGCTCAGCCCAAAGCCATGAATTGGAATGAGACTCGCAACCGGACGGCGCGACCGATACAATCGACGCGACGCAACAAGTGAACGTCGCACGTAATCTCTCAAAGGCCCCCGACCCCTCTTGAACGCTCTCCGACATTCTGCCACTGCCGGCTTGCTTGTCCTGATGACGCTGACGGGGCGCGCGCAGGTTGCGCAACAGGCGAGGCCGCCGGCGCGGCAGCCGGCGCCAGCTCGGCCAGCGACAGTGCCAGCACGGCACTCTGCGCCCACTTCCCCATCCGTACCGCCGCCCATCCCGATCAACCGCAACGTGATCGTGATCGATCCGGCACATGGGGGCGTGGACAGCGGCTCGCAGATCAGCGACACGACGGTAGAAAAAAATGTAACGCTGGCGCTGGCGTTCCGGCTCCGATCATTGCTCACGGCGCGTGGATTCAACGTAGTGATGACGCGGGATGAGGACGCGCCGGCGGTTCCAAGCGCGTCGGGCTCTGCGCTGACGCTGGATGATCGCGCAGGGATCGCAAACCACGCGCACGCGGCGGCGTGTCTGGTGCTGCACGCAACGGCCAGCGGGAGCGGTGTGCATCTCTATCGGTCAGAATTGCAGGCAAGCAAGGGACAACCCTCACTCGTGCCCTGGCTGACCGCGCAGGCCGCGTGGATTCCGCAGAGTCGACTGCTGGAGAGCCAGATGGCCACCGCGTTCTCGCGTTCAGGACTAGCGCTGGTAGAAAGCAGCGCATCGGTGCGGCCGATCGATTCGCTGACCTGTCCCGCACTCGTCGTCGAGCTCGCGCCCTCGGGAGACGATGCCGACAGCATCAATGACACGGACTATCAGCAGCGAGTAGCGCTGGCGATTGCCGGCGAGCTCCTGTTCTGGCAAAACGCGGTGCAGCCGCCTACCCGCCTCGCTCCGCCTGTGAGCACAACCGTCGGCCAGTCGATGCCGAGCGACGCCGGAGGGGCACAGCGATGATCCAACGCCATCAACGCATCGTGTTCTGGTGTCTGATCGTCTGCATCATCGGCATGGGTGTGCTGCTGGCGGTGGAGCGGCAGCGCGGACGCGAGCGCATTGAGGCACTCGCCGCCGACGATGAGACACCCCTGGATGCGCCGACGGCGATGGCCGAGACCGTAACCCTGGATCTTGCGAATGATGCGGACGGATCCATCGCGCCGGCCACACGCCAGATCGCCTTGCCGCAGGACCCCAATGCGCGGGCGCGGGCATTGATCGATCACCTGATCGCGGAGTATGCGCTGCCGGGTTCCGCGCATGCCCTGCCACCGGGCGCGGCGGTAGCGGAGGTGTTCCTGGTGCCGCTGCCGTTGGTGGGCTACACAACCGACACAACCTCGACGGCGACCAAAGACGGCGGATTTCGCCCCACGGTGCCGGTGGCGGAGGCTGATTCTGTGCAGGCCAAGCAGCTGGGTGGCGAGCTCGCCGTGATCGATCTGCACAGCACGTTTGTCAATCAGCACCCATCCGGCGTGGAGGTGGAATCGCTGACGCTGCGCTCGATCCTGGGAACGCTGCACGCCAATCTGCCGCAGATTGAGCAAGTGCGTTTCCTCGTGGACGGACAGGCGCGCGAGACCCTCGCCGGGCATGCCGACCTGCTGCGGATGTATCCTGCCACGGATACGACCACGAGCGGAAATGCCGCAAATGGCGGACAATCAAACTGAATGAACTCTGCTGGCGGTAAACAACAAGGTGCGCAGACGACCGCGAATGCTGGTCCGGTAGTGGGAGTCTTCGACTCCGGTTTTGGCGGCCTGACAGTATTGCGCGCCCTCCTGTCGAAGATCCCTTCGGCCAATTACATCTACCTCGGCGACACGGCGCGGCTGCCCTACGGGGCGAAGTCGCAAGCGACGATTGCGAGGTATGCGGTGGAGAGTGCGCGCTTTTTGGAGCAGCGTGGCTGCGAGTACCTGGTGATCGCCTGCAACACCGCGACCGCGCTGGCGCTCGAAGATATTCGCCGCGCGGTGCGTGTGCCAGTGCTCGGCGTGATTGAGCCCGGGGCCCATGCCGCCAGGCGCGCTGCCGGGCAAGATGCCGAGGTGCTGGTGTTGGCAACCGCGGCGACCGTGCAGTCACACGCCTACCATGCGGCCTGTAAGGCGATTGGGTTACGCGCGGTGGAAGTAGCCTGCCCGCTGCTGGTGCCGCTGGTGGAGGAAGGCTGGACGGATCACCAGGTTACGCGCGAGGTTCTGCGCATCTATCTCTCCGAAGCCCTTACGACGTGCAAGCCGGAGGCCGTGCTGCTCGGCTGCACTCACTACCCCCTGATCGCGGGTGAGATCGAAAAGACACTTCGGGAGCTGGGATCGGATGCGGTGGTGATCGATTCGGCCGAGGCAACGGCGGACGCTGCCGCGCTGGGCGTGGGTATCGAGGCGGGCGGAGTGGAAAACGCAGCAAGCTTCCAGTGCTATGCCACCGATTCCGTAGAGAAATTTCAACGGCTTGGCAGCCTCTTCCTGCGTCAGCCGATCGCGCACGTGCATCATCTCGACCTGGGCGGATAAACTGGTTGGCGTGATGCACTATCTTCTGAAATCTGAACCTGACAAATATTCCTTTGACGACCTGCTGCGCGATGGCGAGACCCAGTGGGACGGAATCAAAAACCCGCAGGCGCTGATCACGCTGCGCAACATGAAGCCTGGCGAACAGTGCGTGATCTACCACTCCAACGTGGGCAAAGCCGCCGTCGGAACGGCCAAGGTAGTCTCCGTCACCACCGATCCTGACGACCCGAAGACGCCCATCGTGCGGCTGAAGGCGGGCAAACGCCTGAAGCGCGAAAAGCCCTTGACCGAGATCCGCCATGCGGGCGTCTTTCTGGGCTCGGTACTCTTCCGACAGTTTCGCTTGTCCGTCGTACCGTTATCGGAGGAACAATTCGACTGGCTGGTTCACGGCTGAGGGGGGTCTCCACAGCCAGAGTTCACCTCAAACTGCTATCCTTAGCGTCGGTTCGTTAGATTTACCAGGCACGCAGGAGTTTTCAGCATGATCGATATGAAGGGCAAAGTGGCCGTGGTGTTTGGCCTCGCCAACAAGCGCAGCATCGCGTATGCCATCGCAGAAAAGCTGTCCGAGGCGGGTGCGACCCTGGTGCTGTGCTACCAGAGCGAGCGGTTGCGCGAAGAGTCAGAAGAGCTGATCGAAGCCCTTGGCCAAGAAGGCACCGCGCGCGCAATCCAGTGCGACGTCTCCGTCGACGAGCAGATTGACGCTGCCTTCGCGCAGATCGCTGAAGCGTTTCCCATCATCCACACGGTAGTGCATTCGGTAGCCTTCGCGCCGCAAGACGCGCTGAAGAACGATTTCCTGTTGACCAAGCGCGAAGAGTTCCGCATCGCGCACGACGTCAGCGTCTACTCCCTGATTGCCATCGCACGCGCGGCCGCTCCGCTGATGACCGAGGGCGGATCGATCATCACCCTGACCTACTACGGCAGCACCAAGGTCTTCCCGAACTACAACGTGATGGGCGTTGCCAAGGCGGCGCTCGAGGCGACCGTGCGGTACCTAGCGGCGTCGCTCGGCGCCAAGGGGATTCGCGTGAATGCGATCTCGGCGGGGCCCATCAAAACCCTCGCCGCCCGCGGTGTCAGCGACTTCGCGACGATCCTGGATGCCGTCACCGCACGCGCCCCGCTGCATAGGAACATCGAGCAGGTGGAGGTTGGCAAGGTAGCGCTGTTCCTTGCCAGTGACCTCGCCAGCGGCATGACCGGCGGCGTCACGTTCGTCGACTGCGGATTCAGCATCACTGGAATCTAACGTACGAAAATCTAACGCACGATTCGAAGGAGATCAGACATGACCGCCGCTGAATTACTGCTCGAAGACTTTGACGTTGAAATCTCCAACACCCGCCGCACTCTGGAGCGTGTGCCCAACGACAAGCCAGACTGGGTGCCGCACGATAAGTCGATGAAGCTGGGCAAGCTGGCCATGCACTGCGCCACCATGCCGCTGTTCGGCTATTACATTCTCGAAGACGATGGCATGGACATGGCAAACTCCAAGCGCCCGCAAGCCTCGCTGGCCTGGGAATCGCGCGAGCTTTGCCTGGAGCGTCTTGACGAATCTGCCGCGAAGTGTCGCGCCGCCCTCGCCGCTTCCAGCGACGAAGACCTCGCCAAGCTCTGGCCCTTCTCCTTTGGCGAGCACATGATCTCCAATGCGACGCGCTCCAAGACCTACCGCCTGATGTTCTTCAATCACCTGATCCATCACACGGCGCAGCTCGGAGTCTATCTGCGATTGAATGACCTTCCTGTCCCGGCGCTGTATGGGCCGTCCGCGGACGAACAGTGGGCGATGAAGTAACTGGAGCGCTGCGCCTGACCTTCACAGCAGATTGCAGTATTCTTCTTGCACCATGAGACTTTCGATTCTGGCCTTCGCTCTAGCGGGGTGCGCGGCCGCCACGGCGCAGCAGCCCGAAACCCACATCACCGTTCTCCACGCGGCGCGCATCCTCGATGTCGCCGCCGGGAAAGTGCTTTCGCCGGGCGAAGTTCTCGTCGAGGGCGAGCGCATTCGCGAGGCCGGGACGCACGTCTCGCGGCCGGCTGGCGCGGTCGTGATTGACCTCGGCGATACGACGCTGATGCCTGGCCTCATCGACGCGCACACGCATCTCTTCCTCCACCCCGGCAACGAAGGCCTGCAGACGGTCGAAGAGTCGGTGCCGGAGCGCACGCTGCAGGCAGCAGCCGCCGCCAGGGCCGATGTGATGGCCGGCTTTACCGCTGAGCGCGACATGGGCACCGAGGGCGCCAAATGCGCCGACGTCGCCGTACGCAATGCCATCAACAAAGGCCTGATTCCGGGCCCGCGCATGCGCGTTTCCTGCAATGCCATCGACATCCTGGGGGGGCATGAAGACGCGATCGGGTTCAACCCTGCACAGCATGTGCTCTCGAACGCTGACTATGCGAACACTGCCGACCAGATCATCGCGGTGATGCGTGAGCAGCGCAAAGAGGGGGCGGACTTCACCAAGATCTACGAGACCGGGCGAGACCATCTCGAAGGCGATACCTTCACAACGCCGTACCAGTACACCGAAGCGCAGCTTGCCGCTGCGGTCGCGGAGGCTGATCGCACCGGCTCGTTTGTGGGGGTGCACTGCACGGGCGAGCCGGGAGCTTCGTATGCGGCTGAGGCTGGTGTGGCCAGCATCGACCACGCCTACCACCTCTCGCCTGCGACGATGAAAATGATGCACGACAAGCAGATCTACGCTGTGCCGACCTTCGCCGTGGTCGAATACTTCGCCGACCACCCGCAGCACGGTGACGGCTCAGACGACCGCCGCGAGCTCGCGTACCATGCTGCGCAGTTCAAGCTGCAGATGGCTGCGGGCGTGCCGTTTGCCGTGGGGTCCGACGTTGGCCCCTTCCCGCACGGAACGCAGGCGCATGAGTTCGAGTTAATGGTGAAGTTCGGTATGCCGCCCGCCGATGTGCTGCGCGCGGACCTGATCAACGGCGCACGGCTGCTCCGCTGGGCCGACGAGATTGGCCAGCTGAAGCCGGGTTTTTATGCGGATGTGATCGCGGTTCCAGGCAATCCGCTGGACGACATCAGCGTGCTCAAGAACCCGGTCTTCGTGATGAAGAACGGCGAAGTCCTTCGCAAGCCGTAAACTTAGCCGGTCTTCTCGGTGAGCTCGGCCCAGCGTTGGTAGACCGCATCATGCTCGGCTTGCGCGGCCTCCATCTCGGCCAGCGCTTCCGTCAGCTTAGCGGGATCAGTGACGACATCGGGATCTTCCAGCCGATCATGCGCCGCAGCCATGCGTGCATCGGCTTTGTCGACGCGCTCTTCGATGCCATCGTACTCGCGCTGCTCCAGGTAGGAGAGCTTCTTCTTGCCGGGCGTTGGTGTCGCGCTGGATGCAGAGGCCCGTTGTGAGCTGTTCGCCGCAGCCTGCTGATTCGCCACATAGCCCTGCTCAACGCCCTTCCACTCCTCCCACTGCGAGTAATCCGCAAAGACGCGCGCATGCGCGTGGCCATCGAGGCCCAGCACAATGTTCGACACGCGATCCAGCATGTAGCGATCGTGCGTCACCAGGACGAGCGCGCCCTTGAACTCGAGCAACGCCTCTTCCAAAATTTCGAGCGTGGGAATGTCGAGATCGTTGGTGGGCTCGTCGAGCATGAGCACATCGGCAGGTTGCAGCATCAGCCGCGCAATCAACACGCGCCCGCGTTCGCCACCGCTCAGGCGCTCAACGGGCTGGTTGAGCTGGTCGCCCGTGAAGAGAAACTTCGCGGCATAGCTTGCCACATGCACCACGCGGTCCTGGTAGACGACCGCGTCGGAGTCTGGTGCCAGCGCGCGCCGCAGCGTGAGCGCCGGATCAATCTCACGCAGCTGCGAGAAGTACACGATGCGTAGTCCGTTGGCGCGCTTGATGGTGCCGCTGGTTGCGGGAATTTCGCCGGACATGGCGCGCAGGATCGTCGTCTTGCCGCTGCCATTGGGGCCGACGAGTCCTAGCTTCATGCCGTTGGTCACATTGAAATTGACGCCGCCAACGATCTCGCGACCGCCCAGCAAGATGCTGACATCTTCAAACTCGATCAGGCGTTTCGTCTGGCGATCAGTGGCGGCGAACTCGATACCAGCCGTCGAGGTACGCGTGCGCGCATCCACATCCGCCAGCTTGCCGATGAGTTCGTGCGCGTTGTCGATGCGCGCCTTCGCCTTGGTGGCACGCGCCTTTGGGCCGCGGCGCAGCCACTCGATCTCGGTCTTCACACGGTTGCGTAGGCCTTCCTGCATCTTGCTTTGCGCTTCCATGTAAAGTTCGCGGCCCTCGAGAAATTTCGAGTAGGTACCCCGCACACGCAGCACGCCCTCAGCATAGACGCGGCTCAGCTCGACAACCTCGCTCGCGACGTTCTCGAGGAAGTAACGATCGTGCGAAACGACGACGCAGGCAAACCGCGCGCTGCGAAGCACACCCTCAAGCCACTCAATGCCTTCGAGATCAAGATGATTGGTCGGCTCATCGAGCAGCAGCACATCCGGCTCGGTCACCATAGCTTCGGCAATGGCCAGCCGCTTGCGCCACCCGCCCGACAAACTCGCCGCCTCAGCATCCATCCGGATCGAGGTGTCGGTCCCATCGTCGGCAAAGCCTGCGCGGCCCAGGGTCTCACGCAACCGCTGCTCGCGCTCGTTGGCGGGAACGCTGGCGCGCTCGAGCGCAGCTTCCATCACGCTGCGCACGGTAAGCCCAGCGCCATACTCCGAGATCTGCCGCACATAGCCAATGCGCGCGCGGCGGCGCACGGAGACCTCGCCCGCATCGGGCTCGACTTCACCCGCGAGCACGGCTAGTAGCGTGGACTTTCCGGCGCCGTTCGGCCCAATCAGGCCGATGCGGTCGCCCTCGTTCACAGCAAAGGATATTTTTTCGAAGAGTGGCGTCGCCCCAAAGCGTTTCGACACGCCCTGAGCATTCAAAATCGGCGGCATGCTTCTAGTTTACCGGTTTGCGATGGATGCGCGGCGGCGGCAATAGGGGCATGTTTTTACTTTGATCCCATCACCGGCTTGTTCGCCCTCAGAAGTGGCGACTCTACGTTATACGCCGCCAGCTTCCAGACTCCGTCGACATTGTGGAAACAGATCGTTTCCCTTCCTACGCCCTTTTCAAACCTGGTGGAATAGTGGAGGGTCAAGAAGCTTCCCGTCGTTTGCTCCGCGGAATCATGGCTATCGATCCGAATCGATGACCGCGGCGCGCCTAGACGCGTCCGGACGTTGTCGAACATGCCGTTGGATGTATCGACGGTGATCGTTTGCCTGTACGCGTCATCCGCGTTGGCGAAGATACCGGCATCATCCCCACGGCTCATCTCTCGATGCAGCGCGGTTACAGCCTCTTGAGCTCGATGAGACTGCGTGCGCGACCATCGCGCGAAGAAAACGAAGCCTGCGACAAATGCCAAACCGAGGACGATTCCGCCAACCCACTTCCACGCGGGTATCGGCTCGAGGACAACC
The DNA here is from genome assembly GCA_963737325.1 of uncultured Acidobacteriaceae bacterium. GTDB lineage: Bacteria > Acidobacteriota > Terriglobia > Terriglobales > Acidobacteriaceae > Granulicella. The sequence goes on from CAVTSJ010000014.1 coordinate 118,941, forward strand.
GGCGGCGGAGGCGGAATGAAGCAGCGCACAGGCCACGCAGCTGCAGGCGCATTCGGAATAGAAGGTTGCTGCTGTGGTCCGGGATTGACTTCGCTCATTCGTACTCTCGTGGCGTCACTGAACTTCGCCGTCCGCGAAGAGTCTAATCCAGATCGAAGTCGCGCAGAGGCTTGCCTGTGTTCGGCGACTCTTTCGCTTTCTTCACGGCTTCAGCAAACTTCTTCGCCATCACGTCGTCCTTATTTTTTTCCGCCTGCACCGATTGCGCAAAGATCGACTCGCGCCGCGCGTCCTGCTCTTTCAATGCTTTCGCGGCAGCGCCGAAGTCCTCAAAGGTCTTCTTGCGCGGCGCCGGCGTATGCCCAATCACCGAGCGGCTAACCGGGTCCACCTTCAACATCCCGCCGCAGTCCGGACACATTACCTCAAATGGCTGGTCGCTCAATCCCATAACAAACCTCGACTGGAACAGCCTCCGGCACTCGTCGGAAACCGCTCTACCGATTGTACGGCGGCGGCGGCACATACCTGTAGACGAAGCGAGGAGTGTCGTTCATCGCCCATACCAGGGCGAGCACCCAGCCAATCAACGTCCAGCCAAAGAAAAGATTCAGCAGGAAAATCCACCAGAAATTCTCAACGTGGCGGGATCCCGCGACGAAGGTTGGGAGGAAGTGGATGAAGAACGCGAAGACGCCGATCAGGACCAACACCAGGATTGGTAATCCCAAAAGAAAGGTCATGCCCGAAAGTATCGCGCAGCTGGCCACTAAATGTATAGAGATCAGAGGTATACAACCCGATGCCCCGGGCATTCCTGAGCAGCATGGTCGACCAGCAGGGAAGGCAGCGCGTCCCCGTACCGGGCCAGAAACCATACGCCGCCGAGCAGGCGCTCCTGCGGGTGGCCGTCAGGGTACAGGCTCAGCATGATGGCCGCCGCGTGCTTGTACAGCGACGCCTGCCTCTGCAGCTCGAAGTTCGCAGCCATGCGGCGCAGTCGGTCCATCTGGTAGCGCATCTTGCTCGCAGAAACGCCGGCGGCGCGGCCCAGGTCGGCACTCATCGCCGTCATGTACTCGGTAAGCGCCGTGAGCTCGGCGTCCATCGCGTTTCCAACCGCAGCGATCTTACGTTTGCCTTCAATCGGCATCGCGCGCGCGCCCAGGCGAAGGGCCAGATTTTCGACCGTCTTCGCCTCGAGCACCTCAGGAAACTGCACTTCGTGCGCGGCCATCGTGGACGCAATTGCCGGCTCCACCAGCGTGGCCATCAGCCGCGGCAGCACCGGCGTTACGCGACCGAGGATGCGGCTGTACAGCACCTCCGACTGCGCAAAGTAGGCAATCTCTGCAGGGCCGCCAACGTAGGCTGCCGTCGGCAGAATCGCATCCTGGAAGACAGGGCGCAGCAGCGCGTTGGGGCTCAGGCGCTCCGGCTCGACAGCAAGAATCTGCAGCAGCTCCGCGGTGGTGTAGACGCGCGCGCCGGCCTTCCACTCGCCGTCTGCTGTGCGGCGCAACGGCAGGCGGGCGCCGGTTTCCGCGTCGATCAGGAACAGCAGCGAATGATCGGCGGTGACCAGCACCTGCGCGTGATAGCCAGCGGCCTCGAGATCCTGCGAGCGCACCAGCAGCGCGTCTTCGAGTTCGTCAGCTCGCTCCAGCGCAGCCTGCAAAACACTTGCGCCCATGGCGTGGAACTCGCGCGATGCTGCGTCCATGACGATCAATCCGTATTTCGCAAAAATCCTGGTGATAAGTCGGCCAAATGCCGAGGCAAGCGTTGCGCCGGGGGTGTAGCACTCGCGCAGCACGTTGCTGATGGGCGCCCAGGCAAGCAGCTCGCTGGCACGGTCCAGCGTGGCCTCCAGGTGCCGCAGGCCTTCATCGCTGCCGCCCGCGTCCTTGCTGCCGACGAGGGGCAGCGTGCCCACCGGCACCGGACGCGCCGCCTTCAGCCCCAGGCTCAGGGTTTCGACGCTGGTCTTGGACAGCAGCGCAACCTGGTCCACCTCGGCCAGGTCGTGGTCCTCGCTGGCCAGCCAGAAGATGGGGACGTGCTCGCGGCCGCTGGCTTTGGTGGCGTCCTGCGCCTTGCGAATCGCAGTCGCGGCCTTGAGTAGCGTCAGCAGCGGCCCTCCGAACAAGACAACCTGCTGGCCGGTTACAACGGCGGCGGCGCCCTGCTTCAGGCGCTCGATATTTGCGAAGACCGTCTCGCCTGCACCAAAATTCTCCGCCTGGCCCCCCAGCGCCTCCGCAAGCCGAACACGCTGCCCTTCCTCCAACACCGGCGAACCCTTAGCCCAGTCCATGGAAAACGGATTCGCCGGATACCAGCGCCGCAAGGCCGCCTGCTCCGGCCCCGCCGCCGTCTCCGCGAAGTCGCGAAACAGCGCCGTCGAGCCGGGCAGCGTCGAGATGGGGTAACACTGGGAGTCCATGCAGGTTTAGTCTCTCACCCTGAGACTCTTTGGATGCTCGAGCCGCACCGCCGATGCAGCAAATCCTTGGGTCGCCCGTGGATGCATCGGGCCGCGCCGGTCGTGTACTGTACGGTCATGGGAACCAAGAAGACCTCTGCCTCCAAAAAGCCTAAGACCAGCTCGCCCTCCCCTGCAAAATCCAGCGCCGCAAAGAAGAGTTCCGAGAAGACGTCCGCAAAAGGCTCCCCGGAGGCGCCCGCCGCCATCATGCCGAAGCCTCTCAAGCTTACGGGACGCGGCAAGACGGTCTCGTCCAAGACGGTCTACCAGGGCAACGTCTTCTGGGTGACGCGGGACGAGGTGGAGGAGCCGGGCGGCGTGAAGGCCACCCGCGACGTCATCCGCCACAATGGATCCGTAGTGGTGCTCGCCGTCGATAGGGAGACGAACCCGAAGGACCCCGGCATCCTGTTGATCCGGCAGTATCGCCACGCCGCCGGCAAGCTAATGTTGGAGCTGCCCGCCGGCCGCATTGAGCCTGGCGAGAAGCTGATCTCCGCTGGCAAGCGCGAGCTCATCGAGGAGACCGGCTACCGCGCGAAACGCTGGTCACACCACTGCAACTACTATGCCAGCCCGGGCTTCCTCACCGAGACGATGACCATCCTGCTGGCCGAAGGCCTTACCCAGGGCCAGGCCGCGCCCGAGGACGACGAGAAGATCGAGTTGCACATGACGCCACTGTCTGAGGTCCTGCGCCTCATCCGCGCGGGCAAGATCGAAGACGGGAAAACCCTGATTGGCGTGCTGATATATGACGATCTGTGGCGCTCCAAGTCATCGAAAGGCCGAGGAAGCCTGTAAGTCCTTTGGCACTGCCCTCTTCCCTGTCTGACAGCCAACGTAACAAAAAATGTTCGAATCGGTCCGAATTCCACCATTCGAGCAATTGTTCAGGCCGCCTCTGCGCTCCCGATTGCGTCTTACTCCTATACTTCCGGCCACGCGGAAGGCAATCTCGAGAATGGTAAGGGACCCATGGCACAGTACAAAGGCACGGTAAAGTGGTTCAACAACGCAAAAGGCTACGGATTTCTGGGGCGTGAGGATGGCCCCGATGTCTTCGTACATTACAGTTCGATCAAGCTGGAGGGCTACAAGACGCTAAAAGAGGGCGACGAGGTGGAGTTCGACGTGATTCAGGGGACCAAGGGCCCGCAGGCGGATCAGGTCACGCGGACGAAGTCGATGTAGCGCTCTATGGCTACGCTTCGCAGCTGACAATCTGCAACTTACAATCGAAGTGTTCCGGGCCGCGTTGTAAGTCGCGCCCGGACTTCGAACTTTTATGGACAACATTACCCTCGCACGCCTGCTCGATGAAACAGCTTCCTTGCTGGAGATCGACGCAGCTGACCCTTTCCGCATCCGGTCCTACCGTCGCGCCGCGGAAGCGGTCGAACAGCAAACCACGCAGCTTGCGACCCTTGCAGCGGCCGACGCAGATCCCAAGGCCCTCCTCGCAATTCCCGGAATCGGCAAAGGCATGGCGGCCAATATCCGCGACCTCGTCGCCACGGGAACGATGCCTCTGCGCGAAGATCTGCTGCAGCGCTACAAGCCAACCATGCTCGAGCTGCTGCGCCTCCCGGGCATGGGCCCGAAGACCGTCGCGTTGGTCTATTCCGCCCTCGGCGTGCACGACATCGACAGCCTGGAAGAAGCCGCCAAGCGCGGCGACCTGCTGCCCCTGCCGCGCATGGGTCAGAAGTTTACCGACAAACTGCTCAAAGGCATCGAGGACTATCGCAAGAACTCCTCCCGCTTTCGCATCGACGTGGCGCGCCAGCACGCGGAGCGCATCAGCGAACTCATTCGACTCTTCCCCGGAATCGAAACGATCACGCCAGCCGGCTCGCTGCGACGCGGTCGCGAAACCGTCGGCGATCTTGATCTGCTGGTCACCGGCCCAGCCTGCGAACCGGACGTAGTGGCCGCAGCCGTCGAGCACGTAGCCACCCTCCCCCTCATCGACAAACTCCTCGCCCGCGGACAAAACAAAGTCAGCTTCACCCTGCGCAACAACCTGCAGGTCGACGTGCGGCTGCTGCCGCGCGCCAGCTACGGCGCCGCGCTGCAATACTTCACGGGCTCTAAGATGCATAACGTCGCGCTGCGCCAGCGCGCCATCAAGCGCGGCCTCACACTCAGCGAGTACGCCCTTCTTCGCCTGGAAGACAATGTCGTTGTGGCGGCAGCTACCGAGCAGGAGATCTACAACGCCCTCGACCTCGACTACATTCCACCCGAACTCCGCGAGAACTGCGGCGAGCTCGAAGCCGCCGCCAAACACACGTTGCCGCACCTCATCGTCCGTGGCGACATTCGCGGCGACCTGCACATGCACACCACCGAATCCGACGGCAGCAACTCGATCCGCGAGATGGCCGAAGCTGCAATCGATCGCGGACTCGAGTACATCGCCATCACCGACCACTCCAAGAATCTCGCCATGACCAATGGCATGGACGACACGCGTGCCCTGGCCCATGCGCGCCGCATCCGCCAGGTCTCCGCCGAGCTCGCCGAGGAGTTTGCCGCCGGCCGCGGCCCCCAGTGGCAGCGCTACGAAGCTCGCCTGCAGAACAACGAGCCAGATGTGACCAAGCCCTCAATTCCCTTCCGCATTCTTGCAGGCGTCGAAGTCGATATCCTGCTCGACGGCTCGCTCGATCTAACCGACGAGACCCTCGCGCAGCTCGACATCGTAGTTGCGAGCGTTCACTCCGGATTCAACCAAACCCCGGAAGAAGTCACCGCGCGCGTGCTGCGTGCCGCCGGAAATCCGCACGTGCATATCCTCGGCCACCCCACCGGCCGCAAAGTACTGCAGCGCGAGGGCTACAAGATTGACCTCGCCCAACTGCTCCCCGCCGCCGCCCACCTCGGCGTCGCCGTCGAACATAATGCGTCACCAGCACGCGCAGACCTGAACGATCTCAACCTCCGCCACGCCAAAGAGCAGGGCTGCAAGATCGTGGCGAATACGGACGCCCACACCACCGACGAACTCGACCAGATCGACCACGGCATTGTGCAGCTGCGCCGAGCCTGGCTGAGCTCCGCCGACGTGCTCAATACACGTCCAGTTGAAGAATTGCTGGCGAATCTGCAGCGAACGTAAGCAAATCACAGCGCCGACCCCGTCGTCGCACTATTGTGAGGGAATGATGCTCCAATCTCAGGAACCCATCGTTGAGCAAGATCTCCAGATCGCCCCGCCGCCCGATCCCAACCCCATCATCCCCAAACTCATCATTGCCGGGGTTGTGATGATCATCGTTGTCGTCGCCGTCTACATGCTCAACCCCCGCAAAACCGCGGTGATCACCGTGGTGAAGACGGACGTCTTCGCTCCCCACACCGAGTTCACGCAGATGCCCAGCGGCAGTCAGGTCATCGGCGCGCCCGCACAGTCTGAAGACAATGTCTACGTCGTCGCCACCGTGAGCATCACCGACAAGCTCCGCCTGCCCATCTTTCTCGACAGCGTCTCCGCGACCATGACTTCGGACACTGGCTCGCTCCAGGCCACCAATGTCTCTGCATTTGATATCCCACGCCTCGAACAGACCTTCCCGCAGCTCACCCCGATGGTAAGCCCGCCCGCAGCGCCTCCGCTGCGCTTCGAAGATGCCGTATCGCCCGGAGCCACGCGCGTCGGCACCATCGTATTCTTGTTCCCGCGGACAACCGCGGCAGCCTGGGCCGCGAAAAAATCAGCCACGCTCACGGTCTATTTCGCACACGACGCAGCCCCCATCCAGGTGCCTATCCCCTAGCCAGCAAAACAATGGGGCTGCACAGTATCTGTGCAGCCCCTCAAAACCAGACGTCTTCGGTCCCGCTACTACCGGCCGGCGCTGGGCGCAGGCATCGGCTCGGGCGAACTCTTCGGCGTGCTGAGATATCCCGAAACCGACCTCTTGCCAATGTTGTTTACAACGATCTCAAACAGCGCCGGCGTCTTGCCTGAGTAGAACTGGATCGGCTCGTCCAGCGTCCGGTCCTTCTTCTCGATGTTCCGGTCATCTGAGCTCACCACCAGCGTGAACTTGGAGCGCTTCATGTCGACCTTCTTCAGATCGATCTTGATGGTCCCAACGTTCTTCGCGCCCGCTCCCTTATCGAGCGTGAATTCGTAATAGTTGCGGTCGCCCCTGTGCTTCAGCTCTTCCAGCTCCGTGTGATTGGTTGCGATCAGGCCGCTCATCACGCCGGCATCGCCCATCACGCGGTTCAGCTGGGTCTTGGTCGCGTCGAGATCTGCCTTGGTGCTGGCAACGTCGGTCTTCACGCCGCCAACGTCCGTCTTCACACTCGAAACATCGCTCTGCACCGCGCCTACCTGCTGCTCGGTCGCCTTCTGTTCCTTGGCCAGGCGGGCTGTCTGGACTCGGTCGCGCTGCTCGGTCGCGACCAGTTCATCTGATTTGTCCTGGAGCTGCTTCTGGGTCAGGCCAACGCTTTGAGCCAGCGCCTGGCCCTGTGCCTTCATGCGCTCATTGGTGTCATCAATTTTTTCCGATAGCGCTGCGTTCTGCGCGGTCGCTGCAGAAAGCTTCGACTCCGCATCCGTTAGATGGCTTTGCAGCCCAAAACTCCAGGCCAGGCCACCCAAGGCGACGATCAACGCCGCTACTGCGACACCTACCAGCCACGTTGCCGGCTTATGCTCCACGTACGTATCATGGGTTGTGCTGTCATTGTCATCTAATAGGCTCATTCGTTGACTTCCTCCTTGCAGGCGTGCCCTTCGAGCATAATTTGACTCTGAGCTTGACCTGAACGATAAGATGCAGATTCCGCTCGCGCGTGGACGTAAAAAAGCCGTCAAACGCGAGGGGTGTTCTTGATTGTACGTTCCCGTCGCACACATCTGGACGCATCGCCCAACGATGTATCGATTCCCGCAACTCCGGCGCGCCGAGCGACTGGATGGATAATGTTGAAGATGAGTGTTTTCAGCGCAACCCGGGCCCCCGACACCGTCGTGATTGGCGCTGGATTGATCGGCCTTGCCATTGCCCTCGAACTGAGCGATCGCGGCGCGAACGTCACCGTCGTCGATCGCGGACAAAGCCTCGCAGGCGCCTCCACGGCCGCGGCCGGAATGCTGGCCGCCAGCGATCCCGGCAATCCACCGGAACTTCGAGAGCTCTCGCAACTCAGCGCCGACCGCTATCCAGCCTTCCTCAGCCGCCTGGAATCACTCTCCGGCATCGCTGTTCCCTTCCAGACAAACACCGCAGTCCAACACCTGGACGATGGCTCGACACTGCGCCTCGCAGAACACTCGCTCGATCCCCGACAGCTCGCCGCAGCTGTGCGCGCTGCCCTGAACGCCACGTCCCTTCGAGTGCTCGAACAAACGCAGATCGTCGCCATCGATCGCAACTCCACCGCCAAGTTGAGCGACGGCTCGTCCATCGCCACCGCGGCGATCGTCTACGCAGCCGGTGCTTGGACGACCGAGCTAATGACAGCACTCGGCGCCGACCCCATCTCCGTCACGCCGTGCAAGGGACAGATGCTGCGCGTGCGCCTGCCCCTTCCCCTCGACGAGGTCCATCGCAGCGAGCGCATCTATATCTGCCCGCGCACCCGCGGCCCACAGGCAGGCACGGCGCTCATCGGCGCCACCGTGGAGAACGCCGGCTTCGACACCGCCGTTCGCCCTGACGCGCTCGCGGCACTGCGAGCGCTCGCCGCAACGCTCATTCCCAAACTGGCTTCGGAAGCCGAAGCCCCCGCCGTCGAGTCCTGGGCCGGCCTCCGTCCCGCCACTCCCGACAAGCTGCCCATTCTGGGCGCATCGTCCCGTCCCGGGCACTTCATCGCCACGGGTCACTATCGTAATGGCATTTTGCAGGCGCCAGGCACAGCCCTCGTCATCGCCGACCTGATCGAAGGAAAACCCCCATCCATCAATGTTTCGGCACTATCACCGCAGCGCTTCGCCTGCTCCGTAACCGCATAGCGCGCGAATCGGACGCCAAAATCGATATTCGGCCAAACTCCCGTGACAACCCATTCCGCGCTGCCCGATAATCGCAAGGGTACGCATTCTGCGTGAGTTTTCAGGAGATCTGCACCTATGTCCACCGTTGCACCCAAGGGCTTGCAAGACGTCATCGCCAATGATTCCTCGATCTGTTTCATCGATGGCGGCAAGGGAATTCTGTCGTATCGTGGCATCGACATCCACGAACTCGCGCAAAAGTCGTCCTTCGAAGAGACCACCTTCCTGCTCTGGAATGGAAGCCTGCCCACCACTGCGGAGCTCAACGATTTCTCGCACCAGCTCGCCGCCGCGCGCCAGCTTCCCGACGATGTCATCGACTTCCTCAACCGCCTGCCCAAGACCGCGTCGCCCATGGAAGTTCTGCGCACCGCCGTCTCCCTGCTCTCCATCTACGACCCCGACGAGAAGTCCGTGCTGCACACCGCCAACATCCGCAAGAGCTTCCGCCTGACCTCGCAGATCGCCATGATCATCGCCTTCTTCGACCGCATCCGCAAGGGCAAGGAGATCGTCAAGCCAGACACCTCGCTCTCCCACGCCGCCAACTTCCTCTGGATGCTCAACGGCGAAAAGCCCTCCGAGACCGCCACCAAGGCGCTCGACGTTGCGCTCGTCCTCCACGCCGACCACGAACTCAACGCGAGCACCTTCGCCGCACGCGTCATCGCGGCCACGCTCTCTGATCTCCACTCAGCCATCACCGGTGCCATCGGCGCGCTCAAGGGCCCGCTCCACGGTGGCGCCAACGAAGCCGTCATGCACCTGCTCTACGCCATCGACCAGGCCGGCGAAGATCCCGTCGAGCATGTGCGCAAAATGATCACGAATAAGGAAAAAATCTCCGGCTTTGGCCACCGCGTCTACACCACCGAAGACCCCCGCGCCACGCACCTCCGCCGCATGTCCGAGGATCTCGGCAAGGACGCCAATCCCAAGTGGTACGAGATGTCGCGCAAGATCGAGCTCTTCGTCAAAGACGAAAAGAAGCTCAACGCCAACGTCGATTTCTACTCCGCCAGCACCTACACCACGCTCGGCATCGACATCGATCTCTTCACGCCGATCTTCGCGCTCAGCCGCATCTCCGGCTGGTGCGCCCACGTGATCGAGCAGCACGACGACAACCGCCTCATCCGCCCGCGCGCCAACTACACCGGCCCCGCCTACCCCGCGCCCTACACGCCCATCGAGCAACGCACCTCAGAGGCTCACAAGCTAGCCGAAAAGCCCAGCGCCTAAGCCCGACGGCTCATCCCCAGCCACGCGAAGCAAATCGCCGTCCGCGCAGGACTACATCTGCGTGCGTCGCGCCGGCCACTTCCAGTCGTTGATCTCCGCCCGGTCGATGCCATTCTCGTTCGCATAGCAGATCGAGTCGATGATCTGGTCCTTCAGCCATTCCTTGGTGTGCGCCGCCGTCACCTGTAGCGCAGGCACGCGATCGATCACATCAATCGCCAGGTTGAAGCGATCGATCTGGTTCAAAATCGCGAGCTCCAGCGGCGTGTTAATGTTCCCTTTCTCTTTGTACCCGCGCACGTGGAAGTTATCGTGATTCGTTCTGCGGTACGTAAACTTGTGAATCAGCGAAGCATACGCATGGAAGTTGAAGATGACCGGCTTGTCGATGGTGAACAGGCTATCGAACTCCCGCTCCGATAGTCCATGCGGATGTTCCGTCTCCGGCATCAACCGGAAGAGGTCCACCACGTTCACAAACCGTATCTTCAGATCGGGGCACCGCTCGCGTAAAATCGCCACGGCTGCCAGCGCTTCCGCCGTTGGAATATCGCCCGCGCATGCCATCACGACGTCCGGTTCAACCCCCTGGTCATTGCTCGCGAAATCCCATATGCCAATGCCTTTGGTGCAATGGTCGACCGCCTTATCCATCGGCAGATATTGCAGATGCAGCGCCTTGTCCGCAACAATCACGTTCACATAATTCGTACTGCACAGACAGTGATCGGCCACGCTCAGCAGGCAGTTCGCATCTGGCGGCAGATAGATGCGCGTCACCTCCGGGCTCTTGTTGGTCACAAGGTCAAGAAACCCCGGATCCTGATGCGTAAATCCGTTGTGATCCTGCCGCCACACCAGCGACGTAATCAGCAGATTGAGCGAAGAGATCGGCGACCGCCAACGCAGCTCCAGCTTGCTCTTCTCCAGCCACTTCGCATGCTGGTTAAACATCGAGTCGATCACATGCACGAACGACTCGTACGTCGCGAACAGTCCATGCCGCCCCGTCAGCACATATCCCTCAAACCAACCTTCCAGCGTATGTTCGCTGAGCATCTCCATCACGCGCCCATCGGTGGACAAGAACCCGCCATCATCATCCGAAGGCAGCCGCTCTTCCAGCCACGTCTTCTGGCTCGCCTCGTAGATCGCGTCCAGCTTATTCGACGCCGTCTCATCCGGCCCAAACACGCGAAAGCTCGTCATGTTCCTGCGCATCACATCGGCAAGAAAATGTCCCAGCACATTCGTCGACGACACCTGGATCTTGCCCGGATCATCCACCTTCACCGCGTAATCGCGGAAGTTCGGCATCCGCAGCGGCTTGCGCAGCAGGCCCCCATTCGCGTGCGGATTCCCAGAGATGCGGCGCGTCCCCTTCGGCGGAAGCTCGCGCAACTCCTCGATCAGCCTGCCGCTCTCGTCGAACAACTCCTCAGGACGATAACTGCGCAGCCACTGCTTCCACCATCGCAAGATGCTCCGGATTCGTCTTCGGATCGAGAATCGGCATCTGGTGCGCGCGCCACGAGCCCTCCAGCTTGTGTCCGTCGACCTCCTTCGGGCAGGTCCAACCCTTCGGCGAACGCAGCACAATCATCGGCCACCGCTGCCGCTCCACCGGCGTCCCCTCCGGCGCCGACCTCGCCTTCTGCTGGATCGCGCGAATCTCGAGCACGCAGTGCTCCATCACCTCCGCCATCTTCGGATGCATCACCGCCGGATCGTCGCCCTCCACGTAGTACGGCTTCCACCCATAGCCAACCATCAGGCTGGTCAGCTCCTCCTGCGGAATGCGCGCAAGAATCGTCGGGTTCGCGATCTTGTACCCGTTCAGGTGAAGCACCGGAAGCACCGCGCCATCGGTGATCGGGTTGAGAAATTTATTCGAATGCCATGAGGTCGCGAGTGGTCCCGTCTCCGACTCGCCGTCGCCCACCACCACCGCCACTATCAGGTCCGGGTTATCGAACGCCGCGCCAAATCCATGCGACAGACTGTATCCCAGCTCCCCGCCCTCGTGGATCGATCCCGGCGTCTCCGGCGTGCAGTGGCTGCCAATGCCACCCGGAAAGGAGAACTGCTTCATGAACGTATGCAGCCCGTTGAACATCCTGTGTGATCGCCGGGATAAACCTCCGAATACACGCCCTCGAGATAACTGTTCGACAAAGTCGCCGGCGCCCCATGCCCCGGCCCCGAAATATAAATCAGGTCGAGATCGTACTTCTTGATCAGCCGGTTCAAATGCACCCACGTAAACGTCTGCCCCGGATCGCTTCCCCAATGTCCAAGCAGCCGATTCTTGATGTGCTCAGGCTTTAGCGGCTCGCGCAGCAAAGGATTCTTCATCAGGTACAGCATGCCCGCGCACAGATAATTGCAGGCGCGCCAGTACGCATCCATCCTGCGCTGCTCGTCTGCACTCAAAGGTTCAACGTGAGAATCCACTGGCTCCGCTACCGCTTCGGCAGAATTGTTTGTGCTCATAAGGTCCTCGTTCTCACCACGTCGATCGATTGGAAGTTATTGGACGTTGATCAATTGGAAGTCGATTGCATGCTGATGACTTCGCCGGATTCGCTAACGCCAGCGCAGACCGACACGCCGTTATCCCTGCACCTCTTGCCGTGCCATCTGTTCCACGTGCACAGCGATCATCTGGTCCTCCCGCGCAGCAACGACGATGACCGCAGTGGCAGAGTCTTGTGAACTGATACGTTGGATGCCATCCGCGGCCGCGCGGTCGAGCTCATTATTAAGTGCCGGTTCGATGGTCACACCAAGCGCCGCCAGGCCTCCCGCAATTTGTGCCCGCGACTTCGGATCGTGCTCCCCGATACCGCCCGCAAACACAATCGCGTCCAGCCCTCCGAGCAGCCAGCTAAAACCTCCCATCGCCTTGGTCACACTGCGCGTAAAGATCCTCAGCGCCAGCGTCGCGCGGTCATATCCATTCGACGACGCCTCGCGCATCGCCTTCACGTCGTTCTCCATCCCACTCACCGCCACCATGCCCGACGCATGATTCAGCATCGCTTCCACCTCCGCACTTCGATCGCCCTTCTGCTCTCGCAGCAGATACAACACCAGCCCCGGATCAAGATCCCCGGGCCGCGTTCCCATCACCACCCCGCCCGTCGGCGTCAACCCCATCGTCGTATCCACCGAGCACCCATCGAGCAGCGCCGTAACGCTGCAGCCGCTGCCCAGGTGCGCAATTACCATGCGCCGTGGCACATCGCCTGCGCGCTTCAACTGGCGCACAATCGACTCGCAGCTAAGCCCATGAAACCCATAACGCCGCACGCCGCGCTCCGCATATTCGCGCGGCAATGCGTACGTGCTCGCCTCCACCGGCATCGTCTGGTGAAACACGGTATCGAAGCATGCATAATGCGGCAGAGCTGGAAACTTCTTCATGAACGCGCGAATCATCTGCACCGCCTCAGGATCATGCAGCGGCGCAAACTCGCTCGCCGCCTTCAGGTCCGCAATCACCTCCGACGTAATCCGAACATGCTCCCGCAGCTTCGGCCCTGGATGCACAACCCGATAGCCAACCGCCTCAAACTCCGGCACGCCTCTGCCCGAAACCACCTCCAGCACCTCGGCAATCGCCTGCTCCACGCCATGAATGCCGACCTTGGATTCCGCAGACTTCTCGGCGCCCTCACCGGTCGCGTGAATCGTGAGCGTGCTCTCAGCATCCCCAATATCGCTCAGCGCTCCTTCAAACAACGAAAGCGGCGCGACCGTCGGCGCATCCCCACCAGCCGGCGGCTGCACCGCAAAGATCGAAAACTTGATCGACGACGAACCGCTATTGATCACCAGTATCTGCATCGTGCCTACCTGCCCGCCCGTTGCCAAGAGTCTACGCGCCCCCTGCGTCAGCCACGTTAAACGAGGAATCACGGTTCAGCACCCGAAAACTCCATGTCTCCCGCGCCCAGCCTATGCCTTCTGGACCCTGGACCCTGGGCCCTGAGACCCTGGCTCTCACATCACGATGACGGACGACCCACTCTCCGTCTCATCCTTCACCGCAACCAGCGCCTTGTTCGCGTCGTCGAGCGAAAACGTAACCACCCGCGGCTTGATCGCAAGCTCACGCGCAATCTTCAGAAAATCGCGCGCATCGTCCCGCGTCATGTTGGCGACGCTGCGAATCTGCCGCTCTCCCCACAGCAGCTTGTCGTAATCGAACGCCGGCATAGTATCCAGATGAATCGCATTGATTGCCACCACCCCGCCCTTCCGCAGACTCGAAAGCGCATCCACCACCACCTTGCCCGCGGGAGCAAACGTAATCGCGCGATCCAGCTCCACCGGCGGCTTCTTGTCCTCGGCCCCCACCCACGTCGCCCCCAGCGACTCCGCCGTCTTGCGATGGTCCTCTCCCCGCGTCACCACGTACACCGTGCAATTCCACGACTGCAGCACGCGAATCGCCAGCGCCGCCGAGCTGCCAAAGCCAAAGAGCCCGACTCGCTCGCCCGGCTGAACGCCCGCAACGCGCAGACTGCGAAACCCGATGATCCCCGCGCACAGCAGCGGCGCCACCTGCACAGGATCGAGCCCCGAAGGCAGCGGATACGCAAAGTCCGCGCGCACCAACGCATACTCCGCATACCCTCCATCAATCGTGTAACCAGTAAACGTCGGATGGTCGCAGAGATTCTCCATCGCATGTTTGCAGAACCAGCAGTCGCCATCCACGCCGCCCATCCACGACACGCCAACGCGCGTCCCCACGGGCATCCCGTCGATCCCGCCGTCGATCACCACGCCCACAATCTGGTGCCCCGGAATCAGCCGCGGCTTCAACTGCGGCAGATCGCCCTCAACGATGTGCAGATCGGTACGACAAACCCCGCACGCCAGCACGCGCAGCAACAGGTGTCCCGGCCGCATCGCCGGACGCGCCACATCCTCGATGCGTACAAACTCTCCCGGCGAACGAACGGCTCCAGCAAACACGGCAGCTTTCATGAACGAGGCTCCAGCACGATGAACTATCAGGCAGCGAAATCGCAGCCATACGGCCACGCCCTCGCTTACCCCGTTGGATGCCAATTCGTGCTCGTGCAGCTTCTGAGCGTGATCGCTATCCGTTCGTCTCCGCCCAAAGATCGACGCCGCCCTCACCCTTTCCAGACACGCCAATCCGTGGAACCAGTAACTGAAAGATCAGCAGTGAGACAACGTAAGCGCTGCTCGCCATCGCAAAGATGACCAGCGGATGCAGCGAGAGCAGGTGCGAGACCAGCACCGTAAACAGCGCGCCACCCAGCGACCCGACCGCGCCGCCAATCCCCACCACCGTCGACACCGACGTCGACGGAAACATGTCTGTAGGCGTCGCGAACAACGTCGCCGACCAGCCCTGGTGCGCCGCGGCCGCCAGCGCGAACAGCGCAACCGCGGGCCACGCATTGTGCGCAAACACCTTGTGCATGTGCGGCACCAGCATCAGCGGCAGCACGCAAAGCGCCGTGACCAGCATCGCAAACTTGCGCCCGCTGTTTACTGTATGCCCGCGCTTCATGCGCGATCCCGAAAGCCCTCCGCCCAGGAACGACCCCACCGACGACACCGCATACACCACCACGATCGGCCAGTACGCCTGCTCCAGACTCAGGCCGTAGTTGTCGTTCAAATACATCGGCAGATAGAAGAGATAGAACCACCACACCGGATCGGTAAGCCCCTTCGCAATCGAGAACGCATAGAGCCCGCGGTTGCGCAGTAGAAATCCATAAAGCTTCTTGCCCCTGACATTCGGCACCACGCGCCGAAGATCCGCCTGGGTCGTTGTCAGCCCGCGACGCAGCCGGTTATACGGAAACAGCAACCACAGCACGAGCCAGCAAAGCCCCATGCCGCCGGTGCAAAGAAACGCGGCCCGCCATCCGCCGAAGTGCAGCGTTGCGAACGGCACGATCGCGGGCGCAATAAAGAACGCAGCATTCGCCCCGGAGTTGAACAAGCCGATGGCCAGCGCGCGATCCTCACTCGAAAACCATTCGCTGGTCGCCTTAATCGCAGCCGGAAAGTTGCCGGACTCGCCCAGCCCCAGGCACGCACGCGCAATACAAAATCCAAGCACCGAGTGCACCAGCGAGTGGCTGATCGACGACACGGCCCACACCCCAATCGCAACCGTGTAGCCAATCTTCGTACCCAGCTTGTCGATGAACGGTGCCGCCACCAGGAATCCCACCGCGTACGCAATCTGGAAGCACTCCACGATGTGCCCGTAATTCAGGTGATACTCCGCCTGGTGCGCCGCGCCCACGCCCGGAAGCCAGCCCATGAACGGAAGGTGCAACAACGGCTCGATCAGCGAGAGCACTGACCTGTCCATGTAGTTGATCGTCGTCGCCAGGAAGAGCAAGAAGCAGACGAACCAGCGAATATTCGACTGCGCGGGACGCGAGGTGAACTCCTGGCTATTAGATTCAGCAGCTACAAAAGACATTTTGTTCGAACTCCGACGGAATGCAATGAAGTATATCGGAGCCGCACCACGACTGGCTCTAAGTATTCGGCATTCATCTTGCACTCTTCTTTCGAATCTCAGCGCTCGACGATCTCCCGCGCACCGGCACATCGCGTCCGTGCCGCTTGCCGGAGTGCCGCTGCAGCACCAGTGCGCACGCGCCCCGCAGCCGCGCCAGGCCTCCCTCCTCTGACGGGGTCACGCGCGGCGGCCGGCCCAGCCAGCAGCGTCCCTTTCATCTCCGCCTCGATCACGGGCCCAACCACTCCCCACACCTGCGTAATGTCGCCCGCAATAAAAATGACCTCAGGAGAAAGCGAAGCCGTCACCATGCGCAAGCCTCGCCCGATGTACTTCGCCTGCTCCGTAAGCGCGGCCACGGCGTCCTTATCGCCCTCTTCGGCCAGCGCATGCAGCTCGGCAATCCCGATCTCAGCGTGTCTCGGCTTGCGTTCCGCAAAATACCGCAGCGCAGCATTCGAGGAAGCGAACGTCTCCCAGCAGCCCCGAGCTCCGCAGGCACATTGCGGCCCTTGCGGATCCATCACCACATGCCCAAACTCGCCGGCCATGCCGCTGTTGCCGTACACCGGTTGCCCGTTTGCGAGGATGCCCGTGCCCACCCCCTCCGCGATCGTCACCAGCACCGCATCGCGCACCCCGTCCATCTTTCCAAACCATGTCTCCGAGAGCAGCCACGCATTCGCTGCGTTATCCATCTCCACCTTTAGCCCCATGGCCTTTTCCACGGTGCCGCGCAAATCAACGCTCGACCACTTCATGTTCGGCGCCATATTCGGAGCAAACACCAGCCGCTGCGTCTGCGCGTCCACCCTTCCCGGCAGGCTGATCCCAATCCCCTCAAACGACTTGCCGGGATGCTTCTCGCGCAGCTTGCGCATCGAGTCAATCATCTGCTCAATGGCCCGCTCAGGATTCGACGAGATCGTCACCACATCGCGCGAAAGAAAATGTCCGTTCAGATCAACGACCGCCACAATCGCCTGCCGCGGATGCACATCCACCGCCAGGATCACGAGGTCTTCGTTAAGCCCCAGCATCGTCGGTCTGCGTCCCCGCGGGCGTCGCGCAATGGACCCTTCGCGTACCCACTCTTCGCGCAACAGGTCCTCCACAATCTCCGACACCGTGCTTCGCTGCAGCCCTGAAAGCCGCGCCAGATCTGCACGCGATACCGGCTGCTGCGCTCGGATCAGCTCCAGCACGACATCGCGGTTCATGTCGCGTGCTACCTCGCTCGACGCCACCTGCGCGTAGGCCAGATCGACACGCCGCATCCCGCTGAATTCCCTGCTCTGCTTGGCCACGCCTACCTCTTGCTCAGGAGTTTGCCCTATTCTAGCGCCCGAAAATCGTCGCCGTCGCTATTGATTCACGCCGCTCGCCAGATATCCGCCATCCACCGTAAGAATCTCGCCGGTCACAAACGATGCCGCATCGGACGCAAGAAATACGGCCGCCCCCGCAACTTCTTCCAGCCGTCCGAACCGCGCCATCGGTGTACGAAGAATCTCCTCGCGCCCGCGAGCAGTCGTGAACAGCAACTCACGATTGAGGTCTGTCGGAAATATGCCCGGAGCAATTCCGTTCACGCGCACGTTCTTCGGCGCAAACTCGATCGCCAGCGAGCGCGTCAGCGCCGCCACGCCTGCCTTGCTCGCACCATAAGCAGCGACCTCGTGAAACGCAACAAAGCTGGACAGCGACGCGATATTGACGATGCTCCCGCGCTCCTGCTTCAGCATCGTTCGCCCAAAGATCTGGCACGCTCGCAGCGTGCCCAAAAGATTCGTGTCAAAGATGCGTTGCCAGGTTTCTTCCGTGCAATCGATCGTCGGCACCCGCGACGTAATCCCTGCAGCGTTCACCAGGATCTCCACGCTGCCAAACTCCTCCAGCACGCCCGCATGCAACGCCTCCAGGCTCTCCCGCTGCAATACATCCGAGCACAAACGCACCGTCCGCCGACCCTCCGCCTCAATCGCCGCCGCGACCTCCTCCACCTGCTCACTGCGTCGGCTGCTCGCCACCACGTTCGCTCCGGCGCGCGCCAGGCCCAGCGCAATCTCGCGCCCCAGCCCCGACGTCCCGCCCACCACCACCGCACACCGTCCGGCCAGGTCGAACGGGCTGGTCACTCGATCATTCATAGGGCTCTCCAACGAATTCTTCTCTCTTACCGCGCGACTCCCGAATGCCTATCATAGCCGATCTTTTCACACCGGCGAATGGCTCGTTGATCAACGGCCTGCACCACTCGCGCCACATAGTTTGCCTGCCGCACGAATACTTCGTTCCCTCGCTCGAAGCATTCCATCAACCAAGCCACCGCTCATTCGGCTACTATCAATTCGTTGCACGCTCGACGACCCATCTGTGAGGGAAGTATGAAGTTCCGAACAAGAATTCTTTGCCTCTTGTTGGCATCCACCTGCGCCATCGCCCAGCAACCGGAGCGCTGGTCCGCCGAAAAGGCCAACGCCTGGTACGCGCAGCAGCCCTGGCTCGTAGGCGCCAACTACGTCCCCTCCGACGCCATCAATCAGCTCGAAATGTTTCAGGCTGCCACCTGGAATCCGCAGTTGAACGACAAAGAGCTCGGCATGGCGCAGAGCATCGGCATGAACACCATGCGCGTCTTCCTGCAGGATCAGCTCTGGCAGCAGGATCCCGCCGGATTCAAGCAGCGCCTCGACGCCTTCCTCACCATCGCATCGCATCACGGCATCCGCCCCATCCTCGTACTCTTCGACTCCTGCTGGGATCCCAACCCCAAGCTCGGCCCGCAGCATCCGCCCATCCCCGGCGTGCACAACTCCGGCTGGGTGCAAAGCCCCGGCATGGCAGAGCTCACCAACCCCGCCGATGAGCCCAAGCTCGAAGCCTACGTCAAAGGCATCGTCGGCGCCTTCGCCAACGATCCCCGCATCCTCGCCTGGGATGTGTGGAACGAGCCCGACAATCCCGCCGAGCAATACGGCCCGCAGCCGCACAAGATCGAGCGCGTAGACTACCTCCTGCCTCTCGCCTTCGCCTGGGCCCGCGAAGAGCATCCCACGCAGCCCCTCACCAGCGGCGTCTGGCGCGGCGACTGGTCGCACCCTGACCGAGAAAGCGCCACCACCAAAATCCAACTAGCCGAGTCCGACATCATCAGCTTCCACAACTACGGCTGGCCAGAAGAATTCGAAGCGCGCATCAAGGAGCTCCAGCCGCTCGGCCGCCCCATTCTTTGCACCGAGTACATGGCCCGCGGCGCCGGCAGCACCTTCGACAACTCCCTGCCCATCGCCAAGAAATATCACGTAGCCGCCATCAACTGGGGCCTCGTCGCGGGCAAAACGCAAACCTACTACCCGTGGGACTCGTGGGAGCGCCCCTACGTCCTCATGCAGCCCACCGTCTGGTTCCACGAAGTCTTTCGCCAGGACGACACCCCCTACCGCCAACACGAAGTCGACCTGATCCGCGAACTCACCGGCCGTGGCACGCCCCTAAGCACCAACTGACTTGCCAGCCTTCGCGCAGCGGAGGATCTGCTTCTCGCCACAACTACGCGACCATCTTCCTGGAGTTAGCATTGCCCATGAACGAAGCGCCTAACCCAACGCCGCCAACCCTCACCCTCCGCCCGGCCTCCGACTGCCGCTGGGATCTCCTCTCCCTCGGCGAAGTCATGCTGCGCTTCGATCCCGGCGAAGGCCGCATCGTCGGCGCGCGAACCTTCCGCGTGTGGGAAGGCGGCGGCGAGTACAACGTCGCCCGCGGCCTCCGTCGCTGCTTCAATCTCCGCACCTCCATCGCCACCGCGCTCGTCGACAACCCCGTCGGCCGCCTGGTCGAAGACCTCATCCTGCAAGGCGGCGTCGACACCTCGCACATCCACTGGGCGCCCTTCGACGGCGTTGGCCGCGACGCCCGCAATGGCATCTACTTCCTCGAGCGCGGCTTCGGCGTCCGCCCCGGCCTCGGCATGATGGACCGCGGCCACACCGCCATCTCGCAACTCAAGCCCGGCACCATCGACTGGGATCAGCTTTTCTCCGCCGAAGGCGTCCGCATCTTCCACACCGGCGGCATCATGGCCGCGCTCTCGGAAGACGCCACCGAAGTCGTTCGCGAGTCCATCACCGCCGCCCGACGCCACGGCACGCTCATCAGCTACGACGGCAACTATCGCGCCTCGCTCTGGAAGTCTCGCGGAGGCCGTGCCCGCTCCGTCGAAGTCAACCGGTCTATTCTCCCGCATGGTGGACATCTTCTTCGGCCACGAAGGCGACGTCGCCGCAACCCTCGGCGAAGACGCCCACCGCCCCGCCTGGCATACCCTCGACACCTTCGCGTCGATGGCCGAGCGCGTCGTCGCCGAGTACCCCAACCTCAAGGTTCTAGCCACCACCATTCGCCGCCCCCACACCGCAAATCGCAACAGCTGGAGCGCCTTCGCTTTCGCCAACCACCAAGCCAGCGCCGGCCTCGCCTTCGACGACCTCGACATCCTCGACCGCGTCGGCGGCGGCGACTCCTTCGCCTCCGGCCTCCTCTACGGCCTCCTCGCCGGCAAGGATCTCGCCTGGTCGCTCAACTGCGGCATCGCGCACGGAGCCCTCGCCATGACCACCCCCGGCGACGCCTCCATGGTCACCCTCCCCGAGGTCGAGCGCCTCATGAGTGGCAGCCTTGCGGGCACACTTCGCTGAATTTCCTCGTCGCCAACCCGCCCCGTACAATCGAAGGTACCAAGACAAACGATTTTCTTCTGTTCGGTAGCAACATGCTTGTATACTCAAACGATCACCTAAGGCGCTACCTGTCGAACTTGAAAAGCTTCGAGGCTGAACGACGGAAGAATGGATGAAGATCAAGCCGCCTAGCTCGCCCGACCCTGTGCCGCCGCCCAAGAAGCGGACCAGCCTCAAGGACCTCGCCACCTATCTTGGCGTCTCGCAGACCACCGTCTCGTTCGTTCTCAACGATGCGCCCCTCGCCAAGAACCTCACTGAAGAGACTCGCCGCCGCGTGCATGAAGCTGCCCGCAAGTTCAACTACCGGCCAAGCTACTTCGCGCTGAACCTCCACAAAACCGGCAGCGATTCGGTCGGCGTCATCGTCCCCGAACACAGCGAAGGCTACTTCACCGTCGTCATGGAAGGCGTCGAGCGCTATCTCCTGCAAAAGCACTTCCTCTACTTCACCGCCTGCCACTACGGCAAGCACAAGCTCGTCAAGGAATACTCCGAACTCCTTATGAACCGCGGCGCCGAAGGCCTTCTGCTCCTCAACACCAACGCCGACTTCGACACCCCGCTGCCCGTCGTCACCATCTCCGGCCACAAGGAGAAGGAGGGCGTCACCAACGTCTTCATCGACCACCGCGTAGCCGCGCGCCTCGCCATCCGCCACCTCTACGACCTCGGCCATCGCAAGATCGCCTTCATGAAAGGTCACCGCTCCGTCATGGACACCGACTTCCGCTGGGAGGCCATGATGCAGGTCGCCCGCGAGTTCGGCGTCGAGCCCACACCCGAGCGCACCGTGCAACTCGAGGTCGGCGGCTGGACCCCTCAGATCGGCTACGAGCCCACCCAGCGCCTGCTCGCCGCAACCCGCGACTTCACCGCCCTCATCTGCTTCAACGACACCGCCGCCATCGGCGCCATGCGCGTGCTCCACGAAGCCGGCATGCGCGTCCCCCATGATGTCTCCGTCGTCGGCTTCGACGACATCGTCTCTGCCGAGTTCCATGTGCCCAGCCTCACCACCATCCGCCAGCCACTCAAGCACATGGGCAAGCTCGCGGCCAGCATCCTGCTCGAGCGCATCGCCAACCCCGCCGCGCCCTACGCCGCCAACATCCCCATCAAGCCAGCCCTGATCATCCGCGAATCCACCGCCTTGGTCAACCCCACCGGGCGCTGATTCCCAACCCGCCTTTCCTGGGCGGTTGCGCGATGCCTTTCTTTCTGTCTTTCCCTTGGGAATATGCTTCTGTGACTCCGCAATACAGCCGCGCAAGCGACAGCAGAATTTGGCGTCCCCGACGGGATTCGAACCACGTGTTTACGCCATGAGTGTGGCGTCGTCCTGGGCCTCTAGACGACGGGGACGCGTATAAGCCGTTGCTAATTCTAGAGGGTTGACGTCCCCAACGGGCATCGTACCGTCCGACCACCACGAAGGCGGGAAACAACCTGCTCTCTCTAGTCTCGCGGAGCCGGTATCAATTTGCAAGCCTCACGCGACCCTCAACCCGATCACCGCACCCACTTGTCGCATCCGCATCAACCCTTGCATCCATCCACCACCACCTGCAATCATCAACCCAACCATGCCTCAGCTCATCCAACTCGGAGCCGCACCCCGCGCGCCCGCTTCCTCACGCTCCCCCATCCTCTGGCTGCAGTCCATCACCCTCCTCTGGATGATCGCCGAGCTCGCGATCTCCGCGCGCGCCGCCTACACGGCGCACAGCCCCGCGCTCCTCGCCTTCGCATCCGACAGCCTCGTTGAGCTCCTCTCCGCCACCGTGGTTCTCCTCCAATACGCTGCCACGCTTCGCCTCACCGACCGCCTCGCCACCCGCGCCGCCGCCATCCTCCTCTACGCCCTCGCCCTCATCGTCGCGATCATCGCCCTCGCCACGCTCGTCCAGCACGACCATCCCGCACCCAGCCGCCTCGGCATCGCCATCACTGTCGCCGCACTGATCGCCATGCCGATCCTCGCCACACTCAAGCGCCGCCACGCCCGCCGCACCGGCAACGTCGCCCTCGCCGCCGACGCCGTCCAGTCCGCCACCTGCGCCTACCTCGCCCTCATCACCCTCGCGGGCCTCTCGCTCAACGCCGCATTCCGCATACCCTGGTTCGACCCCATCGCCGCCCTCCTCGCCGTCCCTATCCTTCTCCACGAAGCCAACCAGGCACGCCGCGGCCACACCTGCGCCTGCTGCTGACGACCTCGCCGCCCGCGCAGGACCTCTGCCAATTACCGAACCAACCGCACATCCATCTTCAGCTGATACGCCACCGGTCTTCCGTCTACCAACGCAGGGATAAACTTCCAATTGTTTGCCGCCTGCAGCAACTCCGGATCGCTTCCGCGCGGCAGCATCGTCACCGCCTCCACCTTGCCGGCGGCGTCAATCGTCAACAGAACCGTCTCCACTCCCTGCGCCAACGATTCCTCTGCTACGGTCGGCGGAGGCCTCCACAGCAGAATCGCCTTCGGCTCCATATCCGCGGCATAAAGCCCTGTCGATCCCTCATCCTTCACCAACACCGGACCCTCGTGCCCACTCACCCCCGGGACGCCATACATCAGCCGTCCGCCATTCTCCTGCGAAGGATCTGCCTTCAGATACTCGTACAGCGCAGGCCTCTCCATCCACTTCGGAGGCAGCGTCGCAGAAGCCACCTTCGCCACCTGTGTCTCGATTCCGCGCGCCCGCGCCGCCACCATCGCGGTTCTCACTCGCGCCACATCCCCAGCCGGCCAAGCACTCTCCAACTCTGCCCACGCCCGTCCCGGCCTGCCGCTGTATAGGTAAGCCCACACAATTTCCAGCACCGTTGCCTTCGTCTTCCGCAGTCGAACCTCTTCCACCGCCCCAACCGACCCGGAGCTCAAGCGCCCGTCGCTTTTCCGGAACTCAGCCAACTCCTCCGCCGTCACACCCCTGCGCAGCCCGTTAATCTGACCGTCATACAGCGCCCGGTACCACGCGCTCACATCGACCAGCCGCCCGTGCTCCAACCGCAACGCCATCATCGGAGGAGACGAGAAGTCGTCACGCCCCAGCCCGTCAAATCCATCCACCGCCGCAGCGTCCCTCGTCCAGATCGCCACCTGCCCATTGAACTCCGCATCGACTGCTCGATAGGAATCTCCGCCCGTCAGCGTCAGCAGATGCCGCGGCTTCTTCTCCATCGACCAGATCTCATAGTTCGCGCGCCGATCATCCTCGGCTGGCCGCACCACAAAGGCCACCACCGGCATACCCATCCCCAGGTCGGCTCCAAGCACATCGATATCCACCTGCGCGGCCGTCTGCACGACCGCAGCCCGCTCGTTGCCCCAGCGCAGCCCCGCCTCGCAGGCGCGAGTAGCAAATCCTCCGCTCTTCACCGCACCCACGCGCACCGTAACGCCGGTCGGAAAATTCGCCTCGAAGTGCCCGTTGCCCCGGTCGCAAACCACCTGCCGAGACTGCGCCCATCCCCCGCTCCACGCCACGCAGATCAGCAGCAGCACCCATTGCTTTATCGGCTTCATCCTCATGCCTTGTCTCCTGCGGGTCCCAGCGCGATCGAAAGAAAGAACTCCTGAAGCATAATGGAATCGTTCGTCCTTGCCTTCGATCAGCACATCAAATCGCCCAAGGGCGACATTTATCTCTTCCTCGTCGTTCTCGACACCACCAGCAACCGCTTCGGCACAATCAACCTCCCCGTCGCCGTACAAAAGCTCTCTAAGCCAAACCCGTAGACCACCCCAACATTTTGCCCTCCCACCTGGACCCACTCGCCCCTCCCGGCCCGTGCAGAATCCTGTCAAGCCCCCGAGACCGCCCAAAACCGCCAAAACCCGCATGAACACCCGCGATAAATCTTTCCAAAACCTGGCATAGTTACCCCCTTCCACTAGCTACAATTGAAGTAGGACCTCCTCCATCGAAACTAGAAACCCGCCTCGATCGATTGAGTCTGGCGACGTTTCAGCTCGTAAGTTCTTTAGAAGAGTAACTTTGCCCGTAAAGTCTCTGGTCGCCCGACTTTAGCGCCCGTTTTGCCTCCAGGCGTGGTCATACTTTTGGCCTTAACCTTCCTGAATGCACTACTTTACGCCGAAAAGACATTTTTAGGGGGGGGAGGGGGGTACACGCTCGCCCAGCCTGCAATAAGAAAGCCCCGCGCGAGCGAGGCTTTTCCGTTCCAAATAATCCGTGCCCGCTTAGTGTTTCCCTTGCGCGCTCGCAATCTTCTCTTCCGCGACGCGAGTTACCGCATTCGCCTCGTCGTACTTGGCCTGATCGTCGCCAGCCCGGTCCCAAAGCTCGCGTCCATGTTGCAGCTCAGCCTGGGCCTCAGCTGGATCGATCTCATCGGGATGCAGCGCCGTCTCTGCCAGGATCGTCACGCGTTCCGGCAGCACCTCCACAAAGCCCCAGGCAACGAAGAACGTCTGGTTCCCTGCCGATCCGCCGTGCAGCCGCACCTCGCCCGCACCAAGCTCCGCCAGCAGCGGCGCCGCACCGTAAAGCGCCTCCAGGTAGCCCGACATCGACGGCAGCTCCACCGCCTCCGCCGTAGCGTCCAGCAGCACCCGGTCCGGCGTTACCAGCCGAACCGCAAGCAGCCCCGAATTGTTTCCAGCCTCAGCCATGCTTTCTAATCCCTGTTCCCTAATCCCTGCTTTTAGGCCGTTGCCTTCAGCTTCTCGGCCGCCGCGAGAACATCCTCGATGCCGCCCTTGAGATAGAACGCCTGCTCCGGAATGTCATCATGCTTGCCTTCGATGATCTCTTTGAAGCTGCGCACGGTGTCTTCAACCTTCACATACGCTCCAGGAATGCCGGTAAAGATCTCGGCAACATGGAAGGGCTGCGACAGGAAGCGCTGTACTTTACGAGCCCTGGATACGGTGAGCTTGTCCTCTTCCGACAGCTCGTCGATGCCAAGAATCGCGATGATGTCCTGCAGATCCTTATAGCGCTGCAGAATCTTTTTCACGCCCTGCGCCACATCGTAGTGCTCTTGCCCAACAATGCGCGCCGACAGAATGCGCGACGTCGACGTCAGCGGATCCACAGCCGGATAGATGCCCAGCTCCGACAGCGGACGCGACAGAAGCATCGTCGCATCCAGGTGAGCGAAGGTCGTCGCAGGCGCGGGATCGGTAATGTCATCGGCAGGCACGTACACAGCCTGCACCGACGTGATCGAGCCCTTCTTGGTCGACGTAATGCGCTCCTGCAGCTCGCCCATCTCGGTAGCCAGGTTCGGCTGGTATCCCACCGCCGAAGGCATACGGCCAAGCAGCGTCGATACCTCAGAACCCGCCTGCGTGAAGCGGAAGATGTTGTCGATGAACAGCAGCGTGTCCGCTCCCTCTTCGTCGCGGAAGTACTCAGCGACCGTCAGGCCGGTCAGCGCCACGCGCAAACGCGCCCCTGGCGGCTCGGTCATCTGCCCATAGATCAGCGCAGCTTTGCTCTTGTTGAAGTCGTTGATGTCGATAACACCCGACTCCTGGAACTCGTGCCACAGATCGTTGCCCTCGCGTGTACGCTCGCCAACGCCAGCAAACACCGAGAAGCCGCCGTGCTGCTGCGCCACGTTGTTGATCAGCTCCTGAATGACGACGGTCTTGCCTACACCAGCGCCGCCGAACAGGCCAATCTTGCCACCCTTGAGGAACGGCAGGATCAGGTCAACCACCTTGATGCCAGTCTCGAACATCTCCTCCGACGTCGACTGCTCGTCGAACGCCGGCGCCTGCCGATGAATCGGCATCCGCACCTTGGTGTTGACGGGGCCAAGCTCGTCCACCGGCTCGCCCAGCACGTTGAGCACGCGACCCAGCGTCTCGCGGCCCACAGGAACTGTGATCATCGCGCCAGTGTCGATGGCCTTCATGCCGCGCACCAATCCCTCGGTCGCGACCATCGCGATGCAACGCACGCGGCCTTCGCCAAGATGCTGCTGCACCTCGACGACAACATCCATCGGCGTCGGCACATCGAAGCCCTCGCTGACGATGCGCAGCGCCTGGAAGATAGGAGGCATCTTCGCCTCTTCGAATTGAATGTCAACGGCCGGGCCGCTGATGCTGACTACTTTGCCGATGTTTTGTGTCTCTTCCATAACTCGATCCTATTCAAGGTCCTTCATCAACTTTTGTCGTGTGTCTTGCGAAACTTTTAGTCTCTTAGTGGCCATATCGTTGGTGGTATTGAGATCACTTGTATCGCCATTCTCAATGTCGGATATTTGTATGCGTTCTAACCTTCTCAAGGGGTCCGTCGCCGCCAAATAGATGTCCAAATCATTTGCAATCGTTTTGTCTCTTGCAGTCTTACTCCTAATGTGCGCCTCAGCAATCAATCGACTTGCCCGCTGCTCAAACTTCATATATTGATCGTCGCTAACTCCATCCGTCCGAAGCATGTCCACGCTATATACGGCTTCTATCCCTACTTGCCTCTCTCCATTGGTTACGCGCATCGGATCGAAAAACCAGGCTGTACCAACTATTACAACCACTGCAAGTACTGTTAGGAGCAGATGCTTCTTCAAACATTCGAAGAAGCGTGAAGCGCTCATAGCGCAGCTGCTCCGCTGACAATTTCAATAATCTCTTTGGTGATTGCTGCCTGGCGCAATCGGTTCATGGTGAGCGAGAGCTTGTCGATCAACTCTCCTGCATTCTTGGTCGCCGCGTCGGTTGCGGTCATGCGCGCTGCGTGCTCTGCGGCAATCGATTCCAGCAGCGCATGGAAGATTTCGGTGGTGATGTATCGCGGCATGAGGTGCCGAAACAGCCGCTCAGGTGATTGGTCGAAGAGGTAGTCCACGTCAGCCGTGCCAAACTTTTTGGCCTCCTGCTCGTAGGCTGTCTCTTCCGGCTCGTTGATCGAGACGCCTGATTCCCGGGCAGCCTTACCTGCGGCTTCACGCTGCTCTTCCGTCATCTCTTCGAGGACCGTCGTTTCGTGCGATCCAAGCTTGCGGATGGGCAGCAACTTCTCGACAACCACTCGCTGCGAGATGACGGACTTGAACTCGTTGTAGACGATGTAGACGGAATCAATCTCTGCCCGCTCGTAGCGCGAGATGATCGAGTTCGCAACCGCCGTGACTTCCGCGAAGCTCGCCTTCAACAGCAGCGTGGGATGTTCGGACGCAACTTCGATGGGCGCAGCGCGATGCCGAATGTCCTCGATGTGCTTGGAGAGATCGTTGTCGTAGAGCTCTTCCTTGTGCTCGTAGACCGCCATCGGAAAGCGCTTCTTGAACAGGCCAATCGCCTTCTTACCGATGGGCTCGAGATCGATGTTCTGGCCGGTCGCGCGACGCTCGTCGATGAACCGCTGCGCCGCCTTGCCGATGTTCGAGTTGAAGCCGCCAGCAAAGCCCTTGTCGCCGGCAATCACCAGCACGAGAACGTTCTTCTCCTCGCGCTCCACCAGCAGCGGGTGCAGGATCTCGCCCGTCTGCTCATTGTAGAGATCAGTGCGCCGCACCAACGACTGTAGTACGTTCGCGAGCATCTGCGCGTACGGCCTAGCCTGCAGAGCGTGTTCCTGTGCGCGACGCAGCTTGGCGGCCGAGACCATCTTCATGGCCTTGGTGATCTGCCGCGTGTTCTTCACACTGCGGATGCGTCGCCGTAGATCGAGTACGTTTGCCATTCGTCCTTATGCAGTTGCGCTGTTACGCGTTTACCGTCGTCTTGGCTTCCTTGCGGGCGGCGAGGAAGTCCTGCTTGTACTCGTTGATCGCATCGGTGAGGCGCTTGCGAATATCGTCGTCCAGAGCCTTCTTCTTGGTGATGTCCGCAAGAATGTCCGGGTGCGCTGAGTCGAGGAACGGATAGTAACCGTCCTCGAAGGCGCGCAGGTCAGAGACCTCAACATCATCGAGCAGGCCCTGCGTTCCCGCGAACAGAATAGCCACTTGCTGGGCCGCGGTGAGTGGCGCAAACTGCGGCTGCTTCAAGAGCTCGGTCAAACGGGCGCCGCGATTGAGCTGGTTCTGCGTTACCTTATCGAGGTCCGAACCGAACTGCGCAAAGGCCGCCAGTTCGCGGTACTGCGCGAGATCGAGCTTGAGCGTCGAACCGACCTGCTTGGTGGCCTTGATGGCAGCGGCAAATCCTACGCGCGAGACGGAAAGCCCTACGTTCACCGCGGGGCGAACGCCGGAGTTGAAGAGGTCGGTCTCAAAGAAGATCTGTCCATCGGTGATGGAGATGACGTTGGTCGGGATGTACGCCGAAACGTCGCCCGCCTGCGTCTCGATGATCGGCAGAGCCGTCAGCGAACCGCCGCCAAGCTCCTTCGACATCTTTGCCGAGCGCTCGAGCAGACGCGAGTGCAAGTAGAACACGTCGCCGGGATACGCTTCGCGGCCTGGCGGACGGCGCAGCAGCAGCGAGATCTCACGATAGCTCGCAGCGTGCTTGGAGAGATCGTCATAGATGATCAACGCGTGCTTGCCGTTGTCGCGGAAGTACTCGCCCATCGCGGTCGCCGCAAACGGCGCAAGATATTGCATGGGCGCGGGCTCAGAGGCCGTTGCGGCGACAACAATCGTGTACGCCATCGCGCCGTACTCTTCGAGCGTCTGCACAACAGCAGCCACCGACGAACGCTTCTGGCCGATCGCGCAATAGATGCAGATCAGGTCGTTCTTGGCGCTGTTGATAATGGTGTCGAGCGCGACCGCGGTCTTGCCCGTCTGGCGATCGCCGATGAGCAGCTCACGCTGTCCACGACCGATCGGAATCATCGTGTCGATGGCCTTGATGCCGGTGTTCATGGGCTCGGTCACCGACTGACGCGAGATGACGCCGGGAGCAAGCCGCTCAACGGGCAGGAAAGTATCGGTGTTGATCGGTCCCTTGTCATCGATGGGCTGGCCGAGCGCATTCACGACTCGACCAATCAGCGCTTCGCCCACGGGCACAGACATGATCTTGCCGGTCCGCTTGACCTGATCGCCCTCTTTCAACTCGCTGTAGTCGCCAAGAATAACCGAGCCAACCTGGTCTTCGTCGAGGTTCATCGCCAGACCAGAGATGCCATGGGGGAAGTCAATCAGCTCGCCCGCCATAACCTTGTCGAGCCCATGAATGCGCGCGATACCATCGCCGAGGGTGATGATCGTGCCAACCTCGTCCACCTGGATGCGCTGCTCGTAGTTCTCGATTTGCTGGCGAAGCAGTTCGGTAATCTCGTTTGCCTGAATCTTTGCCATGTAGTTCCTTTTCCTTCGAGTGCTTCAAATCCTGTTGCGTATCTTCTGCTGATCCGGCTACGCTCCGGCTGCAATCAGCCGGGCTTTGAGTTGCTGCAGTTGCGCGCGAATCGACCCATCGTAAACCGTGGACCCTATGGTGACGACCGCGCCGCCCAGCAAGGACGCGTCTTCGCTATACGTTGCGTGCACGTCCTGCTGACCGGTCAAGGTCGAAATCTTCTGCTCCAGCAGCTTGCGGTTATTCTCGTCCAGCGGCATGGCGCTGACGATCTCGGCTTCGGCGACGCTGGAGTTCTCATCCGCAATCGCGCCGTATGCGGCAATCATGCTGCGCAGTTCGTGCAGACGCTGATGGTCAGCGATGACTGCGATGAAATTCCGGACCGTCTTGCTCATGCCGGATCTCGCCGCAATGGCGTCTAGCACCTTCAGCTTCTGTGGCTCAGGAAGCGAGGGATTTTCCAGTACCTCGCGTAGTTCGGCGCTCGCTTCCAGTGTGTCGGCAAAGTCGTTCAACTGCCCTTGTGCGGCAACCACATCCAACTTCTGGTCAGAGATCACAGCAGCCAACGCACGCGCATAACGAAGATCAACAGCAGCCATTAGTTGTTGCTCCCTTCGCCAAGCTTGTGAGCAAAATTCTCAACCAGTAACCGATCCGTGTCTGCAGTGACGACCAGCTTGCGAGCTGCCTGCTCGATAGCGAGTTCTGCGGCATATTTCTGAATCTCGCGGCGTGCAAGGGTCGTTGCGCTCTGAATCTCGGATTCCGCAGCGGCGAGGATCTTGTTCTTCTCCTCTTCCACGCTGGCCAGGATTCGCTGTTCATCGCGCGCGGCATCCGTCTCAGCCTGGGCGCGCATCGCGGCAATCTGATCGTCAAGCTTGGACAGCCGCTCCTCCACCGAACTGAGTCGTGCAGTAGCCTCTTCGGTCGCGGTGCGCGCATCGACCAGGTGCTTCTGGATTGCCGTACTGCGGTTGCGGAAAGCCTTGGGAAGAATCTTCATCAACCCATATCCAACGCCGCCTGCGAGGATGAGAATGTTGAAGATCGTGAAGACATTGGCAGCCGTCTCGGGCTTCATACCGAGCGCCGCGCCTATCTTTACTACCGCCGGTGACAACCGGTACGCGTCTGTCTCACTTAGAGAGGTTTGCTTGGCGGTGCCATTGATCAACGCTGTCTGCTGAGCCTTTTCCGATTTTTGCGCGTGGATCGAAACCGTAACAGCAAGGAGGAACAGCAATCCAAGTGGAGCGAGTAACAGTCGCCGTGATGCGGCCATTGTTCGGCGAGAGGTCATGACTGGCGCGCCTCCGAGAGGTTCGTTCCGGCTGGAAGCACCGCACGCAGAATCTGTTCGCTGAGCGCGGCGGTTGATCCTTCGATCTGCTTGCGCGCACCGGCCGACATCTCCTCGATTTCTCTACGGGCTGCATTGACGCGCGTCTGAGCAGCATCGCGAGCGCTCTTCACGGCCTGATCGCGCTCAGCTTGCCACTGTTGCAATTTACGCTCGCGTGCCGCCATCATCTCGCTGCGCGCGGCTCGCAACTTCTCCTCGTACACCGTGGCTTCAGCTTCGGCTGCGGAGATGGCGCCGCGCGCTCGTTCTACGGCTCCGGTAGTGCGTGCGCGACGCTCAGCCAATGTCTTGTCGAGAGGCTTGCGCACCAAGGGTCCGTACGCTGCCACCAGCAGAATGAAAAAGACCATGGTCGGCACAGAGCCGAGCACGAGACCACCAAGTTGATGCAAAATTTCCATGAGATTCTAGGGTTCTTCAGGAGGGGGTAAAGGCTCGTTGCTTCCAGGAGCAAATCAAGCCCTGTTGTCTACTGCCGAGCACCGCTCAAGCATTCCTAATTTTTCAGTTCGCTCCCTTCATTTGTAGCAAAGCCGGGAGTTGGAAGTCAAAGAATGAGCGCGTTATGAGCGCAATTCTGACGGATTCTTCCTTCGGAAGCGATAATCGCTTTTCCGGCCCACTTTCTCATTAATTTCTTCTTCCATTGCGCGCGCCGGGAGTAAGATGTCCTTACCACCCTGAGACCCATTCCGGGTCATGCAGGCCGCGTGAAACGGGACATCACCTCCGCTCCCGATCAGGCGGCCTGTACTTGTTTGCGAGCCTAATCGAGAAGCTGTTCCAGTGACTTCACCTGGCGGTGCTGGTAGCGCCGGTAGCGATCCAACAAAGAGGTTGGTCCGACAGCGTTGAGATACACCACATTCCCTTCGAACCGTTGCCCGGTGATCGTCGCTCCGCGCTCTAAGGCGGCAAGGATTCGACCCTCAGCCTGTGGAATGCGAAACTCCACGGATTCGAGGGGATCGGCCGTCAAGGCTGCGTCGATGGCATGCAGCAGATCCTCCAACCCGTCGCCCGTGAGCGCTGAAACGGCAACCGTCGCAGTGCCGTGCGAGCCGGCCTGGATCCTTGAGCCCGCGGGCAACAAATCGATCTTATTCAGGACCTGCAGGGTGGGTTTGTCCATAACACCCAACTCGGTTAGGACAGCCTCCACCTGGGCTCGTTGTTCGTCCAGGGTAGGGCTGGCAGCGTCGCGCACGTGCAGTAGAAGCTCAGCGCGTTCGACCTCTTCGAGTGTCGCGCGGAAGCTGGTCACGAGAGCGTGGGGAAGGTTTCGGATGAATCCAACAGTGTCTGAGAGCAACACTTTGCGTCGCGAAGGAAGGGTCAACTGACGCAGCTTCGGATCAAGCGTGGCAAACATTCGCTCCGAAGCAAGCACTTCCCCACCTGTCAACGAGTTGAACAGGGTGGACTTGCCGGCATTGGTGTATCCAACCAACGCCACGGTAGGCACAGGAACGGCCTCGCGTCTGCCTCTTTGCTGACGCCGAATGCGCCGCACAGCTTCCAGCTGCTGCTTGATGCGATCGAGCCGCGTGTTGATCTTGCGGCGATCGGTCTCGAGCTGCGTTTCGCCGGGACCTCGGGTTCCAATGCCGCCGCCGGTCTGCGACATCGTCTTCCCGCGGCCTGCGAGTCGAGGGAGTTGATATTCAAGCTGCGCCAACTCGACCTGCAGCTGCCCTTCGCGCGTTCGAGCGTGGCGGGCGAAGATGTCGAGAATGAGTTGGGTACGATCGATGACCGTGCACGGAAGTCGCGCTTCCACGTTGCGTGCCTGCGACGGAGTCAGATCGTGATCGAAGAGGACGAGGCTGGCACCCGTGGATGCGACGGTGGCAACAATCTCATCGAGTTTTCCACCGCCAACCAGGGTAGCCGCATCAGGACGTCCGCGCCGCTGGATCAAGACTGCCGCGATGGTGGCACCGGCGGACCTGGCAAGCTCCTGAAACTCTGCTAACAAGGCATCAAAGTCCAGATCGATCGGAGGTTCGGCACCCGACGGTGCAGTCCCGGCCAGTTCGTCCAGGTGGTTCGCGGACACGGGATCGCGCTCCGAGATCGCCGCGGCAGCGCGCGCTTGCTGCGCTACGCTTGATGGACGAAATCGATCCGACGTGAACTCGACAGCAACCAGGACGGCGCTTTCACGCGAAGTTCGCTGCCGTGAGCGTAGCAAATCCCGTTCAACGGCTTCGCGATTCGCTCTCGCCTTGGATACTGGCTTAATTAGGCACCTTGCCTTGTAGCGCTAGCGAGCAGAGATCGCCGGGTGTCCGCGGATCGACTAGCTATTGGCCGCTCCAGAAGCCGGCTGCGGAGTCTCTGCATGGTTTGACGAGATTGGTCGACTCTCGCTGCGCGTGTCACCGAAACCCGATGGGCGACCGCTCACCACGGTGGAGATTGCATGCTTGAAGATCAACTGTTCTTGCGCATTGTTTTCGAGCAGAACAGAATATTTATCAAAGGAACGAATCTTGCCTGTCAGCTTTACACCGCTGACGAGGTAGATGGTGATGGGGCTTTTGTCCTTACGGACCGTATTCAGGAACGTATCCTGAATGTTCTGTGCCGGCTTGGAATCCATGGGCCGATCTCCTCGTATCATTGCACTCAACCATTTTTTGACATTCCGCGCCAAAGACTCGCGGTCGAACCATGCAGCAAAGCAGACTTGCACCCTTCACCCTATCGCCTTCGATGCTTCAGGACAAGGGCTTTGCGCACTGACTGGGCGGGGAAGGTGCTGGAAGATTACGATGATAGAGATGATTGAGACTGATACTCGCCCAAAATTGCTTGCCGTTCCGATGCTCGACTTTAGCCGCGAATTCGGAGAAGTCCGCGAAGAAATACTGGCTGCGATTACTGCCGTTTGTGAATCGCAGCGGTTCATTCTGGGGCCGGAGGTGGCGCGGTTTGAGGCGGCGGCCGCTGAGGCTTGTGATGTACCGTTTGCCATCGGGTGTGCGAGTGGGACCGATGCGCTCTGGTTGGCGTTGGCAGCATTGAAGATAGGGGAGGGAGACGCGGTGGTTACTACACCGTTCAGCTTCTTTGCTACGGTGAGTTCGATTTTGCGGGTGGGGGCGAAGCCGGTTTTGGCGGACATTGACGGGGAGACGTTCAACCTTTCGCCGGGGGCGGTGGAGGAGGTTTTGGGCCGTGGTGGGGAGCAGTTTGCGGGGATTCTGCCCGTGCATTTGTATGGCCAATGTGCTGATATGACGGATTTTATGGCGATGGCCAAGGAACGGAATTTGAAGGTGGTGGAGGACGCGGCGCAGGCGTTTGGGGCTTCGTGGGAAGGGGTTCGGGCGGGTGGTTTAGGGGATGCTGCGGCGTTTAGCTTTTATCCGACCAAGAATCTGGCTGCGTTTGGGGATGCGGGGATGGTTTCTACTCGTGACGCGGAGATTGCGGAGCGGGCTAAAATGTTGAGAGCACATGGGATGCGGCGACGGTATTATCATGACGAGGTGGGGTGGAACTCGCGGCTGGATACGCTGCAGGCGGCCGTGCTGGAGGTGAAGCTGCGGCGGGTGGATGCCGGTAATCGGCGACGGTTGGAGCTTGCGTGCCTTTATAATGAGCGGTTTACAGCGGCTGGGTTGGTCGGGAAGACTACCGCGGATGGGGTGGTGCTTCCCTTCTGCGATCCGCGGGGGGAGCATGTGTTTCACCAGTATGTGATCCGGGCGCCGCGGCGGGATGCGCTGCGGGAGTATTTGACGGCCCATTCGATTGGTTCAGAAGTCTTTTATCCTCTGCCACTTAGCTTGCAGGATAGCTTGAAGTTTCTGGGCTATAGGAAAGGTGATTTTCCGGTTAGTGAGCGGGCTGCGGAGGAGGTCCTGGCGCTGCCGATTTACCCGGGTTTGCGGGTGGAGGAGCTGGAGAGCGTGGTGGAGGCGATTCGGCGGTTTTACGCTTGAGGTGGGGAGTTTGGCCCATATTCGGTAGATTCCGGGTTGCAAATCGACTGCTATAGCTATGTTTCGTGCTGCAAATCGAGGGTTACAGCGCGCTATGACTGAGTGGTCAGTCAGTTATTCCTTTACCTGTTGCCGGGATCAAGCGATCCCACCTTAGCGCCCAAAAGCGGGCGCGAAGATCGGGCACCCGGGACCCTAGGAATCTTCCTCAAGCCCGTCCGCAAAAGCGCGTACGGATGGGGCACCCAGAGGCAGGGGTCAGTGTTTGGGGTGCCTGGCGGGTTTCTTCGCCGCGTCCCTAGCGGCTCTCTTGCCGCCCTTCTTTTCCGCTTCAGGTTCGGGGTGGGCTTCGGGTTCGGGCTGGGTGCCGGGGGCGAGGATGCGGCGGCAGATGTTGCCTTCGAGGCGGTAGGTTTTGGCGATAGTCCGGCCGGGCTTGATAAGGCCGGTGGTGGGGTCGGGGGTGGGGATGGGCTGGTCGGCGGCGAGGACTTTATAGGTGAAGGCGGGGAGCATCTGGGTGGCCTCGGCTCCCTTGCCGTAGGGGTCTTTACGGAAGCCCAGCTTCACGGGCAGGTAGCCAAGGATGTTGCGTTCGGCAAAGCCGGTCTCGTAGCGATGCTTTTTGGTGTTCCAGATGAAGACGCGGACCTGGTTGAAGTCGTAGGGGAGGCCGGCTTTGTAGGGGGAGAGGACGGTGACGTACTCGGGGATGGAGGAGATGGTGTTGCCGTTGTCGAGGATGCCGGAGTTGGGGTCGTCGACGTGGGCGAGGATGTAGGCGCCGACAATGCGCTGGCCCTCGGCGTAGCGCAGGAGGGAGTCGGGCGCGGAGACCTCGAGGAGGCGGCCGTAGATCCAGCCGGTCTGGCCGAACTTATCGCGGACGAGCCACCAGTCTTCGTAGATGGGGCCGGGAGGCGGGGCGTTGGGCGCGGCCGGTGCCGTGGCGACTTCGGCGCCGGGAGTTATGGGCTTGGGGACGGAGGCGCGCTGGAGAAGGCTGAGCGTGTCGTTTTCAGGGAGCAGGTAGAAGTGTTCGGTCTCGCGGCCGGGAGCAACGTGGAGGTACGCTTCGTCGCCGGTGGAGGCTGTGGCGACTACGGGGTCCTGGGCGTGATCTTTGCGGAGCGCGTCGAACTTGCCGGCGATGTCCTGGGGAACGGTTAGGCGTTCTTCGATCCAGCCGATTTCGTTCTGGGGAGTACGGACCTTGACCCAGCGGCGAGCTCGTTCGAGGACCACGAGCTGTTCGCCATTGGTGACGGTGCCGGTGCGGTTGGAGACGGCGGCGACGCGATCGCGAAGGTAGGTTTGCTTGGCGACGACGTAGACGTACTGCTCAGAGGGATGGGGATGGAAGTGGGAGCAACCGGAGAGCGCGCAGGTGAAGGCGATGCCCAAAATGGCGAGCGCAAGGCGCCGGCGGCTCAGCTTCGAGAGAACCTGGTGCATGGTTGGGTGATGCCTTTGGGTGCGCCCGCGATGTACTGATGGGAGTGGGACACGCCTGAATCCAGAGTAGCGCGAAGTGGGCGGGGAGGGGGTATATACGGGGATACGGTGAGGCGGTTGGCTGCGATTCGGGACTGGGTGGGACGGAGCGGGCGACTTTCCGGGGGCGGATGCGAAGTTGCCGCAATGCCGAATTCGCAGGTAAAGCCAGGAAGTTCGAGCGCGCCTGTCATATTTGCCAGTTCCAAATGGCCGCCGTTTGTAGTCGAATCCAATTTCCAGATGGAGGAGAACGCAAATGGCATCGACGAGAACACGTTTAGTTGCTCTTATGTTGGTCGGGTTGTGTATCGCAGCGCGCGCATTTGCCGCCGATATCAAGGGGCAGGTGCTGCTTGGGAATGCGCCTGTCGCAAGGTCCACGGTCACTCTGTGGGAGGCGAGCGCGGGCGCGCCAAAGCAGCTTGCACAGACCGGGACCAGCGGCGATGGCCGCTTTCAGGTTCGCACCAACGGAGCGCATGGAGATGCCATTCTCTATTTGATCGCCAGCGGTGGCGAAGCCAAAGCCAAGAACGGGAGCGCAGACAATCCAGCGCTCGTCCTGATGACGGTATTGCAGAGTGATCCGCCGGCCAACGTAACGATCAATGAGTTGACGACCGTGGCCTCAGCTTTCACTGCCGCACGATTTATCAGCGGCGAGGCGATCTCCGGCAACACGCTTGGTCTGCACATCGCCGCGGGGAACGCGCCAAACCTGGTAGATCCCGTGACCGGCGGATGGGGCAAGGTGCTTCTGGACCCGCTCAACAGCACACAGACAACGACGCTGGTAACGCTGGACACGCTGGGCTCGCTGATTACCGCGTTCGCGACCGTAGCTGACGACAACTGGCGCGCTCGCTTCTTCAAGGCGGCGACTCCAGTCGCGGGACCGGCGCCCACCAACACGCTTGAGGCAATGGCTGGCATCGCCCGCGAGCCGTGGGCCGACCCCGCGGATCTGTACGCATTGTTCGGGGAAGCCTATCCGCAGCCCAAGGATGGCGCACGACGCGCGGCGCCGTTTGTGCCGTATCTCGCGCTGGTTCCGTCGGACTTCTCGCTTAGCCTTTGCTTTGCGGGCGGGGGTATCTATTCCGCCGGCAGAATCATGTTCGACGCGAAGGGCAATATGTGGAGCGGGCAGAACTGGATGGCCGGCTCGCAATCCGGAGTCATTCGGAGCATTGGCGGCGGCTTGTCGGAGCTTACTCCCAACGGCACGCCGCTCTCACCGCCGATCGTCGGCTTTACCGGGATGGGCATTGATGGAATCGGGTGGGGCACCGCGGTGACGAAAGACAGGGTCTGGGTCACCAGCTTTGACGGCAGCATCGGCGTGATGGACTTCGACGGTCATCCAGTCGCCTCGGAAAGCGATTTTCCCTTCAAAGAAAAATTACTCGGCTTGATGGGCATCGGGGTTGCGGCGAATGGGGATGTGTGGATCTGCGATGGCTCTGGCGACCAAATGCTGTACTTCCCGGGCGGTCGAATCAAGGAAGGCAAGATCGTCAAGGTTCCGGGACTGAAGTCTCCCTTTGACGTCGTCATCGACGATCAGAATCGTGTCTGGGTGAGTAACTCTCAGTCCGACACCGTCGTTCGGTTCCCAGCCGATGATCCTTCCAAGGCGGAGAGTTTCCGTGCCGGCATCAGCGTCCGCGCGTTGGCGCTCGACTCGAAGGGCAACGTGTGGGTGGCCAGCAATACTTCGCTGGACTTCCCTGTGCCAAAGGTTCCTGCGGGCGCGTCCATCATGGAGCAGTTCCGGCTGCTGGGCGTGGCGATGCTCCAGTATCCGAAACCGACCGGCATCATCAGCATGATCGAGCCGGACGGCACGCAACCGACGCCAGCGGGCTACACGGGTGGCGGGAAGGTGGACGTGCCATGGGGCTTGAACATCGACGGCAACGATGATGTCTGGTTCGGCAATTTCCGCAGCCGCGGCGTGGTATTGATGGCAGGACAAGACACCAAGGGCCATCCCGCAGGCACCAAAACCGGCGATGTCCTCCACGTCTTCCAGAGTGGCAGCATACAAATGATCACCGACACGTCGATTGACGCGGCGGGTGACGTCTGGGCTGCGAACAACTGGAATTATCCCCAGGCAGCTGTTGAGGCTGACCCAGCCCGCGCCACATCCACCTGGGCCGGAGGGGCAGGCATTACGGTCATCTACGGAGTGGCAGGCCCGGTGAAACCTCCGCGCATGGGCAAGGTGCAGACGTACTGAGAGTCTATGTTGCAGCGCCGCGTAGGTGCATCGGTAGATTGAAGCGCGGCGCGTGGCTGGTGTTTTTGGATACAGACTTGAGCCGAAACGAGAGGTGGCAACCATGAAGACCAGGACGGTGCTCCTTATCTCAGCGACGCTTGAATTGGCGACTGGGATGGCCCTGGCCGCCGTGCCAAATTTTGTTGCGGGCTTGCTGCTTTCCACGGGGCTCACGCGGCCCGGAGAAGCTGTAGGACGACTAGGCGGGCTCGGTCTGTTTTCCCTGGCCATCGCCTGCTGGCCGCGCGGCGAAAGCGATCAACCGCAGCCCATCCGAGGGTTATTGTTTTACAACCTGGCGGCAGCGGTTTACCTGGGTTATCTGAGATTCGGTGGTGGGTTTACGAGTTATCTTCTCCTGGCAGCCTGCGTTTTTCACGCGCTATTGGCCTTGCTGCTTGCTCGCCCGGCATACCGGAGTGCCGCCGATAGAGATCCTGTTGTGTGAAGGGTGTTCTGCTCGAGGCGGGTTATTGGGTGGTGGCGATGGCGCTGACTACGGCGGAGTTGGTGCCGGTGCCGGCGCTGCCTGAGGAGGTGAGGGCTCCGGCGGAATTAATGGAAAAGAGCTCGATGCCAGTGGCGGTGTTGTAGCCAGAGGTGATGAGGTAGTCGCCGGAGTTGTCGAAGGCTAGCGCGCCGATAGAGGTGGGGCCGGTGAAGGGGCTGCCGGAGATGGTGGTGAGGACGGCGTTGGTGCCGATGGAGAATCCGGAGATGGTGCCGTCGACCTTGTTGCCGACGTAGACGAAGGTGGAGGCGCTGTTGACGGCAACGGAGCGGGGGCCGCTGCCGGCGGTGTAGGTCTTGAGCGCGGTGGGGACGCCGGCGGTGGTGGCGGAGAAGACGGCGAGGCCATTGGTGCTGGCGGCGTAGAGATAGTTGTTGGCGTCGATGGCAACCGCGTAGATGCCGATCTGGCTGGTTGCGGGGGCGATGGGATTCTGGGGCGTGAGGGCGCCGGTGGAGGTGTCGAAGGCGAAGGTCTGGAGGCCGCCAGTGCCCAGGGCTACGGCAACGTAGTCGCCGCTGGGAGCTACGGCGACGTTGATGGAGGCATAGCCGCTGGTGCCGGCGCCGGGTGTGATGGCGCCGGTGGTGGCGAAGGTGACGGCGCCGGTGGAGGTGTTGATGGAGTATTCGGATAGGGTGAGGCTGTTGGCGTCGAGGACAAAGAGCCAATTGCCATCAGGTGAGACGGCGAGGGAGACGGCACTCTCGGTGACGAGGGGCTTGCCGCTGGAGAGGATGTTGAGGGCGCCGCCGGTGCCGATGGAGTAGCCGTAGAGGTAGCCGGTGCTGACGCCGGGGTTGCTGACAGCGTAGAGGAAGGTGTTGGCCGGGGTGACGGCCATGGCGATGGGCTGGTAGCCGAAGGAGAAGGGAGCGCTGGTGGCCGTGGTGAGCGTTCCGTTGGCGAGGTTGTAGCCGTTGACGGTGTTGGCGGAGGTGGCGCTGTTGGCTACATAGGCGAAGTCGGTGCCAGTGGCCGGGCAGGTGACGGTGGAGGATGGGACGCAGGGGGTTGCTGGGCAGTCGGCTTTGCCTTCGCAGACGAAGAAGCTGCCGCAGCTGCTGAGCAGGATGGTGGTGGCCGAGAGAAGGGCGAGCGCGCAGAGATGCGCGGGGATCGGGCGAAACG
Source organism: uncultured Acidobacteriaceae bacterium (assembly GCA_963737325.1). Lineage (GTDB taxonomy): Bacteria > Acidobacteriota > Terriglobia > Terriglobales > Acidobacteriaceae > Granulicella. The sequence continues at coordinate 159,953 of CAVTSJ010000014.1, forward strand.
CAAAGCGGCGGGCGGCAGGCGCCATGATCGGACTCTCCATAGCCATCGGGCAGTGGTCTGCCCTCTGATAGTAGTTCATTGAACCAGGTGCACCTTGTGGGAGTGCTGAAGCTTAGGACGGATGGGAGTGGGAAGGGTTTCTGCGGAGGCGGAGAAAGATTTTGTGAATTGGGGGTGAAGGTGCGCGCGGGAGGTGCGGGGCAATCCGGTGGGAGGCGAGGAACGTCTCTTGAAGAGGGCGGCGGCTTCCAAGTGCGAGGGTAAGGCCGTATCATCGGAGTCTGTATGCCGAGTTTTCCTGACAGCATTTTTTTGTTCGTGTTGGCGCTGCTGCTGTTTGGGCCGAAGCGGCTGCCGGTGCTGGCTCGCGAGTTGGGGAAATGGGTGGGTGAGTTTCGGCGAGCGAGCAACGAGTTCAAGATGCAGATGGAAGAAGAGCTGCGGCTGAGCGAGCAGGCGGAGAAGAATAAACAGATTGCGGCAATGCAGGCCGCGGCTCCGGTTGCACCGGCGATTACGGAGACGCCTGGTCCTGCGCGGACGGCGGGAGTGGACGAAGTGGTTGCTGAGACGGCGGTGGTGGAATCAGGTTCGGTGGAAACACAGGTCTCAGAAGCGAGACCTGGGGCACCCGAGTATGAGGTGGTGGATGGGGTGAAGACGGCGGTGCCGATTGCTGTGTCGGGTGATTTGAAGATTATGCCGCCCAAGACGGGGTTGCCGGTGGCGGCGGCAAATGGTGGGCCCAGCGGGGCTCCCAGAAACAGTGCGCTGAAGGGGTTGCTGGATGCGATTCCGGCGGCGGAGCCTGAAGACAGTTCGGCGGAGACGGCTACCCATGGCAACTGATCTGGTAGACCGCGCACGGACCGCGGTGCATGACCGGGCGGAGCTGCCGGGGATGAGTTTGATGGAGCATCTGGAGGAGCTGCGCAGCCGGCTGTTTTGGATTTTCGGGTACCTGGCGGGCGGGTTTGTGGTGGCCTGGATCTTTCGGAATCGGCTGGTTGGGTATATCCAGAAGCCGCTGGTGGATATCGGGCTGAAGATGACGATGACGCATCCTACCGATGCGATCAATTTCTTCATTAAGACTTCGCTGGTGTGCGGCGCTATCATTGCTTCGCCGTTCATTCTGTACCAGGTGTGGCTGTTTATTTCGCCGGGGATGTATCAGAACGAGAAGAAGTATGTGTGGCCGTTCATGTCGGCGACGGTGGGGCTGTTTCTGGCGGGGACGTGGTTTGGGTATCGGTATGTGCTGCCGGGCGCGATGGTGTTCCTGATCCAGGATTTCGGCAAGAACTTTACGCACATGATCACGATCGACGACTACACCGGATTCTTTCTGGCCGTGATTCTCGGGTTGGGCATTACGTTCGAGATGCCGATTGTGATTTTCTTCCTGGCGCTGTTCGGGATTGTGGATGCGAAGTTTCTGCTGAAGAATTTTCGCTATGCAATTATGGCGATCTTTCTGCTGGCAGCGGTGATCTGCCCGGATCCCAGCCCGGTGGGGATGTGCTTGTTCGCTTCGCCAATGCTGGTGCTGTATTTCGTGGGCGTGGGGGTGGCTTATTTTGTGCATCCGAACCGGCGGAAGAAGAAGGACGTTGTGACGGGAGCGGCTTAGGTGAGAGTTAGAGCGTTGGCGGTGGTGGGGTTGTTGCTGGCTCTGGCGCCGACGGGGTTTGCGCAGACGCATGGGGTGAGCGGTGCGGAGGTGATGCGGCTGACGCAGGCCTATGTGAATGCGGCGCCGAAGCGGTATATCGGATCACCGGGGCATGCGGCGGCTGAGGCGTTTATCAAGGACCACTTCAAGCCGGAGATCGCGAAGGGCGATTTTGTCGATGACAAGTTCACGGCGCGGACGCCCATTGGGCCGTTGACGATGCATAACCTGATTGTGAAGTTTCCGGGGAAGAAGGACGGGATAATTGTCCTGGCATCCCACTATGAGACCAACTATTGGCTGAAGGATATTCATTTTATCGGGGCGAATGATGGGGCCTGCACTACTGCGCTGCTGATTGCTCTGGGGCAGTATTATCGCGAGCACCCGCCGCAGGGGTATTCGATTTGGCTGTTGTTTACGGATGGCGAGGAGTCGATTGGGAAGGACTGGACGCACGAGGATTCGCTGTATGGGACGCGGCATATTGCGGCGAAGTGGTCGGGGGATGGAACGCTGGGGCACATCAAGGCGTTTGTGCTGGCGGACATGATTGGGTGGAAGCATCTGAACATCGATAAGGAGACGAACTCGACGCCCTGGCTGCTGAATTTGCTGGCGAAGGCGGGGAAAGACACGGGGCATTCGAAGTATTTGTTCCGGGACTCGCAGGCGATTGAAGATGATCATCTGCCGTTTGTGCAGCGCGGGGTTCCGTCGCTGGATGTGATCGATTTTGAGTATGGGACGGCGCAGGATCCTGAGGCATTTCATCACACGGACCAGGACACGATGGATAAGTTGAGTGTGACGAGTCTGCAGGTGGCGGCGGATTTGTTTCTGGATTTGGTTAAGTTGATTGATCAGCGGGGGTAGCTGGCGGGTGGTGGCTTCTAGCTAAGGCAAGAACAAGCAACGGCAAAAGAAGAAGCAGATCCCTGCGGGATGACAGCCAGAAAAACAAGGGCAACGGCAAGGGCATCGCGCTATGGGGCGTGTAGGCTTTCAGAAGACTCTCGATGACGCCGATCTCTTACTGGATACTTTTTCATGTCGCGCTGGTGGCCTTGCTGGGGGTGGAGTACCTGGTGCATCGGGCCGTGCCGAATGCCCGGCGCAAGGCGATGTGGGCGATCGGGATGTGGCTGGCTGCGGCGCTGGGTCTGGCCGTAGTGCTGAGCCGGTTGTATGGCGCCAGGGGGGCGACGCAGTACCTGGCCGGCTATGCGCTGGAACAGGCGCTATCGCTGGATAATTTGTTCGTGTTTCTGTTGCTGTTCCGTCTGTTTCGGATTCCGCCGAGCAAGCAACCGAAGGTGTTGTACTGGGGCGTGGCGGGGGCGGTGGTGTTGCGCGGGTCGTTTATTGCGGGCGGCGTGGGGCTGCTGGAGCACTTTCAGTGGGTGGAGTATGTGTTTGGTGCGCTGCTGCTGGTGGCGGCGGTGCGGTTGATGTATCCGAAGCCGGACGAGGAGCATCCGGAGAAAGCTCCGGTGTGGTTGAAGTGGCTGACCAAGTGGCGGCCCATCAGTGAGAACCAGAATCACTTTATTGTGGTGGAGGATGGGCAGCGCATGGCCACCGTGATGCTGCTGGCGCTGGTGGCGGTGGAGTTGACCGATGTGGTGTTTGCGCTGGATTCGATCCCGGCGGTATTGAGTATCACGCGGCAGCCGTTTCTCGCGTATACGTCGAACATTATGGCAGTGATGGGGCTGCGGTCGTTGTATGTGCTGCTGGCGGCGGGGCTGGCGAGGTTGAAGTATCTGCACTACGGGCTGGGCGCGGTGCTGGCGTTTGCAGCGGTGAAGATGCTGCTGGCGGATTGGGTGGAGATTGGGCCAGGGGTTTCGCTGGCCGTGATTGCGGGGTTGATGGGGATTACGGTGGCGGTGTCGATGTGGGCGGGGAGAAGAAAGGCAGCTTCTAGCTTTTAGCTCCTAGCTTCTAGCTAAAGGCAACGGCAGCGCCGCTCTCGGCGTTTGGGGTGGGCGCGGGGTATTCTGAAAGACGATGACTTTTGCGGATGCACGTACGGTGATTGGTGTTCGGACTCCTTCGGCGGAGTACGAGGTGGAGATTGGTTCGGGGTTGGTGGAGTTGGTGGGAGCGCGGGTGGATGCGCTGCTGGGCGGCGGGTTGTCGGCCGGCAGGCAGCGGGCGTTTGTGGTGACTTCGCCGGAGATTGATCGGTTGTGGGGGGCACGGTTGGAAGGCGGCTTCCCTGCTCCGCTTACTAGGTTGATGGTGCCGGCTGGGGAGGAGCATAAGCGGCTGGCGACCGTGGAGAGGCTGGCGGAGGAGTTGGCGGGGTTGGGGGCGGATCGGGATTCAGTGCTGGTGGCGCTGGGGGGTGGCGTGGTTGGGGACATGACGGGATTCGTGGCGGCGATGTATATGCGCGGGATTCGATATGTGGGGGTGCCTACTACGGTGCTGGCACAGGTGGATAGTTCGCTGGGTGGGAAGACGGGCGTGAACCTGGCGGCGGGGAAGAATCTGGTGGGGGCGTTTCATCATCCGCTGGCAGTGTATTCGGATATTGCTACGCTGGGGACGCTGCCGGCAGAGGAGTTGAGGGCGGGGCTGCAGGAGGCTGTGAAGGCTGGGATTATTCGCGACCGCGCGCTGTTTGAGTTTTTAGAAAGTGAGAGTGCGGCAGTGCTGGCTGGCGATTCGGACGCGTTGACGCGTGTCGTCGCTGCCAGCGTTCGCGTGAAGGCAGACGTCGTGAGTGCGGATGAGCGTGAGGGTGGGCTGCGGATGATCTTGAACCTGGGGCACACCCTGGGACATGCGATTGAGGCGGCTACCGGGTATAAGCAGTTGCTGCATGGGGAGGCGGTTGCCTGGGGGATGATTGCGGCGTTTGGGATTGCGGCTCGGCGAGGGACTGTCAGTGAGAAAGAAGCCGCGCGGATGGAGCGGGCGGTGCGGGCTTATGGGCCTCTGCGTGGGTTTCGGGCGGAGGCTGCGGAGTTGGTAGCGCTGACGGCGAAGGACAAGAAGAATCGGAGTGGGGCGCGGTCGTTTGTGCTGCCGGTGGGGATTGGGGACGCGGTGGTGGTGAAGGATGTTGGCGAGGCGGAGTTGATGGTGGCGGCGGAGGGGATTGTTGGTGAGGCGCGGGCGGTGGTGGCGTGAGGCCGGATGTGAATGAGCGGAGATCCTGCGAACCCATGTCTCAGATGCGAGACATGGGGCACCCATTATGGTGTCACTCCAACAGGCGGGGGTTGTGATGGAGGAGCGGGCGATGGTGAATGCGGGGGCTCGACCGGCTGGAGAGATTAGTGAGGGGGAGGCGGCGGCGCACGTGCGGGAGATTTTTGATTCGATTGCGCCTAGTTATGATTTGCTGAATCACCTGCTGTCGATGGGGTTGGATCGGCGGTGGTGGGGGCGGGCTGCTCGGAGTTTTAAGGATGTGCTGGCTCGGCCAAATGCCCGCGTGCTGGATCTGTGTTGCGGGACAGGGGATATGACGGCGGCGTTGTTGAAGCAGCGGCCGTTGAGCGCGGAGCCCGTGACGGGGTTGGATTTTTCTGGTGAGATGCTGGAGCGGGCGAAGGCGAAATATGGCGGCGCGAATGCGGTTTGGGTGCAGGGCGATGCGATGCATCTGCCGTATGCGGATGGGACTTTTGATTTAGTTACAGCGGCGTTTGGGTTTCGGAATCTGACGAACTATGCGGAGGGGTTGGCGGAGATCTATCGGGTGCTGGCGCCGGGGGGGCGCGTGGGGATTTTGGAATGCAATCAGCCGGATGGGCTGCGGGGGTTTGGGTATGGGATTTATTTTCAGCATGTGTTGCCGGTGGTGGGTGGGATGATCTCGGGGAAGCGGAAGGCGTATCGGTATTTGCCGGAGTCGGTGATGCGGTTTCCTCGGCCAAAGCAGATGCTGGGGATGATGCGCGAGGCGGGGTTTGTGGATGGTGCGTGGGATGGGTACTTGTTGCGGGCGGCGGGGCTTTATCGGGGGGCGAAGCCGGCTGCATAGAAGAGAAATGTGCTGATGCAGCGGTTTGGGGCGTGTATGCTCATGGCGATGGGGCTCGGGGTAAACGCGGCGGGGAGAGGCTAGCTACAGCGACAAGCGATGATGCAGACCGAGCGCACGATGCAGACGAATCATGGAACGATGCTGCCAGGGAACGGCGGGACGGCGGCGAAGCGGTCGGCGGCACAGGCGAGTGTGCTGGCGGCTGTGGGGATTACGCTGCTGAAGTTGTTGACGGGGATCCTGGCTGGGTCGCTGGGGATGTTGAGCGAGGCGGCGCACTCGTTTATTGATTTGATTGCGTCGGCGATTACGCTGCTGACGGTGCGCGCGGCCGATATGCCTGCGGATGAAGAGCACAACTACGGGCATGGCAAGGTGGAGAGCTTGTCGGCGGCGTTTGAGATTGTGCTGATGGTGGCGTCTTGCGTGTGGATTGCGCGCGAGGCGATTCAGCGGATGGTGCATCATGAGCACCTGGAACTGCGCTGGTCGGTATGGCCGTTTGCGGTGCTGGTGCTGTCGATGGCGGTGGATTGGACGCGGTCGCGATCGTTGCACCGGGTGGCGCGGGAGCACCGGAGCGATGCGCTGGAAGCGGATGCAGTGCACTTTGGGACCGACATCTGGTCGTCGGCCGCGGTGTTCCTGGGCTTGCTGGCGGCGTTTGCGGGAGAGAAGCTGCATGTGCCGGCGCTGGAGTATGCGGATCCGATTGCGGCGCTGATTGTGGCTGCGATTATTTTGCGGGTGACGTGGGGGCTGACGCGGCAGACGGTGGATTCCCTGCTGGATGCGACGCCGCCGGAGGTGCGGGAACAGATTCGTCGCGATTTGATTCGCGATCTGGAGGCGGAAGAGGGCGTGCTGTCGGTGAACCGGGTGCGGGTGCGGCGGTCGGGGTCGAATTATTTTGTGGATCTGACGCTGAGCCTGCCGCGGCGGATTACGTTTTCGCGGTCGGAGCAGATTACCGCTGCGGCTACTGAGGCGGTGCAGCGGCTGCTGCCGGGGGCGGACGTGGTGATCCATACGGTGCCGACGGCTGCGCTGGGAGAGAGCGTGTTCGACAAGGTGCGGGCGGTTGCGGCGCGGTCGAATCTTTCCATTCATGATGTGAGTGTTCGGCAATATGACGGAGCGCTGCATGTGGAGCAGCACCTGGAGGTTCCGGAGACGATGACGCTGCGCGAGGCGCATGAGGTGGTGACCGCGCTCGAGACGGAGATGAAGCGCGAGGTGCCGGGGATTGCGACGCTGCTGACGCATATTGAGAGCGAACCGGCGACGATTGCGGAGGCGTCGCAGATTGATCCGAGCAAGAATCTTGAGAATCAGCTGAGGGCAACCGCGAGTCATTATCCGGAGATTCTGGATATTCACGAGATCTCGTTGACACGCGGGCATGGAGGCGCGGCGAACAGCGTGCAGGTGAACCTGCATTGCACGCTGCCAGATGACCTTCCGATGGAGGCCGTGCACGAGGTGATTACGAACTTCGAGAGCGAGTTTCGGCTGGACCATCCGCAGGTGTCGCGGGTATTTATTCATCCGGAGCCGGCTACGGATAATCGGCGGTAGAAGAGCAGCTACTAGCTTTTAGCTTTTTGTTGCAGGTGCTGGCGCTTGAGGCTCTTAGCTAGAAGCTAGAAGCTAAGAGCTAACTGTATTCTGGGGCTGCGATGAAGCGTTGGATTGGCTGGGTGATGATGGGGTTGGCGATGCTGGCGGTGATGCTGGTGTCGGCGGCGGTAACGCTGCGGTTTGCGCTGCATGGGCACGAGGTGACGATTCCGGACTTTGCGGGAATGACGGTGGGGGAGGCCAGCCAGGCCGCGCTGCAGACGGGCGTGGATCTGAATATCGAGAACAAGTTTTATTCGACTACCGTGCCCGTGGGGAGGGTGCTGTCGCAAGCGCCGGCGGCGGGGTCGCGGGTGCGGCATGGGTGGCAGGTGAGGGTGACGGAGAGCCTGGGGCCGCAGCAGGTGACGATTCCGGATGTGGTGGGAGACCCGGTACAGGAAGCGTCGATGGAGATACGCAAGATGCAGCTGGACCTGGGGACGCTGGCACATATTGGGGCGCCGGGAGACCCGGACATGACGCTGGCGCAGACGCCGCCGCCGAATGCGGGAGTGGACCAGCCGCGGGTGAATTTGCTGCTGAGCTCTTCGGTGAATGCGTCGAGTGCGTTTGTGATGCCGTCGTTTGTGGGGATGAGTTTTGGGTCGGCGAACCGGGCGGCGATTGGGCTGGGGCTGAAGGTGGCGACAATTGGGGGTGTGCCGGCACCAACCCCTGCACCGGCACCGGCGCCTGCGGCTCCCGCTGTGCCGGGGCAGCCGGTTGTTCCTGCTGCGCCCGTCGCGCCGGCGGTGCCGAGTGGGGTGGTGACGGAACAGTCGCCGGAGTCGGGGTTCAAGGCGAGCAAGGGAGATGTAATCCGGCTGACTATCGGGGCGAGTGGGGCTGCCGCGGCGCCGGTGGCTCCCGCGGTCAATGCGACGGCTCCGGCGCAGCACTAGCGGCGACAGAGTTGGGGAGAGCCCCTGGATCCTGCGAAACCCATGTCTCAGAAGCGAGATATGGGGCACCCGGAGTGGTGGCGCGATGAAGATTTAGGGGCGGTGGAGGAGTGCGGCGAAGAAGCCGTCGCCAGAGAAGTTTGCGCCGGGGAGGGTACGGAGGTGGCCGTTGCGGAGGAGGTTGGTGGGGGTTTCCGTAAGGAGGCCGGTTGAATTTAGCTGATTGAGGGTGGGTTGGAGGGAGGGGTTGGTGATGGCGGGGGTGGCGGCGAGAACGGCGGCGATCACTTGCTCGTTCTCTTCGGGTTCGAGCGAGCAGGTGGAGTAGAGGAGATGGCCCCCGGGGGAGAGGCGGGCGAGGGCGGCGATGAGGATCTCGCGCTGGCGGGTGGCCTGGCGCGGGAGGTCGGAGGGCTGGAGGCGGTGGCGGATCTCGGGATTGCGGCTGAGGGTGCCGGTGCCGCTGCAGGGGACATCGCAGAGGATGAGGTCGAAGAGGCCTTCGGCTTCGGGGAGGGCGGTGGCATCGGCATGGAGGGTGCGGGTTTGGGGGGCCGTGGCTTCGAGGCGGGTGGTTAGGGATTGGAGGCGGCGGTGGTTGGCGTCGGTGGCGAGAAGGTGGGCGGCGGAGTGGCGATGGGAGAGGACCAGGGTTTTGCCGCCGGGGGCGGCGCAGGTGTCCCAGATGCGGGTTGGGTTGGGGTGGGCAGCGGCGGCTAGCTCGGCCACTAGGCGGGAGCCGTCGTCCAACTGCGGGAGGTCGGCTTGGGCGGGGGCGAAGAGGGTGTTAGGTTGCGGCTCGGTTTGGTCGTGGGCGAGGATAGCGAGAGCTGCGGCTCGGCCGTAGTTCTGTACCCATCGGTTGGCTAACCAGAGGGGGTGGGCGAGGCGCTCGGCGAAGGCGGCGGCAGTTTCGAAGAGTTTGGGCTTGGCGGCTGGCTGGCGGGTGAGGTTGCGGAGGATGGCGTTGACCATTCCGGCGGCGTGAGGATGGCCGGCGGCGCGAACGAGCTCTACCGACTCGGAGAGGGCGGCGTGGGCGGGGATGCGGTCGAGGTGCAGGAGCTGGAAGGCTCCCATGCGGAGTGCGGTGGCCACGGGGGTGGGGAGTGACAGGTCGGGACGCTGGAGGAGGGGTTGGATACGGGCGTCGAGGGCGAGCTGCCAACGGAGGACGCCAAGGACGAGGGTGTGGGCGAGGTTACGATCGGCCTGGGACAGGGCGAACATGCCGGTGCCGTGGAGGAGGTCGTCGGAGTGGGCGGAGGTATCCGCTACGCGGAGGAGAATGGCGAAGGCGGCGGATCGGGCGGGGGTGATAGGGCCGTGAGTGGGATTCTGGGGCTGTGCAAAATTTTGCGGGTCGCGAGACGTTTGCGCAGAGTTTTGCACAGGAGGTTTGGCGCGGCGGAGCTTCGAGGAGGGAGGCTTGGGCATGAGGTCGATACGGTTGATGGCTTCTGGCTTTCAGATTTTAACTTCCGGAGTTTGTTTAGATATCTTATGGATATTATTGTATTGGCGATGTCTAACTGTTACTCAATAGCTTCGATGGGGAGAAGCTGGAAGTCTGTTGCGAATTGGAGGCCGGACAGGCGGGGCTTCCCTTCGAGCTGGACCTCGTCTAGGGCCAGGACGGAATTCTGGGCTGCCCCTACCAGGAGGTGGCCTGTGGAAAAGTCTAGCTGATTCGGTTGGAGATCTGTGGAAGTGGTTGAGGGATGCATGCGGTGAATGATGAAGCGCTTGCCGCGAAAGAGGGAGTGGGCTCCGGGCCAGGGCGTGAAGCCACGCCAGCGATTGTAGGTTTCCTGCGCGGTTCGGTGCTTTAGATCGAGGCGGCCATCTTCGCGCGTGAGGATTGGAGCTAGCGTGGCGGCGGCGTTGTCCTGGGACTGGGGGGTAATGGTTCCGTTCTCTATGCCAGAAAGTGTTTGGAGTAAGAGATTTGCGCCGATCTGCGAAAGTTGTGGATAAAGGTCTGGAAAGGTAGTGTCGGGGCCTATGGGACAGCTCTGGAAAAGCAGTGTATCTCCTGTGTCGAGCCCGACGTCGAGGAGCATGGTGGTGACGCCAGTCTCGGTTTCGCCGTTGGCGATGGCCCATTGGATGGGGGCGGCTCCGCGGTATTTGGGGAGGAGCGACCCGTGGACGTTGATGTTGCCATAGCGCGGGAGGTCGAGCATCCACTGGGGGATGATGCGTCCGTAGGCTACGACGATGATGGCGTCTGGAACAATTTGTTCAAGTAATGCACGAAGGTCAGGGTTGTTCTTGAGGCGCTCGGGCTGGAGGATGGGGAAGTTGAGGCTAAGGGCGAGCTGCTTGACGGGCGGGAGCTGTAGCTCCTGCTTGCGGCCTACGGGGCGGTCAGGCTGGGTGAGGACGAGGGGGATCTCGTGGCCGGCGTCGACCAGGGCCTGGAGGCTGGGGACGGCGAATTGGGGGGTTCCGCAGAAGACTAGTTTCATGGGCGGGAAAACAAGCAAATGCTTTGACGCAAAGGACGCCAAGTTAAAGCGCGAAGTTGCGCAAAGAAAGGCAAACTACTGAAAAGCAGCTGGTTACCAGTCTCCGTTTTTGATTAGCTTCTTGATACGGCGGAGAACCAGATCGCGCTTGAGGCGGCTGAGGCGGTCGATGAAGAGGATGCCGTGGAGGTGGTCGATTTCGTGGAGCATCGCGCGCGCCAACAGCTCTGTACCTTCTACTTCAAAAAACTCGCCTTTCACGTTCTGGGCACGGACTTTAACCCAGGCATCGCGGGTTACTTTTTCGCGGATGTCGGGAAGGGAGAGGCAGCCTTCTTCCTCTACCTGTTTGCCGCGGCGATCGATGACTTCGGGGTTGATGAGGACGAGGCGGTCTTCAGGGCGCTCGTTGAAGCTGATGTCGATGACGGTGATTTGTTTGGAGACGGAGATCTGGGGGGCGGCGAGGCCGATGCCCTCGGCGGCGTACATGCTGTCGAACATCTCGTCGACGAACTGGGCTAGCTCGGGGGTGAACTCGGTGACGGGTTCGCCCTTCTTCATGAGGATGGGATCGGGGTATTTGATGACCTCGTGGAGCTTGGGCGCGGACTTGCGGACCTGGTCGCGGGTGGCGATGCGGGCGAGCTTCCTGGTCTCTTTGGCGTCTGGATCGGTATGGGATTTGGTGTCGGTGGGCATGTCTATCGCTGTTTCTTTACTGTTCAGTATGATTTTATTTGATTGCAGTAGCCTGTGTAGTTGCGGTGGAGTTCCTGGAGGCTGTCGCCACCGAATTTTTCGAGGAGGGAGCGGGCGACGGTGAGGGCGACCATGGCTTCGGCGGCTACGCCGGCGGCGGGGACCACGCAAACATCCGACCGCTCGTAGGATGCTTTGGTTGGCTCGCGGGTCTCGAAGGAGACGGAGGCGAGGGGGCGGCGGAGGGTGGAGATGGGCTTGAGGTAGCCGCGGATGACAAGGTCTTCGCCGTTGGAGATGCCGCCTTCGAGGCCTCCGGCGTTGTTGTGCTCGCGGTGGAACTTGGTGAACGGACCGCCGCCTTCGGGGAGGTTGCCGACGTCGCCGGAGGTGTAGGTGATGGCGTCATGGACGTGGGAGCCGGGGCTGGAGGCTGCCGTGACGCCGCGGCCAAGCTCGACGGCTTTGACGGCCTGGAGGCTCATGACGGCCTGGGCGAGGAGGCCGTCGAGGCGCTCGTCCCAGTTGACGTGAGTGCCGATGCCGGGCGGAAGGCCGTGGACGATGACTTCGAAGATGCCGCCGATGGTGTCGCCGGAGCGGAGGGCGACGTCGACTTCGGCTTTCATGCGGGCTTCGGATTCGGGGTCGACGCAGGCGAGGAGGACGTCTTCCCTGCTGGCGAGCGCGGCTATCTCTTGAAATGTAGCCTCGCGGGAGAGCTCGGCTGAGCCAACGCGGGTTACGTGGCTGGCGACTTCGATGTGGAGTGCGCGGAGAAGCATTTTGGCGAGTGCGCCGCAGGCTACGCGGGCGGCGGATTCGCGGGCGGAGGCTCGCTCGAGGATGTAGCGGGCGTCGGGAAAGTTGTACTTGAGGGCTCCGGCGAGGTCGGCGTGGCCGGGGCGCGGGCTGGCTACGGCCTTGTGCTTTTCGGGATCTCCTTCGGCCACGGGGAGGATCTCTTCCCAGTTTTTCCAGTCGTTGTTGGCGAGGGTCATGGCGATGGGCGAGCCGATGGTATGGCCGTGGCGGACGCCGGAGAGGATGTGGGCTGTGTCCTTTTCGATGCGCATGCGGCCGCCGCGGCCGTAGCCCTGCTGGCGGCGCCAGAGTTCGTGGTCGAGAAAGGTCTGGTCTACGGGGACGCCTGCAGGTAGACCGCTGAGGAGAGCTACGAGCGATTCGCCGTGACTTTCGCCGGCTGTGGAGAAACGAAGCATGAACTTTCGATTATAAGGCGCTACGCATGCGGCGGCAGAGTTCGCGCGGCGTGGGTACCCCCCTCCCCCCTCTTCGGGCGGAAATTCCGGTAAAGTCTTGCACGGTGGGCGGTTAAGTATGAAAGTATCCCCCCTCGATTCGGGCAAAATGGCCTGTAAAGTAGGGCACCCAGAGAAGTTACGGGCAAAGTAGGGCAAGCAAAGACATTAGCGGCCACGCGGGTGATCCGCGAGACGATTGGGTTAGTTTGATTTCGGGGTCTGTATCTATTGTAGCTAGTGGACGGGGGTAACTATGCCAGGTTTTGAAAATATAAATCGCCAGTGTTGATAGGGGTTTGGGAGATTTTCGGTGGGTTTGGGGGGTTGACAAGCATCCTGCGCGGACGGCGAGGGCTTCACGCGCGCATACACAGACAAGGGGCGTCTGCGGTGTAATTGCATCGCCGGCGCCGGGGAGGTGGGTTCGAATGGGACGTTTCCGAGAACGCCGGTTTCGGCTTCCTGGCAGCCCCAATAAAATGCGGCCTATAATGTCAGCCGTCTCCGTACTCGGATTAACAGCTACGCAATACAATTCAGCCGCGGTGTGACTGTAGTGACTCTTCCTGATCGACGAGGACGTCATGCATTCTAGTCGAACCACCCTCTCATTTGTTTGCTCTGTTCTGCTGGTTTTTACAGCGATAGTCCACGCACAAACTTCCGACCCCGCGGTCGTTGAGACCGAGAGCGGCGCTGTGCGGGGCATCACAAAGGGCGGCGTCCTCAGTTGGAAGGGGATTCCATATGCCGCTCCACCGATGGGCAAGCTGCGCTGGCGCGTGCCGCAGCCGGCGATCGCGTGGTCTGGCGTGCGCGATGCCAGCCAGTTTGGCCCAGCATGCATGCAGACCGACGACGTGCCGAAATCGGAAGATTGCCTTTTTGTGAATGTCTGGCGGCCCGCGGCGGCATCTACACGTCCGTATCCGGTGATGATCTGGATTCATGGCGGGGCGATGGTGCACGGCAGCTCAACGATTTACCCCGGCGACGCTCTGGCGGCGCAAGGCGTCGTGGTAGTCAGCATGAACTACCGGATGGGCAGGCTCGGCTTCTTTGCCCATCCCGCACTCGCTGCGGAGTCTCCGAATGATGTGCGCGGCAACTATGGATACATGGACCAGCTCGCAGCGCTGAAATGGGTACAGCGAAATATCGCGGCCTTTGGCGGAGACCCAAAACAAGTCACGATCTTTGGCGAATCGGCCGGAGGGGGATCGGTGCTGGTGCATCTCATCTCGCCCATGTCGCGCGGCTTGTTCGAACGCGCCATCGTTCAGTCGGCTGGGACACCGGGCGGACGGACTAAAGTCATTCCTTCGTCGGATCTCGCGACCGCCGAGAAGATTGCTGTCGACTGGGCTCGTTCCGTTGGCGTAGCCAGCGAAGGAGCTGGTGCGCTGGAGCAGCTGCGCGCGCTGTCGACAACGACACTATTAGAAGGAACAAGCGGGCCTGAGACGTTAGCAGCTTTGTCTGCAGGCACCACTCCTCCCGGCATGGCGATGTCGATCATCGATGGACGCTTGCTGACGGAACCTGTCGAGACGGAGTTGGAGGCGGGTCAAGAAGCAAAGGTACCCGTTGTGATCGGCGCAAACGACCGCGATCTTGCGATCGGCGTCGCCGACAGCAAAGATCAGCTCTTCGCAAATTTCGGTCCCGATGCTGCTGAGGCCCGCAAGCTCTACGACCCGCGCGGCGACCAGACTCTGAACGAGCTGAAGCAGCAGGTCTTTGCCGATCGAACGATGACAGAACCAACGCGAAATTTAGCAAACCTCATGGCACGCAACGGACAACCTGTCTATCTTTACCGCTTCGCTTATGTAAACGAGGCGGCGCGCGGCAAAGTGATGGGCACCCAGCATGGCTTTGAGATTCCGTTCACCCTAAATGTTCCCGGCGCTCTCGTCGGTGCCGATAAGGTGACCCCGACCGACAAGGTCATGGGCGATCTGGCGAGCGGATACTGGGCGCAGTTCGGAAAGACTGGTGATCCAAATGGCGGGATGAGACCGAACTGGCCTCGCTATGACGCGTCTGTGGACCGTCTGCTGCACTTTACGAACTCGGGGATCATTGTCGGTACAGACCCGCTGAAGCCCAGGCTCGATCTGTGGGAACGCGTGTGGAGCCGCGCGCAGTAACAGTTACGATTTGGCCTACGGCTTAGCATTCTATTTTTGACGTGTGTTCGCGTAGAGATGCGAGGTGCATCAGCAATTCGGATACCAGTGGGATGGATTGCGAACCCCTGCCAGATGTCGCCATCGATAGGATCTCCTCTTTCTGCTCGATATTCACCGCCCAAGACCCGATCACTGGAAAAATGAAATTCAGCCCTTCCATTCTCTGTGCCCCGGGTGCGACGGCAGATAGGGAGACGTGCCTCGTAGAGAACCGTGCTTTCGAAGTGGACGGTAACTTTGAGTTGCAGTGTTGCGTTACATTGCTTCAAAAGGGCTTGGAGGAAATCGTCTCCAGCAGTTGTCACTCGTACCGCAAGGCATCGATTGGATCCAGGTTTGAAGCCTTCCAGGCAGGGTAGATGCCGAAGAGCAACCCAATTCCGCATGAACTCAGGAAGGCTACGGTAATCCAAATCAAGCTCACCTGGCTGGGAATCCAGATACCCAACACCAGCGCAATGACCGCCCCAGCGCAGATCCCGAACACTCCACCTACGGCGCACAACACAACGGCCTCCACGGTGAACTGGAGCAGAATCGTCTGTTTGGTCGCGCCGATCGCCTTTCGCACGCCAATCTCCCGCGTTCGTTCCGTAACGCTCACGAGCATGATGTTCATCACACCTACACCGCCGACCATCAAGCCGACAGAACTTAAACCAAACATCAACAGGAATAGACTTCCGGTGATTTGATCCCACAGTCTGGTGATGGAATCAGACCCGAAGATCGCGAAGTTATCGTCGGCTTCGTTGCGGACCTTGCGGCGTAGCCGGAGAAGTTCTCGAATCTCTTCCGTCGCGAGCGCTTTGTTTTTCTGATCGTCGAACTTCGCGCTGATCCAATAATCGAGTACCTCGGGATGCAGTTTCTTGAACGTCGACATGGTGAAGTACGCAAAACTGTCGTTGGGATTCTTGCCGCCGCCAAACGCTGTCTTCTGCTTCTCGAAGACGCCAATCACGGTGAAGGTGCGTCCCTCAATGACGATTTCTTTTCCAATCGGGTCGATGCTTCCAAATAGCGACTGTTCTACATCGTGACCAAGCACCGTCACGTCCGCTGCGCGCTCCTGATCGGTGATCGTAAAGAACCGGCCTTCGGACAGCACCTTATCGTACACCGTCAAGGTCGAGGGGGTGTCACCCTCCAGCGAGACATTTTCAGCTTTCCGCAGCCCAAACTTCGCAATGACAGACCCTGTGCCGAAGGAACGATTTGTAAATTGAAGGCCAGCTGTGGAAGCGACGATGTGAGGCAGTTTCGATATGGCCACCATATCGCCCTCGGTCATCTGTTTGCGCGCCAGCATTTCAGACGTGGGGCGCACGCCGATTGCCGGAAATCGAAACACCCACAGAATGTTCGTTCCGAACTGCGAGACCAGGTTTGATACTGACGTGTTGAGCCCGTTGATTACCGAGGAGATCGTAATTACGGTCATTACACCGATCACGATGCCCAGGATTGTCAACCCCGAACGCAACTTATTGGTACGCAGAGTATCCAGCGCCATCTTGACAGATTCACGTTGATCTTGAATTCTCAAAAGCTTCTAACTCCATTCAACAAAGCACCGACGAGTTTGTGGATCCGTTCACGCCATTACAAACAAGGGTCTTCTTCATAAACCGGCAATGGAGTTGTCCCGGCTGCTTTGTAGCCTGGGTACTTAGGAAGCTATCATCTACGTCTCGGCAAGGCCATCACTCTGTCGGATTCCGTTGTAGACAAGGATGGGCAGAAGCGTTTCTCTCAAAGGGCGTGGATCAACGAGAGGCCGACGATGAGCATGACCGCGCAGGTTAGGCCGTGAACAGAGAACGCGGTGGACTTTCGGCCGCCCGATGCCAGGATGTTGGACATGTCGCCGAAGGGGATGATGGCGAAGGTTAGAAGGACGATGCCTACGGTGCGGCTGTTGGTGGTGAGCATGAGGGTTAGCACGGTGAGTCCGGCGGCGGCGTCGCGGATTCCTTTCAGGCGCAGCCAGGCGAGGGTGTCGGGATCGGAGGCGGGTGGCCTGAGGCCGAAGGAACCGAGGATTCGCTGGGGAGATGCCAGGTAGAAGCAACCGATGACGATGACCCCAGCAGCGATGAGAGCGGCGAGCGAAAGCAGGAAAGCGTTCTGCATTTTATATCTCCTGAGCAGAAAATCTAGCAGCGCTATATACGACGCTCGCCCACCTGGGGAGGATTCAGGGATCGCGGATTTTTTCTAGCAGCGCTATACTTTCTACCGGAGGTAACGACGCTGGCTACGAATCGGATTACGGAGCGCAAAGTGCGGGACAGGCAGGCGCGGCGGGCACAGATAGTGACTGCCGCACGACGCATCGCGGAGGAGGAGGGGTGGCCGAGCGTGACGGTTCGGCGGCTGGCGGATGAGATTTCTTACAGCCAACCTGTTTTGTACGCTCATTTTGGGAGCCGCGAAGGGATTCTTGCGGCGGTGGCCATCGAGGGGTTTCGGGAGCTGGGGCGGGCTATGGAGAAGGCACGGACACGGCCCGGGCGTGGAGGTGCGGTGGAAGCGGTCGCGGCTGCGTACCTGGAATTTGCTGCGGCTTCCCCGGCACTGTATGAGGCGATGTTCTCGCTGAGCCTGAGCGTGCCGTTCGATGAGGCGGCGACTCCGCCGGAGTTGCGATTCGCGTTTTCGCAGATTCTGGGGTTGTTTCCGGGGACGAGATCGAGGTCAGAGGTTGTGTCGGAGTTGTTCTGGGCTAGCCTGCATGGGATTGCGGAGCTGAGCAGAACCAAGCGGTTTCCGCCGATCCGTCAGAAGGCGCGCTTGAAGACGCTGGTGGAGCTGTTCACGTTCCCGGGATGAATTGGGCGTGCAGGCGGGGGTCAGTCTTTGGTGGGTTTGGCGGAGAGCCAGGCCTGGGAGTTGAAGAGGGCGCGGTCCATGCTGCGGACCCATTCGGTGGGTTCGTTGGGGGAGCGGCCGGCGGCGGAGGCGGCGGCGAACTCGTTGCGGAGGGCCTGGAATTTGGCTTCGAGGTCGTCGAGGGCGGAGAGGAGCATGGCCTCGGGGGTCATGGGGAGTTTGGGGCTGCCGAATTCGAGCTTGCCGTGGTGGGAGAGGATCATGTGCTCGACGAGGATGCGGAGGTTTTGGGGGAACTCCTGCGCGGAGGGCGAGAGGTCCTGCGCGGACGGCGAGAGTTGAGATTGTGCAGGGAGAGAAGCAGATCCTCCGCCTTCGGCGAAGGATGACAATGCCTGGAGGGACTGCGCGGACGGCGGGAGTTGGGATTGTGCGGCGGCTTGGGCGTCTAGCTGGGCGATTTTTTCGTGGAGGAGGCCCTGGGCTATGGAGATGTGGCCGATGAGCTGGCCTTCGAGGGTGTAGTCGAAGGAGCTGGCCCAGGAGAGTTCGCGGACTTTGCCGAAGTCGTGGAGGATGGCGCCGGTGACGAGGAGGTCGGGGTCGACTTCGGGGTAGAAGGGGGCGTTGGCGAGGCAGATGCGGACCAGGTGGAGGACGTGTTCGAGGAGGCCTCCGATCCAGGCATGGTGGAGGCGCTTGGCGGCGGGGGCTTCGAGGAAGGCGGGGCCTAGCTCGGGGTCGTCGAGGAAGGCGAGGACGAGGCGGCGGAGGTGGGGGTTGCGGAAGGCGTCGACGTAGCTGCGGAGCTCGGCGGCCATGGAGGGGATGTCGTACTGGGTGGTGGGGACGAAGTCGGCGGTATCGATTTCGGAGGCGGCGGCGAGGCGCATCTTGGTGAGGGTGATCTGGTACTTGCCTTGGTACTTCGAGATTTGGCCCTGGGCTTTGACGTAGCAGCCGGCGGCGCAGGTCTGGAGGACGTCGGCGAAGTCTTCCCACATGCGGGCTTCGAACTGGCCGGACTTGTCGGCGAGGGTGAGGGCGAGGTATTGGCCTGCGCTTCCCTTCTTGTCGCGGGCCGTCATGGCAGCGATGACGAAGAAGCTGGTGATGGGCTGGTTTTCGAAACGGGGGGCGTCGGCGATGAAGAAGTCTTTCACTGATGGCAAGGATACGACAGTGGTGGGGTGGATGCTGTGACGGGAGCTGAGTGGTCAGTTCTCAGTTGTCAGTTCTGAGTTGAGGGCAGAAGAAACGAGGGCCTGATGGCCCTCGTTGGGGGAGTGCGGTGGTGAGTGATTAAGGCTGGGTTGGGTTGCTGTTGGTGGGGGGCGGCGGGATGGGAGTTGCGAGGTTGGGGTTGACCGTGGGGGCTACGGTGTTGGGTGTCTCCGCTGGTTCCTTCGGCTTCTCCTCGAAGCGTTCCTTCACTTCGCCCTTCTGGTGCCTGGGCTTCTTCTTCTTGGCGACGGTGTCGCCGTTGAGGCCGAGGGGCTGGGCGCGCAACTTCTCGTCCGCGCTCTCGGTGGGGGTAGTGGGAAAGGGGCGGGTTTCGGCCTTGGCTTCCGCCTTGGTGAGGTGTTCTTTGGCCGACTTCTCCTCCGCCTGTGCCTCGAGGTCAGCGTAGCGGACCTTCTTGTGGGGTCCGGTCCTGGAGGCAAAGGGATCGGCGGTGTCCTCATCCGCTCCAGTGCCCGTGGTGATGGTGGTGACGGACTCATTGGCCGACATGGCGACGCCGGGAGCCTGGCCGGTGATGGGGGCGCCGATGGAGCCACCCTGGGCGGTCTCGGCGGTACCGGCGGGGAGAGCCTTCTCAGGCGCCTCGCCGAAGCGAATCTTTTCGCGATGGATCTTCTTGGGTTTGTAGGCGGCCTCGACCGGCTTACCATTCTTCTCGTCTACCTTGGCAGCGGCGGCGGCTTCCTTTTCGGCTGCGCGTTCGCGGGCGGCGGCGAGCTCAGCCTGGGCGCGGTTGGCCTTTTCCTGCTCGAGGCGCTGCTTGGCCTGGACCTTCTTCTTGAGTGGCGGCGCCTTGTAGGAGGTATAGGCGATCTGTGTGGCGGGCTTCCTGGTGGCAGCACCGGTATCGACGAAGCCGTCCTTGGTGTCTACGTCCATGTAGGCGTCGGCGCGGGCTTTGGTGAGGTAGGCGCGGAGGGCGGGCTGGAGCTGCTGGAAGTAGAGGGCCTCCTGCACTTGCTGTTCAACGGCGGAGAGTGGCGGGACGCCGGCCTGCTGGTGGGAGTCGACGTGGAGGATGACGTAGCCCTGGCGGGTGCGGATGGGGTCGGTATTGCCGCCGACGGGGAGGGAGAAGGTGGCTTTCTCGAGGATGTCGCCGAGGGTGCCGCGCTTCCAGTCGCCGAGATCGCCGCCGGCAGCGGCGTTGGGGCCGCCGGAGTCGGTGCGGGCGAGGGCGGCGAAGTTGGCACCGGCGCGAAGTTTGCCGGCGATGGCGTCAGCCCGGGCCTGGGCGGCGTCGAGCTGGGCCTGGGTTGCGTTCTCGGGAGTGGGAATGAGGATCTCGCTGAGGTGTACCTGCTCGGGGACCAGGAAGTCCTGCTTGTGGGCGTCGTAGTAGGCGAGCTCATCGGCGTGGGTCATCTGGAGATGGCTGCCGACCTGGTCGCGCACGACCTGCTGGCGGATGATCTGATCGCGGATGTGCTGCTTGAAGTCTTCGAAGGAGACACCCTGCTGAGCAGCGGCCTTCTCGAGGGCCTCCATGGAGGGGAGATTGTTCTTCTTGCGAATGTCGTCGAGCTCGCGGATGGTTTCGGCGTCGCCAGTGATGCCGAGCTCCTTGCCCTTGGAGAGCAGGAGCTGCTCATCGATGAGGTCGCGGAGGAGGTTGTGGACGCGCTCGTCGAGCTCGGCCTGGGTGAGATTCTCCTGGCGGGCTTCCTGCAGGAGCTGATCTTCGGCGGCCTGGTACTCGGTGCGGGTGATGATCTGGTCGTTGACGCGCGCGACGGCGTCTTCGACGACGGTGCCGTTGGGGGTGATGGGCGGCGGCTCGGGCAGGGGGGGGAGGGTGAGCGTGGAGGCAGGCTCGAAGTTGGTGGTCTGAGGTTGATATCCCTGCTGCTGTGCGAGCGCGGAGGAACCGGCCACCGCAGCGGAAAGAACGAACGTGGCTACGATGCTCGGCTTGGTCTTGAACCGGCCCTGGAGGTTGATGCGTGTAAGCTTCTGGGTCATCCGTTCCTTATGCAGAACCGCCCGTGCAGTGTGCTCTTCAAGCGGTCTGATGAGTATTTGACCGCGCGGCTTAGATATTTGACCGCGGAGCCGGGTAGAGGTTATCTCGCAATCCCATTCTACCCGCGCGGACGCTTGTTTGGGGGGATGGGGGGCGACGCCGGGTTTTCGGGTGGAGGGGCGTTGTGCGAACCCATGTCTCAGAAGCGAGACATGGGGCACCCGGTTGGTCGGAGGGGGTAGAGAGGGGCGTTGGCTAACCCTGCGATGTTATACTCCGTCCAACGGGAAACGGCTGCAATGACGCAGGTCCCGCCGGTGTTTTGGCTGTTTCACCTCCGAGGTTCTTCCCTTCCATGATGGCTTCCCCGATGCGGCGCGCACTCTTTACAGCAACGATGTTCTTAACAGCCTGCGGGTTTGCAGGTTCGCTGGTGGGCGGCCGGGTGGCGGCGCAATCGGCCACGGATGAGTCGCAACTGCGCGATTCGATGAAACAGTTTACGGACGTGTACGCGCTGGTGGAGGCGAACTACGCGAACAAGCTAAATAAAGACCAGGTCGATAAGGTGATTTACGACGGGGCGATTCCAGGGATGCTGCACGTGCTGGATCCGCACTCGAATTTTTATGATCCGAAGTCGTATGCGGAGATGCGCGAAGAACAGAGCGGCAAGTACTTCGGCGTAGGCATGCGGATTGTGCTGCAGGACGGCAAGGTGGTGGTGGTGGTGCCGATGGAGGGGACGCCGGCGTTTCGGGCGGGGATTCGGCCGGGCGACGTGATTATGTCGGTGGACGGGAAGTCGACTGCCCACATGGACACGGTGGCCGTTGCGTCGCTGCTGAAAGGACCGCGCGGGACGCACGTGACGGTGACGATGATGCGTGAGGGGTCGCCGAAGCCACTGACGTTCGACCTGATGCGCGATGAGATTCCGGAGAAGTCGGTGGACCTGGCGTTCATGATTCGGCCGGGGATTGGGTATATCCGCATCACGGGGGAGATGGAGACGACGTCGGCAGAGGTGCAGGCGGCGCTGGACAAGTTTGGGCCGAACCTGCAGGGGCTGCTGATCGACCTGCGCGGAAATCCGGGCGGGCTGCTGAACCAGGCGGTTGATGTGTGCGACAAGTTCCTGAAGAAGGGCGATATCGTGGTGTCGCAGCGGGCGCGCAAGGGCGTGTTCCCGGACCAGGTTTATACGGTGCCGAGCGGATCGAATACGAAGTATCCGATCGTGGTGCTGGTGGATCGGAATACGGCTTCGGCTGCGGAGATTATTTCGGGCGCGCTGCAGGATCATGATCGCGCGCTGATTGTGGGCGAGACGACGTTCGGCAAGGGGCTGGTGCAGACCGTGTTTCCGATCTCGCAGGATAGCGGGCTGGCGCTGACGACCTACCACTACTACACGCCTTCGGGACGGCTGATCCAGCGGAACTATGATGGCATTTCGCTATACGACTACTACTATGTGCGCGATGGCGCGCTGCCGGCGAATAACACGAATAAGGAAGTGGAGAAGACCGATGCCGGGCGCATCGTGTATGGCGGCGGCGGCATTACTCCGGATGAGAAGATTGCGCCGCTGAAGAACAATCACTTTGAGGACGAGATGCTGGTTCACTATGCGTTCTCGGACTTCAGCCAGCATTACCTGGCAACGCATACGGTGAGCCGCGACATGACCGTGGATGCGGCCATGCAGCAGGAGTTCAAGGACTTTCTGAAGTCGAAGAACGTGGACTTCACCGACAAGGAGTTTGCCGATAACCTGGACTGGGTGAAGGCGCGGATCAAGACTGAGCTGTTTACGGCACAGTTTGGCCAGGCGGCCGGCAGCCAGGTGATTACCGAGTGGGATCCCCAGGTGAATGCGGCGCTGACCTATATGCCCGAGGCGCTGGCGCTGGAGAACCACACGCTGCCTTCAGAGCAGAAGGTGCAGACGGCTAGTGCTACGTCGGGCGCGCAGTAACGGCAGGAAGCAGGTGGAACGGAAAGGCCGCGCTCAGGAGCGCGGCCTTTTTGTTCATGGCGCGATGTGCGCTGAAGGGCTGGAGCGGGAGACCGGGATCGAACCGGCGACATTCAGCTTGGGAAGCTGACGTTCTGCCACTGAACTACTCCCGCCCTTATTTTTCAACAACTTACAATTTGTTCTTTGCTTACTGTCCGCTTGCTATCCAGGTCGTCGGTCAAGAACACACTTCGTGCAGACTGCGCCGACGGGATGTTGTCGGTGCCAGAAGTGCCGGTGGATGGGAAATGGATGGTAAGCACGGCTAGTAAGGTCAACCTCAAAAGTATCTCAAGATCGGGGAGCGTTGGCAATTCGCTCCTGTCCATAAATAAAGATGACGGCGAGTTCCGGCCGGCCTACATCGTGATCGACGGCGAGCAGGCCGAGAGCCGGACGAGTAGGCGGGCCGTGCTGATGAGTGTGGCCGCCGCCTACCGTGAAAATCACGTGCCGCTCGAGAATATGCTCGAAAGCGCCACGTTTCAGGGCCATGATGCATCTAGTAGAAAAGAGCCTACCGCCTGGTTGCGTTGCCGGTCGATAAGCAACATTTGAGGCCGAGAGATGCAGGCAAGTCGAAGGGATTTTCTCAGAGTCGGTGCGGGTGCTGTGGCTGCAATATCCGGCGTCTCGGGTAGCGGGGAAGGAACTGCAGCGCCGGCGGGAGGGGCGCGAGGGATGATTTATCGGAAATTTGGGAGCACGGGTGAGCACATTTCCGCTATCGGAGTGGGCGGTCATCATCTTGGCGATGTGCCGAGCCTGGACGAGGCAGTGCAACTTGTCCACGAGGCGATCGACGCTGGCGTCACTTTCTTCGACAACGCATGGGAGTATTACAACGGCAAGACTGAGACCATCCTGGGCAGGGCGCTGCGGGGCGGACGCCGCGAAAAGGTCTTCCTGATGACAAAGGTGTGCACCCATGGGCGAAGCGGACAATTGGCAATGAAGATGCTTGAGGACTCGCTGCGGCGATATCAAACGGATCATCTGGACCTGTGGCAGATCCATGGCATCGTCTACGACAACGACCCCGAGCTGGCCTACGCGAAAGGCGGTGTACTGGAAGCGTTCGACCAGGCAAAGAAAGATGGAAAAGTCAGATTCGTGGGGTTCACTGGTCACAAGGATCCGGCGTTTCATCTCAAGATGCTCGAACTCGGTTATCCATTTGATTCAGTGCAGATGCCGCTCAATCCCTTCGACGCCAACTTCCATAGCTTTGAGAAGAAAGTCCTGCCCGAGGTGAATCGGCGAGGCATGGCCGCGCTGGGCATGAAGAGCATGGGAGGAACGGCCTGGGGGATCAAGGCCGGCGTTGTCCAGGCCCAGGAAATGCTGCGCTATGCGATGAGCCTGCCAGTTACCACCACCATTTGCGGCATGGACTCGCTCGACGTGCTCCACAAGAACCTGAGCGTCGTGCGGGGATTTGAGCCAATGACTGAAAGCGAGATGGAGGCCCTGCGTGTTCGCTGCGCGCCCACCGCCGCAGATGGCCGCTTTGAGCCATACAAAGTATCGCTCCGGTATGACAACCCGATGACCCGCATGCCTCATGGATTCCCCTTCGATCACACCCAAAGAGAGGTCACGGAGATGCTGGCCAAGGCGGACGGCCCCTGGTTGGTGCCAGAGACAACGCCGGAGACGTCGAGGAGATGAAGCATGGAAGATCAAGGTCGACAGAACGAGCCATCGCAGGCAGCTCCTGAAATTCAGCGGCGGTCCTTACTACAAGCTGGCCTGGCTCTCGCAGGGGGCGTGCTTGCGGGTTCGGTTTCGCGAGGCCAAATCGCATCGGCGGCACCTCCGTCGCAAAGCACGAACGGCGGCGCTGAACCGATTCCTCGCAGGCCGCTCGGAAAAACGGGCGAACAGGTCTCGATCATCGGTCTTGGCGGATACCATCTCGGGACAGTGCAATCGCAAGACCTGGCGGTGCGCCTGGTCCAGGAAGCGATCGACGCGGGGGTCACGTTTCTCGACAACGCATGGGAGTACAACGACCACAGAAGTGAAGAATGGATGGGACTTGGTTTGCAGGGAAGGCGCGATAAGGCTTTCCTGATGAGCAAGGTCTGCACGCACGGCCGGGATAAGAAGGTCGCCATGCAACAGTTGGAGGAGTCCCTGAAGCGGCTGGGAACCGACCACCTGGACCTTTGGCAGATCCATGAGGTCATCTACGAGAATGACCCGGACTTGCATTTCGCAAAGGGTGGTGTGGTCGAGGCGCTGGATGACGCGAAACGGCAGGGCAAGGTTCGATTTGTTGGCTTCACAGGACATAAGAGCCCGGCGATCCATCTCAAGATGCTGGCACACAAGTACCCCTTCGATACCGTGCAACTACCGCTCAACTGTTTTGACGCGACTTACCGTAGCTTCGAGCTGCAGGTGCTTCCTGAACTTCAGCGGCAAGGGATTGCGGCGCTTGGAATGAAGAGCCTCGGGGGTGACGGCCAGCCGATACTCTACGGCGTCGCGAGGGCGGAAGAGGCGCTGCGTTACGCAATGAGCCTGCCGGTCGCGACCACAATTTGCGGTATTGATTCGCTGGACGTGCTGCAGCAGAACGTGAACATTGCGCGCGGCTTCCAACCGTTGAAGTCTCAGGAGATGCATGCGCTCCGTGAGAGATGCAGACCTTCTTCAGGCGATGGCCATCTCGAACTGTACAAAACCACCAAAAAGTACGACGGCAACGTTGGACGAGAGCAGCATGGTTATGCGCCACCGGAACAACTCCCGCTGTGAGCCGGCCAGCGAAGTAGCTCTCCGAGACCGAATTGCTACCCCTTTCAAGACTCCACCCGTGCCGACTTGCCATTACTCATCTCCCCACTGAGTGGCTTGGCAGTCCATCACACATTGACGTGAGGCCCTGACTCACAACCGCCGTTCGCAAGAGGCGCATGATCTAAGCTTGCTCCAATGAATTCAACGCGCTATAGTTGGCAGCCAAGAAATGCTGTTAGGGCAGTCGGTTAAGGCGAGCTATGATCCGGGTGTACGCCCAAACACGAAGAATCCAGCCAATGATCAGACGCTACGCTCTGGCACTTGTGTCCGTCGCAATTGCTCTGGGGGTTGGCCTCTTCATGGTAAGCCACCATATCGAGCGGGTGGGGCTACCGCTCTTCCTGTTCGCCATAGCGGTGACGGCGTGGTATGCAGGGACCGGACCGACAATTCTTGCACTTATACTTTCGAGCCTGGCCTTCGACTACTACTTCACCCCACCGTTTGGCTCCTTCCGCGTGACACCTTCCGACCTTCCCTACTACCTGATTTACATTCTGTTTGCGTTGCTTGTCGCCGGGTTCAGCGCAACACGCCGGCGCGTGGAATCAGAACTTCTGCGCGCTCGCGATGAACTCCAGGCTGCGAATAAAGAATTGGAGGCGTTTGCCTATTCTGTTTCTCATGACCTGCGTGCACCGCTGCGACACGTGGCCGGCTTTGCGGAGTTGCTCCAGAAAAATTCGTCTTCCACGCTGGACGATAAAGGACAACGGCACATGGCGATGATTCTGGAGTCGGCAAAACGGATGGGCAACCTGATCGACGACCTTCTGGCGTTCTCCAGGATGGGCCGCGCCGACGCGCAAATGACCCAGGTGAATCTCGATCAACTCGTAAAGGAAGTTGTTACCGAAGCGCAGCAGGATACCGTCGGCCGTGAAATTGTCTGGAAGATCGGCATGCTCCCGCCATGTCATGGGGACCGTTCGATGTTGAGGATTGTTCTTGTTAACCTTGTATCGAATGCAATTAAGTTCACGCGCAAACGAGAGCGGGCCGAAATCGAGATCGGCTGCTCTGACGCAAGCGAACGCGAAGTGGTCGTGTTTATTAGAGATAACGGAACGGGCTTCGATATGAAGTATGCTGACAAGCTGTTTGGTGTGTTTCAACGTCTGCATCATACAGACGAATTCGAGGGCACCGGGATAGGGCTGGCTACTGTTCAGCGGATTATTCTCCGTCACGGGGGCAAGGTCCGTGCTGAGGGCGCGGTCGATCAGGGAGCAACGTTTTATTTCTCAGCTCTAAAATCCTGAAAGGAAATTATGGACAACCTGGGACGTATTTTGATGGTCGAGGACGACCCCAACGATGTGGAACTGACCATGACCGCGCTGGAAGATCACCACCTCGCAAATGAAGTGGTCGTGACTCGCGACGGCGAAGAGGCACTTGATTACTTGTATCGCCGCGGGAAGTTCACCACGCGCTCCACCGACCATCCTGCTGTGATCCTTCTGGATCTCAAGCTGCCTAAAATAGACGGGCTGGAAGTCTTGCGCCAGGTAAAGTCCGACGACAATCTGAAGGTGATTCCAGTGGTGGTGCTTACTTCCTCCCGCGAGGAAAGAGATCTGGTCTCGAGCTACAAGCTTGGCGTGAACGCCTACGTGGTTAAGCCAGTTGATTTCCACGAGTTTGTGAACGCAATCAAGGAGCTTGGCGTCTTCTGGGCAATCCTCAACGTAACTCCACCAGGAACCGTCAGGAAGTGAGCATGCACCAACCATTGCGGATTCTTTCCCTGGAAGATGATCCTCACGATGCTGAGTTGATCCAGGGTTCGCTCGAGGCGGAAGGCGTTCGGTGCAGTCTCGCGCGGGTCGATACACAACCTGAATTCCATGTCGCTCTTGAGCAAGGCGCCATGGACCTGATCCTGGCCGATTATTCTCTTCCCTCCTTTGACGGCCTTTCGGCGTTGAGACTCGCACGGAGCATCCTTCCGGATATGCCGTTCATCCTTGTTTCCGGGGCGTTGGGCGAAGAGATCGCGATTGAAGCGCTCAAGATTGGCGCCACGGATTACGTTTTGAAGACGCGCCTGTCAAGATTGGCGCCGTCGGTGCGCCGTGCGATGCGCGAAACCGAGGAGAGAGCAGAACGCAAGCGTGCCGAGGAGGCCCTTCGTCGCAGTGA
Organism: uncultured Acidobacteriaceae bacterium; assembly: GCA_963737325.1. Taxonomy (GTDB): domain Bacteria; phylum Acidobacteriota; class Terriglobia; order Terriglobales; family Acidobacteriaceae; genus Granulicella. The sequence continues at coordinate 187,814 of CAVTSJ010000014.1, forward strand.
AGCTTACCTTTCTGAAGCCCAGATGCTGAGCCACACAGGCAGCTTTGGCTGGAACGTTTCAAGTGGAGACATCTACTGGTCGGAGGAAAGCTACAAGATCTTTGGGCTTGATAGAAACATCAAGCCAACGATGCAATTCGTAATGCAGCGAATTCATCCCGAGGATAGATATGCGGTGCAGCGCGCGCTCGATCACGCAATCAAGGAGGGCATAGATTTTAGTGTTGAGCACCGTTTGCTAATGCCGGACGGTGAAATCAAATACATCCTTGCACTGTCTCGCCCTTCCAGGCCCTCGCCAGGCATTCTCGAATACCTGGGCGCGGTGAGCGACATTACCGACCGCAAGCGCGCCGAGGAGGCTCTGCGCTGCAGCGAAGCGTACTTGGCGGAGGGGCAGAGACTGAGCCAGACGGGCACCTGGGCATGCAATATTGCCACTCGAGAGATGATCCATTCTTCCAAGGAACACCGCCGCTTATTCGGCCTCGCGCCGGACGAGGTCGAGATTCCTTCGCTCGATGAATTTTTTCAGCGTATACATCCGGAGGATCGAGGCACCACCGCGGAAGAGCTCGACAATGCAATTAGCGCGGGGAGAAATGTGGAGGCACATTTCAGAATCGTTCTGCCGGAAGGGACCACCCGATACATGTACGGAATAGGTCGCCCCCTCGCCCAATCGCCTGGCGGCGCTGCGGAGTATGCCGGTGCCGTGACCGACATCAGCTCTGCAAAGCGGGCGGAGATGAAGCTTCGCGAGAGCGAGGCATACCTCGCAGAAGCGCAGAGACTCAGTCGTACCGGCAGCTGGGCGTGGAGCCCGGTTACGGGTGAAAACCGCTATTGGTCCGATGAGTGCTTTCGCCTGCTTGGTTTCGACCCAGCAGATGGAATGCCGCCCTTCGAAACGCTTATTCAACGCATTCATCCTGAAGATCAGCCTATTGTTGCGGCAGAATTAGAGCGAGCAGTTCGCGACCGGGACGACTATCGGGTAAGTTACCGGATCTTTCATCCTGATGGCGCAATCAGAAATATCCAGGTGATTGGACACCCGGTTCTGGGCCCATCGGGGGATCTCGTTGAAATTGTGGGCACCGGAATCGATGTCACCGAGCGAAAGCAGGCCGAGGAAGAACGGGAGAGGTTACGCCAGGCACAGGCGGACCTTGCTCACGCAAACCGCGTGACGACTATGGGTGAGCTCACCGCCTCGGTCGCACACGAGGTGAATCAGCCGATCGCAGCTTCGCTCACCAATGCCAGGACTTGCCTGCGCTGGCTCGCCGGGGATACGCCGAATCTAGAAGAGGCGCGCGCCGCGGCCATGAGAATCGTTCAGGATCAAACGCGGGCTGCCGAGATCGTCAGCAGGATTCGGCTGCTCTTCAAAAAAGACACTGCCCCCCGGGAGTTGGTGGACATCAACGAAATTATCCGGGAGATGATCGCTCTCCTGCGCGGGGAGACATCTCGATTCCTGATCACGCTCAAAACGAAGCTGACGGCAGATCTTCCGCGGATCATGGGAGATCGCGTGCAGTTGCAGCAGGTGATGATGAACCTCGCCATGAATAGCATCGACGCAATGGCGGATCAGCAGGGACCGCGTGAATTGCTTATCAGTTCGGAACAGGCCACAGACGGACAAGTGATGGTGTCGGTTAGCGATACCGGCGTAGGACTTCCCGCAGAACAGGCAAACCGCATCTTTGATGCCTTCTTTACGACCAAACTCCACGGCACCGGCATGGGGCTACGGATCAGCCGCTCCATTGTTGAGTCACACGGGGGACGGCTGTGGGCGGAGAAGAATATTCCGCAAGGCGCAAGGTTTCATTTCACGCTGTCGGCGCTCGAAGCGAAGGAGTGATGCTGCTGGTTGGCTGACGGCCGTCATACCAAGGTATGATTGCCCGCTCTTCGATGAAGGCGCATGCTGTGTACATGGTCGCTCAAGCGCAGACGAAATTCGTGGCAATTGTCGACGACGACGACTTGATACGCACCGCGATGCAAGGTCTTCTCAAGTCGGTGGGGTTGCCGGCACGAGCTTACGCGTCAGCTGAGGAATTCCTGGACTCCGGCCATCACCATCAAACCGCGTGTCTCGTCACGGACATCCGCATGGCGGGGATGTCAGGGCTGGATTTGCAGGCAAGACTCAACGCTGAAAAATGTTCAATTCCAACCATCTTCATCACGGCACACGGCGATGAAGCGATGCGGCTTCATGCAATGAGAGCGGGCGCTGTGGAGTTTCTCCCGAAACCATTCGATGACGAGCTTCTTCTCGAAAGTGTTCGGGCAGCTCTTGCCCGCTGAGCCTATAGGGCCCATCCGCAACAGGAACGCTGGAGGTTCTCCCATGAATACATCCAACGATTTTATGTGTAAGGACAAGGCTTCCGGGCCGCGCCGATTCGAACAGCTCATCGGCAACAGCCCTGCGCTCGAAGCGGTTCTCGACCAGGTAGAACGAGTAGCGTCTACCAGTTCCACCGTACTGATCCAGGGAGAAACCGGCACGGGCAAGGAGTTGATCGCTCGCGCGATTCACAATCTTAGCTCGCGGTGCGGACGCCCGTTCGTGAAGCTGAATTGTGCCGCCATCCCTCTGGATCTGCTGGAGAGTGAGCTTTTCGGTCATGAACGAGGCGCGTTTACCGGAGCGATTGCACAAAAGCCCGGACGCTTCGAAATGGCTGATAAAGGAACGCTCTTTCTCGACGAGGTAGGCGATATTCCGCCGGCTTTGCAGCCCAAGCTCCTACGCATACTGCAGGAACAGGAATTCGAACGACTGGGTAGCAACCGAACGCAACAGGTCGATGTCAGGGTCATTGCCGCAACACACCGCAATCTACCAGAGATGACAAGGCTAGGTGAGTTTCGTAGCGATCTTTACTACCGTTTGAACGTATTCCCAATCTGTATTCCGGCGTTGCGAGCGAGATGCGAGGACATACCGGCGTTGGTCAAGCATTTTGTCGAGTTATCGGTCAGACGGACGGGCAGACAGGTCGACCACATCCCTCAACAGACGATGGATGCGCTCTATTCTTACCCTTGGCCGGGAAATATTCGCGAGCTGCAAAACTTGATAGAGCGCGCTGTCATTCTCTCAAACGATGGTGTACTTCCCAATCCTCTTCCAACTGCCGAGCCAGAAAGTGTTTCGACTTCAAGTGCACCGTCAACGCTGAAGGACATCGAACGCGATCTAATTCTTCGCACGCTAAGAGACCATCGATGGATGGTCGGAGGCGCGGACGGCGCCGCTGCAAAGCTCGGACTGAAACGCACCACCCTGATCGCGAAAATGCAAAAGTTTGGCATCTCACGGCCCGCAGCAAACTCTCCCATCCCACGGCAAGCCATTAATTAGGCAAGCTGTATCCCACAATTGGCAATTCTAGTTGCTTGACGGTAGTGACGAGGAGGCAACAGTGACACTGCCCGAACCGAGCGGCGCAATGAGAACCACGAAGCCAACGATTCTGATCGTCGAGGACGACGATCAAATCCGCGACCTGCTCTCCGACATTCTTGAGCTGTCCGGCTATGCGATACGGGTCGCGCGTGATGGTGTTGCCGCCCTGGAAGATTTGAGCGTCAAAATTCCAGACGTGGTTCTGTCAGATCTCAATATGCCGCGAATGTCCGGATTTGAGCTCCTGCCGCTGGTGCAGCAGCAGTTTCCTACGACCCGTGTTGTCGCGATGAGCAGCGCGTTCTCGGGAAACGATGTTCCCCCTGGTGTTGCCGCCGATGCTTTCTATCCAAAAGCTCTAAGCGTAGATGCCCTGCTGGAGATAATTAAGACAATAGCTTGCCCCAAAGCATCACAGCTATGCACTCCACTTCGAACCTGCGCGACACAGGCTTAGGCCTCATCAACACGCGAAGGAGATTCGCCCGGACCGTAATGCCCCGGGAGCATCATGCATTTCACTCATTACGCGGCTTCTTCCCGCGCGCTCCTCCATATATCGATGGCTCCATCCACTGCGTATGTGTCAATCTCCTTCAGCTCAGCATCCGTGAACTGCAGCTTCGTGATTGCATCGAGTGAGTTGTTGAGCTGCTCCACGCTGCGGGCTCCAATCAGCGCGGAGGTCACTCTTTTATCACGCAGAACCCAGGCAATCGCCATCTGCGCCAGAGACTGTCTACGTCCCTTCGCAATCTCGTTGAGGGCCTTGACGCGTCCGATGTTTTCCGTGCTCAGGAATTCTTTGTCGAACGACCCACCCGATTCAGCGCGCGAACTCTCCGGCACTCCATGGAGATACTTATCAGTCAGCAGCCCTTGAGCCAGCGGCGAGAATGCAATGCAGCCCACGCCCAGTTCCTCCAGAACGCCAAGCAGTTCCTTCTCGACCCAACGATTCAGCATGGAATACGACGGTTGATGAATGAGCAGCGGAACACCTTCGCTCTTCAGAATCTCGGCGGCTTCGCGTGTCCGCTCGGGGCCGTAGGAAGAGATTCCCACGTATAGAGCCTTGCCCTGTCGCACTGCCTGTACCAGCGCGCCCATGGTCTCTTCCAGTGGAACATCGACAGTGGGCCGGTGAGAATAAAAGATATCAACGTAGTCGAGGCCCATGCGCTGCAGGCTTTCATCCAGGGAGGCGAGCATGTACTTGCGTGATCCACCCAGGCCATAAGGCCCAGGCCACATATCCCAGCCGGCCTTTGTCGAGATCAATAGCTCATTGCGGTGGCCGCTGAAATCTTTCTTCAGTATCTCCCCGAAGTTCTCCTCGGCTGACCCGTAGGGCGGCCCATAGTTATTCGCCAGATCGAAGTGTGTCACCCCTCGATCGAACGCGCGCCGAATGACAGCGCGGCCCGTCTCGAAGACATTGACCCCGCCGAAGTTCTGCCACAAGCCAAGGGATATGGGCGGCAGGACGATTCCCGATCGCCCACACCGGTTATACGAAACTCCGTCGTATCGCTTCTCATCAGGTATATATGTCATCTCTATGCTCCCTTCCATCTTAGTTTAGGTGGTGCTGTTCGCTCCAACGCGCGGGTCTGGCACGATCCGATTGCCATCATCCCAAAAGTCATCGGGCAGGTTTACAACGATTGGCTCAGGGGTACTGCGGACTACGGTCCACCGGAAGGGCACTTCCTGTGACGGATTGATCTCCTGGTGTGGAAGCCATGCAGGGACGGACAGGAAGTCGCCAGCCTGTGCTGTCGCCTCGAACTCACCCCGGTCGCCCCAGCGCACCTGGCAGGTGCCGCTCAGCACGTACGCGATCGTGTGCTGCTCTCCGTGGTGGTGTATTCCCGTTCGAGCTCCGGGCTCAACCAGGAAGAGTCCTCCCCACATGGGCGAAACGATGCCGGCCTTCGGATAAATTGCGGCAGTACGCTTCGACCCCGGCGTTTGCGCTGTAGCGGAATCAAACTGCTCTGGTCGAACGACTCGAATCGATGGTGTCTCCATTTGTTCTCCTTGAATCTGCTATCTGAACTCTGTGATTACTGAAGATTTGATTGTTCGGCCTTGTGATGAACCACAAAGGATGTGATGGCGGACAAATCGAGATCTCCACTCGCTTCTATATTTGCGTCGAACACGGACCTGGTCGCAGTCGCCGCAGGCAGGTCGGCGCCGGCGGTTTTTGCGGTCTCCACAATTAGATCCATGTCCTTGGCCATAAGCCGCAAAGGAAATTGCGGCGAGTAGTCATCGGTCTCGATCTTTTTGAACTTCCCTACAAGGGCCGGAGGAATCACGGCAGTCTTTGACAGCACATCCAACAGAACTTTTTTATCCAGCTGCAGATGTTCACCCAACGACACCGCTTCCGCGACCGCCTGCATTCCGACGCCGAGCAGGAGATTCACGACCAGCTTCATTTGAACGCCGGAACCTCCACCGCCCATTCGAAACCACTGCTTGGCAATGGCCTCATAAATGGGGATGCATTGGGCAAATGTATTCTGGTCTCCGCCTGCAAGCAGGGTTATCGTTCCCGCCTCAACCGCCGGCGCTGAGCCGGAGACCGCCAAATCAAGCAAGCGAATGCCGGCTGAGGACGCATCGGTGTGGAGCAGGTGGGACAATTGCGGCGAGATTGTACTCATCTCAAGCACGATGGTGCCGCGCTTCGCCATAGAGAAGACGCCTCCACTGTCACGGTAGACCGAGTCGACGGCTGCGTCGTTTGCCAGCGAAGACAGAACTACGTCCGAATTGGCGACAAGATCCGCAAGCGACGTCGCGATCGGGATACCGGCCTGGCTCAGCTCCTTTGTGGGCTCAGGGCTGCGGTTCCATGCTTGAATATTCCAACCGGCCGCGTGCAGGCGCCGCGTCAGGCGGCTTCCCATGATTCCGAGGCCTATCAATCCGAGTCTTGCCTTATCTTTTTGCAATACGTCTGTTGGCATGGCTTGCTCCCATTTCTGTTGTGTCGTCCATCCAAAATTTCACCAGGAATACTGCTACAGGTGCTGCGGGAGTTGAGATGCATCCCAACCGCCGCCCAGCGCTTTGACGAGCAGCACGCTGGCTTCGAAGCGCCGCTGAGTGATCGCGATATCATTGAGCTGGTTTTCAAGCAGAGCGGTCTGCCAGGTAATTACCTGGAGATAGCTATCGACACCATCCTCGTAACGGATATTGAAGAGGTCGAGCGACTGCTGCGCAGAGGCCGTGGCGCCGTGCTGTTGGCCGGCTTCAATCTCGAGATTGCGCAGGGCGTTGAGATTGTCTTCGACCTGTTGGAATGCAGTGAGCGTGGTTTGACGGTAGGTGGCCACGGTGTCGTCGTACTGGGCACGAGCGATGTCGGTGGTGGCGTGGCGGCGGCCGTGGTCATAGAGCGTCTCGGAGAACGCGGGGCCGACGGCGAAGAAGCGGCTCGGCCATGTAAACCAGTTGATCGCCGACGTTCCCAGGAAGCCTGCCGTGCCCGAGAGCGATAGCGTTGGATAGTAGGCCGCCTGCGCAATGCCGATCTGCTCGTTCGCCGCGGCCATACTGCGCTCGCTGGAAGCGATATCCGGGCGACGTTCCAGCAACTGCGACGGCAGCATACCTGGGATCGCGGGCAGCCTAGGAGGGTCAATGGTGATGGGGTCGGGCTGCAGGGTTAACGCGGCTGGAGGCTTTCCAATCAGGACAGCAATCGCATGTTCATACGCGGCGCGATGGATATCGACATCAGTAGCCTCCACCTGTGCTGCCTGCAGCTGCGTGCGTGCCTGGGTCACGTCCGAGAGCGGAGAGGCGCCACCGTTGTAGCGATCCTCGGTAAGTTGCAGAGCGCTCTGAAAGGCCTTGACCGTTTCGTTGAGAAGCCTGCGCTGGGCGTCGGCCGAGCGCAGATCCAAATAATCGAGTGCGAGCTCCGCGTGCAGGGAAAGCCGCGAAGTCGCGAGGTCCGCGGCCGAGGCCTGAGCCATCTCACGTGACTGAGTGACGGTGCGGCGAACGCGTCCCCAGAGATCGATCTCGTAGTTCAGGTCGATTGGAAGCTCAAAGTCGCCTTCGCCGTTGTTGGGTTGCGGAACTGTGTTGAGGTAGGGCTGATTGTTAGAGAAGCGGACGGCTCCGATGCTGGGAGCGGCCCCGATGGTTGGTGCCTCCGATGCCCGGTTGAATCGCACGGCGGCCCGGGCCACGCGAAAGTTCGCCTCCGCCTCCTTCAGCGTCTGGTTCGCTGGATCGATCTGCGCCTCCAGCGCGTTCAGCTGCGGATCGTTGAAGAGCGTCCACCAGTCGCCTTTCAATTGGGTGTCGCTGGGCTGCGCGGGCTTCCAGCCATGGACTGATTTGAAGTCCTCCGGTGGCGCCTCCTTAAAGGCGGGAGCCATTGGAACGGAGGGACGCACGTATTGCGGACCGACACGGCATCCTGAAAGAGCCAGCCCGAGAGTCGCGGCGAGAAATGGAGTGGCGGAGCGCCGCCAGCGCGCGTTGATCATGACTGGCCTCCCGTGGCCGCAGTCTTGGAGTGCACTTCCATGCCGCTCTCAATCGAGTCGGAGGGATCGAGGATTACTTCGTCCGCCGCGGTAAGGCCCGAGGTCACCTCGACGGCGTTGCCGAAGTCCTGACCGATCGTGATAGGAACAAGCTGAACGCGGTTGTTGCGGACCACGCCGACGCGAAGTCCTGCCGAGCGAAACAGCAGGGTGTTGGATGGAATCGTGACCGAACCAGTTGTGGCGGGTAGATGGAAGTGGACGAAGACGAAGGCTCCCGGGCGAAGCAGGCCTTTCGAGTTGTTGATATCCACTTCCACGGTGAGCGTGCGCGTCGATTGATTGATGGCATCGGCATTGCGCACGATCTTGCCGCTGATCTTTAGGTTGGGATTGGCGTCCTGGGTCAGCGTTGCTTCATCTCCGTCGTGGATCGAGTCGGAATCGACTTCCGGGATGGAGACATAGACGCGCAGACGATTGGACGCGTCCAGGTGAAACAGTTCGCGGGGACTGCTGGAACCGGAGCCGGCCGTGATGAGGTCGCCGATATCGGTGTTGCGCTGAGTAATAATGCCATCGAACGGAGCGATGATGCGTTCGTAACTCTGCAGCTGCTCGAGACGGCGAACATTCGCGCTGCTGGCATCGACTGCGGCCTGCGCGGCGATGTAATTGCTTCGGGTCTGGTCCGCCTCCTGCTGCGAGACGGCATGCTTGGACAGCAAAACCTGCCAGCGATTGCTGGTGACGCCCGCAAGATTGGCGACGGCCTGCATGCGCTCCAGCTCGGCGCGGGACTGGTTCAACTGCTGATCGATCTCGGGCGTTTCGATGACGGCGAGCAGATCGCCCTGGTGTACGTGTGCGCCGATATCGAAGTACCACATCTTCAGATAGCCATTGGTGCGTGAGTAGATGGGCGTATCCGTGAAGGCCTGGACGCTTCCTGGAAGTGCGAGGTCGTCGGCCCTGGTTCCCTCCACGGGATGCGTGACACTGACCGTCGGGATAGCGGCTTCGTCGGTTGCGACCGTCAATTGTTTCTCACTGGCAGAACGCACGTGAAGTCCGTACACAACGGCCAAGAGCAGAACAACCGCAACGATGATTGCCAGGGTGCGAAGTCCGCCGGGGTTCTCTGTCGGCGGAATGGCGTGAGGCGGGTCCGTGTGCGCGGGAACGACGTCGGTTCTGGTCGCCGGCAATTGGTGATCTTGTGTGCTCATCTTGTTTTCCCATCAAGGATTCGACTGTTGGAGATCATGCATACTCCTCTTGAGGTGGCCCTTGCCGCATCGCCTCGTTGCTCCGTTGTGAGCCATGAATTAGTGCAAAGACGCTGGGAACGAAGAGCAATGTGGCGACCGTCGCGCAGAGCAGGCCGCCTATAACGGCGCGACCCAGGGGCGCATTCTGCTCGCCGCCATCGCCCAGCCCGAGCGCCATGGGCACCATGCCAATGATCATGGCGAGTGCGGTCATGATGACCGGGCGAAAGCGCGTGGTACCCGCTTCAACTGCAGCACGAATGGCGTCACCGTGCTCCTCCAAGCGAAGCGTTGCGAAGGAGACCACAAGAATGCTGTTGGCGGTCGCCACGCCCATGCACATGATGGCGCCCATCAATGCAGGCACACTGAGCGCCGTGCGGGTGAGAAAGAGAAACAGCACGATGCCTGCCAGCGCCGCGGGCAGCGCCGTAATGATGATGAACGGATCGGTCCAGCTTTGAAAGTTGACGACGATCAGCAGGTACACCAGAACGATGGAGAAGATGAGACCGCCCAGCAATCCCTGATACGAACTGCGCATCGTGTCTACCTGTCCCTTCAGCGTGATGAACGTGCCGCGCGGTACCCCCTTTGCATTGGAATCGAGAATCTTCGTAACCTGCTTGCTTACTCCTCCCAGGTCGCGGTCCTGGACGTTGGCATAGATATCGACGACGCGCCGAATGTTGTAATGATTCACGGCCTCCATCTCCTGCCCGCGCCCGACACTGGCGAGGTCGCTCAGAATCTCTGGATTCATCGGCGGGGTCGCTGCCGGGGTACTCGGTACAGCGTGGTTGATGGGAACATTTCTGAGGTCCTGCATGGTGTCCATTTTGTACTGCGGCGTTTGTGCCACGATGTCGTACGCCACCATGTTGTTCCAATTGAGAAAGAACATGGGCGTGAGCTGGAAGCTGCCGCTCAGCGTGTTGAGCAAACTATCGGAGACGTCCATTTCGTTGTATCCGCCCTGCGCGGCCTTGGTGCGGTCCACGTGCACCTGAAGCGTGGGATAGTCGAATGGCTGTTGAATGCGGAGGTCAGTGAGGCCGGGAACGCGGGCGAGCTGAGCGAGGAGCTTATCTGCCTGGGCCTTGCTTGCGTTTACGTCGTTGCCTTCGATCTGGATGTCGATGGGCGCGGGCAATCCGAAGTTTAGAATCTGCGTCGTGATGTCGGCCGGCAGCGTGTAGAACGTCACCCCCGGAAACATGCGCGGCAGATTCAGCCGAAGCGAGCGCACAAAATCCGCGGTAGGCCGATGATTGGGTTTCAGCGTCACGAGGATGTCGCCATCTCCCGCGCCCAGCGTTCCATCGGTCAGATGTTGCGTGTTCATGGTGCTGTAAGGCAGGCCGATGTTGTCGAGGATGTTGTTGATCTGCGCAGGTGGGATCTCTTTGCGAATCTCGTGCTCGACGAGATCGAACAGACGTGCAGTATCTTCGATGCGCATCCCTGTAGGGGCACGGACATGCAGAATGAACTGGCCGCTGTCGGTCCGAGGAAAGAAGTCCTCGCCGAGAAAGGGCACCAGAGCAAAGGTGACGATACACAGCCCCAGGAACGAGGGAATGAAGATGCGCCGGCGCGAGACGAGGCCCTGCAATAACGAATGGTAGCGTTGGCGCACGCGTTCGAAGTTCCGCTCGAATCCTTGTTGGAAGCGCGCGAAGATGCCCTTTGCGGCCGCACCATGCTGCTTGGCTCGCAGCAAATACATGGCCAGCGTGGGAACGAGGGTTCGGCTGAGCACGTAGCTGGCGAGCATGGCGAAGACGACCGCCTCCGCCAAGGGCACAAAGAGGTAACGTGCCACACCGCCGAGCATAAACATCGGCAGGAACACAATGCAGATGCACAGGGTCGAGACCAGGGCCGGCACCGAGATCTGCGATGCTCCCTCGAGGATGGCATCGTGCAGGTCGCGGCCTTCTTCGAGGAAGCGCTCAATGTTCTCAATGGTGACAGTAGCATCGTCGACCAGAATCCCGACGGCCAGCGCCAATCCGCCGAGAGTCATGGTGTTGATGGTCTCGCCGATCAGGCCGAGAATGATGAGCGACGTCAGAATGGACAGCGGAATCGAGATCGCGATGATCAGCGTGGATCTCCAGCTACCGAGAAAAACGAGAATCATGATGGCCGTGAGCGCGGCGGCAATCACGGCCTCGCGGATGACCCCCTCCACGGCGCCGCGGACGAAGACGCTCTGGTCGGCGAGCGGCGTCATCTTTAGTTGCGGAGGGACCGTGCTCGCGATGCGGGGCAGAATTGCGCGAATGCCCTTCACCACGTTCAGCGTCGATGCGCTGCCATTCTTATCGATGGTGATCAGCACGCCGCGGCGGCCGTTCTCGCGCACGATGTTGGTCTGGACCTGGAAGCCGTCACTTACGCTGGCGACGTCGCGCAGATAAATGGTCGTGCCATTCACCTGCTTGACGGGGATATTGGCAAGGTCCTCCACGGTGCGCGGCGAGCCGTTGGTCCGAACGTCGTACTCCGACTGCCCGATCTTAATGGTGCCCGAAGGCATGACCACACTCTGCTGCGCCAGCGCCGTCAAGATATCGCCGGGGGCAATCCCTTTGGATTGCATGGCGATCTGGTTCATGTTGACAGTGATCTGGCGCTGCTTGCCGCCGTAGGGCGAAGGCACCGTTGCCCCGGGCACCGTGATGAGTTGTGTGCGGACATAGTTCGTCGCATAGTCGTTCAGTTGCGCCTCGGAGAGCCCTTCTCCGGAGATTCCCAGCTGCAGAATGGGAACGGTAGACGCCGAGAAATTAATGATCTGAGGCGGCAGGGTTCCGGGAGGAAGCTGTCTCAACATGTACTGCGAGGCGGCCGTAACCTGCGCATTGGCCGTATCGAGCGATGCTCCGGGCTGCAGAAATACTTTCACCACCGCTTCGCCGTTATAGCTCGTCGACTCGATGTGCTGAATGTTGTCGACCAGCGTTGTGAGCGCCTTCTCATAGGGTTCCGTGAGACGTCCTTCGACTTCTTCAGGATTGAGGCCCGTATAGGTCCAGCCGACGGAGACAACCGGAATGTTGATGCTGGGGAAGATGTCGGTGGGCGTGCGCAGGATGACGACTGGCGCAGCGAGGAGGATCAACAGCGCGAGAACGATAAATGTGTACGGTCGGTTCAGCGCGACTTTGACGATCCACATGCTTCCCTCTTTTGCTTCCTCTCGCTGCAGGCAGGATGGCGCTCGCCTTGATCGGCATTGCGCCAAAGCTGGCGATATACCTCCTTGTGTTTGCACGATGCATGCCAATCAGCTTTCTCTTTAGAATCAGAAGCTACAAGCCCTGGACGGCCCTCGATCGTGGCGTCTGCTGTCATTCGGGCGACACGAAATGACACGTGGGTCAACGCCGGAGCACCCAGCCCAGGCTGCATCGCATGTCAAAGAGAGGGGTCTCTCACTTGCTGCTGACAGGTAGATCGAGCTTGGCCGCCATTCTCACTAAATCGGCCAGCGATTCCGCCTGCATCTTCGCCATCACCCGCCCGCGTTGGATCTTCACTGTGATTTCACTGGTCCCCAAATCAAACGCAACCTGCTTGTTGAGCATTCCAGAAACCACCATGCTCATCACCTGCCGCTCACGCGCGGTCAACGAATCGTAACGCTTTCGCAATTCGGTGAGCTCACCCCGCTGATGGCGCGTGGCTCGATCGCGATCGAAGGCCAACTGAATCGCATTCAATAGATTCTCGTCGTCAAAAGGCTTGGTAAGGAACTCCACTGCACCGGATTTGATGGCCTTTACCGTCATTGGAATATCACCGTGGCCGGTAATGAAGATGATGGGAATGCGCACTCCAGCGTCCGCCAGTTTTCGCTGAAGTTCCAGGCCGCCCACTCCAGGAAGAGAAACGTCCAGAACAAGACAACTTGGCCCATCCGGTTCCTTCTTGTCCAGAAACTCTTCCGCCGTTTCAAACGATTCCGACCGCACGCCCACTGCCTTCAAGAGGCCCTCAATCGACGCGCGCACGCTCACGTCGTCGTCGATGACAAACACTGTCGGGCGACTTTGAGATGTCATTCGTGGCCTCCGGCCGAAGGTCTGTCGAACGGCGGACGTTGTGTCGAAAAACACATGACACGTGTCGCGGACTGCACGATGCTGACCGATCCCTCGGTCGAAGTATATCGCTGAAACGAAACAGAGACTCGATGCCACGTTGATTGGCAAGCGACGTGCATCAGGCTGTGGGCAAGAGGAGATTGAAACCATATGCAGACACTCCAGTCGCAAATCGAACCCAGGCCGATACCCACCCTGGAACGGAACCTGGGAGAACTTCAAAACGCCGTTTCGCAGCATTCCTCCCTGTTTTACAGAAGGGCCTATCGATACCTGGGAAACTCATTCGACGCAGAAGATGCCGTCCAGGACGCCTTTCTGTCCGCCTACAAGCATCTCGATCAGTTCAAGGGCAACGCGAAGATGACAACATGGCTGACGTCCATTGTTACCAATAGCGCTCTAAACCTGCTGCGCAAACGGCCGCGCCAGCCGCATGTGTCGCTCGATGAACCTTTGGCTCAGGATCAGGACGGTTGCTTGTCGGAAAAGTTGGTGGATGTCAGGCCAAGCCCTGAAGATGAGTGCGCCGCATCGGAACTGCAGACGGACCTCATGCAGCTCGTAAGGGAGCTTCCTCCGATGTTCCGGACAGCAATTCAGCTGCGCGACCTCGACGAGCTGACGACGAGCGAAGCGGCACGGAACCTGGGGGTTGCGGAGAGCACAATCAAGACCCGGGTATCGCGGGCGCGTTCTCAGCTAAAGCGACAG
>CAVTSJ010000015.1:0-139397 GCA_963737325.1 uncultured Acidobacteriaceae bacterium
ATAGAAGCGCCGGGTGAAACGGATATCGAGCATGGGGCCCAGGAGAAAGACCCAGAATCCGGGGGAGAGACAGGCGGCGCTGATTGCTGCGATGCGGATCTCAGGGACGCCCTGCGCGGCGAGCATCTGGGGCAGGGGCAAAACGATGAAGCCACCGACGAGGCCGATGGTGGCGTTGGAGAGGCCCATTAGCCACACGGGGGCGCGTCGTCTTGGGTGGCTGGGGGGCATCGCCACAGTGTACGGCAGTTGCGAGGTTATTCTTCTGAGGCGAGTGGTTGCCAGAGCTCGATGCGGTTGCCGTCGCAGTCCTTGACCCAGGCGAAGCGGCCGTAGGAGGCGTCGTCACGCTTGGGGTCGATCCACACGCCGGCTGCGCTAAGTGAGGCAAGCAAGGCGTCTAAGTCGTCGACACGGTAGTTGATCATGAACTGCTGGGGGCCATCGCCGAAGTAGCTGGTGTCTTGCGGGAAGGCGGACCATGCGGTCATGCCGGTTCCTTTGGGGACCTCATCGGACCATTCGAACGAGGCGCCGCCGAAGTCGGAGAGGGTGATTCCGAGGTTGGTGGCGTACCACTTTACGAGGGCCTTGGGGTCGGGAGAGCGGAGGAAGACTCCGCCAATGCCTGTAACTCGTGCCATGTGAGCCTCTTAGGGTTGCTGCAGAGATTCGATGAGCCCGGTGACGGAACCGTTGTCGATTGTAGCAGCCGCCAGCTGGATGCCGTCGCGGAGGTTGGTGGCGAGGCCGCCTACTACTAAAACGGCGGCAGCGTTTAGGAGGACTACGTCTCGGGGCGGGCCTGGGCTACCGGCGAAGATGCTATTTAGAATGAGCGCATTGGCGGAAGCGTTGCCGCCGGCGAGGGTAGAGAGGGGGGCGCGTTGGAGACCGAGATCTTCGGGGGCAATGGTGTATTGGGCGATGGTTCCGTTGCGGAGCTCGGCTATTTCGGTGGGGCCGGAGAGGGCCAGCTCGTCTAATCCGCCGTCGCCGTGGACTACCATGGCGTGTTGGATGTCCAGTTGAATCATGGTGTTAGCGACTAAGGGGACTAGACGGGACTGGTAGACGCCCATGACCTGGCGGCGGGCTCCGGCGGGGTTGAGGAGAGGGCCGAGGATGTGCAGGATGGAGCGCACGCCGAGGGCTCGACGGACTGGCATAACCGCTTTCAATTGAGGGTGATGCGAGGGGGCGAGGAGGAAGACGAAGCGGTGGGTGCGGAGGGTTTGGGCGGCTTGGGCGGGAGAGAGGTGGATGGGGATGCCGAGGGCTTCGAGGACGTCGGCGGAGCCGCAGGCGGAGGTGATGGCTCG
This sequence comes from uncultured Acidobacteriaceae bacterium, assembly GCA_963737325.1. GTDB lineage: Bacteria > Acidobacteriota > Terriglobia > Terriglobales > Acidobacteriaceae > Granulicella. The sequence continues at coordinate 1,323 of CAVTSJ010000015.1, forward strand.
ATTGCCGTGCTTGGCTACGCGGCCGCCGGCGGCCGCGGCGACGAGGGCGGCGGCGGTGGAGATGTTGAAGCTGCCGCTGGCGTCGCCTCCGGTGCCGCAGGTGTCGACTAATTCTGAGCGCTCTAAGTCGTTGAGGGGAAGTTGGTTAGCGGCGTTGCGGAGGGTGCTGGCGAAGCCGGCGATTTCGGCGGAGGTCTCGCCGCGGGCGGCGAGGGCTCCGAGGAGGGCGGCTAGTTCGATGTCACTGGCCTGGCCGGCGAGGATGCTTTCCATGAGCGCGGAGGCCTCGGAGCGCGAGAGGGTTTCGCGTTGTTCGAGGATTCTGCGGAGCTCGTTCTGGATAGGCATTGCGCTTCTGAGCCTATCAAATCGTGTCGTTATAGCTGGGGTTGGTGTTACGAATCGACGTTTCTAGCCGGGTTTGAGGTAGCAAATTTTCTGTTTAGCTGAGTGATCAGTCAGCTAAACGGGGCGGTGCCTGGGATCGCGCACTGTCACCGATTATCGGCATTTGTATTTGCTAGTGTTTGAGGCGAGTCGCTAGGATGATCCCGATGGTGGGATCACAAACCGTCCTATGAAATCGTAAGGCTTGGAGTCCGCATGAAGATCCACGAGTACCAAGGGAAAGAGATTCTGCGCAAGTATGGAGTGGCGGTTCCCAACGGGGAGATGGCGACCACGCTGGAAGAGGCGGACACGGCGGCCAAGCAGTTGTTCTCGGACGGGAACTCGGTGGTGGTGGTGAAGGCGCAGATTCATGCTGGCGGGCGCGGGAAGGGTGGCGGGGTAAAGCTGGCGAAGTCGCTGGCGGAGGCGGCTGCGGCGTCGAAGGCGATTTTGGGAATGCAGCTGGTGACGCACCAGACGGGGCCGCATGGGCAGAAGGTGCAGCGGCTGTTGATTGAGGCCGGGTCGGCGATCGATCGGGAACTTTATCTGGGGTTGGTGCTGGACCGTGCGTCGGCGCAGGTGGTGTTCATGGCGTCGCAGGCAGGCGGGATGGAGATTGAGGAAGTGGCGCACGATACGCCGGAGAAGATATTCAAGGAGTACGTGGATCCGGCGATCGGGTTTCAGCCGTACCAGGCGCGGAAGCTGGCGTTCAAGCTGGGGCTGGCGCCGTCGCAGATCTCGGAGTCGGTGCGATTCATGATGGGGATGTACAGGGCGTTCATGGATACCGATTCGTTGCTGATGGAGATCAATCCATTTATTACGACGAAGGATGGGAAGCTGCTGGCGCTGGATTGCAAGATGAACTTCGACGATAACGCGATGTTCCGGCACCGGGATTTGAAAGAGCTGCGGGATATTTCGGAAGAGGATCCGCTGGAGGTTGAGGCGAGCAAGTTCGCGCTGAACTACATCAAGCTGGATGGGTCGATTGCGTGCATGGTGAATGGCGCGGGGTTGGCGATGGCTACGATGGACATTATTAAGTATGCGGGCGGGGCGCCAGCGAACTTTCTGGATGTTGGGGGTGGGGCGAACCAGGAGCAGATTGAGAATGCGTTTGGGATTTTGCTTTCGGATCCTAACGTGAAGGCGATCTTCATTAATATTTTTGGCGGGATTTTGCGCGTGGATGTGCTCGCTACTGCGGTTGTTTCCGCGGCGAAGAAGCTTAATGTTCAGCTGCCGATTATTTTGCGGCTGGAAGGAACGAATGTTGAAGAGGGACGCGAGATTATTGCGCAGTCGGGAATGAAGGTGCAGATCGGATCGACGATGAAAGAAGCTGCTGATATGGCGGTGGCGGCGGCGAAGAATAGTTTGCGGCGGGAAGATTGAACTTCTAGCTTCTAGCTTCTAGCTTCTAGCTTCTAGCTTCTAGCTTCTAGCTTCTAGCTTCTAGCTTCTAGCTTCTAGCTTCTAGCTTCTAGCTTCTAGCTTCTAGCTTCTAGCTTCTAGCTTCTAGGATTTGCACAATGAAGAAAAGTTGTATTGGATTTGGATTTTGTTGTTTTTCGGCCATCATGAGAGGTTTCCATGGCGCAAGCGTTCGAGGATTTGACGGTTTGGCAGCGGGCTATTGAATTGAGCTTAGCCGTTTACGGCTACTCTGAGGATCTGCCGGCGAAAGAGATGTACGGATTGAGTTCACAGTTGCGAAGGGCGTCCGTATCAGTTGCAAGCAATATTGCAGAAGGCCGGGGACGTTGTACTCCGGGATAGTTCAGGCAATTTTTGGGTATGGCGCAGGGGTCGAATTATGAAGTGCAGGCGCAACTCGTGATTGCAAGAAGATTGAATTTTGGGAAGGCAGCTCGTTTGGACGAGGCAGAACGGTTGAGCGTTGAAGTCGGCAACATGCTCAATTCATTTATGGCTAAGGTCGGAGCTAGAAGCTAGGAGCTAGAAGCTATGTCGGTATTGGTTGGTAAGGGAACGCGGCTTATTGTGCAGGGGATTACTGGGCGTGAGGGGTCGTTTCATGCCAAGGGGTGCGCGGAGTATGGGACGAAGGTGGTGGGCGGGGTTACGCCGGGTAAGGGCGGGACTACGTTTGAGGGTTGGCCGGTTTTTAATACCGTCGAAGAGGCGATGCGGGAGACGGGCGCTAACGCTACCGTCATCTTTGTGCCTCCGCCGGCGGCTGCGGATGGAATTCTGGAGGCGACGGCTGCGGGGATGCCGCTGATCGTTTGCATTACCGAGGGGATTCCGGTGCTGGATATGGTGAAGGTGTGGGAGATTGTGAAGGATTCGAAGTCGCGGCTGATTGGACCGAATTGTCCAGGGGTGATTTCGCCGGGCAAGGCGAAGATCGGGATTATGCCGGGGCGGATTCATAAAGAAGGGTCGGTGGGGATTGTGTCGAAGTCGGGGACGCTGACGTATGAGGCGGTGTACCAGCTGACGCAGCGGGGGATTGGGCAGTCGACTGCCATTGGGATTGGGGGCGACCCGATTATTGGGACTACGCATATCGACGCACTGAAGCTGCTGAATGATGATCCGGATACTGAAGCGATCATCATGATTGGCGAGATTGGCGGGTCGGCGGAAGAGGCTGCGGCGGAGTTTATCAAGCAGAATGTGAAGAAGCCGGTGGTGGGATTTATTGCCGGGCAGACGGCTCCTCCGGGACGACGGATGGGGCATGCGGGCGCGATTATCTCTGGTGGCGAGGGAACGGCGGAGAGCAAGATGGCGGCGATGTCCGCTGCGGGGATTCATGTGGTGAAGTCGCCGGCGGAGATTGGCGAGACGATGCAGCGGGTGATGGGGAAGTAGAGAGGTAGAGAAGTGAGAAGTGAGAAGTGAGAGGCGGGGGCCTGGGCGGTGCTCGGGCCTTTGCTGCGTGTGGGGTTAGCGGGTGGGTTGGCGAGAGTAGTAGGCCCAGGCTATGGCGAACATCACGGCTACCATGAAGGCTAGCTCCGCGTGGGGGCGGTTGCGGTAGTAGAGGTTGACGATGGCGTCGAAGGTCCAGGCTGCGGAGCCGACGGCCCATATCCATGCGGTGCGACGCATCATCTCTCCTTGGACGCATGAAGCCGCCCGAAGGCGCGTTCCGGGTTGCGGACTGCGTCGCGCTCGGGAAGCGTATAGAGCATTTTATGCGCGAGTTCGCGGTGTGTGGGGGTGGGGTGGGTAATGGATGAGGTTCTATACTCTCGTATGCGTAAAGTGTGGATGGGTTTGGTTGCGGTTGGGGTGTGCGTGTTCGGGTGCAGGATTGGACGCGCGCAGACGGTTTCGGTGCGGTTTCCGGCGGCGGTGTCGGGGAAGGCGCTGGATGGAAGGCTGATGGTGCTGCTGTCGAATGATCCGAGTGAGGAGCCTCGGATGCAGATTAATGACACGATGCAGTCGCAGCAGGTGTTTGGGGTGACGGTGGATGGGATGAAGCCGGGGGAGACGGTGGTGGTGGGGGAGAAGGCGGACGGATATCCACGGGCGAAGTTGAGCGATGTGCCGGAGGGGGATTACACAGTGCAGGCGGTGCTGAATGTGTATGAGACGTTCCATCGGGGGGATGGGTCGGTGGTGAAGCTGTCGGCTGACCGGGGTGAGGGGAAGCAGTGGAGCGTGGCGCCGGGGAATTTGTATTCGAAGCCGGTGAAGGTGCATGTGGGGCCGGGGACGAAGTTACAGGTGGTGATGGACCAGGTGATGCCGGAGATTAAGCCGGAGGTGGATACGAAGTTTATTCGGCATATACGGATTCAGAGTGCGCTGCTGACGAAGTTCTGGGGGCGGCCGGTGTTTCTGTCGGCGGTGGTGATGGTGCCGTGGGGGTTTGATGAACATCCGGAGGCGCGGTTTCCGCTGATCGTGGCGGAGGACCATTATGCTTCGGACTTTGATGATTTTCGGACGGAGCCGCCTGATCCGAATCTGAAGCCGGTGTACTCGGAACGGTTTCACCTGGCGGGATATAACCGGATCATGCAGGAGGAGGCTTACAAGAACTATCTGGAGTGGGTGAAGCCGGGGACGCCGCGGATGTTGATTGTGAAGCTGCAGCATGCGAATCCGTACTACGACGATAGCTATGCGGTGAACTCGGCTAATGTGGGGCCGTATGGGGACGCGATTGAGACGGAGCTGATTCCGGCGATTGAGAAGAAGTTTCGCGCGATTGGAGCGGGGTGGGCGCGGTTTTTATATGGCGGGTCGACGGGGGGATGGGAGTCGCTGGCCGTGCAGATGTTTTATCCGGAGCACTATAACGGGGCGTTTGTGGCTTGCCCTGATCCGGTGGACTTTCATGCGTACATGACTCGGGATTTGTATAAGGACGACAACATGTTTTATGCCCAGGGGGCGAACAAACGCGTGGAGCAGCCGGCGATGCGGAATTATCTGGGGCAGACGCTGATCTCGATGCGCGACAACATTGCGTACGAGGCGGCGCTGGGGGATCACGGGCGGTCTGGCGACCAGTTTGATATCTGGCAGGCCGTGTATTCGCCGGAAGGGAAGGATGGGTATCCGCAGCCGATCTTCGATAAGACTACGGGCGTGATCGATCACAAGACGGCGGAGTATTGGCGGGAGCATTATGACCTGGATGCGATTTTGCAGAGAGACTGGGCGAAGCCGGAGAGTCCGTTGGGGCCGAAGCTGCAGGGGAAGCTGCATATTTATGTTGGGTCGGACGACACGTACTTTTTGAATAACGCGGTGTACCTTATGCAGGACTTTCTGGATAAGACAGGGACGCCGGGGCATGGGGTTCCTTATGACGGCGAGGTGAAGTATGGGCCTCGGGCGGAGCACTGCTGGAATGGGGATCCGACGAAGCCGAATGCGTATTCGCGGATGCACTACAACCAGATGTATGTGCCGCAGATTATGGAGCGGATGGAGAAGACGGCGCCGGCTGGGGCGGATTTGAATAGCTGGCGGTATTGAGGCAGAGTGTAGAGGGTAGAGTGTAGAGCGTAGAGAAGGCGCTAGTCGATGAAGGTGCCCATGGGTTCGCCTGGCTTTAGGTCGGCGGCGAAGCGCAGGCGGTGGTTGTCGGGGTCTAGGATTTGGATTTCGCGGGATTCCCAGGGGAAGTTGGTGGGGCCCTGGAGGATGTTGGCGCCGGCGGCTTTGAGTTCTTTGTAGAGGGCGTCGACGTCGGAGCAGGGGGACCAGATCCAGGTGCCGGGGTTTCCCTGGCCGCCTTCGCAGAGCATGAGGGAACAGGTGCCTCGGCGGACGGAGGCGTAGTAGGGGAGCTGCCAAGGGATGGTGAAACCGAGGATGCGGGTGTAGTAGTCGAGGCTGGTGGCGAGGTTGGCTACGCGGAAGATGGGGATGGCGTGGTGGAGGCGGGCTTTGGTGGTGGGGGGCATGAGGGCTCCGTGGGCGGCGCAGCTTTTAGCTGCTAGCTTCTAGCTTTTAGCGAAAGGCGGCGGTGAAGGCAAGGGCGCGGGCAGATTTCTGCGGCCTGGTGGCCAGAACGGGCGCTCGCTGCGCGAGCGAGAAGCAGGTTCCTCGCTGCGCTCGGAATGACAATTTCTGAAAGAAATTGTCAAAGAACAGCAACAGCAACAGCAACAGCAAAGGCAACAGCAAAGGCAACAGCAAAGGCAACAGCAAAGGCAAAGGCAAAGGCAAAGGCAACAGCAACTACACTGGTCCTTCCCCTTCACTGCGCTCGAGGGTCAGGATGACGGGTCTTGGTGGCAAGGCCAAGCCTTCAAGGGCGGGTACACTGGTAGAGCAGTCTAATTAAGGAGATTTACGTGTCAGAGCGCACTTTTAGCATCATCAAGCCGGACGCCGTCAAGAAGGGCGATGCCGGCGCTATTCTCGCCGAAATTGTGAAGGCGGGATTCAAAATTGTTTCAATCAAGAAGATTTCGATTTCGAAGGCGCAGGCCGAAGGGTTTTATCACGTGCACTCGGCGCGGCCGTTTTTTGGTGAGCTGACCGAGTTCATGAGCTCGGGACCCATTGTTCCGATGGTGCTGGAGAAGGACAACGCGATTGCCGATCTGCGCAAGCTCATGGGCGCGACCGATCCGGCCAAGGCCGACGAGGGAACGATCCGCAAAATGTTCGCGGAGTCGATTGGCGAGAACGCGATTCATGGTTCGGATGCGGCCGATACTGCAGCATTCGAGATTGGATACTTCTTTGCCGGGCTTGAGTTGAAGTAAGCGCGAGCGAAACGCAGCAAAAATCAGGGGCGGACCGAGGAGGATATTCGGGCCGCCCCTATCTCTTCATCTGGGGATTACACGTTCTTTATCGGATGGATTGGGGAAGCTTTAGGCGAAGGAAGAACGGGAGACAGCAGGTTACTCTCTTTAGTCTCGGATCATTCTCAGAATTCTCAGGAAGGGCAAGGGCAAAGGCCAATCGTTCCGCTATCTGGTGAAGAGGGTCAGGTCGATGGAGTCGGCCATGAGGTGGAAGCCCGCGTCACCGGGGTGGAGGTGGTCGCCGGAGTCGGCGGCGGGGGTAAAGACGGAGGGGTTCGCGGGGTCGCGCGTGGCTTTGTCGAAGTCGATGACGCCGTCGAGTTGATCGGTGGTGCGAATCCATTGGTTGACGGCGATGCGGACGGCATCGCCCGCAGGGGACGAGTAGGCGGCGCCCATGTAGGGCGTGATGGTGGCTCCGATCACCTTGATGTGGTGGGCATGGGCGCGGGTGATGAGCTGGGTGAGGCCGGTGATGAGGTCATCGGCGGTGACGATGTCGTAGGGCTTTTTAGGGTCGTAGGCGTGGCCTATGTCGTTGATGCTTTCGAAGAGGATGACGTACTTGACGCCGGAGGGGGCGAGGACGTCGCTATCGAAGCGGGAGAGGGCGTTGGGGCCCCAGCCGTCGTTGAGGACGCGATTGCCGCTGATGCCTTCGTTGATGACGGCGAGGTTGGCGGTGGCGGGATTGGCATGGAGGCGGGCGGCGAGGAGGTCGGGCCAGGTTTGGTTGGTGCCGGAGGTGCTGTGCCAGCCGTCGGTGATGCTGTCGCCGAAGGCTACGATGGTGCCGGCTGGGGGAGCGGCTGGGGGCGCTTCGACTTCGACACCCTTGATGAAAATCCAGTGGTCCATGGGGGTGGCGTCCTTGAGGGTGAGTGCGATGACCTGGTCGAAGGTGGCGGTGTAGTTGGTTTCGAGGGAGAGGTCGTGCCCGGTGAGGGTGGGGATGGACTGACCGGCTACGGAGAGGGAGATGGCGAGGTCGGAGAGTGGGGCGAGGTTGAAGGGGATGGGGTCGGAGACTGCGATGGAGCCCTGAGGGATGGTGATGGCGGGATGGCCGTTGAAGGTGAGGGGGACGGAGGAGTTGGGCTGGATGGAGCCCGCTGGTGCGGGGAGGGCTACGGCGGATTCGTCGATGACCAGGGGGGTGACGCCTTGCTCGTTGGTGAGGACGACGCGGAGGGTGGAGCCGCCTAGCGAGACGTGAACGATCTCGCGGAGGGTGGTGGGGAGGGTGAAGGCTTTGTGGTCGTTGGGGTGGGCGACGGGCGCAGTGCCCCAGGTGGCTACCCAGTGGGGTTGGGCGGTTTGGGCGAGGGCGGGAAGGGTGAGGGCGGCTAGTACGGTGAGGCGGAGGGCGGTGGGGGACAGGCGCACGGCGGGGACTCCTGGTGGGTTGGCGAGCGGCGGTGGGTGGCCCGTTTCGCGTCGGTATCCAGCATACGTCGTCCTGGCGGACGAGGGCCGTAGCCAACCCATGTCTCAAAAGCGAGACATGGGGCACCCGGATTGTGCGGTCCGGCCCGTTTGCATAGGCGCGTACGGATGGGGCAGCCGGAGAAGAACGGGAGACAGCAGGTTCCTCGCTGCGCTCGGAATGACAATTTCTTTCAGAAATTGTCGAAGAACGGCAACGGCAACGGCAACGGCAAGAGCAAAGGCAAAGGCAAGAGCAAAGGCAAAGGCAAGAGCAAAGGCAAAGGCAAGAGCAACGGCGACGGTTGGCGGATATTTTTGAGGGGATGCGTAATTTGGGGGTGGTGGTGCGTATACACCGCGTATGTACGGATACGATATGGCATTGGCGAGCACGGTGAGTGGCGATACGCGGGAGATTGCGCGCGGGCTTCGCGAGCGCGATGTGGCGGTGCTGCAGATGCTGGTGGAGGAGTATCAGGACCGGCTGGTGCGGTATTTGGTGTATGTGCTGGGGCGTCGGGATGGGGTGGACGACGTGGTGCAGGAGACGTGGCTGCGGGTGATGGAGCGGGGGCGGAGCTACGATGGGCGCTCGCGGTTTGAGCCATGGCTGTTTACCGTGGCGCGGCATCTGGCGATGGATTTTTTGAGGCGGCGGCGCGAGGTGAGCCTCGACGCAGAGGAGGATGGGCGGGCGGCGGTGGCGGCGCCGGCGTCGGAAGGGCTGTCTCCGTTTGCGGCGGCGGCGCGGACCGAAGATGCGGAGCGGCTGGCGTCGGCGCTGCAAGGGTTGCAGGGAGTTCAGCGAGAGGCACTGGTGTTGCGGTTTCTGGAGGACTTGTCGCTGCAGGAGATTGCGGCGGTGGTGAAGGCGCCGGTGCCTACGGTGGCGGCGAGGATTTATCGCGGGCTGGCGGCGTTGCGGTCGCAGATGGAGGAGAAGCATGAGCGCTGAGAGGCATTTGGATTTCGAGGAGAGGATTGACCGCGGGCTGGCTGGTGCTGGGACGCTCGAGGACGAGCGCGCGCTGGCGGAGCATGTGGGTTCGTGCGCGGCGTGTGCGGAGTATTTGAGCGCGAGCCGGAGGGCTGTGGCGGGGTTGAAGGGGTTTTCGTTTGAGGCGGGGCCGGGGCTGAATGCGCGAGTGATGGCTGCGGTGCGCGCGCGGGCGGAGGAATTGGAGACGCGGCGGCGATGGGTGAGGCTGAGTGTTGTGGCGCTGGTGCTGACGGTGCTGGGAACGATTGTGGATTTGCGGGTTGGACGCTGGGCTGCGGGGTTCTTTGGCCTACCGTCGGTTGAGGTGCATCACGGGTTGATGGCGCTTTGGATTTTGCCGTCGTTTGGGTTGCTGTTGTTGTTTCCGCTGCTGCCGTTGTTGTCGGCGAAGCGGTCTGGCGAGTCGGTTTAGGGAAGGAAGGACGATATGAACAAATTTATGGAAGTAGTGCCGAAGGGCGTGAAGGTTGCTGCGGTAGTTTGGATGTGCGCGATCGTGGTGCTGGGGACGGTGGCTGGGTGTATGTTTCCGCATTGGGGCGATAGCGGGACGTGGCATATGCCGTGGTTTGGAAGCATTGCGATTGGCGCGGTCGGCGGGCTGGCGATGGGCGCGTTCATGGCGGTGTGGCTGTTGTGCGTGGGGTATGTGTATGCGGATGCGAAGCGGCGGGCGATGCGGCCGGTGTTGTGGGCGCTGATTGCGGCGCTGTTTCCGCACTTGTTCGGGTTCCTGCTGTACTTTGCGCTGCGGCAGCCGATGTCGCCGCGGTGTCCGAAGTGCGGGCAGCCGGTGACACTGGATCAGCGATTCTGCTCGTGGTGCGGAACGGCGGCGCCGGTAGGCGGCCGTGCTGGAGCGGGTCCGGCAGATCCGGGCGCGGGGGCCGTGCCTGCGGTGTGAGGATCTGGGCCTGTGGAATGAGCGCGGTCGGCGGCAAGGTCGCCGGAGGCAGGGCGGTAATCGAAAAAAGTAATCGATTTCGCAAGTTACGCACTGCCAAACGTTGATGAACGGGACTATTATGCTGTCGAACCGCCTCTCCTACCTTCCGAGCCCGGGAAGACCTGACTTGCTCGGTATCAGGACGGCTCAATATCGAGTCTTGAGGTGCTGTATGGGTGCAATCCGTGTTTTGGTTATTGCGTGGGGAGCTGTAGGGGCTGTGTTGTTGGTGCTGCTTGGATATCGTGGAACGCTGACACGGTATGAAGAGGACCAGATCTTCCTGAGTGACGCCGTGAGCATGGAGTCGCAGCAGCAGAACGATATTCAACGGAAGCTGCTGAAGCTGCGGCCATTCCTGGTTGCCATGGTATGGACCATTGGTTTGCTAACGGCGGTGATCCTGGGGTGGTTTATCCGGGACCTGATCATCCACCTGATGTAGAGGCTTTGTAGAGGGTAGGGGTAGCCGGAGCGGCGGGCTCCGGCGCGGGCCTGGTCCACGCGGGCGGGTGATAGAGGCGTTGCGCCATCGAGCAACGGCGGCGGCGCGCGTGTGGGGCTTTGCGCGGTGGTTTGCGCACCGCTGGGGAATGCCTTTGTAGAATTGGGGGAGACCCCTAGGCGGGCTTGCTCGCTGCGGCGGTCTGCAGAGGTGCGTGCTGGACGCAGGAAAGCCATCGAGGACAGCGCTGGGGGTGGCGATCCGCAGGGCCACGCACCAGCTCTATGATGCCGAGCCGCGGGTGCTGGTTGATCCGATTGCCGTGCCGCTGCTGCGCAAGACGTATGGAGCGGCACTGGACGAGGCAGCGGGGACGTTCAACGAACGATCCTCGCTGGGGCTGCGGGCGTGGATGGTGTCGCGCAGCAGGTTTGCCGAGGACAAGCTGGCGGAGGCGGTGGGACGCGGGGCGCAGCAGTATGTGCTGCTGGGCGCGGGGCTGGATACGTTTGCGCATCGCAATCCGCATGCCGGGGTGAGGGTGTTCGAGGTCGACCATCCGGCGACACAGGCCTGGAAGCGCTGGCTGGTGAAGGAGAGCGGCTTGCCGGAGGTGGAGCACGTGCAGTATGTGCCGGTGGACTTTGAGCGCCAGAGTCTGGCGGCGGAGCTCGAGGCTGCGGGGCTGGATGTTTCAACGCCAACGATGTTTGCGTGGCTGGGGGTGGTGCTGTATCTGTCGCATGCTGCGTTTCGAGGGACGCTGGATTGGATTGGGGATTTTCCTGAGCACAGCGGCGTGGTAATGGATTATGCACTGCCACGACATGCGCTGCCGCAGGAGGAGCAGGAGGGACGGGATTGGCTGGCGGCGAGGGTTGCGAGAATTGGCGAGCCGTTCCAGCTGTTCTTCACTCCGGAAGAGATGGCGGCGGAGCTGGCGGGGTTTCGAGAGATTGAAGATATGGACACGAACGAGATCAGCGCGCGGTATCTGGCGGGTCGTACGGATCGATTGAGTTTGGCGGGGAAGGGCGGGCGGTTGGTGTGTGCGTGGCAGTGAGGTGCGAGATTCGCAGACGCGTGATGCGGAGTTTCGGGGACTGCTCTATGCTGGGAGTCTATGAGCGACGGGTTCGGAACGCACGTTAAGGCTGAGACGTTTGGGACGCTGGCGGATGGCAGCGTTGTGACGCTGTATGTGCTGACCAGTGCCGAGATGCAGCTGCGGCTGATTACGTATGGCGCGCGAGTGGTGGGCCTGATCGCGAAGGACCGCGATGGGGAGTCGGGCGACGTGACGCTGGGGTATAGCGAGCTGAAGCCGTACGTCGAGAACACGAATGCGTACTTTGGGGTGATCGCGGGGCGTTATGCGAACCGTATTGCAAAGGGGCGTTTCGTGCTCGACGGGCACACGGTGCAGACGACGATTAATGACGGCGTGAATATGCTGCATGGCGGCGTCGAGGGATTTGACAAGCGCAACTGGGCGGCCGACGTGGTGCCGGATGGCGTGGAGTTTACGCTGGTGAGTCCGGATGGCGACCAGGGGTTTCCGGGAGCGCTCGCGGCCAGGGTGCGCTACACGCTGAAGGGGAGTGTGGTGCGGATTGCCTACTCGGCGAGGAGCGACAAGGACACGGTGGTGAACCTGACGAATCATGCCTACTTCAATCTTAACGGCGAGGCTTCGGGAACGATTCTGGACGAGCTGCTGACGCTGGAGGCGGATGCGTATACGCCGGTGGCGGATGCGGCGGCGATTCCTACGGGGGAGATTGCGAGCGTGGAGGGGACGCCGTTTGATTTTCGCAAGGCTACGGTGATTGGAGCGCGGATCGGGGATGACGAATGATCAGCTGAAGTTTGGTCGCGGGTATGACCATAACTGGGTGGTGCGGGGGAAGGCTGGAGAGCTGCGGCCGGCGGCGAAGGTGTATCGCCGAAGTCGGGGAGAGTGCTGAAGGTGGCGACTACGGAGCCGGCAATCCAGTTTTATTCGGGGAACTTTCTGGATGGGACGCTGGTGGGGAAGAGTGGTGTGGCGTATGTGCAGCGGAGTGGGTTTTGTCTGGAGACGCAGGCGTTTCCGGATGCGCCGAATCATGCGAATTTTCCCAGCGCGGAGTTGAAGGTGGGGGAGGCGTATTCGAGCGTGACAACTTGGACGTTTGGGGTGGAGTGAGCTGGTCTGGGAGTTTCGAGTTGCGCAGTTGCCGCTGGTCGGGAGGAAAGGATGCTAGTGGGAGCTGGCGATTTGTTTGTCGAGGGTTTCCAGCTGCTGGGGGTCTAGTTGCTGGCGGATCTGGAGGAAGGTGTGGGCGTATTCCTTTTCCAGATCGCTGCGGGCCTGGGAGACGCGGTCGATGGCGGCGAAGACCTTGGTTTCGTCGCGAAGGTCGGCGTTGGAGAGGCTGCCGAGGTTGACTTCTTCGCGCTGGAGGTTGGTGTAGAGGTTGATGAGGGTGGGCTTGTTGGCCTCGAAGATGGCGTCCATGCGGTGCTGCTGATCGGAGTAGAGGTTGAGTTTGTTGGCGGTGCCGTGGTCGTCCCACCAGCGGCCGCCGAGGCCTAGCTGGAGGCCCATGCGGGGCTGGCCGCGGGAGTCGGCTGGCGGGGCGCTCGAAGCCGTTGGGGCGGGCGGTACGCATGTTGGGGGGGCGTTCGCCCATCATGCCGCCGCCTCCTGGGATTGCCGCCCATGGGATGGCCGCCTCCGCCGTGTGGCGCGAGGGCGGGGCGGAGGAGAGGCAGAGAGCACGAGAGGCACAGCGGTGCAACGGCCAGCAGGGCAAAGCGCCCGGCGACGGTGCGTCGAGATGTGAGGTTGAGGGTCAAGCGTCCTCGGTAGGTTGAATTAGTCCTGAATGGAAGCCGGGGGCCCGGGGTTGGGTGCGGGTGCGGGCTGGAGGCCGAGGGCCGCGGGCGAATCGGTGGAGGGATCGAGCGAGGCGTCGATGGCCTGCAGCATGTGATTGTCGGCGGAGATGTGGGCGGCGAGATGGGCGACGGCGGTGCAGGGGTGAGCTCGCGGTCTCGGTGAGCGCGGGAGCTTTGGGCGCGGGGGCTGGTTGCGAGCGGGAGTCAGCTGGGCTGTGGCGACGGGCGCGGGCTGCGGTGTGTTCAGGATGGAGAACTGGTGGGTCGCGTTGATGAAGGCGAAGCCGAGGGCCATGGAGAGGGTGGCGGTCGCCCAGGCCGTGTGGCGCTGCCAGCTGGGGCGCTGCTCGGCGGGAATGGGAATGGGCAGGGTGGCGGAGCGGCGCTCGCTCCAGGCGGTGGAGACTTGCTGGAAGCTGGAGATGGGGGAGCGGGCGAGGGCGACGCGCTCGGCGCAGAGGGTGCAGGCGGCGAGGTGAGCGGCGGGGGCGGCGGCGAGGTCGCCGATGAGGTGGTCGTCGATCTGGTCGGGCGTGAGGTGGTCGGGGTGAGGCGGGCGGCGGAAGACTCGGCGGGGATGGAGGCGAGTTGGTCCGGATGGGAGTTCATAGGGTTTCTCCGGCAGGATGGGATGCAATGGTTTCAGGTGAGGCGGTGCTGCGTCGGGCCGGGGTGCGGGCTCGGCGGCGCGGTTGGGGGTTGGGCGTCTGTCGGGAGTGGCGGATTGGGCGGCGCGAACCTGGGTGCGCACGGATTTTAGCGCGCGGTGGAGGTGGGTCTTGACGGTGTTGACGGGGATGTTGGTGATGGTGGCGATCTCGGAGAGCTCGAGCTCTTCGGAGAAGCGCATGAGGAAGACGGTGCGCTGGTTGGGCGAGAGGTTTTGGAGGGCGGCGTAGACCTGGGCGGCCTTTTCTTTGACGAGGAGGCGGGATTCGGGGGAGCTTTCGTGGCTGGGGAGGAAGTTGGCGGCGTCGGTGATGTCGATGGCGGTGGCGCGGGCCTGGCGCCAGAAGCGGAACTTCTGGAGGCGCTGGTGGTCGCGGATGAGATTGACGGCGATGGAGGTGAGCCAGGTGCTGATGGAGCAGTCGCCGCGGAAGCGGTCGCGGGCGTTGTAGGCCTTGAGGAAGCAGTCCTGGGTGATGGACTCGGCGAGGTCGGCGTCGCCGACGGAGAAGGCGACGAAGCGCAGGAGGCGGGGCCGGTAGGTGCGGACCAGGGTGTCCATGTCGTCCAGCTCCGAGGCGGTGCGCTCGGTGGCGGGGACGTTCGCGATGGATGCATCAAGAGCTAGCTGCATATGGTTGGAGACGTGCGACCCTCCTCATCAGGTTACATAAAAGATGAGGTATTTCGGGGGGAAGTTTCAAGGCGGGGAGACGGAGCTTCTAGCTAAGGCTGGAAGGGCGGTTGAAGCAGATTCCTTCGGAATGACAGCCAGAAAGGCAAGGGAAAGGGCAAAAGCAACGGCAAGGGCAGAGGAGCGGCTAACTGGATGCTTTGTCAGCGGCTTGGGCGGCTTCGGCGGCGGAAGTGGCGGCGGAGGTGGCTGCGGCCTCGGCGGTGGTTTGTCGGCGGAGGCTGCGGCGGCGACGGATTCGGTGTAGGCGGCGGAGGCGGCCTCGGCGGCGGCCTGGGCGGCTTCGGCGGCGTCTTTCTGGATGAAGTACTCGTCGACGAGGACGGCGACGAGGGCGGCGGTGGGGATGGCGACGAGGGCGCCGACGACGCCGGCGAGGGCGGTGCCGGCGAGCAGGGCGACGAGGACGGAGAGGCCCATGAGGTTGACGCGGCTGCGCATGATGCGCGGGGGTGAGAAAGACGTTTTCGACCTGGGCGTAGATGACGTAGAAGATGAGGACGCCGGCCATCTTGGTCCAGGAGTCGGTGGCGGCGACGCCGGCGGCGAGGACGATGGTGATGACTGCCGCCGACGACGGGAATGATGTTGAACAGGCCCATGAGGACGCCGAGGAGGAAGAAGTAGCGGACGTGCAGGAGGCCGAAGACGAGCGGTGCTGCAGACGCCGAGGATGAGCATGAGGGCGACTTGTCCGACGAACCAGCTGCTCATGCGGACTTCGGCGACGACGAGGGTTTTGGCGAGGCGCTCGCGGGAGTCGGCGGAGAAGAAGGAGAGGAAGTAGAAGTAGACGAACTCGCCTTCGAGCATGAAGTAGATGCAGAGGATGAAGGCGGTGAAGAGGTCGAAGATGCGGGCGAGCCAGAGGGGAGCGGTGGCGAAGAGATATTGCGCGGTGGAGGCGATGGCGCCTTCGCTTTTCTGGGCGAGGGAGTCGACGCCGAATTTGTCGGCGAGGGGAAGGTGCTTGATGCTGGCGATGACGGAGGGGATGCGGGCGGGGAGGTCGGCGGCGAAGTGCTGGATGTCGTGCATGACCGGCGGGAGCGCGAAGATGAGGAAGAGGGTGAGGAGCGATGAAGACGGAGAGGACGAGCGTGACGATGGCGACGGGGCGCGAGGGAGACCACTTGCCGATGCGCAGGCGCATGATGTGCTGCACGAGCGGCATGAGGACGACGGCGAAGAGGGCGCTGACGTAGACGAGCTCGAGCACCTGGCGGAGACGCCAGGCGAGCGCAAGGCCGAGAGCGATGGCGAAGACGAAGAGGATGTAGCCGCGCACGGTGGAGACTTGCTTCGAGTGATCGTCGGCGGGATTGGAGTTGTAGGGCTGCAGAGACAGCGGGCACGCTCCCTGGATGGTTGTACGGATGCTCTCACTTGGATGCGGTGGGGCGCAAGTGGGCTGGCTGGTTGCGAGTTAGCGAGCGGCGTTACTTGTGGGATGCGGGAGGGATGAGTTTGATCTGGAAGATGGTGGGCCACTCTTTGCCGGTGACGAAGAGGCGGTCGTGCTGGGCGTCGTAGGCGATGCCGTTGAGGACGGCTTCGTCGTCGAGGTGCATGACGTCGGGGAGGAGGCCGGTGAGATCGATCCAGGCGATGACGTGGCCGTCGCGGGGAGAGATGCGGGCGATGCGGTCGGTGTGCCAGACGTTGGCGTAGATCTCGCCGTGGATGTATTCGAGCTCGTTGAGGTTGGTGACGGGAGAGCCCTGGTCGGTGACGGTGATGTTGCGGATTCGTGGAAGTTTTTGGGGTCGCGGAAGCGGAGGATGGCGGTGCCGTCGTCGGTGATGATGTGGGTGCGCGTCGCTGGGTCATGCCCCAGCCTTCGCCGGTGTAGGTGAAGTTGGCGAGCGTGCGGAGGGTGGCGCGGTTGTAGACGAAGCCGATGTGGGCTTGCCAGGTCCACTCGTAGAGGTTGGGGCCCAAGTCGACGATGCCTTCGCCGAAGTATTGCGGGGGGAGGTCGAGGTGCTGCATTACGTGGCCGGTGGCGGGGTCGTAGACGAGGATCTGGGAGTGGCCCTTGAGGCCGGTGCCTTCGTAGAAGAGGCCGTTGAGGTAGAAGAAGCCTTCGGTGTAGGAGGTGGTGGAGTGGGGGAAGGTGGCGACGACTTTGTAGCCGTAGACGGGGTGGGTTGGTTTGCGCCTGCGCCGAGGAGAGGGCGAAGAGGAGGGTGAGGGCGAGGAGCAGGGCGCGGCGCATGAAGGTGAGGATATCGCAGCGGGACAGGGGAAGAGGATAGGGGATAGAGGCCCCCGGGGTTAGCGGGGACTCTGGGGGTGGAGGATGGCGGTGAGGACGGCATCGGCGGTCTGGTTGAGGGTGAGCTGGCTGGTGTGGATGGTGTGGGCGGCGATGCGCTCGTAGTGGGGGCGGCGGAGGTGGAAGCGGCGCTCGGCGAGGGTGAGGTCGGCGAGGTTGGGGCGGGCGGTGGCGGCGGGGTCGGCGGCCTGGTTGGCGCAGCGGGTTACGAGGGTGTCGAAGTCGGCGGCGAGGTAGATGACGGCGGTGTGGGGGGTCTGTTCGAGGAGGAGGCGATTGCCGAGCTCTTCGGGGGCTCCGCCGCCGAGGGCGATGACGGCGCGACGCTGGCCGAGGAGGGCGGCGAGGGTGGCGGACTCGAGGTGGCGGAAGTGGGCTTCGCCGTATTCGGCGAAGATTTGGGGGACGGAGCGCTGGTGGCGGGCTTCGATCTCGCGGTCGAGATCGAGGAAGCGCCAGCCGAGGCGCTCGGCGAGGAGGGCGCCGGCGGTGGTTTTGCCGGAGCCCATGAAGCCGGTGAGGACGATGCGGTCAACGGTGTGCGGGTTTCGGGGCGGGCGGATTGGTGGCGGGTTTGGGTTTGGCTGGCATGGACTGGGTCGGTGCGGTAAGGATTGCTGTAGTCATTGTCGTCTCCGTGGGGATTTCGGTGAAGCAAAGTTTGTTGGGGGCAAAAGAAAAACCGCAGACCCTGTGGGCTGCGGCTCGGTGGATGGCTTGGGTTCTCTTTTAGGTGGGATCAGAGAAGTGCGCAAGGCCGCCGGGCCGCTGGGGATACCAGTAGCAATAGCTAAATCGGCCGGTGGTGGGGCGCAGGTTCATCGGGATTTATGGTAGCGCGGGGCGGAAGTTGTGGCAAGAGGAGAGATTGGGGGTGTGCGGTGATCGGTTGGCTTGCCGCGTGTGCCTGCAGAGCTCGGTATCTAGAATTTGTAGCCGAAGCCGATCGAGACGATGGGGTAGAACCTCAAGGCTGAGAGGTCGTCACGGTACTTGCTGCGTTGGGCTGCTAGATCTGACTGAAAGGTGGGGTTGCTCTCGGCGTCCTGGCAGGCTGTGCCATATTCATTGCAGATGGTACCGACGAAGTTGAGGTCAACGTTGGGATAGCCCACGTAGGCGAAGCCGATTTCGACGGGAACACTGAAGTGTTTGCTGGCCTTTCTGGGGACGATGTTTCCCCAGCCGAAGCTGAAGACAGGACCGACTTTATTGCCCAGATAGAGGGTGCCGGTGGCGTGGGGCGGGTCGGTCAGGCTGGCGTAATAGGTGGTGCCGTTGAGGGTGAAGCTTTGATTCGGATTGAGGGTGGCGGTGCCGGTGATGTCATTGGCGTTGTAGGCGATGAGTCCCCCGCTGAGGCGGAACTTGCCGTTGAACGGGTACCAGTCGAGGCTAAGCGCTCCGGAGGCGAGCTGGAGATCGCTGCTGTAGGTAACGTAGTTCTCCGTGATGCTGACATTGTATTTGAAGAAGTATCCGCTGCCGCGCAAATTCCACTTACGCGCGAGGGGAGTGGCAATATCAAATCCAATACCGCCCGTGCCGACCTTTACGTCGATACCGACCGCGGAAAAAGGCTTGGTGGAGGTTTCGGGAGCGGGCTGCTTGCTGCCAGACGCGGGGACCGGAGCTTCGGGCACGGAGGAAAGGTTGAGGGTTGTGCTGGATGAGGAGTCCGTGACAGACGCGGGGGGGACTAGCTCTGCGCGGTCGGCCGTGGCTGAGGTTTGAGCCAGGAGCGAAGGGCTTAGTGCAGCGGAGAGAACCAGGAGTGATGAAAGGTACGACCTATTGAAGTTCACAGATATCCGATCAGGGCATGGTTAGGTGAAGGACCCGCGACGAACAACGTCGATGCTGCGAAGCGACGAGAAGCGGCTGCAAATTTTGCACAACGGCCGGCGGATTATGGGATTTCCCCGAATGACTACGGAGCAATTTAGCCGACGCTTTGGTTGGTCGATACTGGCAAAACTGACAGCCCCGGCGGTTAGCGGCGAGGGGAGGTTGCCGGTGGGTCGCTTCGATTGTGGCTGCGATGTCGGCGAGGCTCGAATGCGGCGATGGCTGGAAGTTCTGACAGTTGTTTGGTGCCTGGAATGGCACGATGATGGTGGGATTAAGTTTGTCCTGCGACGGATGCGGCGACGGTGCGGTACAGCCACTGCCTGAGGGAAGCGAACGTCTATGCATGCTCTGGAGATAAGTCTTCTTGTGTTCGCGCTTGTCGTCGGAGGCGCATTTGCCGGGATGGTCGTGCGCGTATTCAGGCCGGACGAACGTTTCAACGCGGAATCGAAAGACACGATCCGGCTCGCGATTGGGCTGGTTGTGACCATGACGAGCCTGGTGCTGGGGATGCTGGTGTCTTCGGGCAAGACGTATTACGACGGGCAAAAAACAGAAGTGGCGCAGTTGTCTGCGCAGGTGATGTTCATCAACGGGTTGTTGATTGCTTACGGTCCTGAGACGCAGGAGCTTCGGGTTGAAGTTCGCGCTTATATAGAGGCCGTTGTCGATCGAATATGGCCGAAGAACGAAATGCAGTCGGTGAAACTTATGCCGTTGGCCAACAGCGAAACCTTTTATGAGCACCTGCAACTGCTTGCGCCTAAGAATCCACAGCAGGCCGCGATAAAGGCCGAGATGATGGAAGCTACTCTTAGCTTGAGAAAGTCCTACTGGTTTATGTTTCTCAAATCGGAAGAGCCGGCGATGTCGGTACCGCTTTTGTCAGTCGTCACGGCTTGGCTGGTAATCATTTTTTTCAGTTTCGGGGTGTTTGCTCCGCGCTTGCCGAATGTGATCACGACGTTGGTTGTTTGCGCCATGGCTGTTTCGGCGGCGGTCTTCATTATTGTTTCGCTGAATTCACCGTTCACCGGGGTGATGAGAATCTCGCCTGCCGCGATTCGTGACGTGTTGAGTCAAATGGCCGCGGCGCAGTGAGGGAGTCCGAGCCGTGAAACGACGAATTCCCTTCGTGCGCGCGGGCTTAGGGCTGCGGTGCGAAGGGAATTGGTTGGAGGGTGGCTAGTTTTTTCTTTTGGTCGGTGGTTCTTTTTTTAGCTTGCTGGCGATGTTGGACCAGACGGCGTCGCTGGGTTCGGGGCCGGTGCCGTCGCTGCTGGGTTCGAAGAGGCTCTTGGCCTGCTCGGCGATGGTTTCGAGATCGCGGACGAGGGCCTGGCAGTCGGGATGGGCGGCGAAGAAGTTGGCGAAGCGGGGGTCCTTGCTGATGGAGCCGCCGCCGGATTCGAAGAGCTCGGGAAGATATTCTTCAAACTCTGCGGGGGTCATCTTGTCGAGATTGGCTGTAGCGAGGTCTTTCATCAGGCAATCACCTTCTGGCCTGCGGGCCCTTTTCGCCAACGGACTCTGGTGCGGTGTCGAGCGGTTGAAGCGCCTGGGATTGGCGAAGGAGTTCGCGCAGCTTGAGGCGGGCCTTGTGGAGCTGGGACTTGCTGTTGCCGGTGGAGCATTCGAGCATGGTGGCGATCTCATTGTGCTCGAAGCCTTCGACGTCGTGGAGGACGAAGACCATGCGGTAGCCGGGGGGAAGCAGAGCGACGGCGCGCTCGAGGGTGACGCGGTCGACCGAACCCGAGAGCATGGTGTCGCGGGAGCCGAAGTCGCGCTTGGGCGCGTCTTCTTCAGAGGGGTTGATGGTCTCTTCGAGAGAGACGAGCTGCAGGCCCTTTTTGCGGAGATGCATGAGCACGAGGTTGACGGTGAGGCGGTGGAGCCAGGTGGAGAAGGCGCTCTCGCCGCGGAAGCTGCCGAGCTTGCGGAAGAGGTGAAGGAAGGCCTCCTGGGTCATGTCCTCGGCTTCAGAGACGTTGCCGAGCATGCGCAGGCAGAGGGTGTAGACGCGGCGCTTGTGGAGCGCGTAGAGCTTGGCAAAGGCATCGGGGTCGCCGTTCTTGGCGCGCTCGATGGCTTCGGCTTCGCCGGCGATTGGAGCATTCCGCTTGAAGAAGCCGGGGTTCGGTTTCGTCTGCATTCTCGGTAGGCCTTGGAGATCCATAGATGATTTGTCCGCTCTTGGTCTTAGATCGAACGGCGCAGCGTGCTGGACTCTAGTCTGTAACGCTGCGCGAAAGACAAAGGTTTCAAGAGCTTGGACTGGTGAATGAGCCCGAGGGTTGTCCGGTGGAAAGATTCCGGGGTAAGGTGCGTGGGGTGAGTGGTTTGGGGCTGATGTAAGTGTACGCGTGGAGCGGTGGAAACCCACATCTCAAAAGCGAGATGTGGGGCACCCGGGGTGGTGGTTAGCTGCCGATGAAACGGGCGTAGAGGGAGCGGGCCAGGCCGGTGTCTGTGGTGCCCTGAATGAGGGCGCGGCCGTCGGGGAAGACGGTGAGGGTGTAGGGGTCGTAGCGGAAGCGGAGGAGGAGGCCATTGGCGCGTGCGTCCTGAATCTGGCCGAGGCGCTCGAGGCGGGTTTTCAACTCGGCGAGGTCGAGGGGGTGGTGGTGCTGGTGGATTTGCACGGAGTTTCGGCCGCAGAGGGTGATGTGGGGGCGCTGGTCTCCGGCGAGGTGGCGGAAGATGCGCTGGTTGCAGACTTCGCAATCTTCGCGGGGGGCGCTGGTGTTGATTTCGGAGCGTTGGTTGGACCAGAGGTCGAAGGAGATCAGGGTCCGGCGCATTCGCTCGGGTTGGTGGGTGAGGTACTTGAGGGCTTCGGTGACCTGGATCGAAGCCGCGAAGTTTACGGCGGTGGAGAGGATGCCGGCGGTATCGCAGGTGTCGACGTTGCCGGAGGGGGCGGAGGGGAAGATGCAGGAGAGGCAGGCTGTCTCGTGCCAGGGTTCAGGGCCCTGGGCCCTGGACCCTGGACCCTCGCCTCTGGGGAGGATATTCATGGTGGCGGCGTAGGCGCCTACGGCGGCGGCGTAGATCCAGGGGCGGTGGTCGCGGACGCAGAGGTCGTTGATGAGGTAGCGGGTTTCGAAGTTGTCGGTGCAGTCGAGGACGAGGTCGGCGTTGAGGAGGGTGGGGGCGTTCCGGGGGACGAGGTCGGTGATGTGGGCGTCGATGTGGACGCTGGAGTTGATGCGGGCGAGGTGGAGGCGGGCGGCTTCGGCTTTGGGGAGAGAGGCGCGGGCGTCGGCTTCGTCGAAGAGCATCTGGCGCTGGAGGTTGGAGGGTTCGACGAAGTCGCGGTCGATGAGGGTGAGGCGGCCTACGCCGGCGCGGGCGAGGAGGCTGGCGGTGGCGGCTCCAGTGGCGCCGACGCCGACGACGACGACGTGGGCGCGGGCGAGGAGCTGCTGGCCGGCTTGGCCGATGGGGGCGAAGAGGATTTGGCGGGAGTAGCGTTCTTGATCGGAGATGGGGTCTGGGACGGAGTTGGGGATGGGGGATTCGGCGGCTGCGTCGGGGGGTTGAGGGTCGTAGGTGGTGAACGCAGGCATGAGGGAAGTATACGGTTGCAGGGGAATCTGGAGGGGGTCGGGGAAGGGGGAGCGAACCCGCGGGGTGTGGATTGCATCTGTAAAATGAAACCTATACGGGACAGGTGAAAGCCGTGTGTTTAAGGCCTGCAGGACGGGGCCGCCGCAGGATGAGCCATTGACGAGAGATGGGGCGGCTTTCGAATTTGCGAATTTGAAGGTTGAGAGGAAAGCGGCGTTGGCGCGGAGCGAGTGGTTGAGCGAGCGCGAGATGAAGCGACTCTCCGCGCGCCTGCTGGGGGTTGAAGCTGGAATGCGCCGCCGGGGGTGGACGCGTTGGGCGATGTTGCTGGTGCTGGGATGCGCGGGAGCGGCGGTGTGGGGGCAGACGGTGGACACGGTTGCGCCGGCGGGGCAGAAGAGCGTGGGGGATCAAGGCACGCAGGTGACCAACGCGCTGCCGGCGTTGCAGACGAGCTTGTGGTCGAAGGAGGGGACGACGGTGACGGCCGTGCGGTTTGCGGGCGTGACGTTTCCCGAGAAAAGCGCGATTGTCTCGGAGCTGAAGCAGAAGGTGGGCGAGCCACTGGATCCGGATAAGGTGCGGGCGGATATGCGGCGGCTGTTTGCGACGGGGCTGTATGTGAATATCAGCCTGAGCGTGGTGCCGGAAGGGAGTGGGGCGGCGCTGGTGTATTCGGGGCAGCCGCAGTATTTTGTGGGGCGGGTGACGATTGCCGGGGTGAAGAATGAGCGGCTGGCGTCGCTGCTGGAGTTTGCGACGCGGCTGGACCCGGGAACGCCGTTCACGGATGGAGCGCTGGTGACATCGGTGGAGGCGGTGAAGGAGTCGCTGGCGGAGAACGGATTTTATATCCCGAAGGTGGCGCTGGGGACGGATGTAGACAATGTGAATCGGCAGGTGAATGCGACGTTCACGATCGAGACGGGTCCGCAGGCGCGGGTGGGCGGGGTGGATGTCGGGGGACCGGATCCTGGGATTGATGTGGCGACGTTTCGGAAGAAGGGGAAGCTGAATTGCAGCTGGCTGACGACGTCGTGGGATAAGTTGTTTGGCCGGGTGTGCGATCTGAAGGTGACGCGCGAGACGGTGAGCAATGCGCTGTCGGGGGTGCGGTCGTACTACGAGAAGCAGGATCGGCTGGAGGGGACAATCAGCCTGCAGAAGTCGATTTACGCGGCGCCGCGACGGCAGGTGGACTACGACTTTGCGGCGAACCAGGGGCCGGTGGTGAAGGTTGTGGTGAATGGGGTAAAGCTGTCGAAGTCGCGGGTCAAGCTGCTGGTGCCGGTGTATCAAGAGGGCGCGGTGGATATCGATCTGCTGAATGAAGGGGCGTTCAACATCAAGGATTACCTGCAGCAGAACGGGTACTTCGACGTGACGGACAAGGTGAAGTTGGAGGGCGAGGGGACGGGGCAGGTTGAGGTGGTGTACACGGTGAATCCGGGCAAGAAGCACAAGGTGACGGAGGTGAAGCTGGTTGGGAACAAGTACTTCGACAACAGCACGCTGGAGGATGTGCTGCGGGTGAAGAAGGCGGACGCGTATCAACGCAGCGGACGGTACAGCGCGCAACTGTTGTCTGAGGATGTGAACTCGATTGAGGCGTTGTATCGCGCGAACGGGTTCAGCGAAGTGAAGGTGACGTCGGATGTGCAGGACGTGAGTGACGGGCCGAGCGGGGAGCCGCTGAAAGAGGCGCAAATCCGGGTGGTGTATACGATCCACGAGGGGGCACAGCAGAAGTTTGGCAACGTGGAGCTGACGGGGGTTTCGCCGGAGCGGAGGAAGGCCGTGCTGGCGCTGTTGAGTTCGAAGACGGGACAGCCGTTTTCGCTGATTACGCTGTCGGGAGATCGCGACGCGATTATGAGCTACTACCTGGCGCATGGGTTCGACCAAGCGCGGGTGGAGCTGGCGCAGGCGAAGGAGCAGAAGGATGAGGCGCGAACCGATGTGGAGCTAACGGTTAGCGAAGGGCAGCGGGTGATGGTGGAGAAGGTGCTGCTCTCGGGGATTGTTCACACGCGGCCGAAGGTGGTGCAGGGGCAGATATTGGTGCACGCGGGGGATCCGCTGGACCAGTCGGCGTTGTTGCAGACGCAGAGAAATCTTTACAACCTGGCGCTGTTCAGCGAGGTGAATGCGGCGGTGCAGGATCCGGCGGGGAATGCGCCAGAGAAGAATGTGCTGGTGCAGGTGACCGAAGCGAAGCGTTGGGATATTACGTACGGGTTTGGGATCGAGGCGCAGACGGGGACGCCGACCCTTATAACGGGCGAGACGCAGGGCGGAACGGCGGCGCAGAATGGGAAGGCGGGGGTGAGTCCGCGAGTGTCGCTGGATGTGGCGCGGATCAATCTGCGCGGGACGCAGCAATCGCTGACGCTGCATACGGAGTACGGGTTGCTGGAAGAAGTGGCGACGCTGAGTTTCAATGTGCCGCAGCTGTTCGGGAACAGGAAGCTGACGGGAAGCCTTTCTGGTGGCTACTCGAATGTGCAGAACATTACGACGTTCGCGTCGTCGACGCTGCAGGGCGATGTGCGAATGGTGCAGAAGGTGAAGCGGGCGGACACGTTTATTTACGACTGGGAGTATCGGCGGGTGTCGGTGGATCCGAACTCGCTGGCGATCACGCCGAATCTGATTCCGCAGTTGTCGGAGCCGGCGATTGTGGGAGGGCCGCAGGTGACGTATATCCATGACACGCGGGATCCCAGCCCACTGAATGCGCAGAAGGGAAATTATTTTTCACTAACGGAATTTTTTGCGGCGACCCAGTTTGGATCGGCGGTGGGGTTCAACAAATTGGACGGCACGGAGTCGACGTACTACACGTTCGGGAAGCGGAAGTACACGTTCGCGCGCAACCTGCGGATTGGATTTGAAAAATCCTGGGGGCCGAATCCGAATGCATATAACGCCGGTGACCAGATTGGAGTGCCCCCGACGGCGTGCGCTGGCGACTTGCTCTATACGAATCCCACGTGCAATGCGGTGCCGCTGCCGGAGCGGTTGTATGTGGGCGGAGCGACGTCGCATCGCGGGTTCGGGATTAATAATGGGGGGCCGCGCGATGGTACGACCGGCTATCCGGTGGGCGGAGGGGGAGCGGTGGTGAACACATTCGAGCTGCGCATGCCACCACCCACGCTGCCGCTGGTGGGCGACAGCATCTCGTTTGTGTTGTTCTGGGATATGGGGAATGCGTTTGAGTATCCTTCCAAGATGTTCAACAGCATTGAGCATTTTCATCAGCCGGACAAAGCGCAGTGCAGAGATCTGGCGGGGCCGCTGGCGGCTGCGGGAGGCAATGCGTCCGAAGCGGTAGGCACTTGCAACTTCAACTACTATTCGCATGCGGTGGGGTTGGGGTTGCGCTATGGGACGCCGGTCGGGCCGATTCGCGTGGACTTCAGCTATAACTTGAATCCGCCAATCTATCCGGTGTTTGACGATTACACGGGCGCTGCGCCGTATGTGGGGCAGGCGAGTCACTTCAACTTCTTCTTCAGTATCGGACAGAGCTTCTAAGCGATGATGCGACGAATGGCACAAGTCGGGAGCGGGCGGAGGGGCAGAAGTTTCTTGCTGCTGTGCGCGCTGTTGGTTTGGCTGCCGCTGG
This sequence comes from uncultured Acidobacteriaceae bacterium, assembly GCA_963737325.1. GTDB lineage: Bacteria > Acidobacteriota > Terriglobia > Terriglobales > Acidobacteriaceae > Granulicella. The sequence continues at coordinate 27,374 of CAVTSJ010000015.1, forward strand.
GTGTGGCGCAGAGTGCGCCTCCGGTGCCGACGGGGGCTACGGCGGCGCCTGCGTTGCCGGCATTGCCTGCGGGGTCGGTGCCTTCGGTGGCGCAGTCGCAGGCAGGGCCGACGAAGGTCGTGGAACCGACGCTGCCGGGGATGCCGCCGGCGCAGGGCGACGAGGTGGATCGGGTGGTGGCGATTGTGAATGGCCAGCTGATCCTGGACAGCGACGTGGACCGTGAGCGGCGGTTTGCGGCCCTGCTGAATTATGGCGAAGACAAAGGGACCTTCAATCGGGATGAGGCGATTGAGCGACTGATCAATCGGGATCTGATTTTGCAGCAGGCGCGGTTGCAGCCGGGCTATGGGGTGACGCAGGAGGCGGCCAGCAGAGATCTGGATACGCTGCGGAAGTCGCTGCCCAATTGCGCGAAGTATCACTGCGAGACGCAGGAGGGGTGGGACAAGTTCCTGGCGACGCAGGGATTTACCGACGAGAGTTTGACGAGCCTGTGGCGGCAACGGATGGAGGTGCTGGCGTTTATTGAGCAGCGCTTTCGCATGGGCATACGAATTTTGCCGGCGGAGATCCAGGAGTACTACACGAAGACGCTGCTGCCGGAGTATGCCGCGCATGGTGTAGAGGCTCCGCCGTTACGGACGATCGCGAAGCGGATCCAGGAGGTGCTGCTGCAGCAGAGGGTGTCGAAGCTGCTGGATGACTGGTTGACGAGTCTGCGGGCGCAGGGGAACGTGGTGGTGCTGCATCCGGGGGAGGAGGCGCGATGAGCGACGATGCGAAGAGCGACGACGCGAACGTGCGGCCGCCGGAAGAGCCGGTGACACCGGATTCGCAGGCGATGCCGCGCCCGAAAAAGAGACACCGGTTTCTGCGGGGGCTGGCGTGGTGCGGGCTGTTGCTGGTGGGAGTGGTGGCGGTGCTGGCGCTGATTGCGACTTGGTATACGGGCACGGCGGACTTTCAGCGTCGCGTGGGCGGTGAGGTGGTGAGCACGCTGGAGAATGCTACGGGTGGGCGCGTGGAGTTGAAGCATCTTTCGTTCAACTTGTGGCACCTGGCGATTGAGGCGGATGGGCTGGTGATCCACGGGACTGAGGCGCCGGGGGAGATGCCGTACTTGTCGGCGACGAGGATTTTTTTGCGGCTGCACCTCAACATGGTGCTGACGCATATTCGCGGGCTGGGGCCGCAGTCGCGGATCAGCCTGCGGTATCTGCGGGTGGAGCAGCCGCGCTTTCACCTGATCATGGATAAGAACGGGCACAGCAATGCGCCGGTGCCCAAGCATCCGAGGACAAACAGCGAGTCGGTGGAGGACACGCTGCTGGATTTGCAGGCGCGCAAGGTTGAGTTGGTAGATGGACTGGCGGTGATAAATGATCGGGCAGTCCCGTTCAATGTGGCGGCGAAGGATGTGAGTGCGGAGGTGCACTATGTGCGCCGCAAGGATGAGTATGGTGCGACGATCGATCTGGCGGACCTGCAGACGAAGCTGGGCAATGAGAAGGAAGTGCAGTCGAAGATACACCTGACAGCGGAGCTGGGGCGCGACATGTTTGCGCTGAAGAATCTGGATTTCTCGACGACCCCGGACGCCGGTTTGGTTACGCATCTTACCGGGAACGCGCTGGTGCAGCACTTTGCGAGCCCGCAGTGGCAGGCATCGATTACGGGCAATGTCGACGTGAAGCAGCTGGGATATCTGGCGGATGTGGAGGGGCTGAAGGCGGGAACGCTTGATCTGACGCTGCATGGCCACAGCTGCGCGGTGACGCCGCAGGTGGCGCAGCGGAATCCGCATTTCTGGCAAGGACACAAGAAGATTCCGCCGAGCGCGAAGGTGCTGCCGCCTGATCCAAACTGCCCTGCGGGATACCTGCTGGTGGGCTCGATGAAGGTGCACAACCTGGGGTATCGCGACGAAAACGTGCGGCTGCATGACATCAATGGCGGAGCGGATTTGCACGTCACGCCGACGGAGCTGCTGTTCACTGCGCTGAGCGGATATCTGCCGGGCGGTGGCGATGCGAAGGGGCAGTTGAAGATTGAGAACTGGCTGGGTGAGGCTTCGCCGGATTCGGCGGCTAGCAATCCGACGACGGTTGCGGCGGCGAACACGGTGAACTCGGGAGCGAAGAGCATTGGGGCGAAGGCTCCGATTACTTCGTTGAAGTCGGCACCGGTGCAGAGTGCGCATGCGTATCTGACAGTGGTGGTGGAGCGCATACCGCTGCGCACGATCATGGATGCGACGGCGACGCCGGGCTATGGCGATTTGGGATTCGATACCGCCGTCACAGGGCCGACGACGGTGGAGTGGGGCGGACCGGAGAAGGATATTTCTGACACCGTGCAGGTGCAGGCGCATTTGATGTTCGCTCCGACGGGCGTGAAGCGGAAGGGAGCGCTATCAAATGTGCCGGTGAGCGGAGAGGTGGTAGGGCATTATGACGGGCGGATTGAGGTGGTGAATATTTCGCAACTGACGCTGCGGAGTCCGTCGGCTTCGCTGGTAGCGAATGGAGTGCTGGGGGTGAACGTGGGAGACCCGCTGACGAGCCTGCAGGTGAATCTGGAGACGCGGGACCTGGGCGAGTTTGATCAGCTGTTGCAGACGCTGGCGTTTGAAGGTAATGGGAGGAAGGGCACGGCGGCGATTCCGGTGGTGTTGCATGGGAATGCGAATTTTGTGGGGACGGCGAGGGGCGCGATACGCGACCTGGATGTGAAGGGTCATCTGACGGCGAATGATTTGGTGCTGCAGGCGAGCGAGTTTGGAAGCGGGATACCGGATGTTCATATCGACTCGGTGGTAGCGAATGCGGAGTACTCGCCGAATGGGGGCGTGGCTGTGGTGTCGTCCACGATTGAGCGCGGGACGGCGGTGCTGAACCTGGTGGGGACGGTGAAGCCGTATCGCGAGATGGTGCGGGGGGTGGCGACGTACGAGTGGAATAAGGAGATGGCGATTGATGCGTCGGCGAAGCTGACGAACGGGCAGGCGACAGATGTGTTGCAGATTGCGGGGATGCAATCGAAGGTGCCGGTGACGGGGACGGTGAATCTTGATCTGAGTGCGAGCGGAACGATTCACAGCATTGTTGGCGGTGGCATGGTGACGCTGACGGACGGTGTGGCGTATGGGGAGAGCTATCAGAAGATTGCAGTCGATGTTGCGGCGGAGGGCGAGCAGGTGAGCCTTACGAAGGTACTGCTGGAAGGGCATGGGCTTTCGATCACGGGGAGCGCGGGGTACAACCTCAAGACAATGCAGATTCGCGGGCAGGTAACTGGGAACAATCTGCAGCTATCGAAGTTCGATACTTTTCGCAAGGCCGAGCCGGATGCGGATGGCGTGCTTTCGATTACGGCGATTGCAGATGGGACGTTGCAGGAGCCGGATCTGCATGCGCGACTGACGCTGGCGAAGATTTCTGTACAGGGCAAGCCGCTGGGTGATTTGGAAGCGAAGGCGGACAGTACGGGGTCGACGTTGAATTACGAGTTGCGGTCGAAGGTGGTGGGTGCGCAGTTGAATGCGAGCGGTGAGACGTCGCTGGTGGGCGACTATGAGACAAAGGCGAAGCTGACGTTGAGTGGGCTGGATATTGCGAATGTGATTACGCTGATGGCGCCGGGATCGTTCAAGGGGACGTCGGCGATTGCGGGAACGATTAATGTGTCGGGGCCGGCGGCGACGCCAAAGGAGATGGTGGGGTCTGCCGAGTTTGATGAGATTGATCTGAAGCTGCAAGGGGTGGAGTTGAAAGCGGCGGAGCCGGCGCGTGCGAGCTTGCGCAATGGCACGGTGACGCTGGATCAGATCCATGTGACGGGGCAGGACACGGACCTGCTGGTGTACGGGACGGCGGTGGTTTTTGGCGATGCGAATCCGCGCGGTGGACGAGTGGCCATGCATGCGAATGGGAGCGTCAGCATGGCGCTGGCGACTACGTTCAACCCGGACTTGATTACTTCGGGTAAGGTGACGTTCAATGTGGCTGCCGATGGGCGGATGAAGGCGCCGGCGCTTACGGGGAATGTGGAGTTTCACAATGTGAACCTGTCGATTGAAGGCGTGGCGAATGGGCTGAGCAGTCTGAATGGGACGCTGGTGTTCAACGAAGACCGGCTGGATGTGCAGAACATGACGGCGAGGACCGGCGGCGGGGAGTTGAAGATTGGCGGCTACCTGGCGTATCAGAAGGGCTTGTTCGCTGACCTTACTGCGACCGGCGATGTGGTGCGGGTGCGCTACAACGGGCTGAGCGCGACGGCGAATGCGAGCTTCCGGTTGCAGGGACAGCCGCAGTCGATGCTGCTGTCGGGGAATGTGCTGGTGACGAGATTTGGGGTGGGCGCGGATGTGGACTTTGCGGCGTTGTCGGCTGCGGGAGGCGTGCAGGCGCCGCCGGATCCGAATTCGGCGCTGAATAAGATTCGGCTGGATGTGCGCATAACGAGCGCGCCGCAACTGGATTTCCAGAACTCGTTTGCGAAGCTGGCGGGGTCAGTGAATTTGACGGTGCGAGGGACGATGGCGGTGCCGAGCGTGCTGGGGCGGATCCTGATTACGGACGGAAGCGCGACGTATCTCGGGACAAAGTATGAGCTGGAGCGGGGGACGATTTATTTCAGCAACCCGGTGCGCATTGATCCGACCATCGACCTGGATGCGACGGCGAGGGTGGAGAACTATGACCTCACGATCGGCGTGCACGGAACGATTACGAACCTGAAGCCGACGTATCGATCCGAGCCACCGCTGACGGAGGCGGATATCTTCAACCTGCTGGCGCTGGGACGCACGCAGGAAGAGGCGCAGCTCTACCAGGAACAACAGACGCAGATTGGAGCGGACCCGACGACGAGCGCGCTGTTGGGCGGAGCTCTGAATGCGACGGTGGCGAGCCGCGTGGGTAAGCTGTTTGGCGCGGGTTCGGTGAAGATCGATCCGGCGTTTATTGGGACGCTGGGTAATTCGTCGGCTCGGATTACGGTGTCGGAGCCGCTGTCGAAGCAGGTGACGCTGGTGTTTGCGACGAACGTAAATGAGACGGCGCAACAGTTGATCCAGGTGCAGTACCAGTTGAACGACCAGGATTCGATTGTGGCTACGCGTGATGAGTCGGGCGTGTTCTCGGTGGTGTACAAGATTCGGAAGCGGTACAAGTGAGGCGCGGGTCGAGGGCCCAGGGTTCAGGGTCAAGGGTCCAGGATGGCGGGTCGGGTGGCGCATCGCTGAGGCCTGAGGCGATTTACGATAGATAGAGATGGAAAACGTTCTTCGCAGTACGCGCGTTACGCTGGAGATGATCAAGTGGGAACACTCGATCTTTGCGCTGCCCTTTGCGCTGACGGGGGCGATGCTGGCGGCGAATGGGTGGCCGACGCTGCGGGTGCTGGGGCTGATTGTGCTTTGCATGGTGTCGGCGCGGTCGGCGGCGATGGCGTTCAATCGGCTGGTGGATGCAAAGCTGGATGCGGATAATCCGCGGACGGCGATGCGAGCGATTCCGGCTGGACAACTATCGTCTGGATTTGTGCTGGTGTTCACGATTGTGGCGGCGTGCGTGTTTCTGTTGGGCGCGGCGCTGCTGAATCGGCTGACGCTGGAGTGCGCGCCGTTCGCGCTGGCGGTGGTGCTGGCGTATAGCTACATGAAGCGCGTGACGCGGTGGTCGCATTTGGTGCTCGGACTGGCGCTGGGCATTGCACCGGCTGCGGCCTGGATTGCGGTGCGCGGGACATTTGCACTGCGTGCTGCGCTGCTGACGGCGATCGTGATTTTGTGGGTGGGCGGGTTTGATGTGCTGTATGCGTGCCAGGATTTTGAGTATGACCGCAAGGTGGGGCTCTTCAGTGTGCCGGCGGCGTTTGGGCTGGAGCGCGCGTTCTGGATTGCGCGGGTGATGCATCTGGGCGTCGTGGTATTGCTGTTTGTGATGCTGCATGTATTCGGGCTGGGCGTGATTGCGCTGGTGGGGATGTGCGTGGTGGTGGTGCTGCTGGCGTATGAGCACATGATTATCAGCCCACGCGATTTGACGCGCATGAATGCTGCGTTCTTCACGTTGAATGGGATTATCTCGGTGGTGTTTTTTGTGTCGGTAGCTGCGGATGTGCTGCACCGGCGGTAGATGTCGAGCGTGCAAAAAACGAAGAGGCCCGCGGATGCAGGCCTCTATCGTTTAACTTCGAGCTGGTTTGGGTTTAGCGATCGCGTCTCGCGCGGTAGTCGTCCACGCTGTCCTGGATTTTGTTTTTGACGTTCTGAGCGGTCGACGCGACGGAGTTGCGAACGTCGTGGGCTTTCTGGTCCATCTCATTTTCATGGATGGCGCGGGACTCGTTGGCGCGCGCGCGAGCTTCGGCAGCGGTATCGTTTGCTGCTGATTTTACGGAGCCCCAGGCTTGCTCGGCCTGACCTTTAACTTGTTGTGCTGTGCCGTCGTTGGCGACCCTGCTGTTATGGGTAGCTTCGCCGACGGACTGCTTGATCTTGCCGGCTACTTCATCGTATTTGCCCTTCAGTTTGCTTTCGGTTCCAGTGCTCATAGCCCGTTCCCTTCTCAAGCAGGAGGTCAGAAATTCGTTCTGCTTGTGTTACGTTGTGCGGCCAGGACAAGGGGGTTCATGTCCATGCCGCGGTTTGGTGCAATGGCTGACGGAGGGCTTAGAGTGCTCGCCTACCGGACAGCAGGTTGAAGATAAGAACGATAATGGCGAGAACCAGCAGAATGTGTATCCAGCCGCCCAGCGTATACCCGCTCACGAGGCCGAGAAGCCAAAGAATTACAAGGATGATGGTGATCGTCCAAAGCATTAGACGCGCTCCTAAATTTCGTGCGGCCAGTTGAGCCACAAGAGAGTCCCGCCGACAGCATCGCAGCGTTCGTTATGGTAAGTTGCCGGGCGATGAGGTGAGGTTGTCCTGCGCGTGGGAGAATCTTTATGGCGGCGTAGGAGTTGCATGGTGAATGAAGGAAATTTGAACGAGCAGACAACTCGCGCGGGGTTAGGTCGGATTGCGATCCAGGGTGAGCGCGGATCGAACAGCCACATGGCGGCCGTGGAGATGCTGGGCGAGGTGGAGGTGGTGCCGTGCAGCGTGTCGGCGGAGGTGATGGATGCGGTGCTGACGCAGCGGGTGGATGCGGCGGTGTTGCCGATCGAGAACAGCCTGCATGGATCGGTGGCAGAGCATTACGATCTGCTGCTGGCGAATCCGGTGAGGATTGATGGCGAGAGCTTGTTGCGGATTCGGCACAACCTGATTGCCGCGCCGGGGGTGAAGCTGGAGGAGATTCGGAATGTGCTGTCGCATCCGGTGGCGCTGTCGCAGTGCCGGAGGTTTCTGGGGGAGTTCAAGCAGGCGAAGACCGTGCCATTTTATGACACCGCTGGCAGTGTGAAGCATTTGATGGAGGCTGGGCTGAGCGATACAGCGGGGGTGGCTCCGGAGCTGGCGGCGAAGGAGTATGGGGCTGAGGTTCTGGTGGCGGGGATCGAAGATCATGCGCAGAACTTTACACGATTTCATTTGCTGCGGCGGGATGTGGATGCGCGGTCTGCCGGGCTTGCGGTGGCGAACAAGCTGACGCTGGCGTTCGCGGTGGAGCATCGGCCGGGAACGCTGGTGGCTGCGCTGGAGCGGCTGCGCGATGCGGGGGTTGACTTGACGAAGATTGAGTCTCGACCGGTGCCGGGGAAGCCGTGGGAGTATGTGTTCTACGTGGAGCTGCGCTATGCGGATGAGAGGATGGCGGATCGGGCGGTGCGGTCGCTGGCTCCGCATTGCGGGATGGTGAAGGAGCTGGGGCGGTACGCGGCGGCGTGAAACGGCGCTCGGTCGCTGCGTTTCCTTGCTACACTTCTCTACACATTGGCCATCTGCTTTCGACTCGGTTTCAAACCCTCAGCGTCTGGAGATTTCATGTTCGCGAAGCCTCGTATCGTCCTAGCTATATTGTGTTTTCTTCTTGCAGGGCAACTTTGTTTCGCGCAACAGGCGCTGGATAATGCTTCCGTCGTGAAGCTGTCGAAGTCAGGGCTGAGCGAAGATTTGATTGTTCAGACCATCAATGCGTCGGCGGGCCACTACGACACGAGTGCGGACGCTCTCATTGCGCTGAAGCAGGCGGGAATTACGGACAAGGAAGTCGGGGCTATGCTGATGAAGAATGCCAACCCGAATGGGCCGGCGCCGGTGCCCACTACGATCGTGATTGCGGCACCGCCTCCGCCGCTGCCTGGGGTTACGGACGTTGGCGTCTACTTCAAGGACAAGAGCGGGCAGTGGGTGAATATCGAGAGTGAGAATGTCAACTTCAAGACGGGCGGTGTGCTTAAGAGCGTGTTTACGGACGGCATTGTGAAACAAGATTTGAATGGGCACCTTACGGGGCCGACGAGCAAGCTGACACTCAACACGCCGGTTGAGTTCGCGATTTACACCTTCGAGGGGCAGGATGCGGGGAACTATCAGCTACTGCACCTGCATGAGCATAAGGATGGTCGGGAGTTTCGGTCGATGACTGGCGGGGTTTTTCACCAATCGAGCGGGGCCGAGCGGGATACGGTGGAGTTTCAATCGAAGCGGGTCGCTCCAAGGACGTACATCATTACGGTGACGGCGCCGCTGGTGCCGGGAGAGTATGGCTTCCTTCCGCCCATGACGATGAATACGGGCAAGAACCTGGCCAGTTCGGGAGAGATGTATACGTTCGCGCTGAAGGAATAAGGCGAGGGCGAGAGCCCCGCTCCTACGCGGGGGTGGGGGTGCTCATTACCTTGGCGAAGGCGGTCTGGAAGACTTCCATCTCGTGGGGGGTGCCTACGGTGATGCGGACGTAGGTTGGCCAGATAGGCCAGGTGCGGCCGATGTAGACGTCCTGCTGCTGCATGGCGGCGATGATCTGGCGGCCGGGGCGGCCGGTGTCGATCATGAAGCAGTTGGAGTAGGAGGGGATGTATTTGTAGCCCTTGGTGTCGAGCCAGACGAAGGTGGAGGCGCGGGTGTCGGCGATGATCTTGCGGCGGGTGACGACGAGGTCGGGCTGCTTGAGGCTGGCGGAGGCGGCGGCCAGGGCGGTGACGGGGAGGGGGTTGCGGCCGTAGGTGCTGAGTTTCTGGATGAGGTCGGGGCGGCCGAAGGCGACGCCGCAGCGAATGCCGGCCATGCCGTAGATCTTGGAGAAGGTGCGGAGGACGATGATGTCTTTGCCGAGGGCGACCTGATCGATTACGGAAGGCGAGCCACTGATGTGGATGTAGGCCTCGTCGACGAGGAGGATGGAGCCGGCGGGTTTGTGCTCGAGTGCCCAAAGGATGTCATCCTTTGGTGTCAGCGTGCCGGTGGGATTGTTGGGGCTGCAGATATAAATTACGCCCACATTGGGATCGGCAGCGATCATCGCACGGACGTCGTGGGCGTAGGTGGGAGTAAGGGGGACTTTGATGATCTTCGCGCCGGCGGCATTGGCGGCGACCATGCCGGCCTCATAGCTGGGATCGGCGGTGACGTAGCTGCGGGAGGGCGAGGTAAAGGCGAGAGTGACGAACTGAAGGGGCTCACTGGATCCGGCGTAGATGGCGATGTGATTGGCGGGGAGGCCGAACTCGGCGGCGAGCTGGGAGGTGAGCTCGTCTTCGATGCCGGTGGAATCGTAGCGTCCGCCGGTGCGCGCGATGGAGGTGATGGCAGCGAGCGCGGCGTCACAGGGGCCAAGGGGATTCTCGTTGGCGTTGATCATGACCGCGTTGGGATTGGTGGGATGAGGAAACTCGCCGTCGACAGGTTTGGGATGCGCGGCTTGTTGCGCTGCACGGGCGAAGTGGGCCTCGGATACGAGAGGGAGCGTGGCGGCCAGGCCGGCCATGCGCAGGAAAGAACGGCGGGAAGATTCCAAGGAAGGAAACCGGGAGGATGACGACATGGCGTTCACCTACAGAATGAGTTTTGTGAGGAGGACCTGCACATACTGTAACGCATGAAGACAGTGGGGACGCGGACATTGTGCGTTGTTGTGGAAATTCTGAAGGGCTGGCGCAGCGCAAGAAGCTGAGCCGATGAAGGAGAGGAGGAGAAGTTCGGGAGAACGAAAAAGCCTACTCACTGGGAGTAGGCTGCTGGACTTCAACAGGCGATGGTTGGGCGGAAGCCCATCCTTAGCTGGGCATTCGTGAGAGATAGAAACCTAGGAATGCGACTTTGCGACCATCTGAGCTACCCAGATTCCGAAAACGAGCACGGACATGAGGGCAGCGACGCCACCTGCACCAGCGCAGAAAGGCTGGATGAAGTTAACTCGGCGGATGATCTCTTCGTTCTCTTCCTGAGCTATAGGAAGAGCGGTCTCGCTGAGAAAAAGTTGATCTGTTTCGTGTTGCGTGAGGGTTCCACGGTAGACCATCAGACCAACAAAACAGGTAACACATATGCCCCAAATAACGGCCGCAATGTGAAGAGTATTCATGGTGTTCCCCAGAAGAAAAATTTGATGTCCTGGTCCGAGATATTGCCAGGATCACAGTTGGGTGAACCCGACGATAAGGCGGGGCCGGCAACCAAAGAATACGCCCAAAAGTGCTTTGTTCATAACATTTTATGGTAACTTACCTTGGTTCATCGGGCTTATAAACTTTAGTTTACATAATGTGGAAAACTATGATAGTCGCCGTTCCGATAGTGAACACAATGAGCGCCAGAAGCCCAAAAAGGAACCAGACAGCGCGGCGGAGTTGCTGGTCGCTGGGCTGCGTGATGCCGAAGGTGCGAAAGAAGGCGGTTGCGAGGGCTTCCAAGAGTCGCATGGCTTGATGGTACGCGGTTGAATTCGAGGTGGGCGATTGAATTCAAGGCGGGAGCGATTTTTGGTAGGGCTAGCGCGGTAAAGAATCCACGGAGGCACAGGAACATCCAATAGGGGACTGGTTGTGGCTTGCTGCAAGGCGCGGCCGGGGCTAGACTGGTTAGAAGGTCTGAGCTGAATCGACCTGAGATTTCTGAGGAGACATACCTTTATGGCAACTACGGCCGTTACCCCCAGTGTAGAAGTTGTGAATGCGCCTGCCGCGCCGTCGACGCCTGTTGTGCTTACGCCGGCCGCGATTGCGAAGGTGAAGGAGATTATGGCGACGCAGGATCCGGTCCCGGCGGGGCTGCGGATTGGTGTTGCGGGTGGCGGGTGTTCGGGATTCCAGTACTCGATGTCGTTTGAGAACGCGGCTGGGATGATGGACAAGATTGCTAAGTTCGACGACCTGAAGGTGTTCGTGGACGCGACCAGCGCGATGTATCTGAACGGCTGCACGGTGGACTACGTGGAGACGCTGGAGGCTGCGGGTTTCAAGTTTGATAATCCCCAGGTGAAGTCGACATGTGGATGCGGTTCGAGCTTCAGCGTGTAACGAACTAAGGATTGAGATGAAGAGGGCCTCGCCGGATGCGGCGGGGCCTTTTTTTTGTGTGTGGCCTGGCGGAAAGGGGCTAGTTCAGGTGGCTGCGAACGGTGTTGATGAGCTTGGCGGGACCTTCGATTGCTTCCATGACGGCATCGGTGTATTTGGAGCCGCAGTCTGAGGAGCCGGAGACCAGGGCGATGGTTTGGATGTGGGGCCAACGCTGGTGGGTGAGGAGCAGGGCCTCGTTGCACTCCTGGGGGGAGAGGGAGTGGCAGAGCAGCATGAGGTCCATGGTGGGCTCGGAGAGCAGCTGCTGGATCTCGGGGAGGCTGGAAGCGGTGCGAACGCGGAAGCCGGCCTTCTCGAGGATGAGGCTGCGGGTGTGGACGAGCTGGTAGTCGCGGCCAAAGACAAGCACGGAGGCGGGAGTAGGCATATACGGCATCCGGCGTGCTGGATTTAAAACAAGAGGATTTCACGGTAGGCTTTTTGTACCGCGCTGTCTGTTCGTTGTCGAACATTCTATTGTGTTTTTGAGTACAGACCTTATTTTGGAATAGAGAGTATGGTCACACTACCCGTTGAGATTAATAGACGGTTTCTGACCCCGGTGCGTGAAAGCCGCGAGCAGTATTGCGGACTCCCTTGCGAACGGATGTGAAGGAGTGCGCAACGCGTGAAGCACAACAATCTTTTTCTTGAATCACTGTCGCGGGAGAGTCGAAGCTCGCTGGTGCGACTGTGCGTGGAAGTGGACTTACCGCTGCGGAAGATGCTGTATGAGCCGGGCGCTACTCCTCAGTATGCATATTTCATGACGTCGGGCATCGCGTCGGTGGTGGCAATGATGGAGAACGGGGGAATGGCCGAGGTTGGGCTGATTGGGCGGGAAGGGGTGGTGGGGAGCTTTCACCTGCTGGGGCCGGCGAAGGTTTCGACCAGCTGCTTTATTCAGCTGGAGGCGACGGCGCTGCGGATACGGTTTGCAGACCTGATGACGATCTTCCGGGCGAACGAAGAGGTACGCGAGCGGGTGCTTGAGTTTGTGCAGGAGCAGGCGGTGAGTTTGAGCCAGCTGGCGGGATGCAACCGGCTGCACGACAACGAAGAGCGGCTGGCGCGGTGGCTGCTGATGGCGCAGGATCGGACACACAGCGACACGCTGAATTTTACGCAGGAGTTCCTGGCAATGATGCTGGGCGCGCGGCGGACGACGGTCACGTTGATTGCGGGCGTGCTGCAGCGCCAGGGGCTGATCAAGTATCAACGGGGGAAGGTGAAGATTCTGGACCGCGCGGAGCTGGAGGCGGCGTCGTGCGACTGTTACCAGATTACGAAAGAGCTGTATTTGAATTTGTACAGCCACCCGGTAGAGACGATGGCTGCCGATGGCGAGAGTTCGGTGGGGGCGCCGGTGAAGGCCGGCCGGGCGGTGGGCAATGGGGACGGGGTAGCGAAGTCTGGAAATAAGGCGCGGGCGGGGAGTGCGAAGAACGGGGATGGGCGCGGGGCGGCGGCGAAGAAGGGTTCGGCGCGCTCGAAGGGCTAGATTGCGGGTGGTTTGTGGGACCGAGGCGAAATGGCGGGTTGAACGTCTAAGATGGCAGAGAGTCCTCCGTCTTATAGCTGAACTGCGTGCATGAACGAATTTATTGTCAAACTCGCCGATGAACGTGGCCGTATGCAGGAGCAGACGCACGCGGCGGCGACGGCTGAGGAACTGCGGTCGAGGTTTACGCAGGCGGGATACCTGGTGTATTCGGTCAAGCCGCGGTCGACGCTGGGGAGGTCGGCGAAGAAGAAGGTCAAGCTGGATATATTTTTGATCTTCAACCAGCAGTTTTTGACGCTGATTCGGGCGGGTTTGCCGATTTTGAGCTCGCTGGATCTGCTGGCGAAGCGGCAGAAGGATGTCAGCTTTCGGGCGCAGCTGGAGGATGTTGGCGGGCGGGTGAAGACGGGCGAGTCGATCTCGGCGGCGTTTGAGGCGCAGGGTACTGTGCCGCTGGTGTATACGACGACTTTGCTGGCGGGCGAGCGGTCGGGCAACCTGGAAGAGGTGCTGCAGCGGTATCTAGACTTCCAACGGGTGGCGCTGACGTTTCGGAAGAAGCTGCGGGCGTCGCTGATTTATCCAGCGTTTTTGATTGTGATGGTGATTGGGCTGTTTACCTTCCTGATTACCTTTGTGGTGCCTCGGTTTGCGTCGCTGTATGCGCAGCTGGGGACGAAGCTGCCGACGCTGACGCTGTGGCTGCTGACTCTGGGGCAAAATGCGCAGCACTATGGGCTGTATGTGGCGCCGGTGCTGGTGCTGATTGGCTGGCTGGTGGTGCGGTGGAGCAAGAGCGAGGCTGGGGCGGATTTGATTGATCGGGTTCGGATCAAGACGCCGATTCTGGGGACGGTGTGGCTGAAGTACCAGGTGGGACTGTTTTCGCGGACGCTGGCTACGCTGCTGACGGGCGGATTGCCGCTGGTGCCGAGCCTGGAGACGGCGGCGCGGTCGATTGAGTCGCGGTCGATTGCGAAGGCGGTGCGGGTGTCGGTGGATACGGTGCGTGAGGGGAAGGGGCTGGCGCTGAGCCTGGAGCGGACGGGGGTGTTTCCGGAGCTGTCGATTGAGATGATTGAGGTGGGGGAGAGCACGGGCGCGCTGCCGCAGATGCTGAACTCGGTGGCGGAGTTTTTTGAGGAAGATGTGCAGACGTCGCTGGCCGCGATCATGAGCATGGTCGAGCCGATTATTCTGATTGGGATGGGTTTGGTTGTGGTGGTTGTGTTGATTGCGCTGTATTTGCCGATATTTAGTTTGAATGGGGTTGGCGGGTAGTCTTCATGACTATAGTATGATGACCATAGTGAGGTGAGTAATGAAGCCCCGGACGATTGCCGCAGGTGAATTCAAGGCGAAGTGTCTTGCTTTGATGGACGAAGTTCAAATGAAGCGCACACCCCTTACCATCACGAAGAATGGGAAGCCAGTAGCTTGCCTCGTGCCCGCACCTTTCGAAGGGGAGGATCCGATTTTCGGTTTTTATGCGGGAAAAGCGAAGATTGTCGGAGACATCACTGCGCCGCTCTATACCGACGAGGAGTGGGAGGAATTCTTCGAAGCAAAAGCCGCTAAGTATGATCTCCCAGCCAAAGAGCTGGTGAAGTGATCTTGCTGGACACGCAAGTGGTTGTATGGCTCGCTCTGCAACCGGAGTTTCTCAGCGTGGGAGCAGTAGACGCAGTGCGTTCAGCGCGAGCAAAGGACGGCGTTGCGATATCCGATAAGACGCTTTGGGAGATTGCGATGATGGTGTCAAAACGAAGGATCGATGTTCGTGGTCCCATGATCGATTTTCTTCGCGCGACGGAGGACGAGGCGTTGGTTCTGCCCATTGACTCGGCGGTTGCCGAGCGGAGCATGACATTCGGTCCGCGGTTTCCGAGAGACCCGTCCGATCGGATCATCGCCGCGACGGCGTTGGTGCATGGTCTTGACTTGGTGACGGCCGATGAGGGTATCCGCAAGTCTGGTGAAGTTTCCTGTATTTGGTAACAACGGCAGCACGTAGGAGTCTGAATAGCTATGGCCAGTACAATTCCTGTCGCGGTTCCGTATAGCAATGAGGCGCTTAGTGAGGTGGAGCGGGCGCAGATGCTGGCGCGGCGCTATCACGCTGAGTTTGTCGATCTGAAGAACTTCAAGATCCAGGTGGAGTTGTTCAAGTCGGTGCCGGTGGACATGATGTTTCGCTACAACTTTGTGCCGCTGGAGCAGAGTGAGGGGCGGTTGGCGATCGCGGTGGCGGACCCGTCGAAGCTGATGGTGATTGACGAGATTGCGGGGCTGCTTGGGGCTCGAATTGTTACGCGAGTGGCTACGCTTAGCCAGATCACGGATTTGCTGAAGAAGAATGAGCAGTCGCAGCGCGTGCTGGATGAGGCGAGCGAGGGGCTGGCGTTCGATGTGCTCTCGAGCGAGGAGAACGCGGAAGAGAATATTTCGATTGAGAAGCTGACGGCGGACGATGATATTTCGCCGATCATCCGGCTGGTGGACACGACGATTTTTACGGCGCTGGAGCGGCGTGCTTCGGATATTCATTTGGAGACGTATGACGATTCGCTGCTGGTGAAGTACCGCATTGATGGCGTGTTGCAGCAGGCGATGGCGCCGATTGCGCGCGAGCATCACCAGACGATTCTGTCGCGGATCAAGGTAATGAGCGAGTTGGATATTGCGGAGCGGAGAGTGCCGCAGGACGGTCGCTTCCGGGTGCGGTACAAGGGGCGGCTGATCGACTTCCGCGTGAGCATTATGCCGACGGTGCATGGCGAAAATGCCGTGCTGCGCGTGCTGGATAAAGAGTCGATGTCGGAGAAGTTCAAGCAGCTTTCGCTGGATGTGGTGGGGTTTGCGGAGAAGGACCTGACGCGGTTTCGCCGGTACATCAAGGAGCCGTACGGGATGGTGCTGGTGACGGGGCCAACGGGTTCGGGTAAGACCACGACCTTGTATGCGGCGCTGAATGAGATCAAGAGTGAAGAGGATAAGATCATCACGATCGAGGATCCGGTCGAGTACCAGATTCGCGGCATCACGCAGATTCCGGTGAATGAGAAGAAGGGGCTGACGTTTGCGCGCGGGTTGCGGTCGATTTTGCGGCATGATCCGGACAAGATTCTGGTGGGCGAGATTCGCGATGCGGAGACGGCGCAGATTGCGATTAACTCTGCGCTGACGGGGCATTTGGTATTTACGACGGTGCACGCGAACAACGTGGTGGACGTGCTGGGACGGTTTTTGAATATGGGCGTGGAGCCGTATAACTTTGTGAGCGCGCTGAATTGCATCCTGGCGCAGCGGCTGGTGCGGCAGGTGTGCGATTTCTGCGTGAAGGACGTGAAGTACACGGATGCGGAGCTGGAGCTGAACGGGCTGGTGCCGTCGGAGTGGCGGGACGTGGTGTTCAAGGAGGGCCCGGGGTGTATTGAGTGTGGCGGGACGGGGTATCGCGGTCGGTCGGCGATCCATGAGCTGCTGGAGCTGGACGACGAGATTCGAGAGATGCTGCTGGAGAAACGACCGGGGTCGGAGATACGGAAGAAGGCGCGGGACAAGGGGATGTCGTTTCTGCGGGACTCGGCGTTGGAGCGGGTGCGGGCGGGGATTACGACGCTGCGGGAGATCAACAAGGTTACGTTCATTGAGCAGGGGCGGTAGGGAGGATTGCGGATATTGCGTTGATTTCCTTAGGCGATTCCGTAAACGGAGCGTCGAATGGAACGTCCAACGTCTGAGCAATACCATCCTTAACCTTTGCAGGGTACTCTAGTTAGAGCTCGATGAATCTACTTCCCAAAGCTTCCGGAATCCGCCCACGTGTGGCGTGCGAGATTATGCCGCAGGGCGTAGTGGCGGCGCGTTCTGCGGACGCGGTGTCGGCGGTGTCTGCGGTGGCGAGGGTTCCGTTGGCAGAGGGTGCGGTGGCGCCGAGTCTAAAGCCGGGAAATGTGGTGGACCGGGTGGCGGTGACGGCGGCGATTCGCGGCGCGCTGGAAGAGATTGGGGAACGGGCGAATGCGCGGGATGCGAATTTGACGCTGGTGATTCCGGACTCGGCGGTGCGGGTGCTGCTACTGGACTTTGAGGCTCTGCCGAGCCGGGAGACTGAGGCGCTGCCGCTGGTGCGGTTTCGGCTGAAGAAGCTGCTGCCGTTCGACGCGGATGAGGCGATGGTGACGTACCAGACGATGAGCACCGGCAAGGGTGTGGTGCGGGTGCTGGCGGTGGCGATTCCGCGGGATGTGCTGAGCGAGTATGAGACGGCGGCGCGGGAGGCGGGATTTGAGCCGGGGTGCGTGCTGCCGAGTACGCTGGCGTGTTTGGCGGCGGTGGATGATGCTGAGCCTGCGCTGCTGGTGAATGCGAATCCGAATGGGGTGACGGCGGCGATTGTGCGGGGCGGCGTTTTGCTGCTGCATCGGAGCGTGGATTTGCAGGAGCACTCGGTGACGACGTCGACGCCGCTGGCGGGGCTGCCGCTGGTTGATCCGCATGAGACGGCTGGGGAGTGGGCGGCGCAGGAGCCGCTGCCGGAGCATGGGCGGAATCCTTATGCAGACCAGGTGCAGGATGAGGCGGCGGTGCAGGATCCGGGGAGCATCACGGGGATGAAGCTGCCGGATGTTTACCTGGCGGGGCAGGGGAATGTGGGTGCGTCGGATTTGCAGCCGGTGCCGCTGTCGGCTGAGATTGCGCAGGCGGTGAGCGTGGCTGCGGCGTACTTTGAGGACACACTGGCGGTGGCGCCGACGGAGGTGCTGAGCGCGGGTTCGCTGGGGGCGGAGCGGCTGGGACGGATTTTGAAGGCGTCGGGCGTGGGCGAGGAAGACGGATTGCGGGTGCGGGAGATGGTGGACGCGGGCGCGCTGTTGCCGGAAGCTGTGATCGCGATGGCGCCGCGGGCGTGGCTTTCGGGCGTGGTGGGGGCGCTGCGAGGCTGATGCGGATCACTGTCAATCTCGCTACACGGCCGTTCATTGAGCTTCGGCCAATCTTTCTGCGGCTGCGGATTTTTATGGCGGCGCTGGCCGTTGTGGCGGTGGGCGCGCTGGTGGCTTCACACGTGATGCAGAAGAAGCTGGATCTCGCGCAGGCGCAGATCCAGGCGGTGCACGCGAAGGTGGTGGCGGCGCAGGATGAGAAGCGCAGGAATGAGCAGCGGATGCGCGAGCCGGAGAACGCGGCAGTGCTGGCGCGCGCGCATTTTCTGAATGCGCTGTTTTTGCGCAAGAGTTTTTCGTGGACCGCGATCATGATGGATCTGGAGACGGTGCTGCCGGCGGGCGTGCAGGTGACGTCGATTGAGCCGGAGCCGACCAGTGATGGCGATGTGATGATTCGGCTGCGAGTGTCTGGCGATCGGGACCGGGCGGTGCAGCTGGTGCGGAACCTGGAGCGATCGAAGCGATTTCTGGCGCCTCGGCTGACGGGCGAGGCGACGCAGGCGAAGGAGACGGGATCGCAGAATAATAATGTTGCGACGAACAGCCTGGCTCCTGTGGGGGTGGAGTTCGAGATTCTGGCGAACTATAACCCGCTGCCGCCGGGTGAGTCGTATACGACGGCGAAGGCGGTCAAGAAAGCCGGGGCTGCGGATGCAGATGAGCCGCGCGGCGGGGCGGCTGGCGCAAAGCATCATGGCGCGGCACGGAAACCGGCTCCGGCGGTTCCACGGAAGGCGGGTGTGCGATGAGCCTGACTGCGATGGTTACGCCGCCGCCAAACAGTTCGGTGCCAGAGCGCATGGTGCCGCGATTGACTGCGCGCGCGCGGTCGTTGATGACTGCGTTGAACCTGCACCTGGTCGGGGTCGCGTTGCTGGGGCTGCTGGTTCTTTATTTGATTGTGCACCTGATTTTTCTCTGGCAGGGATTGAGCGCGAGCAATGCGGATGCGCTGGATCAGCAGCGGGTGCAGCTGATTGCGGCGCAGATTTCGGCGAAGCCATTGCGGGGATTGGACACGAAGCTGGTGGCGTCGACGCACGATGCGAATGCGTTTTATGCGACGCGGCTGCCGTATGCCAATTCGCAGGTGCTGGCGGAGATTGGCGCGTTGACGCGCAAGGCGGGCGTGCGCTGGACGCATGCGCAGTATGCGTATACCCCGCAGCTCTCGGGCAGCAACAGCCTGATGCAGATGAGCATTGATGCGAGTGTGTCGGGGGATTATCGGCCGATTGTGGAGTTTATCAATGCGGTGGAGCGGGACAAGCTTTTCTTTGTGATCAATGGCATCAACCTCACGGGGCAACAGACGGGGCAGGTGAATCTGCGCATCCGACTGACGACGTATCTGCGGCCGGCGAATGCGGGCGAGATTTCTGACGAGGCGCCGGCAGCTGCGGCGAGCGACGCTCGAGACGTTGACAGCGGGACGGGAGGGCGACCGTGAGCGCAGCTCCTGCGAGAGACAAGAAGACGATTGTGGTGGTCACCATCTTTGGGGTGCTGCTGGTGGTGTTTGTGGCGTATGCATACAACAGTTTCTTTGGCGGATCACCGAATCCGGCAGCGACGGCGCCAGCGGTGACTGCGCCCGTGGTGACGCGGTCGAGCGAGAGCACGGAGACGGAGAACGTGACGGTTCCTGCGGGCAATGCGCGGAGAGGCGAGGGGCCGGCGCCGGGCGTTGCAGCGACCAGGATGGCGAGCACGTCGTCGAGCCTTGATCCGACGCTGGATGAGTCGGCGATGCTGAGGACGGAGAGCCTGGTGTATTCGGGGACCGGGCGAAATATTTTCTCGGCGATTTCGGCGCCGCCGATGGTAATTCCGACGAATGTTCCGAAAGCGCGGCCGGGAGTTGTACTGCCGATGATGCCGCCGATGCCGGTTGGACCGCCTCCGCCTCCGCCGATCAACCTCAAGTACTTTGGGACGGCGGTGCGGGTGAATGGGCGGCGGCAGGCGTTCCTGCTGCAGGGCGAGGATGTGTACCTGGCGTCCGAAGGGGACATCGTGGCGCGCAAGTATCGGATTGTGACGATTGGTACGAGCAATATCCAGGTGGAAGACCTGGTGAACAAGGACATCCAGACGCTGCCGCTGATTGGGCGTTGAGATTTCGGACGCGAGACTGAGATTTCGAGATTCGGTCGCGTCTAAATTGTGAGGGTGCGCGAGCTTTCGCTTCTCTATGACGTGGCAACTTCAACTCGATGGCAGGCAGGCTGAGGGCAGCCGCGATAGAGCGCGCACGGGTGAAGAGGGATTCATGCTGCTGGCGGTGGTGGTGATGGTGGCGCTAGTGCTGATTGCCTTGGCAGTGGCTGCGCCGATTGTGGCGCGGCAGTTGCAGCGCGAGAAGGAGATCGAGAGCCAGCACCGGATGGAGCAGTACGTTCGCGCCATTCAGCTCTATCAGCGGAAGTTTCCGGGGCAGTATCCGGCGTCGATCAAGGTGCTGGAGAATACCAACAACATACGGTTTCTGCGCCACGTGTATGTTGATCCGCTCACGGGAAAGGCGGATTACAGGCTGATTCACCTGGGGGAGCAGAAGACCAAGATTCATGTGTTCTTTGGAGAGGAGTTGGGCGGAATTGCGGCGAGTTTGGGGTCGGCGGCAGGGATGCAGTCGGCTGGCGGCGTGGGAGTGGGGGCGGGGATTGCGGGCGGATCTACGAACGTCAATTCGACGAACGCGCTGAACTCGGGGTTCGGGGGCGCGACGATTGGTACGGGGAGTGGACCGAGTGGGCTGGGGACATCGACGACGGGAAGCTCGGACAGCAGCGGGACGACTGGCACGAATGGGGCAACGGGAACGAATGGCACGGGGACGGGTAGCAGTTCGAGTTCGGACTCATCGATTGGAAGCCTGGGCGTGATTGTTGGGGTGGGGACGTCGAAGAGCGGCACGTCGATTACTGAGCCGAACGCGCAGACTACGTATGAGTCGTGGGAGTTCTGGTACGACCCGCGCATTGAAATGCTGAAGAAGGGCGTGAACGTTACGGGTGGCGGGATGACGGGCAGCGGTGCGCCGGGAAGTGGTATGGGATCGCAATCGGCCAGCAGCTTTGGGCAGAATGGGGTTACGGGCCAGCCAAACTCGTCCATCAATGGATCGAACGGCACGACGGGTACCAATGGAACGACAGGTACCAACGGTACGAATGGGTCGACGAACCCGAATAGCTCGGTGCCGAACCCGTTTTAGTTTGGTGGAGAGCTAGTGCTTGATGAAGTACATGGCCCAGCTGGCGACGATGACTGCGCCCACCAGCAGGACGAAGCAGAGGGCTCCGAAGCGGATCATCATTTTGGGGGCCGCGCGCTGGGTGATGCCGAAGACCACTGAGACGCAGAGCGCGAAGATGAGCATGGCGGAGAAGTGCGTCAGCATTAGAGCGAGGCCTTTCTGCCGTTGGCCAGCGAGTGGGCGTCGACGGCGGCGATGATGTTGAGCAGGCCGGCGACAGTCAGGAACTTGGTGCCGTAGTCACCGAGGGCGGTGATCACCGAGGTCGATCCCCAGCCGAAGATGCGGGCGAAGACGTAGAGCAGGCCGGTGCCGAGCTGACCGACGAAGCCGAGCATAGCGAGGAGGTCGCCGGTGTTGGGCGTGTAGAGTTGGCCAGCAAGGGCGAGGCCGGTGAGGTACATGGTCAGGATGGCGGCGAAGAGCAGGAGCGCGCGCACCCACTTGCCGATGAGGAAATGGCCGGCGCCGGGAATGAGCCAGCCTGCGAGAAGGACCATTACGGGGAACATGGATTTCTCGCCGGGGAGGGGTTGAGTAACTTGGGGTTGCGTAGGTGAGGCCATCGTTCTTGATTCTATCGTCAATTCTAAAAACGGGGGATAACGGGGAGGGGTTCAGATTCGGAGCAGTTCACGCTGGATGGGGCCGGTGACGATGGCGCTGCCGGGGTGTTCGGGGGTTGTCGGCTGGGTGATCATGTTGACCTCGCTGCGGATGCCGAACTCGCCGGGGAAGTAGATGCCGGGCTCGACAGAGAAGCAGGTGTTGGGCAGGAGCAGGCGCTTGTCGTGGGTCTCGAGGTTGTCGAGATGCGCGCCGTTGCCGTGGAGGATGACGGCGATGTTGTGGCCGGTGCGGTGGGTGAAGAAGTCGCCGAAGCCGGCGTCGCGGATGACGGCGCGGGCGGCGTCGTCGGCCTCCCAGCCGGCGATGGGGCGGCCCTGGGCGTAGGCGCGCTGGACGGCCTCGATGGCGGCATCGCGGGCGTCGCGAACGGTGTTGAAGATGAGCTGCTCGCGCGGGGAGGGATTGCGGCCGACGACGCCGGTCCAGGTGATGTCGTACCAGATGGCGGTGGGGTCGGGCTGGTCGGGTTTGCCGGCGGCGACGAGCTTGGCCCAGATGTCGATGAGGATGAAGTCGCCGGTGCGGATGGTGCGGGCGGTTTCGCGGGTGGGCTCGTAGTGAGAGTCTGCGGAGTTAGGGCCGGCGCTGCAGTTGGGGCCGTGGTCAGTCCAGAGGCCGGCCTTTTGTATTCCGGCGAGGAGGAACTCGACTACATCGAACTCGGTGATGGGGGTGTTGGCGCGGACGCTTTCGCCGATGAATTTCCAGCCGGCGGCGAGGACGGCGTCGAGGCGGCGCTGGGCTTCGAAGTGGGTGGCGATCTGATGTTCGGTGAGGACGGCTTCGAAGACGCTGACGAGGTCCGCGGAGCTGACGACTGTCTTGCCCATGGCGCGGATGAGCTCTACGGTGCCTGCGTCGACCATGGCGACATACATGATGGCGTTGCGCGGGGAGTATTGCATGGCGATGGTGTCTGCGCCATCGAGCATGGCTTCGAGTTTCTGTTCGAGTTCCTGCCAGGAAGAGTAGGCGTCTCTGGTGCCGGGGAGGGAGTCGAGCTTGCCGGCCTCGATGCGGTGCACGAGTTTGCGCGGTTCGCCTTCTGCGGGGATGAAATAAAACCAGCGCCGCGAGACGAAGCTGTCCTCGTCGAGGCCGAGGATGCGGTAGGCGATGGGGTCGCGGTGGTGGTGGTCGTAAAAGAGCCAGCCATCGAGGTTGTGCTCGCGCAGTGCGGATTGGATCGCGGTAAGAACCATGCGTAGTATCTTAGCTTTCGCGGTTGCGGAGCGTCCTGTGTGAATCGTTGCAGGGGTAGTTGGCGTGGGTGGGGGAAGTGGCATCTTACGGAGAGAAGTTCACCCCAAGGAGAGTTTTATGGACACCGCACCACGCTTTGCAGCGCAGCATCGAGTGCCCCTGGCGGGCAGTGAGAGAAAGGCATTTGCGGCGGAGGCCTTGCCCGCGGCGAAAACCTCAGAGAACCTCCGACGGCGGCGGGGCAGATTACGGTGTCGGTGATTCTGGCGCCCAAGACGCCGTTTGAGATGCCAGAGGGAACGGCGCCTGAGCGACTGACGCGCGAAGAGTTTGCGAGCCGCCATGGAGCGAGTCCAACGTCGGTGCAGCTGGTGGCTGCGTTCGCGAAGGAGTTTGGCTTAACCGTGGAGCCTGCGGTACAGGACGGACGCCGCACGGTGCAATTGACCGGCAGCGTTGCGAACATGCAGAAGGCGTTCGGCGTGACGCTGCAAACGCAGACGTCGGCGGCGGGGACGTTCCGCGTGCGCGAGGGGGCGATCTATCTTCCGGAAGAGTTGGCGGGACATGTTGTGGCGGTGCTCGGATTGGACAATCGACCCCAGGCGAGGGCGCACTTTCGGATCGCAAAGCCGAGTGCGGTGAATGTCTCGTATACGCCGGTGCAGGTGGGCGCGCTGTATGGGTTTCCTGCGGGAGCGACGGCGAGTGGGCAGACGATTGGGCTGATCGAGCTGGGCGGCGGCTATCGCGAGGCGGACGTGACGGCCTACTTTCAGTCGCTGGGGCTGGCGGCGCCGGCAATTACGGCGGTTTCGGTGGACGGTGGAAAGAACACTCCCGGGAAAGCGAACGGTGCGGATGGAGAGGTGATGCTGGACATCGAGGTGAGCGCTTCGATTGCTACGGGGGCGAAGGTTGCGGTGTATTTTTCGCCGAATACGGATCAGGGATTCATTGATGCGGTGACGACGGCGGTGCATGACACGACGAATAAACCGAGCGTGATCTCGATCAGCTGGGGAGGGCCAGAGTCGAGCTGGACGACGCAGGCGTGGACGGCGCTGAATGCGGCTTGCCAGGCGGCGGCTGCGGTGGGGGTCACGATTGCCGTGGCTTGCGGGGACGATGGGTCTACGGATGGGGTGACCGGAACAGCTAACCACGTGGATTTTCCGGCGTCGAGCCCGTATGTTCTGGCGTGCGGCGGGACGACGCTCGAGGGGTCGGGGACGACGATCAGCGAGTGAGGTGGTGTGGAATGAGTTGGCGAGCGGGGAAGGCGCAACGGGCGGCGGTGTGAGCACGCTGTTCGCGCTGCCGGCATGGCAGCAGAACTCGAAGGTGCCGGCACCGACGACGGCGGGGGGTGGGCGCGGCGTGCCGGACGTGGCCGGCGATGCCGATCCTTCTACGGGCTATGAGGTTCGCGTTGATGGCGAGACGGCGGTGATCGGAGGGACAAGCGCAGTGGCGCCGCTGTGGGCCGGACTGATTGCGCTGGCGAACCAGAAGAATGGCGTGGCTGCGGGATTTGTGAATCCGGCGTTGTACGCGGCGGGGGCAAAGAGTGCCTTCCGGGACATCACGCAGGGGAATAATGGGGCGTTTTCGGCGGGGCCGGGGTGGGACGCATGCTCGGGGCAGGGGAGCGCGGTGGGTAGTGCGATCATCGCGCTGCTGGGGGCGGGGTCGCGAGGGAGAGGTTCCGCGAAGTGAGCGTGATCCGAGGAGCTGGGAAACGCCGAAACGGTAAGAAGTGAGCGGTGGAAGTGGCGAAGGGGATGGTGCTTTGCGGAGTAAGGGAGCTGAGGCGGGAAAGGCTGAAATTTACATCGTGTTACCGGTGCAACCTGAGTGCTTGACAGGGATGGTTCGACGCTGCTAAAAATTTGGCCGTTGCACAATCGTTTGCGCAAAGTGTGCAAACGATTGTGCAAGGCCAGTTACCAGAAACTTACAGGAACACTTTCGGAGGCACTATGCCGCACGCACGTCCATACTTCTCCAGTCCGAGCGCGACCGTTCAGCAAGCTATTACGCTTCGCGGTTGGCTTCGCTACTCCATCTTCCCGGCACTGGTTTTTCTCGCCGCGATGTTTACTGCGAACATTGCTCATGCCCAGTTCCGCACCTCAGTGCAGGGCGTGGTGACCGACCCTACAGGTGCCGTCATTCCCGGCGCTACGCTTACGCTTAAGAACAATTCGACGAATGAGACGGTTGTCCGGACGAGCAACTCCACGGGCGTGTTCAATTTCAACGCGCTGCCGGCTGACACGTTCACGCTTACGGTGGACCGTGCAGGGTTCGAGCAGAAGGTGCTGTCAGACCTGACATTTATTCCCGAGCAGGCGAACTCGCTCACGGTGCAGCTCTCGATTGCGGGTACGACACAACAGATTACGGTGAATGCTTCGACGGTTTCGGCGATCGATACCGAGACGCCGAATGTTGGCGGCACGATCACGGATAACCAGATTCAGCACTTGCCTTCGTTCAATCGCGATCCGTTCACTCTGAGTCAACTGGCGCCGGGGGCCATCAATGATGGATCGCAGCAGGCGGGCGGCGGTGTATTCAGCACTCCGGGCACGCAGGGTCCAGGCGGCTCAGGCAATGGCGGCCAGGCACCTACGGAGAATGGGCCGCAGGTGAATGCCAATGGCGGCCAGTATGAGACCAATGGCATCAGCATTGACGGTATCAGCACGGTGAGCGCGGTGTGGGGCGGAACAACCGTCATCACGCCGGATCCTGACTCGATTGCCAACATCAGAATTGTGACGAACGACTATGACGCTGAGAACGGCCGGTTCAGCGGTGCGCAGACGATGGTTACATCGAAGAGCGGCACCAATCAGATTCACGGCAGCCTGTTCTTCGGTCTGCATCGCCCGGGCCTGAACGCCTACCAGCGGTACAGTGGTGGCGGCACGCCGCAGAGAGATAATGCACGGTTCAATCAGTACGGTGGCAGCGTGGGTGGCCCCATCTGGAAGAATCGAGTGTTTGCCTTCTTCGACTATGAAACCTCACCGCAAAGCACGACCACAACCGGAACGGGATGGTACGACACCTCGGCGTTTGATGCTCTTGGACCTGCGGGCAGCATCTCCTCGAAGTACCTCACGTTTCCGGGTGCGGGCGTCGTCTCGACCGGCATTATCACTGCCAACGAGTCGTGCGTAAATATCGGCCTTGTCGAAGGTGTGAATTGCCGGACGATCGCGGGGCAGGGCCTGAACATCGGTTCGCCACTGACGACGCCTCTCGGCACACAGGATCCGACGGCTACAGGCACCTCGAATAACCCTGGTGTCGGTAGCGGGTTGAGCAATGTTGCAGACATTGCGGACTATGCTACGACCAGCCCGTACACCTCCTACTACCATCAATACAACGGGCGTTTGGACGCGGATGTAACGAAGAAAGACCACGTCGCGTTCGCGATCTACTGGGTGCCGCAGGGCAACACGGACTATAACGGCGGATCGCGCGCGTATAACCTGTTCCATCACAACCAGGTCAACGACGCGTTCTCTGTGATCTGGAATCGCACCTTTACGCCTAGCCTGCTGAACGAGGCTCGTGCCAATGCAGCTGGCTGGCGGTGGAATGAGATCACGGACAATCCCCAGCAGCCGGTTGGATTGCCGCAGGACCAGGTTGACCAGATTGGCTCGATTCAGATCAACCAGTTCGGCTCGTCGCTGGGCAGCCATTTGGATCAGTGGACGTACGGCTACCAGGATGTTGTGACGAAAGTTGCCGGACAGCACACCATCAAGTTTGGTGGCGAATTCACCAACCTGCATTACCTGAACGATCCGATTGGGCGTCCGAACTATAACTTCTACAACATCTGGGATTTTCTGAATGATGCTCCGAGCACGGAAGCTGGAAGCTTTGATACGGCAACCGGTTTCCCGGGCGGCGTTCGGCAGGACAATCGCGAAAACCTGTTTGGCGCCTTTGTCCAGGATGACTGGAAGATACGTCCGAATCTGACGCTCCATGCGGGCATACGCTACTCCTGGTTTGGAGGGCTTTACACCACGCAGAACAACCTGAGCAGAGTTGTATTCGGTGGAGGCGCGGATGAACTTACCGATCTCGCCGTTCATGTAGGTGGGAATCTGTGGGCGCCGCAGAAGGGCAACTTTGGTCCCCAGTTCGGATTGAACTGGAGCCCAGAGATGTTCCATAACAGGCTCGTTCTGCGCGGTGGTTACGGATTGAACTTCAACCAGGAAGAGATCGCGATTTCGGCGAACGTGGATTACAACCCACCTGTGCAGGGCTACTACAACTTCAGCAGCGCTTCACCGAGCGACATCAACCCGGATATTCTGTATGGCATATCGAGCAGCCCAACGTCGCTGACGGGGTTTGCTTCGAATCCCGCAACCATCACGCAGTACACTCCCGGCAACCTGCCAGCGGCAGGCAATGGAAACGTAACGGCGGTGGGCAATACCACTGGCGGACTTCCCACAGCCTATACCGAGCACTATTCTGTGGACGGCGAGTATGACTTCGGTCACCAGATTGTGGGTTCGCTTGGATATCAGGGAAGTTCGTCTCACCATATGATTCAACAACTGAACGAAAACGCGGCGGCGCTGGCGAAAGGCCTGCAATTGAATCCGCTGCTCACAGGTGTGGACTTCTATCCAAACACCGGTTCCTCAAACAACAATGCCATGCTGGCCGAATTGAAGCACCCGTTTTCACATCAGTTCCAGTTGGATGCGCAATTCATGTGGGCCAAGAGCATGGACAATGGATCGGGACCGTATGAAGAGGATCCATACTATCCAGATAATCCATCGTACGCGTGGGGCCGTTCTGACTTCAACGTTGGAAAGTCCTTCAAGGCGTTCGGACTATGGCAGCCTGTTCTCTTCAAGGGCGATCATGCGTGGATGGAGAAGATATTGGGCGGCTGGTCGATCAGTGGCATCTATAACGTTCACACTGGCTTCGGTTGGACACCGAACTTCGGTACGGCGCAATCGCTGTACTGCTCCAACTGCGGCTACTACAACCTGCGTCCCCAGTATCTTGGTGGCGCTGGAACCTCTACCAGCAACAAGCAGTTCGAGACTGGTAGCAACTATGGCAACTACGCAGCGGTCATCGCTGGGCAGAACGAGACGACAGCAACTGTCAACGGCAACGCGAACACTGTGGTTGCTTATTCCAACAAGTTTTTCAACGTACCGAATTTCCGAGGAGCGATGACGGGTTCCTTCCCGTCGACGGCAGCTGCGCTTCCTCCACCTCCAGGCCTTGCTCGTAACTCGTTCAATGGCCCGCATTACCAGGATGTGGATGCTTCGATCACCAAATCCTTTGGTTTCCCGAAGGCGCGGGTGATTGGTGACAACGCGAAGCTTGAGATTCGCGCCGACTTCTTCAACCTGTTCAACAATCTGA
This sequence comes from uncultured Acidobacteriaceae bacterium, assembly GCA_963737325.1. GTDB lineage: Bacteria > Acidobacteriota > Terriglobia > Terriglobales > Acidobacteriaceae > Granulicella. The sequence goes on from CAVTSJ010000015.1 coordinate 55,827, forward strand.
ATCTAAACCCGACTCAGGTCTCGAATAACATTAACTCCACCAACTTCGGACAAGATACGGCTGCATTGGGAGCGCGCACGATCAGCTTCCAGGGGCGCTTCTCGTTCTGAACCATCCACGATGAACGGCAGAGGGCGCGCTGCGGCGCGCCCTTTGCGTTACGGGTGCGCGGAATGCATTTAGAGTTGAACCTGAGTGTTTTTTGCGAGGCCCTGATCGATTTGCTTCTATGACGGATGAACATAAAATCAACGCGGTAAAACATTTAAGTTCCGGACGCAGCCTGAAGGAGTTGGCCAAGCACCTGGGTCTGTCGCAGACCACGGTTTCGCGGGTGATCAACAACTCTGGGAACACGCACCGTATCTCGGCGGCGACGCAGAAGCGTGTGCTGGCGGCTGCAGCGGAGATGAACTATAAGGCGAGCCCGCTGGCGCGCGGGTTGCGCAGCCGACGGTCGCAAACGATTGGCGTGATGGTGCCGGAGATCAGCGGCGGCTATTCGGCGGCGGTGCTGAGCGGGATTGAAGATGTGCTGCTGGTTAGCGGCTTCTTTTACTTCGTGGTTAGCCACCATCATCGCGAGGAGCTGCTGCGCGACTATCCTGCGCTGCTGCTTTCGCGCGCGGTGGAAGGCATCATTGCGGTCGATTCTGCGCTGGATGTTGAGCTGCCGGTGCCGATTGTGGCGGTTTCGGGACACCTTCGCTTGCCCTGGATTTTGAACATTGAGCTGGACCATAACCTGGCGGCTCGGTATGCGCTTGAGCATCTGCAGCGGTTGGGACACCGCAAGATTGCGTTCATCAAGGGGCAGAGCTTCAGCTCGGATACGGAGATCCGCTGGCAGGCGATCACACGGATCGCTGCCGAGCTGAAGATCCCGATTGAGCCGCACCTGGTGGTTGCGTTGGAGGGCGATGATCCGACGCCGGAGCCGGGGCGCGTTGCGACGCACAAGCTGCTGGGAGCGGGTGTGCCCTTCAGCGCGATCTTCGCGTTCAATGATCTTTCCGCGATGGGCGCGATTGTGGCGCTGCGCGAAGCCGGGGTGGACGTGCCAACGGGTGTGTCTGTACTGGGCTTCGATGACGTGGTTGGGGCGGCAACGAATAATCCTCCGCTGACTACGGTACGGCAGCCGCTGCAGGAGATGGGGAGGGCGGCGGCGACGGCTCTGCTGCATCGGATACGCCATCCGAAGGCGAGCGATGCGGCGGCGCATGGATCGGAGTCTATTCTTGTGCTGCCGACGTTTGTGGAGCGCAAGTCGACGGCTCGTGTGGCGAGCTAATCGCTTTGTGATGTGACGGATGCCGATTGCAACGCTGACGCTGGAACTCGGGATCGAACATGCCCAGTCGCTGAAGGATCGCCGGCAGGTGGTGCGGTCGCTGAAGGACAAACTGCGGCACGGGTTTAATATCTCCGTTGCGGAGCTGGACGATGCGCTGCTCTGGAACCGGGCAACGCTGGGGGTGGTGGCAATTTCGAGCTCGACGGTGTATTTGAGTGGACAATTGCGCGAGGTGGAAGCGGCGGCTCGGCGGCTGGCTGTGGGGCTGGGTTGCGAGATTCTGGACAGCTATATCGAAAGCGATACGCCGCTTGAGGATTAAAAGAAGATGTTATGCGTTTCGGTGGCTCAAGGGTGCTAACCTGTAGAGTCAACTATGCCCGAGCAACGAGCCAGAACGTATCACCGCGGTCGCGTCGTCAACACATTTGCCGAAGAGATTACAGCCATGCTGGAGGGCGAATTATCTGATCCGCGCATTGCGCCTTGTCATGTAACTGAGGTAGTTTTAGCGCCGGGCGGAAAGAGCTGTCGCGTGTTTATCGCGGTGGTGGGTACGGAGCAGGAAGAGCTGTCGACGCTGGAGGGTTTGATGGCCGCGCGCGGCTACATTCGCACTGAGATTCGTCAACGCATGAACGTGCGTCACGTGCCGGAGATTACGTTTGCGATCGACCGCTCGGAGAAGATCAATTCCCGGATGGATGAGCTGCTGGGGCGAATGGAAAAACGTCGCAATAAACTTGCCGGTAAAGGCGCGAAGGAGACAACGAAACCAACCGGGCCGGCTTAGTGAGCTGTTCCGCGTAATTTGTCTGCTATGAAAAATCAGGCCTCGATCACCGCCTTGCTTGAGCTTATCCGCGAACGTAACAGCTTCGTGATCAGCTCGCATCTCCGTCCGGATGGGGACGCGATAGGCTCCGCGCTGGGGTTGATGCATCTGTTGGAGGCGATGGGGAAGCGGGCGACGGTGTGCTTTGTGGATCCGATTCCAGCGAACTTTCAGTTTCTGGATGGCAAGGAGCGAGTGACCTCGACCTTTCCGCAGGCGGATGCGGCTATCTTTCTGGAGTGCGATTCGGTTGACCGCAGCAGTATTGATCGGGCCGAGTTTGAGGCGGCACCTCCGGGGCTGATCATGAATATTGATCATCATCGCAGCGGCCGGGAGTTTGCCGATTTCAACTGGATTGATCCGGAGGCCGCCGCAGTCGGTTGCATGATCTATGACCTTGCGCTGGCCGCGGAAGTTCCGGTGACCCGTTCGATTGCCGAATGCCTGTACGCCGCGATTCTTACCGACACGGGCTCTTTCAACTACCCGAGTACGAGTGCTTCCACCTTTGCGATGGCGGAACACCTGGTGCAGAGTGGCGCCAATCCAAATCGCATCGCCGCGGATGTTTATTTTTCGAACCCGCCGAGTAAAGTGCGGCTGTTGGGGATTGCGCTCAGCAACATCCAGATTGATGGTGCGGTCTCGTGGAGCCATGTCACGGTGGAGGAGATGGAGCGTGTGGGTGCGAGCGTGGAGGACTGCGAGGGCGTGGCGAACCACCTGATTGGCATAGCAGGCGTGGAGGCGGCTGCTTTTCTCCGCGAGCTGCCGGAGCAGAATCAATTCCGGTTGAGTTTGCGCAGCCGGCGGGCGCTGGATGTGTCGGTAATTGCTGAGGCATTTGGGGGCGGTGGGCACCGCAATGCAAGCGGGTGCAGTATGGAAGGGACGCTGGCGGAAGTGACGCGGCGTATTGTTGCGCACATGCGTGAGGCCTGTTTACCCCTGCGGACGGAAGCTGCAACGATCGAGGCTCCAACACTGCCTTCGATTCTGTTAGCCTAAGTTTCGCTTCGCGAATATGCAGCAGGCGGTCCAAATAGACCTGCAAGGGCTTCGGCCACAATGAGTTCGCGTGGTGCAGCTGATTTCACTGATAACACTTTGACGGACCTCCCCCAATCCGCGCTCGCGCCTACGGACACAACCGCCGCCGCAGCATCGTCATCGGTCCGCACGGGCGGTGCGAAGGGCATCGTGCACTGGATGCGTCATACGCAGCTGGGGTGTACCGCAACGGAGTTTGTTGTTCTGCTGCTGTTTGTTGGATACTTTCTGTTCTACGGGCTGATTCCGATCTTTGGTGGTGACCAGCTGGGGCTGGTGGGAGCGGATGAGCCTCGGTATGCGCAGATTGCACGCGAGATGCTGGATGCACATACGGCAACGTGTGATGCTCTGCATGCGAGCATCATGCCGAGCAGCCTGCGGATCTCGGCGCTGAAGGCGTCGTACAAGTGCCTGATGGGGGGCACGGTGACGCCGATACTGTATGGCAAGCCGTGGCTGGAAAAGCCAGCGCTGTATTACTGGCGGGCAATGGGCTACTATCGCGAGCTTGGCGTTTACGACTGGACGGCGCGTTTGGCTTCGGCCACGGGAGCGCTGGCTCTTATTATTCTTGCGTTCCTGCATTTGAAGCGTTTTCGGCCGGGAGGACATCTCGATGCCGCGCTGATCATGGTGTCGGCTGTCGCGATGTTCGCGTTCTCGCGCGGCGCTTCGACGGACATGCAGCTGGCGGCTCCATTTTGTATTGGCATGCTGGGCTGGTATGCGTGGTATGAGACGGGCAAGAAGTTCTGGCTGTTCGATCTTTATTTCTTTGGCGCTGCGGCCACGCTGGCAAAGGGCCCCGTGGCACCCTTTCTTGCGCTGTCGATTATCTGCTTGTTTCTGGGGCTGCGACGTGAGTGGTCGGCATTGCGCCGAACGATCTGGATTCCGGGCATCGTGCTTTACCTGGTAATGGTGCTGCCCTGGTACATCGCGGTGCAGCGCCGCAATCCTACGTTCCTGAACGAGTTTTTCTGGAAGCACAATCTCGAGCGTTACACTACGAATCTTTACCATCATCACCAGCCGTTTTATTACTACCTGATCGTGCTGATCCTGGGGATGATGCCTTGGACGGCGCTGTCTTTCCGGGCGCTGGTGGATGGTTTGGCTACGTCGATCGCGGAGTGGAAGGCTCGGTTCAAGCCGCAGCGGTATGTGGGGCATGTTCGTGCCGGCGACGCCTTCCCGGAGTTTTTGGTGCTGTGGGCGTTGTTTCCGATCATTTTCTTCTCGTTCTCCGATTCGAAGCTTCCGGGATACATTCTTCCTTCGATTCCGCCGCTGGCGATTCTTACGGGCGATTATCTGTTTCGGATTCGAAGGCAGGGCATTTCGAACTGGCTGCTGTACACGCACGCGGTGCTGACTGGATTACTTACCTTCGTACTGATTCTTTGCCCGCAATACATGGTGTATCAGCGGCTGATTCCCGCGACGGGGATTCTGACCTGGGCGATTGTGCTGGGAGTTGCGGCCGCGTTGCTGGTGATCCTGGCGACGCGCAGGTTCGGGGTCCGGGAGCTGCGCCTGGTGACGATGATTCCCCTGGTCTTCCTGCTATATTTTCTGCTCGGTAGAAACGGCCGGCTGCTGGATTTGAACTATTCCGCTCGTCCGCTGGCGCGGGAGATTCAGCAAGCTGATCCGAACGCGAAGGTGGTTGCAGCGTTCGATGTCCGCCGCGATCTGGTGTATGGACTGGCTTTTTATCGCGATCAGCCGATTGTGAGCTATACGGAGGACGGTGTTCCGGCAGGCGAACACCTGGTGGTATTTCCCACGCGCGATGAGCCCTTATTAGAGAATTATCTGAAGGGGAGATTTACACAGCCACTTCTGCTTTACCAGGCACAGGGGCTATCGGTGTACAGGGTCTATCCTCGGAGTTAGAAAGTTAGGGAGTTGAGGTCGAGCGCTGTTGAGCCAATCGCTGAATCACTTCGCGCAACTCGAGATCCTGGACCTTCGCCACTTCTCCGCGGCGCAGCTGAGGTCGTTGCTGCGCGACGAGGCTGAGCGCTGGCAGCGGCGGTTGCACTGGGACTATGGCCGGGCGTCGAACATGCTGCTGGATTACCTGGACAGCCGAATTCTTCCGGGGTTTGTTGCGCTCCAGGCGGGACACATCGTGGGGTACGCTTTCTGTGTCTGCGAGGGAGCGAAGGCGGTCATTGGGGACGTCTACGCGTTTGGCGAGACGGAGTCAACGGTTAACCCTATCTGCGACACGCTGCTGCATCATTTGCTGGAGCTGGTGCAGAACACGCCGGGGGTGGATCGCATTGAGTCTCAGCTGCTGATGTTCCCGGATGGGGCGCTGGGTGAGGCGTTTCAGGCGCGCGGATTTGTGAGCTTTCCGCGATGCTTTATGCTGCGCGATTTAGAAGCTCATCCCTCGCACATGGACACCGACCTGGCTTCGCTGCATCCCGGGAGGAGTCTGATTCTGCAGGCGTGGCAGCCGGAGTTTTACGAGGGAACCGCGCAACTGATCCATTGCTGCTATGCGGACCACATGGACGCCAACATCAACGACCAGTATCGGACGCTGCACGGGGCGCAGCGTTTTCTGCACAACATCATTCGGTTTCCCGGCTGCGGGGTATTTGATCCGGAGAACTCATGGGTGCTACGGGACGCGGCGGCGGTGGCGCACACCAATGGTGGCAGCGATGCGACGACGCGAACGGCGCCGATCGAGGCGGTGCTGCTTTGCTCCAAGGTGCGCAGCGATGTCGACCACATCACGCAGATTTGCATTAGCCCGTCCCTGCGCGGACATGGACTGGGGCAGATGATGCTGGAGCACTGTGCGCGGGAGGGAATGAAGCGCGGGGTTCGTCAGCTCTCGCTTACGGTGACCGAGGCCAACCTGCCGGCGCGGCACTTGTACGAGCGAAACGGATTTGCGACGCTGCATCGCTTCGAAGCGATGGTCCGCGACACGCATGTCCCAGAGGAAGCGACTCGGCCAGGGGTCATCAGTTTTAACGTGCGTTAGGTTCGCAGATCAGGCGAGTGCAGGAGCGAGCGTGAGCATGGGTTCTTTCGACTACTTCGGCTTTTTCCACGTGCCCCCAGGACGAGCCACCGCATACATCTCAGTTGCGATCTGATCGAAGAGACCGTAGCGATCCTTGCCGACGACGTAAAGGTTCATGTGCGTGCGGTCCGGGATATAGGTGAAATGGGCGTCGGCACCGAGCTTGGCGAGGCGCGCGTCGAACAGGTGGGCTGAGCCGTCGAGATAGAAGGTGTCGGCTGTGCCTACGAAGAGGTGAATCCGGCCCTTGAGGAGAGCTGATTCGGTGGGCCACTTTTCTTCGACGAGGTGGGCGAGGTCGTAATGGTCATGCCAATAGGCTACGACGTACGGGTTAACGTCGCCCGTTACGCGGTCGAACATTTGCATCGGAGCGCCGCTCTTGGAGCGCGGCGAGAAGACCCAGTCGAAGGACGTGATCTGGCCGCCGTAGGGGCCGAGCACGGTCTCGATCTTGGTGAACTGCTCGAGCGTTGCGACGACTTTGCCGTCGATACGCATGATCGGGTAGGGTGTTCCGTCGGGGCGATGGTATACGTTGGCGTGGGGCGCATAGAGGTCGGGGCCAGTGAAGTTGTGGAAGTCGCTGGGGTCGGGAGAGGTTGACCAGGTGCCACCAAAGACTTGCGGAAAGTTGATCTGCAGTTGCAGCGTGGCCCAGCCGCCACTGGAGTGGCCGTTGAGGAAGCGGCCGCTGGGGCGTGCATCCATGCGGTAGGTGCGCTCGAGCATGGGGATGAACTCGGTGGTGAGGGCGGTGCCCCACGGGCCGTTGTTTACCGAGTCGGCGAACTCGTGGGTGCCTTGCGGGCAGGATTCATCGAGCATGACCCAGATCATGGGAGGCATGGAGCCGGCCTCCATGCGGCTGCGGATCATGGTTGCCTGAAGGAGGTTGTACTCCAGGCCGCCGCCGAAGCCGTGGGTGAAGTAGACGGTGGGAAAGTGCTGCATGGGGTTCTGTTGATAGCCCGGGGGGAGAACGACCCAGGCTTTGATGGAAGTTGGGTTTCCGGAGAAGCGGGTGAGCACCGGACTTAGCATGTCCCGTTCTTCAATGACGCCGGGTTTTACCTGCTGGTGAGCTTTGGCGATGGCCTGAGCGCGCATCGGATTGTCAGTTGGGTGACCATCGAGTGTGAGGGTGGGTTCCGAGCTGCCGGGTGTCCATTTGGCCAGAGTGATGACGGGGGAGATCCAGTCGGAGGGTGTGCGGCCGGAGTAGTTGTAGGTGTGGTCGGTGTCGAGCACGGCCTGCACTTCGTAGTCGTCGGAGGGCAGGGCGGAGAACGGGCCGGGATAGGCGGTGGCGTCGGCGTAGAAGTCTACGGAAGCGCCGGGGGCGAGATCATGGACTTCCTGGGCAGCGGCAGAGGTATCGCCGGGACGGAACTCCTGGATGTTGACCTCTTTGTCGCCAGCGCCTTTTTTGAGGAAGACGAGGAGGCGTCCGCTGACCGGGCCGGGGGCGGAGTCGGCGAGCTTTACGCGGAAGAAAACGTGGGGCGTCGCTGGAGTCTGTGCCTTAGCAAGGACGGAGGCGGCGGCGAGGAGCGCTGCGGTTAGAGCATGGACGAGGCGAGGTGCTGAGCGTTGGTTCCGCATGGATCTCCCAGATGAATCGTTCTGGGATGATACCAAGTCGCGGCGATTTCGGAGAGCGCTATTCCACGTGGTAGTTGGGAGCCTCGCGGGTGATGACGACGTCGTGGACGTGGCTCTCACGCAGGCCGGCGCCGGAGATGCGAATGAACTTGGCGCGCTCGTGGAGCTCCTCGATGGTGGCACAGCCGAGGTAGCCCATACCGGAACGCACACCGCCCACAAGCTGATAGATCATGGCTTCGAGCGCGCCGCGGTGGGGCACGCGTCCTTCGATGCCTTCGGGCACGAACTTGGCCAGGCGATTGCCGCTTTCCTCGCGGGCGGTGATGGAGGGGCGTTCGCTGCTGGAGAACTCGTCGATGTCGGACTTGCTCTGGAAGTAGCGCTCGCCAGAACCCTGGGCCATGGCGCTGAGCGAGCCCATGCCGCGATAGGCCTTGAAGCTGCGACCCTGGTAGAGGATGGTCTCGCCGGGGCTTTCGTCGACGCCGGCAAAGAGGGAGCCGAGCATGCAGACGCTTGCGCCGGCGGCGATGGCCTTGGTGATGTCGCCGGAGTACTTGATGCCGCCGTCGGCGATGATGGCGATGCCGCGCTCTTTGGCTGCGCGGAAGGATTCGGCGATAGCGGTGATCTGGGGCATGCCGGCGCCGGTGACCATGCGGGTGGTGCAGATGGAGCCCGGGCCGATACCGACTTTGACGGCGTCAGCGCCGGCGTCGATGAGGGCCATGGTGCCTTCGTAGGTGGCGACATTGCCGGCGAAGAGATCGACGTCGGGGAAGGCTTTCTTGACCTCGGCGACGGCTTCGAGGACGCGCGAGGAGTGGCCGTGGGCGGAGTCGATGGCGAGGGCGTCGACGCGGAATTTCACGAGTTCGGCGGCGCGTTCCATGAAGTCGCCTGTGGCTCCTATGGCGCCGGCGACGCGGAGGCGGCCCTGCTCATCCTTGCTGGCGTTGGGGTACTTCAGTTTCTTCTGGATGTCCTTGACGGTGATGAGGCCTTTGAGCTCGTAGGCGTCGTTGACGACAAGCAGCTTTTCGACGCGATGCTGGTGGAGGATCTGCTCTGCCTGCTCGAGCGTGGTGCCGACGGGAACGGTGATGAGGTTGGTCTTGGTCATCACGTCGTTGATCGGGATGTCGGTGCGGGAGACGAATCGGAGGTCGCGGTTAGTGAGAATGCCGACGAGCTTGCCCTTCTTGGTGACGGGGACGCCAGAGATCTTGAAGCGACGCATGACTTCGAGGGCATCGGAGATGGGGCGCTCGGGTTCGATGGTGACGGGATCGACGATCATGCCGCTTTCGGAGCGCTTTACCTTGTCGATCTCGCCGGCTTGTTGCTGGATAGTCAGATTGCGGTGGACGACGCCTAGACCGCCCTGCTGGGCGATGGCAATGGCCAGGCGCGACTCCGTGACGGTGTCCATCGCAGCGGACATCAGGGGGATGGCGAGGGAGATCTTCTTGGTGAGCTGGACCTGGGTGCTGACCTGGGACGGAACGACGTCAGAGTAGGCGGGAACCAGCAGTACATCGTCGAACGTGAGCGCTTCGGGGATCTGAGTGGGGATCATACTTCTCTATTGTTGCACTGGAAGGCCCAGAGTTGAACTTTTGCGGGAGTTGGCCTAAAATCCCTGTAGCAGACGAATTTGTTCTGCCGCTGAAAGCAGCCGTGTGGCAACGGCTGGTATCCGTGAACAAACCGGAAAGTGGCGGAAGAGACGAGTGGGCGAGAGCCCACTTTTTGTTTGCTCTAAAGTCCGGTTGGCGGAGGGTGACAGCAGCCGCCAATCCAAGCACGACAAGACGGGAAGTTGCCGTAAGCACTATGGCTTTGCAGATGGAGACAATTCGCGCCACGGCTGACCGCGTTGCGGCGTCGCACCAGCTCGACCTGGTGGACCTGGAGTTCACGGGCGGTGCGAAGCATCGGACGCTGCGGGTGTTTCTGGAGAAGAATGCGGAGGCGCGAGCCAAGTTTGCGGCGGATGCGGCATCCAATGAAGCAGCAGGCCTGCCCAAAGGTGTTCCAGTCGAAACGCTCTCTGGGGTGACCCATGAAGATTGTGCGAATTTTGCACGCGACTTCGGGACGGTGCTGGACGTGGAAGATCTCATCCCGGGCGCCGAGTACACGCTGGAGGTAAGTTCTCCGGGGCTGGAACGGAAGCTGTTGAAGGCGGCGGATTATGAGCGCTTTCGCGGCAGCCTGGCGAAGGTGCAGACCTTTACGGCAATTGACAGCAATCGGCACTTCACGGGCAGATTGACTGGATTTGATGGAAAGACGATTACGCTCGACCTCTCTGCAGTGAAGCAGAAGGGAAAAGCAAAGAAGGCAATAACAGCGCAAACGGTCGATATCCCGCTGGCGAACGTGGAGAAGGCGAACCTGGTCGCGAAGATTTAGACGTAAGAGTTCAGACGTAAGCAATTTGAATCATCGGCAGTAAGACGTTAGCCGGAAGAAGTGAGAGACAACATGGCAAGTGCTTTGTATCAGTCGATTGAGATTTTGGGACGCGAGAAGGGGATTGACCCTGAGATCGTGGTGAACGCGGTTGAGGACGCCATTGCGCTCGCGACCCGCAAGTATTACAAGACGGTCGAAAACATGCGCGGCGAGATGGACCGTGAGACCGGCGAGATTCGCGCGTACGTGTACAAGACCGTGGTGGAGACGCCGGAGCTGGTCGAGGACCCGGACAACCAGCTGACGCTGGAACAGGCTCGCGAGCTGGCGCCAGAGGTTGAAGTTGGCGGAGAGTTGCGCTTCTACAAGGACACCACGCCGCTGGGGCGTATCGCCGCGCAGATGGCGAAGCAGGTGATCTTCCAGAAGGTTCGCGAGGCTGAGCGCGACACCGTGTTCAACGAGTATGCGCACCGCGCGGGCGAGATTCTGACAGCGACGGTGAAGCGGCTCGAACCGATGGACGTGATCTTCGACCTCGGCAAGACCGAAGCGCGGATGCCCAAGCGTGAGCAGTCGCGGCTGGAACAGTTTGCCGTGGGCGAGCGGGTGCGGGTCGTGTTATTGCGCGTGGATCGGGCGGCCAAGGGGCCGCAGGTGATCGTATCGCGTGCGGCGCCGGCGCTGGTGCAGTCGCTGTTCCAGTCGGAAGTGCCCGAAATCTACGACGGCACGGTGACGATTCGCGCGATTGCCCGCGAGGCGGGTGAGCGCAGCAAGATTGCCGTGATGAGCCGCGACAAGGATGTTGATCCGGTTGGCGCGTGCGTGGGCATGAAGGGCATGCGCGTGCAGTCGATTATCCGCGAGCTGCGCGGCGAGAAGATCGACATCATCGAGTATTCGGACGAGATCACCACGTTTGCGGAGAAGGCGTTGCAGCCCGCGAAGGTTTCGCGCGTTTCGATTACGGATCTGGCCGAGAAGCAGCTTGAGGTGATCGTCGACGACACGCAGTTGTCGCTGGCGATCGGCAAGAAGGGGCAGAATGTTCGTCTGGCTGCCAAGCTGCTGCAGTGGAAGATCGACATCAAGAGCGAAGAGGAGAAGCGCCAGGAGGTCGAGCAGCAGATGCAGGCCATGGGCGGCGGACCTTCGACGCCAATTGAGCAGGTTACCGAGCTGGGCGAGTCGGTGATGGAGAAGCTGATTGCGGCCGGCATTACGACGGTGGAGGCGCTCGCGGATATGACCGCCGAGGAGCTAAGCGAGATCCCGGGCATCGGCGAGAAGACGGTTGAAAAGATCGCGGTCGCGGTGCGGCATTATTTCGGGCAGTACGAAGAGGGCGAGGAGCGCCCGGTTCCCGTGCCTTCCGAGCCGGCTCTGGTTGTCGGCGAAGAAGCCGTTGCTGCGGCTGCCGCATCCGATGACGCGGGAGACGAGGTGCATTCCATGACCAATACGCCGGAAGAGATTCTTGCTGAGCAGGCTGCCGATGGGGGCTCAGCGGAAGAAGTCAGTGCATTTTCAACCGAGGATATCGCGGAGGCCGAAGACGAGTCTTCGGATATCGACGCGAATGACGAGAATGACGCTCGCGAAGCGGGCATCGAGCTCGATAACGACACTGTGGACGAACTGGTCGATCAGGCCCAGGAAGTCTCCGATGAAGGAATCGACGACGTCGAGCGCGACCGTGAGTAGTGCGGGCGCGATCGGCGGAGGTTTTGACTGGTATTTCTTAAAAGCTGCGAAACCCAGCCAAATGGCTTCGACCGCAGCGGGCACAGAACGCCCGTTGGGGGCCTCGGCTGAAAAGTTAACCGATTCAAGGGATAATAACTTTGAACGAACTCCACCTTCGATTGAGGCTGATATGAACAGCTAAGTGCGCAGTGGAACTGAAAAGGGCCGAGCGGATAACGCAAGCCCGTACAAAGGGATAGATGAGCAAAGTTCGAATCAACGATCTTGCACGTGAGTTAGAGGTCAAGAGCAAGTCCATTCTGGATGCTCTTACGGCGGTTGGCGTCACCGAGAAAAAGACGCACTCGAGCTCCATCGAAGAAGATGAGGCCGAGAAGGTGCGCGGCTACTTCAACCGGGGAGCGCGCCCGAGTGCGTCCCGTACGGCGCATGTTGATACCAAGCCCAAGTTTGACCTATCGCACGTCTCGAAGCCTGGCGATGCGCTGAAGGCGATCCTGGAGCGCAAGCAGGCCGAGACGGCCGCGCGTTCGGCGCCTCCTGCGCGGCCCGCGGTGACGGTTGCGCCCCCGGCAAATCGTCCGCCAGTTGTGGCGCGGCCCGCGGTGGCACCGCCGGCAGCAGCGCCGGTGGCGCATGTTGCTGCGCCTGCACCAGCGGCGCCGGTTGCGGCGGCTGCTGCGCCTGCGGCGCCTGCGGCTCCAGCTCCGCGCCGCATTGTGCCGATTCCACGGCCTGCGGCACCGAACTATGTGGTTCCCCCGCCCGCGATCGCGAGCCGCCCGGTCAGCGGACCGGTGGTGGCTCGGCCGCCTGCGGTGACGGCTCCTGCGGCTGTTGTGGCTGTACCTCCGGCTGAGCCGGTGGTGGTGAAGCCAGCGGCGGTAGTTGCGCCTCCGGCGCCAGCTCCAGTGGCTGCTCCGTCTGCTCCGGCTGCTCCGGTCGCAGAACCGGCTGCTCCGGAACCGGTTGCAGCAGCTCCTGCGGCTCCGGCTGCGAATGCACCGGCACCGCGACGCGTGGTGATGCCGCAGACGGGACCCCGTCCTACGTACAGTGCGCCTGCTCCGCCTCCGGGTGGACCGCGGACGCCTATCTTCCAGCGGCCGAGGCCTGGATACCAGGGGTCGAATCCTTCGGGAGGGCCTGGCGGACCTGGTTCGCGACCGGGAATGGGTCCGGGAACGGCACCTGGCGCTCGCCGCCCGATGCATCCGACGAGGACGTTTCCGGGAGGTCCGGGCGGTGGTCCGGGAGGTCCGGGATTTGCTCCGCGACCGGGATTTGGCGGCGGTCCAGGACGACCTGGGTTTGGGAATCGGCCGGGAGCTGCTCCGGGCGGGTTGATGCCTGCTCCGGGCGAGGCTCCGGGACCGAGCCGTCCGGTTCGCGCTGGACAGCGTGGGCGCGGCGCTCCGCGGTATGAGAAGAACAAGGAAGTTGCGCTCAAGGGTTACAGCGTGCCGCGCTTTGGCGGGCCGCAGATTCCGCAGGGCGATGTGCCGATCACCAAGACAATCACGGTGACCGAAGGCATCTCGGTGAAGGACCTGGCGGAGAAGCTGGACGTTCGCGGCAAGGATCTGATTGCCACGCTGCTGATGAAGGGCGTGATGGTGACGGTAAACCAGTCGCTGGACGGCGAGCTGGTGAAGGAAGTGGCGCGCCAGTTTGGCGCGGACGCTACCGTGATCTCGGTCGAAGAGCAGCTGGAGAACGAGGCCATTGAAGGCTTGTTGGAAGATACGTCCAACATGATCGAGGTGGTGCGTGCGCCGGTTGTTACGATCATGGGCCACGTCGATCACGGTAAGACGTCGTTGCTGGACGCGATCCGGTCGACCGATGTAGCGGCCGGTGAGGCTGGCGGAATCACGCAGCACATCGGCGCGTACAAGGTGAAGATCACGAAGCCGGATTCTCCGGCGTTCGGGCGCGAGATTGTGTTCCTCGATACTCCGGGTCACGAGGCGTTTACGCGTATGCGTGCTCGTGGAGCGAAGATCACGGACATCGTTGTTGTCGTGGTCGCGGCGGATGATGGTGTGATGCCGCAGACGCTCGAGGCCATTGACCATGCGCGTGCGGCGAAGGTGCCGATCATCGTGGCGGTGAACAAGATCGATAAGCCAGAGGCTGATCCGAGCCGGGTGATGAACCAGTTGGCGGCGCGCGGCGTGCAGGCTACGTCGATGGGCGGAGACACGGAGTTCGTGGAAGTGTCGGCGAAGAAGCGGCTGCATCTTGACCAGCTGGAGGAGATGATCTGCCTGGTTGCCGATGTGAACGAGCAGAAGGCTACGCCTGAGCGTCCCGCGGTTGGTACGGTTATTGAAGCCAAGCTGGATCGTGGACGCGGTGCTGTGGCGTCGATCCTGGTGCAGAACGGAACGCTGCGCGCGGGCGATAGCTATATCGTCGGCAACACGTTTGGCAAGGTGCGCGCGATGTTCAACGATCGCGGCGTGGAGATCAAGGAAGCAGGGCCATCGACTCCGGTCGAGATCCTGGGACTTGAGAGCATTCCGGATGCTGGCGATACGTTCCTGGTGATGGCGGACCGCGACAAGGCCAAGGGCATTGCGCAGTATCGCAAGATGAAGGAGCGCGAGGCGCAGCTGGCGAAGAGCTCGCGGGTGTCGCTCGAAGGCCTGGCGGAACAGATCAAGCAGGCGGGCGTCAAGGACCTCAACCTCATCCTCAAGGGCGATGTGCAGGGATCGGTCGAGGTGCTGGCCGATTCGTTGCAGCGGATGTCGACCGAGAAGGTTCGGGTGAAGGTGCTGCACTCGGGTGTTGGCGCTATTACCGAGTCGGACATTCTGTTGGCTTCGGCATCGAATGCTGTTGTGATCGGGTTCAACGTTCGGCCGGATCGCAAGGCTACCGAAGTTGCGGAGCGCGAGAACGTCGAGATCCGGCTGCACTCAATTATTTACGAGTTGCAGGACCAGATTACGAAGGCGATGTACGGACTGCTGGAGCCGGTGTTCAAGGAGAACTACGCTGGCCGGGCAACTGTGCTCAACGTCTTCAAGATCACCAAGGTTGGCCAGATCGCCGGCTGCCAGGTGACCGATGGGCTGATTCGGCGCGACAACCAGGTGCGCGTGCTGCGTGACGGCGAAGAGGTCTGGAAGGGCAAGATCTCGAGCCTCAAGCGGTTCAAGGACGATGTGTCCGAGGTGCGCTCGGGTGTGGAGTGCGGTATCGATCTGGCCGGGTTCAAGGACATCAAGGTTGGCGACGTGATTGAGGCGTTCACCACCGAGAAGATGGCCGATGAGCTGGGCCGGAACTCTGCGGAGGCCAAGAAGGAGCGCGATGTTGCGGCTCTGAAGGCGGCCAAGGATGCCGAGAACGAAGTGGCCAAGGCCGAAGCGGATACCGCGAAGGCTGAGGCGGAAGCCGCTAACGCTTAGGGCTTGGAATTGTGAGAAGGGCCGGGAGCGATCCCGGCCCTTTTTGTTTGTGGGGAGCCTGCACCCCCCTCCCCCCCCTCTTCGGGCTGGAATCTGCGTAAAGTCCACTGTTCAGGTGGGTTAGGTGGCAAAGTATCCCCCCTTCGAACGGGCACTTTTGGCTGTAAACGGTTGTATCGATTGACTTTACAGGCAAAGTCTGGCAAGGATTGAAGTTAGCGGTGTTTTGGGCGGCGGGGGCGCTTCCGCGACCCGTGGTGTGTCGGAGTATTTGAGGTCTACTTCCATTGTAGAGGTTTGGCGGGGGTACTATGCCAAGTGGTTGGTGGAGAAATCGCCAGTGTTGACGGGGGTTCTGGCGATTATGGCGGGTGGCGGGGGGTTGACATGCGAATTTTGGGCTGTTTTTGAGGAAGTTATTTTTTCGGCATGGTGAGGAATTCGCGTACCTCGACGGGGGCGCGGCAGGCGAGGACGGCTCTTCGGCCCCACTCGAGGGCTTGCTCGGTGTTGGGGGCTTCGAGGATCCAGAAGCCGCCGATGTGTTCCTTGGCCTCGAGGTAGGGGCCGTCGGTGACGATGACCTTGTTCTCGGACCGCTTGCGCAGTGATTTGGCGTGGCTGGCCGAGGAGAGGCCACCGGCGAAGAGGCGGACGCCTGCTGCGATCATTTCTTTGTTGAGGGCGCGGATGTCTTCGATCATGGCGTTGTCTTCGGTGGAGGGGTCGTAGTTGTCGGGGTGGTGGATTGCGACCAGGTACTGGGGCATGATGTTTTCTCCTGAGACGGTCTGGGGCGGCCCGGATTGGCTGCCTTCACTTTATCGTCGAACGGGCGGAGGGGGATTCTACAGGGGGGAGCGGGAAATTTTGCGGTGAGGGAAGGGAAGACAGAAGCCGATTCCCGGAGGGAATGACAGAAAGAAAGGCAAGGGCCAAGGCGATGCGGTTCGGGGTGATATATCTGGCTGCACGGTTTATTTGCTGGTGAGGGTTTGAGGAGGGTTGGGATGGCGCGATCGCGGAGAGAGTTTCTGGCGAAGGGTTCGATGGGGTTGATGGGGGCGGCGATGATGGGGAAGGCTGCGGGGGGGCAGGTTCCGGAGGGGCCGCAGGTGCCGACGACGCCGGGGGCTCCGGGGGCGTTTGGGACTTCGCCGTCTACGGGGCCGGAGGTGTCGATGGAGACGTTTGTGCAGGCGGAGAAGCTGGTGCAGGTGGAGATGTCGGGGAAGGATTTGGCGGAGGCTGCGGGGAACTGGCGGCAGAGTATGGCTGCGGTGTATGAGAGGCGGGTGGGGCCTCGGAAGCTGGCGATTGGGTATGAGGTGGCGCCGGCTACGGTTTGGAATCCGCTGATGCCGAAGGTGCAGGGGGTGGCGGCCGGAACGGGTAGTACGGTCATTAAGAACACTGACCGTCCTTCTCGCCCCAAGGTGGTGACGCTGCCTTCGAAGGATGAGGACATTGCGTTTGCGACCGTCGTGCAGTTGTCGCGGTGGATTGAAAACAAGCAGATCACGTCGGAGAGGCTGACGGGGATTTATCTGGATCGGCTGGAGCGGTTCAACAAGGAATTGAATTGCGTGATTACGCTGACGCGGAAACATGCGTTGACGCAGGCTCGCGCGGCCGATGCGGAGATTGCGGCGGGGAAGTATCGCGGTCCGCTGCATGGGATTCCTTGGGGGGCTAAGGATTTGCTGGATACGGCGGGGATTCGGACGACCTGGGGGGCGGAGCCGTTTCGCGATCGTGTGCCGGTAGAGGATGCGACTGTGACGGCGCGGTTGAATGAGGCGGGGGCGGTGCTGGTGGCGAAGTTGAGTTTGGGGGCGCTGGCGTTGAATGATGTCTGGTTTGGCGGGCAGACGAAGAATCCCTGGAATCTGGATGAGGGGGCTTCGGGGAGTAGTGCGGGGCCGGGTGCCGCGGTGGCGGCGGGGCTGGTGGGGTTTGCGATTGGGTCGGAGACGCAGGGGTCGATTGTGTCGCCGAGTATGCGGGATGGCGTGACGGGGTTGCGGCCTACGTTTGGGCGCGTGCCTCGGACCGGGGCGATGACGTTGAGCTGGACGTGCGACAAGCTGGGGGTGATGGCGCGCGCGGTTGAGGACACGATGCTGGTGCTGGAGGTAATCAAGGGGCCGGATGAGAAGGATGTGGCTTGTATTCCGGCGGGGTTGAGCTTTCGCGCGGGGAAGAGTGTGGAGGGGATGAAGGTGGGGTATTTTCCGGAGTGGATGAAGGTGGCTCCGGCTACCGATGTTGATCGTGCGGCGATGGCGACGGTGAAGAAGCTGGGGATGGAGTTGGTGGAGGTGTCGCTGCCGGATTGGCCTTATGATTCGCTGAACATTATTTTGTTTGCGGAGAGTGCGGCGGCGTTTGAGCAGATCACGCTTGACCACGAAGTAGACGAGTTGAAGATGCAGGTGCCGGATGCGTGGCCGAATACGTTTCGGCAGGCTCGGTTTTTGAGTGCCGTGGACTTTGTGCAGGCGGACCGGATGCGGCGGATGGTCGCTGTCGAGATGGAGCGCGTGATGAGCAGCGTGGATTTGCTGCTGGTGCCTAGTCTGCGGGATGAGTTCCTGGTGATTACGAACTTTACGGGGCATCCTTCGCTGACGTTAAGGGCGGGGTTTGTGGAGGTGAGCGAGGCGCGGAGTGACTGGGCTCCTGACCCGTTGCATCCGGTGATGAAGTTTGCTACGCCGCGAAGAGTGCCGCACGGGGTGACGCTGGTGGGGAGGTTGTTCGATGAGGGCACGATTGTGGAGGCGGGGATGGCGATGGAGGGGGCGTTTGGGGTGGCGGGGGATAGGCCGTCGGGGTTCTAAATGCAGGGATAAGGGATAAGGGATAAGGGAGTAGTGGGGATCGGTTGCGGTGCCAGGGAGATGGGCGAAGCGGTCGCGCTGACGCGCGATGCCCACATCTCAAAATCGAGATATGGGGCACCCGGATTCTGCTGCCAGGTCATGACGATGGGGCCGTCAAGCAGGGGGCACCCAATAGCTGGCGGGCGGAGTGGCTAGTAGGCGGGGGCGCCGCTGGCTACGAAGGTCAGGGTCAGGTCGACCTGGTGGGTGGCGGGGTCGCCTATGGCTTTGAAGCCGGCGCCGTAGGTGTGGAAGAGGGGCTGGGCGATGTGTTTGGTGAGGAAGGCGTTGACGGCCTGATCGCTGTAGGGGTCGCCGGGCTTCATGGGCCAGTCGGCGTTGAACTGCTGGAGGGCTTGTGGTGAGAGGCCGGTGGCGGTGACGGTCTTGAGTCGGTAGATTTCGCCGGGGATGGGTTCGAAGGTGTAGGCGACGGTGTGGTTGGTGGCGTCGGGGACGGGGTGGGAGAGGACGTAGACGTCGAGGTAACCCTGGAGGAGATAGGCTTTGGCGATGGCGGCTTCGGTTTTGGCGAGATCGGATTCGTTGGCGAGATCGCCGGGGTGGAGCTTGTTGTCGCGGGCGAAGTCGTCGGCGGAGTAGAGGGGTGTGGGATTCCAGGTGAGGGTGGAGATTTTGTACGGGTCGCCGGTGACGATGCGCGCGGTGTAGGTGACGAGGAAGGCGTTGGCGTCGGCGGGTGCGGGGGCAACGGTGCGCTGGATGTTGTCGAGCGAGACCTGGACGTAGCCGGCGCGGCGGAAGGGGTCGAGGAGGATGCTGGAGAGGGTGATGCCGGCGAGTCCTTCGTTGAAGGGATGGCGGGTGGCGGCGTTGGCTGCCTGCTGGAGGCCGGGCGTAAGGGTTGCAGCGGCGCCGGTCGGGGCTTCCATGGAGAGGTGGAGTGTGCCGAGACGGACGAAGGGCTGGTCGATGCTGAAGTTGACGACGCGGAGGGGCTGGAGGTTGGTGGGTTCGGCGATGGTGTGGGAGATGGTGGCGGTGATGCCTTTGGCGGCGAGCATTTGCTGCAGGGCAGCCTGGATGTCGTCGGAGAGGGAGCCGGCGTCGGAGGCTACGCCGCGGTAGAGGGGGACCTGCGCGTGGATGCCGGCGGTGAGTTCTTCGGGGGTGAACCAGACGAAGTTTTCGAAGCTGGCGGGGAGGAGCTGGTCGAGGGGGATGGGGGTAAGGTCGACGACGATGGCGCGGGCGCGGGCGGTGTTGCCGTAGTTGATGGTGGCGTCGGCGAAGAGGCCGGTGTTGAGGAGGCGCTGGGCGGCGTTGGCGAGGGAGTCGTTGCTGAGCGGCTGGCCGGGTTTGAGGCCGGAGACGGCGAGTAGCTCGGCGGAGAGGTAGGGGTCGGCGTGCCGGAAGGTGACGCTGGCGATGGAGTATTGGGCGTGCGCGGCGAAGGGCGCGGCGAGTGGCGCGAGAAGGAGGAGGGCGGCAAGAACTCGGATGGGTGGTCGCATGAGGTTTCAGCAAGGGTATGGGGATGCGGGGAGATTGGCAAGGTAGTGGACGAGCGAACAGCAGATTCCCGGAGGGAATGAGGACAGAAAGAAAGGCAAGGGCGCTTTTAGCTTCTAGCTTCTAGCTTTAGCAAAGGCAAAGGCAAAGGCAAAGGCAAAGGCAAAGGCAAGGGCAAAGGCAAAGGCAAAGGCAAGGGCAGGGGCAAAAGAAGAAGCAGATCCCTGCGGGATGACAGCCAGAAAGGCAAAGGCAAGGGCAGGGGCAAAAGAAGAAGCAGATCCCTGCGGGATGACAGCCAGAAAGGCAAAGGCGAGGGCAACGGCAAGCGATCAGTTGCGGGGCTTGCCGGGGTAGACGCGGTCGTGGGTCAGGTCGAGGGTTAGGCTGTCGAGGTCGTTGATGAAGTCGCGGCCGAGGGAGCCTTCGTATTCGTCGGAGAGGGTGTTCTGCGGAGTTTTGAAGACGGCGACGTGCTGGAGGTCGATGATGCGGTTGGCCAGCTCGATGTCGACGTGGTCGAGGATGAAGACGTGGTCGGTGGAGGTGCCGCCGACGCCGTAGCCGTTGCGGGTGCCTTCCTTCTGGTGGAGGAAGTCGGTGGCGAACTCGCGGTAGTAGGGGACGAAGAAGGTGGTGGCGTCGGCGCCGGAGTCGAATAGGAAGGGGCGGGCGAGGTTGTGGGTGCGGGCGGAGAAGAGGACGTTGAGTTTCTCCATGTAGATGGGGGAGGAGTCGCCGGTGAGGGCGAGCATGGGGCCGGCCTGGAAGTGGTGGTCGTGGGTGAAGCGGATGATGCCGAGGGACTGGAAGACGGGGTAGCCGAGGATGGCGGGGATGACGTAGGACTTTCGGCCGGACGGGATGGTGAGGTTGGCGTCGGGAAGGACGAGCAGGACGACGTTATGGACGGCGGCGGTGCCGATGGGGAGGGTGTCGAGGATGGCGATGCGGAGGGGGTTTTCTGCGCCGGTGGCACCTTGCGTGTGCGCGATGCCGGTGCTGAGGGTGAGGCCTAGCTGGCGGGCGAAGGATTCGGAGACGACCGAGAAGTTGGCGCCGGTGTCGAGGATCCAGGGGGTGGTGATGTTGTGGACGGTTAGGTCGGCGGTGATGGACTTGAGGTGGTCGGATTTTGTTGGGATGTCGATGGGGGTTGTGATGTCGATGGTTTGGGGAGGGGCGTTGAGGAGGAGCTTGATGGTGTCGGCGTCGTCCTGATCGTCCTTGAGGAGGACGGGGGGAAGGACATCGGCGAAGTCGCCGAGGAGGCGGGTGTAAAGGGCGCTGGCCTGGGCGTAGTGGAAGGTTTTGAGGTAGTCGTCGGCGAGGGCGCCTAACGCGAGCGCCATGAGGTTGCGGGGGACGTCGGTGGTGAGCGAGATGGGGGTAAGGAGGCGAAGGGATTCGTCGAATTGGCTGGTGCGGTTGGCGAGGACGCCAGCGAAGAGATCGTGCTCGAGGCCGGATGGCGCCTTCGTGAGATCACGGGTGAGGTCGGCGTTGTGGAGTGTGATTGCCTCGCGGTAGAGATCTGGCTCCGCCTGCGCCGCGAAGTTTTGCGTTGAAACATCGATGGTTTGAGCGAGGCAGGTTTGGGCGGGGAGGGATGCGGTCAGGGCGAGAGCTGTGGTGAGGAGGAGAGTGCTGCGCATGCTTGCGGCTAGGGTATTCGAGCGGCGGGTGGATGGCAATGTGGCGCGGGCGTGGGGAGGTTGCGGAAAGCAAGAACGGGAGACAGCAGGTTCCTCGCTTCGGTCGGAGTGACAATTTCTTTTCGAAATTGTCTAAGAAAGGCAAAGGCAAAAGCACTGGTAAAGAGAGAGGGCGAGTGCACGGAGCATGTTGCGCTCAGTGTACTCGCCCCCGAAATGCGTGGAGGTTGCCGAGCTAGGCGGGGGTGACTTTTGAGGTCCAGGGGGTGGCGGCTTCGAGGGCCTTGTTGACGTTCTGGATGTTTTCTACGCCGGTGGTTTCGAGCCATTTGCGGAAGGCGTCGGCGCCTTGTTTGGCGTAGATGGCGATGCCGTCTTTCCAGGTGGCGCGGCCGCAGAGGACGCCGTTGAAGGCTACGCCGGATTCGGCTGCGAGCCCGAGGGTCTCGATGAAGACGGGGTTGGAGACGCCGGCGGAGAGGTAGATGAAGGGCAGGGTGGTCTCGGCGGCGGCGGCGCGGAAGAAGTTGAGGGCTTCGGCGCGGGTGTAGGCGTTTTCGCCCTTGTTGGCGTGGGAGCCGGCGACGAACTCCATGTTGATGGGGACTTCGACCTTGAGGACGTCCACGCCGTAGCGGGGCTTGGAGAACTCCTTCATGGAGCCGGAGACGACGGCGGGCTTCTTGCGGGCGTATTCGATCGCTTTTTCGTCGATGCCGTGCTCGTCGTAGCCGACGCACTCGAGGAAGAAGGGGATGTCGTGGGCGCGGCACTCGTCGCCGATGCGTTCGACCCAGGCGTGCTTGATGTCGTTGATGCGGGGCTGGTCGAAGGGGGTGTAGTAGAGGAGGATCTTGATGCAGTCGGCGCCGGCTTCGGCGAGGCGGCGAACGCTCCAGAGGTCGAGCAGGTCGGGAAGGCGGCCGTGCGTGGTGGCGTCGTAGCCGGTCTTCTCGTAGGCGAGCAGGAGGCCTTTGCCGTTGCGGTGCTTGGCGGCGGGCAGGCCGTACTCGGGGTCGAGGAGGATGGCGGAGGCGTAGTTGGTGAGGACTTCGGTGACGAGGGTCTTGAAGACTTCGAGGTCGTGGCTGTCAGCGGAAGCGCCGCGCTCCTTAGCGAGGGACTTCTGCAGGGATCCGCGCTGATCCATGGCGGCAGCGGCGATGACATTGCGTTGGTTGGAGACGGCCTTCAGGCCTGCAAGTTTTCCAGGTGTCATTTTCATGGTTCTCCTCGTGCTGTCGAGCTGATTCGTAGTCCCAAAGGTATTGATGCTCAACGATACCTTTGGGGTAAAGCGCATGGTCGTTGCGATCAGATGAAATTGTACATAGGGCTCCGGGAGGGTCGCATGCGATGTGCGTTGATCGCGCGACCGGCTATCGCTAGCGAGAAACGGGAGTTAGGCGCGGAGCCTGTCGCGCAGATCGCCGGCGAGCTGAACCAGGTGGCGCAGGCGGGGGGCCTGGGCCGGGGATGCGTCGCGGAGGGCCAGTTCGGATTCGAGCAGGACGCTGGCCAGGGCGGTGTTGAGCTCGCTGTGCAGGAGGGCGGCGGCGGCGGTTCGAGCGGTGGCGAGGTCCTGGGAGCGGCGAGCGAGAGCGCTGCGGGCGTGGCGGACGACGCGCGGGGCGCTGGACAGCGCGAGATTGAGCTCGAGGATGAGGGCGCTGCCGGCATGCTGATGGAGGAGGTCGATGGTTGCCAGGTCGGTGGAGGCCAGGCTCTCGTCGACGAGGATGAGGGCGAACTCCTTGCGGCGCAGCAGTGGCGAGCTGCGGCGCGGCGGCTGGGGGTGGTCTCGACTTCGGCGCGGAGGTCGGAACGGAGGGCCTCGGCGATGGGCTGGGCGGCGGATTCAGGGGCGACGAGCAGGAGGGCTGTCGGCGGCGGGACTCCAGGGGTGGACTGAGAGTGCGTCATGCAAGCTCCTCGCCAAAGCCGTATTCCTTGAGCTTGCGGTAGAGGGTGGTTTTGCCGATGCCGAGCAGACGGGCGGCGGTGAGCTTGTCGCCGTTGAGCTGGGTGATGGTGGTGAGGATGGCCTGCTTTTCGAGCTCAGCGATGGACTGTACGGCGAGGGTGTCGGCTAAGGCGGAGAGGTTGACGGCATCGCTGGCCGCTGCCTGATTGAGTTGGAGATTGTGCTGGGCGTGGAACTGGAAGTCCTGCATCTGGGTGGGGAAGTCGCCGAGGTGGAGGATGGGGCCGCTGGAGAGGGAGCAGGCGCGCTCGATGGCGCGCTCGAGTTCGCGGACGTTGCCGGGCCAGTCGTACTCCATGAGGAGGTGGAGGGCTTCGTCGGCGAAGGTGTAGGCGAGGCCGTGCTCGCCTTTCATGCGTTCGAGGATGTGGGCGGCGAGGAGGGGGATGTCGCCGCGGCGCTCGCGCAGGGCGGGGATGCGGAGAGTGACGACGTTGAGACGAAAGTAGAGGTCTTTGCGGAAGCGGCCGGTCTCGACGAGCTGGGTGAGGTCGCGGGTGGTGGAGGCGAGGACGCGGGCGGTCAAGGGGACGCCCTGATCGGAGCCGACGGGAGTAACGATTTTGTCCTGGAGGGCGCGGTGCAGGCGGCCTTGAAGATCGAGGGGGAGTTCGCCGATTTCGTCGAGGAAGAGGGTGCCACCGTCGGCGGCGGCGAGCAGGCCGACCTTGGCGCGGGTGGTGCCGGGATTGGCGCCTTTGGCGTAGCCGAAGAGTTCGCCTTCGATCATGGCGGGGGCGAGGGAGCCGCAGTCGACTGGAAGGAAGGGCTTTTGCTCGTTAAGTCCGTTGCTATGGATGGAGCGGGCGACGAGTTCTTTGCCGGTGCCGGACTCGCCGACGATGAGCACGGGATGCGTGGTTCCGGCGACCTTGGAGAGGATGCGATAGAGCTTCTCCATGGGGGGCGAGTTGCCGACGATGTTGCCCATGGAGGCGCCGGTGCGGAGGCGGTCGCGGAGCAGGCGGGACTCGACATCAAAGGCGCGGCGCTGGGCGGCGCGGTCGAGAGTGGTGGAGAGCTCTTCGAGGGTGAAGGGCTTGGTGAGATAGTCGCCGGCGCCGGTGCGCATGGACTCGACCGCTGAGTTGACGGTGGCGAAGGCGGTCATGACGATGACGATGGTCTGGGGATGGTGGGCGCGGACGTCTTCCAGCAGCGAGAGGCCGCCGCCGCCGGGAAGCTTCAGATCGAGCAGCAGGATATCGATGGAGCAGTGCTGGAGGGCGAGACGCGCGGTGGAGACGGAGTCTGCCGATTGGGTGGCGAAGCCGAGGCTGGTGGCGATTTCGGAGCAGGCGTTGCGGATGGGGCTGTCGTCGTCGACGACCAGGACGCGGAGGGGCGGGAGGCGGTCGGCGCCGGTGCCGCGTGTGGCGGAGAAGGTCGAGTTGTACTGGGGCCAGGAGAGGTTGGACGGCGCCGGGGCAGGAGCCTGCTGGAGGGTGGTTGGAAGCGCGGCGCTGGTGTCAGATGCGTAGGGTTTCTGGGTGAGCACGGAAAGGTCCTCGGGGGTGCTTAGGTGGTGAGACTTTGGGGGATGGAAAGGCAAGGCTCTGCGAAGGGGGTGGCGTGGAGGGGCCACTTGAGACAGAAGGCGGTGCCATGGCCGGGGAGGACTCGAATGGAGAGTTGGCCGCCGCTGGCGTTGGTTAACTCGTGGACGATGCGATGGCCGAGGCCGTGGCTGGCGCCGAGCGGGAGCGGTTCGGGGTGAAGGTAGGCTTCGACGTAGGTTGGGGACATGCCGGGGCCGTTGTCTTCGACGGTGAGCTGCAGGCGGTTGTCGATGACGGCGAGGGCGACACGGATCTGGCCGGCTGGGCCGAAGGGAACGCAAGCGGCGCAGACCTGGTCGCGGCGAATGGCCTCGGCTGCATTGCGCACCAGGTTGACGGTGATGCGCTCGATGATCTCGGAGGGGAAGGGCAGGGGCGGAAGCGAGATCTGGCAGGTGACGGTGACCTCGGCCGCGCCGGCGGCGATGCGCCGGAGGACCGGCGTGAGGCTGAGTAACAGGGCCGCGTGGTTGGAGGTGTGGGCGTGGGCGTCGGAGGCTCGCGTGTTGCGGCGTTCCAGCAAACTGGGCGGAAGCAGAGATGCGGCGTCGATCGGGTGCGACGGTTCCTGGGTGCTGGCGGGGGCTGCAGCCAACAGGCGGCGGATGAGGCGGGAGCTGCGGTCGGAGATGAGGCGGAGCTCGGTGGCGTAGTGCTGGTGCTCCGGGCGCAGAACGCCGGGGACGTTGAGGAGATCGCAGTAGAGGCCGAGCGCGGCGAGGAGGTTTCCGGCGTCGTGGGCGAGGCCGGCGGTTTCGGCGAGGGAGGGTGCCGGATGCGGTGCTGCTGATTGCGTCTTGGGAGTAAGCCTGGCTGAGGACTCGCGGTACAGCGTGCGGCGAGGGAATCCGTGCGGCCAGATTGCTCTGCGGTTGAGCCTGCATGGTGATCTCCGGGGTGAGGTGTTTTGGTTTAAGTGTCCTATCGCGTTCCAGAGTGGAACGATTGGGTCGCGATGGTTACGGTTGCTCTTACCTCTATCGACAGATTTGGGCCAAAGATCAGGAATTCCTGGAAAAAATTCCCGAGATGGAACTTGGACTATGGGTGCACAGTAGCACAGGCGATTATGAGATGGATGTGATCAGGTGCACGTGGAGGATTCGGGGCGGGCGCGAGCAGAGGGCGGGCGGGGTTCCTATAATGGGCGATATGACAAAGGTTGAGGTTGCGGAGCTGTATCGGAGTGGTGGACGAGGGGCGCATGAGGCGCGGGAGCTGAAGTTGACGCCGGGGTTTGTGGCGACGGCGGAGGGGTCGGTGCTGATTGAAGTTGGGCATACGCGGGTGTTGTGCAATGCGACGGTGGAGAATGGGGTGCCGGGATGGATGCGGAACTCGGGGCGGGGATGGGTGACGGCGGAGTATGGGATGCTGCCGCGGGCGACGCTGACGCGGTCGCCACGGGAGGCGGAGAAGGGCAAGATTGGCGGGCGGACGCATGAGATTCAGCGGCTGATCGGGCGGAGTCTGCGCAGCGTGGTGGACATGAAGCTGCTGGGGGAGCGGACGGTGATTCTGGATTGCGATGTGCTGCAGGCCGATGGGGGGACGCGGACGGCGGCGATTACGGGAGCTTGTACGGCGCTGGCGCTGGCGCTGGGGAAGCTGGTGGAGGCGGGGAGTCTGAAGGAGTCTCCGCTGCGGGCGATGGTGGCGGCTACGAGTGTGGGAGTGGTGGATGGGCGGGTGCTGCTGGATCTGGCGTACGAGGAGGACTCGCGGGCGGAGGTGGATATGAACGTGGTGATGACGTGCGGGGGCGGGCTGGTGGAGACGCAGGCTACCGCGGAGAAAGGGACGTATACGCGGAAGCAGCTGGACGAGATGCTGGACGTGGCAGAGGCGGGGATTCGCGAACTGCTGGCGGCGCAGAAGTCTTGTTTGGAGGGCTGAGGATGAGCGGGGTGGAGCGAGTTGCGAATGCGGGGCTATGATTTCGTTTTGTGGTTGGAGGAGGGTCTATGGCGTGCCATCATTTTGAGCATTTGAAGCCGGTACCGAGCGTGAAGGCCAGCTATGCGAAGGGCTGCCCGGAGTGCATTGCGATGGGCGATACGTGGGTGCACTTGAGGGAGTGCCTGATTTGCGGGAATGTGGGGTGCTGTGACTCGTCGAAGAACAAGCATGCGACCAAGCACTTTCATGCGACCAAGCATCCGGTGATGCGGTCGGTGGAGCCGGGGGACGGGTGGGGATGGTGTTATGTGGATGAGGTGATGGTGGAGTTTTAGTCGGGGGCGGTTTGGGCGAGCGTGCGCGCGCCGCAGGTTAGTGGCGGGAGAAGGCTGCGGATGGGGTTTGGGGTGAGGCCGCTTCGCTCTCCTTGAGGTCCATGCGCGCGATGAGGCCGTTGGCGATCGTGTAGACGTGCCATACTTCGCTGTCGGAAAGGACTTCGCCGCCGAGACTCTTCACCAGCTGGTGAACGCGGACTTCAGTCTTGCCGTCTTCGCAGTCGATTATTTCGATGGGGTCGACGTGGGGGTCAAACTCCTGCCACTGACGGGTCCAGTAGGATCGGATCTCTGCTTTCCCTACTACTCGACCGCCCTCGGATGCCTTGGGCCAGCTGATGTTCTCGGTCATGAGCGTTAGGGCGGCGTCGATGTTTCGCTGGTTGAAGGCTGCGTAGGCCTGGGAGATGAATGTCTGGGTGTTTGGCATGGGTCCTCCAACTCGCTAGGGGTAGGGTATACAAAATGGCGGGATGGTTCTGGGGGAGGAAGTCAGGCTTCGCAGTGACGGCTGCTTGCTGTTTCTCGGGGTTTGGTGGCGCTGCTATGCTTGAGGTTCGTATGGAGGAGTCGGTTATGGCGGATGAGACAGTTTGTATTACGGTGCGGCCGAATGGGCCGTTGCGGGTGGAAGGTCACATCATCCTGAAGGATGCGGATGGGCGGGAGTGGGATCTGACGGGCAAGCCTGCGATTAGTCTGTGCCGGTGCGGGATGAGCGAGAAGCGGCCGTTCTGCGATGGAGCTCATTCGCGGAATAACTTTTTGTGTGATGCTGCGCCTCCGGGAAATCTTACGTAAGAACAGGGATTAGGGATTAGGGAACAGGGATTAGATAACGGTCTGGAGAGTGTGCATGCGCTTGATAAAGCTGGCGGTGAGTCTTGGGTTGGTGGGGATGCTGGGTGGTGTTAGCTTTGCGCAGACGGCGCCGGCTTCGACGACGACTCCTAACGCGACTACACAGACGGCTGCGCCGGCTCCGGCGAAGGCTGAGGATGAGGCGGCGGCGCGGCAGGCTCGGATTGCGGCGGCGCTGAAGGAGTATCGCGGGCCGGACTATGTGCGGTCGGAGGTGATGATTCCGATGCGCGATGGGGTGACGCTGCATACGGTGATTCTGCGGCCGGTGGGGAGCGAGAAGAGTGGGGCGGCGCTGCCGTTCCTGATGACGCGGACACCGTATGGTGTGGATGCTTATTCGACGGATGCGCTGAAGATGGTGTTTCCGACACTCGCGGCGAGTGGGTACATTTTTGTGGCGCAGGATATTCGCGGGCGGTACAAGTCGGGCGGAACGTTTGTGATGAATCGGCCGATTGTTGCGCACACGACGAAGAATGATGTGGATGAGACGACGGATACGAATGACACCATCGATTGGCTGCTGAAGAATGTGCCGAACAATGATGGCAAGGTTGGCGTGATGGGAATCAGCTATCCGGGGTTCCTGGCGATGATGGCGGGGATCGATGCGAATCCGGCGGTGAAGGCGATCAGTCCGCAGGCCCCGATGACGAACATCTGGATTGGGGATGACTTCTTCCATAACGGGGCGTTTCGCGAGACGTATGGGTTTGATTATGTGCAGCAGCTGGAGGCGCAGAAGACGGATGTGCCGCAGAGCTCGAAGGAAGACCAGTACAACTTCTTTCTTGACCATGTGGACTTTGCCGGTGCGGCTGCGGCGGCGGGGATGACGGACCTGCCGACAGCGAAGGTCTTTCTTACCGAACCGAGTTATGTGAAGTTCTGGCAGGACATGGCGGTGGAACCGCATCTGAAGCGGCCGGAGGTTCCTACGCTGGAGGTGGGCGGGTATTGGGACCAGGAAGATATGTGGGGGACGCAGGCGGAGTATGCGGCGTTGCGTGCGCATGAGAAGCCGAATGAGCCGCTGCACAAGGTTTGGATGGTGCTGGGGCCGTGGAATCACGGTGGATGGGCGCGTGGGCCGGGGGACGAGTTAGGCGGGAAGTTTGGGACGATTACGTTTGGCGGCGAGAAGACGGGTCCGTACTATCGTGCGCACTATGAGGCGCCATTTTTTGAGAAGTATTTGAAGGGCAAGGCCGGGGTTTGATCTCGAGGATACGGCCAGCTTCCGGACGGGCGAGAACCGGTGGCACACGTATGCGATCTGGCCGCCGAAGGTTGGGTATCACCAGGAGCGGATGTATCTGGAGCCGGAGCACAAGCTCGGGTTCGTGGCACCGAACGGCGACTATGGTGTGAAGGCGGCGGCGTATGTGGCCGACCCGGCTGATCCGGTGCCGTATCGGCATCGGCCGATTCAGTCGACGTACGGCGAGGGGTCGACGTGGCGGACGTGGCTGGTGGAGGATCAGCGGTTTGTCAGCGGGCGGAAGGATCTTGCGAACTTTGAGACGCCAGTGCTGACGAACGATGTGACGGTGACGGGCGATGTTGTGGCGGATCTGTTTGGCGCGACTACGGGCACGGATACGGATTGGATTGTGAAGCTGATCGATGTGTATCCCGAGGATGCGGAGGGTGTGAGCTCGCCCGAGATGGGCGAGGCGACCTCTGGCGAAGGGAACAAGGGCGGGTATGAGTTGATGGTGGCTGAAGAGATTTTGCGCGGGCGCTATCGGAAGAGTTTTACGCAGCCGGAGCCGGTGAAGCCGGGCGAGGTGGCGGAGTACAAGTGGAGTCTGCATGGGGTGGACCACACGTTTTTGAAGGGGCACCGGATGATGGTGGAGGTGCAGTCGAGCTGGTTTCCGCTGTATGACCGGAATCCACAGATGTATGTGGAGAACATTATGACGGCGCCGGCGTCGGCTTATAAGGCGGAGACGGTGTCGGTGTTCGGGTCGGCGAAGTATCCGTCGCACCTTGATTTGCCGGTGGCGGATGGGGCGGCGCTGCCGTAGGCGCCGTGGGAGTGGGATAAATAGCTGATAAATGAGTGGATGACGCGGGTTTGTCTGGATGCGATGCAGTAGGGAAAACGTATTTCCAGAGAAACTTTTGTGGGGTCCATTCGTATCCAGAACAGTGCCTGCGTATTCCTGGCGGTCGCGGCTGCGGCTGTTTGGGCTGAAATGAGCTCGGGAATTTGGCGGGGCTGGATTGGCTGAACGGTTATTTCCCCGCATCACAAGAGCGATGAACGCGATGCGAGGGGCTGGAGACAGATGCGATTCATGAAGTTGGCAAGAGTCTGGATGATGATGGCAGCGCTGTCGGTTGCGGGCGCGCTTGTGTTTCCGATGGCGACGGCGGTGGCGCAGGCTCCGGCGGGGCAGCGGTCGGCGGGGACGGTGAAGTCGACCAGCGCGACCGGGCTGACATTGACGACGGCGGCGGGGCAGGATGTGGTGGTGACCGTTCCGGATGCGGTGAAGGTGCTGGTGGTGGCGCCGGGGAGCAAGGATCTGAAGTCGGCTACGGCGGGGACGTTGAGTGATGTGGCGGTGGGGGACCGGGTGTTGGTGGTGGGGGATGCGAGCGGGGCGGGGCTGACGGCTACGCGCGTGATCTTGATGAAGGCGGGAGCGATTGCGGCGACGCACCAGGCGGAGGAAGCGGCGTGGAGCAAGGGTGGGGGCGGGATTGTGAAGTCGGTCGATCCGGCCACGGGAACGATTGTGATTGCGAGCGGGTTGAAGACGGTGACGGTGATGGTGACGCCGCAGACGATTATCCGGCGGTACGCGGGGAATTCGGTGCGGTTTGCCGATGCGAAGGTGAGCACGATTGCGGAGATTCACAAGGGCGATCAGCTGCGGGTGCGGGGGACGAAGTCGGCTGACGGGAGCACGATTACGGCCGATGAGCTGGTGACGGGGATGTTCAAGAATTACTCGGGGCTGATTGCGTCGATTGACGCGACAGCGGGGACGGTGACGCTGAAGGACCTGGCGACGAAGAAGACGGTGACGGTGGCGGTGGGGCCGAACAGCGATGTGCGGAGGATTCCTCCGATGCTGGCAGAGCGGGTGGCGGCGCGGATGAAGGGCGGTACAGCCGGTTCGGCAGGTACAGCCAGCGCAGGGGGTATGGCTGGCGCGGGCGGCAGGGGGCCTGAAGGTCCGGGTGGGGACGGTGCGGCGCGCGAGCGGAGTGCGGGGTCGGATCTATCGCAGATGCTGTCGCGGCTGCCGACGGAGACGCTGGCGGGGTTGAAGGTGGGCGATGCTGTGATGATTGTGGCGACTTCGCCGAGCTCGAATACGGAGACGCCGATGGCGGTGACGCTGCTGACGGGCGTGGACCCCATTCTGCGGGCGTCGCCGAGTGGGCAGAACATGACACTTTCGCCGTGGAGCCTGGGCGGAGGGGATCAGGGCGGCGAGGGCGGCGGTGGGCCGGAAGGCGGCGGACAGCGGTAGCCGGCCGGCAAGGGTTTTGGGTATTGGATGAGCGCCGCGGGCAGGACCAGCGTGCGTGATGGGCGGGAAGGCAGAGAATGTTTTTCCGTGACATGGGAATAGCCGGTTCGTTCGCGTGAGCGGCGAATGGGTTTCGAGAGTTCGGGAGTTCAGGAGTGAGAATGCGGGTTTTGAGATTGGGTGAGAAGAGGGTGTCCGGATGGCTGGGAGCAGGGTTGGCGGGCGTGCTGGTGGCTGGGGCATTGGCGGCCGGAGCGCAGACGACTGCACAAGCACCGGCGACAGCGCCCAAGCCGGCGGGCGCTTCGGGACTCCAGTCGGGGAAGGTCCGCGTGCATGGCGTGGTGACGGATCCGGATGGCGCGTTGATTCCGGGTGCCACGGTTACGCTGACGGGGCACGGGCCGGCGGTGAAGGCGACGTCGGGGTCGGACGGGTCGTACAGCACGGTGGTGAATCCGGGGACGTATACGGTGACGGTGACGATGCCGGGGTTTGCGACGTACACGGCTTCGGGGCTGGAGATCGGCGGGGCAAACGGGATGACGCTGAATGCGAAGCTGCAGATCGGAGTGCAGTCGCAGGTGGTGACGGTGCAGGCGAACTCGGTGCAGTTGAGTGTGGATCCGGATTCGAACCAGAGCGCGATCGTGCTGACGGGCAAGGACCTGGATGCGCTCTCGGACGATCCGGATGAGTTGTCGGACGAGCTGACGGCGCTGGCGGGGCCGAGTGCGGGGCCGAATGGCGGGCAGATTTATGTGGACGGGTTTACGGGCGGGCAGTTGCCGCCGAAGTCGTCGATTCGCGAGATCCGGATTAACCAGAATCCGTTTTCGGCGGAGTATGACCAGCTTGGCTACGGGCGCGTGGAGGTGTTCACGAAGCCGGGAACGGACAAGCTGCATGGTTATTTCCAGTTGAATGGAAACGCTTCGCAGTTCAATTCCGGCAACCCGCTGGCGACGGGATATCAGCCGCCGTACCACACGATCTTCGGGTTTGGAAATCTGACGGGGCCGTTGAACAAGTCAGCGTCGTACAACGTTGGCGGAAGCTATCGCAATATTGAGTCAGACGAGTTTACGAACGCAATTATTCTGGCGCCGGCGGCGGGGTCGACGACACTTTGCGCGCCTGGCGATGCGACGTGCGTGCAGACGCCGTACCAGGTGTCGACGTACTTCCCGCAGATCCGCGGCGACATCAATCCGCGGCTCGATCTGGCGCTGGGAGCGAAGAATGTTCTGACGACGCGGTATCAGTACGTGAACAACTCGGCGAAGAACGATGGCGTGAACAATCTGAATCTGCCATCGACTGCCTACAACCAGGATTCGTTGAGCAACATTCTGCAGATGAGCGACACGGAGACATGGAACTCGCATCTGATCAGCGAGACGCGGTTTGAGTATGAGCGCGAACATTCGACGGTAACGCCGGCGAGCACGGCGCCGGCGGTGGGCGTGTCGGGCGCGTTCACGGGCGGCGGCTACTCGCAGCAGGGGTTGAGCGATCACCAGGACCACTTTGAGGTGCAGAGCTACAACTCGATGCAACTGAAGAAGAACTTTGTTCGTTTTGGCGGACGCCTGCGGGTGATACGCGAGGCGGAGAACACGGAGAATTTGACCAACGGCTCGTTCACGTATGCGACGTACGGGGATTACACCGCGGGAACGCCGAACCAGTTCCGGATTAACGTGGTGAACAATCACAAGATCGGGGACACACTGGCGGACCTGGGGCTGTATGCGGAGACGGATTGGAAGGCGAGGAAGAACCTGACGATTTCGTACGGCCTTCGCTACGAGACGCAGAACCATCTTGCGAAGAACCAAGCCGTCGCTCCGCGGGTGGCGTTCAACTACGGATTGTTCAGCGGCAAGGGTGCGCCGAAGACCGTGGTGCGCGGTGGATTCGGCATGTTTTACACGCGGTTCTCGCAGCCCTATGTATTGACGACGCAGGAAGAAAACGGTGTGAACACGACGGCGTACACGGTTGCGAATCCGGGGACGAGTTGCAACCCGAGTGCGGCGGACCTGATTGCGGCGTGCGGCGCGACGGCGGTGAATCAGACAACGTACACGACGGCATCGAATCTTCGCGCACCCTATATTGTGGAGTTTGCCGGAGGCGTGGATCAGCAGGTTGGACGCAATGGAACGATCTCGGTGAACTATCTGCACTCGCAGGGTGTGCACCAGTTCGCGACGCAGAATATTGGCTATAACTTTGCCGATCCGATAGCGAGCACGGCGCAGTACCAGTTCTTCAGCGAAGGCGTATTCCATCAGAACCAGCTGATTGTGCATGGGCGAATTCAGACGTCGAGGGCGATCTCGCTGTTCGGGTATTACTCGCTGAACTCGGCGCATGGCGATACGTCGGGCGCGACGTCGGACATTTCTACGCCGGGAAACATTGCGGCGGATTATGGACGCACGACGTTCGATGTGAGGAACAGGATTTTTCTGGCGGGGTCGATCATGCTGCCGAGGTTCTTCCAGTTCAGCCCATTCTTCCTGGCGCAGAGCGGAACGCCCTACAACATTACGACGGGCAGCGATAACAACTTTGACACGTTTTACAACGACCGCCCCGACCTGGTGACGGGCGTGGCGCCGAATGGAAGCACGATTAAGACGATTGCCGGTTGCGGCACGTTTGCGCAGCCGGGAATTGTGAGCGGAGCGCCGGTGGTGCCGATCAACTATTGCACGGGGCCATCGCTGTATACGTTCAATTTGCGATTGACGAAGACGTTTGGGTTTGGAGCGTCGACGCGGCCGGCGAATGCGGGCGGAGGTCCTGGGGGCGGGCCCGGCGGGGGTGAGGGCCATCATGGCGATCACGGTCACGGGGGCGGGCCGTTTGGTCCGGTGAGTACTGGCAAGCGCTATAACCTGGCGTTCGGTGTGCAGGTGCAGAACCTGTTCAACAATAAGGATCTGTCGACGCCGCAGGGAGTGTTGTCGTCGCCGAATTTTGGAGAGTCGACGCAGATTTATGGACAGCCGTATACGACGACGAGCGCGCTGCGACGGATTACGCTGCAGACGTCGTTTACGTTCTAGCTCCTAGCTCCTAGCTTTTAGCTTCTAGCTTTTAGCTTATAGCTTCTAACAAAGACAAAGGCAAAGCGGAGCACGGTTGGGATTGCGGGTGGTTAGCGCAGGCCTAGCATGGAGCCGCTGGCAGGTGGTTGGTCGTTGTCCTTGTTGGGCTCTTCGGGTTTGAGTTGAGAGGGAGCTGGGTCGGGCGGAATTGATTCTGCGGGGGCCGCCTCCGTCTGGACGGGAGTTGCCGAGAGGGGAACTGGGTTGTTGGTTCCTGCAGTTGGGGACGGGGTCCTGGGCGGTTCAAATTCGCGCAGCTGCTCGGCCAGGCGCTGGAAGTCGCTGGACCTGGCGGGGCGCGGTTCGGTTTTAGGCTCGGCGGCGGCTTTGTCGGGAGTCGAATGGGTTACGGCGGCGACTTCGGCGACAACGACGGTCTTGGCGTTGAGGAATTCGCGCATGCCGGCTGCGGAGAGCTCGCGGCCGTAGCCGGAGCGCTTGATGCCTCCAAAGGGGAGGCGCGGGTCGCTGGTGACGGGGGTGTTGAAGAAGACGGCGCCGCACTGGAGCTCGACGGCGAGGCGCTGGCGTTCGGCATCGTCGGTTGTCCAGGCGCTGGCGGCGAGGCCGAAGGGCGTATCGTTGGCGAGCTCGATGGCGTCGTCGAGGGAGGCGGCGCGAAAGAGCAGAGCGACAGGGCCGAAGATCTCTTCCTGGGAGATGGGGGCGTTGCGCATGACGCCGGCGATGACGGTGGGCTGGAAGTAGTTGCCGAGGTCGCCTGCTTCGACGAAGGCGCGGCCGCCGCCGGTGAGGACGCGGCCGCCGGACTCGCGGGCCTGGGTAACCTGCTGGAGGAGGTCTTCAAGCAGTTGCGGGGTGGCGAGCGGGCCGATGTCGGTGGTTTCGAGCATGGGGTCGCCGATGCGGAGGTCGGCCATGCCGGCGACGAAGCGCTTTTCGAACTCGGGATAGATGCTGTCGTGGACGATGAAGCGCTTGGCGGCGATGCAGGATTGGCCGTTGTTGATGCAGCGAGCCTTGATAGCGTTGTCGATGGCGGCGTCGAGGTTGGCGGAGGGGAGGACGATGAAGGGGTCGGAGCCGCCGAGCTCGAGGACGGACTTCTTGACGAGCCAGCCGGCCTGGGCGGCGACGGCGCGACCAGTGGCCTCCGAGCCGGTGACGGTGACTGCGACGACGCGGGGATCGTTGAGGAGGTGCTCGACCTGGCGGGCCTCGATGAGGAGGGTCTGGAAGGTCCCGCGGGGGAAGCCGGCGCGGCGCACGAGGGCTTCAATCGCCAAGGCACATTGCGGCACGTTGGAGGCGTGCTTCAGGAGGCCGACGTTGCCGGCCATGAGGGCGGGCGCGAGGAAGCGGAAGACCTGCCAGAGGGGGAAGTTCCAGGGCATGACGGCCAGCACGACGCCGAGGGGGTCGTAGCGGACGTAGGATTCGGTGTGTTCGGTGGCGATGCGCTCAGGGGCGAGGAAGCGGGCGGCGTTGTCGGCGTAGTAGCGGCAGACGTTGGCGCACTTGGCGACTTCGTCGCGCGCGGAGACGAGGGTCTTGCCCATCTCGGAGGTCATGGTGGTGGCGAGCTCTTCGAGGTCGGCTTCGAGAAGCGCGGCGAGGCGGCGCATCCAGAACATGCGCTGGTCGAGGGTCTCCCTGGGATAGGTTTTGGCAGCGCTCGCGGCGAGGGTCAGCTTGGCGTTGAGGGCTTCAGGTGTGAGTGGATCGAAGCTGCGGAGAAGCTTTCCATTGGCCGGATTCAGGGATTGGATCATAAGGGCAGTGATGAGTGGCTAGTGGTTAGTGAGTCGCGGTGGTAAGTGGATCGAGCCGTCGGTAGGTGTGAGTAGTGTAGCTGTAGTGCGGCGGGAGGGCTAGGAGGGGTAACCCTCCTGGGCAAGGCTGGCGAGGGCGAGGGCGAGGACGCGGGTGCCGAGGGCGATGGATTCGGGGGTGGCGTACTCGTCGGGCCGGTGGGAGACGCCGTTGCGGCAGGGGATGAACAGCATCGCGACGGGTGCGATAGGGGCGATGAAGTTAGTGTCATGGTAGGCACGTGCCACCATTTTCTTGTAGGGAATGGACTCGGAGTTGCAGATGGATTCGAGGGTGGCGAGGATGTGTGGGTCGCTGATGGCGGGAAGGTCGGCGTTGATCTGCTGCGCTGTGATTTTGACTCCGCGGCGGGACTGGATGGAGTCGATGTCGGCGTGGACGGCGGAGAGGATCTGGTTGCGGCGGGCTACGTCGGTGTCGCGGATGTCGAGCGAGAGGGTGACGCGGGAGGGGACGGAGTTGACGGCGCCGGGGTGGACGCCGACGGTGCCGACGGTGGCGACGGAGTCTACGCCGGACTGGCCGGAGGATTTTGCTGCGGCGTTGGCGGCGAGGGTGTGGCGTTCGACGGAGAGGATGAGCTCGGCGGCGGCGCAGAGGGCGTCGCGGCGGTCGGGCATGAGGAGCGCGCCGGCGTGGCCGCCGAAGCCGGTGATCTCGTAGCGGTAGGCGGCGGGGGCGGCGATGTGGGTGACGATGCCTATGGGGATTCCTTCGCGTTCGAGCAGGGGGCCTTGTTCGATGTGGAGCTCGACCCAGGCGTGGTAGTAGTGGGGCGGGAGGGGGACGGTGGAGAGCGGGGCGGTGAAGCCGGCGGCGATGCGGACGTCGCGGAGGGTTAAGCCCTGGGGCGCGGTGCGGTCGGTTTCCGGGAGACGATCGGGGAGGTTGTCGGCGGTGGCGGGCGAGATGGAGTTGCCGAGGAGGCGGGAGCCGATGCAGCCGATGCCGAAGCGGGTGGGTTCTTCGGAGGTGAAGACGAGGAGTTCGATGGAGCGCGTGGGGGTAAAGCCGGATTCCTTGAGGGAGCGCATGGCTTCGAGGCCTCCCAACACGCCTACGGTGCCGTCGTACATGCCGGCGTGGGGGATGGCGTCGGTGTGGGAGCCGGTGCCGATGGCGGGGAGGTCTGGTTGCGAGCCTTGGAAGCGGATGAAGGTGTTGCCGATGGCGTCGGTGCGGAGGTGGAAGCCTGCGGCGTGGGCCAGGGATGCGATGTAGGCGCGGGTTTCGAGGTCGCGGGGGGTGAAGACGATGCGGGTGACCGCCGTGGTGGGCGCGGGGAGGGTGGGGTCGGTGGTGGGCGGGCAATCGGTTAGGGTGGCGAGGTGGTGGAGCTCGCGGAGGAGGCGGTCGGTGTTGATGGTGAGGGTCATGAATGTCTACTTGATTCTTTTCAATTCGTAGTACGCATTGTCCACTTGAATCGCGAAATGGTTGTGCTCGTCGAAAATGATGTCTGTTCCTGGATCGGAGAACTCACCGCAAGCGTGTGTCAGTTCAAAGGAATTGATTGCTAGCTCATTGACATTGCCGCCATAAAACAAACCAATCCGATTTGCTCCCATACGGTATCTTGTCGCGAATTGATCGTAAGTCATAACGGAAAGAGTTGCGTTCTTGATTGGAATGGTCTTTCCGCAGACCTTGATGGCGTCGGACGAGATTTCAATCTTCAGCTTCTCGATCTTTAATTCCTGCTGCTCATCGAGATCGGTTGGGCCCTGCGTGTCATATGCGTGGCCTACTTTCCAAGTTCCAATGAGGACTGATGGAATCGTCGGTTTTGACGGCGAGAGCGTGAGCAGGAGCAAGGCTGCAAAGGGAGTTTTCATTTAGCCTAGCGGGTGGCGGTTGAAGTCTTTGTAGATTAGATATTTTGCGGGGACTTTGCCTATGGCTCCGAACCACTGGGGGCAGTAGGCGGACATCCAGATTGCGTCGCCGGCCTTGGTTGGGTACCAGCTTTCTCCGAGGCGGTAGATGCCTCCGCCTTCGAGCATGAGGAGGCCGTGCTCCATGGTGTGGACTTCGACTTGCGAGAGCGCGGCGCCGGGGGCGTAGGTCATGGTGTTCACGGCGAAGTCGAAGATGTGGGAGTCGGGGAGGAGGTTGCGGACTTGCAGGCCGGGGTCTCCGTTGAGGTCGATGGGGGCGATGTCGGGCTCGCGGTTGAGGAGGAACCACGGGTCGGGGTCTGCGCCGGGGTCGTTGATGTAGAGCGGGTCGAGGGGTTGGTAGGGCTTGTCGATGACGATGACGCGTGAGGGTGTGAGGGCGGTGAGGGTGTGCTCGTAGCCGGTGGGGAAGTAGGCGTAGCTGCCGGCGGCGAGGTCGTGGGGGATTTGCTTGCCGGGCTCGTCGAGCTTGAGGACGCCTTCGAGGACGTAGAGGAAGCGCTGCGTGGGGCCCTGGATGAGCCTTCCGTGCTCGGCGAGTTCGAGCGTCATCATGGTGAAGGCGGCGCCGGTGGGTGGGGCGATGTGCACGATGGCGAGGCCGTTGGTGAGGCCGGGGAGTGGCGTGCGCACGAAGGTGTCGGGGG
This sequence comes from uncultured Acidobacteriaceae bacterium, assembly GCA_963737325.1. GTDB lineage: Bacteria > Acidobacteriota > Terriglobia > Terriglobales > Acidobacteriaceae > Granulicella. The sequence goes on from CAVTSJ010000015.1 coordinate 94,840, forward strand.
TGAGAAGCAGGTGGTCGCGATGGTTTGCGCTGCGGCTGTGGCCTAGGTTGTGCATACAGCAGAGTGTAGAGGAAACTTTAGTGGGAAGTGGCTAGTGAGAAGTGAGAAGTGGAAGGGAGACGGGAGTGGTGGTTACTGCTTGTGGGGGTGGAGGTGGAGGAGGAGGTTTAGGAGGGTGGCTAGCGCGGCTTCTACGTCTTCGAGGCGGACGTCTTCGTTGGGGTGGTGGGAGAGGCCGTTGGGGGAGCGGAGGAAGAGCATGGTAGTGGGGACGGCGGTGGCTAGGATCATGGCGTCGTGGCCGGCGCCGGAGAAGATGGGTTGAGCGTCGAAGCCGGCGCGCTCGGCTGCTTTGTGGAGCTTGAGGGTGAGGTCGCGGTCCATGGGGACGGCGCGCTGCTCGGACTGGACGTGGGCGTGGACGCGGACGCCGCGGAGGGCTCCGGCCGCCTCGGCTTTCGTGAGTAAGTGAGCTATCGCCGCGTGGCGGGATTCGTCCTTGGGGTGGCGGATGTCGAGCGAGGTGCGGACGGTGCCGGGGATGACGTTGATGGCGCCGGGCTCGGAGGAGATGCGGCCGACGGTGGCGACGAGCTGGGTGTAGTTGGCGGCGTAGCGCTCGACTTCGACGATCCATTGGGCGGCGGCGGCGAGGGCGTCCTGGCGGTGGGACATGGGGGTGGTGCCGGCGTGGTTGGCGTGGCCTTCGAAGGTGAGCTCGAGGCGGGACTGGCCGACGATGGCTTCGACTACGGCGAGCGAGGAGTCGGACTTGTCGAGGACAGGGCCCTGCTCGATGTGGACTTCGATGGCGCCGAAGGTGTTGGGGGCGAGCGGGCAGGTGGTGGGGATGTTGGCGGGGTCGAGGCCGAAGTTGCGGATGGCTTCGGCTACGGTGATGCCATCGGCGTCGGTGCGGGCGAGGAGTTCGGGGGTGAGCTGACCGGTGGTGGCGAGTGAGGAGAGGAAGGGGAAGCCGAAGCGGACGCCCTCTTCTTCGGCGAAGGCGATGAGCTCGATGTGGAAGGGCAGCGGCGTGGCGCCGAGTTGCTCAATAGCCGCGAGGGAGAGAAGGACTCCTAGTGGGCCGTCGAACGCGCCGGCGTTGGTGACGGTGTCGATGTGGGAGAAGAGGACGAAGGTGGGGGCGTCGTCCTTTGCGGAGCGGCGGATGGCGCGGATATTGCCGGCGTCGTCGGTGCGGGCGTGCAGGTTGGCCTGGCGGAGCCACCACTCGAGCAGGGTGTGGGCGTCGCGGGTGGCGGGCGAGAGGAAGAGGCGGGTGGTTTCGTTGGGAATGTCGGTGATGAGGGCGAGCTCGCGGCAGCGGGAGATGACGGTGGTGGCGCGGGCGGCGAGGGATTCGGCGGTGTGAGGCATGTCGAGATCATTCTAGTGCGAGATGGGTGAGGCCGCGGGGATTCGCGTCCCACCCGTTCGCAAGAGCGCGTACGGATGGGGCACCCGGCACTCTGTGAACCCAGGTCTCAAAGGCGAGACCGGGGGCACCCGGTGTAGTGGGGGACTACGAGCGGCGGATGGTGGCTTCGATGGTGCCGTGGGGTTCGTCAGTGGGGACGAAGATGTGGTTGGGGTTCTCTTTGCCGAAGCGGCTGAGGTCGACGAGCAGGTTGTGCTTGTTGGGCATGAGGAGATAGATCTCGTCGATGAGGGTGGTGTGGTCGAGTGCGGCCTCGCCCATGGCGAAGAGGGTTTGCTGGACGGAGAGCGAGTCGTGTTTGGCGAAGGTGGTGAGCATGACTTCGCGGAGATGGGTGCGGATCTTGTTGAAGTCGATGGCGGCGTCGGGCGACGCGGCGGCTGCGGCGATGGCTGCGGTGGTGTAGGGCCACTCGGCCTTGAGGGCGGTGCCGAAGAGACGGTCGGTGGTTTCGGGGAGGGTGGTGAGGGAGTCCTTGATGTAGCCGGTGAAGGCGGAGTGGGAGGTCTTGAGGATGGTGAGGCGGTCGAGGCCGCTGGTGATGGTGAAGGGGCCACTTTGTTGGCGCGAGACCGTCGTTGTCTGTCGCTCATCCGAGCCGCGCATGAAGGCTGTCGGGAAGGGCTTGCCGTCGACGGTGAGGCGCTTCCAGAGCGTGGATTCGATGACGACTTCGGCGGCGGAGACTTGCGGGTTGCGGGTGAGGATGTAGTCGATGAGCTCCTGGGCGTAGGCTTCCATGCTGGTGGCTTTGGACTCGCGCGCGACGAAGTAGACGGTGTTCTTCATCGTGTCGGTGGGAAGGATTTGGGAGTTGTCGCCGTGGGTGTGCGCGGTGTCGAAGTCGCCGGCGAGGAGGAGTTGGACGGTCCACTCGTCTAGATCGTGGTGGGAGAAGAACTTGGTGACGCGCATGAGGCGGACGCGCGATTTGCCGTAGCGGTTGGTGTGGAGTTGTGCGGGCATGTGGGACTCCTGGTTCTCAGTTGTTCGTTCTCAGTTCTCAGTTTAGGAAGGGAGAGCGGATCAGCTGCCTCTGTAGGTTGTGTAGCCGTTGGCGGTGAGCAGGAGAGGGATGTGGTGGTGCTGGGTGGGGTCGGTGACGGTGAAGACGATGTCCACGTAGGGGTAGAGGCTGGGCAGGTTCAGCGCGTGGAAGTAAGGCGCAGTGTGGAAGCGGAGCTTGTAGGTTGCGGCGGCGAGAGGCTGGTCGCCGAGGAGAGTTTTGCAGCGGCCGTCGGCGTCGGTGGCGGCGGTTGCGATGTCGTGCCAGGTTTCGGAGGTGAGCTGTGAGAGGGTGATGGCGACGTTGGCGGCGGGGCGGCCTAGAGCGGTGTCGAGGATGTGGGTGGAGAGGCTCATAAGGCTGAGTGTAGAGCGTAGAGGATAGAGGGTAGAGAGAGACTATCAGGATGCGAGCCACTTGCGGAGGCGGAGCTGGGTGATCTGACGTTGTTGCTCGCAGGCTTCGCGGAGTTCAGTGGCGGGATCGTTGGAGAGGCGGTGGTTGAGGATGCCGAGCATCTCGTCGGCAGATTTGCCGGTGGCGCAGACGATGAAGATGCGGTTGAATTTTTCTTCGTAGGCGCGGTTGGCGGCGTTTAGCGCTGCTTGCGTGTCGGCGGTTAGTTGCGCGGCGGATTGTTCGGTGGCGGAGAGCGCGAGGCTGGCGGCGGTTGCGGATTTGGCGTGGTGTTCGCCGATGCGGGGATGCGAGTCGAAGGCTTGCTGCCAGGCGGGTTCGGGGAGGGAGCGCCAGATGATGTCGGCGGTGCAGGTGAGGTCGAAGGGGGCTTCGAAGGGGCGGAGGGCGGCTAGTTGGGTGGCCCAGGCGAGGGAGCCGTTGCAGGGGAGGATGGCTGCGGCGGCGGCTTCGGGGGTGAGGGTGTTCCAGTGGGCGAGGGTGGGGTTGGCGGCCATAGAGTTCGGTGTGGTGGGGTGTTAGGTTTGTCAGCTTCTAGCTTCTAGCTTCTAGCTTCTAGCTTCTAGCAAAGGGAAAGGCAAAGGCAAAGGCAGATCCCTGCGGGATGACAGCCAGAAAAGCAAGAGCAAAGGGAACGGCGAACGAGACACAGCCGCGATTTGGGTTAGGGATTCGCGTTACGAAGAGGATAGCTGGTGTTCGCGGCCGTTTGGTGGCGCGGGGAATTCGTCGGTGTTGTTGTGGCGGGTGAAGACTGGTTGGCCGCGGAGCCAGGTGGTGTGGACTTTGCCTCGGAGGATTTCGCCCACGTAGGGAGAGATTTTGTGGCGGTAGTGGAGCATGTCGGGGGTGAGGGTGAAGATGGCGTCCGGGTCGAAGGCTACCAGGTTGGCGTGCTTGCCGGGTTCGATGGAGCCGCAATGCGTGGCGAGGCCGGCGAGGCGGGCGGGGGCGGCGGAGGTCCAGTGGGAGAGTTGCGAGAGGGTGAGTTCGCGGCGGGTGCACTCGGTCCAGAGAACGGAGATGGCGGTGGAGAGCGAGGGGATGCCGCCCCAGGCGAGGTCGAAGCGGCCGAGGGCTTCGCCGGGAGAGACGTGGTCTGCGTGCATGCGCTTCATGTGCGGGGGGCAGGGGGAATGGTCGGTGGCGATGAGGTCGAGGGTGCCGTCGATTAAGGCTTGCCACAGCTCCTCGCGGTTAGCCGCGCTGCGGATGGCGGGCGCGGACTTGCAGAGGGTGGGGCCGTTGGGATTTTGCTGGATGGTTTCGGCAGTGAGGTGGAGGAAGTGCGGGCAGGTTTCGGCGGTGACGGGAAGGCCTTCGTGCTTGGCGGCGGCGATGAGTGGCAGCGCTTTGGCTGTCGACAGGTGCACGATGTGGAGGTGGAAGGGTTGGCCGCGATCGTGGGCTTCGCGGCTGAGTTCGAGGAGCATCTCGATGGCGTCGAGCTCGGCTTCGTCGGGGCGGGAGGCGAGGTAGGTGGAGTATTGCGTCCAGTCGGCGTGGGTGGCGTTGAGGTGGGCGCAGGCGGCGTTGATGGAGGGGTCGAGCTCGGCGTGGACCAGGAGGGGGAGGCCGGTGCGGGCGATGTGGGGGAGGGCGCGGATGAGGTTTTGTTTGTCGATGGCAGTGAAGCCGTCGCAGCCGGGGTAGATGAGGAAGCTCTTGAAGCCTGCGACACCGGCTGAGGCGAGAGACTCGAGGTCGCGCTGATTGTTGTCGACGCAGCCGCCCCAGAAAGCGTAGTCGATCATGCATTGCGGGGAGTTGTTGGGGCCACCGGTGGCGGCTGCTTCGCGCTTGAGCTCGAGGGCGGCTACGTTGGTGGTCTCGGGGAGACAGTTGAGCGGCATGTCGATGAGGGTGGTGAAGCCGCCGGCGGCGGCGGCGCGGGTGGCGGTGGCGAAGCCTTCCCATTCTGTGCGGCCGGGCTCGTTGATGTGGGTGTGGACGTCGATGAGGCCGGGCAGGAGAGCGAGCGAGCCGAGGTCTTCGGTGGGGAGGTTCGAGATGCGAGAGGTGAGATGCGAATTCTTGTGGACTGCGGTGATGATGCCGTCTTCGATGACTACCGTGGCATCCTGTTCGCCATGGGGCGTGACGACGCGACGGGAGCGGAGAGCGTGTACCATGATGCTGATTAGAGCCGAAATGCAGGGATTAGGAAACAGGGATAAGGGATTAGGCGAATCCGGTTGCGGGGGATGTGAGGATGCAGGGGAATCCTGAGTTTATGCAGCGGGCGATTGCGCTGGCGGTTGAGAACGTGACCAGCGGGCGGGGTGGGCCGTTTGGCGCTGTGATCGCGAAAGATGGCAAGGTGATTGCGACGGGCGTGAACCAGGTGACGGCGATCAACGATCCGACTGCGCATGCGGAGGTGACGGCCATTCGCAACGCGTGTAAGGAGTTGGGGACGTTTCAGCTGGAGGGTTGCGAGATCTACACGAGTTGCGAGCCCTGCCCCATGTGTTTGGCGGCGATTTACTGGGCGCGGTGCAGCGGGATTTATTACGGCTGCACGGCGGCCGATGCGGCGAAGGCTGGATTCGATGACGCGTTTTTGTACGAGGAGATGAAGAAGCCGCTCGGCGAGCGTACGTTGAAGGAAGTGAATCTGCATCCGGAGGAGGCCTGGAAGGCTTTTGCGGCGTGGATTGAGAGCCCGAGCAAGGTGGAGTACTGATGGCTGACGAGAGCGTTGTGCGCGTAGGGTTATTGGGATTCGGGACGGTAGGCAGTGCGTTTGCGGAGGTGCTCGCTGCGCATGGGGATCTGGCTACGCATGGAGACCCGGCGGCGCATGTGGATACCTGGGTGCGCATCACGCGGGTGTTCAATCGGGGGGTTGACCGCAAGAGGACGCATGCGCGGGCTAAGTTTCTGACCAAGGATGTGGTGTGGACCGAGCGCGTGGAGGACGTGCTTGAGGCGGACGATGTGGATGTGGTGGTGGAGTTGATGGGCGGGATGGAGCCGGCGGGCGAGTGGATTTGCGCGGCACTGAACGCGGGAAAACACGTGGTAACGGCGAACAAGCAGCTGATTGCGTATCGCGGCGCGGAGCTGTTGGCGCTGGCAGCGGACAAGGGTGTGCAGCTGCGCTATGGAGCGTCCGTGGCGGGCGGCGTGCCGGTGATTCCGGGGATTTCGCAGGGGCTCAACGGCGAGGTGATCACGAAGATCAGCGGGATTGTGAACGGAACGTGCAACTTCATTTTGAGCTCGATGGAGGGCGGCGCCGAGTACGACCACGTGCTGGCGAAGGCGCAGGTTGCGGGCTATGCGGAGGCTGATCCGTCGGCCGATGTGGATGGGTTGGATGCGCGCGCGAAGCTATGTATTCTGACACGGCTGGCGCTGCATGCAGAGATCGATCCGGAGCACGTGCCGACGCAGACCATTGCTACGATCACGGCCGTGGACTTTGCGTATGCGAAGGAGCTGGGGTGCACGGTGCGGCAGGTGTCGCGCGCGGAGCTGGTGGAGGGTGCGGTGAGCGCAAGCGTGGGGCCGATGCTGGTGCCGCGGACGTCGCCGATTGCGTGGTCGCATGGGACGCAGAATATGGTGGTGACGAGTGGGAAGTTCGGTGGCGACGTGGTGTTCAGCGGACATGGCGCGGGCGGTCATCCTACGGCGGTGGCCGTGATGAGCGACGTGCGCGCGATTGCGGAGGGCAGCGTGCAGGTGCGTCTGCCGGCGCGGAAGATGAAGGTGGTCGGCGACGTGGTGGCGCCGCATTATCTGCGGTTCGTGGTGGCCGATCGGCCGGGAATTGTGGCGGCGATTGCGGGTGCGCTGGCGAAGGTGGGGGCGAACATTGATTCGATCCTGCAGCACCGCGGGTTTGCTGGCGATCGCTTGCCGTTCGTGGTGACGACGGAGCCGTCGATGAGCCTGTGGCTGAAGGAAGCGATCGCGGAGATGGCGACGTTCGACTTTATGCTGGAGCCGCCGCTGTGTTTGCAGATATTGGTGGTGGATGATCGGGACACGGATTAGGGGCGGTTCCGGTGGGTCGGGCCTTCAGCCCTCGGATTCTGACATGGCACATGACCTAGGGCTGCGCCCTAGGCTGTGATGAGGGCGCGCCGTTGGCGCTTGGTGCTATGGTAGATGGCCCACTGCGGTGGATGCCCGTTGCGATGGCGGGCTGTGAGTTAGTGGTGAGTTAGGGTGACGTAGAGTTCGGAGCGGATCTTCCAGCCGTCTTCGGTGTGGTGCCACATGGCCATGTAGGTGCCGGTGTAGGCGGTTTTGCCAGCGGCGTCGGTGCCGATCCAGTGGCCTTGTTCGGCGGCCTGGGGGCTGGAGGTGGAGAGCTGGATGCGGTCGGGGATGCGCTCGTAGCGGAGAGAGGTTTTGGGGTTGTCGAAGTCCTGCTTAAAGAGGCTGAGGTAGGCGGCGCGGGTGGGGACGAAGGTGCCGTCGCCGATGACGGCGACGAAGTCTTCGGCGAGGGAGTCGCCGACGCCGAGGAGATTGCGGCGGGCGATGGAGCGGTTGGAGTGGGCGCGGGCGGCGCGGATGTTGGCTTCGTCCTGGGTGGGGTCGGTGGTCATGGGATTGTTGTAGCAGGTTGGGGGTGCGGTGGGGCGATGGGTCGGGCCTTCAGCCCTCTGGTTTATTTAACGCACAAACCCAGGGCGTTGCCCTGGGCTGTGATGGGACGCGCCGTTGGCGCTGGTTTCGTTAGTACTTGGGGAGGGTTTTGTCGATGCGGTCGGCCCAGGCCAGGATGCCTCCGGCCAGGTTGCTGACGTTGGTGTAGCCCTGCTCTTTGAGGAAGAGGGCGGCGCGTTGGCTGCGGGCTCCGGACTTGCAGTGGACTACGATCTCGGTGGTCTTGGGGAAGGTGAGGCGGTGGAGCTGGTTGGGGAGATCGCCGACGGGGATGAGGGGCGCGCCGATGTCGACGATCTGGTATTCGTGGGGCTCGCGGACGTCGAGGATGAAGGGCGCGGTGTTGCTGTCGATGCGGGCTTTGAGCTGCTCGACGGACATCTGCGGGATGCCGTCGACGACGGGGAGGTCGGGCGTGGAGCCGTGGGAGCTGATTTCGAGTGGGCCGGCTTCCGTTGGTTTGGGGATGCCGCAGAACTGGTCGTAGTCGATGAGCTCTTTGATCTCGTGGGTGCCGCACATGGGGCAGTCGGGATTTTTGCGGAGCTTCATGGTGCGGAAGCTCATGCCTAGCGCGTCGACGAGGAGAAGGCGGCCGATGAGGGGCTCGCCGATGCCGAGAATTAGCTTGATGACTTCGGTGGCCTGGATGACGCCGACTAAGCCGGGGAGGATGCCGAGGACGCCGCCTTCGGCGCAGGAGGGGACGAGGCCGGGGGGTGGTGGCTCGGGGTAGAGGCAGCGGTAGCAGGGGCCTTCTTCGGTGGCGAAGACGGAGGCCTGGCCTTCGAAGCGGAAGATGCTGCCGTACGCATTCGGTTTCCCTGTCAGCACGCAGGCGTCGTTGACCAGGTAGCGGGTCTGAAAGTTGTCCGTGCCGTCGGCGATGACGTCGTAGTCTTTGAATATCTCGAGCGCGTTGGCGCTGGTCAACATGGTGTTGTGCTTGATGATGTTGGTGTTTTTGTTGAGGCCCTTGAGGGTGATCTCGGCCGAGTCGACTTTGAGCTTGCCGACAGTGGACTGCGAGTGGATGATCTGGCGCTGGAGGTTGGATTCGTCGACGACGTCGAAGTCGACCAGGCCAATGGTGCCGACGCCTGCGGCGGTGAGGTAGAGGGCGAGCGGGGCTCCGAGGCCGCCGGTGCCGACGCAGAGGACCTTCGCGGCCTTGAGCTTCTGCTGGCCTTCCATGCCGACCTCGGGGAGGATGAGGTGGCGGGAGTAGCGGGCGATCTCCTCGTTGGTGAGTTTGGGGAGGGCGGCTTGGTCGAGAGTGGCTGGCATAGGGTTCCTGGCGAAAAAGTTCTGAGTATTGGAGATGCGCGGCGCGGGAGGAAGGATTCGGATGTGGCGCGCGCTGTCCTGCTTTCAGTTTACCTGCCGCCGGCGATGGAGGGGATGATGGTGAGCTCGGCGGAAGAGTCTACGGGCGTGTTCTCTCTGGCCGGGAGGTAGCGGACGTCGTCGTCGTTGAGGTAGAGGTTGACGAAGGAGCGCAGCTTGCCGTCGGGGGTGTAGAGGTGCTGCTGCAGGCCGGGGTGGGCGGCGACCAGAGCGGCGAGGGCTTCGGAGACGGTGCTGGCGTTGACAGAGACCGTCTCCTGCTTGTCGGTGTAGGCGCGCAGCGGGGTGGGGATGTGGATTTTCATGGGGTGATTATCTCCGAGGCGGTGGTTGGAAGAGCGAAAGCATTGACGCAAAGGACGCCAAGAGAGGCGCAACGTTTCGCAAAGAAAACTAGGCGATGGTGATGGGCTGGTGGAGGAAGGCTTTGTCGTCTTCGGTGGTGCCGGTGAGGAGGAAGCTGTTGGTGATCTGCGCTGTGCCTTTTTCGATGGCGGTGATGACGTAGGCGCAGCCGAACCAGTGGGCTTCGGCGAAGTCGGTGGGGGAGTACTGGGCGGGGTGGTCGGGGTGGGAGTGGTAGAAGCCTACGATGTCGAGGCCGGACTTGCGGGCTTCACGCTGGGCGGCGATGAGCTCCTGGGGGGCGATGTTGTAGCGGTTGTGGGCGCTGTCGGTGCGGGTGTTGCCGGCGCGGATGAGGGTGATGACGGTGAGGGCCGGCTCCCCGCGGCCGTCGGCGCTGTCGGAGGATTTGCCGAGGAGGATGCCGCAGCACTCGTGGGGGTAGGTCTCTTCGCCGTGGTGGCGGAGCTGGTCGTAGAGGGGCTGCGGGAGGGTTAGCGGCATGGCGTCCAATTTCTAGCTTCTAGCTTCTAGCTTCTGGCTTCTGGCTTCTGGCTTCTGGCTTTTAGCTTCTAGCTTAAGGCGTTCTTAGTCGTCAGTTCTCAGTTGTCAGTTCTGCGTTCTGCGTTCTCAGTTCTGCGTTCTAAGTTGTCAGTTTGGGAGGAGTTATTCGCCTTCGGTGGTTTCTGTCCAGAAGCGTTCGCTTAGGTATTTGTCGGCGGAATCGCAGAGGATGGTTACGATGACGGCTTCGCGGCCGGCTGCTGCTTCTTGTTGGGCGATGTCGAGGGAGGCGGCTACGGCTCCTGCTGCGGAGACGCCGACGAGCAGGCCCTGGGTTTTGCCGAGGCGTTTGGCCATGAGGTAGGCGCGCTCGGTGGGCATGTAGATGTTGCGGTTGGCTAGCGTGGGGTCGTAGATGGGTGGGACGATCGCGGTGGCCATGTGCTTGAGGCCTTCGAAGCCGTTGAAGGGCGAGTCGGGCTGCATGGAGATGCACTGGATGCGCGGGTTGAGCTCGTGCAGGCGGCGGGTGGTGCCCATGAAGGTGCCACTGGTGCCGAGGCCTGCGACAAAGTGGGTGATGCGGCCCTGGGTTTGCTGCCAGATCTCGTTGGCGGTGCCGTGGTAGTGGGCTAGCCAGTTGTTGGGGTTGCCGTACTGGTCGGCGTAGAAGTATTTTTCGGGTTCGGCTGCGGCTAGATCTGGCGAGCTTTGCGGATGGCGCCGTCGGAGCCGTCGGCGGGGTCGGTCCAGAGGATGTTTGCGCCGTAGGCTGCGAGGATATTTTTGCGCTCGGGGGAGACGTTGGAGGGCATGCAGAGGGTTACGGGGAAGCCCATGGCCGAACCGAGCATGGCGTAGGCGATGCCGGTGTTGCCGCTGGTGGCGTCGAGGAGGGTCTTGCCGGGGGTAAGCTTGCCTTCGACGATGGCCGCCTGGACGATGGAGGAGGCGGCGCGGTCCTTGATGCTGCCGCCGGGGTTGACCCACTCGACTTTGCCGAGAAGCTGGATGCCGGGGAGATGTGCGGTCAGGTTGTCGAGGCGCAGCAGGGGCGTGTTTCCGATGCGATCCAGGAGGCTGATGCCGAGCGGCTTTTGCGACGTTGGGGTCATGAGGTCAGGGGAGGGTATCGGATCGAGTTGTGCGCCTAATGGCTGGTTGTGCGTGTGTTCCCTGAGGCTGTGATCTGGTTCATTGAAGGTACGCGAGCCGATGTGCGACAGTTAGTACAGGTTAGCCGCGGTCCCGCATGGTGCGTGATGGCGGCTCGTGCAGAGAAAGTGGAACTGGCGACCATGGCAAAGACAAAAGCGATTCCTACATTTGACGAAGTGCTGGCCACCCTGGGTAACGAAAAATTTGATGTGTCTCCGGCGACGGAAGGTTCAAATCGAGCGGCAGGGGCGTACCGGGTGAGCAAGGATGGGTGCGCGGCGGAGATTGCGCCGAGCCCGGAGAAAGACTCCCCGGCTCGTGTGCTGACCAAGGGCGGATGGGTGCTGGGCGGGGAGATTGCGCGGCTGGTGGATCGCGGGTATCAGAAATTTTTCAAGACGAGCAAGCTGGAGATTCCGGCGACGGCGGATCAACTGCGTGCGCTGCATCGGTTTGATGACCAGTTGAAAGAGGCCCTGGGGTCGATGGTGCTGTATAACCAGGCGCTGGGGACGACCAGCGATCGGTACGACTACGATCGGATCAAGGGGAAGTAGGGACTGATCGCGGCGATAGGTCGGGGCTTTCAGCCCTCGATATCGTGGCGGGGTCGGAACCTGGGCCTTCGGCCCAGGCTGTGATAGAACCGCGCCGTTGGCGCTGAAAATAGAGCTTAGCGTTTGCGGGGCTGGGAGCGCTGCCATTCGCGGTAGGCTTCGCTTTTGCCGATGTTGCGGGATTTGGCTACGCGCTTGAGGGCGTCTTTTTCAGATAAGGATTCAGAGCGCATCAGGTTTGCGACTTCGTCGGCTAGCGTGGCGGGGTGCGTGGCTGCACTGGCGGGGGACAGGGCGGTCGGGCTGCCGTCGATGAGGAGGACCATCTCTCCGCGAATGGAGGGGCGGGCGCGGAGGTTGGCGAGGAGCTCGGCTGCGGTGCCGCGGAGGAACTCTTCGTGGAGCTTGGTAAGCTCGCGGGCGAGGGCGATGCGCTGGTGGGGGCCGAAGAGCTCGACGACGTCGGCGAGCGCGTCGACGATGCGATGCGGGGTTTCGTAGAAGATGTGGGTGGTCGGGTTCGATTGGATCGGGGTCTAGAGCGTTGCGGAGGGCTTCGAGCGTGGTGCGGCGCTGGCCTTCTTTGCTGGGGAGGAAGCCGTGGAAGGCGAAGCGCTCGGCGTTGAGGCCGCTGGCGATGAGCGCGCTCAGCGCGGCGTTGGCGCCGGGGATGGGGTAGACGGCGACGCCTGCGGCTATCGCTTCAGCCGCGATGGTGGCGCCGGGGTCGGCGATTCCGGGCATGCCGGCATCCGAGACTACGGCGATGCGGCCGCCGGCTTTGAGGGCTTCGATTAGCTCGCTGGCACGGGAGTTTTCGTTGTGCGTGTGATAGCTGACAGTGGGCGTGCGGATGCCGAAGTGGCCTAGCAGCTTGGCGGTCTGGCGGGTGTCTTCGCAGGCGATGCGGTCGACGGAACGGAGGACGCGGAGGGCGCGCAGGGTGATGTCTTCGAGGTTGCCGATGGGGGTTGCGACGAGGTACAGGCCGGGGGCTAACGGAGAGGGTCCAGGGTTCATGGCCCAGGGTTCAGGGTGTTGCGCGTCGTCAATCACGGATGTTCTCGCGGAGCCTCGAGGTGGTGGGGCGCATGAGTTTGATCTGCTGCACGGCGCGGGAGAGAGATTGTGGCGTGAGGATTCCGATCATAGCGCCATCTTCGATGACGGGAATGAACTCGCTGGCGCCGAGCAGGGCTGCGCGGCGAAGGGCTTCGACGAGCTTGTCGGTGGGGCTGGCGAGTTGCAGGGAGCGGGTCATGATGCCCTGCAGGTAGCTGTCGCCGTCGGAGACGAGGCGCTCGGCGATGGTCTGGCGGGCGATGGAGCCGACCAGGCGGTCGCCGCGGACGACGGGGAAGACGTCCTGGCCGCTGTGGACGGAGCGATCGAGCGCGCCCTGCAGGGTGTCGGAGCTGGACAGCAGAGTGTACTCGGTGAGCATGACTTCGCGGACGAGGATGGTTTCCGCGTCGGTGGTGGAGACGGTGTGGGCGCTGGAGAGTTGCGCGCCGAGCATCATGAAGCCGCCGAGGATGACCATCCACAGGCTCATGAGGATGAAGCCCGCGACGATCATGGCGAGGGCGAGGCCGGTTCCGAGACCGAACGAGGGAAAGTGCAGCATGCTCGAGACGCCGGACTTGGCCGGCTTTGTGTCTGCTGGCGTTTCGGGCCGGGGAGCGCTGGCCGGGACTACAGGCATCGGCAGCAGGCTGACCATGCCGAGGATGATCTGCATCCAGACGAGGCTGCGCAGGATGTGGCTGGTGGAGATCCAGGGCTGCGCGATCAGGGAGACGTGCGGCTCGAGGCCATAGCTCGTGCCTAGCAACAGGAGGCCCACGGTGAAGTTGGCGATGGGGCCGGTGAGCATCAGGAGGCGCGTGTTGGCTTCTTGTGCGTTGGCGTCCTGTGTGGAAGTGGAGAACGCCATGAGCCCGCCAATAGGGAGAAGAAACAGTGCACGCAGACGAAGACCAACATAGGTTGCTGCGATGGAGCGCGCGACTTCGCGAACAAGTACGGCAGAGCACATGCCAAGCCACAGCGCTACGCCGCGGGTGGCGCCGCCATTTTCGACGATGGAGAAGACTACGGCGATGACGAGCAGAAACACGAACGAGATGTGAACGCGCAGATCGACATTCATGAACCTGCCGATGGCGATGGACGAACGCAGCATGGCTCTATTGTAGGTCCTGCGGTCCTGCGCGGACGGCGAGGGTAAGGACAGTGATTCAGCGTGGGCGTGTGGGGCGCGCGATATGCTCAGACGATGCGAGTCATTGCGGGAGAGTATCGATCACGGTTGTTGCAGGCGCCGCGTGGCGTGGCAACGCGGCCTACAAGCGACCGGTTGCGGGAGACGCTGTTCAATGTGCTGGGGCCGCTGGTGGAGGGCTCGCGGTTTGTGGATTTGTATGCGGGCTCGGGGGCGGTGGGGATTGAGGCGATCAGCCGGGGCGCGGACTTTGTGTGGTTCGCGGAGAGCGCGCGGCCGGCGGTGGCGGCGATTCGCGCGAACCTGTCCGCGCTGAAGATTGCTGGCGGCTTCGCGCTGGAAGATCGCGGCGTGAAGAAGATGCTGGAGTCGCTACTGGCGAAGGAGCGCGCGGCGGAGATTGTGTTTCTTGATCCGCCGTACGAGGATGCGGAGGCGTATGAAGAGACGCTGAAGTTTCTGGCGCGGCATCATGCGGCGGTGCTGGCGGATGGTGCCGTGGTGGTGGCGGAGCATGCGCGCAAGCAGAAGTTGGAGGCGCGGTACTCGGTGCTGGAGAGGACGCGGGTGCTGGAGCAGGGCGATGCCGCGCTGAGTTTTTATCGCGTCGCGTAGACGGGCCCTAGTGGGGATGGTTGGCGAGGAAGTCTTTGTAGCCGCTCGCGAGTCCCTGCATGAAGGACTCGACGAGAATCAGTTGCCCCTGCACGACTTCAATCTTCTCGACGATGCTTTTGGCTTCCTCGCGAGAGGGCATGGAGTCGTTGGGTTCGTCGATGAAGGGACCGATGGCAAGGACGGAGTCACGCGCGGCCTGCTGCTGTGCGACCGTGACGATATCCTGCTGCATGTAGATGCTCGAGTAGTCCTGCGCGAGGGCGTACGGCATGTAGGAGAGCGCGCCGGTGGACTGTGCGGTCTTCCAGGCTACGCCCTGGAATGCGACGATCTGAAACTTTACGGACATTTGCTTGTCTTCGGGATATTTTCCGTTGGCGGCGACGTAGTTGAGGACGTAGACATCGTGTTTTAGCTCGGCCTGCCGCTTGTGCACGTCGGCGAGGATACCGTCTATGTTTGCTGCATTGCCTTTGATCTCGGCGTGGAGGCTGGCTTCGGCGTCATGAACGAGATGGCGATGGTGTTGCCAGTCGACGAGGCCTTCGAGCGAGAGCGCGATGAGCAGGCCGATGGTGATGGTGGTCAGGTGAAGGAAAAAATCGCGCCAACCATGCATGGGCTCGTGGGGAGGATGGACGTCCAGCAAGAAGGCACCTCGTGATCAGCGATAGGGGTAGCGTAGCAAAGTTGGTGGTCAGGAAGTGAAGCCGCCGCCGGTGTGCTCGCCGGTGATGAGATCGACGGTGAAGGGGACCTCGCGATCGGTGTGCAGGTTCCAGCCGGTGCCATGAAGGTGGAGGGCATCGGCGTGGGTGAGGGTGATGCCTTCCCAGCTGAGGCGCGCGCTTTGCCAGCGAAGGCCGTTGGCATCGATGGCGAGGACGTTGTGAAAGCCGGCGAGGAGGATGACGCCGGCGGAAGTTGCGGGCAGGATCTGGGTGACGGGGCGGAGGGGAAGGTGGACACAGTGCTCGGGGGCGAGCGTGTCGATGACATACGCGTAGCCGCCGGCGAGGGCGAGCAGGTGGTCCGGGTGAGGGCAGGCAAAGATGCCGGTGGGGAGTGCGAGGTCGCGGAAGCCGAGAGCGCAGGTGGCGAGAAAGTTGGCGCCGGCGGCGGGTTTTATGTCGAGCAGAAGTGCGCCGCGGTTCATGGCGTCTTCTTCGCCGGGGATGCGCTGAGGGTAGACGAACTGACGCACGGGCGCGATGAGCGGAGGTGCGGTGAGGATGCGCGCGGCCCAGGTTTGCGGGAAGGTCTCGACGCTCATGCGAAGTGTTCCCAGCCGTGTGGCTGTAGCTCGAAGCGGTCTGCGCCCCGTTCGGTATCGCTGAGGATGGTCATCTGCGGTCGATTGCGTTGTGGTTTGAGGATACGGCCGATGCGGGTGATGGGGACGCCGGCGATGGAGCGCGGGATTCTTGCGGAGGACGCGGCGGTGAAGAGCAGCTCGTAGTCTTCGCCGCCGTGAAGGAGCGCGGTGATCTGGGCGCGCTCGTCGAGTGTGGCGGCGACGGGGTGAAGTGGAAGTGCGGCGAGGTCGAGTTCTGCGGCGACGTTCGAGGCGGTGCAGAGGTGAGCGAGGTCGGTGGAGAGGCCGTCGCTGACGTCGATGCAGGCGGTGGCGAGGCGGCGGCGCAGGAGGGCCTGGCCAACGGCCAGGCGCGGTTGGGGGAAGAGGTGAGGGTGGTCCTGCGTAGACGTTGCGTTGCGAAATTTGCGGGGAGAAGCGGCGAGAGCCGTGAGCTCGGCTGCGGCGCCGCCGAGGGCGCCAGTGACGTAGAGGAGGTCGCCTGCGTGGGCTCCCGCACGGCGGAGCGCGCGGCCGGCGGGGGCGGAGCCGATGAGAACAATGTCGGCGAGGATGGCTTCGACGGGCGATTGCGCGGTGTCTCCGCCCGCGAGTGCGACGTTGTGGGCGGCAGCGAGCGCAAGCAGGCCATCAAGGAAGCCGTCGAGCCAGCGGGGATTGCGGGCGATGGATTTCGGCATGGCGAGGGAGAGAAATGCAGCTAGGGGCTTGGCTCCCATGGCGGCGAGATCGCTGAGGCCGCGGGCCAGCGTGCGATGGCCGATGGAGGCGGGGCGATGCCATTGGCGGCGAAAGTGGCGGCCTTCGAGCGAGAAGTCGGTGGTGACGAGAAGCTCGTGGCCGGGGGGTGGTTTGAGGATGGCGCAGTCGTCGCCGATGCCGAGGCGAACCGCATTTGAGGGGCTGGTGCGGGCGCGGATGCGGTCGATGATGCGTAGTTCGCCGTAGGGATTTTGCACAGCGCGGCGATGGGAGGGATAAGGCACAGATTCCAGAGTAAATCTACGGGCTGTGAGCTGGCGGAGATTGGTCGAAAGGCCGGAATGGTTGCTCTTGGGCGATGGCTTCGTTAAGATGGAGAGACGTTCATCGGGTGGACGTATGGGGCTCTTCCGGGTTTCCTGCTCGATGCAGATCGATAAATGGTCGCAGAAAAAGCGATTTCAATCACAGCCTTACGTTGCATTCGGGAGTATTGTTTCAGCGTGGGAGAGAAGACGCGTACGGTTGTCGCGAATCTGGTTTAGGCAGGAAGAGCATTGCGGAAACGCTTTATTGTTTATGTAACCCAGCACGAGGATGGCACGGTGGAACGCGTCGGCATCCCGATGCGTTACGTAACGATGTTCGTCGCGGCCGGTGTGGTGGGGATGTTTTCGATTGCGGGCATGGCGGGGTCGTATACCCGTATGCTGGTGAAGGCCGAGTCGATTAATCACATGCGCGATGAGCTGGCGATGACGCGCAAAGACTATGCAGGCCTCGAGAAGCAGGCTCATGAGAAGGATGTTCAGGCGGCGAGTCTGGGTTCGCTGGCGGTTGAAGTTTCGGCGATTTACGGCCTGACTGCCGGGAAGTTGACGCATATTCACGGGTCTCATCTGCCGAAGTCGGCGGCCCTGGATGCGGCGAAGGCGCCGTTGAAGGATGATGCAGCGAACTTCAACGATGACAGCTATTACAAGTCGCTGGACACGTATCGTGCGCTGAAAGACACGGCAATGCAAGGACTGACGGCGCCGCAGCCTTTGAATCAGAACCTGGGCATTCGCGGTGTGCTGAGTGATTTCGCGTCGTTTGACGCGAGCGTTGGCGCCAATGTGCCCGACATGTGGCCGGTCATGGGGCCGATCACCAGCGGGTTCGGCGAGCGTGAGGATCCAGTTTTAGGCAATGGAGAAGGGGAGTTTCACGAGGGCGTGGATATTGGTGGGCCAGATGGCACGCCGGTGCATGCACCTGCTGGCGGACGGGTGATTAAGGCGGGGATGGGGACCGGGTACGGGCGCGAGATCCAGATCGATCACGGGAACGGGATTGTGACGGTGTATGCGCATCTGTCGGGGTTCAACGTGATTGCCGGGCAGAGCGTGGTGAAGGGCGAAGTGATTGGTTATGTTGGGCATAGCGGCACGCGAGTGACCGGGCCGAACCTGCATTACGAGGTTCGGGTACGGGGGACACCGGTGAATCCGCACAAGTATCTGCGCACCACGATGGCGCAGATTGGTGGCGCGCCGGCCGCCGGACGCTAGCGTCTCACTAAAAATCCGCGTTAGATCTGCGCCGCGGGCGCGACCTCCTGCTATGCAGGAGTGGAGCGGGCGTACTGCCTGGGGGCGCAGCCCATCACGCGGCGGAAGGCCTTGCCGAAGGCGCTTTCGGATTCGTAGCCCAGCGACTGCGCGATCGTGGAGAGGCTGTCGGGAGAGTTTTTCAAGCGGTCAGCTGCCAGAAGCATGCGCCAGCGGGTGAGGTATTCCATGGGCGTGGCGCCGACGATATCGCGGAAACGAAGCGCGAACACCGAGCGCGACATCCCGACGCGTTCGGCCAGGGACTGAAGGGTCCAGGGGCGGCCGGGGTCGTTGTGGATGCTGGTGATGGCGAGGCTCATGTGCTTGTCGGAGAGGGCAGAGAGCCAGCCAGGGGTGGCGCTGGCGTCGGCGTTGGCGAGGTGCAGGCGGAGGGCCTGGACGAGCATCATGTAGGCGAGTTGTTGCGCGATGAGGGAAGCGCCGGGTTGGGGGTTGCGTAGCTCCTCGCGCATGCGTTCGAGGGACCAGCGCATGGCGGCTTTGTCGGACTCGCGGCGGATGTGGACGATGGGCGGAAGCGATTGCAGGATCATCTCGGCGTGGCCGCCGGTGAGCGCAAAGTGGCCGCCTGCGATGTAGGGTGCGGTGTCGGAGGGGCCGGGGGTTTCGCTGAGCATGCCGGGCTGCGCGCAGGCGTCAAAGAAGAGAACAGGTTCGAGCGAGAGGTCGGTGGCGAGGCGGAAGGGGAGGCCGCGAGGGAGGAGGAAGCAGTCGCCGGCGCGGAGCAGGACGGGGTCGGGGACGCCTTCGACAGCGAGCCAGCACTGGCCGGCGAGCATGGCGTAGCACTTGATGCCGTGGTGCGGCACGAATCGGAGAGCGAGATCGCGCAGCATGGCGAAGCCGCCAGCCACGTAGAGCTGCGGCTTCATCAGGGCGAGCACCTCGGAGAGCGGATCCATGCGCTGGGGAGCGGCGTGGATGGCTGGGGAGACGGTGCCGGTGGCGGGAGTTGAGACGGACGGGACGATTGGACTAATCATACGGACTTTCAGTATAGATCGTCCCGAAGCGGATGCCATCTAGTGTATTGACGGCGCGGGATTGGCCGGACATTCGGGAGTTGAAGGAGATCATTATGCGAGTTTTTGTGACGGGAGCGACGGGGTTCATTGGTTCGAGGCTAGTGCCGGAGTTGATTGCGGCGGGGCACTCGGTGCTGGGGTTGACGCGGTCGGAGGCTGGCGCGGAGCAGCTGCGGGCGGCTGGGGCCGAGGTGCAGTACGGGAATCTCGAGGACCTCGACAGCCTGCGCGAGGGAGCGGCCAAGGCGGACGGCGTCGTGCATCTGGCGTTCAACCACGACTTCTCGAATGTGCAGAAGGTTACGGAGGACGATCGCAAGGCGATTGAGGCGATGGGCGAGGTGCTGGTCGGGTCGAAGGGGCCGTTCGTGGTGACGTCAGGGACGGCGCTGGCGGTGAATGTGGATGGCAAGCCGTCGACGGAGGAGAGCGGGACGATCACGTGGAATCCGCGGGCGGCTTCCGAGGTGCTGGTGAAGGAGTTGGTGGCGCGCGGGGTGAACGCGTCGGTGGTGAGGCTGGCGCAGATTCATGACACGCGCAAGCAGGGGCTGGTGACGTATCTTGTGGCGCTGGCGCGGGAGAAGGGCGTGTCGGGTTACATCGGCGACGGCGCAAACCGCTGGCCGGCGGCGCCGGTTGCGGATACGGCGCGGCTGTATCGGCTGGCGCTGGAGAAGGCGGAGGCCGGAGCGATTTACCACGCGGTGGCCGAGGAGGGCGTGGCGATGAAGGTGATCGCCGAGGCTCTGGGCCGCGGGCTGAAGGTTCCTGCGGTGAGCATTAAGGCGGAGGAGGTCGAGGCGCATTTTGGCTGGCTGGCGATGTTTGCGGGGATGGATATGCCGTCGTCCAGCGCGATCACGCGGAAGAAGCTGGGCTGGAAGCCGACGGGGCCGGGACTGGTTGCGGATCTGGATGGGATGGACTACTCGAAGCGTAAGTTGGCGGGAGGGCGCACCGGTGGCTGATGAGCGCCGGTGCGCTTTTTTGTTGCGGGGGCTGCTGATACGGAACGGCTATTTAAGGCGATTCGTGGGTTGGCAGGATTGAGGTCATGAAGTCGACCATATCGGAGGCCATGCGTGGGTCTCGGTTGGCGAGGGCGACGAACACGTAGCCGTTGTGGGGCAGGATGTGGAGCTCGCCGTTGATTCCGGGTGCGCCGCCGCCGTGGCCGTAGGCCCCGTTGGGGAGCGCGTAGAAGCCCATGCCGTAGTTGGGGTGCATGGGACCGGGTTGTGTGGCCTCGTGCAGAAGTTCAGGGGCTAACAACTTGCCGGATTGCAGGGCCTGGGCGAAGAGCAGGAGATCGCGGACGGTGGAGTATCCGCCTCCGGCTGAGGTGCCAGACCAGGGCATGCCGTCGGTGTTGGGCACCAGTCCGGTCTTGTCGCGGGTGTAGCCGATGGCGCGGGTTGGCACGTGGTCGGCGCGAGGGCGCGAGTCGGTGTGGGTCATGCCTGCAGGCTGATAGATGTGCTGCTGAACGTAGTTCTGATACGACTCGCCGCTTACGAGCTCGATGAGTCGCCCGAGGAGGATGAAACCGTAGTTGGAGTATTCCGAGCGCGTGCCTGGTTCAAAGGCGACGGGCCGGTTTCCGAAGAGCTTGACGTAGTCTGCGAGGGTTCGCGTCTCTTTGCGGTGGGCTTCATACTCCGGAGTGAAGATGTCTCCGGTGCCGCCGGTATGGCTGAGCAACTCGCGGATGGTGACACGCGAGGCGAGGTCGTGGTTGGGATAGTCGCGCCAGTAGGTGGCGATTGGCTTATCCAGTGCAAGCTTGCCCTGACCTACAAGCTGAAGGATGGCCACTGCCGTGAACATCTTGTTCATGGAGCCGAGGCAGAACTGCGTGTCTACCGTGTTGGCGGTGTGGTCGGCCTCGTCGGCGATGCCCCATGCATGATCGAGCACGATCTTGCCGTTGTGTGCGATGAGGACTGCGCCTGAGAAGGCGTCTGGGCCCTTCATCTCGGCAACATGCTGGAGCACGCGATCGGCAAGCTGGTCGTCGCTGGCTGCGGGATTGGCAGAACCTTCGGGTGGTGGTACTGGGTGGCCCATCATGCCGGCGATCACGGGCGGGTCGACGGAGGCGAGATCGAGCGTGGATTCGGAGTAGACGCCGCGATTTTCCTTCATCAACACGACCAGGTGTGTGTCGGTGTTTTCCTCGACACGGTAGATGGTCATGCCCTGGGTCATGGCGCGCAGGCGCAGGTCGCCGGCAACACGGTCGTCGGCTCCGCTGCGCGCGTATTTTTGCCAGAAGGCGGTGATGCGGGCTGAGTTGGCCGAATTGAAGGCGTCCAGCCATTGCTGGAAGACCTGGAGGGCGGGTGTTTGTGAGGTGGGTGCCGCGTTCGCAATGAGAGCCAGCGCGAGTGGGAGGGTCGCGAGGAGACGGGCGGCACGCTTCAACATACTGCTGGTATAAGGCAGTGCGGTGGGGTTTGGGAAGTGGAGGCGCGAAATATTTCGCCGTGACCTCGCTGGAATATTGGGGTGGTTCATCGAGTGCGGGGATGGTGGTAGAGAAGAAGCAGATTCCCGGAGGGAATGACAGAAAGAAAGGCAACGGCAACGGCCACTACAGGGGTCCTTCACGCGCAGCTGAGGAAGTGATTGCGGCAGCGCAGAGCAAAGCGAAAGGCGGCAGGGTCTCTGCCGCCTTCGCTGTTGGTACGTTTGAGCTGGTTGGAGTTACTTGCTGAGGTAGGAGACGTGCCAGACGGAGCGGCTGCCGTCGTCGGTTACATAGAGGCTGCCGTCGCTGCCTACTGTAACTCCGACTGGCCGGCCCCAGACCTGGCCGTCCGGGGTTACGAAGCCGGTGAGGAAGTCGTCGTATTCGCCGCTGGCGTGGCCGTCTTTCATGGGGATGTAGATGACTTCGTAGCCGGCGCGGTTGGCGCGGTTCCAGGAGCCGTGTTCGGCGGCGAACGCACCGCCATAGTAGGAGGACGGAAAGGCTCCGTGGGGCTTGGTTTTGGCGGGGTAGTCGGGATAGAAGGTCATTTCGAGGGAGGCCATGTGGGGCTGGACTAAGACGTCCGGGGTGCGGACTTTGGAGGACATGTCGACGCGCTTGCAGTCTTTGGCTTCGGCCGCGGTGAGGGGCTTGGAGAGGCCGGGGTTGGGACCGGTGCCGTTGGCGCAGGGCTGTGGCAGGCGTGGATCCTGGTGGCCTCCCATGTAGTACCAGGGCCAGCCGAAGAAGCTCCCCTGAGGAACCGATGTCACGTAGTCGGGGACGAGGTGGTTGCCGAGGTTATCGCGCTCGTTGGTGGAGCACCAGAGGGCGCCTGTGACGGGGTTGATGGCTTCGCCGACGCAGTTGCGGAGGCCGCTGGCGTAGACCTGGATGAACTTGCCGTCGGGGGTGTACTCGAGGATGTCGGCGCGGTGGAACTCGCGGGGATGGGTGTCGGGGTCGTCGACGTTGGAGCCGGAGCCTACGCTGACGAGGAGGTACTTGTCATCTTTGGTGAAGACGACGTCGCGGGTCCAGTGGCCGCCGCCGCGCAGCTGGGCGTAGCCGGGGATGTCGGGGACGATGGTCTCAGGCTTGCCGGTGGCGTGGAGGTCGCCGGACTTGTAGGCGAAGCGCTGGATGGTGGTCGCGTTCCCGATGTAGACGTACTGGGGGTTGGGGCCGGAGGGGTAGAAGGTGATGCCGAAGGGGTGGTCGAGGCCGGTGGCGAACTTTTCGATGGTGGCGGCGCGGCCGTTGGGAGCGATGCCGCGCAGGATGAAGATGGTGCCGGCCCCGGAGTCGGCCAGGAACAGATCGC
Organism: uncultured Acidobacteriaceae bacterium; assembly: GCA_963737325.1. Taxonomy (GTDB): domain Bacteria; phylum Acidobacteriota; class Terriglobia; order Terriglobales; family Acidobacteriaceae; genus Granulicella. Next base: position 117,541 of record CAVTSJ010000015.1, read on the forward strand.
CGTTGGGAGCGGTGGTGATGAAGCGAGGCTGGGTGAACGTGCCGCTGGAGAGCTTCATGTGCTCGCCGGAGGCGGAGCGCTCGAGCGGCGTGGAGTCACCGCCGGCGTAGAGCGTGACGCTGAAGCTGGAGGGGGCGATGGGCCAGGCCTTGATGGGGCGGGGAACGACGTTGGGGCCGTTGTCGACGGCTTCGGCGGGGTTGGGCGCTGGGAGGTCGGCGAGGGTGATCTTGTGGCGGACGCCGGGATGCTGCTGGGCCCAGTCGGTGAAGGCGGCCTGGCCGGTTAGGAGCGGGGGAGGGGGCAAGGAAGCGGGAGTTTTCTGGGCGAAGGCGGCGGAGGAGGCGCAAAAGGCGAGAGCGAGCAGGGTAATCCGAGGGTTCATGGAAAGTCCTTGGAGGCGAGTGGTCTGGGTGGAGCAGCTTTTAGCGTCTAGCTTCCAGCGTTTTGATAGAGGCAAGAGCAACGGCAGAAGCAGATTCCCGGAGGGAATGACAGAAAAACAGGAACGACGGCAAGAGTAATGAAAGGCGCAGGTGCAAAGGCGACGATTATCGCGGGGTGTTACAGGGTTCGATTACTTGGACGCAGCGGGGGGCGTTTGAGTCGCATGGGGATGATGGGTTGGGCCGAGGGAGCTAGTGCGTGGTCTCGAGCGATGAGGGGGCCAGGGGGGTTGTGGCTGGGTCGTGGGTGGTGGTGAGGGCTTTTAGCTGGTCGAGGCTGGCGGTGGCGTTGAGGAGAACGTGGCTGCCGTGGCGGGTGAGCGTAACAGAGTTGAGGATGGCATTGCTGGCGTCGGTGGTGGGGCTGGCGGGCTGCTGGTTGGCGGCCTGCTCGGCGGCGAAACCGCGGAGGACGTTGACCAGGTTGGTGAGGGTGTCGACGGTGCTGGTTGCGGCAGCGGCGTCGGGGGCGATCTCTTCGATGCGCAGGTGGACGGCGCCGCCGGAGAGGACGTGGGCGGCGGCGGTGTAGCGCAGGCTGGCTACGAAGTCGGTGTCGGTGCGGAGCGGGAGCTGGAGGCCGAAGAGGGAGATGTAGTCGGGGTCAGAGCTATCGGTTGTGAAGGGCAGGCCGATGTGGCCGATGCCCCAGGCTTCGGAGAGGATGGGGACGTCGTGGTAGCGGGCGGCGAGGAGCGAGGAGCCGGGGGTGGAGACGGCGCCGGCGCGGGAGCGGTCGAGCATGGAGTGGATCTGTTCAGGTGTGGGCATGTTGGAGGCGGCGAGGATGTCGTAGCCGATTTGCGCGATGCGGAGGTGACGGCCCGAATCGCCGACGGGGATGGTGTAGATGGTGCGGCCGATGTAGGACTCCTCCGAAGAGGCGATGGAGTGGAGGTACTGGGCGAGGCGCACGCCGTCGAAGCGGCCGATGAAGACCTCCGAGTAGGCGACAGGGCCGTTGGGGCCGTTGGGGTCGGGCATGCGATGGAGGGCGAGGGCAACGGAGTCGAGGTCACGCTCGGGGACGATGCCGGTGGCGTCGATGAAGTGCTGAAAGTCGGGGCTGCGCTCGATGGGGGACTGGTCGAAGTGGGTGACGGAGCGGATGGCCTTGAGGTTGATGTAGACGATGGCGTCGGACTCAGGGAGGAGCCGCGCGGCTTCCGGGGGAGCGACGGCGCGGAGATAGAGCATGGCTCCCAGGGCGCAGAGCAGAACGATGGCGATGAGCAGGGGAATCAGCGTGCGTTTGCGCATGAGCCTTTGCGTGGGGAGGGTGCAGGGTGGCGATTGCCGGAGGGATGCATGGGTGCGGGTGAAACCGTGTCCATGGGTGCCATGCTACCAGTCCTGCGGTGCTACGCGCACGGTGAAGGGTTTTCGTCTGGAAGTCGGGGAGAAGCGCTTTCAGCTTCGCGGTGCTAAAGGCGGGGGTACGTGGCGCTGAGGTATGTTCCCACCCGGGCGCTGGTTTGCGTTCGGGTGGGGCTGTGTGTGGCTATCGTCTGCGGTCTGGTTAGGCTACGGCGAAGGCGGTGGCGGCTTCGAGCTTTACGGCGCGGGGAAAGAGGATGTTGTTTTCCAGGTGCATGTGCTGGCGAAGGTCGTGCTCGAGCTCCTGGAGGCCGGTGTAGAAGATGCGGTAGCTGAGGCAGACGCCGAGGGGCGGGGTGAAGTTGTGGCTTAGCTGGCGGATCTGGGAAAGCAAGGCGCCGGCTTCTTCGTGATCGTGCGAGAGGACGGCGACGGGGTCGGGGAGGAAGCCATAGCAGCTGACGGGGTCTGCGTCGGGCGAGGTAAGGGAGCGCTCGAGCGAGACGATGTAGGGGAAGAGGACGGACTCTTCCTTGGCGAGGTGTTCGTTGATTTCGATCTCGAGCTGCGTGAGGGCGGCATGGATGTCGGCGAGTTCGGCGTGGTTCTCGCCGTGGCGTGCCAGGACGGTGTTGGTGAGTTCGAGGAGGCGAGGGAGCTCACGGCGGGCGTAGGCGTGGTGCTTGACGACGATGTGGGCGCAGAGGAGCTCGAGGGAGGCCTTGCCCCAGTCGGGCACGGGGAGGGTTGGGCGGCCGGCGGCGAACTGGAGGGCGAGAACGACAGCGCGAGTGTCGAGGTTGACGGCGGCGCAGGCGTCGGCGAGGGAACGATTGCCACCGCAGCAGTAGTCGATACCAAGGTGCTCGAATACACGGATGGCGGTGGGTTGGTGGAGGGCGATTTCACGAACGGTTGGGGTGGCGGCTAACTGCTCGGCGGCGCTGTGGGTTTTGGGTGTGAAGGTTTCAATGGACGTCATGTGGGCTCCCTTGGATCGAACTTAGCGGGGTTGCGCGGTTACCGCTGCGATTGAAATCACACGAAACGAAATATTTTTGCCGGTGGAAATTTCGGGTGGGGCGGGTCGGATATGTGACGGGCGTCGCAGCGCGGCCTGGGGCGCGATGGTTAGGGTGGTTGGGTAGACGGAAGCAGTCGACGGGATCCAGGAGGAAAAGAGCAATGTTTTGTTATCAATGTGAGCAGACATCAGCGGGTGTGGGCTGCCAGATACACGGTGTGTGCGGCAAGGATGAGACCACGGCGGCGCTGCATGATCTGCTGGCGCATGTGGTGAAGGGGATTTCTGTGTATGCCCACCATGCGCGATTGCTGGGCGCAACCGATCCGCGGCTGCGGGTGTGCGATCCCGAGGTGGACGGGTTTGTGATCCAGGCAGTGTCTGCGACGCTGACCAACGTGAACCTCGATCAGGACCGGCTGGTGGCGCTGATTTATGAGGCCGTGGCGATGCGGGCAGCGGCGCGGTGCGTGTATGAGCGCGCGGCCGGCGAGAGTGGCATTGCCGCGCAGCAGTTTGGCGGCCCGGCGGCGTGGATACCGGCTGACACCGTGGAGGGGCTGATTGCGCAGGGACGGACGGTCATGCTGCCCGCGCGGATTCTTTATGAGAGCAAGGAGATTGCGAATCTGCAGGAGCTGGTGCTGTATGGGGTGAAGGGCGTGGCGGCGTATGCGGCACATGCGCTGGCGCTGGGCGCTGGCGATCCGGAGACATTTGGGAAGATGCACGAGGTGCTGTGCTTTCTGACGCGCCACGGACAAAGTGTTGCCGAGCTGCTCGCGATGGCGCTGAGCGTGGGCGAGTTGAACTACCGGGTCATGGAGATTTTGGACAAGGCGCATACGGACACGTTTGGGCATCCGCAGCCGACCAAGGTGCGGCTGGGCGCGCGTAAGGGGAAGGCGATACTGGTTTCAGGCCATGACCTGCACGATCTTTATGCGTTGCTGATGCAGACGGAGGGCACGGGCATCCAGGTGTATACGCATGGCGAGATGCTGCCGGCGCATGGGTATCCGAAGCTGAAGGCGTTTGCGCACCTGGCTGGGAACTACGGCGGTTCATGGGTAGACCAGGCGAAGGAGTTTGACGCGTTTCCGGGGGCGATCCTGATGACGTCGAATTGCATGCAACAGCCGAAGGAGACGTACAACGATCGGATCTTTACGTCGAGCGCGGTGAACTGGCCGGGCGTGCAGCATGTGGAGGGAACGCAGTTTGCGCCGGTGATTGAGGCGGCGCTGGCGGCTCCGGGGTTCGTGGAGAATGGCTGCGATGAGGAGATCACGGTCGGCTACGGGCACGAGGCGGTGCTGGGGATGGCAGACGAGGTGGTGGGGGCGGTGAAGTCGGGCGCGCTGCGGCACTTGTTTTTGATTGCCGGGTGCGATGGCGCGCGGTCGCAGCGAAGCTACTACGCGGACCTGGCCAAGGCAGTGCCGGAAGACTGCGCGATTCTGACGCTGGCATGCGGGAAGTACCGGTTCAACAAGCTGGCGTTTGGCGAGGTTGCGGGGTTGCCGCGGCTGATGGATATGGGGCAGTGCAACGATGCCTACTCGGCGGTGAAGGTGACGCTGGCGCTGGCCAAGGCGCTGGAGTGCGGGGTGAATGATCTGCCGCTGTCGCTGGTGCTCTCCTGGTATGAGCAGAAGGCGATTGCGGTGGTGCTGACGCTGCTGTACCTGGGGGTGAGGAATCTGCGGATTGGGCCGACGCTGCCGGCGTTTCTGTCGCCGGGAGTGCTGGCGCTGCTGGAGGAGAACTACAACCTGATGGCCATTACTACGCCGGAGAAGGATTTGGCGGCGATGCTGAAGAACTAGCTTCTAGCATTTAGCTTCTGGCTTCTAGCTTCTAGCTAAAGCAACGGCTGAGTTCTTGTGCGGCGATTTGGGTTGGGGGCGCCGGGAGATTGGGGAGATCTCCCGGCGGTGGGATCCTGCGCGGACGGCGGGAGTGTCGCAGGTGGTTCGACTCTAGTGGTTGTAGTCGTCGGCGTGGGGGACTAGCTGCTGGTAGACGGAGCGGGGCAGGTTGGTCTGCCAGTGGTGCGTGGAGCGGGCCAGGGTGATGAGCCCGAAGAAGACGATGGCGAGGACCAGGACGACCGTGCGGGGTTGCAGAGCGCGGTTGCGCCAGCGGGCGTTGGAGAGAGCGAGGGATCGCGCGGCGAGGCTGGATCCGGAGTTGGCGAAGAAGGCGTCGGCGGTGCGGTGGGTGGCGCGGTTGGGGGGAAGGGCGAAGTTGAGGGCGTTTTCGGCGGGGCACGCGGCGATGCAGCTGAGGCAGCCGGTGCACTCGGCCGAGCGGATGGTGACGAGCTGGGCGACGGGAAGGTGCGAGGGACAGGCCTTGTTGCACTTGTTGCAGTCGATGCAGGAGGCCTGGTCGCGGCGGATTTTCACCGGGCTGAGGATAGAAACGAGGCCCATGAGAGCGCCGTAGGGGCAGAGGAATCGGCACCAGACGTTCTGGATCATGACCGAAAGCAGCACCAGGGTGAGCAGCACGGCGATGCCGATGAGGCCCATGTGGCGGAAGAAGTTGAGCATCTTGACGTCGGCGATGATGCCGAAGGGCGCGAGAAGGAATTGCTGGAGGCCGTTGGCGTCGAGCGTGGCGACTACGTAGACGAAGAAGGCGAGGAGCAGGTACTTGAGGCTGCGCAACGGGATGTCGAGCCAGCGGGGAAGGATGAGGCTGCGGTGGAAGAGTTTTTGGCCGAGGTGCCAGAGGTATTCGGACACCGTGCCGACGGGGCAGAGCCAGGAGCAGAAGGATTTTTTGAGCAGCCAGCTCGAGAGCAGGAAGGCGACGAGGAGCACCATCGCGGCGGGATGGATTCTGGACACGTGGTGGGTCGACAGGAAGTATTTGAGGTTCATGAGGCCGGCGATGGGCAGCCAGCCTTCGACGCCGGCGGGGCGGTCGACGTAACGGGACAGGCCGTTGGTTTCGTAGTAGCGGACCCACAGGTAGAACTTGAGGCCGAGCCAGGCGTTAAGCGCGAGGAAGGCGGCCTGGACGGTGTGGCGGATGCGCTGGGAGTTGTCCAGGGTGTGGCGGCGGACGAAGGCCTTTTTAGCGGGTGCGGTCGTGGGGCGGGGAGCAGCAGCGGTGGACATGGGCTTCCTTCTACTGCTGACTGTAGTGACGGGGGGCGATGGGGCGATATGACTTCGGTCACAAGGGAGGAAGACAGCCGATGATAGGGCAGCCGCGGGTTTCGCGCGGGTGCGGGCTATGGTAAAGTGAAAGCTGCGCTCGGGTGTTTTGACGAGCGCCGTTTACTGTTAGAACCCAGGTGGGCAGAGATGCCTTGAGGGGTTTTGGCGCACCGCCCGGAGAGTTTCGAGCTAAAGAATTCAAGCCAAAAGCTGAGGAATTTAGCGAAGAGAATCGAAGGGGCCCGGCTATCGGGCTGGCGTAGCTCAGCTGGTAGAGCACCTGATTTGTAATCAGGCGGTCGGGGGTTCAAATCCCTTCGCCAGCTCCAGATTTCTGGGGCGCAGTGAATGAAGAAGCAGTTGGTTGTACCTGCCAGTTGTTCCACTCTTGCAGCGTTCGCCATCGACAACTCCGGCAGAGGATTTCGCGCGAGGTTTCGTGCGGAATTTGAGACGCGCGAGCGATCTGCAGGAAGCGCGACGGGTTGCGGGACAGCAGTTGGTAGTGCGTTAGAAGCAAAGGGCACAGGTGGCCGAGTGGTTAATGGCAGCAGACTGTAAATCTGCCGCGTTATGCGCTACGGAGGTTCGAATCCTCCCCTGTGCACCATTTCTTTTAGCGAGTAGTGGGTAGTGATGGGAGCGAGTGAGGATGGAGAAGTCACTCAACCCGGCAGCAGATCGAGGGCGGATGTTTATCGCACTCGGAGTTTTGGTAGTCTTAGGCTTGCTGTCGTGGTTCACAATTGATCCCACGGCGGTAATTCACATGCATGGGTATTCGTCCAGGTATGTGGGGATTGCGGATCGGGACGTCGAGATTCGATGGCTGCCGATCTTGTTTTTAGGGCTCTTTGCGTTTCGAGTTGTGATTGCGAATATGCGCGCACGGCTTGAGGAGCGGAAGAGTCAGGAGCGCTGATGTAGCTCAGTGGTAGAGCACTCCCTTGGTAAGGGAGAGGTCATGGGTTCAAGCCCCATCATCAGCTCCAGAATTCTTAGAAGCAGCTTTTAGCTCCTAGCTTCTAGCTTTTAGCTAAAGGCAAGAACAAAGGCGGCGGACGGTACGGGTTAGAGGCTGCGCGTTTTTAGCTAGAAGCGAATGGCTAGAAGCTAGCAGCTGTTTTTCGCGGGAGTAACTCAGTGGTAGAGTCACAGCCTTCCAAGCTGTTGGTCGCGGGTTCGATTCCCGTCTCCCGCTCCATAGATTGAAGCTTTGAAGGACGGACGTATAACGATGGCGCAGCCCCAGTTTCAGGTAGACCGCACAACCGCTCTGTATGAGCGCCCGGCAATGGACATTGTGGACGCAGGCACCTTTGCCGAAGTGAAGCAGGCGATTGCGAGCGCGTTTGCGCCGGCAAGTGTCGACAAGTTCCTGAAGTCGGTGGAGCGCGCTGGCGTGCGGATTCGCCACTTTGAGACGGTGCTGCAGGGCGGCAAGCTGGGAGCGGGGACGGCGGCGCAGTATGCCAAGCTGTCGAACGGCGACCAGGGGCAGATTCGCGAGTTCTACCTGGCGTCGGTGGAGAAGGTGGAATTGAAGCTTCGTGACAAACATTTCAAGATCTACGCGTATTACTAGGAGCAGCGAAACGCGCGTAAGGGCCGGGCTGGAAGATTGAGCTGGCTGGATTTTTTGCGAGAGTTTTGCAACACAGACTTGTTTTCGATAACCGAGAGGAAAGTGAGTAGTCATGGCGAAGGAAAAATTTGATCGCAGCAAACCGCATGTGAACGTAGGGACGATCGGGCATATCGATCACGGCAAGACGACGCTGACGGCGGCGATCACGAAGGTGCTGTCGAAGCATAATCCGAAGAACAGCTTCCGCTCGTTCGACACGATCGATAACGCTCCCGAAGAGCGCGAGCGCGGTATCACGATCGCGACCTCGCACGTGGAGTATGAGACGGCGAACCGTCACTATGCGCACGTCGACTGCCCGGGCCACGCGGATTACATCAAGAACATGATCACGGGTGCGGCGCAGATGGACGGGGCGATTCTCGTGGTGGCTGCCACCGACGGCCCGATGCCGCAGACCAAGGAGCACGTGCTGCTGGCTCGCCAGGTTGGCGTGCCGTACATCGTCGTCTTCCTGAACAAGTGCGATGCGGTGGAAGACGAAGAGCTGGTCGACCTGGTCGAGATGGAAGTGCGCGAGCTCTTGAGCAAGTACGACTTCCCCGGCGACGACGTCCCGGTGGTTCGTGGTTCGGCGCTCGGCGCGCTCAATGGCGAAGCCCAGTGGGAGGCGAAGATCGACGAGCTGATGGATGCGGTGGACAAGAATGTTCCGCAGCCGGACCGCCTGGTCGACCTGCCGTTCCTGATGCCGATCGAAGACATCTTCTCGATCTCGGGTCGCGGTACCGTGGTGACGGGCCGTATCGAGCGCGGCAAGGTGAAGGTTGGCGAGGCTTCGGAGATCGTTGGTTTCCGCGAGACGCGGCAGACCGTTGTCACCGGCGTCGAGATGTTCAAGAAGCAGCTGGACGAAGGTCTTGCCGGCGATAACGCTGGTCTGCTGCTGCGCGGCATCGCGAAGGAAGATGTGGAGCGCGGCATGGTGCTGGCGAAGCCGGGATCGATCACGCCGCACACCCAGTTCAAGGGCGAGATTTACGTTCTGAGCAAGGAAGAAGGCGGCCGCCATACACCGTTCTTCAACGGCTATCGTCCGCAGTTTTATTTCCGCACCACGGACGTGACCGGATCGGCGAAGCTGCCGGAAGGCACCGAGATGGTGATGCCGGGCGACAACATCGCACTCGAGATCACGCTGCACACGCCAGTGGCCATGGAGAAGGGCCTGCGCTTCGCGATCCGCGAAGGCGGCAGGACTGTGGGCGCCGGCACGATCAGCGAGATCGTGAAGTAACAGGGACTGGAAGTAAGAGGGTCCAGGGCTCAGGGCCCAGGGTCCAGAAAACGGGCGGCGAGCTTCGGCTCGCCGCTTTTTCCTCCCCCGAAGCCGATTGGGTGTTTCCGGGTTTACGCTTCCACTCCGGGCAGTTTTCGTGGATAATAGGGAAGGACGAGCGTGTGCCTGACCGCTTTGCTATGCCCGTTTGGGCTATCCCGTTTCAACAACTTCAGGAATACAGGTTGCAGGGGCCTTAACCCTGCGTCGCGGCGTGTCAGGTGGGCGGGGTTAAAACTCCAATCACAAGATAAGCTGCTTGCCAGCCGAGGTGGCTGGCCACACTAGAGAGGAAGTAACCATGCGCGAGATCATTACCCTGCAGTGTCCGGATTGCAAGAACCGGAACTATTCGACGACCAAGAACAAGAAGACAACCACGGGACGGTTGGAGTTCTCCAAGTTTTGCAACACGTGCCGGAAGCACACGGCGCATAAAGAGACCAAGTAGCGAACGCAGCTTCTAGCTCCTGGCTTCTAGCTCAGAACAAGGCCCCCTCGGGGAGCGGTTTCGCTAGAAGCTAATGGCTAGAAGCTACTAGCTGCTTTACAGGGGCGTAAGCTCAACGGTTAAACTGTCGGTCTCCAAAACCGAACTTCTCGGTTCGAATCCGAGCGCCCCTGCCAGACTTTTGAACGTCAGTAAGCGAACGCAGCAGCAGTTTTCAGGAGTACATCCATGGCGAAGGCCGCCGTAGTTGAGACAAGCGAACAGAGTGCATTGCAGCGGGCGACCGCAGGGCCGCAACGACTCATCGAGTTTCTGAAGGAAACGCGCCAGGAGATGAGCAAGGTCCACACGCCGTCGCGGGTCGAAGTGCAGTCGACGACGATTGTGGTGATCATCGCGGTGTTTTTGTTTGCTGCGTACTTTGAGCTGGTGGACCTGGTCCTTGGCTCGGGCATCGACAAGATGTTCGTGCATCTGACCAAGCACTAGGCCCGGCGCGGGAAAAGCTGAAACTCTCCACTGCGCGTGACGGTTAGGCCGTCATGGTCCGGTCGAGAGGACAAGATTGGGTTTGAAGGAAAGTAAAACCATGGCAGATGAGTTGAAGCACGACGAAGAGCAGGTCGTACCGGTCGGAGCCGATGAGGCGCTGAAGAGCGACGTTGCGGTTGACCCTGAGGTTGCGACCGAAGGCGAGGCAGTGGGCGGCGACGTTGTTGCCGCGGCGCCGGTGAACGAGAACTTCAAGTGGTACATCATTCACGCGTACTCGGGGTTCGAGCGCAAGGTGAAGGAGTCGCTGCAGAGCCGCGTCGCCGCGTATCACCTGGAAGATAAAGTCGGGCGCATCGAGATTCCGACCGAGCCGACGACGGAGCTGCGCAACGGGAAGAAGTACACCATCGACCGCGTGTTTCTGCCGGGCTATGTGTTCGTGGAGATGGCGCTGGACAACGATATGTGGCACGTGGTGAAGAACACGCCGCGGGTTACGGGATTTCTGCAGACGGGCGATCAGCCCAATGCGCTGTCTGAGGCCGAGGTCAACGCGATGTTGAATCGCAGCGACGTGACCAAGGAGAAGCCGAAGCTCAAGCTCAAGTTTACGAAGGGCGAGCAGGTTCGGATTACCGATGGGCCGTTCAACAACTTCAATGGCGCGGTCGATGACGTCAATGAGGACAAGCAGACGCTCAAGGTGATGGTGTCGATCTTTGGAAGGCCAACGCCTACCGAGGTTTCGTTTGCGAATGTGGAGAAGGTAGAGGCGTAAGAACTAGCCTCCAGCTTCTAGCTCTTAGCTTCTCGCTAAACGCGAAAAGCCAAGACCCAACAGACAAGTTTTGGGAGTCACAGCCCGGCCGCTTCACCGGACCTTCTAACTCCTGCGTAGTACAGGCAGTACAAAATTTATGCGAGGCGCTGCATTGCGAGACGCCCGCAACACGGAAGAAGGATTACGAACATGGCACCGAAGAAGGTTCAGGGATACGTTAAGCTCCAGATTATTGCCGCCAAGGCAACGCCGGCGCCGCCGGTTGGACCCGCGCTTGGACAGGCGCAGGTCAACATCATGGAGTTCTGCAAGCAGTTCAACGAGCGCACCAGCAAGGACCCGTCGATGGCCGGGCTGACGATTCCGGTCGTCATCACCGTCTACGCGGACCGCACGTTCACGTTTATTACGAAGACGCCTCCGGCGCCGGTGCTGCTGTTGAAGGCGGCGGGGATTCCGAAGGGCTCGGGCACACCGAACAAGGACAAGGTTGGCAAGGTGACCGAGAAGCAGATCCAGGAGATCGCGAAGCAGAAGATGCCGGACATGAATGCGGCCTCCGTCGAGTCAGCGGCCAAGAGCATTCGCGGCACCGCGCGGTCCATGGGCATCGAAGTCGTCGCGTAAACGAATTTTAGAAGACTCAAGGGCGCAGAAGGATTGTGGAGGGTTTCCCCCGCGATCCGGCTGCGCCCTTTTTGTATCGGTCGGCTGGCGGGGATCGGGATCGAATATGGATACGCGGGCGACTGCGGGGCGGCGCGGGCGCATCTTAGTTGATGCGATCAAAATCGCGCGATGCTCTTGGTTATGCGAGCAGGCGTGTTGGGCCCGAGGATTCAAAACCGACTCATGGATATTTCGACCACATTCCAACGGGGCAACGCTGCCAGCAATCTTGGGGTAGACGGGCCGGCCTCGTTGCTGGAGGCGATTGTTCATTCTTCCGAAGACGCGATCATTGCGAAGAACCTGGACGGAATCGTTACCAGCTGGAACCCGGCAGCCATGAAGATTTTCGGATACCCGCCGGAGGAGATGATCGGGCAATCGATCCTGAAGTTGATTCCTCCGGATCTGGAACACCAGGAGCCGTTCATTCTGAGCAAGGTGAGGGCTGGGGAGCGGATTGCGCATTTTGAGACGGAGCGGGTGAGGAAGGACGGTCGGAAGATCTTTGTGTCGCTGACCATCTCTCCGGTGCGCGACACTCACGAGAAGGTGATTGGCGTGTCGAAGATTGCGCGGGACATTACGGATCAGCGGCAGATGGAGATTGCCCGGGCTCGGCTGGCGGCAATCGTAGAGTCCGCCGATGATGCGATTCTGAGCAAGGATCTCAATGGCATGATCACGAGCTGGAATCGAGCGGCGGAGCGTACGTTCGGCTATAGCGAGGAGGAGATGCTGGGGGCCTCGATTTTGACGCTGGTTCCGAAGGAGCTGCATCCGGAGGAGGCAGTGATCCTGCGAAAGATTCGCGCGGGCGAACGCATTGACCACTACGAGACGGTTCGGATGACGAAGGACGGGCGGCGGCTGAATGTATCGCTGTCGATCTCGCCGTTGCGGAATGCGGCGGGAGAGGTCGTGGGGGCGTCGAAGGTGTTGCGCGATGTGACGCAGCGCAAGCGGATGGAGCAGTCGCTGGTGCAGGCGGAGAAGCTTTCCGCAAGTGGACGCATGGCGGCGTCGATCGCGCACGAGATTAACAATCCGCTGGAAGCCGTGCTGAATTTGATTTACCTGGCGCGGTCCAACTCGTCCGACGTTGAGGTGATGTCGTATCTGAACACGGCGGAGAGCGAGTTGGTGAGGCTATCGCATATTGCGAAGCAGACGCTGGGGTTCTATCGCGAGCAGAATTCGGCGGCGATGGTTTCGTTGACGGAACTGGTGGGCGAAGTGCTGAAGATCTACAGCTCGAAGCTGCGGGAGGCCGGGGTGAAGGTGGAGACACGCTTCGCCTCGGGGCGGGAGGTGGTGGTGCGGCGGGGAGAGCTGATGCAGGTCATCTCCAACCTCGTTACCAATGCGATGTACGCGATGATGCCGGGAGGAACGCTTCGGGTGACCACCGAGGATGGGCTTAGCAACCTGCCAGAGGCAGTCGTGCTGACGATAGAGGACAACGGGCGAGGCATTCCCGCGGAAAATCTTCAGCGCATCTTCGAGCCGTTCTTTACAACGCGCGGGTCCATTGGTACGGGGATCGGGCTGTGGGTCGCGAAGCAGTTTATCGGGGGGCACTCGGGAACGATCGAGGTGGAGAGCAGCACGGATGCGGTGTCGCACGGAACGACGTTTCGGATTTCCCTGCCGCTGGAAAATGCATACGCCGGCGACGTGGCGGACACGCGTCGGGGTATGTGATCGCGACAGCCTGCAGCTAGCGATTGCGATAACACTCCACGAGCATGAAGTCGGTCCAGATATTGGCGTCGGTGGATTGATCGCCCTTCCACGTGAAGTGGGTGGGGGAGTGCGTGGTGTACGTGGCGCGGGTGAAGGGGTGAGGGGCGGTGGGTTCTTTGAAGGCGTAGCTGACAGAGGAAGAGCTACCGTTGTTACGGTGGATCTGCACGCCGCCGAGTTCCTGCGAGACGAGGTCGGTCCAGGTTCCGGTGAGGGCGTTGAGCCACCGGATGCACCAGGTGCGGGTTTCCGCGTCGTAGGAGCGGACGTTCATGCCGAGAACGACGAGTTCGCCGGAGAGGGTGGTCATGCGGTACTCGTCGGCGATAGCGTGGCCGTCGAGGATGAAGCGGCCGAGCCACTGGGCCTCGAGTCGCTGCCAGTCCCCGCTGGTGGATTTGATCCGGGCATTGCATTGCCAGCTGCCGATGAGGAAGGCGAAGGTTGCGAGCTCGGGAGGTGCGTGGGGGGAGAGCTTGCCGAAGACGGGATCGAGGAGCTCCTGATGGGGGTGATCTTGTGGGGGCTGATCCATGAGAGAGGTCTCCGCGAGTGCTGCCAAGGTCAGGCAGTTATCGAGTGGCGCATGAGAGCACTGCAGGCTGCGTCGGATTAATTTTACAGCGCGAAGGAGCGCCGACTCGTTCGTTAGGTTACTTTCTTGCCATAGGTGGGGTAAGAACATCCGCGTCAAAGTCTGGTTTGAATGGTATCCGGCAAGTGACGCGGCGTGTCGGGCATAATGGTTGCTTCGCGACAGGCTGGTTGGTTTGCGGGCGTAGTGGTGCGAGGGTTCGCACGGAGGTTGCCGATGTTTGTCCCGTCCACGTTTGGTGTGGCGCTGCTCATGACGATTCTTAGCACGATCTGCTGGGGCTCGTTTGCGAATACGTTCAAGGGCACGAAGAACTATCGCTTCGAGTTGTACTACTGGGATTATGCGCTGGGGATTTTTTTGATCGCGCTGGTGCTGGCGTTCACGATGGGCAGCTATGCGGGTGGGCCGGCAGCGTTTCTTGCGAATCTTCGCTCGGCCGATGATTTGAATTTGTTGTATGCGGCGCTGGGTGGGTTCATCTTCAACATCGCGAACGTGCTGTTGGTTGCTGGAATTGAGATTGTGGGGCTGGCGGTGGCGTTTCCGATTTCGATTGGAATTGCGCTGGTGGAGGGTGTGGTGTTGAGCTACGCGCTGCAGCCGCGCGGCAATGCGATGCTGCTGGGCGCAGGCGTACTGATGGCGGTGGTTGCGGTGGTGCTGGTGGGTAAGTCGTACGGGGCGTTGCGGTCTGGTGCGGAAGCAGTGTCGAAGAAGGGCGTGTGGGTGTGCGTGATCTCGGGATTTCTGATGGGGATCTTCGCACCGTTTGTAACGCGCGCGATGACGCGTGGGAACACGCTGACTCCTTATACGACCGCGGTGTTTCTGACCGGTGGAGCGCTTGTGTGCTGCTTCTTCTTCAACACGATTCTGATGAGGAAGCCGATTGTGGGAAGCCCGGTGGCGGCGGGAGATTATTTTTGCGCGCCGGCCGGATATCATGCGCTGGGCCTGCTGGGCGGCGCGATCTGGGGGCTGGGCACGGTGTTTAATTTTGTGGCGGCGAGCCTGGTGGGCGTGGCGATCTCGTATGCGATCGGGCAGGCATCGCCGATGGTGGCTTGCCTGTGGGGCGTGTTTGCGTGGAAGGAGTTCAAGGGCGCGAACAATAAGGCGAAGGGCTACCTGGCGGCGATGGTGGTGTCGTACCTGCTGGCGCTGGTGCTGATTGCTCGTGCGTATGCTGGTTGAGGTCGGAGAGATTAAAAGTATGGCGAAGAAGATTCTGGTGCTGGGAAGCTTTGTGGCGGATGTGGCGTTTCGTGCAGCGCGGCTGCCGGCGTGGGGCGAGACGCTGATGGGGAGCGGGTTTGCGCTGGGGCCGGGCGGTAAGGGGTCGAACCAGGCCGTTGCGGCGGCGCGCGCGGGTGCGGCGGTGCAGATGCTTTCGCGGCTGGGCGAGGATGCGTTTGGGAGGCTCGCGAGGGATACGTGGGGGGCCGATGGAATTGATGCATCGCTGACGGAGAGTTGCGCGACGCCGACGGGTTCGGCGGTGATTTTGATTGATGAGGTGAAGGGCGAGAACGCGATTATCGTGGTCCCGGGAGCTTGCTTCACGCTGCGGCCGAAGGATGTGGACGCGGCGGGCGAGGCGATTCGATCGGCGGGAGTTTTGCTCACGCAGTTGGAGCTGCCGCTCGATACGGTGGAGTGCGGATTGCGGCTGGCGCGCGAGGCTGGCGTGCGGACGATATTGAATCCGGCTCCGGCGCAGGCGTTGAGTGACGCGATGCTGGGGCTGGCGGACTTTCTCATTCCGAATGAGACTGAAGCGGCGCTGCTGACCGGCATGCCGGTGGAGAGCAAAGAACAGGCCGAGGCGGCCGCGATGGTGTTGATGGGGCGCGGAACTCGGTTTCCACCCCGACCGGCCGGTCGGGGACCCCGGTGCGTGATTGTGACGCTGGGGGCGCAGGGGGCGCTGGTGTGCGTCGAGGGCAAAGCGGCGCAGTTAGTGAAGGCGTTTGATGCAGGGCCGGTGCTCGAGACCACCGGGGCTGGCGACGCGTTCTGCGGCGGGTTTGCGGCCGCGCTGAGTGAGGGGTGGCCGGTGCTGGAGGCGGCGAGGTTTGGATGCGCCACGGCCGGAATTTCGGTGACGCGGGCGGGAACGGCGCCGTCGATGCCGCGGCGGGATGAAATTCTGGCGCTGCTGGGATAAGCGATTCAGCGTCTATTAACTCAGAGTCTGATCGGGGTAACACTATGCAGGATGCGCATTGGGTCGACGTTCGGAAAGAGCGGCCTCCGGTTGCGGGGCTGGCAGCTAATCTGGCGGTGTTCGTGGGCGCGCCGCTGCTCGTGAATGGGGCGATCTTTGGTTTGGGGTTGGAGGGTGCGGGCGAGCCGCAGGCGGGCCTGCCGCCGGGGTGGGTGGTGGGGACGATCTGGCTGGTGTTGTTTGCGGGTATCGCGATTGCGCGGTGGTTGCTGTTAAGGGCGGCGAAGACGCACGAAGAGCGGCGGCAGGCGGAGTGGGTGAGCGCGCTCGCGCTTGTTTGCCTGCTGTATCCGGTGTACACGGCTGGATTCAGTAACTTGGTCGCTGGGCTGGTGGGAAATATCGTGACCTTGGTGGCGGCAGTGCCGGTGGTGGTGTATGCGTGGCGTCGAAACAGGATGGCTGGGTGGTGTCTGATGCCGCTGGTGGTGTGGCTGGCGTATGCGGCATGGGCTACGGCGCGGTTGGTGTATCGCTAGCCGGTGGCGAAGAGGCTGGGCTGCAGAGGTTCGGGACGGACGGGGATGGGCGGCTTGCGGGCTGAAGGCTCTTTGCTGCTGGTTTGCGGGGGTGAGAGCTCCTGGGTAAGGTGGGCTTCGGACTGGCGCTCGTAGAGGTGGTGCTTGCGGCAGATCTGGCGGACCAGCGTGGCCATGCGGTTGCGGTAGGTGGAGTCGACGAAGTCGGCTTTGGCGAAGCGGCGGTTGTAGTCGTCGGCCAGGTGGGGAAGGTGTTCGCGGATGAAGGCGAGCCAGGTGGGGCGGGAGCAGGATTTGAGGAAGAGGGGGTTGGCGCCGAGGAAGCAGGCGCCGTTGGCAGCAGCGCGCGCGGCCACCGCGTCGATCGAGCCTACGCTGTCGTTGATGCCGGGGAGCAGCGGGCAGCAGAGCACCCCGGCGTTGAGGCCCGCGATGCAGAGCTTGCGGAGGGCGGCGAAGCGGAGGTCGGGGCGCGGAGCACGAGGCTCGAGTTTGCGCGCGAGCGCGGCGTCCGTGGTGGTGATGGTGATGTGAATGACGAGCGTGTTGTTCTTCGCGATCTGCTGCAGGATGTCGATGTCGCGGGTGATCCGCGAGGACTTGGTGATGATGCCGATGCGCAGGCCCTTCTGGCGGGCGAAGACTTCGAGAAGAGAGCGTGTGATTCCGACGCGGCGCTCGATAGGTTGATAGGGATCGGTGGCGGTGCCGATCGCAATCTCTTCGGATGGGTCAACGTTGCGGAGCTCCTGTTCGAGCAGCCAGGCGGCATTTTCCTTGAGATAGATCTCGTGCTCGAAGGCCCGGGCCCAGGGTTGTTGCGGGATGTCGATGGCGCCCGGCGGCGGGGTGTTGATCGGGGCATGCTGGAGGAACTCGTGGGTGTAGCGGGCATAGCAATATTTGCAGCCAAACTCGCAGCCGCGGTAGGGATTGATGGTCCAGGTTTGCTTGAGCTGGCGCTTGGAGACAGACCGGTTGAGGATGGTGCGCGACTGGATCGTGCGGAACTCGATCTGGTGGCCGTCGTCGGCGTGAGTAGACTCGGCGGCGAGGCGGGCCAGGCCGAGCAGGCGCGGGCCGGGGTGGGGGTTGAGGATGGGAAAGAGGGTGCTGGGAGTGGGTTTTAGTTTCGCCATTTCTTCGCCTCAATGGAGATGAGATTAGGCGGTCATTGGAGGCTTGTCAAGGGGATTTTTGGGGTGGAAAGGGGCCATTAGCTTCTGGCCTTTAGCTCTTAGCTTCTAGCTGAAAGGCAAAGGCAAAGGCAAAGCCAAGAGCCAAGAGCCAAGAGCCAAGAGCCAAGAGCCAAAAGCCAAAAGCCAAGAGCCAAGAGCCAAGAGCAAAAAGCTAGGAGCTAAAAGCTAGCAGCTAGAAGCTGTTCTTTATGCGATGCCCGGGGGCGCAGAGGTGAGCTCCGGCTCGTTGGGTTCGAGCTGGATTGCGCTATGGGAGAGGTTGGATTCGACGCGGTTGCGGCCGAGGAGCTTGGCGAGATAGAGCGCGCTGTCCGATGCGTTGAGCAGGGAGACGGGGGACTGACCGACCTCCGGCACCGCGACGGCGACGCCGATGCTGATGGTCTGCAGGTGCCAGGGGCTGCCGGGGTGGGGAAGTTTGATGTCGGCCACGGCTGCGCGCAGGCTTTCGGCCGCGGCCATGGCGTGGGCGCTGTCGGTGTTCGGGAGGATGACGGCAAACTCTTCGCCACCGAAGCGCGAGGCTTCGCCGGAGGTCACGTGGACGGCGTCGGCGATCACGTTGGCGATCTGGCGGAGGCAGTTGTCGCCGTTGATGTGGCCGAAGAGGTCGTTGTACTTCTTGAAGAGATCGACGTCGATCATAAGCAGGGAGAGAGGTTGGTTGGCGACCAGGGCGCGGCCCCATTCGTCCTCGAGGCGCTCGTCGAAGCTGCGGCGGTTGGCCAGGCCGGTGAGGCCGTCAAGCGAGGCGAGGAGGCGATAGCGGGCTTCGCTTTGCTGCAGCGAGACCTCGAGCTCAATGCGCTCCTCCAGCAAGGTGGCGACCAGGAAGCACGTGAAGAGCGCGACCGCCAGGAAGATCTGGACGTCGACGATGCGGTGCAGCATGCGGTGGTCGGCGACCAGCATGAGCGGGCCGTAGCCGTGGATGGTAAGCGGGATGGAGATGAGGGCGACGACGCAGACGGCCAGGACCGTGCCCGGGAAACCGAGGCGGAAGACGACCACCAGCAGCGCGGGGACGATGAGGAAGATGAGTGGATCGTGCCTATCGGTGAAGACGGCAAGAGTCGCGAGCGCGGGGATGAGGAGAAGGCCAAGGGTGTTGAGCAGCCGCCGGCGGTAGAGCATGTGGAAGAAGCCGGGGCGAAGCAGGATGAAGACCAGGGGCGCCATGATGGACATCCCGAGCATGTCGCCGAGCCACCAGGTGCGGAAGAGGGTGGGCCATGGGCCGGCGTTGACGAAGAGGAGCGTCCAGGAAGCGCCTAGCGCGCTGGTGATAGCGGTGGCGCCGATCACGGCGATGAACAGAAAGCCGACCAGGGGCCTGCGGCGGGAGAGGTTGAAGGGGCTGCCAAAAAAGTAGGTGAGAACGAGGACGGAGAGGATCACCTCGACAGAATTGGCCAGCGAGACACCGAAGGCGAGGGCGAAGCGGTCGCCGTAGAGCACGTCGGCGAGGGTATCGGCGAAGAGGCCGATGGCAAAATACTGGATCCAGAGGTGGCGGGGGCGAAGGATGACGAGAGCGAAGAGCATCCCGTTGGTGAACCAGATGGTGGCGACACCTTCGGAGGAGTTCGAGAGCTTGATGCCAAGCCAGGAGAAGAGCAGCAGAACGAGGAAGGCAAGGGCAAGCTCGACATAGTGCGCGCCGCCGCGCCGCGGCGCGGGTGGGAACGCGTCGGGGTAAAGCAGGCGCTGCGGGTTTGGCTGCGTGAAGGGCTCGGCTCGCATGGGTAAGTAACAGTATCCACGAAAGTTGACGTGCCGGGCGGGAATTGATCGTGAAGAGACGGGAGGGCGGCCCCAAGTCAGGTTGACTACGAGGTAACTGGCCGTCCCGCTAGATCTCGCCTTGAATCGATGCGGAAGCTACTTCTTCTTTTCTTGGTGGCCGCCGAACTCGAAGCGGAGTGCGGAGAGGAGTTTGTCGCCGAAGTCGGCTTCGCCGCGGGAGCTGAAGCGGTCGAAGAGGGCTGCGCTGAGGACGGGGGCGGGCACGGATTCGTCGATGGCGGCCTTGACGGTCCAGCGGCCTTCGCCGGAGTCGGAGACGCGGCCGGCGAACTTGCTGAGGTCGGGGCTTTCGAGCAGCGAGGCGGCAGCGAGATCGAGCAGCCAGGAGGAGATCACGCTGCCGCGCCGCCAGACTTCGGTGACGTCGGTGAGGTTGAGGTCGTACTGGTAGTTTTGGGGGTCGCGGAGCGGGGTGGTTTCGGCGTCATCGACCTGTTTGGTTTTGCCGGCGTTGGCGTGGTGGAGGATGTTGAGCCCTTCGGCGTAGGAGGCCATCATGCCGTACTCGATGCCGTTGTGGACCATCTTGACGAAGTGGCCGGCGCCGTGCGGGCCGCAGTGGAGATAGCCGTGCTCGGCGGTGCCGCCGATTTTTTCGCGGCCGGGGGTGCGGGGGGCTTCGTCGATGCCGGGGGCGAGGGCCTTGAAGATGGGCTCGCAGCGGGCGAAGGGCGCGTCGGAGCCGCCGATCATGAGGCAGTAGCCGCGGTCGGCTCCCCAGACGCCGCCACTGGTGCCGCAGTCGAGGTAGTGGATGGACTTGGGCTTGAGGGCTTCGGCGCGGCGGATGTCGTCCTGGTAGAAGGAGTTGCCGCCGTCGATGAGGATGTCGTCGGGCTGGAGGTGGGGAAGAAGGTTGGCGATCACCTCGTCGACGACAGCCGCAGGAACCATGAGCCAGATGACGCGCGGCGTGGAGAGCTTCTGAACGAAGTCTTCGGGCGTAGTGGCTCCCGAGCCGCCGAGCTTGCTGAGGGTGTCGATGGTGGCCTGGTTGCTGTCGAAGCCGACGCATTGATGGCCGGCTTTGATGAGGCGCTGTACCATGTTCATGCCCATTCTTCCGAGGCCTACCATTCCCATTTGCATTTTGTCGTTCTCCTTGAGGGGGTGTTGGTTTGAGGCCGATGTTGTGGTGCTGAGAAAAGCAACAATCACTTTGATGCGGCCTTTTATCAAGTGAAGGGAGGGTGCCGAATTGGTGCTGGAGTTGAGATGAGTCTGGGGTTAGTATCAGGCAGCATCCCTATGACTCAGAGGCGCAATAATAGGAGGACAATGCAACTTCCCGACAGCTACACGCTCAAAACGAGTGCAGTACCCGCGTACTTCGAGGCTATGCTTGACGCCCAGCCGCCAGAGCGGTTCTCGGTAAAATTTCTGGAAAATCTGGGATTTACATCAACCAATGATCGTTTGTTCATCGGCATTCTTAAAGACCTAGGCTTTCTAAATCAGGACGGAACTCCTCAAGCTCGTTACTTCGAGTTCTTAGATCGGTCTCGATCAAAGCAAGTTTTGGCAGCCGGCATCAAGGAAGCCTATGCCGCACTGTTTGCCATCAATATTAAGGCTAATGAGATGTCGGCAGACGACGCCCGCAATAAATTGCGTACCTTATATGCCGGTAGTAAGACGGACTTGGTCATAGGCAATATCGCTAAGACATTTCGAGCACTTTGCGACTATGCGGATTTCTCGTCGCCCAAGGTTTCGCCCGCGGGCGACGCGCCTCGTGAAGATTCCGCGCCTATCGAATTGTCCACAGAGGCAGATGCGCCTAAGTCAGATGCTCCTGGGAAAGACCTGTTGCCCGGAAAGCTCTCGGTATCCGCTTTGCAATATCACATCAACATTGTTCTTCCTGACACAAAAGATCAGGGTGTTTATGACGCGATCTTCAAGAGCCTTAGGGAGCATCTAGGATGAATGAGGTCGACTTTTATTCCTTCGTATATAGAGGCGTCCTAACCGAGGAGGCCCTTGATAAAACGGGAAGGATACGGAAATCGCATTTCGGGGCGGAACATGCGCGTGATCTGCAGAGGTCGCTTTCGTTCGATTTTCTCGATCCGCAGCTCCTTTCTGAGGCACAACGGATGTCAGTTGTCTATGCGGCGGTTCACGCATTCGAGAACGGTGTGCGCTTGATGGTTGTAAAAGCCATGTCTGAGAAACACGGCGCGCCTTGGTGGGACAAGGTTCCAGAGCGGATTCGAAAGACTTCGAAAACTAGGATGGAGGAGGATGCAAAGCATCGGTGGCATGGGGTTCGGGGGACGGCAGAGGTAAATTACTGCGACTTCGGCGACCTTTCGTCCATCATTGTCACAAACTGGGAAATATTCGAAGACTTGTTGGGAAACATGGAATGGGCCAAGGCGACGCTGAATGCCTTAGAAAAATCGCGCAACATCGTCATGCATGGTGGGAACATTTCGAAGGAAGATATTGAGCGGATTGGCATGAACATCAGGGACTGGATACGCCAAGCCGGATAGTTGCAAAAAAACGCGGAA
>CAVTSJ010000016.1:0-19080 GCA_963737325.1 uncultured Acidobacteriaceae bacterium
TAGAGAGGTAGAGAAGTGAGAAGTGAGAAGTGAGAGGCGGGGGCCTGGGCGGTGCTCGGGCCTTTGCTGCGTGTGGGGTTAGCGGGTGGGTTGGCGAGAGTAGTAGGCCCAGGCTATGGCGAACATCACGGCTACCATGAAGGCTAGCTCCGCGTGGGGGCGGTTGCGGTAGTAGAGGTTGACGATGGCGTCGAAGGTCCAGGCTGCGGAGCCGACGGCCCATATCCATGCGGTGCGACGCATCATCTCTCCTTGGACGCATGAAGCCGCCCGAAGGCGCGTTCCGGGTTGCGGACTGCGTCGCGCTCGGGAAGCGTATAGAGCATTTTATGCGCGAGTTCGCGGTGTGTGGGGGTGGGGTGGGTAATGGATGAGGTTCTATACTCTCGTATGCGTAAAGTGTGGATGGGTTTGGTTGCGGTTGGGGTGTGCGTGTTCGGGTGCAGGATTGGACGCGCGCAGACGGTTTCGGTGCGGTTTCCGGCGGCGGTGTCGGGGAAGGCGCTGGATGGAAGGCTGATGGTGCTGCTGTCGAATGATCCGAGTGAGGAGCCTCGGATGCAGATTAATGACACGATGCAGTCGCAGCAGGTGTTTGGGGTGACGGTGGATGGGATGAAGCCGGGGGAGACGGTGGTGGTGGGGGAGAAGGCGGACGGATATCCACGGGCGAAGTTGAGCGATGTGCCGGAGGGGGATTACACAGTGCAGGCGGTGCTGAATGTGTATGAGACGTTCCATCGGGGGGATGGGTCGGTGGTGAAGCTGTCGGCTGACCGGGGTGAGGGGAAGCAGTGGAGCGTGGCGCCGGGGAATTTGTATT
Organism: uncultured Acidobacteriaceae bacterium; assembly: GCA_963737325.1. GTDB lineage: Bacteria > Acidobacteriota > Terriglobia > Terriglobales > Acidobacteriaceae > Granulicella. The sequence goes on from CAVTSJ010000016.1 coordinate 824, forward strand.
CGAAGCCGGTGAAGGTGCATGTGGGGCCGGGGACGAAGTTACAGGTGGTGATGGACCAGGTGATGCCGGAGATTAAGCCGGAGGTGGATACGAAGTTTATTCGGCATATACGGATTCAGAGTGCGCTGCTGACGAAGTTCTGGGGGCGGCCGGTGTTTCTGTCGGCGGTGGTGATGGTGCCGTGGGGGTTTGATGAACATCCGGAGGCGCGGTTTCCGCTGATCGTGGCGGAGGACCATTATGCTTCGGACTTTGATGATTTTCGGACGGAGCCGCCTGATCCGAATCTGAAGCCGGTGTACTCGGAACGGTTTCACCTGGCGGGATATAACCGGATCATGCAGGAGGAGGCTTACAAGAACTATCTGGAGTGGGTGAAGCCGGGGACGCCGCGGATGTTGATTGTGAAGCTGCAGCATGCGAATCCGTACTACGACGATAGCTATGCGGTGAACTCGGCTAATGTGGGGCCGTATGGGGACGCGATTGAGACGGAGCTGATTCCGGCGATTGAGAAGAAGTTTCGCGCGATTGGAGCGGGGTGGGCGCGGTTTTTATATGGCGGGTCGACGGGGGGATGGGAGTCGCTGGCCGTGCAGATGTTTTATCCGGAGCACTATAACGGGGCGTTTGTGGCTTGCCCTGATCCGGTGGACTTTCATGCGTACATGACTCGGGATTTGTATAAGGACGACAACATGTTTTATGCCCAGGGGGCGAACAAACGCGTGGAGCAGCCGGCGATGCGGAATTATCTGGGGCAGACGCTGATCTCGATGCGCGACAACATTGCGTACGAGGCGGCGCTGGGGGATCACGGGCGGTCTGGCGACCAGTTTGATATCTGGCAGGCCGTGTATTCGCCGGAAGGGAAGGATGGGTATCCGCAGCCGATCTTCGATAAGACTACGGGCGTGATCGATCACAAGACGGCGGAGTATTGGCGGGAGCATTATGACCTGGATGCGATTTTGCAGAGAGACTGGGCGAAGCCGGAGAGTCCGTTGGGGCCGAAGCTGCAGGGGAAGCTGCATATTTATGTTGGGTCGGACGACACGTACTTTTTGAATAACGCGGTGTACCTTATGCAGGACTTTCTGGATAAGACAGGGACGCCGGGGCATGGGGTTCCTTATGACGGCGAGGTGAAGTATGGGCCTCGGGCGGAGCACTGCTGGAATGGGGATCCGACGAAGCCGAATGCGTATTCGCGGATGCACTACAACCAGATGTATGTGCCGCAGATTATGGAGCGGATGGAGAAGACGGCGCCGGCTGGGGCGGATTTGAAGAGCTGGCGGTATTGAAGAGCAGCTTTTCGCTGTCGAGAGCTAAAAGCCGCCTCCCACCGTATACTTACTCTACGGCTAACCCACTTGCCCCAAACCCTTTACCCCCGGAATCTTTCCACCGTGCAACCCCCCCGGCCCATTCCTCAGTCCAAGCTCTTGAAACTTTATCCTGCGCGCAGCGTTACAGAGAAAGAGTCCATCACGCTGCGCCGTTCGATTTAAGACTAAGAGCGGACAAATCATCTATGGATCTCCAAGGCCTACCGAGAATGCAGACGAAACCGAACCCCGGCTTCTTCAAGCGGAATGCTCCCATTGCCGGCGAAGCTGAAGCCATCGAGCGCGCCAAAAACGGCGACCCCGACGCCTTCGCCAAGCTCTATGCCCTCCACAAACGGCGCGTCTACACGCTGTGCCTGCGCATGCTCGGCAACGTCTCTGAAGCCGAGGATATGACCCAGGAGGCCTTCCTCCATCTCTTCCGCAAGCTCGGCAGCTTCCGCGGCGAGAGCGCGTTCTCCACCTGGCTGCACCGCCTCACCGTGAACCTCGTCCTGATGCATCTGCGCAAGAAGGGCCTGCAGCTGGTCTCGCTTGAAGAGACGATCAACCCCTCGGAAGAGGACGCGCCCAAGCGCGACTTCGGCTCCCGCGACACCATGCTCTCGGGTTCGGTTGACCGCGTGACGCTGGAACGCGCCGTCGCCCTGCTTCCTCCCGGCTATCGCATGGTCTTCGTGCTGCACGACGTCGAAGGCTTCGAGCACAATGAGATCGCTACCATGCTCGAATGCTCGACCGGCAACAGCAAGTCTCAGCTGCACAAGGCCCGCCTCAAGCTGCGCGAGCTGCTTCGCCAATCCCAGGCGCTTCAACCGGTCGACAGCGTATCCGAGTCCGTCGGCGAAAAAGGGCCCGCAGGCCAGAAGGTGATTGCCTGATGAAAGACCTCGCTACAGCGAATCTCGACAAGATGACCCCGGCAGAATTTGAAGAATATCTTCCCGAACTCTTCGAATCCGGCGGCGGCTCCATCAGCTCCGACCCGCGCTTCGCCAACTTTTTCGCCGCCCATCCTGACTGCCAGGCCCTGGTCCGCGATCTCGAAACGATCGCCGAGCAGGCCAAGAGCCTCTTCGAACCCAGCGGCGAAGGCTCCGGCTCCGAACCCAGCGACGCTGTCTGGTCCAACATCGCGAGCAAGCTAAAAGAAGAACCCCCCAGCAAGAGAAAGAACTAGCCAGGCCTTGAACTCAATTCCCTTCGTACCCTCAGGCGTGAGCCACTGGCGTACGAAGGGCATTCGTCGCTTTCGTGAATTAATATCTCTCATGGACTCGCCGCCATTTGAGTCAATACGTCACGAATCGCGGCGGGCGAGATCCTCATCACCCCGGTGAACGGAGAATTCAGCGAAACAATAATGAAGACGGCCGCTGAAACAGCCATGGCGCAAACGACCAGCGTCGTGATCACATTGGGAAGGCGAGGAGCAAACACCCCAAAACTGAAAAAAATGATGACCAGCCAAGCCGTGACGACTGACAAAAGAGGCACCGACATCGCCGGTTCTTCCGACTTGAGAAACATAAACCAGTAGGACTTTCTCAAGCTAAGAGTAGCCGCCAACAGCTCGGCCTTGATCGCAGCCTGTTGGGGATTCTTCGGCGTCAGCAGTTGCAGGTGCTCATAGAAGGTTTCGTTATGGGCCAACGGCATAAGTGTCACCGACTGCATTTCGTTCTTCGGCCATATTCGATCGACAATTTCCCCTACGTACACTCGAACTTCCATCCGAAGCTGCTGCGTCTCAGGACCGTAAGCAATCAACAGCCCGTTAATGAACATGACCTCCGCAGACAACTGGGCCACCTCTGTTTTTTGCCCGTCGTAATACGTTTTGCCCGAGGACACGAGCATCCCCAGCACCAGGCTGGTCATGGTGACAACCAGTCCAATCGCGAGCCGGATGGTGTCCTTCGATTCCGGGTTGAAACGTTCATCCGGCCTGAATCGGCGCACGACCATCCCGGCAAATGCGCCTCCGACGACGAGGGCGAACACCAGGAAACTTATCTCCAGAGCATGCATAGACGTTGGCTTCCCTCACGGAGTGCTTAATCGGACCATCGCCGCATCGGTCGCTGGACAGACTTAATCCCACCATCATCGTGCTATTCCAGTCCGCAAACAACTGTCAGAACTTCCAGCCATGGCCGACGCGAGCCTCGCAGACATTTGGAGCAACGATTGGAGCAATGCACCGGCAAGCGGTCCTCGCCGCTAACCGCCGGAGCTGTCAGTTTTGCCAGTAGCGAGCGACCAGAGCGTACGTTAGATTGCTTCGTAGTCATTCGGGATAATCCCATGATCTGCCGGGCGTTCAGGCCCAAACTTGCAGCCGGCTCTCGTCGCTTCGCAGCATCGACACGGTTCGTCGCGGGTTCTTCACCTAACCATGCCTTGATCGGATATCTGTGAACTTCAATCGGTCGTATCTTTCATCCCTCCTGGTTCTCTCGGCTGTACTAAGCTCTTCGCTGCTGGCTCAAACCTCAGCCACGGCTGACCGCGCAGAGCTCGTCCCCGTCACGGATGCCTCGTCCTCATCGAGCACAAGCCTGGACCTTTCTTCCGTGCCGGAAGCTCCGGTGCCTGCGTCCGGTAGCAAGCAGCCCGCTCCTGAAACGTCCACGAGGGCGTTTTCCGCCGTCGGGGTCGACGTAAAGATCGGCGCGGACGGTATCGGCTTTGACGTGGCAACGCCCCTGGCGCGTAAGTGGAATCTTCGCGGCACGGGCTACTTCTTCCGCTACAACGTGACCATCACGGAGGACTACGTTACCTACGGAGGCAACCTCCAGCTCGCCTCAGGAGGCGGCAGTCTGGACTGGTACCCCTTCAACGGCAAGTTCCGCCTCAGCGCAGGATTCATCGCCTACAACGGCAATCGGATCACCGGCACCGCCACCCTCAATCCGAATCAGAGCTTCACCCTGAACGGCACGACGTACTACGCCAGCCTGACCGATCCACCCCATGCCACAGGCAGCCTGTATCTGGGCAGCAAGGCCGCTCCCACCTTCAGCTTCGGCTGGGGAAACATCGTCCCGAGAAAAGCCAACAAGCACTTCAGCGTTCCTGTCGAAATCGGCTTCGCCTACGTCGGCGATCCCAAGGTTGACCTCAACTTCATCGGCACCACCTGCAATGAGTTCGGCACCGCTTGCCAGGACGTCGAGAACAACCCCACTTTCCAGTCAGACCTTGCGGCCCAAAGAGACAAGTATCGCGACGACCTATCCGCGTTGAGGTTTTACCCCATCGTGTCGATCGGCTTCGGGTACAAGTTCTAGCGGTCGTTTCCTGGAGTGACACGAGTGCGAGCCGATCACCGCACACTCCGAATCTCTCCTCTTGCCACAACTTTTCCCCCGCGCTACTATAAATCGCGATGAACCTGCGCCCCACCACCGGCCGATTTAGCTATTGCTACTGGTATCCACCAGCGGCCCGGCGGCGTTATGCGCTTCTCTGATCCAACCTAGAGAACCCAAGCCATCCACCGAGCCGCAGCCCACAGGGTCTGCGGTTTTTCTTTTGCCCGACAAACTTAGCTTCACCGAAAGCCTTACGGAGACGACAATGAGTACAGCAACCCTTACCGAATCGGCCCAGCCCATGCCCGCCAAACCGAAACCCGCCACGAATCCAACGCCCGCCGGACGTGCAGTTCTCGACCGCATCGTGCTGGCCGGGTTTATGGGATCCGGCAAAACCAGCGCGGGCGCGCTCCTCGCCGAACGCCTCGGGTGGCGCTTCCTGGATCTCGACCGCGAGATCGAAGCCCGCCACGAACGCACCGTTCCCGAGATCTTCGCCGAATACGGCGAAGCGCACTTCCGCCACCTCGAGTCGGCCACGCTAGCCTCGCTGCTTGGCCAGCGCCGCGCCGTCATCGCCCTCGGCGGCGGAGCTCCCGAAGAGCTTGGCAACCGGCTCCTGCTCGAGCAGACGCCCCACACCGCCGTCGTGTATCTCGCCGCGGACTTCGACACCCTCGTCGCGCGCTGCGCGGCCCAGGCGGACGATCCCGCCGCTACTGCTCGCCCTAACCTCGCCGACCTCAACCTCGCCGAACGCCGGTTCCGCCTCCGCCGCCCCCACTATGAACGCATCGCGGCCTACACCATCCACACCGGCGAGCTCACCCTAGACCAGACCGTCGACGCGCTCCTCGCCGCCATCCGCCAGCCCCGGAGCTCCCGCTAACCCGGGGGCTCCTGCAGTCTGGGCTTCTAGCGCAAGCCCTCGCCGTTCAGCGTGTTCTTGTAGATCACGCCGTCCTTCATGATCACCACAAAGTTCTTCGCAGGATCTTCAATCAGCTTGATGTTCGCCACCGGATCGCCATCCACCAGCAGCAGGTCCGCCAGCGCGCCCTCTTCCACCACGCCCAGCTTTCCGGGATAAGGATTGCGCGGCCCCGACAGCGCCAGCAGCTCCGCGTTATCCGCCGTCGCCATCTTCAAGATCTGCGACGGCGTGTACCACTGCACCAGCGTGGTCAACTGCGCGCCCTGCTGCGCTGCCAGCTTCGCATCAAACAGCGTGTCCGTTCCCCACGCGGTCTTGACCTTGTACTTAATCGCCAGCTTGTACGCCGTATCGATCCCCGCTCGCATCTGCGCTCTCTTCTGTTCGGTTGCCGAATTTGCTGGCGCAGCGCCGGTATCCGCATCGCCAAGAAACGGCTGCAGACTCCACCAGATTCCCTTATCGGCCATCAGCTTCGCGCTGGCATCATCGGCAAGCTGGCCATGCTCAATGCACTTCACTCCCGCCGCAATGGCCATCTGGATCGCCCTCGGCGTGTACGCATGCACGGTCACGTACGTGCCCCAATTTTCCGCTGCCAATACGGCCGCATGAATCTCCGGCTCCGTGTATTGCGTCACGTCCAGCGGATCATACGGAGACGTCACACCGCCGCCCGCCATCAGCTTGATCTGCGAAGCTCCCTTCATCAACTGCTCGCGGGTGCGTAGCAGCACTTCGTCAGGGCCATCCGCAATCGCAGCTACGCCGATGAGTTCGGCATGGCTGAGCGGTCCGCCAATCTGCCGCGGAATCTCATACGGCATGCGGAAGTCACCATGGCCGCCGCTTTGCGAGATAAACGCGCCCGAAGGATAGATGCGCGGTCCCACAACCAGCCCCTGGTCGATCGCCATCTTAAGCCCAAACGCCGGGCCGCCCATATCGCGAATGCTCGTGAATCCACGCATCAGCGTTTCCGTCGCCGCATTGGCCGCCACCAGCGTGATGTATCCAATGTCCGCGGTCATCGCCACCGACATCGGAATATTCTGCATCATGATGTGCGTATGCGCGTCGATCAAGCCGGGCATCAGCGTCCGGCCGCCGCCCTCGATGATCTTCGTGGTCGCCATCCGGTCGGTTGGAATCGGCGACGCCGAGATGCGCTCAATCAGGTTGCCCCGCACCAGCACGTTCGCAGGGGCCGTAAGTTCGCCGCTCCTGTTCAACACGCGCACATTGTTGAACAGCGTGACCGAACCCGGCCGCGCCGCCGTTGCCTGCGCGTAAACCTGAAACCCGAAAACGCTGCAGAAGAGAAGAACGAAAAGGCGAAGAATCCTCGTGTTCATGCACACCTCGATATCTCCTGCCCACGCGCGCGTAGACAAACGCCCGAAGACCGGGTCGGGTTAGAGGAAGAACCTTCACGATACTCCCCAACGCCAGGGCCGTCGATGAAGGAATGCCGAATTTTGCTGCAATCAAAATCGTTCGCCAGAACGCTTTATGACAGTAACCCTGTCCGCTGCGATATCCTCACCTTAATGCGCCGCGCCCTGCTCCTCGCCCTCGGTCTGCTCCTCGCCCTCCCCTCCGCTCGCGCGCAAAACAAACCAACGCCCGTCTACGGCTACAAGGTAGTCGCCACCTTCCCGCACTCCACCAGCTCTTACACCGAAGGCTTCTTCTACCTTAACGGCCTGTTCTATGAAGGCACGGGCATCAAGGGCCACTCGCAGGTCCTCGTCTACGATTCCACAGGCCACGTAAAGCAACAGCTCGAGCTTGCTCCGCAATACTTTGGCGAAGGCATCGTCAACTGGGGCCCCAATCTCTACGAGTGGACCTGGCAAGCCCACACCGGCTTCGTCTACAACCGCGCTACCCTCCACAGGCTCGCCGACTTCACCTACACGGGCGAAGGCTGGGGCATGACCCAGGACGGCACGCACATCCTCACCGACGACGGCACGGCCATCATCCGCTTCCGCGATCCGAAAGACTTCCACGAAGTCCGCAACATCACCGTCACCGACCAGGGCTCTCCCGTCACCAACCTCAACGAGCTGGAGTACATCCACGGCGAGATTTACGCCAACGTCTGGCACACCAACCGCATCGCCCGCATCTCTCCCCGCGACGGCCACGTCATCGCCTGGATCGATCTCTCCGGCCTTCTCCCCGACGTCATGCATCTCGACGACGAAGCCGTCCTCAACGGCATCGCCTACGACGCCCAGCACGACCGCCTCTTCGTCACCGGCAAAGAGTGGCCCACCATCTTCCAGATCAAGCTCATCCCTCCCGCATCTCACAAGTAACGCCGCTCTCTAACTCCAACCAGCCAGCCCGGTTGCGTCCTACCGCATCCAAGTGAGAGCATCCAGTACAACTCACAGGGAGCGTGCCCGCTGTCGCTGCAGCCTTACAACTCCAATCCCGCCGACGATCACGCGAAGCAGGTCTCCACCGTGCGCGGCTACATCCTGTTCGTCTTCGCGCTCGCGCTCGGCCTTGCGCTTGCCTGGCGTCTGCGCCAGGTGCTCGAGATTGTCTACGTCAGCGCACTGTTCGCCGTCGTCCTCATGCCGCTGGTGCAGCACATCATGCGGCTGCACATCGGCAAGTGGTCTCTTTCGCGGCCGCTGGCCATCGTCACCCTGGTCCTCTCCGTCTTCATCTTCCTCACGCTCTTTCTCATCGTCGCGCTGCCGCCGGTCATGCACGACATCCAGCGCTTCGCCACCGACCTTCCCACCCGCATCCCCGCCGTGATCGCGAAGATCAAGCACCTTCCCCTCGCCGACAAGTTCGGCGTCGACTCCCTCGCCCAGAAAAGTGAAGGCGCCATCGCGTCCACCGCGCAGTATCTCTTCGCTACCGCTCCTCTGTGGATCGCACGCATCTTCGATCTCTTCACCGCCTTCATCCTCTGCATCTACTTCATGCTCGAAGGCGAGTTCGTCTACTTCTACTTCCTCTCTTTCTTCTCCGACGGCTCCCGCGAGCGCCTCGCCAAAACCCTGGTGGTCGCCGAAGTCCGCATGAGCAGCTGGTTTGTCGGACAAGTTGCGCTGATGCTCATCCTCGGTCTTACAAGCACCGCCGTCTTCGGCCTCCTGCACGTCCGCTACTTCTTCCTTCTCGGCGTGCTCATGGGCCTGTTCAACATCATTCCCGTGGTTGGCGGAGTCATCACCATCCTTCTCGCCGCCGGCGTCGCCGCCACCGACTCCTGGACCAAGATGGCCGGGGTCCTCATTTTCTACGCCATCTATGCGCAGGTTGAGAACGCCTTTCTCACCCCGCGGATCATGCGCACCCGCGTCAACCTGATGGGCCTCTCCGTCCTCGTTGCGCTGCTCGCCGGCACGGCCCTGGCCGGCGTCGTTGGCGCTCTGGTCGCGATCCCCACGGCTGCCCTCATCGCCGTCATCGTGGATGAATACATCATCCAGGGAGACGCAGCCGAAGCCGCCCAGGCCACAGCCGAAGCCGCGTCCGCCGCCTACACGGAGTCTGTGGCAGCCGCGGGCTCCGCTGACAAAACCACCGCGGATGCGGCAGCCACCTCGGCCGCCACCTCCGCTGCCGCCGCCTCCCAAGCCGCTGACAAGGCACCCAGTTAGCTCCCTCCGCGCTGCAAGCGGACCGGACGCGAAACTTCCCCCCGAAATAGCTCATCTTTTATGTAACCTGATGAGGAGGGTCGCACGTCTTCAACCATATGCAGTTAGCTCTGGATGCATCCATTGCGAACGTCCCCGCCACCGAGCACACCGCCTCGGAGCTGGACGACATGGACACGCTGGTCCGCACCTACAGGCCGCGGCTCCTGCGTTTTGTCGCGTTCTCGGTCGGCGACGCGGACCTGGCGGAGTCGATCACACAGGACTGCTTCCTCAAGGCTTACAACGCTCGGGACCGCTTCCGCGGGGACTGCTCCATCAGCACCTGGCTCACCTCGATCGCCGTCAACCTCATCCGCGACCACCAGCGCCTGCTCAAGTTCCGCTTCTGGCGCCAAGCCCGCGCCACCGCCATCGACATCACGGACGCGTCCAACTTCCTGCCCAGCCCCGAAAGCTCTCCCGAATCCCGGCTGCTCGCCAAAGAGAAGGCCTCCCAGGTGTACGCTGCCCTGCAGAGTCTCTCGCCCAACCAGCGCACCGTCTTCCTGATGCGGTTCTCTGAAGATCTTGAGCTCTCCGAGATCGCCAGCATCACCAACATCCCGGTGAACACTGTCAAGACGCACCTCCACCGCGCCCTGAAATCGGTGCGCGCCCAGGTTCGCGCTGCCCAATCCGCCACTCCCGAACAGACTCTCGACCCGCGACCGCGCCGCCGGGCCCGCAACCGGAGGCCCGACGCCGCATCTGCTTCACCTGAAACCATTGCAACCCATCCTGCCGGAGAAACCCTATGAACTCCCATCCGGACCAGCTCGCCTCCATCCCAGCCGAGTCTTTCGCCAACCACCTTACGCCCGACCAGATCGACGACCACCTGATCGGCGACCTCGCCCCGACCCCCGCCGCTCACCTCGACGCCTGCACCCTCTGCGCCGAGCGCGTCGCCCTGGCGCGCTCTCCCATCGCCAGCTTCCAGCAGGTCTCCACCGCCTGGAGCGAGCGCCGCTCCGCCACGCTGCCAATTCCCATTCCCGCCGAGGAGCGCAGCAGCTGGCAGCGCCACACGGCCTGGGCGAGCGCCACGCTCTCCATGGCCCTCGGCTTCGCCTTCATCAACGCGACCCACCAGTTCTCCATCCTCAACACACCGCAGCCCGCGCCCGCGGCAACGGCCCAACTGACTCCCGCTCAGCAACCAACCCCCGCGCCCAAAGCTGCCGTGCTCACCGCGACTGTGAGCGTCACCGCTGCACCGCATGTCGTCCATCTCGCGGCCCGCATCTCCGCCGAAAATCACATGCTGCAGGCGATCGACGCCTCACTCGATCCCTCCAGTGATTCTCCCGCGGCCCTGGGCCTCGCGCCCGCACCCGACACCGGGACCCTGACTTCCATTCAGGACTAATTCAATCTAACTGAGGACGCTTGACGCACAACCTCACATCTCGACGCATCGTCGCCGGGCGCTTTGCGCTGCTGGCCGTTGCACTGGTGTGTCTCTGGTTGTGCCTCTTCTCCGCCCAAGCCCGCGGCCAGCACGGCGGAGGCGGCCATCCCATGGGCGGCCATCCCATGGGAGGCGGCGGCATGATGGGCGAACGCCCCCCCAACATGGGTACCGCCCGCCCCAACGGCTTTGAGCGTCCCGCAGCCGACTCCCGCGGCCTCCCCCGCATGGGCCTCCAGCTAGGCCTCGGCGGCCGCTGGTGGGACGACCACGGCACCGCCAAAAAACTCAACCTCTCCTCCGATCAGCAGCGCCGCATGGACGGCATCTTCGAAGCCAACTGGCCCACCATCACCAACCTCTACACCAACCTCCAGCATGAAGAAGTTAACCTCGGCAGCCTCTCCAACGCCGACCTTCGCGATGAAACCAAGGTCTTCGCCGCGATCGATCGCGTCTCCCAGGCCCGCAGCGACCTGGAAAAGGAATACGCCCACACCTTTCTCCAGATTCGCCAGCAGCTAGACCCCCAGCAGCTGGAAGCCCTCGACAAACAAATCGCCAGCTCGCACTAGCAACCTTTCGCCTCGACTGCGGCTGCGCAAAGCTCGAAGCTAGAAGCTCACTCCACCCCAAACGTCCAAGTTGTCACGCTCGAATACGTCTCCCCCACCCTCAACTCCGTGCTGGGAAAGTTGGCATGATTCGGCGCATCCGGAAACGCCTGCGTCTCCAGGCAAAACCCACTGCGCTGCACATACGCGACATCACTCTTCCCCACCAGCGTCCCATCCAGAAAGTTCCCCGAATAGAACTGGATTGCCGGCTCCGTAGTCGCAACCTTCAGCACTCGCCCCGACTTCGGTGAGTACACCTTCGCCGCTGGCCGCAGCTCTCCAGCCTTCCCCCGCACCACCCAGTTGTGGTCATACCCGCGACCAAACTTAAGCTGATCATTCGCATCCCCGATCTGCGCTCCAATCGCCGTGGCATTGCGAAAATCAAACGGCGTCCCCTCCACGCTCGCAATCTCCCCCGTAGGAATCGCCGCCGCATCCGCGACCGGCGTATAGGCATCCGCCTCCAGCGTCAGCAGCTCGTCCAGAATCGTTCCCGAAGCCTCGCCGTTAAGGTTGAAGTAGGCATGATTCGTCAGGTTCACCACCGTGTCCTTGTTGCTCCTCGCCGAGTAGGCAATCCGCACCACACTGCCCTTCAGCGTGTAGCGCACCGTGGCCGCGAGCGCTCCCGGAAACCCCTGGTCGCCATCCGGACTCACCAGCGTAAACTCCACGCCATCCGGCACCACGTCGGCCGCCCAGTTGCGCTTGTCGAATCCCTCGACGCCGCCATGCAGCATATTCACGCCGTCATTAATCGTCGTCTGCACCGTGTGCCCGTCGAGCACGAAACGCCCCTTTGCAATACGGTTCGCATAACGCCCCGCGATCACCCCAAAGTACGCATTCGTGTTCTCGACGTACGGCTTCAGCTCGCTATACCCCAGCGTCACGTCGCCCGACTCCCCATCGCGGTCCTTCGCGATCAGGCCCACCACTCGCGCGCCATACGTAATCAGCCGCAGCTGCATCTCGGCACTGGTCAGCACATACAGCGTCACAACGCTGCCATCCGCCAGCGTCCCAAACGTCTCAGTCTTAACGTGCGTTCCGAACCCGTCGCTCATAGACTCCCAGCATAGAGCAGTCCCCGAAACTCCGCATCACGCGTCTGCGAATCTCGCACCTCACTGCCACGCACACACCAACCGCCCGCCCTTCCCCGCCAAACTCAATCGATCCGTACGACCCGCCAGATACCGCGCGCTGATCTCGTTCGTGTCCATATCTTCAATCTCTCGAAACCCCGCCAGCTCCGCCGCCATCTCTTCCGGAGTGAAGAACAGCTGGAACGGCTCGCCAATTCTCGCAACCCTCGCCGCCAGCCAATCCCGTCCCTCCTGCTCCTCCTGCGGCAGCGCATGTCGTGGCAGTGCATAATCCATTACCACGCCGCTGTGCTCAGGAAAATCCCCAATCCAATCCAGCGTCCCTCGAAACGCAGCATGCGACAGATACAGCACCACCCCCAGCCACGCAAACATCGTTGGCGTTGAAACATCCAGCCCCGCAGCCTCGAGCTCCGCCGCCAGACTCTGGCGCTCAAAGTCCACCGGCACATACTGCACGTGCTCCACCTCCGGCAAGCCGCTCTCCTTCACCAGCCAGCGCTTCCAGGCCTGTGTCGCCGGATGGTCGACCTCGAACACCCTCACCCCGGCATGCGGATTGCGATGCGCAAACGTATCCAGCCCCGCGCCCAGCAGCACATACTGCTGCGCCCCGCGTCCCACCGCCTCCGCCAGCTTGTCCTCGGCAAACCTGCTGCGCGACACCATCCACGCCCGCAGCCCCAGCGAGGATCGTTCGTTGAACGTCCCCGCTGCCTCGTCCAGTGCCGCTCCATACGTCTTGCGCAGCAGCGGCACGGCAATCGGATCAACCAGCACCCGCGGCTCGGCATCATAGAGCTGGTGCGTGGCCCTGCGGATCGCCACCCCCAGCGCTGTCCTCGATGGCTTTCCTGCGTCCAGCACGCACCTCTGCAGACCGCCGCAGCGAGCAAGCCCGCCCAGGGGTCTCCCCCAATTCTACAAAGGCATTCCCCAGCGGTGCGCAAACCACCGCGCAAAGCCCCACACGCGCGCCGCCGCCGTTGCTCGATGGCGCAACGCCTCTATCACCCGCCCGCGTGGACCAGGCCCGCGCCGGAGCCCGCCGCTCCGGCTACCCCTACCCTCTACAAAGCCTCTACATCAGGTGGATGATCAGGTCCCGGATAAACCACCCCAGGATCACCGCCGTTAGCAAACCAATGGTCCATACCATGGCAACCAGGAATGGCCGCAGCTTCAGCAGCTTCCGTTGAATATCGTTCTGCTGCTGCGACTCCATGCTCACGGCGTCACTCAGGAAGATCTGGTCCTCTTCATACCGTGTCAGCGTTCCACGATATCCAAGCAGCACCAACAACACAGCCCCTACAGCTCCCCACGCAATAACCAAAACACGGATTGCACCCATACAGCACCTCAAGACTCGATATTGAGCCGTCCTGATACCGAGCAAGTCAGGTCTTCCCGGGCTCGGAAGGTAGGAGAGGCGGTTCGACAGCATAATAGTCCCGTTCATCAACCCTTGACAGTGATTTCGCGCACTTTTTTCAACTCAAAAGGCTACCGTCCTAAGCTCCTCAAACCGCAGGCACAGGCCCCACGCCCGGACCCGCCGGCCCCGCCCCCCCACCGCCGGCCACCGGCGCTGCCGCTCCGCACCACGAGCAGAATCGCTGATCCAGCGTCACCGGCTGCCCGCACTTCGGGCACCGCGGCGACATCGGCTGCCGCAGCGCAAAGTACAGCAGGAGCCCGAAAAAGTGCGGAAACAGCGCCGCAATCAGCGCCCACAGCAGCGGCCGCATCGCCCGCCGCTGCGCATCCGCATACACATACCCCACGCACAGCAGCCACGCCGCCATGAACGCGCCCATCGCCAGACCGCCGAGCGCACCAATCGCCAAGCTCCCAAACCATGGCATATGCCACGTCCCGCTGTTCCCCCAGTGCGGAAACATCCCGCCAGCCACCGCCCCCAGCACTGCAATCGCGCACATCCAAACTACCGCAGCAACCTTCACGCCCTTGGGCACCACTTCCATAAATTTATTCATATCGCCCTTCCTTCTCTAACCGATTCGCCAGACCGCCTGGCCGCCAACAACGGGAGCAGCGGAAACAACAACAGCAACCCAAACGACGGCAAAATCCAAAGCGCCATCAACCCGTGATGCACCTCAACCGACGGTAGCCCAAAGAACCCCGCAACCCAGCGTCCAATCCGCAAATCCACGACCGTTCCGAGCACCGTCAGCACCAGCGCCACAACGCTCAATCCGATCCATCGCCGCCGCGCCTCCAACTCCTCCGCGCGCGCGCGTGCCGCGGCCATCACCCGCGCATTCAATCCCGGCCCCGCCTCAAACGAAAACCCCTTCAGGCCCGCAACCGCCCTCTGGCTCGCGCTCAAGTAGTCGGCACAGGCCGCGCACGAACGCACATGCTCCGCCAACGCGCGCTGTTCTTCCGCTGGGGCCGCGCCCGCCAGACTGCGATCGATCCTCTGCTCGAAATCCAAATGCCTTTCAGCGCTCATGCTTCTCCTCCATCTGCGACCGCAACGCCGCCAGCCCTCGATAAATCCTCGCCGCCACGGTAGGCACCGGCGCATGTACCACCGCCGCAATCTCCTGCAGCGACATGTCCTCCATAAACCGCAGCACCAGGGCCTCGCGAGTGACGGCCTGCAGCCCCTGCAGCGCCGCCGCGAGCCGCTCCGCATCTTCGGTCCGCGCGGCCAGTGCAAACGGAGACTGCATCTCCGACAGAGGAGCCGCCGCCCCCGGCCGCCCGCCGTCCTCTGCATCGAGACTCACCTCGCGCCGCCGCCGCAAAAAATCAATCGCCAGATGCCGCGCCACGGTAAACAGCCAGGGCTCAAACCGCGAGCGCCCATCGTAGCTCCGCCCCCGCTCCATCACCCGCAGCCACGTCTCCTGCACCACGTCGTCCACCCCATCCCGACGCCCCAGCACATACACCAAATACCGCACCAGCCGGTCCTGATACTGCTCCACCAGCATCTGCAGCACCGCGACATCGCGGTCGCGAAGGCCGCGTGCTATCTCCCGCGTATCGCCACTGACCGAGCTCGCCAATGCCATATCGTATCCGTACATACGCGGTGTATACGCACCGCCACTCCCAAATTACGCATCGTCAAGCAAGAATTCCTCCAACCTCACCTGGGTGGCCCATCCGTCCGCGCTTTTGCGGACGGGTGGGGAAACAAGCATCGTATGCTGGATAGCGACGCGAATCGGCCCCGCTGCCGCTCGCCAACCCCACCAGGAGCCCCCGCCGTGCGCTTTTCCCCCACCGCCCTCCGCCTCACGCTGCTAACCGCCGTCCTCACCACACTCCCGGCAATCTCCCAGACCGCCCCACAACCCCAGTGGGTTGCCACGTGGGGCACTGCGCCCGTCGCCCACCCCAACGACCACAAAGCCTTCACCCTGCCCACCACTCTGCGCGAGATCGCGCACGTCTCGCTCGGCGGCTCCACGCTCCGCGTGGTCCTCACCAACGAGCTCGGCGTCACCCCCCTGGTCATCGACGAATCCGCCGTGGCCCTCCCGGCGGCGGCCGGCTCCATCCAGCCCAACTCCTCGGTCCCGCTCACCTTCAACGGCCATCCCGCCGTCACCATCCCTCAAGGCTCCATTGCCGTCAGCGACCCAATCGCCTTTAATCTGGCCCCACTCTCTGACCTCGCCATCAGCCTCTCCGTCGCCGGCCAATCCATCCCCACCCTCACCACCCACGACCTCTCGCTCGAAACCAACTACATTGCCAGCTTCGACCAGGTCACGGCCACCACCCTCAAAGACGCCGCCCCCACCGGAGCCTGGTCCTTCCTCAAGGGCGTAGAAGTCGAAGCTCCTAAGTCCGAATCCCGATCAACCACCGTCGAAGTCTGGGACTCCAGCAAGAATCACGTGGCCGAAGCTCCGCAATCCACCTCACCCGCCGCCACCATCGTAGCCTATGGCGACAGCATCACCGACGGGTGGCATAGCACCAGCGGCACCAACAACACGTGGCCCGACCTCCTCGCCGCGCGCCTCCACGCCAACCCCGCCACCGCCAATCTCGCCGTCATCAACGAAGGCATCAGCGGCAATCGCGTCCTCAACGACGGCTGGGGCCCCAACGCCCTCTCCCGCTTCGATAGCGACGTCCTCGCCCCCTCCGGCGTCAAGTACGTCATCCTCTTCGAAAGCATCAACGACATCGGCCACGCCTACGACCCTAAAAAGCCCTACGACATCGTCACCGCCGATGACCTCATCACCGGCCTCACCCAGCTCATCACCCGCGCCCATGCCCACCACATCAAGGTGATCGGAGCCACCCTCACGCCCTACATGGGCGCCGCCTACTCGTCCCCTGCGGGCGATGCCGTCCGCATCGCCGTCAACCAATGGATTCGCACCACCGATCAACTCGACGGCGTCATCGACTTCGACAAAGCCACGCGCGACCCCGCGAACCCCTCCGTCTTTACCCCCGCCGCCGACTCCGGCGACCACCTCCACCCCGGTGACGCGGGCTTCCACCTCATGGCCGACTCCATCGACCTGACCCTCTTCACAAGATAGCGGAACGAGTTTGGCCTTTGCCCTTGCCCTTCCTGAGAACTGAGAACCGAGAACTAAAGAGACCTAAAGCTTCTCCCAATCCATCCGATAAAGAACGTGTAATCCCCAGATGAAGAGATAGGGGCGGCCCGAATATCCTCCTCGGTCCGCCCCTGATTTTTGCTGCGTTTCGCTCGCGCTTACTTCAACTCAAGCCCGGCAAAGAAGTATCCAATCTCGAATGCTGCAGTATCGGCCGCATCCGAACCATGAATCGCGTTCTCGCCAATCGACTCCGCGAACATTTTGCGGATCGTTCCCTCGTCGGCCTTGGCCGGATCGGTCGCGCCCATGAGCTTGCGCAGATCGGCAATCGCGTTGTCCTTCTCCAGCACCATCGGAACAATGGGTCCCGAGCTCATGAACTCGGTCAGCTCACCAAAAAACGGCCGCGCCGAGTGCACGTGATAGAACCCTTCGGCCTGCGCCTTCGAAATCGAAATCTTCTTGATTGAAACAATTTTGAATCCCGCCTTCACAATTTCGGCGAGAATAGCGCCGGCATCGCCCTTCTTGACGGCGTCCGGCTTGATGATGCTAAAAGTGCGCTCTGACACGTAAATCTCCTTAATTAGACTGCTCTACCAGTGTACCCGCCCTTGTAGCCCGTGCCTCCCATAGTTGCGGTAACGGCGAGGGCGAGGGGCAGCGGGTTAGCTGCCGATGAAACGGGCGTAGAGGGAGCGGGCCAGGCCGGTGTCTGTGGTGCCCTGAATGAGGGCGCGGCCGTCGGGGAAGACGGTGAGGGTGTAGGGGTCGTAGCGGAAGCGGAGGAGGAGGCCATTGGCGCGTGCGTCCTGAATCTGGCCGAGGCGCTCGAGGCGGGTTTTCAACTCGGCGAGGTCGAGGGGGTGGTGGTGCTGGTGGATTTGCACGGAGTTTCGGCCGCAGAGGGTGATGTGGGGGCGCTGGTCTCCGGCGAGGTGGCGGAAGATGCGCTGGTTGCAGACTTCGCAATCTTCGCGGGGGGCGCTGGTGTTGATTTCGGAGCGTTGGTTGGACCAGAGGTCGAAGGAGATCAGGGTCCGGCGCATTCGCTCGGGTTGGTGGGTGAGGTACTTGAGGGCTTCGGTGACCTGGATCGAAGCCGCGAAGTTTACGGCGGTGGAGAGGATGCCGGCGGTATCGCAGGTGTCGACGTTGCCGGAGGGGGCGGAGGGGAAGATGCAGGAGAGGCAGGCTGTCTCGTGCCAGGGTTCAGGGCCCTGGGCCCTGGACCCTGGACCCTCGCCTCTGGGGAGGATA
>CAVTSJ010000017.1:0-18605 GCA_963737325.1 uncultured Acidobacteriaceae bacterium
GTCCCTACCTCCGAGCCCGAATCCGTCTTTGAAGCCGAAACTCCCTCGGAGCTGGAGCCCTCGGCCGACATCCACTCCCCCCAGGCCGACGGCGACCCCGAAGACGAAATCCCCGAAGCCTGACCCGCCGCCAAACCCAACTCCCGCAGTCCGCGGGACCGCAGGGCCTTTCATACTGCCGTTCACCAACAAGCGTAGGATTTAACCGGAGGGCATTATGGACAACCGCGATAATCCCATCATCATCGACGGCCGCAACGGCTCCCAAACCTTTGGCCGGACCCAGACCCGCTCCGCCTCCTCGCTGCTCGCGCAGGTGCTGGTCATCACCTCGGTCGGCTTCTTCACCTCCGCGGTCGGCGTCTGGGTCGCGCCCCTCTCTGCGCCATCCGGAATGATCTGGCTCTACCTCATTCTCACCATCGGCCTGATCTTCGCCATCCGGGCCGTTCGCAACACACCCGCGCTGGCCTTCGGTCTCTTCCTCATCTTGACGCTCGTCATGGGCTTTGAGATCGCTCCCTACATCAACATGCTGCTCCATACCGGCCACACCAACGCGGTCTTCAACGCCGCGCTGACCACCGCCGTCGGCATGGCAGTACTCGGCATGGGCGCTCAGATCTTCACCTTCGACTACCAGAAGGTCCGCAACTACGCCATGGCCGCTCTTCTCGGGCTCATCATCGTCGGCGTCCTCGGAATGTTCTTCCACTTCGTCAGCCCCAACGTCTATTCCTACTTCACGCTGGCGATCTTCAGCGTCCTGGTCGTGGTGGACTTCATGCGCATCCACAAGGGCGGCGATGGCGCCACCGCCGTAGAACTGGCGCTCAGCATTTACCTGGATGGTCTGAACATCTTCATAGCCCTCACCCAGATCTTCTCCGGCCGCCGCGACTAGCCGCCGTCACCCGGCGCATCCGATTGATCCCCTCAAACCGCTATATTGTGGCCCGAAACCCGACCCGCTGACGCGCCTCCGGGGACAACGGAGCTCGGCGCCCGGGCATCGAAGTTACGCAGATGAGCCGCGTCCGGCCCCCGCAGGACCTTCGGCAACCCCACGGCATTTCGGGCCGCTCCAATATCTCCTAAAAAACAGAAAGGCACGTGCATGAGCATTCAGAACTCCCGCACAAAAATCTCCTTCGCCGGGGTGCTGCTACTTGCGGGCGCGACCGCTTTCGCCCAACAGTCGGCGATGCAGCAGCAGCCGCCGTCCACACCCGCCCCGCAATCCCCCGCCACAGCCAACGCGCCATCTCTCAACGAGGATGCCGCCGGCCCACCCATGCCCAACTACGCCGACCAGGCCTTCGTCGAAGACACCCTCAAGAACAACGAAGCCCAGGTGCAGATGAGCCAGCTAGCCCAGCAGAAAGCCTCCAGCGGCGACGTCAAGGAATTCAGCCAACGCATGATCCAGATCCACACCGAGCTCAACCAGCAACTCGCTCCCCTCGCCAAGCAGCTCGACGTCAGCCAGAATCAGAAGCCATCCAAAGAGCAGAAGAAGGAGATTGCCCAGCTCGAGCAGCTCTCCGGCCCGGACTTCGACAGCGCCTACCTGCAAGCCATGGCGAAGGAACAAGCCCACAGCCTGAAGCAGTTCAAGAGCGAAGAATCCGCGACCAATCCCAACATCCAGAAAGCCGCCAAGGTCGATGAGCCAGTTCTCGACCAGCACTACCAGGTCCTGCAAAAGATCGCGCAGACCCACAACGTTCCTCTCGATGAAAAGGAATAACCCGCGCCGACCATCCTAAACACGCGATAATGAAGGGATGAAAGTCGAACTGGATCCCAGCGACGCGCCTTCTGGCGAGCGTCTGCAAAAAATCCTCGCCCGCGCCGGCATTGCCAGCCGCCGCGCCGCCGAGGCCATCATCCTCGAAGGCCGCGTCCAGCTGAACGGCCAGACTGTCACCGAACTAGGCACCCGCGCCGACGTCACGCGCGACCACATCCGCGTCGACGGCAAGCTCCTCCACGGCCCTGAGCCCACCAAATATTTCATGGTCAACAAGCCGCGCGGTTACGTCACTACACTCGACGACCCTGAGCATCGCCCCACCGTCATGCAGCTCCTCGGCCAGGACAAACAGAAGAAAGTAGTCGGCGAGCACTCCAAGCTCCCCCGCCTGTATCCCGTCGGCCGCCTCGACTATCTCTCCGAAGGCCTGCTCCTGATGACCAACGACGGCGAGCTGGCCAACAAACTCTCCAAAGCCGCCACCGGCGTGCTCAAAACCTACCTCGTCAAAGTCTCCGGCGCGCCCACCGACGCCGCCATCGATCAGCTCCGCCGCGGCATCATGATCGACCGCGGCCGCCTCGCCGACACCCGCTCGACCGGCCGCCGCGATCGCGTCTTAACCCAGCCCGCTAAAGTCGAACAGGTGCGCAGCGGAGATAACCCCTGGTACGAAGTCACCCTCACCGAAGGCCGCAACCGCCAACTCCGCAAGATGTTCGAAGAGATCGGCCACCACGTGGAGAAGATCCGCCGCATCGGCTACGGCGCCCTCACCCTCGACGTCCCCCCTGGCAGCTTCCGCGAACTCACCACCGGCGAAGTCCAGGCTCTCAACCGCGCAGCCGCAGGCAAGAAGGTCGAACGCAAAAAGGTCCTTCCCGAAGCTGCGCAACTCAAGAAGCCCGTTCCTCCCAAGCGCAAGTTCAAGCCGAGAACCGGCGCCCCACCGCACCGACGCTCCTCGTAACTGTTGCAAACGGCTCTAAATCCAGAAATATCAATCAATTACTTGGCCGCATGGCAACGAATACCCACGCCACCCACTCCTAAGGTGTGAGGTAATCCTTCAAATGCGCAACATCAAGTACGGCCTTTTCGCCGCGGCCGCGGCAGGTTTCTTCCTGCTCGTTCCGGCAACAACCTCTCCCGCCCAAGTCACCGTAACCTTCGGTGCCGAACCCAACTGCCCATACGGCTACTACGATTACGCCCCCTACAACTGCACCCCGGACGGCTACTACGGCCCCTCATGGTTCAACGACGGCGTCTTCATCGGCACTGGGCACTGGTTCCACGGCCCCTCAAACTTTCATGGCAACGTAAACAATAATTACGATCCGCAGCACGGCTACAAGGGAACCACTCCCGCACGCGGCGAAAAGCCAGCCCATGTCGGCGCATCACCTGACTTCAAGGGAAATGAATCCCGCGACGGTCAAGGTCACGCCGCTCCGCAGCAAGCTCACAGCGACGCTCCCAGGAAATAATCATCCTCCACAGGCAACCTCTGCGCCCGCAACGGGTGCGGAGGTTTCTCATTTTTGGCCGGCAATCGGCAACTTCCATAGGCGTTTTGGTTTCTTACCAAAACGGAGGTTCTCCCATGCATGGAATGAAAACTCTTCTCTTAACAACTGCTGCTGCACTGGCTATCACCCTGATGCCAGCTCCCAGGGCCAACGCCCAGGTCTCCTTCGGCGTAAACATCGGCGCCGCTCCCGTCTGCCCCTACGGCTACTATGACTACGCGCCCTACAACTGCGCCCCCTACGGCTACTACGGTCCGTCATGGTTCAACGGAGGCGTCTTCATCGGCGCCGGTCCCTGGTTCCATGGTCCTCACGATTTCCATGGCGGCGTCGACCGTTCCTACGACCCGCGCTATGGCTACCACGGCAGCTTCCCCAAGCACGGCGCCTACCATGCGCCCCCGGCTGACCACGCGGAGTTCCATGCCTCGCACATGAGCGATGGCCACGGTCACTACACGGCGGCCCCTCACGGCGGCGGCGGCGAACACGGTCACGGCCGCTAATCCAGAACGCACTTCAACTCAACGCCCTGTGCAGCAACTTCGCGCAGGGCGTTTTTTTGTGGTGCTATGTCCGGCGGCGCGCCCGCCACTCCTCCGCAGTAATCTCCCAGACCTCTGTCTTGAACCATCCCGAGACGTACTCGCTCTCCTTCACTTCGACCACCCGCATCCCCGTCTTCTCCGAGATCCTTCGCGACCCAAGATTCTCCACCGCCTTCGGCACGCGCAGGACCGGGAACCTCAGCACTTCGAACCAATAGTCGGTCACCGCAATCACAGCCTCGGTCATCAGCCCCTGCCCCTGCCACGGCAAGCCCATCCAGAACCCGCGATTGGTCTCCCCCACATACAGCTCAATTCGCCCAATCACGTCCTCCGGATCCGTCTTCAGCCGCAACGTCCACCCCCACTGCTCGCCACGCGCCGTTGCTGGCAGCGCCGTGTCGCGAATATTTGCCAGCGCCCCGTCCTCCGGGTAAGGCCATGGCACCTTCGCGTTCAACAGCCGCACCACCTCCCACTGCGCAAACAGCGCCTGCACCTGCTCCGCATCGGCCAGTTCCAGCGGTCGCAAGATCAATCGTTTCGTCTCCAGCATCGGCAACATCCCGGCAGAATAGCAGCACCCTGGCATCTACGGAGTGACCTCCCGCTTGCGAAACTCCGCATGAATCAAGGCGGCCATGCTATACTGATGTTGCGTTGAATTGATTCACGCAGGGCACCGCGGGCAGATGACTCCAAATGGATTCGAGTCTGGCCAGAGACCGCGAGCGCCACATACCCCACCCACCGCCCGCTTTTCAAGCGTTGGTTGCTCTGGCTAGCAGGCCGATCACAGGATCACGCCTCGCCGTGCAGCAGCAATGCTTATTGCGCCCCGAAGGGCATCTGGAAATCCAGCAACAGCGGAGACCAGAACCAAGCAATGCTGAAACAGGAATCCACGCAACCGTTTGCTCGCCGCACCTCGTGCGTCCGCCAACCGTAAGCGTCACTGCATTCATTCTCCCGCTCCAACCATTGCAAAGGAAAACCTTGTCTACCCTTACTCTTGATTCCATTCTGAACCCCGAACCCCTGCAGGTCTCACGTCACATCTCGGCTACCCCCGAAGACGCCACCTCCATCACCTTCAGCGACTTCCAGATCTCTGACTCGCTCAAGTCCCGCCTCAGCGCGGCCGGCTTCATCACCCCCACCCCCGTGCAGGCCGGAGCCATCCCGCCCGCGCTTGAAGGCGACGACATTCTCGCCACTGCCTCCACCGGCACCGGCAAGACCCTCAGCTTCCTCGTTCCCATGATCGAGCGCCTCGAGGAAATCTCTGTTCCCTCCACGCGCGGCAAGAAGACCCCCGTCCTCTCGCTCATCCTTCTCCCCACCCGCGAGCTCGCCATGCAGGTGCTCGAGCAGTTCCACAAGATCTGCCCGACCCTCAAGACCGACGCCGTGCTGGTCTGCGGTGGCCTCTCCGAGAACACCCAGATCGAGCAGATCGGCCGCGGCCCGCGCCTCATCGTCGCTACTCCCGGCCGCCTCGAAGACTTCCTTCGCCGCAAGGCCATCAACCTCAAAGACGTCGACATGCTCGTCCTCGACGAAGTCGATCGCATGCTGGACATGGGCTTCCTCCCGTCCATCAAGCGCATCGTCGCCGCGCTTCCCAAGGACCGCCAGACCATGTGCTACTCCGCGACCCTCGACGCGAACATCCGCGAGATCGTCAAGGACTACGTGCAGAACCCAGTCCGCGTCGAGATCGGCATGACCTCGCACCCCGTTGACTCCGTAGAGCTTCGGGTCTACACCGTCATGCAGGACCAGAAGCTCTCGCAGCTCGACAAGATGCTCAATGAAGAGGACGGCACCTATCTCGTCTTCTCGCGCACCAAGCACGGTGCCGACCGCATCGGCCGCAAGCTGGAGAAGCTTGGCCACGAAGTCGAAATCATCCACGGTGATCGCTCGCAGTCGCAGCGCTCCGCCGCGCTCAAGAGCTTTGCCACCGGCCGCAGCCGCGTCCTGGTTGCAACCGACGTCGCCGCCCGCGGCATCGACATCTCCAACATCGCGCACGTCGTCAACTACGACCTGCCCAATGGCTCGGATGACTTCGTCCACCGCATCGGCCGCACCGGCCGCGCCGGCAAGAAGGGTGTTGCCAGCACGTTCATCACGCCGCTCGAAAAAGGCGATGCCCGCAAGCTCGAGCGCGAGCTGAAGATCAAGTTCGCCTGGAACGAAGCCGACAAGAACCTCGCCAAGGAAGAGCGCAACAAGCCCATCGACTTCAACCAGTCGGCTGGCGTCAATGACCTCCTCCAAATGGAGACCCGCAGCTGGAAGAATGCCGACGGCTCCGTCAACGAGAACGCCCCCAACGCCAACGCCGCCCCTCAGCGTTCGCGGGGCGGCTTCGGTGGATCGCGCAGTGGCTCCGGTGGCCGCTCCAGTGGCGGTCGCCCCGGCGGCCGTCCCCACGGCAGCAACGCTGGCCGTCCAGCGGGTCGGCGCAGCGGCGGCAGCAGCCGCGGCCGCTAACCCCTAACCAAATCGCACCACCAAAGGGCGAGGATCACTCCTCGCCCTTTCTGCTTTAAAAATTCAAAATTCAACGATGAACAATTGGTCATTGACCAGAACCATCGACTCACGATAGATTCGGGAGAATAGTTTTACCGAATACTGATCGCCTGTTGATTCTCCCTTAATGATGATGTGCCATTTCGCCCCCGCGGAAACGCGGGTCTTCCTTTTCGATGAAGGGCGTCCACCCGTCATCCCTGCCACTTGGAGGTTCTCTTGCGGTTAAAACTTGCGTACTATTCCCTCACTCTCGCTATGCTCTTCTCCCTCTCCCTGGGCCTGGAGCGCCGCGCCTATGCTTACGTCGATCCAGGCTCGGGCCTCCTGATGCTGCAAGCCGCCGGCACCATCCTCACCGGCGTGCTCTTCACGCTACGTCGCCGCATCAAGATTCTATTCACTCGTTCAAAACAGGAAAAGCCCACCGATACGGCCTCCCCGGCGGCGGACCTCTAGCCCTTGGATTCTGGCTACCAATCAGCAACGGACGATACCGGGCGAAAGAAGACATCGTTTCTCACGACTGTCCTGGTCGCGCTCGGCTACACCTCCATTTTTTTGCTGTGGCTCATCCAGCCCGGAATCGAGCCGCAACAAACCGCTTTTTACCATTGGAGCGGTAACCCGAACGGTCTATTTGTCGCCATAGGCGTAGACATGCTCGCCGTCTGGCTACTGTTGGCCGTCTTGCTGCTGGTCGCGAGGAAACCCGGGAAAGTACGGATTGCCATCTGGTCCAGCCTGCTTCTGCTGACCCCTTGGTTCATCTATCAGAACTATCGTGTACTTCTCTTTTACGAGATACACAATCGGCGATACAGTCCTCCCCTCTTTTTTGGCGCTCTCATCGCCGCTGTGCTGCTGATGGTCTATTGGCGCCCTGCATTTTCCCGTCCATTCGAGAAAGTCGTTGCCAGCGCTACCACCGTCCTGATCTTTGCTGGAATCTTCGGCGCCTTCTTACTCTGCAAGCTTGCATGGTACGGATGGCACGATCACTTGATCTCTGAAAGAACCACGTTCCACGCTTCCAATTCTCTTACGTCGAGTCAACCGCATCACGTCATCTGGATCGTGTTTGATGAACTCTCACAGCGCCAAACCTACGATCACCGTTTCCCTGGTCTGCATCTCCCTGCCTTCGACGCTCTGGCGCAACAGGCAACCGTCTTCACGCAAGCGACGCCGCCCAGCATCTTCACTCGAATTGCGCTGCCGGGGCTACTGGCCGGAAAGCCATTCGACCAAATACGAACTTCGTCCAGTGGACAACTCATCATGCATGATCCGCGCATCGACAAGTGGCAGCCCTTCGATCAATATGACACCGTCTTTCAGGACGCTCGCAATGCGAAGTACACCACCGCCGTCGCAGGCTGGTATAACCCCTACTGCCGCATCCTTCCGCACGTTTTGGATCAATGTATGTGGACCTTTCGAGATCACAAGGCGAACGGCATGATCGGTTCCGAATCAGTCGCCTACAATTCGCTGAGCGCCCTGCACTTCTTCGGGTGTATGGCGTTTACCGTCATTCCTAATAAAATCCTTCGCGCCCCTCTTAATTGCCGTGCCTTCTTCTTTGACACCGAACCGCTACCTCTCTCGCACGCAAGGGACTACCAGGAGCTGAACGCCGCGTCTCAGGAGCTGTTGGGCCACCGCACGTCCGACTTCACCTTCCTCCACCTTCCAATCCCTCATCCGGGCGGAATTTACGATCGCGCCACAGGCCAGATCACAACCTCGCCCTCGTCCACTTACATCGACAATCTCGCACTTACCGATAAATGTCTCGCCGGTCTGAGAGCCGTCCTCGAACAGACAGGCCAATGGGACTCGTCGACCGTTATCGTTATGGGCGATCACAGCTGGCGCACCACGAACTTATGGATACCTTCCACTCTTTGGTCAGCGGAAGAGCAGGAAGCGAGCCTGGGTGGCACGTACGATCCGCGTCCCGTCTTCATCGTCAAGCTTCCGGGCCAAACCGTAGGCACACGCGTCGCTACCCCCTACGCCACCGTTCACACCCGCAAGCTCCTCGACGCCATCATGGCCAACCAGATCAAAACCCCCGCCGACCTCGCCACCTGGGCGCAGGCCCCGCACTAACCCCCCCGCTTCGAATTGAGCGCTCTGCGGGCGAAAGCCACCTCGCCCGGCTAGCGCCACACTCCTTCCTGCACGCGCGCAGTTCTCCACCGCCTCTTGCTTCCGTGCGCCCGGTGCGTGCACAATCCACCCTATGCCCCTCAACCATCCCACCAAGTCCGCCATTGCCACCACCGCCGCGCCAGCCGCGATCGGCCCCTACTCTCAGGCCGTCCACATCGGCAACGTCCTCTACACCTCCGGCCAGGTAGCCCTCGACCCAGCCACCGGCGCCCTGGTCCCCGGCGGCATCGAAGCCCAGACCACCCGCGTCCTCGAGAACCTCAAGGCCGTCCTCGACGCCGCCGGCCTGGACTTCGCGCACGTCGTCAAAACCACCGTCTTCCTCAAAGACATGGCCGACTTCGCCGCCATGAACACGCTCTACGCCAAATACTTCGCCCCCGAAGGCATCACCGCGCCCGCCCGCTCCACCGTCCAGGTCGCCGGCCTTCCCAAAGATGCTCTCGTAGAAATCGAGTGCATCGCCATCACCGCCTAGCCACTGCCCGTGGGTGCCCCACATCTCGCTTTTGAGATGTGGGATGGAACGGCCGCCGCCCCGGGCCTCGCATCGCGCATCCACCATCACGCGTCTAATCCCCAAGGAGTCTCCCATGCCCACCAAACTTCAAAAGTCCGACGCCGAATGGCGCGCCGAGCTCACCCCTGAGCAGTACCACATCCTTCGCGAGAAGGGCACCGAGCGCCCTTTCACCGGCGCCCTGGTCAACAACCACGCCGACGGCTTCTATCACTGCGCCGCCTGCGACGCCCCCCTCTTCAAGTCCGGCACCAAGTTCGAATCCGGCTCAGGCTGGCCCAGCTTCTTCGAGCCCATCACCCCCGAAGCCGTCGAGCTCCACGAAGACAACACCCTTGGCATGCACCGCGTAGAGGTCACCTGCGCGAACTGCGGCGGCCACCTCGGCCACGTCTTCCCCGACGGCCCCAACCCCACCGGCGAGCGTTACTGCATCAACTCAGCCTCACTGAAATTCGAGGACAAGTAAGCAAAAATAGGGATTAGGGAACAGGGATTAGGGATTAGAAAGACGAAGCCCCGGCGCCTAAGCAGCCGGGGCTTCGTCTTAATGTGACACTGCGGGCAATGCGGCTTCCCCAGCCGCTCGCTAATCCCTAATCCCTGTTCCCTAATCCCTAGCCTTTAACAACCTTGCCGCTCTTGATGCAGCTGGTGCATACCTTCACGCGCTTGGTGCCGCCGCCCGAGGGCGCAGCAGCCTTCACCGACTGAAGATTCGGGTTCCAGCGCCGACGGGTTACGTTGTGCGCGTGCGAGATGTTATTTCCGAACTGCGGACCTTTGCCGCAAAGCTCACATACCTGTGCCATGACATCACTCCAAACATCAAACTCTTGACGCTAAACTCCAGAGAACTCCACCCGCATCAACAACCTTCGCGTGGACCCTTGCCCGGTCTCGATTTCCCGTACTTCTGTGGGGTGAGTGGTAGGCACGAGCGGATTCGAACCGCTGACCTCTACCGTGTCAAGGTAGCGCTCTAACCAACTGAGCTACGCGCCTCTGGTGCGTCATTCCAGTGTACAAGACCCCCCGCCCCCACCGCAACCTTATCTCCAGCCCAGGTGCAGCATATCCCCATCCGCAGCCCTATAATTTGCAAACGAGGCTGCGCATGACCAAACGAAGAGGTTCTCCGGACCGGCGAGGCATGGGAGCACAGAGCGACTTTATCGCGGAACGATTCGTGCCCAGCGAACAATACATCGCTCAGCAGATGGCGATGGCTCAGACCTTGGTCGCCATGGGGCTGAAGCCCGAAGAGCTCACAATGCGGTTCCTCGTTCCAGTCGTTCAGCTTCCCGATCCGAAGCCAAAGTCAAGCTAACCGCTCCTGCCCGGCCCCGCCGTCACTTCCACCGGCTCGCTCACCCGCCGAATCACGATCCACGCATACTCTGCCGCGCTCACCGGCGCCAGCACCGCAATCGCCCACAGCAGCACCGTCCGCAAATCCTCCAGCCCCGACCGCGGAATCACCTGGCACGTCATCACCGTCAGCACACCCAGGATCTGCACCAGCGTGTTGAACTTGCCCAGCTTGCTCGGCCGAAAGTCCCGCAGCGTGTTGGTCGCAAACAGCAACGTCGAAATCAGCAGGATCCCGATATCCCGGCTCAGCACCAACACCGTCACAAACCGCGGAATCACCCCTACATGCGTCAGCACCAGGAACATCGTGCTCAGCAGCAATTTGTCCGCAATCGGATCCAGATATTGCCCCAGCTTTGTCCGCTCATCGAGCATCCGCGCCAGTAACCCGTCCAGCCCGTCACTCACCCCGGCCACCCACAGCAGCGCAAACGCCAGCCGCCAGTGCCCGTTCAGGATCGTAATCACCAGAAACGGCAGCACAAACAACCGCAGCATGGTCAGCAGGTTGGGTGCGGCGCGAAATTGTCGAAAGGCAGTCACAAACGCTCGAAAACCGTGGGACGTAGCGTCCGGGGAATATGCCATGGTAGCCGATTTTCCCGCGCGAATCCGCCCCGCTCTATCGTTGCCCGATCTACGACCAAATTGGTCTTGCTTCTCAACCCGCTATTCCGTACACTAAAGAGGTCGAAAGCCCGCGCGTCTGGCACCTCTGCGCGACTCTCCGCCTCATCCCATGCTCAGGCTCACAAAAAAAGCGGACTACGGCCTCATGGCTCTCAAGTATCTAGCCGAGCAGGCTGACCTCGCTGAGAAGGCCGGTGCCGACCTCCATCTCTCCGGCGCCCGCTCCGCAAAGGACATAGCCGAGGCCTACCACATTCCTCCGCAGCTCCTCGCCAAGATTCTCCAGACCCTTGCCCGCGCCGGCATCCTCGTCTCCCACGCCGGCACCAACGGCGGCTACGCCCTCGCCCGCCCCGCGGCCTCCATCTCCACCTTCGAAGTCATCCGCGCCATCGACGGCCCGCTCTTCATCACCAGTTGCATCACAATTCACGGTGCCTGCGACCTCGCCGGCCATTGCACCATCAAAGAACCGTTGCGCAAAGTGAACGACAGCATCACCGCACTTCTCTCCGGCATCAGCATCGCCGATCTCACCGAGCCCGTAGACCACCTCCCAGCACCCCTGGCCGGCGGCCTCGTAAGCATCGAACGCTAGGATTTTGTCTTCACTGACAACTGAGAACTAACAACTGACAACCGGCGTCCAGCGCCACACTTTAGGAGTAATCAAATGGCTGAAACACTCGGAATCAACGTCACCCAGTCGACCCACCCACTCCCCGCGGGCGTCAAGCTTCCCATCTACATGGACAACCACGCGACCACGCCGCTCGACCCGCGCGTGCTCGAAGCCATGATGCCTTACCTCACCGGCATCTTCGGCAACGCCGCTTCGCGTAACCATTCGTTTGGCTGGGAAGCAGAACAGGGCGTCGAGAAGGCGCGTGAGCAGATCGCCCGCCTCATCGGAGCCACCGCCAAGGAGATCGTCTTCACCTCCGGCGCCACCGAGAGCACCAATCTCGCCATCAAGGGCGTCGCCGAGATGTATCGCGAGCGCGGCAACCACATCATCACCCAGGTCACCGAGCACAAGGCCACCCTCGACACCTGCAAGCGCCTGGAGAAGTCCGGCTACCGCGTGACCTATCTCCCTGTGCTCGCGGATGGCCTCATCGACATCGAAGACCTCGAGCGCGCCATCGTCACCGAAGGCCCCGATAAGACCATCCTCGTCTCCATCATGTATGCCAACAACGAAATCGGCGTCATCCAGCCCATCCAGGAGATCGGCAAGCTCTGCCACGACAAGGGCATCCTCTTCCATTGCGACGCTGTCCAGGCCGTAGGCAAGATCCCGGTCAACGTCCTCACCGACAACATCGATCTAATGTCGATATCAGGCCACAAGATCTACGGCCCCAAAGGTGTCGGCGCCCTCTACGTTCGCCGCCGCAACCCGCGCGTCCAGATCTCCGAGCAGATCAACGGCGGAGGCCACGAGCGCGGCATGCGCAGCGGAACCCTCAACGTCCCCGGCATCGTCGGCCTCGGCAAGGCCTGCGAGATCTGCGGCGAAGAGATGGCCGTCGAAGCCAAGCGCGAGCAGGAACTCCGCGACTACCTCAAGCACAAGCTAGAGTCCGCCCTCGACTACACCCAGGTCAACGGCAACATGGAGCACCACCTCCCCGGCAACCTCAACATGAGTTTCATCTACGTTGAAGGCGAGTCCCTCCTCATGGGCATCAACGACATCGCGGTCAGCTCCGGCAGCGCCTGCACCTCAGCCACCCTCGAGCCCAGCTACGTCCTCAAGGCCCTCGGCCTCGGCGACGACGTAGCCCACAGCTCCATCCGTTTCGGCATCGGCCGCTTCAACACCAAGGCCGAAGTCGACTACGTAGCCGACAAGATCATCGAAGTAGTCGTAAAACTCCGCGAGCTCTCCCCCCTCTACGAGATGGTCAAAGAAGGCATCGACCTCTCCAAGATCGAGTGGGCCGCCCACTAATCCTCGGATATATCGGGGATTATTCCCGACTCTAGATCGCGCACCATACCGGCGAAGAAGAGTGTAAGGTTCATGGTGATGCCGAACAATGACAATCTCGTTTTCGATGCGCCTGCATACAGCACGATGCAGGCGTCTCACTATGTCGGGGTTCCGTATGCAACCCTTCGCAACTGGACGGGCTCTGGTGGACTCATCGCGACGCCCGCCCCGAATAACCTGTCGTTTAATAATCTCGTCGAGGCCCATGTCTTGAAGGCGATGCGACGCAAACATAAACTGCCATTGCAGGGTATTCGGAGAGCTCTTCAACAGCTTTCCGCAGTAAGAAAGACCTCGCACCCTCTTCTCGACGAGAAATTCCAGACGGATGGAGTTAGCCTCTGCATTGATGATGAAGGCCAAGTCTTGAATCTTTCCAAAAAACTACAGGCCGAAATCAAAGAATTTGTTGCGCTATACCTTCAACGAATTGAACGCGACGTCCACGGCCGAGCATTCAAGCTGTACCCGTTCGTCGCCCGTGACGAAGCGAACGAGCCTCGGCACATCAGCATCAGCCCGACGGTTTCCTTTGGGCGTCCGGTATTAACTGGAACTGGGATCACAACAGCGATCGTTGCCGGTCGCTTCGCGTCTCGCGATTCGTTATCCGATCTTGCGAAGGAATACTCCGTGGACGAGCAGGTTCTTGAGGACGCAATTCGATGGGAGATGCTGAGGGGCAAGGCAGCTTAGAGCAACTCGTCATTTTCTTGGACGAAAATCACTGCGGCAACAGGCATCTTCATGCAGCCCTCCATGCTTTCGGCATCCGGTACGAGAAGCGCTTGAGTCACTTCCCTCGCGGCATCGAAGATACCGCATGGATACCAGTAGTTGCCGCTAAGGGGTGGGTACTTCTTACATCTGACGCACGCATTCGCCACAATTCTCTGGAGAAAAGTGCCGTAAAAAATAACAATCTGCGCATGTTCTACTTCACCCGAAATGACATCGGCGGCGCGGAAATGGGAGCCGCTCTCTCCAGATCTCATCCAAAGATCGTTTCATTGTGCGGAACTGAACGGCCTCCATTTGCCGCTTCAATCAATCGCTCTGGGGAAGTCAATATCAGAGACAATTTCCGAAAATAGATCCCCAGAACCCAGCCCTCACAAGGAGCGCCATGAAATCCAAACCCACCTGGCGCTTCTTCCTCACCTGGCTCATCGCCTACACCTTCCTCGACCTCCTCCTCGAATTCCTCCTGCACGGCCACCTCGCCTGGCCCCAACTCCTCTCAGCCTTCGAAGGAGCCATCCTCGGCGCGGCCCTCACCTGGTTCTTCGCGCTCTTCTACTGGTACAAATCGCAGGACCGTTTCTAGCCGCAGCCCCATCCGTTTGCATCTCCGCCCAAAATATCCGATAGTGCCCCATACCCATCCACCTTCTCCGGAGCGCACCCAATGAGCCGCACCGCGCCAATCCTCGCCCTCGCCTGCCTCGCCACCCTCATCCCCGCAACCCACGCACAATCCCCGCTCCCCGCCGCCTACCAGCAAGGCCTTGACGCCGAGCAGCAGGACGAGCTCGACGTAGCCCTCGACCGCTTCCAGACCGCCCTCAAGCAAGCCCCCAATTCCCCCGTCCTCCGCGAAGCCATCATCCGCGTCCAGTCCTCCATGGGCGCCGACAAGGCCGCGCTCGCCACCGACGCCAAAATGCTCGCCGCCGCCCCCGACGCTCCCACCAAGGCCCACGCTGAGTTGCTCGCCGCGCAAATCTACTACCGCCAGTGGTCCGCCTACACCACCAGTGGCGGCGCCTATCAGAAAGACCCAAAACGCGCCCAGCAATCCCTCCAAAAGAGCGAAGCCGCGCTCCAGCGGGCCTCTGCCGACGACCCCACCGACGAGCCCCTCCGCATGCTCCACGCCCACATCCTCGCCGCCCTCCACCATGATGAAGACGCCAGCCGCGAGTTCGCCGCCTGCGCCGCCATCCCGGGCACCAGCCCGACCGAATGCGCTCGCGCCCTCAAGCTCTCTCGCAACGCCGACCTCGGCCGCCTCGAGCCCGCGCCCTCCTTCAAAGCCACCACCATAGACGGCCTGCCCGTCTCACTCGACGCCCTCGCCGGCAAGGTCGTCCTCATCGACTTCTGGGGCTCCTGGTGCCACTTCTGCGTCCGCGACTCCGGCTACGTCCAGTCCATGCTCGACAGCTTCGACTCCAAATCCTTCGTCCTCCTCGAAGTCGACGAGGGCGACTCTCCCGATACCTGGTCCAACTACATCAAGTCGAACCGCATGCAGGGCATACAGGTGCAGGACAGCAACCGCGACCTCCAGTCCCTCTTCCACGTCGGCGCCTTTCCCACCTACATCATCCTCGACCGCGACGGCCTCATCCACCGCCGCTACACCGGCGCCGTCGGCGATCTGCGCGGAGACATCCGCCAGATCCTAAAGGATCAATCCCCCGCCAAACAGGCTGTCGCCACTCCGCCAGCACCCTCCGCCTCCGGCAAGTAGCCCCACCCCCCGCGTGTTTCTTCCCTCCGCCGTACATCATTACAGCGCCTTTCTCCCATCCCACCCGTAGGGAAATTACTACTCGTTCATGAAATCTGCACGCCGGCTTTTCACCCTCGCAATCGTCTTCTGTTGCTTCAGTGTCGTCCGCCCCGCGGACGCCTACTCCCTGCTCACCCACGAACAGCTCATCGATCTAACCTGGGACAGCTCCATCGTCCCTCTGCTCAAGAGCCGCTATCCTGACCTCACCCCCGCTGAGATCGAGCACGCTCGCGCCTACGCCTACGGCGGCTGCGTCATCCAGGACATCGGCTACTATCCCTTCGGCGACCTCTTCTACTCCAACCTCACCCACTACGTCCGATCCGGCGATTTTGTGGTGAACCTCTTCCGCAACGCTGGCAACGCCGACGAGCTCGCCTTTGCCATCGGCGCCCTCTCCCACTACATCGGAGACTCCGTCGGGCACTCCGAAGCCACCAACCTCGCCGTTCCCGTCGAGTTCCCCAAACTCCGCCACGAATACGGCCACGTCGTCACCTACGGCGAAGGCGAACACCAGCACGTCCAGGCCGAGTTCGCCTTCGACATCAACGAAATCGCGCACCACCGCTTCGCTCCCGTCGGCTACCTTCGTCACGTCGGCCTCGAAGTCCCTCTCCAGCAGCTCTCCCTGGCCTTCTACCAGACCTACGGCCTCCGCGAAGACTTCACCGACACTCGACACCACCGCATCAACGTCGACGGCTACCGCTTCTCCGTGCATCGCTTCATCCCCCGCATCGCCTACGCCCTCACCCTCCTCCACCGCCACCACGAGCCCGCCGACGTTGATAACGCCGACCTCCAGCAACTCACCGCCGAGATCGCCGCCGTCTCCCAAGCCAATGACTGGGACGCTTACCGCAAACACGCCGGCATCGGAACCTACACCCTCGCCGGCCTCATCTACATCCTCCCCAAGGTCGGTGACCTCAAGCTCCTCGCCATCAAAGGCCCCACCTCCAAGACAGAGGTCGACTACATCCACTCCGTCATCGTCTCCACCGACGAGCTCAACCGCACCCTCCGCCGTTTCACCCCTCCGCCCTCCACACGCTCCACCGCCGCCCAGGCCGCTGCCCTCGACATCCACTCCGATCCCCCTCCCTCAGCTCCCCTCACCGCCGCCGCCGGCTCTTCCCAGCCCGTCCCCCGCCAGTCCAGCGATCCCCGTCACCCCCTCACCAACCGCGACCTAGACACCGGCTACCCCGTCCGCCCCAGCGGCTACAGCCTCACCGACGACACTTACGCCACCCTCCTCCACCGCCTCACCCTCACCCCGACCACCCCTATCCCGCCCGGAATCAAGCGCGACATCCTCGCCTATTACAGCGATCTGGCCCTCCCCTTCGCCACCAAAAAGGACCCCGCCGCCTGGGCCGCCCTCCAGCAGAACCTCGTCACCCTTCGTTCCATGCCCACCAGCAACGAGCCCAAACCCTACCCCACCTACGGCGACGGCGGCGACGACCTACCCACGACCCCTCCCGCGAGTCCCCAAACACCCGCCCCAGCCACCTCCCAGGCAACCCCCTCGACACCATAATTTCTTCCCGCACCAAAACAGTCCGAGTTATCATCTAACTAGGAAAAGATCTGAGCGAGCGCCCTGCTTAGCACCTGCGCCGCCTCATCTGAGAGGGACCAATCACCATGGCATATAGCGAAAAGGTAGTCGATCACTACGAACATCCCCGCAACGTCGGCACGCTCGATAAGAGCTCGTCCGAAGTAG
Organism: uncultured Acidobacteriaceae bacterium; assembly: GCA_963737325.1. Classification (GTDB taxonomy): domain Bacteria; phylum Acidobacteriota; class Terriglobia; order Terriglobales; family Acidobacteriaceae; genus Granulicella. The sequence continues at coordinate 17,344 of CAVTSJ010000017.1, forward strand.
GCACCGGCCTCGTCGGCGCACCCGAGTGCGGCGACGTCATGCGTCTCCAGATCAAGGTCAATCCCGAGACCCAGGTCATCGAGGACGCGAAATTCAAGACCTTTGGCTGCGGCTCGGCCATCGCCTCCAGCTCCCTCGCCACCGAGTGGGTCAAGGGCAAAACGGTAGCCGAAGCCCTCACCATCTCCAACACCGACATCGTCAAAGAGCTCGCCCTGCCGCCAGTAAAAATCCACTGCTCGGTCCTCGCCGAGGACGCCATCCGCGCCGCCATCGGCGACTGGAAGACCAAGAACGGCGTCGCCGAAGAAGCTGCCACCGCCGTAGCCGCTCACTAAGCAGCTCCGGCAAACAAGCATCGCGTTTCTCCCTAGGTGCCCATCCATGACAGCCGACCGCCATGGATGGGATTTGCTCTTTTCAGCGCCAACGGCGTGGCCACATCACAGCCTGGGCCGAAGGCCTAGATATCCGGGCCAGAAAGAACCCGAGGGCTGAAGGCCCGACTCAATCCATTCGCACAATCCCTCGGGCCAACGACAAGACCACCGACTATGTCCACCATCAACATCTCGACCACCACATCGCAATCCATGTCCGTGCCCACCCCGGACACCCCCAAAGACCCGTTCGCGGGCATGACCCTCCTCACCGCCGAGGGCCAGCAGCCGCGCGCCAAGGCGGCCATCGAGATCACCAGGAACGCCCTCAAGCGCATCCGCGTCGCCATGGCCAAGGAAGGCATCTCCCCCGACGCCGGCGGCCTCCGCGTAGGCATCCAGGGCGGAGGCTGCAGCGGCCTCAGCTACAACATCCGCTTCGACACCCAGCCCCGCGAGCGCGACCGCACCTTCACCTTCGGCGCCGGCCTCGAAACCCCCAACGACCCCAGCGGCGCCAAGCCCGTCCGCATCTTCGTCGACCCCAAGAGCTTCCTCTACCTCGCCGGCATGGTCCTCGACTTCGAAGAAACCCTAATGCGCCAGGGCTTCAACTTCATCAACCCCAACAGCACCAAGAGCTGCGGCTGCGGCTCCAGCTTCTCCGCCTAAGCTCTTGTGCTGAGCCTCACAGAATCTTTGCATCGCCCGCGCTAATCTTTCGCAGGTGAAGAATGAAGTATCGCGATCTCATCAAGCGCGTCGAAGAGGACGGCTGGCAGTTCCTTCGAATGAAGGGCAGTCATGGCCAATACAAGCACCCCACCAGGCATCGTCACAATCGTTTCTCGACCCGGAAAAGATGTACCCGTCGGGACGATG
>CAVTSJ010000018.1:0-30984 GCA_963737325.1 uncultured Acidobacteriaceae bacterium
GCACGACGTCGTCAGCGGAATCGCTCCTGCACTTCGCCCCGGCAAGCTGCTGATCTCGTTTGCCGCCTCGGTCAAGACCAGCGCCATCGAAGAAGCCGCCGGCTGCAACCTCTCGGTCATTCGCGCCATGCCCAACACCCCCGCGATGGTAGGCGCCGGCATCACCGCCATCTGCCGCGGCAACTTTGTCACCGATCAGCAACTTGCGCTCGCCGAACAGATCTTCGCCACCGTCGGCCGTACCGTCATCGTCGACGAGAAACACATGGACGCCGTCACCGGCCTCTCCGGCTCCGGCCCCGCCTTCCTCTACATCATCATCGAAGCCCTCGCCGAAGCCGGCGTCAACGTCGGTCTGCCCCGCGACATCGCCACCCTGCTCGCCGCCCAGACCACGTATGGCGCCGCCAAAATGGTCCTCGAAACCGGCTCGCACCCCGCCCTGCTCAAGGACGAAGTCACCACCCCCGCCGGTTGTACTGTCGAAGGCATTCTGGAGCTCGAAGAAGGCGGTCTGCGCGTGACCCTCATCAAGGCCGTAAAGCGAGCGACAGAACGTGCCCGCGAACTCGCCAGAAGCTAGCCGCCACGCCCGCATACCGCCCATCCGCGAATCCGAGGAGTAGATCGCTCGTACAATCTATCCATGAGCAGCACTGTGGTTCCCATCTCCACCCGCACCCGCAGCAGCCATTCCCGCGCGCTTCCGCTCTATGCCGCAGCCGTCGTCGGCTTTATGGTGTTGGTCATTCTTGAGGGCGCGCTCGTGCGAGCCACCGGGTCAGGCGCCGGCTGTGGCAACCACTGGCCCCTCTGCAACGGCGACTTCTTCCCCCACCATCCCCGCCTCGCCACCGTCATCGAGTACACCCACCGCTCCATGACCGGGTTCGTCACCACGCTCGTCGCCGTCCTCATTGCCTGGACCTTCGTCGCACGCCCTCGCGGCGACCGCTCCCGCCGTGCCGTAGTCTGGTGCGGCATCCTGCTGATCACCGAAGCTCTCCTCGGAGCCCTCCTCGTCAAAGGCGGCTACGTCGAGGGCAATGCCTCCGATATGCGCGTCGTCATGCAGTGCATCCACTTCACCAATACCATGCTACTGCTGGCTGCCATCACCCTCACCTGGTGGTGGCTCCGTGACCGTCCCCGGCTCTCCACCGACCTCGGTCCGCAAGCCCACGTGGTCGCGTGGACCTCCCTCATCGCCACTCTCTTCGTAGGCGGCACCGGCTCCGTCGCAGCGCTCGCCGACACCCTCTTCCCCCCCACATCGCTGCAAGCCGCCTTCCTCCAGGACTTCGCCGCCCACTCACCGCTATTGGTTCGCATGCGCTGGCTGCACCCGGCAACCGCCGTCATCGCCCTAAGCTGCGCCATCTGGATCGCGCTGCAACTTCGCAACAAGCTCGGCCAACTGGTCGTAGCCCTGGTTTGCCTGCAACTGCTGCTCGGCGCAGCCGACGTGCTCCTGCTCGCACCCACCTGGTTGCAGATACTTCATCTCTTGGGCGCAGATCTGTACTGGATCGCCCTCGTGATCGCCTGCGCAGCTATCCTTGCGCCTGCGCACGCCGCCTCTCCCGCTACGTCGTAGACGGCTTTCCGTCGATCGTATGCACCACGTGCTTGGTTCCGTTGGCCGTCTTGTGGTAGCCCTCTTTGCTCACCTCCGCGGTCTTGTGGTAGCCCTCTTTACTCACGTCCGCCGTCTTATGCGCGGCCACCTTGGTGCCATGCGCGGTATCGTGCGCAGCCACCTTCGTCCCGTGTTCCGTATCGTGAGCCGCAACCTTCGTCCCATGAACCGTCTTATGAGCGACGGTCTTGGTGGCATGGGCCGTATCGTGGCCGGCGTCCTTCATATCCTGGCCAACGGTTTGTGCCTGTGCGGCCCCGAGCGAGAGCAATCCGGCAAGTGCCATTCCCGAAACGATCAGCTTGTTCATCCCTATATCTCCATATCCTGCAGCGATCTGTAGCACCGATCTGTAGCACCGATCTGTGGATCTGTAGCACCGATCTGTAGATAAGATGCGCCCAAACCCGGCCAAGGGTAGCCGTTCCGGACAAGACATCCGAACCCCAACAGGATCCAAACCCACAAAACAGCGTTAACTCGCTTTAATCAATGCTCTTCCCAATCATCATTGCCAGATGGTAGATTCTTAGGGCGTTGTTGTATGATGAACCCCGGCTTACAGTAAACGCTTTCTACCTGCCGACAGTCTGGGCCTCTGCATACCCATTCCGCGTCGATCCGGCCCTGCAATACCGTACGTTTACCTCGCAATAGGATGGACACATGCAGTTTACGGCCGCACTCCTGACCACCCAACTGACACACCTCTCCCCTGTGGACGTTCTTATCCTCGTCCTGTATTTCGCGGTGGTTATCTTCATCGGCTTCTACGTCAAAGGCTCAACCAATACCAGCGAAGAGTTCTTCCTCGCCGGCCGCGAGATGACCGCCTGGGTCGCCGGCCTAAGCTTCGTCAGCGCCAACCTTGGATCTCTCGAACTCATGGGCTGGGCCGGCTCAGCCTACCAATACGGCATCCTCGCCATGCACTGGTACTGGATCGGCGCAATCCCCGCCATGCTCTTCCTCGGCATCGTCATGATGCCCTTCTACTACATCTCCAAGACTCACTCCGTTCCCGGCTACCTCCAGCTCCGCTTCGGCGAAGGCGCCCGCGGCCTCAGCGCCGTCAGCTTCGGCTTCATGACCATCCTCATGTCCGGCGTCAATATGTACGCCATGGCCCTCGTCATGAAGGTCATCCTCGGCTGGAACATTAACTTCTCCATCTGGGTCGGAGCCTTCACCGTAGCCATCTACGTGATGCTCGGCGGCCTTCGCTCCGCCATCATTAACGAGGTCCTGCAGTTCATCCTCATCTGGGCCGGCGCCGCCCTCATCCCCATCCTCGGCCTCGTCGAAGCCGGCGGCTGGACCCAGCTCAAAGCCAACATCGCCCACAACGTCGGCTCCAACGACTACACCCACCTCTGGTCTACGCTCGGCCACTTCCGCGACAACCCCATGGGCGTCCACTGGACCGGCATCGTCTTCGGCCTGGGTTTCGTCGTCAGCTTTGGCTACTGGACCACTGACTTCCTCGTAGTCCAGCGCGTCTTGTCCGCCCACAATTTACGCGCGGCCAAGATGGCCCCGATCATCGGCTCGGCCTTCAAGATGGCTGTCCCCTTCATCGTCATTCTCCCCGGCCTCATCTGCCTGGGACTCACCAGCCACGGCCACCCCCTCTTCCACCTCGTCGGCGAAAACCAGGTCTCGGCCGCAAACCCCTACAGCTATAACGAAGTCCTCCCGCTGATGCTCATCCGCTACTGCGGTCCGGGCCTTCTCGGCCTCGGCATCACCGCATTGGTCGCCGGATTCATGTCCGGCATGGCAGGCAACGTCAGCGCCTTCTCCACCGTCTGGACCTACGACATCTACGGCGCTTTCATCAACAAGAAGGCCTCCGACCAGCACTACGTTCTGATGGGCCGCTGGTCCACCGTCATCGGCATGATCGTCTCCATCGCGACGGCCTACCTCGTCGCGCACGCAGCCTCCATCATGGACTACGTCCAGGCGCTCTTCAGCTTCTTCATCGCTCCACTCTTCGGAACCGTCATCCTCGGCATGCTCTGGAAGCGCGCCACCAACGCGGGGGGCTTCTGGGGCTTGTTCGTTGGAACCGCCAGCTCCATCAGCATGTTCTTCTACACCACCTACGGCGGTCCAGCCGCTCTCTCCCGCATCGCGCTCTCGGTCGACGCTCGCCCCATGGCCGAAACCCTCTATCGCGCCCTCTGGAGCTGGTGCATCTGCGTCGTCGTCACAGTCGCCGTCAGCTATATGACCAAGCCAAGGCCCGAGGCTGAACTAGCCGGTCTCGTCTACGGAGCCACCCCGCTCCCGGACGACGGGGCAACCAGCATCTGGCAGAAACCAATCTTCTGGGCCATCGTCGTCATCATCGTCTTCTTCATCTTGAACATCATCTTCTTCTAAACCTGCTGTAACGCGCCGAGTGCGCGGAGGTATCGATCATGGCTGAGGGAACGGGTCGCGGCGAACTGCTCTCCATCTGGTTTTTCGTCGGAGGTCTGACATTGGTCTACGGACTGGTGCTTCTGCCCTATGGAGCCTGGGAGTGGTTTGGTGGCCACGAAGCACCCACGGTGCTCAACAATCTTCACCCAACTTTCTGGTGGGGTCTGCTTCTGACCCTCTTCGGTGCCTTCTACACCATCCGTTACCGGCCGCGCCCGGAAGACGTCAACAAAGTCTAGCCATAAAAAGACAACAAAGCCTTAGCAATAAAAAGACAACCAAGCCTTAGCAATAAAAGACAACAAAGCCTTAGCAACAAAAACCGCAAGCCTTAGTAGCAAAGAGGAGAACCTATGGGCCGTCAAATGACAATGGGAGTCGTCGTAGGCAATCGTGGATTTTTTCCCAGCCACCTCGCCACCAGCGGACGCCTTGAGATGATTGCAGCGCTTGAAGCCGTGGGGATCAAACCCATTGTGCTCACCCCCGAAGAAACCGCGCACGGGGCCGTCGAAACCTACGAAGACGCCAAGAAGTGCGCGGAACTCTTCAAGCAACACGCGAAGGAAATCGACGGCATCATCATCACCCTTCCGAACTTCGGCGAAGAGCGTGGCCTCGCCGACGCTCTCCGCCTCGCCAACCTCAAAGTCCCCGTCCTCATCCAGGCCACACCCGACACTCCCGGCAAGATGGGCATCGCCTTCCGCCGCGACTCCTTCTGCGGCAAGATGTCGATCTGCAACAACCTCAAGCAATACGGAATCCCCTACTCCCTCACCACCCTCCACACCGAAGCTCCCGACTCCAACGAGTTCAAAGCCGACCTGCAGTGGTTCGCGGCCGTCTGCCGCATCGTGCGCGGCCTGCGCAACGTCCGCTTCGGCGCCATCGGCGCGCGTCCCACGGCCTTCAACACCGTCCGCTACTCCGAAAAACTCCTCGAACGCTCCGGCATCACCGTCGAAACCCTCGACCTCTCCGAAGTCATGGGTCGCATCGAAAAGTCAAAGGACAACGATGACGCGGTCCAGGCCAAGCTCGCCGCCATCAAGAAGTACATCCCCATCGGCGACACGCCCGAAGCCGCGCTCATGAAGATGGCGAAGCTCGGCGCCGTCATCGACGGCTGGATGGCAGCCTCCGAGCTCACCGTCTCCGCCGTTCAGTGTTGGACCTCCATCGAGGAATATCTCGGCATCGTCCCCTGCACCGTGATGTCGATGATGAGCGAGCAGCTCATCCCCTCGGCCTGCGAAGTCGACGTCCTCGGCACCCTCTCCATGTACGCTCTCACGCTCGCCAGCGAGACGCCTTCCGCGCTCCTCGACTGGAACAACAACTACGGCGACAACCCAGACAAGGCTGTCTGCTTCCACTGCTCCAACCTGCCCAAGCATTTCTTCCGCGAAGGCGTGAAGATGGACTACCAGCTCATCATCGCGGGCACCGTCGGCAAGGAGAACACGCACGGCACCCTCGACGGTACCGTCAAAGCCGGCGCCATGAGCTTCGCCCGCTTCTCCACCGACGACTTCACCGGCACGATCGCCGGCTACGTCGGCCAAGGCGCCTTCACAGACGATCCCCTCAACACCTTCGGCGGCGCTGGCGTCGTCGAAATTCCCAACATGCAGAAGCTCCTCCGCTACATCTGTGAGAACGGCTTCGAGCATCACGTAGCGGCGAACTTCGCCACGGTCGCCAGCCCTGTATACGAGGCTGCCTCCAACTACCTCGGCTGGAGAATGCATCAGCACGCTTAATCCACCCGTAACCAGCGCATCATCAGGGTTGTGCAGGAAATTTACATTCCTCCTGCACAGCCCTGATTTAGTCTCGTAAGACGCATGGCCGTCCGGAAACAAACCGCGCCGAAAAAGACCCCTCCTCCCACCTCGCCTCGCCGTTCCGCCAAAGCTCCTGCAGCGCCACCAGGTGGCCGCCTCATCGATCGCGACGAGAGCTGGCTTCAGTTCAACCGCCGCGTTCTGGAAGAAGCCGACGACACCACCAACCCTCTGCTCGAGCGCGTCAAGTTCCTCGCCATCACTGCTAGCAACCTCGATGAGTTCGTCGAGATCCGCGTTGCAGGCGTCCTGCAGCGCCTGGAAGAAGGCCTCGGCGTTCCCCAACTCACTGACGCTGGCGGCCTCACCCAGGACGAGCGCATGGAACGCGTTCGCACCAGCCTCCATCAGTTCATCAAGGATCAGGGCTCCTCCTGGAATGACCACCTCGTTCCCGAGCTCAAGCGCGCCGGCATCTGCATCGTCAGCTGGAAGCAACTCCGCAAAGAGGATCGCGAGTTCGCCATCAAGTTTTTCCAGGAGCAGGTTGACCCGCTCCTCACTCCGGTGACGCTTGATCCCTCTCACCCGTTTCCGCGCGTCCTCAACAAGGCCATCTGCCTCGCCCTTCTGCTGCGCCACAAGCGCAAGCTCAAGTCCGGTCTCAGCCCCAAGATCCTCGGCGTCGTGACGATTCCGCGCTCCCTCCCATCCCTGATCGCCCTCCCCGAGAGCAAAGGCCATCGCAACTTCCTGCTCCTCGAAGACCTAATCGAAGCCCACATCGAGTCGATGTTTCGCGGCTACAACATTCTCAACCGCACGGCCTTCCGCGTAACCCGCAACAGCAACCTCTACATGCAGGAGGAAGAAGCGCGCTCCCTGCTCGAGACGGTCGCCGAGGAGTTGCACAATCGCCGCAAAGGTGACGCCGTCCGCATGGAGATCGACGCCTTTGCCTCCGAAGAGATTGCCGAACGCCTCCGCATCAACTTCGAGCTCGAGCCCTGGCAGGTCTTTCGTACCTCCGCGCCCATCAACCTCTCGCGACTCATGAGCCTCTACAGCGCTGTCAAGCTGCCCCCGCTAAAGTTCCCCGAGTTTCATGGCCGCCGTCTCCACCTCGACCAATCCACCAAGCCGCCCACCAACATCTTCGCCGCTCTCCGCAAGGAAGATATCCTCCTGCATCATCCCTTCGACAGCTACAGCACCGTCGAAGACTTCATCGCCGCCGCGGCCGCCGACACCAACGTCATCTCCATCAAGCAAACCCTCTACCGCACCAGCGCGGACTCGCCCATCTTTAGCGCGCTCAAAGAGGCTGCGCAAACCAAGGACGTCACCGTCGTCGTAGAACTCATGGCCCGCTTTGACGAGGCCTCCAATATCCGCTGGGCACGCGAGCTCGAAGACGCCGGCGTGCAGGTCTTCCACGGCATCTTCGGCTACAAGACTCATTGCAAGCTCGCACTCGTCGTGCGCCGCGACTCCAATGGCATCGTCCGCAGCTACGCGCATCTCGGCACCGGCAATTACAACCCTGTCACCGCGCGCTTCTACACCGACATCAGTCTGCTCACCGCGCGCCCCGAACTCACCGAAGCCGTCATCCGCGTCTTTCGCTATCTCACCGCCGACTGGGAAGCTGGCCCCAACGCCTACCGCCCCCTGCTCGTCGCGCCCGTCACCCTGGCAACCGACATGCTCGCTCTCATTGCGCGCGAAGCCGAACACGCCAAGGCCGGAAAACCCGCCCGCATCATCGCCAAGGTCAACGGCTTGCTCGATCCCCCCACCATCGACGCCCTCTATGCCGCCTCGCAGGCCGGCGTTGAAATCGACCTCATCGTCCGCGGCATGTGCGCCCTCCGCCCCGGCATTCCCGGCCTCAGCGAGCACATTCGCGTCCGCTCCATCATCGGCCGATTCCTTGAACACAGCCGCATCTTCTTCTTCGCCAACGGTGGCCCCAACGACGGCGCCCAGGCCGAGATCTTCTGCGGCAGCGCCGACTGGATGACCCGCAACCTTTACGAGCGCTGCGAGGTCGTCTTCCCCGTCGTCGATCCGGCCCTGACACGCCGCCTGCGCGACGAGATTCTAGACTCCTACCTCCACGACAATCTCAAGGCCCGCCTCATGAACCCCGACGGCTCCTACGACCGCGCTCCAAAAACTGGTCCCGCCCTCAGCGCCCAACAGCACCTCATGGAACTCTCGCGCTCTCCCGAAAAGCAGCGTAGCCGCGACAAAAATGGCGCCCAGGAGAGCACAGCCGCTGAAGAGGCCGAAAGCATCCTGTCCAAAGAGCAATCCGGCCTCTAACCGAAAGAGCGGCCGATAAACACCCGGCTCAACCCGCGTCCCCAACGCCCCAAACTGCTAAACTTGGACAGTAGCGGCGTGGCCCATACTCCCACGCCAAAGGAGTACGTCATGGCAACCAACCACGGAAACGGCACACACAACGGCACAGGACTCCGCCTCAAGACTGGTCTGGCCGAGATGCTCAAAGGTGGCGTCATCATGGACGTCATGAGCGTCGCGCAGGCCCGCATCGCTGAAGAAGCCGGCGCCGTCGCCGTCATGGCCCTCGAGCGCGTTCCCGCCATGATCCGCGCCGAAGGTGGAGTCGCCCGCATGGCCTCCCCCAAGCTCATCAAGCAAATCATGGCCGCGTCCACCATCCCCGTGATGGCCAAGGCCCGCATCGGCCACTTCGCCGAAGCCCAGGTCCTCCAGTCCCTCGGCGTCGACTTCATCGACGAGTCCGAAGTCCTAACCCCCGCCGATGAGGTCTACCACATCGACAAGCACGCCTTCACCACACCCTTCGTCTGCGGCGCGCGCAACTTGGGTGAGGCATTGCGCCGCATCGCTGAAGGTGCCGCGATGATCCGCACCAAGGGAGAACCCGGCACGGGCGACGTAGTCCACGCCGTCCAGCACATGCGCCAGATCACCCGCGAGATCAAAGCCCTCACCGTCCTCGGCGACGAAGAGCTTTACAACGCCGCCAAGGTCCACGGCGCGCCCTACGAGCTCGTTCGCATGGTCGCCAAGGCTGGCAAGCTTCCCGTTCCCAACTTCTCCGCCGGCGGCATCGCCACACCGGCTGACGCTTCCCTTATGATGCAGCTCGGCGCCGAAACCATCTTCGTCGGCTCTGGCATCTTCATGAAGGAAGGCGCCATCCCCCTCGATATCGAAGACAACCCGGAAGAGCGTGCCGAAGCCATCTCCCGCGCCCGCGCCATCGTCCTCGCAACCCTGCACTATGACGACCCCAAGATCGTATCCGAAGCCTCCGAGGCCATCATCGGCAGCATGAAGGGTCTCGCCGCCGCAGCCATCGAAGAAAAAGATCTCATGCAGACTCGCGGCTGGTAACTTTTTCAGGCTGAACAGGCAACTCCATAGCGGAACAACTCACGTCCTTTGACAGGCATCGCAGTAAGTGTCGTTGTATTCGTTCACTTCGCTGCCTGAAAAGGATTGTCTATGAAAAAGTTACTCCCTCTCCTACTGCTTGCGGCCTTCGTCAGCCCCAATATCCACGCACAAGACCTGTCCAAACTCGATGCCCGCATCGATGCCGCCCACCAGGTTCTTCGCGAACTGATGGCCACACCCGATCGCGGCATCCCCGATAGCGTCGCCATGCACGCCACCTGCGTCGCGGTCATTCCTGGCTTCAAGAAGGGCGCCTTCGTCGTTGGCGGCGAGTATGGCCAGGGCGTCGTCACCTGCCGCACCGGCCATGGCTGGAGCGCTCCTGCCTTCATCCAGCTTACTGGCGCCAGCTTCGGCTTCCAGATCGGCGGCCAGTCCACCGACCTCGTCCTCGTGGCCGTCACTCACGATGGTGCACAGCGCCTGCTGCATGACAAGGTGAAACTCGGAGCTGACGTCTCCGTCGCTGCCGGTCCCGTCGGGCGCGACTCCCAAGCCGCCACAACCGAACTAGCCAACGCCGGCTTCCTCACCTACTCCCGCACCAAGGGCGTCTTCGCCGGCGTTGACCTCAACGGCGACGTCGTCAACCAGAACCTCAACGACACCCAGACCTACTACGGCCACGACGTCTCCTTCCAGAAAATCCTCGCGGGCGACGTTCGCCCTCATCAAAGCTCCAGGCCCTTTCTGCATACCGTCAGTGAGCTCTTCCATGCGGAGGCGCGCGGCACCAAGTAACGCATCACAAACCTAACGCGGTAGGCCCGATCCTCATTAGTGGATCGGGCCTTCTCACGTATGTCACAAGGCCAACCTAGACCCATCCGCCATCCACCACGTAGCTCTGATTCGTAATCCCCGAGCTGTCGTCCGCCGCCAGGAATAGCACCAGCCGCGCAACCTCCTCCGGCAGAATCATCCGCTTCAACGATTGGTGCGCCAGCACCTGTCGCACATAATCCTCGGTGAGCCACAATTGCTTCTGCCGCTCGGTGAGTATCGACCCCGGCATCACGCAATTCACCCGCACTTCGTCTTCGCCAAACTCGTGCGCCAGCGCCCGCGTCATTCCCACGATCCCCGACTTCGCCGTCACATACACCGGAACATTCTTCGACGGGATCACCCAGGCGATCGAACCCATATTGATGATCGATCCGCGCCTCGCCGCCCGCATCGGCCCCGCCACCGCCTTCGCCATAAAAAACTGCTGCTTCAGGTTAATCGCCATCCCCGCATCCCACGACTCCGGCGTCACCGACTCCACCGAATGCCGCTCATCATTTCCCGCATTATTCACCAGCACATCCACGCGCCCGAACCGCTGCACGACCTCCTCCACCGTCCATTCCAGCGCAGCAAAGTCCATCAGGTCGCAGCGAACATACACCGGCGCAACCAGCCCCGCGTCCACCAGCCGCGTCACCAGCCCTTCCGCCGCGTCCTCCTGAATATCCAGGAACACCACCTGCGCCCGCTGCCGCACAAACGCCTCTACGATCGCCTCGCCGATGCCACTTGCCCCGCCCGTCACCAATACCACGCGGTCTTCCAGGCTCGGATACACAGCCGCTTTGCTCATTCCGCTCATCGCAGCATTATCGCTTGCACTGGGCATCTGCGTCTTCCGTCTCACTCCGCGCAATGCACTAAAATCAAACTGTGGATCCCAAAACCCCAGCTATCGGCGTCCTCGCTCTGCAGGGCGCATTCGACGTCCACGCTCACCGGCTCAGGGCCCTCGGAGCCATCACCTCGCTCGTCCGCAAGCCCAGCCAGCTTGACGACCTCGACGCCCTCGTCATCCCCGGCGGAGAGTCCACCACCTTCCTCAAACACCTCGAACGCGCCGGCTTCTACGACACCCTCAACGCCTTCGTTCACTCGAAGCCCGTCTTCGGCACCTGCGCCGGCTGCATCCTTCTCGCGAAAGAAGTCAGCAACCCGCACCAACCCTCCTTCGGCGTCCTGGACATCGCGGTCGAGCGCAACGCCTACGGCCGCCAGAACGACTCCGCCATCCTCACCTCCGAGACCACGCTCCCCGGCGGCCCCCTCGAGATGGTCTTCATCCGCGCCCCCCGCATCACGCGCACCGGCCCCACCGTAGAAACCCTCGCCACCCGCGAAGACTCGCCCACCCTCATCCGCCAGGGCCGTCTCCTCGCCGCCACCTTCCACCCCGAGCTAACCGAAGACACCCGCGTTCACCAGCTCTTCCTCAACATAGTCCGTGAAGCCGTAGTTTCCAGCTAAAAGCTAGAAGCTACAAGCTTGCATTTGCGCACTCTACAATCAACCCATGCAGGCACCCCAGGCCATCCCGCCCACGCACGGCTTCTGGAACCTGCCCATCGACGCCGCCAAACACGGCCACGCGCTCGATACCCACCTCCTTCTCAATCTCTGGATCGCCCTCGCCCTCCTCACCCTCGCGCACCTCATCCTTCTTGTCGGGATCGCAATCCGCAAACGCACCGACCGCCCCTACCACCAGCTCCTCATCGAGTACCTTCCGCTCGCCGCCCTCACCCTCCTCTTCGCCTTCCTCGCCATCCGCGCGCAACAACTCTGGGCCGCGCAGCGCTACACCGGCGCCGACCTCTCCGCCATGCAGGTCGAAGTCACTGGCAAGCAATTCGTCTGGTACTTCCGCTATCCCGGCCACGACGCCGCCTTTGGCCGCACCAGCCTCGCCCTCGTCGACCCCGCCAACGCCAATCCCCTCGGCATCGACCCCGCCGATCCCTATGGCCGCGACGACATCGTCACCAGCCAGCTCATCCTCCCCGCCAACCGCGAAGTCGACCTCACCCTCCGCTCCCAGGACGTCATCCACGGCTTCGCCATCCCCCAGATGCGCCTAAAGCAAAACGCCGTCCCTGGCCAGACCGCCCACATCCACTTCACCCCCGAAACTCCGGGCGACTACGCCATCCTCTGCACCCAGGTTTGCGGCATGGGTCACTACCGCATGCTCGCCACCCTGCGCGTCCTCCCCTCTGCAGCCTTTGACAACTGGCTTCACGCGCAAGAAGCCAACCAAATCAAACTCAATGCCGAGGCGCAGCCATGACCCCCGCCACCAATCCGGGTGCCCCATTCATGGCGCGCCTTTTGCGACACGAGTGGGTTCGTAGAAGACTCCACCGCCTCACCGACCATCGCACCATCGGCTTCGGCTATCTCCTCATCTCGCTCATCGCCGTAATCATCGGCGCCCTACTCTCCCTGGTCATGCGCACCCACCTGGCATGGCCAACCTGGCAACTACCCCTTCACGGCCCCATCCTTCCCGAAGAGTACCTCGCCCTCGTCACCATGCACGGCACGCTAATGCTGTTCTTCGTCCTCACCGTCGCACCCCAGTCCGGCTTCGGCAACCTGATCCTCCCCGCACAAATCGGCACGCACCACATGGCCTTTCCGCGCATCAACGCCGCCGGATTGTGGCTCACCACGCTCGCCCTCGTCACGCTCCTCGCCGCCTTCTTCGTCCCTGGCGGCGCACCCATCGGCGGTTGGACCACCTACCCTCCCCTATCAGCCACTCCGCTCGCCGGGCCCGGTCAGGGCACCGGCATGGATCTCTGGCTGGCCAGCATCGCACTCTTCGCGATCGCAACCACCCTCAGCTCTGTCAACACCCTCACCACCATCACCAAACTCCGCTGCGAAGGCCTCACCTGGGAGCGCCTCCCCCTCACCGTCTGGGGATGGTTCACCGCCGCTCTGCTCAGCATCCTCGCCTTCTCCGTCCTGCTCGCCGCCATCCTTCTCCTCTTCTGCGACCGTCATCTCCACAGCGGCTTCTTCCTCCCCGCACAAGACCTCGTCAGCGGCGTCCTCCTCCAGCATCGCGGCGACGGCTCGCCGCTCCTCTGGCTTCATCTCTTCTGGTTCTTCGGCCATCCCGAGGTCTACATTGCCATCCTCCCCGGCATGGGCCTCACCTCCATGGTCATCGCCAACTTCAGCCGCCGCAGAGTCTTCGCCTACCGCCTGATGATCGCCACCACCCTCCTCATTGGCTTCCTCGGCATCATCGTCTGGGGACACCACATGTTCGTCGCCGGCCTCAATCCCTTCGCCAGCACCGCCTTCAGCGTCTCCACCATGGCCATCGCCATACCCGCTTCCGCCAAAGTCTTCAGCTGGCTCGCAACCACCTGGGGATCGCGCCCCCGCCTCGCCACTCCCATGCTCTTCGCGCTCGGCTTCGTCTCGCTCTTCATCACCGGCGGCCTCACCGGCCCCATCCTCGCCCAGCCCATCCTCGACGAATACCTCCACAACACCTTCTTCGTCGTCGCCCACTTCCACCTCATCATGGCGATGGCAGGCATCTTCGGCCTCTTCTGCGCCACCTACTACTGGGCGCCGCTGCTCTTCCACCGCACCCTCTCCGAACCCCTCGGCAAGCTCCACTTCTGGGCCACCCTCCTCGGCGCCTACTCCACCTTTCTCCCCATGCACTTCACCGGCCTCGCCGCCGAACCCCGCCATTACTCCCAACTCAGCGGCATCGCCGGCCCCAGCGCAACCCTCCTCCAATCCACGCTCCCTCTGCAACGGCACATCACGGCCTCGGCCATCTTCCTGGTCTGCGCGCAGTTGCCTTTCTTCTTAAATCTTCTTCTTACCTGGCGAAGGCCGGCCAGCGATCCCCGCGAAACCAACCCCTGGCACGCCACCACCATGGAGTGGGCACCCAACGCCCTCAATCCGCATCCAAACGATCAGCCGTCTATCGTCTTCCGCGGCCCCAGCCACTACAACGACTCCGGCACGGAGTTTTTGCCTCAGTGGAGCGCCGTCAACACATTCGACACCGAAGCAGAGTAGAGTATTCTGACAACGTCGTCCGACAGGGGCATCCAGGCCATGCCGTCCACCATCACACCGCCGGAGATAGACCGTCATCGCATCAGTGACGGCAACAATGGACACCGCCCGCCAACCGACAAGCGCACCGGCGGCAATGGCGAGGGCGATGGCGACAACTGGAACAACCGGCCGCGCGGTCATCGCGGACCCCACGAACGCATCTCCCAGGCCCGCATTGGCCTCTTCTTCGCTCTCGGCGGCGACCTCATGTTCTTCGTCGCCCTCATCAGCGTCTTCTTCGTCACCAAGGCCAGCGGTCACTTCGACGCCTACGACCGCTTCATCAACGAGTGGCTTCCCACCGCCATCCCCTCCATCCTCTGGCTCAATACCATCGCCCTCCTGCTAAGCTCGGTCACCGCGGAAGTCGCGCGCCGCGCCATGTTCCGCGAAGTCGACGCCATGGATGAATGGTTTGGCCTCGGCCGCCCCGTCTCCTATCGCGCAGCCATCTGGCTCTCAGCCACTCTCGCGCTCGGCATGATCTTCCTCGCAGGTCAATGGGTCGCGTGGGATCAGCTCGCCGCACAGCACGTCTTCTTCCGCTCCAACCCCAGCAGCCATTTCTTCTACCTCATCACCATCACCCACGCCGTCCACCTCTTCCTCGGCATCGTTGGCCTTATCGTGGCGCTGGCCGCACTAAAATTCTCGCGCTCGCTCGCCACCCGCCAGGTCTTCGTCGACACCACCGTCTGGTACTGGCACGTCATGGGAGCCCTCTGGATCTTCCTCTTCCTTCTCTTGGAATTCGGCCAATGAGGCGCTTCATCGCCACGCCCCTCAAACAAATCCTGCTCAACGAAAGCCGACTCCGCTGGCTTTGGCTAGGCGGCTTCTTCGTCATGTGCATGGCCGTGCAGTCCTTCGGCCAGGGCTGCACTCAATGTCTCGACAGCACGCGCGCCACTCCCCCCGCTGTGCAGGCAGCCTACCGCCACGCCATCCTTCTCCTCGGCAGCGCCGGCGCCACGTTCTTTATCACCGGAACCCTGCTGCTTCGTCGCCAACGCTGAACGCCCGCCACACACACCAAAAGCCGCCAACGCATTGGCAGCTCTTGATGCTCTCGGTAGATTCTAAATTTTTCAGCGCTCTGACCTAAGCGTAGAACTTCCGTCTCACCGCGCCGGCCAGTCCGAGCAGGCCGGTGCCCAGCAGCGTCAGTGCAGGTGGCTCAGGTGTGGGACTCGGCGGAGGATTGTTGAAACCAATCTCTGCTGAGCCCTTGCCAATTTCCGCTCCAAGAAAATCGGCACCCAATGCGTTCACGTTGATATCTGCACCTACACCGAGGTCCAGATTCGCAAGATCTCCACTACCTGAAATTTGGTAAGGAGTCCCGAGTGCCGTGTCCGAAAATGCAAAACCGGCGCAAGGATTTACCGGCTCAAAGACACTTACGTTTACGCATGCATCTGTGACGTTCAAAAGCGGAATGCCCCCGACATCTGAAAACGCGACAACTAACAAATCATTGTCCGTTTGAGATCCGAGTCCATGATTAAGCAGGGTGGTTGAGTCATCGAGGTAGGTCCATGTATCTACCCCCCCGACAACAGTTTCAACGAACGCGCCAGCGCCGACACCCGCATTAAGGGTAACGACAGGATCGGCGAATGCGTTGGGAGTGAAGATACCAATTAAAACTAGTACAGACAGCGATAGAAAAAGTTTCATGGTGGATCTCCTTTGCCGTCTGATAAAGCACGCGCAACGCCAATCCACTCACCTGCATCAAAGCATGCATAAACAAAGATCAAAAACGTCTAACCCGCTGTTTCTACATATACGAAGAACTCCGCATAGTGGATTTCGGATCCCTCCAAATAATCGTACGGCTCCTCGGAAAAATCCTCGCCTCATCTCTCCAGGGTGTAAGTGCTTCTCTCTACGCAACGCAGCTGCCCCCGTAGAAAAAGGGAAACAGTTGAACTTAGTTACCATAAGAGAAATGATTTATCACTTATTTCCCTAAGTGTGCCCACGCAGTATCATCCCGCGCTCCGCCGCAGGTTCACCCGTCCGTATAGATGTTGCTGGTTGGATATAGGCGCTAGTACTAGTCCGGTTCCTCTGCGGGCGCCTTCGCAGCCGCTGCATGTTCTGAAGCAGCAGCTGCCGCCGCCATCTTCAGCACCGGAAGTTCCGGTTGATCGAATGCATACAACGCATTGAATAAATAGCGGTATGTTCCATGCGACTGCCCGCGGAACTCCGGCTTGAATCCATACAGCACGATTCGCCCTTTGCCATACTGCAACTCCACCGCGGCAGCTTTGTCCTCAATCGCTTCAGGATGCAGCAGCAGCCCGCTCTCCAGCGGATTCGTTCCTTTCGCATAGCGCGCCAGCACCGCGCCCTGGAACCCGGCCTCCGGAACAAACGCCGGCCCCCGCTGGAACATCACCACTGGAGCCTCCGGCACGCCGAAGTTCACCGGCAGCTCAGCGTTCTCTTCATTCACGCGCAGCAAAGCTCCCGAGCAGAAGAACTTATCGCTCTTTACTCCCTGCAGCACGTCCTTCACCGGCAACGACATCAGCGGAATCAAGCTCGCCGCCGTCCGATTTGTCGCCACCAGCATCCCTCCATCGCGTACAAACGCCCGCAGGTTATCCATTCCATCCGGCCCAACGCCCCCCGCATACTGCCCCGGCACCATCCCCACATGGAACCCCTCCATCAACTGGTCCCGCGACATATCCGGCAGCACAATTACGTCATACCGAGCCCGCAGATCCGACGACCGCATGTCCGCGTTGTAGATACTCTTCGGCTCGAACCCATAGTTCTCCAGGATCCACCGCGTCCATCCCTCATCGATCGAAGGCGCCCACGGCCGATACAGTCCCACCCGCGCCTTCTTGATCGCGATCACGTTCGCCGGCTCCGCAGTCACCGCAGCCACGCTCACGCCATACTTCTTCGCCACGCTCTCCATCGCGCCGCGCCCCACTCCGCGAATCACAAACGCCCCGCGCTCCTTACCCTCCGGCGTAGCAATTGCATCCTTCGACATCGCCACCGACCCGCCCTGCTTCAGCACCTCGTTCACCACTGCATACGACGCGTTCGGCTGCCGGCTGATCACAAACACATCGCCGCCTCCAGCAATCTCAACCGCCGGAAGCTTCGCGTCCTCAACCGGCTCCAGCATCGCACGCTCCTCCGCCGTCAGCGGATCGCTCACCGTGTCCACCGCCACGCCCATCTGCAGCGGCAGCGTCCATCCCGTCACGTCATACGGCAGATCAACGGCCTTCGACGTCCCCAGCTCAATCTCATCCGGATACCTCTGCCGCTCAAACAACTCCTTCGCCAAGCCAGAGAACGGCTGGTCCATCGGAATCACCCATGACCCGACCGGATACGCCACACCATTCGCCACGAATCCCGCCTTGGTCGCATACACCTTTAAGCCGTTCTCAATCATCTTCTGCGCCAGCAACCCAGCCTCTGGAGTATCGGCCTGCTTGTCGCTGATCACATACGCAAATGGTCCTTCCTTCTTGTAGTGCGCAATATTATCCCGAGCAGCCTGGTACCGGTTATACAGCAACGTCTCCCGATTCTTCGCCGCCAGATCCAGCACCGACATCGACCCGCCGATCATGTAGTTCACCGCATCCCGCAACCGCCACCATCCGCCCTCCCACGGCTCCGAGTACATCGAGAGCGCCCGCAAATCCTGCGTCTCTTTCGGAAACTCATTCACCGTATAGAACCGCGGCGTTGCATAGCGGTACAGCCCCGTCTCCGTAAAGAAAGAAATCTCGTTGCGGAACACATGCACCCAGTCATTGAAGCCCGCATACCAGTTATCAAACCGTGTCTCCGAGATCGCACCCGGCATCTGGTGCGCATCCAGGTACGCCGTCATGTTCGTCCCCACCACGTTCAGCCAGCTCCGCACATACGGGCTGATGTTGCTCGAAATCGGATCGGCAAACGGAGGAATCCAAATCCGCGCCGGAAACGGTGCCGTCTGGTGCTGGCAATAAAAGATCTCCGGGCTCCAATCGATCTCCGCCTTCACCAGCACCTGCGACTCCTTCATATTCAGCATGTAGCCGTCGCGATTGTTATCGTGCCCCACATAATCCTGGTACAGCCACGGCATCGGGGCCACCTCATATTTCGTGCCCACATTCTGCCGATACCAATGCACCACCATGTCCTGCCCATCCGGATTCAACGTAGGCCACAACACCAGGATCACGTTGTCCAAAATCGCATCCACCTCAGGATCGTTCTTCGCCGACAGCAGCTTGTAAGCCAGCATGATCGAGTGCTGCCCACCAGCAACCTCATCTGAGTGCAGCCCGCCATCGATGTGCACAATCACCTTGGAATCATGCGCCAACTGTCGCGCCTGCTCATCCGTCAGGTTGTCGTCGATCGCCAGCCGCCGTGCATTGTTCTTGTACTCATCCAGCCGCGCCAAATTCGCCGGCGACGAGATCACCCCAACCTCAATGTCGCGCCCCTCCGAACTCTTCCCCACCGTAAACATCTTCATCCGGTCCGTCGCCGCAGCCGCCGCATGAAAATACCGCACCGCATCTTCATAATCCGCCAGATAAAAATCGTCGCCCGGCGTATGCCCCAGCACCGACAACGGCGTCGGCACCTGCGCCTTCGCTCTCGTGAAACCCACGCTCAAGCAAGCAAAGAAACATCCGCACCACAACGATTTCGAAAGCCGCATCAGTACTCCTCAGAAAGAGATAGGTCTCGCCCGCGGTAACTGCCCGCAAGTTTCATCACCAGGTTGGTTGGGAAATAAACTGCACTTACTGTAACAAGGTTCGAACAGTTCCGCGAAGGATCCGTCTCTCCGCCCCTAAGCCCTTGTAATCAGGCACCGAAATCGCGCCCCCACCACATAGCTGCCATCCTCGCGTCGAAACGGCGCCAGCGCTTTTTCATGCGCAGCATCAACAGCTTCCACGTTCGAATGCTCAATCGCCCGCGCCGCAACCCCCGAAGATCGCAGCCCCCGCATTGCCGTCGCCAGATTCTCATAAACCCACGGCGAGTCCACATCAAACATCTCAACTGGCTCCAACCCCGCCCCCTCCGCAAACGCGCGCAACGCCGCTTCGTTCGACAGCGCAAACGGTCCAGGCGCCCCAGCCGGCGGCGGTGGCAACAACGGCCGCAACGTCGCTACCAACGACGCGGCTTCCATCCCCTCAGGCTCTCCCCAGGTCATCACCACCACACGCCCACCCGGCTTTGTAACACGCTTCGCTTCAGCAAGCGCAGCAACAGGATGCGCCGCATATTGAAATGAGTTGAACCCCGTAACCACATCAAAAGCATCATCCGCAAACGGAAGCTGCTCCAACTCGCCTACATGGAAGTCCCCCTCCACAAGCCGCGCCCGCGCAATCTCCACCAGCTTCTCCGCCGCATCGAGCCCCGATACCACCGCTCCACGTTCCGCCGCCATGCGCGCAGCCAACCCTGCGCCGCATCCCACATCCAGATACGTCGCACCCGCCGCTAATCCAACGCGATCGAATGCCGCGCCATACACCGGCGCACACGTCTTCTCCTGAATCTCCGCCCAGTCGCCGGCAGTCGATCCCCACAGTTTCCCATTCACCGCCGAAGACGTCGCTCTTCCCATGCAATCACCTCGCAGCGGAGTATATCGCGCGCAACCTCAGACCCGCAGCACCTAAGGCTTCAACACAATCTTCATCGAGTCCGCCACCGGGTGCGACGCAAGATCAATCGCCTTCGCCGCATCCTCCAACCCAAACCGATGCGAGATCAGTTTCGTCAAATCCAGCTTCCCCGACCGATATCCCTCAAACACCAGGTCAATCCCCTCCTGCTGAATCTCGACCGACGCCGAATACGATCCCATCAGCGTCTTTTCATCCATGCACACGGCCGCCGGATCGAACGCCGCCGTCCCATGCTGCGTGCTCGCAAACAGCATCACCCGCCCCCCCGGCCGAATCGCCGCCATCGCCGTAGCAATCAATGCATCCGCGCCGACCGCCACCAGCGCCACATCCGCACCGCGCCCATCCGTCATCGCCTTGCAAGCCGCCACCACATCTCCGCGAGCATCCAGCGGATGATCCAATCCATACTGCGCCGCAATCGCATGGCGTTCCGGATACATATCTGACGTCAGCACCGTAGCCCCCGTCTGCTTCGCCAGCGCCGCCAGCAACACCCCAATACTTCCCTGCCCAATCACCAGCACCGTATCATCCGGCTCCAGCTCCAGTAACCGAATCGCCTTGAAGCAAGTGTTCACCGGCTCAATAAACGCCGCCTGCTCAAACGGAATATCATCCGGCACATGAATCAACCCCGCCGGCGTAACCCCATCGCCCCCGTCCTTCGGAGAGACGATCCAATCCATCACGCGGATGTATTGCGCGAACCCGCCGCCCGCCGCCTCACCCAACCCCGCCGTCGTCCCCACTTTCTTATACGTCTCGCACTGCGCGAACGTCTTCTTCCGGCAATAGAAACAATGCCCGCAAGGAATATGGTGAAACGCCATCACCCGGTCACCCACCGCAAACCCACGCACCCGCTCGCCCACCTTCGCAATCGTCCCGGCCATCTCATGCCCAAAAACCCGCGGTGCCGCGTGCGATCCCGTATGAATCTTCTTCAGATCCGTCCCGCAGATCCCGCACGTATCAATCCGCACCAGCACTTCGCCCGCGCCAATGTCCGGCACGGCAATCTCTTCTGTCCGAACATCATCCACCGCACGATAAACAGCAGCCTTCATAGTTCCCGTTACGTTCTCATTCATCACCCCTTAAGCATAGCGGACGTCCATCAAATCAGTCTTTAGCTAGAAGCTAGGAACTAGAAGCTACCAGCTTGTAACGGAAAGCATGCATCCTAAGGAACATGGCGAATCCCTACGACGCAATCATCATCGGCTCCGGCGCTGGCGGCGGAACCCTCGCTCTCCATCTCGCCCGCGCCGGCAAGCGCATCCTCATCCTCGAGCGCGGCCCCTTCCTACCCCAGGAAAAACTCAACTGGGACACCTCCGCCGTCTTCCTCGAAAACCGCTACCACACCACCGAAACCTGGCACGACAAAGACGACAAGCCCCTCCACCCGCAGCAGGCCTACTACGTCGGGGGCCAAACCAAGGTCTACGGCGCAGCTCTCTTCCGCATGCGCGCCGAAGACTTCGGCGTCATCCGGCACCAGGGTGGCATCTCCCCGGCCTGGCCCATCACCTACGCCGACATGGAGCCCTTCTACACCCGCGCCGAAGAGCTCTTCCACGTCCACGGCGACCTCGGCGCCGCGCCCGCCGTCCCCGGAGGCTTCGCCAGCTCCTACGATCCCACCGAGCCCTTCCACTCCAGGCCCTACCCCTATCCCCCTCTCTCCAACGAACCCCGCATGGCCGCCACCGAAGCCGACGTCCGCAAGCTCGGCATCCACACCTTCCCCATCCCCGTCGGCCTCAAGCGCAACGCCACCGACCCCGTCGCCAGCAAGTGTATTCGCTGCGACACCTGCGACGGCTACCCGTGCCTCATCCACGCCAAATCCGACGCCGACATCAACTGCATTCGCGAGATCATGGATCTCCCCAACGTCACCCTCCTCACCTCCACGCGCGTCCTTCGCCTCCTCACCAACACCGCCGGAACGGCCATCACCGCCGTAGAGGTCCAGCACTCCGACAGCACCGCCCCCGCCACCTACGAAGCAGCCATCGTCGCTCTCTGCGCCGGAGCCATCAACTCCGCCGTAGTCTTACTCCAATCGGCAAACGACAAGCACCCCACCGGCCTCGCCAACGGCTCCGACCAGGTTGGCCGCAACTTCATGTACCACCAGGCCGACGCTCTCCTCGCCATCTCCACCCTCGACAACTACGACAGCTACACCAAGACCTGGGGCACCAACGACTTCTACTTCCGCGACTCCGACCCCAGCTACCCCTGGCCACTCGGACAAGTCCAGCCCGTCGGCAGCTTCCACCACGAGATGATGAAGGGCGACGCCCCTCCCCTCACCCCCGGCTTCGTCCTCGAAGGCATGAAGCGCCACGCAGTCCCCTGGTGGCTCACCACCGAAGACCTTCCCGACCCCAACAATCGCGTCACCCTCAGCAACGCCACGCCCAGCAGCCTCGCCGCCACGCAGCCCGGCCCCGCCGGTGCGCACCCAGACTCCGGCGTCAGCCCCCCCAACCAGTCCGCCAACGTCACCATCGCCCAGCCCGGCCACATCAAGCTCTCCTACACGCCCAACAACACCAAAAGCTTCGAGCGATTAAAAGATAGGTGGGTATCTGTTTTGAAAGATGCCGGCCACGCCGACACCTCCATCCCCTTCCACGCCTACTTCAAAAAACGCATCCCCCTCGAAGGCGTAGGCCACCAGAACGGCACCCTCCGCTTCGGCCACGACCCCGCCACCTCGGTCCTCGACATCCACTGCAAAGCCCACCAGCTCGACAACCTCTACGTAGTCGACGCCAGCTTCTTCGCCTCCGCCAGCGCCGTCAACCCCTCCCTAACCATCATCGCCAACGCCATCCGCGTCGCCGACCACCTACTAGCCGAAGTCCTCACCTAACCCTCAGCCAGCACTCCCCGCAACACCGCCTCAAGCGCGCCGAGCGCCTTCGCACTCCCACGCCCCAGCTCCATCGCCTTCCCCCACGTCCACGGCCGCACCGCCGTATAAGCAGCAAACGCCCCCGTCCGAAAACTCCCGCGCTCCCCCTCAAACTTCCCCAGCGCGCTCAACTCAAAGCCATACCCATCCGACACCCCCTTGATCGCCCGAAACCCGACTCCCCGCACCCGCGCCATCCGCGCCACCGCAGCCGCCTCCATATCCACCATCGACGCCCCAAGCCGCTCCGCCAGCCGAGCCTTCTCCGCCACGCTCGCAATCCTCCCCGCCGTAGCCAGCGTCACCCCCGACCCCGACCCCGCAGCAAATCTCTCTCCAGTCGCCACATCCACCACTTCCCCAGCCTCCATCACTGACCCCGCCTCCACCCCCGGCGCACATCCTCCTGCCAGCCCCGCCGACACCAGCATCTGCACCGCACCCGCAGCCTTCACCGCCACCGCCGCCCGCTCCGCGCCCATCCCCGCCGCCACCACAATCGCCCCCTCCAACCGGTAAAGCCACACCCCTTCCTTCCTCAACAAAGCATCCGCCTCGATTCCCCGAACCAGCCCCGTAACCTCCCTCGGCAACGCAGCAACAATCGCAATCCTGGCGGGCACCGGCATCGCTCCATCATACGAGCGACAACCGCTCCAACTCCCCGACCCCTTTTCCGCAGGTTGACAGTCGCGTTACAGAAGTGGATATTAGGCGTTGCACAATCGTTTGCGCATTACTGCTAAAACGATTGTCCCCGGAACGCGGTCTGCCCGGATTAACCCACAATCCCAGGAGTCTGTACGTGACCCACCCTTGGCTTCGACTCGCTCTTCCGGCTCTGCTCTGCGCGTGGCCCCTCTCTCCACACCTCCACGCACAGTCCTCCCAGCGCGTCTCCGCCCAGTTCGTCAACCCACAGCACATCCCCATCGACGCCCACGCCCCCACCACCCCCTTCCCCCACTTCTGGGAGCAGATCTTCGGCTCCGGCCACGCCATCCTCGCCCTCCGCGAGTCCTACCGCGACGACATCCGCTCCGTCCACAAAGTCGCCGACTTCCGCTACGTTCGCTTCCACGGCATCCTCGACGACGAAGTCGGTGTCTACACCGAAGACGAGCACGGCAACCCCGTCTACAACTTCTCCTACGTCGACCAGATCTACGATGGCCTCCTCGCCAACGGCGTTCGCCCCCTCGTCGAGATCAGCTTCATGCCCAAAAAGCTCGCCTTCAACCCTGACGACCTCCACGCCTTCTGGTACAAGCAAAACGTCTCGCCCCCTAAGAGCATGGAACGCTGGGACGGCCTCATGACCGCCTTCGCCCAGCACCTCGTCGACCGCTATGGCATCGACGAAGTCTCCCAGTGGTACTTCGAAGTCTGGAATGAGCCCAACATCGATTTCTGGGGCGGCGTCCCCCGTTTCGGCTCCTACCTCGACCTCTACGAGAACACCGCCCGCGACCTCAAGAAAGTAAGCCCCCGCCTCCGCGTCGGTGGCCCCGCAACCGCCGCCGCCTCCTGGATCCCCGAGTTCCTCGCCCGCACCGCCGCAGACCACGTCCCCGTCGACTTCGTCTCTACCCACGGCTACGCCGACGACACCGTCGAGAATCTCTTCCCCGGCTCCCACGAAAATATCCCGCAGGACGACCGCGTCTGCCGCGCCGTCCTCAAAGTCCGCGGCCAGATCGACGCCTCCCCCACGCCTCACCTGCCCCTCCTCTGGACCGAGTGGAACGTCATCGGCGCCAACAACGCACGCGACACCACCTACGTCGGCCCAGCCCTCGCCGACACCATCCGCGAGTGCGACGGCAACGTCAATGAAATGTCCTTCTGGACCTTCGATGACGTCTTCGAAGAAGGTGGTCCCGAAGACAAACCCTTCATTGGAGCCTTCGGCCTCATCGCCAAGGGCGGCATCAACAAGCCCAGCTACTACGGCTTCGGCCTGCTCCACCAGCTAGGCGACCGCCGCATCGCCAACGACGCCAAGAACCTCATCGTCACCAAGTCCTCGGACGGCAGCCTCATCATCGCCGCCTGGAACCTCGTCGATCCCGGCGACCACGGCTCCCCGCAAACCCTCGACCTCGCGCTCACCGGTGTTCCCGCCAACGCCAACGTCACCATTCAGCGCGTAGACGACGACCACGGCAACGTCCTTCCCAAATATGCCGCCATGGGCAGCCCCGTCGATCCCACTCCCGCCCAGGTCATTCAACTCAACCAGGAAACAGCTCTGGGACCTCCAGCCCAAACCCAGCTCCACGACGGAAAGCTCACCCTGCAGTTGAGCCCCAACGCACTTCTACTTATCAAGGTCCAGCCATGAAACACTCGAGGAACATAATGCACACTGGAACCCTTCGCTCACTTGCCTTTGCCCTCGCTGGAACTCTATTCGCCGGCTCGCTCACAGCATCCGCCCAGAACCCCGGACCCCCAGCCGCACGCCCCCCGCAGCCACGCCGATCGACCTGGTCATCGACGCGCACGCCCCCACCACCCCCTTTCCCCACTTCTGGGAGAAGACCTTCGGCTCCGGCCGCGCCATCCTCGCTCTCCGCGCCTCCTACCGCACCGACCTCCATACCGTAAAGCAGGCCACCGACTTCCAGTCCATCCGCTTCCACGGCATCCTCGACGACGAAGTCGGCGTCTACGATCCCGCCCGCGAGACCAAGAATCCCGGCCTCGCCGCCCAGGCCGCCAACGACGCCTCCGTCTATAACTTCTTCTACCTCGACGAAATCTATGACGGCCTCCTCGCCGAGCACGTCAAGCCCTACGTCGAGCTCAGCTTCATGCCCGAGAAGATGGCCCTCTACCCCAACTCCCAGCACACCTTCATGGGCAATCCCAACAACTCGCCGCCTAAGGACTACGCCCTCTGGGACGCGATGATCAAAGCCATCGCCAACCATCTCATCGCGCGCTACGGCATCGACGAAGTCGCTACCTGGAAGTTCGAAGTCTGGAACGAACCCAACCTCGACTTCTGGATGGGCAAGCCGAAGCAGCAAACCTACTTCGAGCTCTACGACCACACCTCCCGCGATCTCAAGTCCGTATCCGAGCGCCTCCAGGTTGGAGGCCCCGCCACCGCGCAGGCCGCCTGGGTCACGCCCTTCCTCGCCCACGTCCACGAAGTCAACGCCCCCATCGACTTCGTCTCCACCCACGTCTACGCCAACGACACCGCCCAGGATGTCTTCCACACCGACGAAGTCATCCCTCGTGAAGTCATGGTCTATCGCGCCGTCAAGAAAGTTCACGAAGAAGTCCTCGCCTCCCCCTACCCGCACCTCCCGCTCATCTTCTCCGAGTACAACGCCAGCTACGCCAACGAGCCCAACGTCACCGACTCCACCTATATGGGCCCGTGGCTAGCCAACAACATTCGCCTCTGCGATGGCCTCACCGACAGCATGGACTACTGGGCCTTCTCCGATGTCTTCGATGAGCAAGGCGTCGTTCGCACACCCTTCTACGGAGGCTTCGGCCTCGTCGCCGCCGAGCACATCAACAAACCCGCGTTCAACGACTTCCTCGCCCTCCACCAGCTAGGCGACCAGCGCATCGCCGTAGACTCCGACTCCGCGCTCGCCACCAAAACCTCCGACGGCAAGCTGGTCCTCGCCCTCTGGGATTACGCTCCCCCCACCGGCACCGGTCCCACCTACACCTGGCCCAAAGGCCCCGCCGGCCCACCCAAAACCTTCAGCCTCACCCTCCAGCACGTCCCATCGAATGCACCGGTTGAAGTCCTCCGCGTAGATCCCGACCACGGCAACGTCCTCAAGGCCTTCGACGCCATGGGTCGCCCTCCCGGCGATCTTATGCCCGCACAAGTCGAACAACTCCGCGCCGCCGGCGCCATGGCCCCCGCCGAGCACTACCGCCTGCACGACGGCAAACTCCAACTCACGGTACCCGCACACGGCCTCGCCGTTGTGCTGATTGGAAAATAACACCATGCAACGGCGCGATTGCCTCAAGCTCCTCGCCGGCGCTGCGCTCCTCCCGCGCCACGCGCTCTCCCAAATTGCCCCATGTCCCGGTTCCGATAGATGGGCTTCCACCAATCCCCTCACACCCGAGCCCAACCCTCACTACACCCTCACCGCCGCCGACGAAGCCTTCCTCGACGACATGGAACGCCGTGCCTGCCTCTTCTTCGTCGAGCAGGCCAGCCCCACCACCGGCCAGGTCCTCGACCGCGCCGCCGCCAACAACACATCCGGCAAAATCGACCCGCGCCGCATGGCCACCATCGCCGCTACCGGCTTCGGTCTCACCGCCCTCTGCATCGCCGACAAGCGCAAATATCTCCCCCGCGTCCAGCTCCTCGAACAGGTTCGCCGCACCCTCCAATTCCACGCCCACAAGCTCTACAACAACCACGGCTTCTTCTACCACTTCAACGACGTAGAAACCGGCGAGCGCATCGACCGCAACGAAGTCTCCTCCATCGACACCTCGCTGCTCCTCTGCGGCGTCCTAACCGCCCGCGCCCACTTCTCACGACGACCCCGAAATTTACCAGCTCGCCTCCCTCATCTACAACCGCGTCGACTGGCCCTGGATGCTCAACGGCGGCACCACCTTCTCCATGGGCTGGCATCCCGAGTCCGGCTTCCTCAGCTCCCGCTGGCGCCACTACTGCGAGCTCATGATGATCTACCTGCTCGCCATCGGTTCCCCCACCCACCCCGTCGACCCCTCCAGTTGGAACGCCTGGACCCGCGAAACCATCACCTACGACGGCCTCACCTACATCAGCGGCAACGACCCCATCTTCACCCACCAGTACAGCCAGGCCTGGTATGACTTCCGCAACAAGCGCGACCGCTACGCCGACTACTTCACCAACTCCATCACAGCCACCCGCGCCCACGAAGCCTTCTGCCTCTCCCTCGGCAAGCCCTACTCGCCCGACTACTGGGGCATCAGCGCCTCCGACTACATCAACGGCTACACCGCCTGGGGTGGCCCCGACGCTGACGGCCACGGCTTCGGCCCCATCGACGGCTCCGTAGTTCCCAACGCCACCGCAGGCTCGCTTCCCTTCCTCCCCGAAGCCTGCCTCCGCGTCCAGCGCTCCCTCAAAGCCAACTACGGCGACAAGGCTTACGGCCGCTACGGCTTCTGCGACGCCTTCCACCCCCAAGCCAACTGGTACGATCCCGACATCCTCGGCATCGACCTCGGCATCAGCGTCCTCATGGCAGAAAATCTCCGCACCAGCTTCGTCTGGGAAACCTTCACCCGCAACCCCGAAGTCCCGCTGGCCATGAAGCGCGCCGGCTTCCACTCCACCTGAACCCCACGCCGCAGCCACGTGGATGACCCAAGCGTCCCCGACACGTCAGTGCAATCCGTCGCGCGGCTAAGCAGGAACGTACGTCAACCGAATCACGTCCCCGCTAATTCGATCGTTGGCAGCAAGGCGGAGCCGCGGCAGCGGGCCGGAGAAAAATGGTTTGCCACCACCCAGCACAACGGGGTGAAGGTACATTTTGTACTCATCCACAAGACCAAGTTTGCCTAGGTTCCCTGCCAGGTCTGGTCCGGAAACCGTAATTTCCCCAGTAAGCCGAGCCTTCAGCCCGCGTATCGCTGCCTCCACGTCACCACCCACCAGCGTGGCGTTCGGCCCGACCGACTTCAACGTCCGCGACACCACCCACTTCGGCATCTTCCGCCACACCGCCGCGAACTCGCGTTCCCCCGCGTCCCAGTCCGCAAGGTCTTCGTCCCAATAACGCATCACTTCATACATACGGCGGCCGTACACCGTGCCCGCCAAGCCCCGCACATACTCGATATAGTGACGAAAGAGGTCCGGTGCGGGAGGACCGATTGCCATATGGTCGACGTAGCCATCCAACGACTGGTTCAACATGTAAACAAGCTTTGCCATAATACGAACTCCCTCCTCAGGTTCTTCAGAATAGCTTGAGCCCTAATTCCGCAGAAATGAGATTGCGCACGATCTGCGCGCCGCATTTATCGGTGTAACAGCAACCACGGGTTCGCGTGTGGCCGGGAGCGGAATCGAACGACCGCTCCAGAGTAAGCCGTGGTTTCCTTGCGCGCGCACCAGTGCTTGTCGATTCCGTCCGTGACAAACTACAAACCGTCTTCAGGAACTCACGACCTGTTTCCGTCGCTGCTCACTCGCCTTCAAAATTTCGCCCATGTCCCCAACCGGCCGAATCTCCCAGACGTTGCCATACCTCATACTCGGATGTTGGCCGATAAGCTGTACGGCATGATTCATGTCCCGGGCCTCCAGCACTAGCACCCCGCCAAGTTGTTCTTTGGTCTCCGCATAGGGCCCGTCGGTCGTTGCCACCTTGCCGTTCTTCCAATACAAGGTCAGCGCGGTCTCCGGCCCCTGGATCGCTTCTCCACTTACCCAGGCCCCGCTGGCGCGAATATGGTCGTCGTAGTCATAGCATGCGTCGAACATGGCGTTCCGCTCGCTCTCCGTCATGCTGTCGAATTTGCTCTTATCGTAGTAGCCGAAACAGAGGTACTTCACTATTTTTCTCCTTTTCCTTCCGTGTAGGAGCCGGCGGCGAAGCTTAGCGCTGGCCCGTTCCTCGTTCTCTTGTCCTATAGTCGTTGCGAAGACGAAAAATCGACAGCTCTCCGAATTTTTATTTCACTTGGCTATTGTTTTATTTCAGCAGCCGAATCCTCTCCTGCAGGAAATGCCGCTCCGGCTCCTGCAAGGTCAGCGCCAACGCCTTCTCATAAGCAGCCCGAGCCTCAGCGGTCCTGCCCAGCCTGCGACACATATCCGCACGGGCGGAATGTGCCAGCGCATAATTCGCCAATTCGCCCTGTTCCAGCACCGCATCGATATGCGCCAGCCCCACCGCGGGCCCATCCCGCATCGCGATCGCCACAGCACGGTTGAGATACACAACAGGCGAAGGTTGAATTCGCACCAATTGGTTGTAAATCGCAACAATCTGCCGCCAGTCGGTCGCACCGGGAGACTCAGCCTCAGCATGCACCGCAGCAATCGCAGCCTGCAGCGTGTAAGAGCCGAAACGGTGGGACTTCAAGGCTCTCTCCACCAGCGCCACTCCCTCCGCAATCTGCTCTCGGTCCCACAACGCACGGTCCTGATCGTCCAGCAAAATCAACTCGCCGCTCGCAGACGTTCTCGCCGCGCGACGCGATTCCTGCAGCAACATCAGCGCCAGCAACCCCATCACCTCCGGCTCTGGCACCCCCGGCTCCTCCACCAGCTCCATCAGCAGCCGGCCCAGACGAATCGCTTCGCCCGTCAACTCTCCCCGCGTCACCTCCGCTCCCACCGCAGCAGAATAGCCCTCGTTAAACACCAGGTACACCACCTGCAGCACGGCCCCCAACCTTGCCGACAACTCCTGCGATACAGGCACCTGGTAAGGAAGTGCCTTATCGCGGATCACAGCCTTCGCGCGCACAATGCGTTGCGCAAGCGTTGCCGGCGTAACCAGAAATGCCCTCGCAATCTCCTCGGTTGTCAGCCCGCAGACTTCCCGCAGCGTCAGCGCAATCTGCCCTTCCGCCGCAAGCGCAGGATGGCAGCAAGTAAAAATCAGACGCAGCCGGTAATCCTCAATCTCCTCCGCTCCCCCATCGTTGAACGTGTCGTTGCCGCGCGACTCCATATGCGCAACAAGATCTCTCTGCACTCCATCAAACCGCGCCCGCCGCCGTATCGCGTCGATCGCCTTGAAGCGTGCCGTCGAAATAAGCCAAGGCCGCGGCTTCTCTGGAATCCCACCCAGCGTCCAACTCTCCAGCGCAGCAGCGAACGCCTCGTGCATCGACTCTTCTGCAAGATCCAGGTCTCCAAGCAGCCGCACGAGCGTCGCCAGCACCCGCCCCGATTCCGACCGGTAGAGACTCTCAATCGTTCTGCTGACTTGTTCGGGCACAGGCGGCGCCATCACGCCAAACTAGCAAACGGTGTGGCTCAATACAACTGCGCCCAAATTCCCCACCCACAATTCATCAGCGCCGCAATCCCTCGCGCCGCAAATAACGTGATCGCCAATGCGCTCAGCGAATAGTTCCTGCTATTCAGCTGCGCAACAGAATGCCCTAACACCCCGTGCAACTGAT
>CAVTSJ010000019.1:0-424912 GCA_963737325.1 uncultured Acidobacteriaceae bacterium
CGTTTCTCGCTGACGTTTTCTGCGATGGCGCACAACGTGTTCAACCATGTGAACCTGGCGGCGCCGGTTGGGGTGCTGGAGTCTCCGCTGTTTGGTCAGTCGACGGCACTGGCGGGTGGATTCTTCAATTCGGCG
Source organism: uncultured Acidobacteriaceae bacterium (assembly GCA_963737325.1). Lineage (GTDB taxonomy): Bacteria > Acidobacteriota > Terriglobia > Terriglobales > Acidobacteriaceae > Granulicella. The sequence goes on from CAVTSJ010000019.1 coordinate 136, forward strand.
GCGTCGAATCGGAGCATCAATCTGCAGGCGAGCTTCAATTTCTGAGAGGGGGCTGAAGGGTTCGGGAATGCCTTGTGATGTGCCTGAACAGGCTGCGGATGCAAATGTTTCGCGGCTGAGGGTGTGGAGTCTCGGGGAGGCTTTTCTGCGTCTCATTACTGAGCGCACTACAACCCTCCTGAGGCGTCTATGTGGATTGTCCGGCTAGCTCTTCGCCGCCCTTACACCTTCGTTGTGCTGTCGATGCTGATTGCCTTGCTGGGCATCGGGTCGGCGATTGAGACGCCCAAGGATATTTTTCCGAACATCAATATTCCGGTGATCACGATTGTGTGGACGTATGCCGGACTGACGCCTACCGAGATGGAAGGGCGCGTGGTGACGGTGTGCGAGCGGGCGTTGACGACGACGGTCAACGACATGGAGCACACGGAGAGCGAGAGCTATCAGGGCGTCGCGGTGATCAAGGTGTACTTCCAGCCGAATGTGCAGGTATCGCAGGCGCTGGCGCAGGTGACGTCGATTGTGCAGACGATATTGCGGGTGTTGCCGCAGGGGACGTATCCGCCGTTTGTGATCAAGTACGACGCGTCGTCGGTGCCGATTGTCGAGCTGGCGCTGAGCGGGCAGGGGCTGAGCGAGGCCGATCTGTATGACGACGGGCTGCAGTTTATTCGGCCGCGGCTGGCGAATGTGAAGGGGGCGAGCGTTCCGTTGCCGTGGGGCGGCAAGGTGAAGCAGGTGATGGTGGATACGGATCCGAACCTGTTGTTCGCGCGGCATCTTTCGGCTAGCGACGTATCGACGGCTATCTCGCAGCAGAACGTAATTCTGCCGGCGGGCACGGAGCGGATGGGCGATCGCGAGTACGTGATGAAGACGAACTCGAGCCCGGATGATTTGTCGGCGCTGAATGATCTACCGATTCGCGCGGCGAATGGGGCGGTGGTGTATGTGAAGGACGTGGCGCAGGTGCACATGGGATTTGCGACGCAGACAAACATTGTGCGCGAGAACGGAAAGCGGTCGGCGTTGCTGGAGGTGCTGAAGAACGGCGACACGTCGACGCTGGACATTGTGTCGCAGACCAAGTCGATGATTCCGCAGTTGACGGTGGGGCTGGGGAATTTGACGGTGACGCCACTGTTCGACCAGTCGATTTTTGTGCGGTCGTCGATTAATGAGGTGGTGCGCGAAGCGTGTATTGCGGCGTTGCTGACAGGGTTGATGATCCTGTTATTTTTGGGATCGTGGCGGTCGACGCTGATTGTGTGTATCTCGATTCCGCTGTCGATTGCGACGTCGCTGATTATTTTGAGCGCGCTGGGCGAGACGATCAACGTGATGACGCTGGGTGGGCTGGCGCTGGCGGTGGGCATCCTGGTGGACGATGCGACGGTGGAGATTGAGAACACCCATCGGAATATGGCGGAGCGGCGGCCGCTGACGCAGGCGATTCTGCATTCGGCGCAGCAGGTGGCGGCGCCGGCGTTTGTGTCGACGTTGTCGATCTGCATTGTGTTTGTGCCGGTGGTGCTGCTGACGGGCGCGGCGAAGTTTCTGTTTACGCCGCTGGCGGAGGCGGTGGCGTTTGCGATGCTGGCGAGCTATTTTCTGTCGCGCACGCTGGTGCCCACGATGATGCATTTTCTGCTGGGAAAAGAGATTGCGCTGTACCAGGACCCGGGTGAGAGCGCGCGCGAGGAGCGGCGCAGCATTGTGTGGCGGATTCATGCGAAGTTCGATCGCCAGTTTGAGAAGATGCAGCACCACTATAAAGATTTGTTGGACTGGTGTCTGGAGCATGCGGCGATCACGCTGGGATTGTTTGTGCTGCTGTTGGTGGTGAGCTTGCCGCTGACGTTGTTTATCGGGAAGGACTTCTTTCCATACGTGGATTCGGGGCAGATGAAGCTGCATGTGAATCCGCCGCCGGGGCTGAGGCTGGAAGATTCGGAGCAGTTTTTCGCGGCGGTGGAGAAGGAGATTCGGACGCAGATTCCGGCGGACCGGATTGAGCTGATTCTGGACAATATCGGGCTGCCGAACAGTGGAATTAATTTGGCGTTCGGCGGGACATCGACGATTTCGAACTCGGATGGAGATATACAGATTGCCTTGAAGCCGGGGAAGAAAGACACGCTGATGTATACGCGGAAGCTGCGCGATGACCTGCGGCGGAAGTTTCCGGATGCGACGTTCTTCTTTACGCCGGCGAACATGACGAACCAGATTCTGGACTTTGGTTTACCGGCTCCGATTGATCTGCAGGTGATTGGGCATGATCCGGGGAATTATGAGCTAGCGACGAAGCTGCAACGGCAGATCGCGGCGATTCCGGGGGCAGTGGATGTGCACCTTCACCAGGAGGTGGACTATCCGACGATGCAGATTAATGCGGATCGGACGAAGGCGAAGCAGGTGGGGCTGACGCAGTCGGATGTGGCGAACTCGACGTTGATATCGCTGACGGGATCGGGGCAGACGGCGCCGAATTACTGGTTGAATCCGAAGACGCAGGTGAACTACCAGATTGTGACGCAGACGCCGATTTACCGGCTCGACAGCTTGCAGACGCTGGCGCGGACGCCGGTTACTTCGCCGAACGGGAACACGACGCAGCTGTTGGGGAATGTGGCGGACTTTCGGCGGGATCTGTCGCCGATCATTGCCGATCACTACAACATTCAGCCGGTGTATGACGTGTATGCGGATGTGGACCAGAGAGACCTGGGCGGCGTGGCGAGCGAGATCGAGAAGATCATGGACCAGACGAGGAAGGGTTTGCCGAAGACGACGCAGTTGAAGCTGCGCGGCGAGGTGCAGACGATGAACGAGTCGTTTCTGCGGCTGGGGGTTGGGATAATTTTTGCGATCATCCTGGTGTATCTGCTGATGGCGGTGAATTTTCAGTCGTGGCTTGATCCGCTGATTATTCTGATGGCGATTCCTTGTGCGTTCTGCGGGATTTTGTGGATGCTGTTTTTGACGCAGACGACGTTCAGTGTGCCATCGCTGATGGGCGCGATCATGACGATTGGCGTGGCGACGGCGAACTCGATTCTGCTGGTGGTGTTTGCGAACGATGAGAGGTTGGCAGGGAAGAATCAGCGCGAGGCGGCGTTGAATGCCGGGCACACGCGGCTGCGGCCGGTGCTGATGACGGCGCTGGCGATGATCATCGGCATGCTGCCGATGGCGCTGGCGTTTGGGGAGGGCGGCGAACAGAATGCGCCGTTGGGCCGAGCGGTGATTGGCGGGCTGTTGTTTGCGACGATGGGCACGCTGTTCCTGGTGCCAACGATTTACTCGTTACTGAAGAAGCATCCACCGATTGATTACTCGAAAGAGATTGATGAAGAGGCTGGCCCGGTGTTGAGTGGGCACGGCCAGCAGCCACCGAATCCTTCGCAGGGAAGTCAGGAGCAACCAGCGTAATGGCCGATGACAGGCACAATCCGATTGATCCGAAGCGCGAGCTGCCATGGCCCGAGGACGGTGATCCGCGGAGAGTTGGCGAGCAGTTTGCCGATCCGAATGCCGCGGATGATCGGCGGCTGGGAAGAGAATTTGAGAAGACGAACTCGAGTCGTAAGAAGCATCATGGGCCACCGCTGAAGGAGAGGATTCACTGGCCGGAGAATCGGAGGCCGCTGTATTGGTTTCTGATTGCGTTTGTGATCCTGGTGGTGTTGGGATTGTTGGCGGGCGGGCTGCCGCGGCTGTTTCGCAACAGGGACATTGACCAGCGTTCGCAGGAGGCGAAGAACGCGAAGCCGGTGGTGGAGACGATGAGGGTGGTGCAGCCGAAGAATCAGGCGGGACTGGCGGTGCCGGGAACGACGATTCCTTTGACGCAGGCGTATGTGTATGCGCGGGCGAACGGGTATCTGCAGAAGCGGTTTGTGGACATTGGCGATCATGTGAAGCGGAACCAGCTGCTGGCCATCATCGATGCGCCGGATCTGGATGCGCAGGTGGCGCAGGCGCGGCAGCAGGTGTTCCAGGCAGAGCGGCAACTGGAACAACAGAAGGCGCAACTGGCGCTGAATACGGTGACGGTGGAGAGGTATCGGGTGCTGGTGCGGAAGGGGGTGTTCTCGCGGCAGGATGGGGATACACAGGAGGCGAACTACGCGTCGCAGGTGGCGAATGTGCAGGCGGCGCAGAGGAACGTGGACGCGTTCAACGCGAATTTGCAACACCAGTTGGCACTGCAGAGTTATGAGCAGGTGCGGGCTCCGTTTGCGGGCGTGATTACGGAGCGGGATGTAGATGTGGGCGCGCTGATTTCGGCGGCGGGGGTGAGCTCGGGCGCGTTGAATTCGCCGCCGCCGCAGGGGCAGAACTCGAGTGCGGGCGGAACGACGCAGGCGGGAGCGACGAATAACTCGGGGAGCTCGGGGAGTGGGCCTATGGCGGCTGTGTCGGCGCAGACTCCGGGGCAGGGCGGGCCGCTGTTTGGGATTTCGGATGTGAAGCGGCTGCGGATATTGGTGTCTGTGCCGGAGGGGTATGCGCCGGCGATCCATGTGGGATTGAAGGCGCCGATTGAGGTGCAGGAGTACCAGGGTGCGCCGTTGTTTGCGGAGGTAACGCGAACGGCGGACTCGATCGATGCGAATACTCGGACGATGCTGACGGAGCTACAGATTGATAACTCGGCGGGCAAGTTGATCTCGGGGATGTACGTGGTGGTGACGTTTCCGCCGGCGCCGGGGCAGAAGGCGCCGCTGGTGGTTACCGGGGAAGCCATTGCGATTCGCGGGAATACGACACAGGTAGCTACGGTGGTGGATGGAAAGATTCACTGGGTGCCGGTGACGATTGGGCGTGATTTTGGGAGTGCGACCGAGGTCACGACGGGGCTGAAGGCTGGCGACCTCATCGTGACGGATGTGACGGATGATGTGGTCGAGGGCGCGGCGGTGCAGATACACATGGCGAAGGGTTCGGCGCAGCAGGCGGCACCTCCGAAACAGAGTGTGCCGCTGGGGGGAAGCACGCAGTATGGCAATGCGGATATGACTGACCAGAATCTACAGGGGCAGCAGAATCAGAGCGGCAAAGGGAAACAGCAGGGGCCGAGTAAGCAGAAGAGCAGCGAGAGTAAACCATGAGGCTGAGTCGGATAGAGAGGTGCGGGGCCGCCGCGATGCTCGTGGCGGGGATGGCTGTGGCGAGGGCACAGTCGCCTTCGCCGGCGCTGCCACCGCAGAATCTGCCGGCGCTGAGTCCTGCGCCGACGGAGCGGTCGGTGCCACCAAAGGCGGAGCCGCAGATCTCTCCGCTGAACGGACATGTGCCGCCTCCGAATGCGCCGCAGCCGAAGTTGCAACATGCGGAGGATACGAAGGTGGAGGCGCAGCGCGAGGGTGTGACGGGATTGCGGCCGGATGTGCTGGGATTTCTCGGGCCGTTTCGAAGGCCGACGGTGCCGCCGCTCTTTGAAGGGGATGAGACGCGGCTGGATGGGTTGATTCGCGATGGGAAGCTTTACCTGACGCTGCAGGATGCGATTGCGCTGGCGCTGGAAAATAATCTGGACGTGGAGACGGAGCGGTACAACATTACGCTGGCGAGCACGGATTTGGTGCGGGCGAAGGGGGGCGGGAGTACGCGCGGTCTCGACTTCACGACGGAGCTGCCGCAGAATGGCGTGGGCGGGCCGGGGTCGCCGCTGTTGAGTGCGGCTACGGTGAACAGCAATCCGACGACGCCGACGGTGACGGATTTGACGTCGCTCAATGCAACGACACAGACGCAGCAGTCGCTATCGGAGTTGTCGACGGGGTTTACGTATTCGCTGGGGCCGGCGGTGCCGCTGTTTGATCCGCAGCTGATTGGAGATGCGGGATATTTCAGGCGGTCGGATACGGTGACGCTGGGTAGTTCGTCGACGACCGGGACGGGGACGGGTGAAGGGGCGACGGCGGGCACAGGGCCGCTGGATTTTGTGGCGGCGAATGTGGCGTATTTGCAGGGGTTTTCGACGGGGCTGCAGTTGGAGGCGATTGCGAACAATGCGTCGGCGGTGGAGTATGGATCGGCGTCGCAGCTGAATCCGTTTTCGACGCCGAGCACGTCGGTGACGCTGACGCAACCGTTGTTGCGTGGGTTTGGGCGGGGAGTGAATCTGCGCTATCTGCGGATTGCGCGGGTGGATCAGAAGATCTCGCGACTGCTGTTTGAAGAGCAGGTGATGCAGACGATTTATGGGACGTCGCGGCTGTATTTTGATCTGGTGTCGCTGGGTGAGGATGTGGTGGTGAAGGCGGAGTCGTTGCGTGCGGCGACCAAGCAGCGCGAGGATTACGAGAACCAGGAGCAGATGGGAACGTTGGCGCCGATTAATTTGACGCAGGCGAAGGCGCTGGAGAGCTCGAGCCGGTTTGCGCTGATCCAGGCGGAGGGGTTGTACAAGGAGGAAGAGATTATTCTGCGCAACCAGTTGCTGCGGACGGCGTCGCCGGTGTTCACGGCGCAGTTCGACGAGATTGTGCCGACGGATCGGATTGTGGTGCCGGACAAGCTGGAGGATCTGAATGTGCCGCAGCTGGTGGACCAGGGGTTGTCGCGAAGGCCGGATCTGGAGCAGGCGAAGTTGCAGGTGGAGACAGGGAAGATCAGCGTGGAGGCGAGCCGCAACAATGCGCGGCCGCAGTTGAATCTGTATGCGAATGCGGAGACGCGGGGAGCGAGCGAGCAGCCGTATGAGCAGCTGGGGTCGCCGGGGACGGGGTTGCCGACGACGCCGGAAGATCTGGCGCTGGGCGGGCTGAAGGTGTCGACGATTTACCAGGCGGGGTTGCAGTTGACGCTGCCACTGCGCAACCGGGTGGCGGAGGCGGATGCTGCTCGGGACACGGTGCAGCTGCGGCAGGTGCAGGCGCGGACGGAGAAGGTGGCACAGCAGATTCGCGAGGATGTGGAGACGGCGGTGGTGGCGTTGCAGACGGCGCAGGCGGCGTATGAGGCGGCGACGCAGAGCAGGGAGTACCAGGCGCAGCTGTTGGATGCGGAGAAGGATAAGTTGTCGGTGGGGCAGTCGACAGATTTGTTGGTGCTGCAGAATGAGGCGTACCTGGCGCAGGCGAAGTCTACGGAGATTGCGGCGCGATCGAACTGGATGAAGGCGCGGATCAGCCTGGATTATGCGCTGGGGGATTTGCTGGAGAAGAACCACGTGGAGCTAGATGATGCGATTCGGGGGACGCTGCCGGCGGGGGATGCTCAGCGCTAGCCTGCGGTAGAGAAGCAGATTCCTCCGCTGCGCTGCGGAATGACAGCCAGAACAGCAAAGGCAAGAGCACAAGGACGGTGTCAGGCGCTGGTGTCCTGGTGGTACTTCACGCAGTCGTCGATGTGGTGCGCTGCGATGGATTTGATGGAGTGGTTGGACTGAGATTGGGCGGCGCCCTGGCGGTAGACACCTAGCCAGGTGAGGCAGCTGTGGATGTCCTGGATGTGGCCATCGTTCTGGTTGGGGTCGAGGGGCAGGAGTTTTTGGAGGTCCTGGATGGCGGGCTCGTAGGTGGTGGCGGGATCGTCGCGGAGGGCGGCGGCGTGGTCGTAGGCGGCCCAGGCGGGGGTGTTGCTGCGCGGGTTGGTTATGACGACGGGCGCGGGGGAGTTGGAGAGCGAGCGGAGGTTCTTCTCGTCGCGGCGATGGCGAACGATGTTGAAGACGAAGAGGCCGAGGATGACGGCGAGGAGGACGTAGTGGCGGGGGCGGAGGTTCATGGTTGTCAGTTCTCAGTTGGCAGTTGTCAATTGATCGTTGTCAGTCAAGGTAACTGAGAACTTAGAACTGAGAACTGACAACGCGGGTTAGTGGGTGCGGTCGACTAGGTAGTGGGCCAGGGATTTTAGGGGGGTGGCGGCTGGGCCGAAGGGTTCGAGGGCGGCGAAGGCGTCGGCGATGAGGCTGGCGGCGTCTTTTTTGGATTGCTCGATGCCGTAGACGGCGGGCCAGGTGGCTTTGTCGGAGGCGGTGTCTTTGCCGGCGGTCTTGCCTAGCTCGGCGGAGGTTTGGGTCATGTCGAGGATGTCGTCGACGATCTGGAAGGCGAGGCCGGCGCTTTCGCCGAAGGTGCATAAGCGGGCGATGATGTCGGTGTGTTTGAGATTTGTGGGAGCCCAGGTCTCAGAGGCGAGACCGGGGGCACCCGGTCTTGTACCCAAGCCGAGGAGGCCACCGCAGACGATGCTGGTGGTGATGAGGGCACCGGTTTTGGCGCGGTGGATTTGCTCGACTAGCTCAGGGGTGGGCTTTTGGTGTTCGGATTCGATATCGACAACCTGGCCGCCGATCATGCCGGGGGGAATCGCGCTGGGGGCTCCGACGCCGGTGCCGATGGCGAGGGCGAAGTCGTGGAGGATGGCGACGATGGTGGCGGGTGGGGCGGGGAGGTTGGAGATGACCTGGAAGGCGAGGTTCTGGAGGGCGTCGCCGGCGAGGATGGCGATGGCTTCGCCGAAGGCTACGTGGCAGGTGGGCTGGCCGCGGCGGAGGTCGTCGTTGTCGAGGGCGGGGAGGTCGTCGTGGATGAGGGAGTAGGTGTGGGCCATTTCGAGGGCGGCGCCGAGGTCGGCGGCGCCATCGGGGATTTGGCCGGTACCGGCTACCATGCGGGCGGCTTCCATGCAGAGGATGGGGCGGAGGCGCTTGCCGCCGGCGAAGGTGGAGTGGCGCATGGCGCGGTGGATGGAGTGGGGTTCGGTGGTGGCGGAGGGGAGGAGGCGCTCGAGCGCTGCGTCGGTGAGAGTGACGCCAGAGGTGAGGATGTCTTGCACTGCTGGGTTCATGGTATGAGGAGATTCTACGTGAAGTGGGGACGGCGAGATGTGATGGCGGGGAAGGCGAAGGCGCTTCTAGCTTTTAGCTTCTAGTTAAGGGCAAGTGCAACTGCAAAGACCAATGAGGGGTCCTTCGGCTGCGCCTCAGGACGACGGCGAAAAGCAGACAGCGGCAAGAGCAAGTGCAACAACAACGGCAACTACAGGGGTCCTTCGCTTCGCTCAGGATGACGGACTTTTAAGGAGAGGGCTAAAACGAGAATGATCAGCGAGAGGGCGGAGAGGACGAGGCCGAGGGTTTGGTCGGGGGTGCGGCGCCAGATGATGTCGATGGTGCGTTGGCCGCGCGGTAGCTGCATGGTGATGAGGCCGTCGTCTCGGTGGGGTTGGGGATAGTGTTCGATGGAGAGGGTGTCGGGGCCGATCGCGGTGACGTCCCAGTTAGGGTAGTCGCGGAGGTTGAGGACGAGGATGGATGGCTGGGTGAGATTGAGGGTCAGGTGGTGGGGGGCTGGGGTGGAGAGGGTTTGGTTGTCGGGAATGGGGGTGTCGTCGGTGTCTAGGGTGGGGTTGAGTTCGGCGGCGGTGGGTTGGGTGTTGGGCGCGGGGGTGTTGGGGTTCGCAGTGATTGGGAGAAGCCAGTAGGCGGGGTTGTTGGAGCGGAGGGGATCGTTGTCGGCGAGGGTTGGTGTGTACTCGTCGGTGGGGGGAAAGCCGTGGTGGGTGGCGAAGAGTTGGGCCAGGTGCGTGGGGTCGTCGGTGGGGTCGGGTGGCTGGTGGAAGAGGCGGTAGGCGGGGACGGCGATGGCTAGCGGGAGGAGGAGGGTGAGGGCGGTGGTGAGCCTTGGCTTGCTGCGAACCCATGTCTCAGAAGCGAAGCCCTGCGCGGACGGCGAGAGTTTTGATGTGCGGGGGAGCCTGTCGAAGAGGAGAGCTAGCGTGAGGGCGAGGATCGGGGTTAGGAGGGTTAGCAGGCGCCAGGGGAATTGGAGGTAGGCGAGGTTGGGGAGATGGTGCCAGATGGGGGCGGAGAGGGGCGTGAGGAGAAAGGCGATGAGGGCGGTGAGGAGGGCGAGGGTTGGGGTCAGAAAGGTCCGGGGTGCGTTGGCGGCTTGGAACTCTTCGGGGCCCTTCGGCTGCGCCCCTTCGACGCGCTGCGCTTGCTCAGGGGCTTCGCCCAGGATGACGGGGTTCTTGCACGTGAGGAAAAGTGCGATCAGCGAGAGGGCGGCCAGGAGCAGGAGGGTTAGAGCAAGGAGGCTGATGGTGTGGTTGACGGCGTTGTGGGCGGCGTCGGCGGTGCGGGTGAAGAGGAAGTTGTCCTGGTAGCGCATGTTGGGAAGGATGGCCATGGCTGTCTGGATGTACTTGCGCTCGTAGGCGGCGGGGAGGAGGTAGATGGCGGGGAGCGTGAGGCCGAGGAGGGTGGCGGCGAGGTAGGTTGTCGCTAGATGGAGCGAAGAACGGGCGCGCTGCGCGCGAGAAGCAGGTTCCTCGCTGCGCTCGGAATGACAGCCAGAAAGGCAAGAGCAAAGGCTGAGACCGACGCGGAGGGTGGCGAGGAGGGCGAGAGTGTAGCTGCCGATGACGGCGGCGGGGGCGTTGGTGAGCCAGAGGAGGGCTAGGGGGATGGCGATATTGCGGATGGTGGCTTGGGCGGCGCGGCGGTTGGTTGGGAGCGGGGCGGAGGAGGGCGAGGAGGAGGAGGGGGATCCAGGCGGCGGCGAGGAGTTCGGCGTATGCGCTGCGCTCGAAGGCCGTGAAGAGCATGTAGGGGTTGGCGAGGTAGAGGGTGGAGGCGATCAGGGCGGCGTTGGGGCTCGCGAACTCGCGGGCTAGTTTGTGGAAGGTGAAGCCGGATAGGAGGAGGGCGATTGCGATGAAGATGGTTGGGCAGAGGTTGATGGGGAAGATGAGGGTTAGGATTGCGCCCAGCATCCAGGAGAGAGGTGGGTAGAAGAGGAAGCGGGGTTCGCCGGCGTTCCAGGCGGCGGTGATGTCCCAGTGGGGGTAGAGGGCGCCGTGGCGGAGTTGGTGCGCGGCGTCGAGCCAGCTTTGGATGTGGAAGGCGAGGTCCTGGCCGCAGGAGGGGCCGTGGATTAGGAGGGGGTGTAGGACTAGGAGGACGGTGAAGGGGATTAGGAGCAGCGGCTTGAGGTGGCGTGGGTTGGGGCCGCTGGGCATGAGCTATTGTGACATTCGAAAGAAGGTTCTAGCTTCTAGCCGCTAGCTTCTAGATAAAGGCGAAAGCAAGAACGGGAGACAGCAGGTTCCTCGCTGCGCTCGGAATGACAATTTCCTTTCGGAAATTGCCTAAGAACAGCAAGAGCAACGGCAACAGCAAAGGCAAGAGCAACGGCAACAGCAACGGCAACAGCAACGGCAACGGCAACAGCAACAGCAAAGGCAACGGCAACAGCAACGGCAAGAGCAAAGTCAAGAGCAAAGCAAGAGCAAATCAACAGGAAAGGCAACTGCAGGGGTCCTTCGCTGCGCTCAGGATGACGCGATTTTTGCTGATGCTGGTAACTTGTGATCAACGAGCAGCCATCAACTGCTAGAAGCTAGAAGCTAGAAGCTAGAAGCTAGGAAGCTGGAAGCTGGAAGCCGGAAGCTCGAGGCCGTCACCGCGGAGTTAGCGTTAGGGTGTGTTGTGCTTCGGGGTGGGTTAGGGGGAGGGTGTAGGTGGTGCCCTGGAGCCAGGGTTGGAACTGGTCTAAGAAGTGGGGGCTGGCGGGGTTGCCGGATTCGCCGGTGGTGAGGTTGGCGTGGGTGTTGTCGGGGTCGGCGAGGTCGGCGGTGAAGCGCTCGCTGGGGCCGAAGTGGAGGCCTGCCGCTTTGACTGTCGTCGAGTCACCGCCGTTGGGATGGAAGCCGGAGCCCGTGGGGACGCCGAGCATGGTGCTGATGGGGGAGTGGCTTCCGAAGATGGGGTGAGCGATGTCGATGGGGTGACGGGAACCGTAGGTGAGCGTGGAGAGATCGCGCGGCGCGTTCATGAAGCTGAGGCCGCGTTCGACGGCGGTGGTGAGGAAGTCGTTCCAGTTGGGAAAGGCGGGCGGAAGCCAGCGAGCTGGGTTGTTCTGGAGGAGTTGCTCGAGTGCGGTGCGGTCTTCGCCCCAGGTATAGAGGTTGAGGATGCGGGTGAGCTGGATGTCGTCCAGGTCCTGCGCGGACGGCGAGAGCTTATGACGGTAGGCGCGAATTTGGGGCACGAGGAGCATGGGCCAGATCTCGTGATACGCGGCGAAGGTGATGGCCGCGGCGGAGGAGTTGATGGAGACGTCGCCGTTCCAGCCGCGCAGGAGGTTGGCGGCTTGCAGGAGGCGGGCGTCCTTGTGGGTTAGCGAGCTGTGGTCGAGGGCGTAGGCGAGGCGCTGGGCTACGAGGAGGTCGAACTCGGAGTGGACATCCATCTGGATGCGGAGCATGTCGGCGGGAGTGAGGGGATGGTTGGCGGTGATGCTGGCTTCGAGGAGGTGGTTGATGCGCTCGACGCGGTAGGGGTCGGCCCAGTTGTTGGAGATGTAATAGGGGTAGTCAGCAGGGGTGATGCGGGCGTTGGCGGTGGCGATGATGCCGGAGGTGGGGTCGAGTACGGAGGGGAGCGCGTCGTAGGGGATGTAGCCGGACCAGGCTTGCGAGAGATCGAGCGCGTCGACGGGGATGGGGGAGATGGGCGAGCCGATGGTAGACCCAAGGCTAAAGCCTTGGGGTACCTGATTGTCGCCGGTACTGGAGTTGGGGGTTGTTTGGGGGGTGAGGTTAGGGGAGGCGAGCTGGTCGCCTGACTCGTCCTGGTCGTCTTGGGATTGGGATTGGGAGGGCGCGGGGCTGAGGAGGAGGGGTTGGGTGGCGCGGGGGTGTTGGGTGGCGGGGCCGCGGATGGGGATGCGGCCGAGGAGGTGGTAGCCGATGTGGTGCGCGTCGGCATAGACGAGGTTTTGGGAGACGCTGCTGAAGCTGGCGAAGGCGGCGACGAGCGAGGCGGCGTCGGTGGCGGTGTTGATGGCGAGGAAGGGCGCGGTCTGGGTGGAGGGATCGTAGACGGTCCAGGCGAGGGCGAGAGGGCGATGCTCGGAGGGGTAGAGCGGGGAGATGATGGGGGTCTGGATGCTGGTGGCGCCGAGGGTGTGGGTGGTGGTGAGGACGTCGAGGGAGATGTCGCGGCCGGCGCGGACGTGGATGAGCTCGGTGTGATGTTGGACGGGCTGCCAGGTGTGGTCGGGGCGTTCGTACTCGGTGTTGGGAGCCGTTCTTGCGGAAGTGCTCGATGAGGACGTCCTGGACGTCGGCGCCGGAGTTGGTGAAGCCCCAGGCGATGTAGGGATTGCGGCCGACGATGACGAAGGGGACGCCGGGGAGGGTGAAGCCTTCTACGTTCAGCGGAGTGGGGCCGTCGGCGTGGAGGGCGGCTTCGTACCAGATGTCGGGGGCGGTTAGGCCGAGGTGCATGTCGTTGGAGAGGAGTGGGGCGCCGGTGGCGGTGTGGGCTCCGCCGACGACCCAGTTGTTGGAGCCGTCGCGGCAGCCATTGCACTGGTGGGCGGGGAGGTCGGAGAAGATACGGAGGAGGTCGGCAGGGGACGCGTGTACGGATGCTTCGCTTGCGGCTAGCGTTGGATTGCGTGCGGGTTCAAGAGCTGCTGGGCGATGGTCAGCATTCTGCAAACCCATGTCTGAAGTTCCAGACATGGGGCACCCGGTTTTGTCGCTGGAGCGCGAGATCTTGTCACACCCGGGTTGGGGGTGGATGGAGGATTGGGTGGGGTCGAGGGGGATTTGCTCTACGGGGGCGGAGGGTGCGGTGAGGTCGGGGGGTTGCTGGGTGGGCGGGTGATCGCGCCAGGAGCCTACCGGGTAGAGGTCGGGAACGAGGTTGGGCGGGAGGCTGGCGGAGAGGAGTTCGCGATTGAGCTTGGTGGGGAAGTCGGTGGAGAGGTCCTGGGCCATGACGATGCCGATGAGGATGGAGTCGCGGGGATGCCAGGGTTCGGGGATGTAGCGGAGGATGTGGAACTCGACGGGGAGGGTTTTCTGGTGGGTGGTGATGTAGGCGTTGACGCCGTTGGCGTAGGCCTGGAGTTCGTGGAGCTGGTCGGGGGGAAGGACGGCGGTGGCGCGGTCGGCGGCGGCGCGGAGCTGGAGGATGCGCTGCTCGCGGTCGTGCTGGATGAGGGAGGGGCCGAGGATTTCGGCGAGCGTTCCGGCGCCGTGACGACGAAGGGAGTCCATCTGGAAGAGGCGGTCGGAGGCGGTGACGTAGCCCTGGGCGAAGAGGAGATCGTCGAGGTTGGCGGCGTGGATGGAGGGGACGTTCTGCGCGTCGCGGGTGACGGTGACGGGCGCGGAGAGGCCGGCGACGGGAACGGTGCCGTCGAGGAGGCGCTGGCTGGCGAGGAGGTTGGCGTGCATGTCGCGGCGGAGCGCGTTGGCGATGATCGCGAGCGTGATGAAGAGGAGGGCGAGCAGGATGCTGAAGGTGAAGGCGACACGGGCGAGGAAGCGGCGGTTCAGTTTAAATGCCGGACGGTCCTTCACAGACGCCGAGCGTGGGGACTCGGGATCGACTGGAGTGGTGCGGTGGCGGAGGGTTGCGGAGTCGTCAGGATTTTCGGGGTCGGAGGGATACATGGTCTAGAGCGATTTTAGGTCCTGCGCGGACGGCGAGCGTTGGGGTCGGTGACGCGGAGTTAGAGGTTTGGTTCGACGGGCGTTGCCGCGGGGAGGCGTTCGGGTTCGAGGGGTGGCTGGGCGCCGGGCCTGGTGGTGAAGCGGATGATGAGGGCGGCGAGGAGCATGATGGGGATGACGTAGAGGCTGCCCTCGGGGCCGTCGATGCCACCGGAGAGGAGTGGATTGCCGGCGGGGTGGGTGTGGAAGAGGCGGCCGGCGGAGATCTGGCCGCTGTCGGGGACGCCGTAGAGGAAGCTCTGGGCCCAGTCCCATGCCATATGGAAGCCGATGGCCCACCACAGCGAGCCGGTACGCCAGAGGGCATAGCTGAAGATGACCGCGGCGAGGAAGGTCATGACGATGCCCATGGGATTTTCGCGCGCGTTGTGGAGGTGGCCGGCGCTGAACAGGAGAGACATGAAGAAGGCGGCGATGGTGAAGGCGATGGCGCGGGCGTTCGGAAGAGAGATTTTTTCGGCGAGGCCGTAGACGCCGCGCGTGAGAGTGAACTGGAGGAAGCCGCGGCTGAAGTATTCCTCAAAGAGGCCGACGGCGAGGAAGGCGGCGAGCCACTTGATGCCGGAGAGAAAGACGGGCGCGCCGTAGAGTACGCGCGCGTCGAAGACGAGGAGGTGGGTGGCGTGGAGGAGAAGGACGAGAAGGCTGAGGGTGGCGAGTCCCCAGAAGGCGCCGGGGAGGAAGTCGAAGAGGCGGTTGCGGCCGATGCCGTAGACGCTGATGTGGCGGCGCTCGATGTGCGAGAGGATGAAGGCTGCGACGGCCAGGGCGGCGAATTGGAGGATATCGGCCATGAAGGCGTCGAGGGCGCGGATGTCCGGGATGACGTGGGGGGCTGCGCTTGAGGCGTGCGAATGGGCTTGGGCAATGAACTGCGGGAGCTTTCCGGCGGCCGCAAGCGCGCCGAAGACGAAGATGGCGGCGAAGAGAAGGAAGAGCGGAACGAAGATGAGGATGCTCCAGCCGGCGCGAAGGCCGAAGCGGCCGAAGAAGACTGGGCTGGGGGTTGGGGTGTCGGGCGCGAGAGGGGTGATGTAGGGCTGCACTGGGTCGGGTTGGTTGAGGGACATGGACGGCTCCGGCGGAGATTTATGTGATCAGGCTACAGGTGAGGAGCTATCGGGATGCGGGAATTCGTGTGTGGATAATGAGAGGTCCTGGATGGACGGCGAGAGTGGGGACTCGGGAAGTTCGAGGGGTGGCTGCGGCGAGGGATGGGTGAAGAAGAGGATAGCGATGGCGAAGAGGAAGACGGGGATGCAGAGGACGCTGCCTTCGGGGCCGACGGTGCCTCCAGAGAGGAGGGGTTTGCCGAGGGCGTGGGTGGCGAAGAGACGGCCTTGCATGAGGCCGCCGGAGTCGGGGACGCCGTAGAGGAAGGACTGGCCCCAGTCCCACGCGGTGTGGAAGCCGATGCCCCACCAGAGAGAGCCGGTGCGCCAGAGAGCGACGACGAAGATCATGCCCGCGAGGAAGACCTGGAAGAGGCCAAGCCAGTTCTCGCCGGCGTTGCGGGTGTGGGCATAGAGAAAGAGCGCAGAGGTTAGGACGGCCGCGAGCCAGAAGCCGATGGTGCGAGCCCGGGTGGGAGAGAAGAGGTTGCCGATGGAGACCAGGCCGCGGGTGAGGGTGAATTGGAGGTAGCCGCGGAAGGTGTACTCCTCGGTGAGGCCGACGAGGAGGAAGGCGAGGAGCTGGATGAAGCCCCAGAAGAGGATTCGGGGGCCGTGATCGAGGAGGTGGTCGAAGACGAGAAGGTGGAGGGAATGGAGAGCGAGGATAAGGAGAGAGATAGAGAGCAGGCCCCATAAGGCTCCGATGAGGCAGCGGCTGATGGGATGCGCGCCGCCAAGGCCGAAGACGGCGACGCGGCGGTGTTCGATACGGGCCATGATCCAACTGACGAAGAGGAAGCCGGCGAACATGAGGGCTTCGCCGGCGAGCATCTCGGACATAGGGGTGGGGTTGTGCGCGTCGGCGGAGAGGCCGTTGGGGTTGGAGGCGGGAGCGGGCGTGCCGGATTTTGCGGAAGCGGCTGCGGCGTGATCGTGGTGCAGATGGATCTCGTGGCTGATGTAGACGAGGGACCCGATGATGGCGCCAACGATGGTGAGATAGATGAGCAGGCTCCAGATGGCGCGGAGGCCGAAGGGGCCGTAGAAGAATTGACGGCGGTAATCTTGTGCGGAGGGTGGGAGTGAGAGGGCGGCGGGTGTGAGGAGGTCTTCTGCGGGGGGCGGCGGGGGGGTGAAATCCATGCGGTGGTGATCCTCTGGGGTTGCGGGTTGCCGTGCTGCAAAGGGATGCACACGATGATACGCGCGGAGAAAGGCGATGGTTTCATGCGGTGGTCGGATATTCTGGTTGGGTTGCCGAAGTAGTTGAGAGGAAAGACGCACGTGAATTGCCGAGTTTTTTATCACGATAAATGTTTTGACGGCGCTTGTTCGGCGGCGATGTTTACACGGTTTCATACGGAGTGCGCAAAGGCGGCGGACGGGTCGGCGTGGAAGTATGCGTACCAGGGGTTGGTGCATCGCGCGGGGTCGCTGTTTGAAGAAGAGTGGTTTGATGCGCAGGGTGAGAATGCGATTGTGGACTTCAAGTACTCGGCCTCACCGAAGCTGACCTGGTGGTTTGATCATCACCTGTCGGCGTTTATGACGGTGCAGGATGAGGAGACGTTTCGGCGAGGACAGATGGATGGGTCCGAGACGATGCGGCAGTTCTTCGATCCGGCGTATACGAGCTGCACGAGCTTGATTGCGCATGTGGCGGAGACGAAGTTCGGGATGGATGTGGTGGCGTTTGCGGAGCTGATTCACTGGGCGGACATTGTGGACGGCGCGAAGTATAAGAGCGCGAAGGCGGCGGTGGAGATGGCCGAACCGGCGATGAAGCTGACCATGGTGATTGAGAGCGCACCGGAGGTGGATGGCGAGTCGGTATCGAAGAAGTTTATTCCGCTGCTGACGGAGATGCCATTACAGCAGGTGTTGGAGCAGCCGTTTGTGCAGGAGCTGGTGGGGCCGCTGCTGGAGCAGCATTTCGCGACCTTGGAGCTGATTCGCAAGCGAGCGGTGTGTGAGAACGGCGTGATTCGTTTCGATATTACGGATCAGCCCACCGAGGGGTACAACAAATTTATTCCGTATTATTTGTTTCCTGAGGGGACGTATAACGTGGGGCTGTCGAAGTCGAGCTTCCGGACCAAGGTTAGCGTGGGAACGAATCCCTGGACAGACAAGGCTTCGGGAGAACTGGCGAATATTGCGGCGATCTGCGAGCGGTATGGGGGCGGGGGACATGCGCGCGTTGGGGCGATCAGCTTCCCGGTGGATAGGGAAGATGAGGCGCGCGCGGCGGCGCGGGAGATTGTGGCGGAGTTGGAGAGAAGCAGCTACTAGGTTCTAGCTGCTAGCTAAAGCAACGGCAGCTGCCAGTGCGGGGTCCTTCGCTTCGCTCAGGATGACGGCGAAAAACAAGCAACGGCAACTGCAAGAGCAAAGGCAAGAGCAACTGCAAAAGCAACTGCAAAAGCAACTGCAAGAGCAACTGCAAGAGCAACTGCAAGAGCAACTGCAAGAGCAACTGCAACTACAGGGGTCCTTCGCTGCGCTCAGGATGACGGTCGAGGTGGTGCTCGCTGTCAAACTAAGAAGCTGGAAGCTGGAAGCTGGAAGCTAGAAGCTAGAAGCTCGCAGCGAGCCCTGTCTAGTGAAGGTGGAGCTTGGTGATGTCGTTGAAGATTACGAAGAAGGCGAAGAGGACGATGCAGACGAAGGCTACCTGGTAGACGACTTCTTTGAACTGCTGGTTGACGTCGCGGCGCATGATGCTTTCTACGAGGAGGAAGAGGATCATGCCGCCGTCGAGCAGGGGGAAGGGCATCAGGTTGAAGATGCCGAGGTTGAGGGAGATGATGCTGACCAGGTTGAGCAGTGGCCAGATTCCCATCTGGGTGGCAATGTCGATCTGCTGCGCCATGCCTACTGGGCCCATCATCTGATTGACGGCTACATGGCGGGTGAATAGGCCCTTGACGACGCGGAGGATGAGCATGGAGCCATCGCGGTTGTCCTTGAGGGACTGCTCCACGGCTGCGCCGATGGGGAGCTGCTCGACGTCGGCTGGAGGTGGGCGATAGGTGAAGCCGAGGCGGTATTGATCGCCCGCGCCTGGGGTTTCCATCTTTTCAGGTACGGCGGTGAGGGTAAGGGGCTGGCCTTTGCGGAGGACGCCGAGGGTGTCGGGCGCGCCCTTGTTGTCCTTGAGGAAGGCGAGCAGAGCGGGGACGGAGTGGAGCTGAAGACCGTTGATGGTGAGAAGCTGGTCCCCGGCCTGGAGCCCGGCGCGTTCGGCGGGGGTGCCTCCGGTTACGGTGAGGACGTTGATGGGACCGGGATCCATGCGGGGGATGAGGCCGACGTTGGCGATGTCGTCGACGCCAAACTCGGTGTTGGGCGGAACGGTGATGGTGAGGGTGCCGGTGCGGGTCTCGCCGGCGTGGTTGAAGGCGATGGGGAGCGGGCGGTTGAGGTTGAGGGCGGACTCTTCGAGGATCTGTTCCCAGTTGGGATTGGAGATGCGGTTGAAGCGGGTGATGACGTCGCCGGGGGCAATGCCAGCGGTGGCTGCGGCAGATCCCTGGGGCACGTAGTCGACGATGGCGGGTCCGGTAAGGTATTGGTCGACTTCGTGGTGATAGTGGGCGACGAGAAAGAGCAGGACGAAGGCGACGAGGAAGTTCGAGACGGGGCCGGCGAGGGCGATGAGGATACGTTGCCAGCGGGGCTTGGCGGTGAGGTCGTCGGGGGCGGGAGCGGTGGCGCCGGCGCCGCTCATGGGGTTGCCATCACCGCCCAGCTCGCCGGCGAATTTTACGAAGCCGCCGATGGGGAGGAGGGAGATGCGGTAGTCGGTATCGCCGTAGCGGAAGCCGAAGAGGCGGGTACCGAAGCCGATGGAGAAGGTTTCGACGCGAACGCCGCAGAGCTTGGCAACGATGAAATGGCCGAGCTCGTGAATGAGGACGAGGAAGCCCAGGACGATGGCGAATTCAATGACGACGATGAAGATATGCATGCGGACTACGCGGGGACCTTAGGGGAGGAGATCGGCAGGATGAGGCAAATTTTCCTTGCTCAGGATGAAAATACTTGAGAATTCGCGACGAGCTCGGAAGCTTGTTCACGGGCCAGGAGGTCGGCTGCGAGGACCTCGGGGATGGACGCGGGAGAACGGTATGGGGTTAGCGCCAGCACCTTCTCGATTGTACGCGGGATACCGTTAAAGGAGAGTTGACCGTTGAGGAAGGCGGCTACGGCGATCTCGTCGGCAGCATTGAGCGCAATGCAATGATTCTGCGAGGCTGCGGCGGCTTCGTAGGCGAGGCGGAGGCAGGGGAAGCGGGCGAGGTCGGGGGTCTGGAAGTCGAGTTGGGACAGGGCCGCCATGTCGAAGGTGAGGTCGGACGCTATGCGGTCGGGCCAGGAGAGGGCGTAGAGGATGGGGAGGCGCATGTCGGTGACCGAGATCTGGGCGAGGATGCTGCCGTCGATGTATTCCACTAAGGAATGGATGGTGGATTGGGGGTGGACGGTTACCTTGACGCGGTCGGGGGGAAGGTTGAAGAGGCGGCAGGCTTCGATGATTTCGAGGCCCTTGTTGAGCATGGTGGCGGAGTCGATGGTGATGCGCTGGCCCATGACCCAGGTGGGGTGCTTGAGGGCCTGGTCGGGGGTGATGCGGTCGAAGTCGGCTAACGGGGTGTTGCGAAAGGGGCCGCCGGAGGCCGTTAGCCAGATTTGTTTGACTTCGTTGGCGGCTCCGGCTCGGAGGCACTGGTGGATGGCGTTGTGCTCGGAGTCGATGGGGAGGAGGTCTACGTTGTGCTCGCGGGCGGCGGCGAGTATGAGGTCGCCGGCGGCTACGAGGCATTCCTTGTTGGCGAGGCCGACTGTTTTGCCGGAGAGGATCGCGGCGTAGGTGGCTTCGAGTCCGGCTACACCTACGATGGCCGCTACTACGAAGTCGACGGCGGGGAGGGTGGCGCAACGGACCGTGCCGGCGGTGCCGTGGACGATCTCGATGCCGGTGATGCCGTTTTGCTGGAGGCGGGTTTGGAGCTGGTCGGCGAGGGGTTCGGTGGCTACGGAGACTAGCTCGGGGCGCCAGCGGCGGCATTGCTCGAAGAGGATCTCGAGGTTGGCGCCGGCGGCGAACGCGATGGGGTGGAAGCGGTCGGGGTGGGACTCGCAGATGCTTAGGGTGCTCTGGCCAATGGAGCCGGTGGAGCCGAGGACGGCGATCTTCTTCACACTGTTTATTTTAGTCTTTCGGCGGGGGCGACGCGGGCGGCGGGGGTTTGGATTTTGGGTGAGAGGCGGACGAGACACTCGTGGCGTTGGGGGTCGCGAGTGGCGGGGAACATGCAAGTGAAAGAACGCGAGAAAGCAGGTTCCTCGCTGCGCTCGGAATGACAATTTCTTTTAGAAATTGTCGAAGAAAGGCAACGGCAAAGGCAGAAGCAGATCCCTCCGGGATGACAACCAGAAAGGCAAGGCAAGGCAAGGCGAGTGCAAGTGCAAGAGCAAGAGCAAGAGCAAGAGCAGAAGCAGAAGCAGATTCCCGGAGGGAATGACAGAAAGAAAGGCAGATGGCAGTGCGAGTGCGAGTGCGCCCCGACGAATCGAGGCGCACTGCGGGTGGTTAGGCGTGGGCGGGTTCGGGTTCGAACTGCTCTTCCTCGGTGCTGCCGGGGAGGGCGTTGGTGGAGGTTTCGCCGTGCGAGATGGTGGTGGAGACTTTGTCGAAGTAGGCGGTGCCGACGAAGCGCTGGTGGCGGACGGCGCCGTAACCCTGGTCGGCGATGGCGAACTCGCGCTGCTGGAGGTGGGAGTAGGCGAGCATGCCGTCGTGCTTGTAGGCCTCGGCTAACTCGAACATGGAGAGGTTGAGGGCGTGGAAGCCGGCGAGGGTGACGAACTGGAACTTGTAGCCCATGGCGGCGAGGTTTTTCTGGAAGGCGTGGATCTCGGGCTCGGAGAGTTTGGCGCGCCAGTTGAAGGACGGGGAGCAGTTGTAGGCGAGGAGTTTGCCGGGGAACTGGGCGTGGATGGCGGTGGCGAACTTCTCGGCTTCGGCGACGTTGGGCTCGGAGGTCTCGCACCAGATGATGTCGGCGTAGGGGGCGTAGGCTAGGCCGCGGGCGATGGCGCAGTCGATACCACCGTTGATGCGGCAGAAGCCTTCGACGGTGCGCTCGCCGGTGACGAAGGGGGCGTCGATGGGGTCGCAGTCGGAGGTGAGGAGTTGGGCGCCGTTGGCGTCGGTGCGGGCTACGAGGAGGGTGGGAACGCCGAGGACGTCGGCTGCGAGGCGCGCGGCGATGAGTTTTTGAACGGCTTCGCGGGTGGGGACGAGGACCTTGCCTCCCATGTGGCCGCACTTTTTCGCGGAGGAGAGCTGGTCTTCGTAGTGCACGCCTGCGGCACCGGCTTCGATCATGGACTTCATGAGTTCGAAGGCGTTGAGGGTGCCACCGAAGCCTGCTTCGGCGTCGGCAACGATGGGCAGCATCCAGTCCATGGTGTCTCCTTCTTCGGAGTGATGGATCTGGTCGGCGCGGAGGAGGGCGTTGTTGATGGCCTTGACGACGGTGGGGACGCTGTTGACGGGGTAGAGGCTCTGGTCGGGATACATCTGGCCGCCGGTGTTGGCGTCGGCTGCGACCTGCCATCCGGAGAGGTAGATGGCCTTGAGGCCGGCCTGTGCCATCTGGACGGCCTGGTTGCCGGTAAGCGCACCGAGGGCGGCAATGTGGCCAGGCTGCTGGAGTTCCTTCCAGAGGCGATCTGCTCCGGAACGGGCGAGGGAATATTCGATGTGGACCGAGCCACGGAGCGTGTAGACGTCTTCAGCGGTGTAACCGCGCTTGATGCCGGCGAAGCGGGGGGACTTCCAGTCGTTTTCGATCTGCTGAATTTGCTGTTGTTTGGTCATCTGCTGCTCCTTGGTTCGAATGGGGTTCGGATGGGGTGGTTGCCTTACTTCGGAGTAGAGTGGATTGCGCAGACATTCGCAAGGTGGGGTAGCACGAATCGTGCTAGTGAACGAAGTGTGCCAGAACACAGACGTAGAGGTAGAGGGCACTGGAGACTGGTGACGTTGTGGAGGTTGGAATGACTGGGAAGAGTGTGCGGCGAGCAAGGAAGGTGGAGTCAGATCGCGATTGGCTGATGGCAATGATGGATTGCCTGCGGCGGCGGAGCATTGCCGAGGGAATTAAGCTGCTGGACCGGGCGGAGCCGGCGTGGAAGTCGCTGGAGTTGGATGACCGTCATGGGGCGGAGGTGTTGTTGATGCTGGCGCAATGGGTGGATGTGGGGTATCGCGATCCGCAGCTATTGCGTGGGAGGCTGGACGGGCTAACGGCCGCGCAGCGGGAGCAGATGGGCGTGGCGGCGTATGTGCGGGTGAGGATGACGGAGGCGTTCTATGCGCTCTCGACCAATGATGCGGATGGAGCGATTCGTATATTGGGTGGGCTGCTGCAGATGGAGGATGTGTTTCGCGATGCGGAGTTGAAGGCGCTGGCGAATCTGTGGAAGGCGCGCGCGCACCGCAAGAAGGCTGACTACGACATGGCGCGAGACCACCTGGCGGCGGCGCTCGAGATTGCGCATGCGATGCCGGGAACAGAGGCGCTGGTGGCGATTATCAAGATTCAACAAGCGTGGATTGTGTTTCAGAATGGCGATAGTGCAGGTGCGCTGCAGATGCTGAATGAGGCGGAAAAGGTGTTGAAGAAGACGGACCACTGGATTGCGCTGGGGAATATCGAGAGCGCGCGGGGACGGATTGTGCGCCGGCATGGCGACTATGCGCGGGCGGTTACGCACTTTGAGCGCGCGGTGGCGTTGTATGAGATCAGCCATCCGAACCATACGAACCTGGCGCGGGCGGTAACGAATTTGAGCTTTGTGAAGCGGCTGCTGGCGGCGCAGTTGAAGAAGCATATCGACGTGACGGCGGCGCGGAAGACGGGCAAGGGCGACGGTGGAAAGTCTGGCGAGTCGCGTCTGAGGGAGTTTCATCGGCAGTACCAGGAGCTGTATCGGAGCGCGATTCTGGAGCTGGAGCGGGCGAAGGAGATCTGCATGCTGCATGGGGAGCATGGTGGACTGGGATCGGCGTTGTTGAATGCGGGGTATCTGCATTTGGATGTTGGTGATCTGGGGATGTCGGCGCGTGAGGCGGCGCAGGCGCTGGAGATTGCGGAGGCACATCACAATGTGGTGCTGCGGGCGAGGGCTTGCACACTGATGGGGATGATTGAGAATGCGCGGGTGGAGGAGCTGCTGGGGTCGGCTGAGGAGATTCCGCAGTATGCGCGGCTGGCGAAGCAGCATTGCATGGAGGCGGTGGCGCTGGCGCAGTCGATGGAGAACAAGCGGGTGCTGCTGAATGCGTACGTGGCGCTGGGAGAGACGGCCGCGAACAATTTCTTTCACGATTATGAGCTGGCGCAGCGATGTGTGGATGCGGCGTCGGCGCTGTTGGAGCCTCAGGATGCGGATTATGCGGTGGAGGAGCTGAACACGCTGAAGGCGCGACTGCTGAAGGTGGTGGGGATCGAAGATACGCTGCGGGCGTGGTCGCAGGGGATTATTACGGGCAAGAGTTTCCAGGAGGTGACGGAGCAGTTTGCGCAGCTGGTGATTCCGCGGGTGTGGATGCGGGAGGAGTGCAAGATTTCGAGGGTGGCGAAGAAGCTGGCGATGTCGCCGCAGAAGGTGAGGCGGCTGGTGAAGCGGTCGTCGGTGTCGGGGGCCGGGGTTGCGGGGTTGGGGAAGGCTGGGGCGTGAACGGACTGTCACAGCGTAACGCGAAGGGTTAAGCGAGAATGGGGCATCGACTGAGAGAGCCTGGATGACTAGCAAGGATTCGGCACATCTGATTGAGGCGCTGGCCAGTAACTGGCAGGCGGAGATGCGGGGATATCACACGTATCAGGCGCTTAGCGAGCAGGAGAGCGACCCGCAGCGGCGGCGCACGCTACGGAATCTGGCGCTGGCCGAGAAGCATCATGCGGATCTGTGGGCGACGCGGCTGACGTTGCTGGGCGCGGAGATTCCAAAGTACGATGGGCCGGAGGAGGGAGAGGCGGGATCGCTGGCGACGCGGGTGGGTGGGCAGGAGTTGGCGTTGCGGCGGCTGGAGCTGGATGAGAGTCGCGATATTGCGCGCTATGGAAAACAGATTCGCGAGTTGGGGGACGAGGAGAGCATCGCGATTCTGAAAGAGGTGATCTCGGATGAGGCAGACCACTATCTAACTTTGGGTGGGTTGATCCGGCATCATCTGCCTGCGGAGCCTCTAGAGCCGGAGGCCGCGCAGCAGGCGCTGGATGAGCTGGTGGCAGAGCGCGAGAAGGGACAACCCAAGGCGGCGAGCTGGATTGGCGATGCGATTTATGGGGTGAATGATGGGCTGGGGGCGATCTTCGGGATTGTGTCAGGTGTGTCGGGTGCGACGCTGGGGAACAGCAAATTTGTACTGATCGCGGGGCTGGCGGGGATGTTTGCGAGTGCGCTGTCGATGGGGTCGGGCGCGTATCTGGCGTCGAAGAGCGAACGCGAGATCTATGAGGCGGAGTTTGCGCGCGAGCGGGATGCGGTGGAGAACAATGAGGCTGAGGCGCGGGAGTTGCTGTCGCTGACGTTCCAGGTGCGGGGGTTGTCGGCCGAAGATGCGGACCACTTTGTGGGGCATATTGCGGAGAAGAAAGAGCAGCTGGTGGAGGCGCTGGCCCGGGAACGACTGCATGTGAGTGAAGAGGGGCTGAGCAAGCCGTGGGTTTCGGCCGTGTCGGGCGCGCTTTCGACGGCGGTTGGCGCGTTGATTCCGGTGATTCCGTTTTTCTTCCTGCAGGGTGTGCCGGCGATTGTGGTGGCGGCGATCGTGTCGCTGGCCGCGCACTTTGCTGTGGGCGCGGCGAAGTCGCTGATCACGATTCGGTCGTGGTGGAGCAGCGGGCTGGAGATGACGATGGTGGGGCTGCTGGAGGGTGTGGTGACGTATGTGATCGGGATTGGGATTGGGCGGTTGGCTTGAGAAAAGCAGCCTCTAGCTTTTAGCTTCTAGCTCTTAGTTTTTTTGCGGAGGCCGCGGCGCTACAGGCGGATCTGTGGTTTGGGGTGATCTGTGGTTTGGGGTTGAGGCGGGTTAAACAGCGAGGGGAGCCATTGAGGCTCCCTGCGCTGCTTTCGGAAGAAAGGTTTAGCCGACCAGCTTGGCTTCCGGTTCGGGGACTGCGGCATCGGTGGGCAGCGCTTTGCTGCTGCTGAAGAGGCCGTAGCGCTGGAGCATCAGGAGCCAGAGGCCGACGCCGCCGAGGAAGAGCACGAGGAAGATTGGAAGGACGGCCCACTGGGTTTTGACGGCGAATTCGTGGGGGTGGAAGTAGGGTTCGAGGTAGGCGTCGCGGAGGATGTCGCGCATGATGACCATGGTGAGAATGACGACGGTGAGGAGTGCGGAAACACCGTAGGCGGCGGTGCGGATGTTCTGCTTGCGCAGAGCGTCGGACATGAGGAAGATGGCGGCGACGGTGGCGAGGATGCCTACAAGGAAGAGGACGGAGGCGAGGGGGCTGTCGCCCATGAAGAGCATGCGGAACTCGCGGGGAATGCTTACGAGGAACCAGCTGCCGATGACGAACTGAGCCATAGTGGCGTACATGAAGGACTTGCCGCCGTATTGGAAGAGGTAGTTGGCGTACTCGCGGTCTTTTTCCCAACGGGCGAGAGCGAGGAGGACGAGCAGGATGCCGCCGACGGCTATGGCCGAGGTGACGAAGTGCAGGTAGCGCGGGATGAGGGTGGGATCAGAGAGGTTGTTGCTCCAGCCGGTGGGGGAGGCGAAGTACTTGGCGGCCCAGTGGGTGGGGTTCTGCATGAGTGTGGCGTTGGTGGACTGGAGGAAGCCGATGATCAGGACCAGCACCAGGCTGAAGAGAAGGACGATGCCGGCTGGACCGGGGCGGTGCTGGCCGTTGTAGGCGACGAAGTAGAAGCCATAGTAGGCGATGACGAGCAGGACAAGGAGGAGAAACCAGGGCCATGCAATGAGGATGGTCGAGGTATAGAAGTACTGGCCATAGATGGCCTGCACGAAGAGTAGCGGCGCGATGCCGATGGTGATGGTGGCGGCGAGGAAGACGGGGATTTTCTTGCCGAGGTCGAGGAAGATGCGATTGCGGAAATGCTTACCCCTGGAGGTGAAGCGTGCGACGACGGCGAGGAAGGCTCCGCCGAGCATGAAGTTCATGGCGATGATGTGGAGGAGGAAGGTGACCAGCAGCAGCGTCTTGAAGAGCCAGTAGGGCGCTGGGAGCGGATTGGGGTCGATGGTGGGAACCATGCTGGGGTCGATCATGTTATTTGCCTCCTTCGGCTGCGGGGCTGACTTGGGCGTGCTGCACAGGTGGGCGCTGGGTATTGATGTACTGGACGAGGGCGGTGCGCTGGGCGTCGTTCAGCTTGAGATCGGGCATGAGCGGGAAGATGCTGGTGAGGTCCTTGAGGGAGTCAGCCGCAGCGGTGGGATCGGTGACGATGCCGGAGAAGAACTGGTCGTTGGGGTGGTCGGTGTGGCACATGGAGCAGTTGTTGGTGAAGACAGTCTTGCCGTCGGTGGAGGGGGTGGGCGTGCCGGTTTGGAGCGAGCTGAGGTAGGCGGCGAGGGCATCGCGTTCGGGGTCGGTACCGGCGAAGGGTGGCATGACGCCGTTGTGCATGAGGGCGAGACCGCAGAGCATGGCGCGGGTGGTGGGGGATCCCACTGGCGCTGGGCGATGAGTTATGGATGCCTCGGTAGCTGTTAGGCGGTGTGGCAGGCCTGGCACTCGACGCGAAAGATCTCGTGGCCTACGGCGACTTGGTTCTCGGGGGTGATGGTTCGCTGATTGATCCAGGCTGCAGAGTTCAGGACGCCTTTGGCGTTGAGGTTGTCGACGGTGAAGCCGCCGTCGCCGGGCATGGCCGCAGCGTAGAGCGAGTTGTCGTAGAGGTAGTTTTCGATGACGAAGGGCTTGCGGACATCTTCACGAACGAACTCGAAGGAGTCCATGGCGCCGAGAGCTACGAGGCCGATGACTAACGCGAAGGTCAGGTGCATGCGGCGCGGGGTGAAGAGCGCCAGCAGCATGAGGACGAAGGTGACGGCCAGGAGGCTCCACGCGAGGAGGGCGTAGTGCGTGGCGGTGGGCATGGGGCCGCGGGCGCTAAGGAAGAGCGCGGCGGGGACCTCATGGATGTACCACCAGCCGAAGGGGATGAGGGCGAGCAGGGAAGGGATGGTCCAGAGAGCGCCCCAGCGAACGATGCGGGCCTTGAGGGCTTTGTCTTTCTGCACGCTTGCGGTGATGAGAGCGTAGATGCCGGCGAGCGCGAGGCAGATTGCGGTGCGGAACAGGAGGGAGGGGAAGTAGGTCGGGTTGAAGAAGCCGATCCAGAACTTGTGGACGTCGAGCCAGCTGCCTGGCGTGAGCATGAAGGTGATGATGCCGTTGATTACGACGAGGCTGGCGTAGGCGGCGATGAAGTAGATCCAGCCGTACCACTGGTGGAGTTTGGGGCTTAGTTTATCCCAGCCGGCGAGATAAAGGAGGGCGGCGGTGATTTCGAGGAAGAAGAAGACCCACTCGATGGCCCAGCCCCAGACGAAGATGTGGATGAGGTCGCTGGTAGCGGTGGGGGAGATGAGGCCGATGGTGAACCAGATGCCGACGCCGCTGACCGCTCCATAGACTACGGTGAGAAGGACGAAGAATTTGGTGTGGGATTTGAGCCACTTGAGCAGGGCGTGGTCGTTAGTCTTGAGGGCCTTGCGCTCGGTGAGGACAAGGAAGAGGCCGCCGCCGACGGCGAAGTGGGAGACGAACACGTGGAGTCCGGCTACGAGCGCTATGAGCAGACCTGCGCCAAAGGATACGTCCCAGATGGGGTAATTCATGATGCTTCCTCTCGCCTGTGCGCGCGCTGCCGGACGAACCAGAGTACGCGGTTGAGGCTCTTTGAACAGGCTGAATTGTGCAAGTCATCAGCCGTTTGGCTGTGGTGTACGGGTGCGGGGGAGAAACGCAGGAGCAGGTAGGGAGCCGATGGAAGACGGAGTGTTGCTCTGCGCGGGATGTCCTGGATCGACACACTGGAACCGGAGTCCACAAACTACTCCCTTCGTCATCGTGCTGGCTGTAACCCTACAAGCGGTGGTTACGGCGCTGCTGTGACGGGCGTCACGAAGAAACAGCATGCAGTCGGTCAGGATTAGAACGAACAGCTTGTCAGAATCCATGGCAGGTCGAATCACGACAGAAGCTTCAACAAGAGAGGCGGACGGTGTGATGGAAGGGCTGGGGGCCCGCGCGATGCTATCGGAAAAGATTCTTACGCCGCTGCTTCGATTTGTTACGCGAGATGCGTTTCAACTGGAGGAGGGCGGAGAGATCGGTTTGCCTGGGCCGCAGGCGGATCGACGGTACATGCTGTATATCCATATTCCGTTCTGTGACGTTTTGTGTCCGTATTGTTCCTTCAACCGCTTCGCGTACAAGGAGCCAGCGGCGAGAAGTTACTTTGTCGCATTGCGCGAAGAGATGCGCATGACGGCGGCGCTGGGGTACAGGTTTCAGTCTCTATATTTTGGCGGAGGGACGCCGACGATCCTGCTGGACGAATTGATCACGACGATTGATCTGGCTAAGGAATTATTTGGGGTGCGGGACATTTCTTGTGAGACGAATCCCAACCAATTGGAGCCGGCCCTGGCTGAGAGATTGGCTGGGAGGGTTCAGCGGATGTCGGTGGGGGTGCAGAGTTTTGATAACGCGCTGCTGCACAAGGTTAGCCGGCTGGAGCGATTCGGAGATGGCGAACAGATACTGAAACGGATTCACAGTGTGGAGGGAATGTTCCAGTCGCTCAACGTGGACATCATCTTTAATTTTCCTGGTCAAACCAGGGAGGTGCTGCTGAGAGATATCGAATTAGCGAAAGGATCGGGTGCAAATCAGATCACGTTCTATCCGCTGATGAGTCCGTCGTCGGTGGTGAAATCGCTCAAGCAGACGGTTGGCGTTGTTACGTACGATTCCGAGTACGAGGATTACCAATTGATTCTGGAAAAAATGGCGGCGGACTTTGAGCAGACGACTGGTTGGGCGTTTTCGCGGAAGAATGGTGGTTTGATCGATGAATACATCGTGGATACTGAGGAATATGTGGGCATCGGTTCTGGGGCATTCAGTTATTTGGATGGGACGATTTATGTAAACACGTTTTCCTTGAAGGGCTATGCAGAAGCAATTGAAGCTGGGCGAAGGCCGGTGATGGGATCGAAATCGTATAGTCTCCATAACCAGATGCGATATCACTTTCTGATGGATTTATTTGGGTCGGGGCTGGAGCGGAAGAAGTTCCACGACCGGTTTGGATTGGCTGTGGAGCTGGGACTGCCGATGGAGTTGTCCTACTTTGCTGCTAACGGGGCGCTGGATTTTTCGAATCCGGATGTGATTAGACTGACAACGAAGGGGAAATATTTGTTCGTTGTCATGATGCGCGAATTTTTCATTGGAATTAACGAATTCCGCGATCAGGCTCGGCAGTCCTTGACGCCTGAAGATGGCACCGAGGGAAAGAGTTGCGCTGTGGGGAAGGGGCTCGAACACATTGCTCTTGTCCCCCGCAGGCTGGCTTCGTAGAACATGCCGTGGCTTGGCGGATACAGTGCGGTGGGGGTGGCGGAGATTGTGGTGGCGGCTTGCCTGACACTGCTGCCGCTGCTGGTGGTGGGATTTGCGGGCGAGTGGCTGGCGCGGAAGTCGGAGCAGTTGCCGGGGTGGGCGCGGGTGATGCGGGCTGCGGCGCTGTGCGTGCCGTATGCGCTGGTGAGCTCGGCGGGCGGGATGTTTCGTTGGACATGGCTGGCGGTGTATGCGGCGGTGCCAGTGGTCGTGGCGTGGCTGATGCTGGAGGGGAAGCGGGTTGATCCCGAGAAGCGCGGGACCTGGCGTGAGTTATTCGTGCTGTCGGCGCTGGGGTTGGCGGTGGACCTGCGCTGGTTGGAGAGGGCGTGGCCTCCGCATTTGACGGCGTTCAACAAGATGCTGCTGCTGGATGTGGGGATCTATGGGCTGCTGGTGCTGCGCGAGCTGGATGGGGTGGGATTTGATCTGCGCTTGCGGCCGCGGGATTTTGCCGTGGGGGCGCGGGAGTATCTGTTTTATGCACCGTTGGCCGTTGCTCTGGGATTGGGGATCGGATTTCTGCACTTCCATGCGCATTGGCCTTCTCTGCTCCAGGCGGTGGGAGCGCTGGTGTTCACGTTTCTGTTCATCGCGATTCCTGAAGAGCTGTTCTTTCGGGGGTGGGTGCAGAATCTGCTGGAGCGAAGGCTGGGACGCTGGCCGGCGCTGCTGGTAACGGCGGTCTTGTTTGGGCTGGCGCACTTCAACAAGCGCGCGGTGCACTTCAACTGGAGATATGTTGTGATGGCGGCGCTGGCGGGGATTTTTTATGGCCGGGCGTGGCGTCAGCAGCGGCGGGTGGGCGCGTCGGGGGTGACGCATGCGCTGGTGGACGCTACCTGGTCACTATGGCTGCGCTGAGGTTGTTGTGGCTGCGAGGATCGTGGTGGTGCTGGGTGTAGGTGAGGTAGCCGATGCCGACGCGCATGTTGTGAATGATCGAGTTGGGTAGGGTGATCGCGATGGTGATGCCGAGGATGGCGTGGGCGATGGCGAGGGGGTAGAGGTTGCGGTAGCGAAGGAAGAGCAGGCAGGCGGCGAGTCCCATGAAGAAGGTGACGAGCATAAGCACGGGGCTGGGGATGTGCGCGATGGAGAAGATGGCGGCGGCGGCGAGGACGGCGAGTCGGGCGCTGGGCAGCAGCAGACGCAGTCGGCGAAGGAAGAAGTCCTGCAGAAGAAGCTGCTGTACGAACGACCAGAGCGCGTAGCCCCAGTAGCGCTTGAAGAAGCCGACGGGACCGTGGACGGGGTGGAGCGTCTGGAAGTGAATCGCCAGGGAGATGGAGATGGCGGAGATGAAGAGGGCCGCGGAGACGATCCATAGAGAGCGGAAGAAATTCTCGGCGCGGAGGCCCATGGATTTTGGGGTGGTGTAGCCGAGCCAGAAGATGACCGCGATGACGAGTGCTGCGACGGCATAGAGGGGGCGCTGCCAGGGACGGGGTGTCCAGAGAACGAGCAGGATAAGGCCGTAGCCGATGGCGAGCTCGAGGAGCGCACGCCGCTTGCTGAGAGTGTGCGTGTCGGGAGAGAGGGCACGGTCGGTGGGGCGTGCTGGAGCGGACCGTGGAAGAGGTGCATCCGCCATAGGGCGATCTTATGGGTTTTGAAGCTCTGGATCAAAGACCCGGTAGCGTGTCCTGCTGGAGGAAGGTGGTGCGAAGGTTGGTGTCGCGGAAGGCTTCGGTGCCTCCTGGACGAAGGGTGGAGAGGGCGCCGGTGATGTTGCCGAAGGCCGCGGCGCGGAGGGGGTCGTGACGGCGGAGCCAGGCGTGGAGGAAGCCGGCGTTGAAGCTGTCGCCTGCGCCGATGGTATCGATGGGGTCGACGAGGAGGGGGGCGACCCAGTCGCGCTGGATGCCTTGCGCGGTGCGTTGCTGGACGAGGGCGCCGCGGTGGCCGCACTTGACGACGATGAGGGGGACGCGCGGAGCGAGCGCGTCGAGGGCTTCGTCGAGTGTTGATTTGCCAGCTATTTTCTTGATTTCATCCTCGTTGGGCAGGAGCAGGTCTATCTTGTCGAGGAGGGTGTTGAGGACGCCGCCCCAGTTGCCGGAGGGATCGTCGTTGGTGTCGAGGGAAAGGGTAAGGCCGGATTGCCTGAGCTGATCGAAGAGACCGGGGAGTCCGGGCTGGAGATCGGTCTGAAGGAAGAGGGACGAGAGATGGAAGTGAAGCGCGGAGGTAAGGTAGGGCACATCGAGATCGGCGACGGTCATCTCCGCCATGACGCCGGGGTAGGTGAGGATGTGCCGCACGGGACCGTGGGGGAGCAGAATGGTTACTCCTGTGCCGGCGCTGGTTTTGCGGGCTATGTGCGAGGTGTCGAGGCCCGCTTCGGCGAGGCGTGCGCGGGCGATTTCGCCCATCTCGTCGGCGCCTACGTGCGAGGTGAAGCCGACGCGGGTGCCGAGGAGCGAGAGATTGTGGGCGAGGATGGAAGACGATCCGCCGAGGGTGAGGTTGAAGCCGGAGCCGAGCAGCTCGCGTTCGGTCGGCAGAGACACAGGCAAGCCATAGAGGATGAGGTCGAGGTTGGTCTCGCCGGCGATGGAGATGTCGAGCGGTTTGGCCGAAGGGCTGGAATGCGGGGGATTCACATGAAGACCTCGTATTGTTTTATTGCGCAATAAAGAGTATAGCGGTTATTATTACTTATCTTTAGTTTCTGTTCTGACTTTCGCTTCCCGGCGTTGGACGGACGATTTTAGCTCAACGAGGACCATGATCGTGACATCCCTTTCGAGTTTTGTAGCGTTGCCTGAGGATGAGCAGAAGGCGAGGGGGCTTGTCTTTACGCCGCGAGAGATTGCACAGCAGCCGTGGACCTGGGAGACGACGCTCAAGATATTCAAACAGGACCAGCGGCGCATCTGCGACTTTCTGGACGCGGTGGGAGTGCGCGAGGAACTGGAGCAACGGCCGGTGGTGATGCTGATCGGGGCAGGGACGTCTGATTATATTGGGCAGGCGCTGGAGTTGTTGATACGGCAGAAATGGGGCTGCGAGGTGTGGACGGTTGCGAGCACGGACTTGCTACCGAATCTTGCGGAGTACGTGGTGCCGGGGCGGAAGTATTTGTGGATCTCGTTCTCACGGTCGGGGGACTCTCCGGAAGGGGTCGCGGTGCTGGAGCAGGCGATTCAACTGTATCCCGAGGTGGCACACCTTGTCGTGACGTGCAATGCGAAGGCGCGGATGACGGAGGTGTGCAAGGCATCGAAGCGCGCCTGCGTGGTGGTGCTGGATGACGTGGTGAACGATCGCAGCCTGGCGATGACGAGTTCATTTACGAACATGGTGGTGATGGGGCAGTGCCTGGCGAACGCGTGGTCAATTGATGAGTACACGGGCGTGGTGGAGCAGCTGGTGCGCGCGGGCCAGCACATGTTGACGCGCGCTGCCGAAGAAGCCGAGCGAATTGCGACGCGAGGCTATACGCGGGTTTGTTTTATTGGTGGCGGGGCGCTGGCGAGTGTGGCGAAGGAGTCGGCGCTGAAGGTACTGGAGATGACGGCGGGGCAGGTGCAGGCGATGTCGGAGACGGTGCTGGGGCTGCGTCACGGACCGATGGCCGCGCTGGATACGCAGACGCTGTTTGTGTGTTTCGTTTCGGGAGACGAGCGGCGCGCGAAGTATGCCAGCGATCTGTTGCGTGAGATTGGCGAGAAGGGGATTGCAGGTGAGCGCGTAGCGGTGGGAACGGCGGCGGCAAAGGGGGAGATCGCGCCGTATTGCGATTCGTATGTGGCCGTCGATGACGCGAGCAAACATGCGGGAGAGGAGCCGATCGGAGATTCGTATCGGCCGGTGGTGGATGTGATCTTTGGGCAGATGCTGGGGCTATATTGTTCGGTGGCGCATGACCTGAAGCCGGACTCTCCGAGTCCGGATGGCGTGATCAACCGCGTGGTACAGAAGTTCAGGATTTATTAGGCGATGGCGTCCGTTCTACAGCGGCATCTGGCGAAGCGGAGGCAAGGAGGGGCGTCCGGGATTTGTTCGGTGTGCTCGGCGCATCCTTGGGTGATTCGCGCGGCGGCTGAGCAGGCGGCGGAAGATGGGTCGCTGCTGTTGATTGAGGCGACCAGCAACCAGGTAAATCAGTTTGGTGGATATACCGGAATGCGGCCTGCGGAGTTTCGCAGTTTTGTGCTGGAGCATGTTGCGGCCGCAGGGGTTGGCGCACAGCGGTTGATTCTTGGGGGCGATCACCTGGGGCCGAATCCGTGGCGCGCCTTGCCGGCTGAAGAGGCGATGGGGCGCGCAGAGACGATGGTGGCCGAGTACGCTCGCGCGGGATTCGGGAAGATTCATCTGGATGCAAGCATGGCCTGTGGTGGTGATCCGGAGCGGCTATCGGATGAGGTGGTGGCGCAGCGCGCGGCGCGGCTTTGTAAGGTGGCCGAGCATGCATGTGGCATGGGCGAGCGGCCCGTCTATGTGATTGGCACGGAGGTGCCGGTGCCGGGTGGGGCGACGAGTTCGGCGAAGGAGCTGGAGGTGACTTCTGTGGAGGCTGCGGCTTACACGCTCGGCGTGCACAAGCGCGTGTTTGCGGAGCAAGGGTTGGGTGAGGTGTGGCCGCGGGTGATTGCAATGGTGGTGCAGCCGGGTGTGGAGTTCGACCATGATGCGGTGGTGGCGTATGAGCGGAAGCAGGCGAGCGCGCTGGTGGAGTGGTTGCGCGCGCAGCCGGAGGGGATTGTGTTTGAGGCACATTCGACCGACTACCAATTGCCGCATGCGTATGTGGAGATGGTCGAAGACGGGTTTGCGATTCTGAAGGTGGGGCCGGCGCTGACGTTTGCGATGCGCGAGGCGTTGGAGGCGCTGGAGGATATGGAGTCGCAACTGGTTGCAGAGAAAGAGTGCTCGGGGCTTGTGCGAGTGGTGGAAGAGACGATGTTGCGTGAGCCGAACGACTGGCAGCCGTACTATGCGGGGAGTCCTGCGGAGCAGAAGCTGCTGCGGCGCTATAGTTACAGCGACCGCGTGCGGTATTACTGGCACCGGCCTGAGATTGAAGCTGCGGTGGAGCGGTTGGTGGCGAACCTATCCAGGGTGAAGATCCCGGAGAGCATGCTGAGCCGGTACTTGCCGGCGCAGTATTGGCGGCTTCGCATGGGGCAGATTAGGGGTAATGCGGAGGCGTTGATCGTGGATAAGGTGCGGGACGTGCTGCGGGTGTATGCGGCAGCGTGTGCTTATCGGTAGAATTCGATCGCGGATTTGACCAGGCAGGGCTTTCCTTTTATTTCGACGTTGCATTGGCGAAAGCTCCGTTGTAGTCTGCGGGGAACATCGCAGAGGCGGGTGGAAGGGTTATGAAATCGACGATCGCTTCGAAGGGTCCGGATTCGGAAGCTGCGGGGGACCAGGTACGCGGGTCGCAGATGCTGATCGAGGAGCGACGGCAGTATATTGTCGGTCTGGCGCAGCA
Organism: uncultured Acidobacteriaceae bacterium; assembly: GCA_963737325.1. Taxonomy (GTDB): domain Bacteria; phylum Acidobacteriota; class Terriglobia; order Terriglobales; family Acidobacteriaceae; genus Granulicella. The sequence continues at coordinate 35,889 of CAVTSJ010000019.1, forward strand.
GCATGGCCGCGTGCTGGTGGAAGAGCTCTCGCAGTCGCTGGGAATCTCGCGCATCACGATTCGGAAGGACCTGGATTATCTGCAACGGCGGGGCGCGCTGCAGCGGACGCATGGAGGTGCGCTGCTGCCGGGATCGGGGGCGTTGTCCGATCCCTCGCTGCAGGAGAAGGAAGGGCGCCATTCGGGGGAGAAGCAGAGGATCTCTGCGGCCGCGGCGGAGCTGGTACAGGAAGGCCAGTGCGTACTGCTGGACTCGGGGACGACGACGACGGCGATTGCGCGCGCGCTGAAGACCTTCTCGCACCTGACGATTATCACGAATGCCGTCAACATCGCGGCGGAGCTGAGCGGCACGGACTTTGAGGTGCTGCTGACCGGGGGTTCTCTGCGCAAGAATTCGTTCTCGCTGGTAGGGCCGCTGGCCGAGGACATGCTGCATGACATGCATGCGGACATTCTGTTTCTCGGAGTGGACGGGTTCGATCTCGAGGTTGGATTGACGACGCCGAATGTGATGGAGTCGCGGGTGAATCGAGCGATGGTGAAGGCGTCTGCGATGGTGGTTGCGGTTTGCGACTCGACGAAGTTCAACCGTCGCAGCATGTCGAAGATCGTGGATGCGACGTCCATCCATCATGTGATCACGGACAGCAACCTGTCGAAGGAGACGGCCGAGGCGATCCGCAGTCTGAATATCAAATTGACTCTGGTATAGGTTGCGGCGGGAATCGGTGAGCGGGATGGATGATGGTCGCGCCCGCGCGGAAGGGCTGGATCACACGCTCAAGGAAGATAAAACGAACGATATAGATATATACTTTTATTACGTTTTATCTTGAGATCCTTGTTATTTCGGGGGATATCGGGGCGGGCGCGCATTGAGGAGAGCAGGATGCCGGAGCAGAGCGTGCAGGATAAATTCATAGCGATGGTTTCTGCGAAGGCGGAGGTAACGCTGCCGCTCAGCGAGTTTCATCCGCGCTGCATGTTGACGACCTCGCGGCAGGAGATTCGGGTGCCGCGGTTTCCGGCGATTGATTATCACAACCATCTGGATGCGCAGGACCCGGGGCGGGTGCTTGAGGTGATGGATGCGTGCGGGATTGAGCACGTGGTGAACATCACGATGAAGGTGGGCGATGAGGCGCGGGCAATGATGGACCGCTATCGGGCGGCGGATGCGCGGCGATTCTCGACGATTGGATGGATGGATTGGACGGGGGTAGAGGGTGATTTTGGCGATTTTGTGGCGTTGAGCGTAGAGCGCATGGAGCGGCTGGTGAAGCATGGGGCAGTGGGGTTCAAGATATGGAAAGACCTTGGGCTTACGGTGCGTGACGCGAGCGGAAAGTTGGTGCGTGTGGACGACGAGCGTCTGGCGCCGATTTTTGATCGGGCCGGCGAACTTGGGATTCCGGTGATGGTCCACATTGGCGATCCGGAGGCGTTCTTTCTTCCGATTGATGCGAACAATGAGCGCTACGAAGAGCTCGCTGCGCATCCTGATTGGAGCTTCTATGGAAGCCAGTATGGGAAACATGATTTGTTGGAACAGAGGGACCGCGTGTTTCAGCGTCATCCGCGCACGACATTTGTTGCGGCGCATATTGCGGAGAACAGCGAAGACCTGCAGCGGGCGTCGGCGATGCTGGAGGCTTGCCCGAATGTGATGGTGGACATCAGTGCACGGGCATCGGAGTTGGGACGGCAGCCGTATTCGGCGCGGAAGTTCTTTCTGCGTTTTGCGGACAGGATTTTGTTTGGTTCGGACCTGGTGCCAGAGGTGGAGATGTATCGGCTGTACTACCGGTTTCTGGAGACGGCGGACGAGTATTTTGAATACCCGACCCACGCATCGGGGCAGGGGCGCTGGTGTATTTACGGGCTCGATCTACCGGAGGAAGTGCTGCGCAAGGTGTATCGCGAAAACGCCCTGCGCCTGCTGCCTCAGTTGCGAGGGTAAATCAGAATGGAGCGATTCTGCGGGCCGCGCGAAATGGAAGCCCACGGCGCACCCAGGCGGACTACAATCGCACAAACGCAAAACTTGCGGAGGGTCTTATGTCTGGTGTCGATGCAAAGTTGGTTGCATCCGATAAAGAGCCGCAGCGAGCGGAGTTGGGGTTAGTGGATGGGCTTGATCTGCATGCTCAGTATCATGTTGACCGCACGGGCGGGGACTTCTTTGATGCGGTGCGAGTAGGGACGCGGGTGGTGTTTCTGCTGAGTGATATTTCGGGCAAGCGACGCGATGCCAACCCAATCGCGTTGCGCACGCAGGGAGTGTTTCGAGCCAGGGCCGTAGAGCTGTTCGGTGCTGGCGATGTGAACTTGATGGAAGGCACGGAGATGCTGGTGCAGGCGATCAACCTGGCGATTACAGGACCGGCAAAGGAGGTTCGTTTCGCGCCGACGTTTGTGGGTTGCTACGATCTACAACTTGGCGTGCTGGCGTATGTGAATGCCGGCGGACAGACGGCAGCCATTCGGGACTCGGAAGGCACGCGGCTTCTGGCCGATGTGGCCATGCCGCTGGGTCTGTTTACGCATTTGATCTACGACGCTTCCATGCAGGCGTTTGAGCCCGAGGCGATGCTGTTGGTTGTTACGAAAGGGGTGACGCAGAGCATGCGCGGGAACGTTCCGTTTGGCGCCGAGCGGGTGATGGAGGTGCTGCGGAGTTCGAAGCGGGAGTCGGCGGCGGATGTTTGCAACGAGGTGCTGGAGGCTGCACATCGATTTGAACGGGGGCGTTGGGCTCGGCTTGCATTCTGGCGCAAAAAGAAGATGCGGGAAGACATGACGGCGCTGGCTATGGTTCGGAATCGCTAGCCGTCGGAGTAATTTTCGCGTAGGTTAGCCCTGCGGCCCGTTAGCTTTTTCGGCCTGCTTGTTGGCTTTGTCCTGAGCCTTGTCAGCCTTTTTCTGTTGCTTTGTGCTCAGTGCTTTTCTCTCCGCCTTGTCCGCCTTGGCCTGCTGCTTGTCTGCTTTCTGGTCGTTCTTGAGCTGAGTTTTGGTGGCAGCGGTATCGGCGGTATTCTGCGCTACTAACGGTCCGGTCATCATAAGCCCTAAACCCAGGAGCCCGGTCAACACTCTTTGTTTCATCGCAATGCCTCCAGCTGGTTGAGATGGCTGAATTGCGCTTATGTTTGCCTGTTCCGGGGACGGACTATCTCCCTTGAGCTACGCCAGAGCCTGGGGTATGGCTTCGTCCCATCGGCCTTGCGCCTTCAGGATGAGCTCCACTACTTCACGGGCAGCACCGCGTCCACCTTCTCGCTGTGTGATGAAGTGACATACGGCCTTCAGCTCGGGCACACCGTCGGCTACGCACACTGCGAGACCCGCGCGGAGGGCTAGCGGGATGTCGGGAAGATCGTCCCCTAGGTAGGCGACCTCTTCCGGGAGAACACCCGCCATCTGCAGGCATTGTTCGAAGGCTGCCATCTTTTTTGCCTGTCCCAGGTGGACATAGTCGACCTTCAGCTCAGCGGCGCGCTTGGCGACCGCCGGCGAGGAGCGGCCTGTAATGAAGCCTGTTTTGATCCCCATTGTGTGGGCGAGCGATAGCCCCTGGCCATCGTGCGCATCGAAGGCCTTCATCTCCAGGACCGCCGGCGAGGTTGGTTCTTCCGCTGTGGTTGAGGAGATTAAGCAAACCCCACCGTCGGTTAGCGTTCCGTCAACGTCCATCAAGAACAGCCTGATCTTACGTGCGCGGGAGAGTACGTCCGGGGAAGCGAGATCCATATGCATTCGAGAGGACTCCAAGCCTGAAGTGGGCACGGTGGTTTGATGCCCGACTTCGGGTGAAAGTCTCTCATCGCAATGAGTTCCACCAATTTCAATCAATGCAAAGGCGAAGTTTGAAGTCTTGAATGACTATTTCTCCCAGGCGTATTATTTCCGGCCCAAACCGCGAGACCAAGGTGGGAGGATCCGCGGACGAGACCATCGGCAAGTCGACTGACTTGCGTGTCTCGGTTGGGAATAGATATCTTCGGCTGTGGTACTTGCCGAATTCGGCAAGAAGAAACTCGAGTCATTACGGAGAGACAATGATCACACGTCGCGAATTCATCCATACTCTTGGGGCCGGAGCCGTCGCCATCAGCAGCACGGCGAAGAGCTATGCACAGATTCTCGGTTCCAATAGCCGCTTGAATTTCGCCGTGATCGGGCTGAACAGTCGTGCGTATGCGCACTTATCCGCGCTGAAGGCGAACAAGGCCAACGCGCGCATCTCGCATGTGTGCGATGTCGAGAGCAATATTCTGAAGAAGTATGTGAGCAGCACTACGCAAATGATGGGGGAAGAACCTGTTGGAGAGAAGGACTTTCGAAACATTCTAGCGATGAAAGAGATTGACGCGATTACGATCGCGACGCCCGATCATTGGCATGCACCGATGGCGATTCTTGCACTGCAGGCGGGAAAGAATGTGTATGTGGAGAAACCCTGCTCTCACAATCCTGCTGAAGGTGCGCTACTAGTTGAGGCGCAGAAGAAGTATGGCAAGATGGTGCAGATGGGTTCGCAACAACGCTCCTCGCCGCACACCATTGAAATCGTTGGCAGGATTCACGATGGCCTGATCGGACGCGCTTACTTTGCGAAGACCTGGTATTCCAACGTGCGCAAGTCTATCGGGTACGGGAAGGTTGTGCCGGTTCCGGCGACATTGGATTGGGACCTGTTCCAGGGGCCTGCTCCGCGCCAGGAGTATAAGGACAATGTGCAGCCTTACAACTGGCACTGGTTTAAGACCTGGGGTACGGGCGAGTCGCTGAATAATGGAACACACGAGGTCGATGTGGCGAGATGGGCGCTTGGGGTCGAGTACCCGAACAGCGTGACTTCGACGGCGGGGCGCTATCAGTTCAAGGATGACTGGCAGTTCTATGACACGATGGTGACGAGCTTTGCGTATGATGACGCGATGATTTCGTGGGAAGGGAAATGCTGCAACGGAATGAAGTATTTTAATCGCGACCGCGGCATTGAGATCATGGGCACTACGGGTGGTGTCATCCTGGATCGCGACGGCTATGAAATTTACGACCTGAACGGCAAAAAGCTCAGCGAGTTCAAGGCGGACAAGACCGCAACCAGTTCGGCTGATCTCGTGGGCCGCGATTCGATGACGGATGCGCACTTTGCGAATTTCATTGCCGCAATTCAAAAGGGAGAAAAGCTGCGTCAGCCGGTTGCGCAGGGGAACGTCGCAGTTACGATGCTGCAGCTCTCGAATATTGCCTGGGAGGTCAACCGCGAATTGCATTTGGACACGGCGGACGGCAAGGTGCTGGGCGATCCAGCTGCGATGAAGATGTGGGGACGCGAGTATGAAACGGGCTGGGCACCCCATCTGTAGCCAATGAGAGGAGTTCCATGAACTACGATTGGTCACGTCGAAATTTTCTTCGCAGCGGGGCGCTTGCTGCGACGGCTATCTCCTGCAGCGGCGCGATGTCCGCCGTCGCGCAGAACTATGTCATGGAGGGGCGGGCAGGCGGCATCAAGCTCGGTCTGGCCAGCTATACCTTTCGTAACTTTACGCGGGCGCAACTGATCGCGTACATGAAGCAACTGAATCTGACTGGGTTGAATGCTAAGGACGTAAAAGATCACTTGCCGATGGATCCGACCCAGGAAGCCGCAGCGCTTGCCGATTATGCTGCAGCGGGCATCACTTTACATGCAGCGGGAGCCATCTACTTTCCGAAGGATGAAGATAGCGATATACGCAGCAAGTTCGAATACTGCAAGCGGGCTGGCGTCCGGGTCATCGTTGCCGGAGATCCTGCGCCAGAGACGCTGCCGCGTATTGAGAAGTTTGTGAAGGAGTATGACATGTACTTCGCGATTCACAACCACGGACCGGAGGACAAGATCTGGCATTCGCCCTTGGACGTTTTGAAAGTTGTGCGGACGATGGATCGGCGCATGGGTTGTTGCATCGATGTGGGCCATTGCATGCGTGCCGGCGTGGATCCGGTTCAGGCAGTCCATGCGGCAGGTGCTCGGCTATTCAACATGCATATGAAGGACCTTGCCGTTGCAACAGCAAAGGATAGCCAGGTGGCCGTAGGCGAAGGCGTGATGCCGGTACGCGGCATCTTCGAGGCATTGATCGCGACGAAGTACAAGGGCTTCGTTGACCTGGAGTACGAGATCCATGCCGAGGATCCGATGCCTGGCGTGAGCACCAGCTTCGCCTATATGCGCGGCGTGCTTGCAGGCATGGGCTATCAGAGGCAGGTGTAAGTCAACACAGATAGTTGGGAAGGTGTGAATCGTGAACCAGATCAATCGTCGTGAGTTAGCGTTGACGTTGTCGGCTTTTGCCGCGCTAGGGAGTCTTCCCGCGGAGGCGCAGGGCGCTGCGCCTGCGGCCGATGGTCCGAGGCTGCTGCACTCGGAGTTGTTTTCGTATGACAAGTTACCGGTCAGGACAGCGCCGAACGGCATGATGTCGCGCGCGGTTCTGCAGGGGACTCTTGCCACCGGCGAGTTCATCGAGGTACACGAAACGATGCTGCCTGCCGGAGAGATGCCGCATCCGCCGCATCGGCATACCCACTCGGAGCTGCTGTTGATCCGCGATGGAGAGCTGCAAGTCGATAGTGATGGACAACGTGGCATCGTGCATGCCGGCGATGTCGTGTTTACTGCGTCGGCGGTACTGCACAGCCTGAAAAACGTGGGCCTGGGGCCTGCGAATTACTTTGTCGTTGCGGTTGGTCTGCAAAGGGCGATTGCTTAAGTCTGCTTCGCATCTTTACGGCGTCCACGCTCGTCACACTGATAATGATTGAGGGGTTCGATCGATGCACACATTTTCCAGACGCCAATTCGCAGGACTCTCGGTCGCAACGGCAGCTTCGTCCCTGCTGCCGCTTCGAGCCTGGGCGGGGGGATCGAAGTTCAAGATAGGGGTGATCTCCGATGAAGTATCGGAAGATTTCGACCACGCGTGTTATGTCATCAACAAGCAGTTCGGCCTGCACTGGGTAGAGCTGCGCGAGATCTGGGGAAAGAATCTGCAGACGGTTTCGGACGACGAAATCTCGAGGGCTCAGAAGATTCTTGCCAAGTATGGACTTCAGGTCACCGACATCAGCAGTCCGCTGTACAAGGTCGACTGGCCGGGAGCGCCGCACTCTCAATACGGCTCCAAGGAGGACCTGCACGGGGCGGATGAAGCTACGTTTAACCAACAACAGGAGGTACTGGAACGGTCTATCTCCCTGGCGAAACAGTTCAAGACGAATAAAGTTCGCTGCTTTGATTTCTGGCGCATTGATGACGTAACCCCTTATCGGAAGGCCATCAATGCCAAGCTGCAGGAGTCAGCAGAGTTCGCTGCGAAGCGCAACGTGATGCTGGTTCTGGAAAATGAATTTGAATGCAATACGGCGACTGGCCGCGAGGCTGCGGCTACGCTTGCTGGCATCCCTTCGAAAAATCTGGGACTCAACTGGGACCCGGGCAATGCCGTTATGCGCGGTGAGCTGGACGCTTATCCCGGCGGGTGGGACGCGCTGCCGAAAGACCGCATTCATCACTGCCATGTGAAGAATGCGGTGAAGGATGCGGCCGGCAAGATCGTGTGGTCGCCGGTGGACGTCGGCTATATCGATTGGACCGCGCAGTTCAAGGCTCTCAATGCGATTGGCTACGCTAATGCAGTTAATCTGGAGACGCATTGGAGAGGCGCCGGATCGCCCGAGGCTTCCTCCGTCAGGAGTTGGGAAGGGATGAAAAGGGACCTCCAACAGGCAGGAGCTATCTAGAAGACACTGTCTCTGGCAGTGTGGTGGTTTGGCAGGTGTGGGTGCGTTCAGCTAAATTGTCGCTGCCCGCACGGCCGCTGTCTCTCTCATGGTGTGACGGTGACGGCGATCTGTTGCGAAGAGTAGTTTCCTCCGGATGGGGTGGAATAGCCGGCGGGCTGGGTCAGGGTCAGGGTGGTGGTTCCCGGCGTGACGGGTTGGAAGTTGACGGTGTTGGTGTTGGTAGAGGAGCCGACTGGAATCATGGCGGGGCTGCCGGTGATGGTACCCACCGACGTGTTAGAACTCACCACTGCTGATGAGATGGGTGCTGCCTGCGGACCGAGAGGATAGCCATACGTGTATCCCGTCAGCGTACCCGGATTCAGCAACACCAGGTATACGGTCACCGAAGAGGGCGATGATGTTGACGTTGTTGTCAGGGTTGAAGTTTGCAGGAACGACAGGCCAGTTGGATAGAGTGTCATCGTCCCCGTCCCATTGACGTACCCGGGCGCGCTGGCCGTTACGGTTGCCGTAAATGCGGCGGAACCAGAATAACCCAGTCCCTGGACGTAGATCGTGGGTACGCTGGCGCTGCCTCTGGTGAGTGTGACCGTCACCGAAGCGCTTCCAATGGCGGTTGCGCTGGCGCTGAGCAGGAAGTGTGTGGAATCGCTGCTGGTGATCGTCATCGTCTCGTTCGACGGAGGCGCCGCACCGAGCGATATGCTCAGGGAGGTATAGGTGTTGTTCCCCACAAGCGGTGAACTGATTGATATCAAGGGCGCGCTAACGGTAGCTACGATCTGTTGCGAAGAGTAGTTTCCTCCGGATGGCGTGTAATAGCCGGCAGGCTGGGTCAGGGTCAGGGTGGTAGTGCCCACGGTGAGGGGTTGGAAGTCGACCGTATTGGTGTTGGTAGAGGAGCCGACCGGAATCGTGGCGGGGCTGCCGGTGATGGTCCCAGCGGAAGTGGTGGAACTCATCACTGCTGATGAGATGGGTGCTGCCTGCGGACCGAGAGGATAGCCATACGTGTATCCCGTCAGCGTACCCGGAGTCAGCAACACCAGGTATACGTTGACCGCGGTGGGTGACGAGAACGATGTTGTGGGAAGCGTTGTGGTCTGGAGGAACGACAGCCCGGTGGGATAGAGCGAGGCCACGCCTGTCGCGTTGGCGTAGCCGGTTGCGGATGCGGTGATGGTGGTGGTGATGGCGGTCGTGCCGCTGTAGTTCAGGCCCTGGATGTAGACCGTGGGTACGCTGGCGCTGCCTTTGGTGAGTGTGACCGTCACCGAAGCACTTCCAATGGCGGTAGCGCTGGTGCTGAGCAGGAAGTGCGCGGAATCGCCACTGGTAATGGTCATCGTCTCGTTCGATATAGGCGCGACCGGCAGCGAAAGGCTGAGGGTGGTGTAGGTGTTGTTCCCCACGATCGGTGAACCGACCGTGATCGCGCCTGGCGAGGTCACGGTGACGGCGATCTGTTGCGAAGAGTAGTTTCCTCCGGATGGGGTGGAATAGCCGGCGGGCTGGGTCAGGGTCAGGGTGGTGGTTCCCGGCGTGACGGGTTGGAAGTTGACGGTGTTGGTGTTGGTAGAGGAGCCGACCGGAATCGTGGCGGGGCTGCCGGTGATGGTACCCACCGACGTGTTAGAACTCACCACTGCTGATGAGATCGGCGCTGCCTGCGGACCGAGAAGATAGCCATACGTGTCTCCTGTCAGCGTACCCGGATTCAGCAACACCAGGTATACGGTCACCGAAGAAGGTGACGAAAACGATGTTGTTGTCAGGGTTGTGGTCTGGAGGAACGACAGCCCGGTGGGATAGAGCGAGGCCGTGCCTGTGCCGTTGGTGTAGCCGGTGGCGGACGCGGTGATGGTGGTGGTGATGGCGGTCGTGCCGCTGTAGTTCAGGCCCTGGATGTAGACCGTGGGTACGCTGGTGCTGCCTTTGGTGAGTGTCACTGTCACCGAAGCGCTTCCAATGGTGGTTGCGTTGGTGCTGAGCAGGAAGTGCGCGGAATCGCCACTGGTAATGGTCATTGTAGTGCCGGTCGATATCGGTGCGACCGGCAGCGAAAGGCTGAGGGTGGTGTAGGTGTTGTTCCCCACGATCGGTGAACCGACCGTGATCGCGCCTGGCGAGGTCACGGTGACGGCGATCTGTTGCGAAGAGTAGTTTCCTCCGGATGGGGTGGAATAGCCGGCGGGCTGGGTCAGGGTCAGGGTGGTGGTTCCCGGCGTGAGGGGTTGGAAGTCGACGGTGTTGGTGTTGGTAGAGGAGCCGACCGGAATCGTGGCGGGGCTGCCGGTGATGGTCCCAACGGAAGTGGTGGAACTCATCACTGCTGATGAGATGGGTGCTGCCTGCGGACCGAGAGGATAGCCATACGTGTATCCCGTCAGCGTACCCGGAGTCAGCAACACCAGGTATACGTTGACCGCGGTGGGTGACGAGAACGATGTTGTGGGAAGCGTTGTGGTCTGGAGGAACGACAGCCCGGTGGGATAGAGCGAGGCCACGCCTGTCGCGTTGGCGTAGCCGGTTGCGGATGCGGTAATGGTGGTGGTGATGGCGGTCGTGCCGCTGTAGTTCAGGCCCTGGATGTAGACCGTGGGTACGCTGGCGCTGCCCAGAGTAATTGGCACGGTAATGGAACCTAATCCGACGCTGGTCGCGCTGGTGCTGAGCAGGAAGTGCGCGGAATCGCCACTGGTAATCGTCATCGTTCCGTTGGCAGTGGCCGGTGCGGTAAGCGAGACACTGAGGGTGGTGTAGGTGTTGTTACCCACAATCGGTGAGCCGACCGAGATTGTGGCGGGCGCGGCGACGTTGACCGGGTCGGTGGCTTCGGGGATGCCGGGGTAGTCGGCGCGGATCGTGGTCGATCCCACGCCTGTCCCCGTCACAGGAATTGCGGTGCTGGTGCTTCCGGCGAGGATCGTGACGGTCGCGGGCACAGTTGCATAGGCGGTGTTGTCGCTGGAAAGCGTGAAGGTGAGGCCGCCGGCGGGCGCGGCGCCAGAGATGGTGAGGGCGGCGTTGGTTACGACGCCCTTATAGGTGTTGAGCGGTGATGGAGTGATGTTCGCCGTCGTGCTGACCGTTACGGGGCCAGAGGCAGGAGCGAAGCCGGAGCCGGTTGCGGTAATGGTTGTGCTTCCGATCGCGACCCCGGATACCTGCGGGTTCGCTGCGGGAACGGTGGAACCGGCCGCGATGAAGATCGATGAGGTGACGGTCGCGATCGACGTGTTGCTGCTGGTGAGCGTGATGGTGAGGCCGCCGGTGGGCGCTGCTGTTCCGAGGCTGATCGGCAGGCTTTGCGTGCCGCCGAGCGCGATCGTCGGGATGGCGCCGAAGCTGATCAGCGAGGAAGTGCCCGTGACGCTTGCCGTGCCGGTGACGTATCCCGTTGCGCTGGCGCTGAGTATGCTGGCGCCGGCCGCTACTCCCGTATAGGTGAACGAGCCGGTGGTTTGACCCTGAGCAACGGATACGGTGGCGGGTGAGATTGTAACGTTGGCGGGAATCGAGCTGGTGAGACTGACGACCACGCCACCCACAGGCGCAGGCGAACCCAGCGTGAAGCTGCCGGAGAGCGTGCTACCGATACCCATCAGTGGGCCGTTTACGGTGAGCGTGATGGCCGAACCGATGATATTGAACGAGCTGCTGGTTGCTGACGTCAAGCCAGTACTCGCGGCGGTGAGGGTGTATCCGGTGCCAGCGTTGTTGATGCTGAGGCCGGTGAACGTGGCGACTCCGTTGACGGCGGCGGCGGTGAGGGTACCGGATAGCGTGCCGCCGGCGGGGTTAGTCCCGATCGCCAAAGAGACCGAGGAAGTCGAAGTCGTGACAGGGTTGCCGCCCGCATCCTCAACGGTGACTTGAATCTGGTTGATGGTCGCGCCGGCATTGGTATTCGTCGGCTGTGTCGTGAAGGCGAGCTTGGCGGCTGGACCAGCGGCAACGTTGAAGGCCGCGCTTGTCGCTGCGGTCAGGCCCGTGCTTGCGGCGGAAAGGGTGTAGCCAGTTCCGGGACTGCTGATGGTCAGGTTCGCGAAGCTCGCGACGCCAGCAACCGCGCTGACGGTCGTTGTTCCGCCAAGCGTGCCGGTGCCGGGATTGGCGGCGATGGAAATGGCAACGGAGGCAGTGGATGTCGTGACTGTGTTGCCGTTGCTGTCTTCAATTGCGACCGTGACGGCCGGTGTAATGGCAGCGTTCGGCGGCGTATTGGAAGGCTGCGTGACGAACGCAAGTTTTGAGGCCGTGCCGCCAGTGATGTTGAACGCCGTGCTGGTGGCCGAGGTGAGACCGGTGGCCGACGCAGCCAGAGTGTAGCCAGTACCTGCTTTGTTGATGCTGAGGGTCGAGAATGTCGCCACACCGTTGACTGCGGCAATCGTGGTTGTTCCGCTCAGCGAACCACTACCAGGGTTCGCGCCGATCGCCAACGTGAGCGAATTGGTCGCAGAGGTGACGGTGTTGCCGTTCGTGTCCTCGATGGTGACAGTGATGGCGGGCGAGATAGAAGCTCCTGCCACCGTGTTGGAAGGCTGCACGCTGAAGGCGAGCTTGGTGGCCGTGCCAGCAGTGACGTTGAACGCCGTGCTGGCCGCGGAAGAGAGACCGGTGGCCGACGCAGCCAGGGCGTAGCCCGTTCCAGCGTCATTGATGCTCAGGTTCGAGAATGTCGCCACGCCGTTGACCGCGGCAACCGTGGTTGTTCCACTCAAGGAACCGCTGCCAGGGTTCGTGCCGATCGCCAACGTCACCGAATTGGTCGCAGAGGTGACGGTATTGCCACCGGCGTCCTCGACGGTCACAGTAACGGCAGGCGTGATAGAAGCTCCCGCAGCTGTATTGGAAGGCTGTACGCCGAAGACCAGCTTGGAGGCCGTGCCGGCAGTGACATTGAACGCCGTGCTGGCCGCAGCCGTGAGACCTGTGGCCGAAGCAGCTAAGGTATAGCCGGTCCCGATTTTATTGATGCTAAGGTTCGAGAAGGTCGCCACGCCGTTGACCGCGGCGACTGTGGTTGTGCCGCTCAAGGAAGCGCTGCCAGGGTTCGCGCCGAGCGTCAACGTCACAGAAGTGGTCGCGGACGTGACTGTGTTACCGCTGGCGTCCTCGACGGTCACCGTGACAGCAGGCGAGATAGAAGCTCCCGCTGGCGTGTTGGACGGCTGCACAGCGAAGGCCAGCTTGGTTGCCGTTCCAGCGATCCCAGTGCCGCTCAAGCCTACGGTCTGCGGGCTTCCAGCAATGTTGTCGTTGAAGGACAGGGTCCCGGTGCGCGCGCCTAACGCGGTCGGCGAAAAGACCACAGACGCCGTGCAGTAATTTGCCACGGCAACACTCGAGCCGCAGGTTGAGACGAATTGATTTGCAAAGTCTCCCGTAGCACCCACGCTGTTCATGGTGATCGGGACGGTTCCTGTATTCGTGAAGGTCACGGTTTGCGGCGCGCTGGACGTGTTGATCGCTTGATTTGAGAACGTCAAGGATGGGACAGAGACCGTTGCGCTCGGAGCCGCGGCGGTAATCTGCACCGTACTCGGTGTGCTGGAGTTGGTGCCGTTGTTCACGATCAGCTGAACGACATAGGTGCCGGCAGTAGCGGCCACGAAGCTCGGGGTTGCCGATGTGGCGTTGTTCAGCGTGGGAGCAGTCCCTGGAAACGATACAAAGGACCAGGCGTAGGTTAGCGGATTTCCTGCGGGATCGCTGGAGGCGAGGCCCGTTAGATTGACCGTGCTTCCGACGGCGACGGTCTGGTTCGGGCCGGCGTTGGCCACGGGCGTGGGCACGGGGACATCGATCGCAACCGTGGAGGGTGTGCTGCTGAAGGTGCCATTGTTAACGATAAGTTGCACTACATACGTTCCCTCCTTCTGGGCAGTGAAGGTGGGATTGATCGCGGTCGTGCTCGATAGGATACTTGTGCTGCCTGCCGGGACCGACAGGAAGGACCATAGGTACGTCAGCGCCAGATGGTTCGGATCCGTAGATCCGCTGCCGTTCAACTGAACCAGCGAATTGATTGGGACGGTTTGCGCCGAGCCTGCGTTGGCGACAGGCGGCAGCAAGCTCGTAGAAATCGTCACCGTCGCAGGCACGCTGGAGTTGTACCCGTCGTTGACGATCAGTTGCGCAACATACGTCCCGGCGACATCGAGAACGAAGGTGGGAGACACGGTGGTTGCGCCGGCAAGCGTTGCGGCGCTGCCAGTCGGAATGCTGATCAGAGACCAGGAATAGGTGAGAGGGAACCCATCGATATCCTTCGATTGTGAGCCATTGAGTGTGACCGTCGAGCCAACCGTGACGGACTGGTTTACGCCTGCGTTCGCTATCGGCGGTGTATGCGTCGTGGTGATGGTGACGGTGCCTGGAGTGCTCGAGAGGTACGCGTCGCTGACGATGAGTTGTGCGATGTATGTTCCAAACTTGTCCAACGTGAAGGTAGGCTTCACGGCGGTTGCGGAGCTGAGGGTTGCGGTGCTTCCGGAGGGCAGAGAGATAAGCGTCCACGCGTAGGTAAGCGGGTTGCCATCGGGATCGACTGAACCGCTGCCGTCCAGCTGGATCGTTGTTCCAACTGCCCCAGTCTGATTGGGTCCGGCATTGGCTGTCGGCGCAGTGTGCGTGGTGGAGATTGTGACTGTGGACGGGCTGCTGCTGTACGAGCCGTTGTTCACGATCAATTGAAGGACATAGTTGCCTTCAACGTCGATCTTCAGCGTTGGCATGGAGGCGGTGGGGTTTGTGATCGTAGATGTATTGTTGGCCGGGGCCGAGACGATACTCCAGAGGTAGGTGAGCGGCAGTCCCTGGGGGTCTGTCGAACCAGTTCCGTTCAAGGTCACCGTGCTGCCAACCGCCGCTGTCTGGTTCGGACCTGCATTGGCAGTCGGTATGTCCGCGGCGGAATTGAATGTCCATGTCAGGCTCGCAGGGTTGAAAGCGTAGGTCCGATTCTGGCTGATGACAAAGGTGTCGGTGCTGGTGATCGTACCTCCGGCGGGGACCGAACCGAAGTCAACTGTGCCCTTGATCACGACCGTGTTCGGAGAGCTGCTGGTGACTGTGCCGACCACATTTTGAGCAGCCCCGCCGTTGTTGATCACCTGGGCGGTATAGGTGTAGTCATATTGCGTTAGCGTGACGCGGGTTGAGCTCTGTAGTTGATAAGGACCAATGGTGAACTGCTGGCCCGAGGCGGTGGTTGCGACGGCGGAGAGGACCAATAAAGCGGCTGCGACGCGGCCTATGCGGCGTGCGAATACTTGACCCATCTCGATGAGTGGATTCATGGCAAAGCTCTCCTGACAACCTGGAAAGGAAGAATGTGGACCTGGGAGAAAAATCTGGAGCCGTCGAACCGTGCTGTTCGCCCGAATGTTGGCGATCGTTCTACTGGCCTTTATTCAGATGGGCGGCGTTTCGCCCATTGGCACAAGCTAAGCATTCCCGAACCCAGCAGCAGGAACGAGGCAGGCTCTGGAATCGGGCTTGGTGAAGTGGGAGGTACGGTCACGCCAGTATCAAGAATGTTGAAGTTCGGGTCGTACAGGGTAAATTCCTGTGGACCCGGCGAACCGGTACCGGAGTATTGGAACTGGACTTCGAAGTTGGGAGCCAGGCTCGGGTTGTCGATATTGGCAAGCATGTCGTATTCCCCATCGGCCGGCAGATTGGGGTCGGGTTGAAAGACAAATGTGGTCCAGTCGGCACCGCCGGTCCCGAGGTCGACGAGATTCGCGCTTGTGGCTAAGGGGAAATAGACCGCTAGATCGTCCCCCGATAGAAAGGAGCCGGTAAGCTGGTAATCGTATTGCCACTCGCTGCCGCTTATCTGGGTTGCGGTGTAGGTGACACCAATGGGATCGGCTCTTAGGGCGGGAGCCGCCCCGGGAAAGAAAAGAAAGAACATAAGCCATCCGAAAAATGGCGTCCTCGTTGCAAAGATGGGTTGGCCCGCGAAGCTTTGAAAACATCTGGCCTGCATACAACCTCCCTGGGATGCGCCGACACCGTGCAACGTCCGGGCAGAATATGTCCCGGATGGGCGGAAACGGTAGGAAAGTTTGGCGCTTCCCGGACAGTAAAAGCAATGGACCAGACCTGAACTTTGCCTGTATTGTCGGTGAATTGGTGAAGATTCAGCGCAAACTACGATTGCCGCCAGGGGCATCGAGGTGTAGGCTGTTGCCAAAGAATCTTATGGTTAGCCGTTGCTTAACTTCTGAAGCGAAGAATGGGCACCATGGTTTCCGGACCCCTGCTGAAATTCGGGCCTTATGAGGTAGATCTCACCCAGGGAGAGCTGCGCAAGGATGGCATCCGCGTTCCCTTGCAGGAAAAGCCGTTCCGGCTGCTGGCGGCTGTAGCCGAACGGCAGGGCAAGGTGGTAACGCGCGCGGAGCTGCAGCAGTCCCTGTGGGAGGGTGAGACCTTTGGCGACTTCGATAACGGTCTGAACACCGCCGTGCGCAAGGTGCGGATGGCACTCGGGGACGAGTCGGATGCGCCTCAATACGTGGAAACGATTCCGCGGCGGGGCTACCGTTTTCTGGCTCCGGTGGAGATTGTGCAGGAGCAGGGTCCCGGACCGCGACTGGCCCGGACGCGGGCGACTGATCCGCCGGCGGCGACATTACCCTTGCCGGAGACGATTGCCGTTGACCCACCCGCTGCTCGTTCCGGACACCGTACAAGGACCGTGGCGCTAGTGACGATGGCGGCGCTGATGGTCGCCAGTGCGGTGGTGGTGTGGCTAGCGCATGGGCGTCCGGTGTTCTCATTTAACGAACGAGACTCCGTCCTCATCGCAGACTTTGATAACCAGACAGGTGATTCGCGATTCGATCATGCCCTGGAGACGGCCTTCGCCATAAGCATGGCGCAGTCGCGACATGTGAACATCTTTCCGCACGTGAGGCTGTCGGAGGTCCTGGCGCTTATGGGTAAACCACCGCAGGAACCAATCACTCCGGCGTTGGGCAGGGAAATATGCCAGCGGGAGAATATCCGCGGACTCATCAGCATCGGCATCACGCGGGTCGGCAATGTATACGCCCTGTCGGCCCAGCTGATCGATCCCCAGACCGGCGAGACGGTGCGGTCGTACATGCAGCGATCGAATGGCGAAGGCCACTTGTTGGATGCGTTGGATACGATTGCGGCAGACATGCGTCGAGATTTGGGTGAGTCGCTTTACCAGATCCACAAGAATGCGCGGCCGCTACCGGAGGTCACGACAGCGTCCCTGCCTGCGTTGCAGGCCTATGCCGATGGAAGTTCGCTGTGGCACAAGGGCCGATACAAGGAGGCGGTATCGCTGTTCCGCACGGCGGTCGAGACCGATCCGGATTTTGCCATGGCGCATGCGGCGCTCGGTAATGCGTATTACAGCTTTATCTACAACGATACGGTCAGGGGAGACCAGGAATACCAGAAGGCACTGGCGCTGGTCTCGCGAACGACCCAGCGGGAACGGATGAACATCCAGGCGAGCTATGCAGGCAGCCAGGGACATGTAGAGGAGGCTGAGCTCCTTTATCAGGTATATCTACATCACTATCCGGATGATTGGGTGACCCTCTCGAATTACGCTCGGCTGCTGCGCATGAATGGGCGTGCGCAGGAGTCGATTGCGCAGTATGGGACCTTGCTGCGTATGGCCCCTGATGATCAGAGAACCCATGTCGAACTGGCTACGGCATATAAAACGTTGGGGCGTTTTCCAGAAGCAGTCGCAGAGTATGAACGCGCGTTTCAAATCGACCCAACGTATCTAAATTCAGGGAACGTAAGTCGAGAGTATGGGACGGCCCTGATCCTCAATGGGACCTTAAACAAAGCCGAAACGCTGTTTTCTTCTCAGATTGCGAATGACAAAACTCGCGAAGATGGATTGCGGTCGATGGCACTGCTGGATCTATATCGCGGCAGGTACGCAAGTGCCCAGTCTCAGCTGGACCAGGCGCTGCAGCTTGACGAAAAGGCTGAGGCGCCGGTGAGCCTGGCACGGGAACATCTGCAACTCGCAATGCTCGCGTCCGGTCAAGCGGATACGCGCGGAGAGCGCGATCAGTTGAACGCCGCGATAGAGAGCCTTAAGTCGGTCGACGTGAAAGTGATACTGGGTGCATGGATTGGATCAGTGTGTGCACGCGACGGGTTTGTGGACCAGGCTGAGAAGATCGAAGCCGCTATCGCACCGCTCGTGGATGAGAAGAGTCCGGAGCAACTGGCGTACCTTGCGTTTCTGAAAGGCGAGATTGCACTACAGCATGGCGATAGCGCCAAGGCGATCCAACTGTTTACTTTCGCGGAACAGCAGAAAAGCTCGCCATTCAGCATGGAGGCGCTGGCGCGTGCGTATCAGGCGGCGGGTGATAGGGCTAGCGCGGTAGCGCAGTATGAGAAATTTCTTGCGTTGCCACAACGCGCATTGTTATGGGAGCCGCAGCAGAGCTGGCTGACGGCACATTATGTGCTGGCTTCAGATTATGTTGCAATGGGCGATCGCTCGAGCGCAAAGCGGACCCTCGATCCCCTGCTCACTCTGTGGAACAATGCGGACGGGAACCTTCCGCTGCACAAGGATGCCTTGGCGCTGCAGGCGCAGATCACAAACTAAAGGCGAAGGGAAGCGCGCGGTTCGCTGAGTCGGTGTGCGGCGGCTGTGCGCAACCTTGGTCCTGATCGTATGATTTTCTTATCGCATGGCAACCACCTGGCCAGGACCCTTGATTGTGTGGAGCCGCGTGCCCGTCTATGCTCTGATGCGGAGAAGCGCAGCAGCCAACGAAGCGCGATCCAACGCCACACGTAATTGAACAAGGAGATGGATGCAATCCGTCTCAGACAGGAACTCCAGATGCAATTGACCGGCGAACAAATGATCGGGGCAAAGAGGTCCAGCGGCACCGCAGGCATTCTGCACGCAATCAATCCAGCAACCGGCGAGACACTGGAACCTGGCTTCGGTGGGGGCACGGCCGCCGATGTGGATGCCGCCTGTACTCTAGCGGCGGCGGCGTTCGATCGCTATCGTGCGACCAGCCTCGAGGAGCGTGCGCAGTTCCTCGAAGCCATCGCAGATGGCATCGTGGCTCTCGGAGACACCTTGGTTGACCGCGTAATCGCGGAATCAGGCCTGCTGCGCGCGCGCGTCGAGGGAGAGCGAAATCGCACCGCGGGACAGCTCCGCTTTTTTGCTGCACTGGTACGCAAGGGCCGCTTCCTCGATGTCACCCTCGACACTCCGTTGCCGGATCGCGCTCCTTTGCCGCGACCTGATTTGCGCGCGCAGAAGATTCCGCTTGGCCCAGTCGCCGTCTTTGGAGCGAGTAACTTTCCGCTTGCATTCTCGGTGGCCGGTGGCGACACTGCTGCCGCGCTTGCTGCTGGCTGCCCGGTGGTCGTGAAGGCGCATCCATCCCATCCAGGCGCGTCGGAGCTCGTGGGCAATGTGATTCAGCGGGCGATTGCCAAAGCCGGCTTGCCGGAAGGCGTGTTCTCGCTCTTGATCGATGACGCAGCCAACACGGTGAGCACGGCGTTGGTGCACCATCCGGCGATTCAGGCTATCGCCTTTACCGGCTCACGCCGTGTCGGTCTACTTCTGCGGAGCCTTGCAAACGAGCGCGCGGTGCCGATTCCGGTGTTCGCCGAGATGAGCGGTATCAACCCGGTCTTCCTTCTGCCGGCAGCGCTCGAAGCGTGGGCGGAGAGGGTCGCGCAGGGCCTGATCGATTCCGTGACGCTGGGCACGGGCCAGATGTGCACCAAGCCCGGAATTGTCATCGGTGTCGCCGGAGCTTCCTTCGACCGCCTTCGCGCGGCGACGAAGAACTGCATCGAGGCGAAGCAGCCAGCGATCATGCTGACATCCGGCATTCAGCGCGCATACCTCAGGGGAATGGAGCAATGGAAGGATGATGCCGATGTGCAGTTGCTCGCAGCCGTGAGCGCTCCGCCGTCCTCTGGCTGTGCGGGCCAACCCGCCCTGTTTGCGACGACGGCGGAGCACTTTCTCGCGTCACCTCATCTGCTCGAAGAGGTCTTCGGTCCGGTAACGTTGCTGATCGAATGTCGTGATCTGGAGGACGTTGTGGCGATTGCCAATTACATCGATGGCCAACTCACGGCGACGCTGCACGTTGAGGAGGCAGACACAGTCACGGCACGTCGCCTGCTGTCGATTCTCGAGCGCAAG
This sequence comes from uncultured Acidobacteriaceae bacterium, assembly GCA_963737325.1. Classification (GTDB taxonomy): domain Bacteria; phylum Acidobacteriota; class Terriglobia; order Terriglobales; family Acidobacteriaceae; genus Granulicella. Next base: position 55,915 of record CAVTSJ010000019.1, read on the forward strand.
GCCGGGCGCATTCTGGTGAACGGCTTTCCGACTGGCGTTGAGATTAGCTACGCGATGGTGCATGGTGGACCGTTTCCCGCTACCTCGGACGGCCGATCTACTTCCGTCGGCGCTATGGCGATCGATCGCTTCCTTCGCCCGGTCTGCTATCAGAATTTCCCTGCTGCGCTCTTGCCGGAGGCTCTGCGCGATGGGAATCCCCTGCACCTCGTCCGACTTGTCGATGGCGGGATCGAAGTAAGGTCACCGCTCCTCTAATCCACTATTCAAGGTGCACGACGGACGTAGCCAACTTGCAACCGAGAACGCTGCAGGACCCCGATATTGGAGGTGCTGACGATGATGGCCCTTTTTCGAACTAATCCAAATACTTGATGAGAATGACTTCGTTTCCGGTTTCGTTGTAGATGAGTTCGTCGACCGTGCCGGCAGCGAGCAGCATACCATACCCTCCGGCGCGCATGCCTTGCTGGTTGCGCAGGGCAATATGAGCCGTGGGGTCGTCTGAAGGATTGGCATGTGCTGCATGGGTGATGTCTTCCTTGCGAAATCCCGCGCCCGGGTCGCGGACCCGAAAGGTCATGGTGCGGGCGGTGCGGATGGCGTTCACCTCGACGACCTGATCGGGATTGAATTTGGCGCCGTGCTCCATCGCGTTTATGAGGATCTCGCGAAGCGCCAGCATGATCTCCTGGCGCGCGGTTTCGGGCAGCTGCGCGGCAAACTCTCTTGCAAACGACATGAGGCGGTCGGCTGTGGCGAGGCGGCAGTTGACGCGCACGGCAATCCAGCCCGGGCGTGCAGAGACCACTTCGATGTCTTCGTTCGAATCGTCGCTCATGGCTGCGTTGCGCACTACCGAGGCTATTTCGTCCGCGTCGAAGGGAGGGGTGAAGCATCCGAAGACACGCGCACGCAGAGCTGCGATGATGTCGTTCGGCGTGGTGTATGGGGCGAGCACGATACATTTGAGACTCGGTCGTATGAGTCTCATTTCCTCGAGGAGCGCGAGGTCTTCTTCGATTACGCCCTCGGCACTGGTGACGATGAGACCGAACGCCCGGCAGCGCAGTCGATGGAGAGCGTCGATGTGGCCGGCGGCGTACTCGATGTCCAGGCCGCCGGCGGCGAGGCGTTCTCCGATTTCCCGGCTGATAGGGTTTTGGCTGTCGATGAGGAGGACTCGGCTCATATTGACCTTCCAGAGGGATCGGGTTGATTTTAGATCATTGGCGGAACAGGGCGGATACGTCGCGACTTTCCGTCACACTGAACCAGGCCACAACGATACGTAGCTTCCAAAAACAAGCCCAGTCGTTCGGGGACGTTGCTTACTGAATGCATCAGCGGGCATTGGTCAGCTCTGTCATGCGTCTTACAGTCTTTACACTTCCACACAGAACTCGCCTTGAACCGGTGTTACAGATAGTGCCAGGCGGAAATGCCCGGACATTGCACCACCAGGAGCTATTCATGAAACGCACGATCCTTACCCTTTTCTTTCTTGTTACAGCGATGTCGACAGTAGCTTTGGCGCAGGACGCTCCCTCCAACCCAGACGGCACAAAGATGATCCGCCGTGTTGAGTCGCGGTTCGACCTTACGTGGGATCAACGCGTTCAGGCTAAAGCGATTCTCCAGCAGGAGCAACCAGTTTTGCAGCAGCTTCATACACAGCTTATGGCCGAACGCGCAGAGATGGCGCAGATGACCACCTACAACGACACCCAGGCGCGCGCCATCGCGGCCAAGTATGCCGACGCGAATACCGGCGTGGTCGTTGAGCGCGAGAAGCTTCGCGTGGAGCTCCTGGCGATCCTGACGCCTTCGCAGCAGAAGAAGCTGAGCCAGCTCCGCGCACGTTTCGGTGCTGCTATGGATGAGCGACTTCTCACACTGGGTGACAACCTGTAGGCTTGGCGAAACGGAGTTTGTATGTCGAATGCTGTGCCTGCGGTGTTGCTTATCGATGATGATGCCGCACTTGCAGAAAGCCTTGCACGCCTGCTGCTCATGGACGGCTTCCTCCTGGAGGCCGTCCATAATGGCGCGTCTGGTCTAAAGTCCGCGATGAGCGGCCGCTATGCGCTGGTTCTACTGGATGTCACGCTGCCCGATGCTGACGGGCGGAAACTTCTCCGTTTGCTTCGCGCAAAGTCCGACGTGCCGGTGATCATGTTGACCGCGCGAGGGGATGATGCGGACCGGATTGAGGGTCTCGAGGGGGGCGCCGATGATTTTCTCCCCAAGCCCTTCAACCCACGAGAACTGACGGCCCGGATGCGTGCGGTGCTGAAGCGGCAGACGGCGGTAGCGGCTCCCGGCGGGATTCTGCAGGCTGGCGATCTGACCGTGCGGCCGAGCACGAGAGAGGTCAGTATTGCCGGAAAAGCCATCGCGCTGACCGGCGCTGAGTTTGATCTGCTGGTGTGCCTGGTGCGGCTAGCGGGCACGGTAGTGTCACGCGATACGCTGGTAGAAACGGCGCTGGGTCGGCCGCTGGGAATGTTTGATCGCAGCGTTGATAACCACATGAGCAATCTGCGTAAGAAACTTGGCCCGTCAGCCAGTGGCGAAGAACGTATCCGCAACGTACGCGGATCCGGATACACCTATTTGGCAGAGCTTGGGGTCGCGTCCTCGGGTGATGGGGAGGATCCGCTGTGAGGCTTCGATCGCGTTCGCTGTACGTCACGATTTTCTTGTGGTTTTGCCTGACGATTCTCGTGTCAACGTTTCTAGTGTTGCTGGCGGCATCGCTTACCGGCTCACGCCCGTTTGGCCGCCGCTGGATGGCGATGTCCCAAGACTTGTACGCTGATTCGGCTGTTGATTTTTATATGACGGGCGGAGCTCCGGCCCTCTCGCGGTATCTTGCAACGATCGAGACCAACTCAGGCATAGAGGGTCATTTGATCGATGCGCAAGGCAGAGATGTTTTAGGGGGCGGCGTTCCGGAGCACACTGCGGGAGTCTATCGAGAGGCTCAGCAAGCGGGGCACTCCGTCGCGCATTTGGGTCGCTACTGGACCGCGGCGAGCCCTCTCGCGGGAACCGGCTACATCTTTGTCATGGAGGCGCATCCGCTACATGGCTTCATCGACGGGACGTTTTTCAACTCGATGGTGCCCCGGCTGCTGGGGGGAACATTGCTGGTTGCGCTCTTTTGCCTCCTGCTCGCGCGACACATCACGCGGCCGATCCGGGTGCTGGAGAGTGCTGCGGCACGGATGGCCGCAGGAGACCTGGCTGTGAGGACCTTGCCCGCGATGCGTGGTCGTACGGATGAGCTTGCCGCGATGGGCGCTGCGTTCGACAGCATGGCGGAACGGATTGAGACGCTGCTTCGAACGCAGAGGGAGATGCTCGCGGATATTTCGCACGAACTGAGGTCACCGCTCACGCGCATCAGCGTTTCACTGGAACTCCTGCGCCGCGGCGAGGTGGATGTCCTGGAGCCGATGCAGGCGGACCTTGATCGTCTGAATGCCATGATTGGCCAGGTTCTTGAGCTCACCCGACTGGAATTGAGTGAGCCGCCAGAGGCGTCGACACATCACGAGGTCAATCTTTCCGCGATGGTTGAGGACATCGTTGAGAGCGCGAACTACGAAGGACGTGCCGCGGGCAAAACGGTGACGCTTACCTCCGTAGGTGTTTCGTTTGTGAAGGGAGATAGCGGAGCGTTGCGCAGCTGCGTCGAAAATATTGTTCGAAACGCGCTGCAGTACGGTCCTGCGGAGGGCGAGATTACCGTGATGCTTCGCCAGGTCTCTGGAGATCTGGTGACGGTGCGCGTGGATGACAGTGGCCCCGGGGTGCCGGACGAGGCGTTGCCGCGATTGTTTGCACCGTTCTATCGCGTACCTGGAACTATGGTGGACCATCCAGGTGGTAGCGGGCTGGGGCTCTCCATTGCAGCGCGTGCTGCGGCGCGCAGCGGCGGTTCTGTGAGAGCGGAGAACCGCACACCGCAGGGATTGAGCGTTATCGTCACGCTGCCGCGATTGACTACGGTGGTTCGCTAAATGTCACGAATTGTCAGCGGAGATTGCGGCGAAGAGGCTCGATATGGAGTATCGAAGCTGGCGAGACACACGTAGTTGCCGAGGTTCCATCTCGCAGGCTGAGGCTTTGTCAGGAAGTGTCCGCGGCGGAAACCGGCATTGCGACGCGGTGTTTCATCAATCAGAAGCACCCACTCTGCAGACAGCAGCGTTGGATTCGCCAGGAGAACTGGCCCATAAGGAGATTCGCCATGAAGAATGCATGCAGCGCTGCTTTGATCCTTGCGCTATCGTTTGGTGTTTGCACAGCTTATGCGCAGCACTCGGCAACCGGACCGCGTGGCGGCACGGCCAGCAGCTCGGCAACGCGGAAAGGCAATACAGTGACGGCTACTGGAACCGCAACCTCTGCCCGCGGCAATACGACCACCGGGACGGCCACGGTAAAGAAGACCATGACTGGCACCACGGGCACCGCGACGGTCACCGGAGCTAAGGGCGGGACGACCACTGCGAACGGTGTAGTCACGAACGACGGGAGCACAACGACAGCTTCTGGATCCGCCACAGGCCCGCGGGGCAAGACCACCAGTGGCACTGCGTCAGCCACCAATAACGGCAATGGCACAACCACGGTTTCAGGAACCGGGACCGGGCCGAAGGGCAACACCGCAAGTGGGGGCACGACAGTTAACACACCGCAGCAGTAGTTCGAAATTTTGCGCTGCGTAAGGGCCGCCAGTGACGGCCCTTTTTTGCGCGCTAGAAACAAATCCTTGGCGTGAGCTGTGGTGCTCCCGGGAAACCGACGTACCGACAACTAACGTTCACTTCCAGGATCGCTACATTTCCTTACACGGACGCTGGCACTTCCTTACATTCGCAGCGCTGAATTGCTAGTAGAACCGTGAGTGTGGCCGAGTGATCGGCCGCCTGGAGGATGACAATGAACGATCTTCGACGTTGGGTTACTGCCGGTTTGTTCTTGAGTCTTGGAATGTTGAGCGGCTGTGGAACGGGAAGCTCGACGGATACGGGAACGACATCCAGCGGAAGCGCTACAGTCAACTTCTTAGTCTCAGACACACCTCCATCGGCAGTGACCGTCTTGTCGTTTCAGGTGCAGATCGCGAGTGCAGTTCTGCAGCCGGGGAACGTGTCAATCTTGCCAAGGCCGGTGACGGTAGACCTCGCCCAGCTGGCAACGGATACGGGGTTTCTTTCGTCGGAAGTGATCGGGTCGGCGACGTACGCCAGCATGACGGTAACGTTGGCGAATCCGCAAGTGACTCTGATGAACAATTCGGCAGGTCCGCTGACTCTGAATGGACAAAGCTGTGCGGTGGGTGCGGTATGCACCTATGTGCCCGCGCTCGACCAAGCGAGTCTGACGATTTCAAGTGGAGTTTTTCCGCTGACCGTGACGGCGAACTCGACCACAGGCTTGGCGATGGATTTGAGCATTCCCGATCTGTTGCAGAGCGATCTCTCGGTATCAACGGCCAGTGGCGCTTCGGCGAATATTTCGCTGCTACCGGGGAATACAAATCTGGACCTTGGCGATGTGCTTGGCACGGTGACTGCGGCGAGCTCGGGGCAGGTAGAGGTGACGACCGCGCTTGGAGATTCTCTAATGCTGACGACGGGAACAGGGACGATCTATAACTATCCGGTGAAAGCATGCGCAAGTGCGAATGCGTCTTGTGTGTCGGTGGGCCAGATCGTTTCAGCCGATGTGAGCTTGCCTGGAGGAGGTGCGTTAGCGGTGAACTCCTTGAGTTACGTTGGTGCTAACGGGTCGGCAGTAGTTAAGGGATTGGTGCTCGGCGTGAACGAGTCCGGCACGGAGCCGGTCGCAAAGATGTTGGTACAGCAACAAATTGGTGCGACAGGTTTGACAGTTGGCCAGATCGCAGAGGTCACGCTCGCTTCGACAACGACGTATGGCGTAGGAACGGTGACCTATCCATCTGTGGCGGGCGGTTTGTTTGGCAGTGCAGGAAATCTAACGGCCGGTCAGGAGGTATTTGTGGGCGTTGCTTCTGGGGCGGGCACCGCGCTTGATGCTGACGGCATACTGTTGGAGTCGTCTCAGGTGGCCGGAGTGGTATCAGCCGTGGATGCCATGTCGGGATTGGCGTCGGTCAATGGTCTATCCGGATTGTTCACAGGAGCGCAGCCGATTGTACAGACAATCGGTGCGCAAACGGGGTCGAGCACGGTATATGAAGGATTCTCGAGTGCTGATTTCGGAGCGATTGCCGTAGGAGATTTTGTGGCCACTAAGGGGCCACTGTTTGCGACTCCCGGAGGGAATGTAGTGGGATCAGTGAAGGTGCGGTCGCTCAATGCGGGCAACTAGATGCGATCGGGATTTGAATCCCGGCAGGGAGGTCGGTCGCGTCGTGGAGTGCAGGCCCGCCCGACGACAACGGTTCGGTATCGTTCTATAGGGGATCGACGTTGCTCCCTACCGTGCCCGTCAACGGCGCTGGCCAAGCCAGTTGCACTGCGTCCACGTTGCCCACCGGTCAAGACACGATTGCAGCCAGTTACGCAGGAGGCCTCAATTATGCCTCAGGCTCAAGCAGCGTTACGATTACTCTGACTCCGTAATCGCCGCGGCGAGGCGCACCTCGATATATTGAGGGTTTGGAAATCTACGACAGCACTAACCCGAGCGCCGAAAGAAATCACCTTCCGTGAGTACGATTTTCATCAATCACTGCGGTGCCTGCTGGCTCCCTTGATCAAGATGAGCGCTTGCACTTAAAAATGTGGGACTCCTTTCGTGAAGGTGCCGGGTGGGGAGAGGGTGTGGCGGCATGGTGGCTCGGTGAAGTCGCGTTGCGAGGAAGTGAAGACGGCGTCGTTCTGCGAGATGATGTAATCGGCCGTGCGCGCGGCCAGGGCCTGGATGGTAAGGCCGGGGTTCGCGGAACCTTGCGTGGGGAAGACGGATCCGTCCATGACGAAGAGGTTGGGGACGTCCCAGGTGCGGCCGAACTTGTCGCAGACGCCGGTGTGCGGGTTGGCGCTCATGCGGGCGCCGCCGACCAGGTGAGCGTAGCGCTGTTCCTGCACGATCTCGTACGCTCCGGCTGCACGCATGATGTCCATCACTTTGTTCTTGCCGAACTCGATGAGTTTCTTGTCATTGTCTTTTAGCGAGAACGTAACTTGCGCGACAGGGAGGCCGAAGCGATCGCGTGCGTCGTGGCGGCCGTCTTTGCCGTCGGCGAGTTCGATGCGATTGTCGTCCCAGGGAAGGATTTCGCCGAGCAGGCCGAGCGGCGACCAGTGGTTGTAGTCCATCATCTCGCGGCGAAGGCCCCAGCCCCACAGGTGTTTCGCCGCCATCATCTGTTTGGAAAAGGCGATTGGGAGTGGGCCAACGGTTTGCACGGCGAAGCCTCGAGCGAAGTTGCGCTTCGGGTCGGTCTCATAGAACTGTTCCGTGAGCGCGTGCGCGGGCGGTGCTTTGTACTGGCGAATGAGGTCTTCAAACTTGCCGAGGATGACGTTGCCGGCTTGCGCCATTAAATATTTTCCGAGCGTGCCGGAGGAGTTGGCGAGGCCCTGGTCATGGCCCGGGCAGGCGGAGTTGAAGAGCAGGCGCGGGGTCTCGAGCGCGTAGCCGCAGACGATGACAGCGCGAGCGCGCTGAAAATGTTCGTGGCCATGTTCATCGAAGTAGACGATGCCATTGGTGCGGCCAGCCTTGTCGAGCGAGATGCGCGCGACCATGGAGTTGTCCCGGACCTCGCCGCCGTGCGCGATAGCGTCGGGAACATGCGTGACGAGCGTGGAGGCTTTCGCGCCGACCTTGCAGCCCTGAATGCAGAAGCCGCGATAGATGCAGTGCGGGCGGTCGCCGTGCGAGGCTGAGAGGATCGCGACGGGGCCGCCGGCACAGACGGGAATGCCGAGAGCGGTGCAGCCCTTGATGAGCACGTTGCCAACTTCGCCGACAGGATGCGGTCCGTAGGGATGGCCGTGTGGCTTGCCCCAGGGATAATACGCGGGGCCGGCCACTGGCATCTCGCGCTCGAGGAGTTGGTAGTAGGGCTCGATGTCTTCGTAGTCGATGGGCCAGTCGGCGCCGATGCCGTCCTGGGTGTAGACCTCGAAGTCTGAGGGATGAAGGCGCGGGACGAAGGAGGCCCAGTGGACGGAACCGCCACCAACGCCCTTGCCGCTGTTGTTGGAGCCGAGCGCGAGCGGGTCGGCGCCGCCGGTGATGCGCAGGTCATTCCAGTAGAGCTTGTGCGAGCCGGCTTCGTCGGAGACCCATTGGCGCTCGGTATCCCAGAAGGGTCCGGCCTCGAAACCGACGACCTTGAAGCCGGCGCGCGCGAGACGTTGCAGCAGGACGCCGCCTGCGGAGCCGACGCCGACGATGGCGTAGTCGATGAGGTCGGTGTCGCGAACGCGGCGCGCGGGCAGCTTGATCTGCTGCATGGGGCCGAGGAGTTTGGTGTCCGCGGGCTCGTGTGGTTTGCCGAACCGGCCACCGACGGGCGTGTTGTCAAAGAGACTCAATGGGTGCCTGCCTGTCCGTGATGCGACGATTCCTGTCTGCTGTTTTCCTGGGGGCGGTCGGAGAGCGTGTCGTCGGGGGCGAGCCATTGGTGACGCTGCTCGTTGACCTCCCAGGGCTCGGCCTCGCCGCCTTCGATGCGCATGTAGCCGCGCGGGTAGGCGGGGCCGCCGAATCCGATCTCGTCCCACGCGTACGGGTGGGCGTAATAGACAGTGCAGCAGTCGATGACGAGCATGGCCCAGAAGCGCTTGAGGTTCATCTGCTGCCAGAGATCTTGCGCAGCTAGCGGCTTGTTGTCGTGGAGGGATTGCAGGATGGTTTCCTGCTCGAGGATGCGGAGTTGATGGAACGGTTTGTTATGGAGTTCCTGGGCCATGGCCTCGGTAGCGCGGACGGCAAGGCGATAGGCATCCCGATCGGGCGGCATATCTGCGTAGCGATAGCCGTCGATGCGGTTGGCGTGCAGGCGCTCGTCGAGGAAGGGAAGGATGGGGATGCGGGTTGCGTCGGTGCGATCGTCCTGCGGGATAACACGGTCGACGACGGCTTGCATGGTGGTGGCTTCTTCCGGGGTGAAGAAGCGTTGGGGTGGAACGTTGTGGATGCGATCGTGCACGAGGTTGCGGGTGGCTGCATCCCAGTAGTTCTGCTGATCAAGGATGTGGAAGCCGGGATAGTAGCCGGGCGTGGGTTTGGGGTCGAGGGGAGTGCGCGTGGATGGATCGAGCAATGGATTGCGGATGGTTTGCTGCGTCGCTTCGCGCGCTGCAGGCTTGTTTTTCCAGAACATCAGGGGCGCTCCCTTCGCATGAAATAGGCGAGCGCGCCGATGAGGCCGCAGGCAGCCATGAGCATGGGCGCGAAGATCGGCGGGCCGTACAGGACGTTATAGAGCGGCTTGTGTGTGCCGCCAGAGCGCCTTGCTATGCCGCGAATGTGGTACGCGGTGCCGATGGCGCCGTTGAGCATGAGCAGTGCGGCGGCCGCCGGGAGCAGCGTGTTCGCGAGGAGCCGACTACGCAATGACGCGACCGCGGCGAAGATCATCAGCGGCGCGAGAAGCACGGGCGACCACTGCACGCGGAACTTGAACTGGTCTTTGTAGTGCGAGTACCAACTCTCCGCGCCGACCGCGAAGGTGCCGACGGCGCAGACGATGCAGAGATGTTTCTGGAAGCGGCCAGAGCGGATGTCGTCGCCGAAGCTTGGTCTGCGCAGCGAGAGTGCGGCAGTTACAGCGTGGCTGCGGAGACCGTGATCTTCCTCGCGTTGCAGGTAGCTGGCGATGACACCAAGGTAAGCGCTGGTGCCGAAGAGCAGCGGCGCGAACAGTGGCGGCCCCATCACGATGTTGGTGATGGGAAGGCGCCAGCCGCCGGGCTTGCGCGCGATGCCGCGGATGTGGAAGCCGAAGCCGATGATGCCATCGGCGAGCGTGAGAAAGCTAGTGTAGCGAAGGAAGGACGTCGCGAGTGCGCGGCTGAAGAAGCTGCAGATGGCGGCGGCCGTGAGCGTGCCGGAGAGGATCACCGGCGTGTACATGATGGGGTTGGAGTAGCCGCCCTTGTAGTGTTCGTAAGCGACTTCCATGCCGGTGACGATGCTGGTGCTTGCGACGAGCAGCGACATGGAGCGCTGGAAGGTTCCGTGCTGGAGATGATCTACGACCAGGTCTGCAGGTTTTGCAAGCGAAGAGGGGAGCGCTCGCACGAGGGCCCTCGGGCTGGTGTCGGGAAAGCTCATTTCGATTCCTTCGCGAACTGCTCCGCGTCTTTCTGTTTGAATTCGATGCCAATGCCGGGGCGCGTGAAGTCGGGATGCATGCAGCCGTCTTTCTGCGCGGGACGGAAGCCGTCGAAGAGCATGGACTCGATCCGGACGTGATCGTGGAAGTACTCGAGGTGGCGGAGTGGGCGCGCGGCGCAGGCGAGATGCATGTGGATGGTGGGGCCGCAATGCGCTGAGAGCGGGAGCGGATGCGCGTCCGCGATGGCGGTCGCGTCCATGAAGCCGGTGACGCCGCCGCAGCGCGTGGCGTCGGCCTGGATGACGTCGACGGCTTCGGCGGCGATCATCTTGTGGAGGTACATGGCATTCCAGCCGTACTCGCCGGCCGCGATGTCCATGCCGGCGGGCGCGCGGTTGCGAAGAAGATGCAGGCCGGCGAGATCGTCCGATGAGACGGGCTCTTCGAACCAGGTGACGTTCTGCTCGGTGTGCGCGAGTTCGGCGAAGTGGAGCGCCTGCTTGCGGGAGTAGGCGCCGTTGGCGTCGATGAAGAGCTCGGCGTCAGTGCCGATGGCCTTGCGCGCGACAGCGATGCGATGCGGATCGGCGTCGGGATGGGTGCCAACTTTCATCTTCACGCGCGGAATGCCTTGCGCGATCCAGCCGGAGAGCTGCTTACGAAGCTGCGCGTCGGTGTATGTGGTGAAGCCACCGGAGCCGTAGACGGGCGCGGCGCGGCGTATAGGACCAAGGAGCATGGCGAGCGGTTGATTGAGCAGCTTGGCCTTGAGGTCCCACAGCGCGATGTCGACGGCGGAGAGCGCGGTGGCGCCGATGCCTCCGGCGCCGTAGTTGCGCTGCGAGATGCGCATGGCGGCGAAGAGGGTGGTCGTGTCCAGAGGGTTTTGATGGACACAGTGTTTTTCGATGAGTTCGCGGGCCACCGCAGCCGCGGTGAAGTGCGCGTAGGTGTAACCGATGCCGGTCGTATTCGCTGCGCGAAGCTCGACCACTACGAGGGTGGTCGAATTCCACGCGATAGTGCCGTCGGCTTCGGGGGCGTCGGTAGGGATGGTGTAGGCGCGTGCGGTGCCGGAGCGAATTGTCGCTGCGGTGGACATTAGACGATCTGGCGCACCGTGTCTTTGGCCGCGGTGAGCGCGATCCTGATGCGGTTGGGTTCGCCCTTGGCGAGCGCCTCAGAGAACTTGACGGCCTGGTCGGTGGTGATCTTCGGGGGAAGCATGGCGGTGAACTGATCGACAACAGCTTCAATGATGACCGGGCCTGGCATGCCGAGCGCTTCGTCGAATCTTGCGCCGGCGGTGCGGGGGTCATCGATGCGGACACCGTTCGCACCGACGGCTTTGGCGAGCGCGACGAAGTCGATGGGGAAGAGCTCGCATTGGTATTCTGGGTTGCCCTGGAAGACCATTTGTTCCCACTTGATTTGCCCGAGCGTGTTGTTCTTGATGATGACGATCTTGATGGGGAGTTTGTACGCGACGGCCGTGATGATCTCGCCCATGAGCATGGTGAAGCCACCGTCGCCGACGACCGCAATCACCTGGCGATCAGGGAAAGCAATTTGCGCGCCGATGGCGTAGGGCATCCCGCATGCCATCGTGGCGAGGTTGCCGGAGCAGGAGTGCATCTGGCCGCGCTTGGCTTGCATATAACGCGCCCACACGGTGGTGTTGGTGCCGGAGTCCGAGACGATGATCGCGTTTTCTTGGGTGCGTTTCGAGAGTTCCCAGCCAACGACTTGCGGCTTCATCGGCATTGCGGTCGAAGTGCCCTCCTTTTCGAGGATGGCGTTCCAGGACCTCATATTCTTTTGCGCTTTTTCGAGGAAGCGGCGATAGCTGTTTCGCTGGAGCAGCGGCAGAAGGAGCTGGATGGTCTTCTTCGAGTCGCCGACGAGGCCCACTTCAACTGGTGTGCGGAGTCCGATGCGCTGCGCGTTGGAATCGATTTGAATGCTGCGACAGTCGCCAGGCTTGGGAAGGTATTCGATGTAGGGGTAAGAGGTGCCGATCATCAGCAGCGTGTCGCATTCTTCGAGCGCTTCCTCTGACGGCGCGGTACCGAGCAAGCCGATGCCGCCTGTAGTGTAAGGCGAGTCATCGGGCACGCAGCCCTTACCGAGCAGCGGTTTGATGATGGGAGCACCCAGCAACTCGGCGAGCACGAGGAGCTCGTCAGTGGCGTGCAGCGCTCCCTGGCCGGCGAGAATGGCGATGCGCTTGCCGTCGTTGAGGATCTTTGCTGCGGCCTGGAGATCTGCGGTTGAAGGCACATTGCCGGAGATCGCGCCCACGGTGGAGGAATGGTTGGGCTTGTTGCGCTCTGAGCGTTCGGCCTTCATGGATTGTGTTTGAACGTCGATGGGAATGGTGATGTGGGCGACGCCGCGCTTCTCGATTGCAGAGCGGATGGCGAGGTCGGCAACGGGCTCCATGTGCGCGCCGCTCATCACGCGGTTGTTGTAGACAGCGACGTCGATGAAGAGCTTGTCGAGCTCGACGTCCTGCTGCTGGAAGGTTCCGGCGACGTCGTTGAACTGCATGCCGGTGATGGCGAGGACTGGCTGCTGGTCCATCTTCGCGTCGTACAAACCGTTGAGCAGATGAATGCCGCCGGGACCTGAGGTAGAGAGGCAGACGCCGAGCCGGCCGGTGAATTTTGCATACGCGCATGCCATGAATGCGGCCGATTCTTCGTGTCGCACGTGAATGAAGCGGATCTTCTTTTCGGCTTTGCGAAGAGCTTCCATCACGCCGTTGATGCCGTCGCCGGGAAGGCCGAAGATGGTGTCTACGCCCCACGCGATCAGGCGCTCTACAAGTACGTCCGAAGCATTCATGGCAAATTCTCCAGTGAAGCAGGCTTGAGCACCGAACGCTCCTGAAAGCTAAGACGCGCAGGACGTGACACGGGGTGCCCGAAGGAGACATCTCGAATGAAGCGATTTAATTCTTCGGCTCTTTTTGAACGCCGGGGTTGCGATTTTTTGCATCCAGTAACTCAGGCGTCGAGATGCCGTAGAGATTTTCCTTCTGTGCATCTGTGTTGATGCGACGAGTGCGCGTGAAAGGGGCTTCAGCGCTACTGGCGAGCGACTGTTAAGAGATTGCAAAATCCCTTCTAGTACGAGAACGGCAGCATACCCTTCTTCGACGTTGGGTTCAGGCTCGGTGTTGTTCAGGAAGCAGTCAGGAAAATGTTTCATCTCACCGGCGAACTGATCAGTGTGCTTGCGACTCTTCGGGAACGCCTGGACCGCGATCGCGCACTCCGATCGTCGTAGTGCCAGGCCCGTTTCCCAAGAGCATGCTCACAGCGGAATTTTCTGGAGAATATTGAATGGCATTCCTGACAACCTTCTTCGTGGCTCGCCGCACGCGTCACATGACCGATGAATTCCAGACGGCAGGCGCGCGTCACTCTGCGCGGTGATGGATGCAGAAGTCCAGGGCAAACAGCAAGACGAGTCCGTCGATTTCGCCCTGTTAGCGACCCCCGAAAAGAAAACTTCCAAGCTGTGAGGCTTGAAAGTAATAGAAATTACATAGGTTATTTGGTTGCGGGGGCATGTCACGCTCTGAGGCGCAAAATTGGGCTTCGTGCGTAATGCTGAGGTGTAAACCGATAATAGTGAGATGTCAGATTCATCTCTCTAGGGTGTAAAAACTGATCTGACGGCATCGACGTATGGGGAAGTAAAGGTGGTGAGGCCTTTTTGGCTACAGCGTGCGATGTGAATACTGTATCCAATCTACTCCTTCTGCCTTCGTAATCCTCTGCATGCGAAGCGGCCCGAGGCATCGCCGAAGTGCAGCTGTGCTGCGGCTATTTCAGCGTTTCGAGATAGGCAGCAGCGTCTCGAGCTTGGGGCTCTGTGAGACCGAGCGCAGGCATAGCCGTCTTTGGTTTCATGGCCTGTGGGTTCATGATCCAGCGCACGAGCGTGTCGGGATTGTTGGGGAAGTTTCCGCCGATATAGGAACGGCTGGCGACCGATCGTAAGGGAGGTCCGACAACCCCGTTGGCACCGCGTATGCCGGGAATCGTATGACATTTTCCGCAGCCATAGATCTTGATGACGGCGCTTCCGCGTTGGACGGAGCCGCCGGTGCTGGCCATGGTGGTGCCTGCTCCTTTGCAGCCGGAGATCAATCCTGCGGCGATGCAAAGGGAAAACCTCAGAGTACGGAAAGTGACGCGCATGCCAACATATCCCTCCCCATCACAGTGCAAGGTTGGTCGCCTGAAAGAGGCTGAGCCTATTCCCCAGATAGATGCAGGAATCATTCCGCAGGGAATCGGGCTTCAGTATGGAGTGACAAAAAAGTTTTCCGGAGCGGCATTGCGATACGTCGTGATACGCATCAAACCAGCCATGAAGCAGATGGTCGAGCGCGATGTGCGCGCAATCCTAGGAGGAATTCCGGGATGGTGTGGCCTCTGCTTGCTGCTTTGCGGAGCTGCTGCGGGACAGGCAAAGGATCCTGGGGAACAGCTGCAACGGCCGGACTCTGCTGCCGCCGTCGGAGCGAGTTCTGATGGCGGCGCGATCTTTTCGCAACGATGCTCAGAGTGTCATGGAGATCAAGGCCAGGGGATTGCCGCGGCGGTAAGCATTGCAGGCCCGTCGCTGAAGGCGGAACACGATCTGGGCCACGTGATGACAGCGGTGGAGACCGGGCCTAGTCATATGCCGGCATTCAGCAGGCTGTTGACGGGCCAACAGATTCGCGCGGTGTCAGGTTATGTGACCAATAACCTCGCGGTGATTCCGCTGGGGCACGGAGATATCGGTGAAGGCGGAAAGCTGTTCCGGATGTACTGCGCTACCTGCCATCGAACGGCGGTGCGCGGGGGAGTGCTGGCGTTTGCGGGAAGGAATGCGCCAAGTCTTACGGACAAATCGCCGGAGCTGATTGCGGGCGCGATCCGGTGGGGACCAGGAACCATGCCGGCGTTTCCAAAGACGGTGTTGAATGACGAGCAATTGGACTCGACGGTTGACTACGTGCGGTTTGTTGAGCACCCGCCAAGTCCGGGAGGCACTCCTCTCAAGGAGATCGGTCCGGTTGCGGAGGGCGGCTTTGCGGCAGTGATTGCCTTGCTGGTGATCGGAATTGCGGGATGGATTGAGCGTGGAGGCAGGGGATGAGTGAAGGCGAGGAGCGAGGAAAAAGCACACTGGTAGCATTTCTCGACCTGGGTCGGGATGTGCTTGAGCTGGGCTGGAATGTGCTCGGGTTCCTGTCGCGCGTGACGGACCGTTTGTTGCCGGAGAAGCCACTGCCGGAACCTCTTCCAAAGAGTGGGCGTTCGGAAGATCGAGTGCTACAGAGCGCGGCGCAGATGCGGCGGCGCGAAGTGGTGGGAACGATCCTGGTCACGCTTTTCTTTTTGATTGCGTTGGTCGGGGGCATCGGATTTTTGCTGGCGTATTGGACGGGCGGCAACAATACGCAATGGCTGGGCGGAAGCCTCGCGGTATTTCTTTGCGCGACCGGAATCCTGTCGGTGGTGTGGGCGCGGTGGCTGATGGTGCAGAAGGAAGCGGTGGAGGCGAGGCATCCGCTGGCGTCAAGCCCGTTGGCGGAGAAGGCGGCTGCGAAGACATTCTGCGACGGCGTGCATGATGTGCGGAGGCGCCGTCTCCTGGCGTGGATGGGACTGGGTGGCGCAGGGCTTTTCGCGACGATGGTGGTTTCGCTGCTGAGGTCACTTGGAATATCTCCGAACCGGGAGCTGTACAGCAGGATTTGGAAGAGCGGCCAACGGCTGATGACAGAGGATGGCAAAGTAGTCTCGCTGGCGACGCTCCAGCCGGGAAGCACGGTCACTGTATATCCAGAGGACCAGGTGGGAGCAGAGCGAGCGCAGACCGTACTGATCCGAGTCAAGGAACAACTGCTGCAGCTTCCCACGGATCGCTCCAGCTGGGCGCCGCAAGGCTACGTGGCGTATTCGCGCGTGTGCACGCATGCAGGCTGTCCAGTGGGTGAATTTGAGGCGGAGCAGTCGGTTCTTTTATGCCCCTGCCACCAGTCGACATTCGATGTGTTGCGAGCTGCCATGCCGACGGGTGGACCTGCGGCGAGACCACTTCCGCAGTTGCCGCTGTATGCGGATGCGGACGGCACGCTGCGCGCCGGCGGAGGCTTCACGGCGCCGCCTGGTCCAGGCTTCTGGGGGATCTCATGATCACCGAGAGGATCGCGCGAAAGGTCAGTCGTGCTATCGACTCGAGGGTGCGAGCTGCAAAGTTTGTGCGGGCGGCGTTGAACCATGTCTTCCCGGATCATTGGTCGTTCATGCTGGGCGAGATTGCGCTGTACTCCTTTTTGGTTCTGCTGGTGACGGGAACCTATCTTGCGTTGTTCTTCCATGCGAGCTCGGCGAAGGTGATTTATCACGGCGCCTATCACCCGCTGGACGGCCAGAAGGTATCTGTGGCGTACCAGTCGGTGCTGCACATCTGTTTCGAGGTGCCCGCAGGTTTACTGGTTCGACAGATGCATCATTGGGCAGCACTGATCTTCATCTGGGCGATCCTGGCGCACATGGCACGCATTTTTCTGACAGCAGCGTACCGTAAGCCAAGGGAGATGAACTGGCTGATCGGGTTGACGTTGCTGGTGTTGGCTCTCGTGAACGGATTCTTCGGCTACTCCATGCTGGACGATCTGCTGTCGGGAACAGGACTGCGCATCGGGTATGCGATTCTGCTCTCGGTGCCGATTGTCGGGCCGTGGCTGACGTACCTGTTCATGGGCGGCAACATTCCGAATCCTGAGATGCTTCCGCGGATGTATGCCTTGCACATTTTCCTGGTTCCGGTGTTGATCTCGGGGCTGCTGGGGATGCATCTTTTCATGATCTGGCGGCAGCTGCATACGAACTATCCCGGACCGAAGCGAACCAATCGCATGATCGTTGGGTCGCGGCTGTGGCCGTCGTACACGGCGAAATCGATTGGCTTATTGCTGCTGGTGTTCGGTGTGATCGCGGCGCTTGGAGGCCTGGTGCAGATCGATCCAGTGTGGATCTATGGACCTTATGATCCATCGAGCGTGATGGTGGGAGCGCAGCCGGACTGGTATCTCGGCTGGGTGGAGGGAGCGATGCGTCTGTTTCCGGGAGTGCACCTGCGACTGGGCCACTGGCTGATCCCTGAACTCTTCTTTCCTGCAGTGCTGATGCCTTCCTTGCTGTTCCTCGGGCTGTACTCGGTGCCCTTCGTGGAGAAGCTGTTCTCGAGCGACGAGGGAGACCAGAACGTTCTTCGGTTGCCTTACGAACAGCCCGTACTGACTGCGCTTGGCTCGGCGCTGGCTACGTTTGTGTTGATCCTGCTGGTGGCGGGCGGAGACGATTTCCTGGCGCTTGCCGTCAACGGATCGGTGGTGGAGATTCGAACGATTCTGCGCATTCTCGTTCTATGTGCGCCGCCCTGCGTTGCGGCGGTGACTTACATGATCTGCGTGAGATGGAAGCAACATAAGGCTGCCGCGGCGGCGGCGATGGCGGAGCCTTCCGCAGCGATCCTGATGGAAGAGGCTGTGGACATGGAAGCGCAAGAGGCTTTGCCCACGCCACCGGGCGATGATGCTGTTTTATCGGGCGGCGATGAGATCATTGACAACTCAACGTAAGAGCGCAGACATCGTATGCAGTGTTGTTCCTGCCTACCCCGAGCCGCTGGCCAAGTTGATAGGACTCCTTCTAGCGGAGTCTCCCAGTAGCTGAGTCGGATTTCAACTCCGTTGGACGTTGAGTTTCGGAGTGGCCCATGGTAGCGAAGACGTCTTGATTCAAGTGATCTGAACGATCCTTAGGCTGGAGGGTGCATGAGCACGCTGGTGGCGAAACAGCAACTGACCGAACTATGGGACACGCCGAAGACGGTCTATGGCTGGTTTGCAACGGTTGATCATAAGGACCTGGGTATCCGTTACCTGGTTACGGCGTTCATCTTTTTGATCATCGGCGGAGTTGAGGCGCTGGTCATGCGTCTTCAACTCACTCAGGCGAATGAGGCGCTGCTGCGGCCGGAGGTGTACGACGGGCTGTTCTCCATGCACGGCATCACCATGATCTTCTGGTATGCGTCCCCCATTCTCTCCGGCTTCTCCATTTACCTTGTGCCTCTGATGAGCGGGGCGCGTGACGTTGCGTATCCGAGGTTGAATTCCTTCACGTACTGGGCGTTTCTGTTCTCCGGAATTCTGCTGTATGTGGGGCCATTCATTGGCCAGGTGCCTCATGCTGGCTGGTTTTCGTATGTGCCTTACACGGACACGCTGTATTCGCCCAGCCACGGAATGGACATTTACGCGCTGGCCCTCATCATGCTGGGTATCTCGACAACTGGCGCAGCGATTAACTTCATCGCGACGATTCTCTGGTTCCGCGCGCCCGGGATGGCAATCAGCAAGATGCCGCTTTTCCTTTACAGCACGCTGACCATCTCGTGCACCATTCTCTTTGCCATGCCGGCGCTGACGGTGGCCTGCGTGTTCCTGGAGTTGGAGCGTCGTTGGGGCATGCACTTCTTCGATGTGGCGCGGGGCGGAAGTCCGCTGCTTTGGCAGCAGTTGTTCTGGTTCTTCGGTCATCCGTGGGTTTATGTGATCTTCCTTCCTGCCACGGGAATGATCTCACTCATCATCCCTGTCTTCTCCCGGCGTCCGATCGTCGGGTATCCGTATGTTGCCATGTCCACAGTGTTGACGGGCGTGGTCGGGTTCAGCGTATGGCTGCACCACATGTTCACGGTGGGGATGTCGGGTCTTACGATGAGCTTCTTCAGCGCCGGCAGCATGATGATCTCCATCTTCACGACGGTTACTATCTTTGCGTGGCTGGCGACCGTGTGGAAGGGGCGGCCAGTGGCGACGACATCGATGTTGTATGCGCTCGGCTCGGTCGCGCTGCTGGTGATCGGAGGCCTGAGCGGCGTAGTGACCGGCATCATTCCGGTTGACTGGCAGCTGCATAACACCTACTACGTGGTCGCACATATTCACTACGTGCTGATTGGCGCGAACGTTTTTCCCGTGTTCGCAGGACTCTACTACTGGTTGCCGAAGATGACGGGCCGGATGATGAATGAGCGGCTCGGCAAGTGGAGTTTCTGGGTGATGTTTGTCGGGTTCAACCTCGGATTTTTCCCGATGCACATTGTTGGGCTGATGGGGATGCCGCGGCGCATCTATACGTATTCGGCGAACCTTGGGTTGCAGCCGATGAACGAGTTGATGACCTTTGGAGCGTTCTTGTTGGGAGTGGGGATTTTGCTCAGCATCATCAACCTGTTTTACAGCCTGCGACGCGGGGCGATTGCGGGGAACAATCCGTGGAATTCCGATGGGCTGGAGTGGGCAATGTCCTCGCCACCACCAGACTATGAGGTGGTGCACATACCGGCGGTGGCTACCCGTCACCCGCTCTGGGACGAGTTCGATGAGGATGAAGATCCTGAGGATCTGCGCGTACTTTCGCAGGCACGGCTGAGTATTACGTCGACGCTGCTGGATGCTGTGCCGCAGGCAGCTGCCACCATGCCGAACCTTTCGCTTGTTCCAATGTTTCTTGCGCTGACGCTGTTCGGTTTCTTTCTTGCGCTGGTCTTCCAACTTCTCTGGGTGTGCCTGGCCGGCCTCGTGATTACCTTCCTGCTGGGCTGCACGTGGTTGTGGCCGCGGCCGATCAAGGGGCGCCTATGAGTTCGCTGGCGACACCACCGCCGATTACACCGGAAGCTCCCCACACGGGCGTATGGCCGATCGAGAGAAATCGCGGCGTGCAGGCGGTGTGGATGGTCATCCTCACCGAGGGGACGCTGTTCATCTGTCTGTTCGCGAGCTACTACTTCCTGGGCGCAGACAAGCAACGCTGGGCCATCGATCATCCTCCGAAACTGCTCAAGGCGTTTATCATGCTTGGCGTCCTGGCCAGCAGCAGCCTGGTAGTGATGTGGGGAGAACACCTGGTGGAGCAGGGGCGTTACAAGCTGGCGCGGATGGCGGTTCTGACGACGATCCTGATGGGACTTTGCTTCCTGGGTGTGCAGGTATCGGAGTACATGGACCACTGGAAGACGCTGACACCGCAGACGGATTCCTACGGATCGATTTTTTACACGATTACCACGTTTCATGGAGCGCACGTGATCATGGGGCTCCTGATGCTGAGCTATCTTGCGTTTCTTCCAAACTATGGACCCACCCAGCTTCCGCCGCACCGACCGTATCGTGTGGTCGCGCTGTACTGGCATTTTGTGGATGTTATCTGGTTCTTTGTCGTGCTTCTGCTGTATGTCATTCCGCACTTTCAGTTCTATGGATTTTGAGAGGCAAACCGCATGAGCAATCTTCTGTCACTCGATGCTGCGAATTCGCCGAAGGCAATCTCGAATCGCCGGCTTTGGTTTGAGTTTGCGGCTGCGGCGACTGCCTGGCTCTCGCTGGGGAGCCTGGACATGGTGATCGGCTGGCGGGCATGCATTCACCAGGAGCAGTTTGGCGGCCCCAGCTATCATCCCGGGGCGCGGGCGCTCTATTTCGTGCTGTGGATCGTGTTGTTCGGACTCGCATCGCTGGCCGGATTCATGTCGTATCGCACGTGGCGGTCGCTATCCAAAGAGAGTGAGGTGCTTCGCGCAGAGGGCAGGGAGCGCGCGGAGTTCATGTCGCTTTCAGGGTTGTTCATCAGCATCACGCTGGGGATGGGCTTTCTTTGGATGTGCCTGCCGCTGTTCATGCTACAGATGTGTGCGAGGGCGCGATGACCCTGAAGTCACAGCGGTGGACCACGATCCTTGGCTTAGGATGCCTTGTGGTCGGCTGTGGCTTGCTGGGTGGCTGCGTGGGCAATGAACCGATGGGTGGATATCAGGCTGCAATGAGCGGAAATCCGGCGAACGGCAAGGCGCTGATCCAGAGTTACGGCTGTGGGTCTTGCCACGTGATTCCGGGAATCCGCACGGCGCGCGGCCTGGTTGGCCCCCCGCTTCTTTACTACAGTCGCAGAACGATCATCGCGGGCGAGCTTCCCAATTCGCCTGCAAACCTTGCAGCCTGGATTCAGAACCCGGTGAAGATCGAGCCGGGCACCGCTATGCCAAACCTGGGTGTTACCGCCAGCCAGGCTCACGACATGGCTGCTTATCTCTACACCTTGCGATAGCAGGCATTTCTGCTTCGCACGGACAAAGGAACGCATGAGGCGCTTTTGTACATCCGTTTCGTCGCTGCTGGCGCTATTCCTGGCGGGATGCGGGACGCTGCAGTCGACGTCCAACGCCCACGGCCCGGCGGCGAGAAGCATCGCTCGTTTATCCAATGCCATGTCGATCGTCTTCGTGATCACGATTGTCGTCATGTGGGTGTTGATCGCAGTTGCTTTGAAGAAAAATAAAGGGAGCCTGGACGAGCACATGCCGATCGATATCGGCGGCGGCCAGAAATGGGTGGCGATTGGAGGCCTGGCCATACCCTTGTTGGTCCTCTCGATCTTCTTTTTCGTTGGTCTTGATCTGCTGGCGAGCTTCCCGATTCATGGTGATCATGGAGCCATGAACACGGAAGCCATGGCGGCGAAATCGAAGCCCGATATTCTGATCATCGGGCACCAGTGGTGGTGGGAGGTTCACTATCTTGGGCAGCCCGGGCAAGAGGTCACCACCGCGAACGAGATTCATATTCCGGCACACCGCGCGGTGAACATCGAGCTGCGCACAGCCGACGTGAACCATGCCTTCTGGGTTCCCAGCCTCCACGGCAAGGTTGATCTGCTTCCCGGAAACGTGAACTTCATTCGCATTGAGGCCAGCGAGCCGGGAAGCTATGTTGGGCAATGCGCGGAGTACTGCGGAAAGCAGCATGCGAATATGCATATTCTGCTGGTCGCGCAGGAGCCGGCTGCGTTTCAGGAATGGCTTGCGAACCAGCGCAAGAACGGCGTGCAACCGACCGATGCGAACACGGAGATGGGCAAGGAGGAGTTTGTAGCGGGACCCTGCGCGCGGTGTCATACGGTTCGAGGCACGTCGGCGATGGGGCGGTTGGGACCGGATCTCACGCACATCGGGAGCCGGAGAGAAATTGGTTCAGATTCGTTCCCGAACAACAATGCCTACCTCGAGGCTTGGGTGACGAACGCCCAGTCGTTAAAGCCAGGATGCAAGATGCCGAACGTTACGCAGTTCAATGGCGAGCAACTCCGCTCCCTGGTCGCTTACCTTCGGCAGCTGCAGTAAAGGAGAGGACGATCGTGCATCGCAGAGATTTTTTACGGGTTGCTGCCATGGCTATGCCGGCGCTTTGCAGCGATCCCGAGCGGCTGATGGCGATGCCCCGGGGGCTTTCCGGTGGCCGACGGGAGGGCGCCGGTTGGCGAACCTACGAGGTGTCAACCAGCGTGACAGTGCTGAAGCCCGTGGGCGAGACGCGGGTATGGCTGCCGCAGCCTCTGGCTGAAGATACCGTGTTTCAGCAGACTCTTTCGAACTCGGTTCGGTGCGAGGGGAAGACGTTTGTACGAGTGGATCGGGCGAACGGTTTGAGGATGCTTGGAGCGGTTTTCCCTGCAGGCACCGACCCTGTGGTCATGACAACCTGTCGCGTTCGGACGCGGGACTGGTCTGTGGATCTCGACGGGGTAAGGGATTCTTCGAGCACAACGAAGCGGCCGTTTCCAGCCAGCGCCATTGAGTTCCTGAAGCCGACCGAGTATGTGCCTACCGATGGAATCGTGAAAGAGAAAGCTCACCAGATTACGCAGGGAGCGGAGACCGATGTTGAAAAGACCCATGCGATCTATGAATGGGTCGTTCAGAATACGTATCGTAATCCCAAGGTGCGCGGATGTGGCGAAGGGGATATCCGGCCAATGCTGGAAAGCGGCGATCTTGGCGGCAAATGCGCTGATCTCAATGCGCTGTTTGTAGGACTGGTGAAGGCTTCCGGAGTTCCCGCAAGAGATGTGTACGGAATTCGCGTGGGGCCTTCCACGTTTGGATATTCGAGCCTGGGAGCATCGTCTAACGTCATTTCGAAGGCTCAGCATTGCCGCGCCGAGGTCTACCTGACCGAGTTTGGATGGGTGCCGATGGACCCGGCCGACGTGCGGAAGGTAATTCTCGAAGAGCCTCCTGGGCATCTTGCACTAACAAACCGCAAGGTGGAGTCGGCGCGGAAGCGGCTGTTTGGTTCGTGGGAGATGAATTGGATGGCCTATAACTATGCGCAGGATGTGGCATTGCCCGGCTCCTCGGCAGCACCACTCCACTTCTTCATGTACCCGCAGGCGGAGACGGCGGAAGGCCGGCTGGATAGCCTTGACCCGCAATCATTCCGTTACGAGATTACGTCGCATGAGCTGTCGAGCTGACGCAAGGCAAGTCAGGATTTGCGCTTGAGTGCGAAGATCCCAGCCGTCACGACCAGCAGGATTCCGGCGGCGGTGGCGATCTTTCGAAGCGTGTGGCGCTTCGGTTTCGCAGGCGGTGCTGGCTCCTCAATTTCAAGCTGCAGGCGCCAATCCTGGGCGGAGGCTTTGCCCGCTTGAACCCAACCGTAACGGGTGAAGAGGGATCCAGCGATTCCCGAACAGGCTGCGAGGCGCCGAAGCGTGCGGCTGCGCCCGGGAAGCAACAGCGAAGCGATGCGCAGCAGAACCGGGGCAGGTCCGGAGAGCCAGGCGCCGACACCCACCAGAAGTCCAGTGGTGCCGCGCTTGAGGGGATGCAGAGCGCGGGAGTCGGACCTGGCGATGTCGAAGGTTTCCCAGGATTCCATGGACGCGCTCAGCAGGCCGAGCAGGTTGAGGGCGCGGCTATCTTCGTGGCCGGTTAGTTCGAGGAGGCTGACGCCGGATTGCAGACCCGACATGCCGAAATGTCCGGGGAGCGAGTGGGCGCGAGCGTTCCAGACCGGCATCGCTGTGGTAGCCAGAAGAACGCCCGTGTAGTTGTGGAATGGAAGACCGAAGAGGATGGATCCAGTTCGTCCAGCACCGCGCAGCAGGTGGACGAGGAGGTTGCCTCCCCAGAGTCTTTCCAATACATCCGCGATAGAGGAAGCGGAGGCGAAGATGGAGAACCCGGACAAAATCCAGGAGCCCATCGACATGGTGCTCTGGGGTTTAAAGACACGCAGCATGTAGAGGAAGCGGCTCGGTTTGCCAAGGTCCGTCACGAGGAGCGCTCCGGAGAGAAGGGCGCCACCGAACGCCAAGGAACGTGCCTTGGTTGCGATCTCTTCGTTTGCGCCAATCAGATCGGCGATGGAGCCGATGACTCCGAGCGACCCGGCAGCGCCACCGACGAAAAAGTAAAAGGGAATGAGCTGGGTCCACTGCGGCTCCTTGAGCAGCGGCTGCTGGTAGTAGCCGGTTTCAGGCGAAGCGATGGGGAAGGGTGAGCCTTCGGGGCGGACGCCGACATCGTCCACGTGCCCGGTCAGTTCAGCCTGACGGCGAATGTCGAGCAGGTGTTCTTCGCGCCGGTCCATCAGTTGTTCGATCAGGGCAGCCGTCTCAGACATGAGCCACCTTCTTTCCGCCGGTACGTGCGGCTAGAAATGCGGCAGTGACACCGGCGAGCAGCAGCAATCCGTCTCTCGCCGCTGATTTCCAGCCGTCCCTGAGATAGATCGTAGGGACTTCAGGATTAGGTGGAAGGTTGTAGGTCTCGGGCTCTCCGCGGAGAACGAACAAGGCGTGAATGCCTTTGACGCTGGTGTGCGTCGGGTTGTAGAGCGTGGCATCCGTCATGCCGCGTTGGTGAAGCGTCTCGACGCGCTCGGCCGCTTTCGCCTCGAGATTCTTGAGCGTTCCAAACTGGATGGACTGGGTGGGACAGGCCTTGGCGCAGGCAGGTTCGAGGCCGACCTTCTGGCGGTCGGTGCAGAAGGTGCATTTGAACGCGCGGCCATCGTTCTCGTTTTTCTGGACGACGCCAAATGGGCAGGACACGACGCAGTAGGCGCAGCCGTTGCAGATGTCGGGTTGCAGGAAGACGCCGCCGAACTCGGTGCGAACCAGGGCGCCTGTGGGACAGGCTTCGAGGCAGCCAGCGACTTCGCAATGTTTGCAGACGTCGGAGGAAAATTCCCAGCTGTTGTGATCGGGGGAGTTGCCGCCGAGACCCGGGATTGGGGTGTCTTCGACGAACTTCACATGCCGCCAGGTCGAGTGGCCCAGGCCGACCGTGTTGTCGTAGGAGAATCCGGAAAGATTGTAGCCGTCAGCTTCAAGGCCGTTCCATTCCTTGCATGCGACCTCGCATGCCTTGCAGCCGATGCATAAGGTGGAGTCAGTGAGGAAGGCGGTTGCTTCGCTCGGCGATGCGCCGGACGTTTCTGTGGTGTCGTTCATGAGCGCTCCTTGAGAAGCTGTTTCAATTCTTTGAGAGCGGCAGGGCCCTGCTTACGGCGGCCCGGAAGCAGGTTACAGACCAGCGCCTTGGATTCCATAATGCGAACGTTTGGACTTTCGGAGATAGCCAGGACATCGTTGACCACATCGCCGGTAGCAATGCCCTTCCAGCCGAAGTGGTAGGGCAGCCCAACCTGGTGGATGGTTCTTCCGTTCACCTTAAGCGGCGCCATGCGAGCGGTGATGAGCGCTTTGGCGGAGAGAAGGCCGCGCGGCGAATAGATGGTCACCCATTCACCATGCTTGACTCCGCAGATGGCGGCGAGCTCCGGAGAGATTTCCGTGAAGAGCTCGGGCTGCAGTTCGGCGAGGTGACTGAGGCCGCGCGACATGCCGCCGGCGGTGTGGTGTTCCGTCAGCCGGTAGGTGGTGAGAACGAACGGGAAGCGCGGGTCGTCAGGTGAATGAGCGTACGGATTGTCGGGGCGTTCTTTCTTGTGCGCAGGAGGATTGGTCTGCTCGGAGGGATAGACCGGGTTGCGCGACAGCGACTCCAGAGGCTCGAAGTGAGTGGGCAGAGGACCGTCCTTGAGACCGCTGGTAACGAACAGCCAGCCGCGGCCATCTGGATGAAGGGTAAACGGCTGATCGCCGTCGAGCGCTTCCAGACCTCGCTTACTTGAATCCCCTTTGTAATCGGGGGGCATGTCGGGCTTAAAATCGCTTACGTCTTCGCCAACCCATTTCCCTTTTTCGCCGTGATGGGGATCCCACCACACCAGCTTCTTGCGATCGCTCCACGGGGTTCCGTCAGGCTTGGCGGAGGCCCGGTTGTAGAGGATGCGGGTGTCCTTCGGCCAGGCGAATCCCCAGCCATGCCCCAGCGAGTCGTGCGGTTCGCGCGTGTTCGGAATGTTCTTGTCCGGTGAGGGCATGAGGCCTGCGTAGATCCAGCAGCCGCACGCAGTTGAGCCGTCCGGCTTGAGCTCGTCATAGGTCTTGATATGCGTCTTTGAGCTCCACTGGTAGCCGTTGATTTCGGCGAGAATTGCTTCGGCAACCGGTTCGGCAACGGCGCCCTCTGTGGGATAACTCCAGGTGAGATTGTTGATGGCGATGTTCTTCGGTCCGGGCGCCTTGGAAGCCTTCTCCTTGATGCGAAGGCCGAGGTGATACATGAACCAGCTCTCGCTGCGTGAGTCTCCTGGCGGGTCCACAGCTTTGTTGTGCCACTGCACGAGACGTTGCGTGTTAGTGAAACTCCCGCTCTTCTCGGCCTGGCCGGCGGCGGGCATGAGGAAGACTTCGGTGGCGATGGATTCCGGTTTGAGTTCGCCGCGTTCGACTTCGGGCGAGTCCAGCCAAAAGCTGGCGGTTTCGGTCTCGACCATATCGCGAACAACGAGCCACTTGAGATTCTGCATCGCGGACCGCTGTAGACGTCCGTTGGGAGCTCCGACGGCTGGATTCTGTCCCATCACGAAGAGCCCTTCCATCTTTCCATCCGCCATGTCGAGCCAGTAGCCAAGCTCGGAATGATCTCCGGTGACGCGCGGCATCCATTGGAAGCCCCACTCATTTTCCTTCGTGGCTGCATCGCCGTACCACGCCTTGAGCAGGGAGATGATGTAAGCGTCGAAGTTTGTCCACACGCCTGCCTGATCGGAATGCTTGCGGATGTACTTGTCCAGACTGCTCGAATCATCTTCGAAGAAGGGCATCGCAAGGTAGCCGGGAAGGATGTCGTAGAGTGTGGGGATGTCGGTAGAGCCCTGGATGGAGGCGTGTCCGCGCAGGGCGAGAATGCCGCCTCCGGGACGGCCCATGTTTCCCAGCAGAAGCTGCAGGATGGCTGCGCAGCGAATAATCTGTACGCCGGTCGAGTGATGGGTCCAGCCCACGGCATAGCAGATGGCGGCTGTCTTGTCCGGGCCTGAAGCGTTGGTGAAAGCTTCGGCGACCTGGAGAAAAACCTCCTCAGGCATTCCACAACCCTGCTCGACCATCTCTGGTGTGTAACGGGAGAAGTGTCGCTTCAGTACCTGGAAGACGCAGCGCGGATTCTGCAAAGTTGGATCGGTGGTGTACTGATGGGTGTTGCCGGCCTCGCCGCCTCGATCCTTGGCATGTCCTCCATCTGCAGGGTGGTGCCCGGGCGCTTCAGCGGAGGGACTGCGCTTAGGTTCTGAGGCTTCATATAACCAGGTCTCCGGGTCATATTGCTTTTTCTCCGCATCCCAACCGGAGAAGAGTCCGTCGAGATTTTCCGTATCGCGGAAGTCTTCACGCAGGATGGTAGAGGCGTTGGTATAGGTGAGAACGTATTCTTTGAACCACTTGTCGTGCTCGAGCACGTAATGGATGAGGCCGCCGAGAAAGAGGATGTCGCTGCCGGCGCGCAACGGCGCCCAGATGTCAGCGCTCGCCGACGTTCGCGTGAACCGAGGATCTACGTGAATGATCTTCCCGCCGCGCTCGCGGGCTTCCATCACCCACTGGAAACCGACCGGGTGCTGCTCCGCCATGGAGGAGCCCATGATCATGATGGCATCTGAATCTGCGAGAGAGGTGAGGGCTGTTGTGGCTCCGCCTCGTCCAACCGTGGTGCCCAGACCGGGCACGGTAGAGCTGTGTCAAATTCGAGCCTGGTTGCTGACGCAGACCAAGCCTAAACCTCCACTGAACATTTTCTTGATTAGATAATTCTCTTCGTTGTCTAGCGTCGCTCCGCCCAGGTGAGCCACCTTGGTGGTGTTCATCACCGCATTGCCTTCCTCTGATTCGACGAAGCTGTTCTCTCGAGACTCCCATAGCCGATCGGCAATCATATCCATCGCCTGCTCGAGCGGAAGCTCCTCCCACTCCGTTCCATAAGGGCGGCGATACTTCACTTTTTGAAGGCGGTTCGGCGCTGTATGGAGCTGGTAGGTGTTGGCGCCCTTGGGACACAGGTGACCGCGCGAGATCGGGGAGTGAGGGTCGCCCTCGATAGCAACAAGCTTGCCTTCCTTGTGATAGATCATCTGACCGCAACCGACGGCACAATAGGGGCAGACGGACCGCGCGACAGCTGCTCCCTGGATCTTTGGCTGGAGTGTCCTGGTTCGCTCGCTCCAGGATTCTGCGCCGTTTCCATTGGAGTGATTCTTGATTTGCTGGTAGACGGGCCACTTCGACAGAAAATCTTTGATCATGATCTGCTCCCCATGCAGGTACACCTGACTGCTCGGACGCCGGTTGGCTGCGAAGGGTTGTTTAAGGCGGCGACGTCGGGCGCGGTTTTGCTAGACCACGATCCGTGACGTACCTTGCCGGCGGGTGATTCGCTGCCTGTCCAGGTGCTCCAGCAGGGGAATGGCGTATTTCCTTGAGAGGCCTGTGATTTGCTTGAGGCGTCCGACGTCCAGCGTCTCACCTTTCAGGCTGCGGATCATCTTCTCGAGGCTTTCTACAGGGAGGCGATGCATGAAGAGATCATCGTTGGTGAGTTTTACCAGCGTCTTGTCGCGCAGGAGCAGCGTGATGTAGGCTCGCGCATCTTTTTCGCCAAGGTCAAGCTCGCGCAGAGCCTCGGCGAAGGTTGGAGGATTGAGTTGAGCACGCTTGTAGAGGTCGGCGAGAGCAGCCGCACGCGGGTCGGGAGCGTCGACTACGGCCCCTGCTGGGTACAGCATTTCCTGGCCGGCGTCCCCGCGCTGCAGGATGTGTCCTTGCTGGAGCAAGGTTTCTAGAACGGCAGCGAAGACTTCGGCGGAAAGATTTGAGCGGCTTCGCAACTCGCTCTGGCGAAGGCCGGAAGGGCTGCTGCCGGAGCTAGCGGGTGGAAGCAGCTTTAGCAGCTGATCGGCCGCCGTGTGCAATGCGGTGTCGCTGATCAGCAGCTTGTCCGAAAGAAGCCGCAGCGAACCGCTGGTGAGCGCAGGCGCGAGCACGCGGTGGGTCGCGTCGAGCGTCCAACCCATATCGTCGGCGAGTTGGCGAACCAAGATCCCAGATGATGCGCTGCGCTCCACGCGCAGTCGAGCTTGGTCGACCGGCGGTGCGTCCTTGACCTGTTCAAGCCAGGCCAAAGCGATCTTCTTTGAGGTGCGCGGTGCGGGATGGGAATCGATGACACGGCCGCCACCAATGGTCTGTGCGGGCGAAAGCCTGCGCAGCGCGAAGCGATCGCCGGTCAGCAGAACGGTGGGTTTGGCGAGCTTCAGGCGGACGACCTGGCTGGAGCCGGCAGCAACCGTTCGATAGCCGTAGATGGAGATCGTCGCAATCGTCTCGGCGGTGAAGCTGTGCAGTCGCACGCGATCTCTATGGCTGATCGGAGGCGCATCGGGCAGAAGCATGATCTCTGCGTCGATGGTATCGATTGCGCGCAGCGTGGAGGGTATCACCAGGGTGTCACCGCGCCGCACATCGCTGATCTCAACTCCGCTCAGATTGACCGCAACCCGCGATCCAGCATGCGCTTCCGTGCAGGTGCGGCCATGGCGCTGCACCCCACGGACGCGCACCGGTATCGATCCAGGCTCGATGGCAAGCGTCTGCCCGGCGTGGAGGCTTCCGGATTGCAGGGTTCCGGTTACTACCGTGCCAAAGCCTTTCATCACGAACGATCTGTCGATGGGGAGTCGTGGCAGTCCTATCTTGCTGCGGGCGGGAGTCTGTTCTGCAAGCTGGGCGATGACGGAGCGTAGTTGGGGCAGGCCAAAACCCGTCTGCGCACTTACAGGAACGATAGGAGAGTGCTTCAGGAAGGAGGTGCCGAGGGCGCCGCGCACCTGGCCGCAGATGGCTTGGAGTTGTTCTTCAGAGACGAGGTCCGATTTGGTGAGGACGACGACCCCGCGAGAGATTCCAAGTAATTCGCAGATGGCCAGGTGCTCCCGGGTCTGCGGCATAACACCCTCGGCCGCGGAGATCACGAGCATCACCAGGTCGATTCCACCCGCTCCGGCTAGCATGTTGCGGATGAACTGCTTGTGTCCGGGAACATCGATAATGTCGAGCGAGAGCTTTGTCCCGGAGGGGGAGGCGATGGACATCCGCGCGAAGCCGAGATCGACGGTGATGCCGCGGCGCTTCTCTTCCGGCAGCCGATCGGTGTCGATGCCGGTGAGTGCGCGAACCAACATCGTTTTGCCATGGTCGATGTGGCCGGCTGTGCCGAGCACGATCGACCGCGGCTCCCCTGGTTCGGTCGGCGTCATCTGCGGTCCTCGGTGGCGGCGTTGCGCACTGCGTCGGCGAGTACAGCGTCCTGGTGAGGCGGGATCGTCCTGAGGTCGAGTAGCACACAGCCGTCCTGCACACGCGCGACGACCGGAGGTGTCTGGAGCCGCAATGCTGTAAGGAGGCTGAGCGGCGAAATAGTGCGAGGGCGGAGCGAAAGTGCGAAGCTGTTCAGCGTGGCACGCGGGGTCGTTCCGCCGCCGATGACGCTCTTCACTGGAACCACTGAAACTTCCAGCGCTTCTATCGCGATCGTAGGGAGCAGAGCTTCGCATCGCAGGCGCAGATTCTCCTCTGTGAGCCGCAGCATGCGGATGGTTGGGATGGACTCCTCGTTCCCTATTGCATAGCTGAGGAGGGTGGCTTCGAGTGCCGCATAGGTGAGCTTGTCAACGCGCAGTGCACGGAAGAGCGGGTTCACACGGATCGTTTGCATCAAGCCGGGTCTGCCGAGAAGGAGTCCGCACTGTGGCCCGCCCAGGAGTTTGTCTCCGCTGCACGCGATCAGGGCGGGGGACTTGCGGATGCTATCCAGGAGCGACGATTCTTCATGCAGCCCAAGGCCGTCGAGCGAAACCAGGCGTCCGGTCCCCTGGTCTTCGAAGACCGGAAGGTTCGCTTGTTTCCCGAGTTCAATCAATGCAGCAAGCTGGGGCTTTTCCGTAAACCCATCCATGCTGAAGTTGGACTGGTGAACTCGCAAAATCATGCGTGTGCTGTTCGTGATGGCATCAGCATAGTCGTTGAGGCGAGTGCGATTGGTCGTTCCCACCTCGCGCAGCACGACCCCGGCCTTGCGCAGAATATCGGGAACGCGAAATGCTCCACCAATCTCGACCAACTCACCGCGTGAGACCAGGACTTCGCCTCCTTCGGCCAGCGAGTTGAGCGCCAGGAACGTGGCCGCAGCGCAGTTGTTGACCACGGCTACGCTCCAAAATTGGGCCAGCTGCTCTTCAGGCTGTCCGGTCATAGTGCTTAAGGCGCGCAACAGCATCGGCCCGACATGGAGGTCGCGATGGCCGCGTTCCCCCGACTCAAGATCGAACTCCAGGTTGGAGTAGCCGCGCCCCACGGCGAGAATCGCTTGCAGCGCAGTTTCGCCGAGAGGAGCGCGTCCAAGGTTCGTGTGCAGAATCACGCCGGTGGCGTTGAGCACCGGTACGAGGCTTGGACGCATGGCATTCTGCAACTGCCGGGCCACCGACTCTCCAAGATGCTCCGGCAACGCATGCAGCGTCTCTTCGGTGTGAACTCCGTCATCGATTTCTTTGCGGGTGCGGGCGAGTTCTGTCCTGGCAGACTGAAGCACCGCGCTACGGGGATATCGTTCGAACAAACGGAGAAACTCGGGCCGTCGCAAGATTACGTCGAGGGACGGCAGAAGACGGTAAAGCTGGCCGGGCGCGGTGTCTCCATCGGTCATGATGCGACTCTCATACCGGGGGCGGTCAACTCGATCAGCGGCTCTGCCTCTGCGGAAGATCTGCAAGCGAGCACGCAGCCGATGGCCGCGGCCGACAAGCCTGCTGCCAGGAACTCTGCAAGCAGAAGTTCGGCGTGCTGGGGAGCGACAGCCAGCAGCAGGCCTCCGGCCGTCTGCGGGTCGTACAGCAACGCGCGTACTTCTTCAGAAATCGGCGCGTGCGCGGCGTCCCTGGTTGCACATTCGGCGAATTCGCGGTTGGACAGCAAGCCTGCGGGAATTGCGCCGACTTGTACGGCGTCGCGAGCTCCCGGAAGCAGCGGAATGGAAAGCACGTCGATCGCCAGGCGCATACCGCTTGCAAGGGCTAGCTCGCGTGCGTGTCCTATCAGGCCGAAGCCTGTCACGTCGGTCACCGCGTGAATCTCATAACCGCGGGCCAGCTCCATCGCGGCCTTGTTGAGGGTTGTCATGGACCGTACCGCAGCAGTCACCCAGACCGGCTTAGCCTTGCGCTGCTTGAGCGCGGTTGTAACCACGCCGGTTCCGATCGCCTTGGTGAGAAGCAGGACGTCGCCGGGTTTGGCGCCCGCGTTTGTCAAGACCTGCGCCGGGTGACTGAGACCGGTGACTGCGTAGCCAAACTTCATCTCGGCGTCGCGAACGCTATGGCCGCCCACCACGGTGCAGTTCGCTTCCTGCATCTTTGAAAGGCCGCCGAGCATGATCTGCTCGAGTAAATCCATGTCTCCGTCCTGGGGGAAACAGACCAGCGAAAGTGCTGTGACCGGTCTGCTGCCCATGGCATACACGTCACTCAATGCGTTGGTCGCTGCGATCTGTCCGAAGGAATAGGGATCGTCCACCATGGGCGTAAAGAAATCCACCGTCTGCACCACCGCAAGATCGGGTGCGATGCGATAGACGCCGGCATCGTCCGAGGTGTCGAAACCTACCAGCAGATTCGGGTCCGTCTGCGCAGGAAGACGACTCAGCATGGAGTGAAGCAGTCCGGGCGGGAGCTTACTGGCGCAGCCACCCGCCTTCACCTGCTCGGTTAAACGCACTGGCAGTGTGTCTTCGAGACCGGAAATCAAATCTTCCTTTTGCATGCGCTCACCAGATATTTTGCATCAAAGAGAAAATAGATGTAGAGAGATAGATGCAAACTACCGGGTAGAGGGAAGCGCTCAGGAATCCGGTGATCCTCCCGGTCTTCAAAACCGGCGGTCGTCCTTCACGGGCAACGGTGTGTTCGACTCACACGCGCTTCCGCCATATTCGAGCACGATTCCGCGTGCTGAAGATGCCGCTGCCCGGCAACGCAGGGTTCTGAATACACCGTCTCAAGAACAGCGCCGGCCACCGACCGAATCGTTCTTGCCGCTATCCGCGTATATTCTTTCGGCAAGCAGAGGATATTTATGCCGCCATCTTCTCCTGTCGTTTCTCTCTCGCTTGCCAAAGAACTAACATCTCGTCTGTCGCAGGGTACCGGGGCGGAAGTGCGGTTCGATCATGCATCGCGCGCGCTTTATGCTTCCGACCTCAGCCACTATCGGCAAGTGCCCATCGGTGTGGTAATACCGAAGTCGACAGACGACGTCGTGGCCGCGGTCGCCATTTGTCGCGAGTATGGAATTCCGATCATGGGACGGGGAGCGGGTACCAGCCTTGCAGGGCAGACTTGCAATGTCGCCGTCGTATTGGATTTTTCGAAGTATCTGAACCGGCTTTTGCAGCTTGATCGCAAGCAGAGGTTTGCGTGGGTGGAACCGGGTCTGATCAACGATCAGTTGCGGAGCGCGGCAGAAGAGTATGAGCTCACGTTTGCACCTGATCCGGCAACCCATGCGTACTGCACTATCGGCGGAATGATTGGCAATAATTCCTGCGGTGCGCATTCGTTACTAGGCGGTAAGACCAGCGAGAACATCGAAGAGCTCGATATCCTGCTCTACGATGGCACGCGCATGACGGTCGGGGCGACCACCGAAATAGAACTCCGTGAGATCATCCGCTCAGGTGGCCGCAAGGGCCAGATCTACTCCGCGCTGCGTGACCTGCGGGACGAATATGCGAACGACATCCGCAAGCAATATCCGCAGATTCCCCGCCGTGTTTCGGGCTACAACCTTGATTATCTTCTGCCAGAGAACGGCTTTCAGGTGGCGCGCGCGCTGGTAGGTACCGAAGGAACCTGTGCGATTGCGCTCGCAGCGAAGACCAGGCTGATCCACAGTCCACAGCATCGCGTACTGCTGGTACTCTCCTATGCGTCCGTGTTCGATGCGGGCGACCAGGCACCGTCTTTGACGAAGCTGGGTCCGATCGCAGTGGAGGGGTTTGAGCGACGCGTCATTGACAACGAACACCTCAAGGGAAAAAGCCTTCCCGGGATGAAGTATTTCAAGGACGGGAACGCGTGGCTCCTGGTTGAGTTCGGAGCAGACAGCGTGAGCAAGGCCCAGGCTGCCGGGCAAAAGGCGCTGCACTGGGCCGAACGCCATCCCTCCAGTCACGTGAGCGCGCAACTCTTGCTCGATCCTGCCGAACAGAAGGAAGCCATCGAAATCCGCGAGCTCGGTCTTGGGTCGACACGTGTGCCTGGCGTTCTTCCTGACACCTACCCCGGATGGGAGGACGCGGCGGTGCCACCCGAGAAGCTGGGCGCATATCTGCGTGATTTTTATGCGCTGTGCGATCGCTATGATTACTTCGTCATTCTCTACGGACATTTCGGTCAGGGATGCATGCATGCTCGCATGGACTTTGGAATGAGGAGCGATGAAGGGGTGGCCAAATACCGTCGCTTTGTCACCGATGCAGCCAGGCTGGTGGTCCATTATGGCGGCTCGCTTTCTGGAGAGCATGGCGATGGTCAGAGCCGGGCAGAACTTCTGCCGATCATGTTCGGCTCGCGGCTGATTGAAGCGTTCGCGAAGTTTAAGCGCATCTGGGATCCACAAGGAAAGATGAACCCCGGCAAGGTCGTCGATCCGTATCCGCTGGATACGAATCTGCGTACCGGCCCTGATTACAAGCCGCTGGCATTGCCGACCATCTTCCAATTTCCGGACGATCATGGCAGCATGGCGGAAGCCACCGAACGCTGCTTTGGAGTTGGCAAGTGCCGCAAACTGGAGGGCGGCACAATGTGTCCCAGCTTCAAGGTGACGCACGAGGAGAAAGACACGACTCGCGGCCGCGCGCGGTTGCTCTTCGAGATGCTGCGCGGTGACGCGATTCCAGACGGCTGGCGCAATGAAGGAATCAAGGAGGCCCTTGACCTGTGTCTCGCCTGCAAGGGCTGCAAGGGAGACTGTCCGGTGTCGGTGGATGTAGCGACCTACAAAGCAGAGTTCCTGGCGCACTACTATGATGGACGGCAGCGGCCCGCGGCAGCATACAGCATGGGCTTTATCGACAAGTGGGCGGCCCTAGGTTCCCGCCTTCCTGCGCTTGCCAACGTGGCCATGCGGACGCCGGGCATCAGTGCGTTGATGAAGCGGGTGGCAGGTGTCACCGAAGAGCGCGATCTGCCGGGCTTCCCGGAACAAACGTTCAAGCAGTCGCTGCGCAGTCACCAGCCCAATCCTGCACTCTCGATCAAAGGGGATGTCATCCTGTGGGCGGACACCTTCAATAATTACTTCATGCCTCACACCGCACGGGCAGCCCTGGAGGTACTGGAAGACGCAGGGTATCGGGTTCAGGTCCCGCGAGAACATCTTTGCTGCGGACGGCCGCTCTATGACTTCGGCCTGCTGCAGGAAGCCAAGGAATATCTTCGCAATGTGCTGCGAGCCCTGGAGCCTGAGATTAACAAAGGAACACCGATTGTGTGCTTGGAGCCGAGTTGTGCTTCCGTCTTTCGCGACGAGCTGCGAAATCTTTTTCCGAAGGAGGAGTTGGCGCTAAAGCTGAGTCAGCAGGTCTTCCTGTTTTCGAATTTCCTCAGCGACAGGAAGTATGAACCTCGGCGAATGCGCGTCCAGCCACGCTCGAGCAAAGGCAAGAACGAACCGCGCGCGCTCAAGGCGATCGTGCACGGGCATTGTCATCACAAGGCCCTTTGGGATATGTCCTCAGAAGAGAAGCTGCTCGCGCGCGCAGGACTGGAGCCGCAGGTTCTCGATTCAGGCTGTTGCGGCCTGGCTGGCTCGTTCGGTTACCAGCGTGAACATCATGAGACCTCAATGCAGATTGGCGAACTGGTGCTTTTGCCGGAGGTTCGCAAAGCGGATGCCGACACAATCGTCGTCGCCGACGGCTTCAGTTGTCGTCAGCAAATTGCCCACGGGTCTTCGCGCAAGGCAATGCACACTGCCGAGGTCCTGCAGCTGGCCTTACACTCGCAGCATCATCCGCTGCTGCTTCCAAAGAAACGCCGGTTCATCGAGCAGGGAAGAACCCAACCGGAGTCAACGGGGATGTTGGCGGGGCTGGTGCTGGGGTTTGGAATTCTGGCTGGCGCCGGCTATCTCCTTAGCCGCAGAGGCCGCTGAAGGATGTCGGCCAGCACTCCTCTTGGCGGGCGAGTGATGCGTTGGGCACGTACGACACAGTCGTGTCCGGCCGCTCGGCTCGGATGGACTTTGCCCGTTGTTCATTCGAGAACTGCCAACGCCAGATAGAAAACCAGCTGCCCCGCAGGCATAGCGCAAGGAATGCGATCATGGTCGCTTCGTAGGCATACATTTCGCGATGCCGACCCGCCTTTTGAAGAATCGCTGCTTCGGTACCGAAACGTTCTGGGCCGGCAATATTCGACACGGCTTCTTCTCCGAGGTTACGTGAAACCAAAGCCAGGATCAGCGCTCGTCAGGTTGGTCTTTTGCGAAACACTGCAGGGCGGGAAGAGAGACTAAAACACCACAGCCCTTCAATGATGAAGGACTGTCAAATCTGGACTTGCTCTAGTTTTCGGTAGCTCTAAGTAATTGATTCTTTGGTTGCGGGGGTAGGATTTGAACCTACGACCTTTGGGTTATGAGCCCAACGAGCTACCGGGCTGCTCCACCCCGCTCTTTGATTATATGTCGTGGTGTTGTGAGGGTCAATCTTCCATGATTCGGAGCGCAACACGAGCGGTTGGCGAGAATGCTTGCCGCCATCGTGGTATGCCGCGCATCTAAATAAGATAAGAAGATTGAACAGCCGCCGCAACGGAACTTTTCTTGAGAAACCGCGTCTGTGATACTGTCGGTGACCCGGGGAAATTACAAGGGCTAACCCGCGGGGAAATATCGAGCAGGAACGCGTCGCGGGCTCCTCCGCGCGCCGCAAGAGGAGTAGACCATGACCGTTCGAAAGCTTCACAGCGTAGCGATCGCCTTGGTGGCAATTGGTTTCATGTCCGGCGGGCTGGGAGTCCTCGCACAAAGCGCTCCGGGGCAGGACAATTCAACAACGCTTCCGGATGCGCAGATTGAGTCAAACGTGCTGCGAGCGCTGGCCAGCGCTCCAGAGCTGGCTTCACAGAATATTCAGACGTCCACCGTGTATGGGACGGTGACGTTGACGGGTAACGTCCATGATGAGGCGATGCGCACAACGGCCGAAAATCTGGCGGCGCGGGCGCAGGGGGTGAAGAAGGTCGTGGATGAGTTGGTCCTCGGCGATACGCCGCCAGCGGCGGGCGGTCAACAGGCGCTGGCGGATCAGAATGGCGCGCTGGGCAACGGGCAGCCGGGTGCATCCCAAATGATTTTGCAGTCAGATGGAACCTACGCTCCCGCTCCGGGTCAGGCCGGCGCACCTCCGCCGGACCAGGCCATGCAGAACGGCGCACCGCCACCACCTGATGAACAACAGATGCAAGGGCAGAGCGTACCTTCTCCGGAGGGCAGCGAGGGACAACAGGGGCCTCCAGATGGACGGCAGCCCATGGATCAAAACTATGGACCGCCAGCCAACAACGCTCCCATTCCGGGCGGGCAGCGGGCTGGAATCCCGGTCACGGTTGCCCCGGGATCGATTCTGCGCGTTCGCATCAATCAGGGACTGGATTCGAACCGTATTCAGCCGGGTACAGCCTTTGACGGGACGGTCCTCACCGACGTCGTGGCCGACGGCCAAGTCGCGATCCCTCGCGGGGCCACGGTGAGCGGAGTCGTGGTGGCAGCTAAGAAGGCTGGCACGTTCAAAGGCCAGGGCCAACTGGCGCTGCAGATCAATAGCCTCACCCTGGGTGGCCAGGTTTACCCGCTGACCACAGAGGTCTGGGCTGCGAATGGCCAGGATAAGACGCCCGGAACGGTAGGAGCCACGGTGGGCACGAGCGCCTTTGGAGCCATCCTTGGCGGAATTGTGGGCGGCGGCGCGGGCGCGGCCATTGGCGCGGGGGCCGGTGCGGGAGTCGGGCTGGCCGGTTCGGCCGCCACGCCCCGCGGACAGGTCATCATCCCGCCCGAGTCAGTGCTTACGTTCCAGATCGCGGCCCCAACCACCGTGAGGACCGTGTCCGAGAGAGAGATGCAGCGGCTTGCCTACCAGGCTGGGCCAGCCCAGGTTCGCTACTATAGCCCGTATTACGGCTACTACTATGGTCCTCCCCAGTAGGCAGTTCAGTACCCCAAAGCAAGAGGCTGCGGACGTTTCGCAGCTTCTTTGCGTTGGGGGGCCGGTCTTCTGGGCAAAGCAATCCCGCCAGGCAGCTGCAGCTGATTTATACTTTGCATGAGCCCCTGCGAGCAGGAGTGGTGCGTCTCGCAGGAGACGGCGCCCCAGCCGTGCGCAAAAATCCCGGGCAGCGAGGTCTCCGTCGGAGATCCGCCTGAAGTGAAGGTCGTTAGCCAAGCATGATCCGCATTCTGCAGCAAGACAGCCGCATCATCAAAGTTATCTTTGCGCTCATTATCGGTGCCGCCATCGTCACAATGGTCATCACCCTTGTACCGGGCATCTTCGATAATGGTGTCGCCAACGATGCCAGCGTCTACGCAACCGTGCACAGTCCGGGCGTGATTGGCCGGATCGTCGGAGAGACGACCACCATCAAGACGGTCGATGTGCAGCGTGCCGCAGAGCAGCAGATGCAGCAACAGCAACTGCCCGACTTTTATCTGCAGTTCATCATGCAGCGCGCCGGCCAGGTGCAGGTAGAGCGCGCCGTCCTGAAGCATGAGGCCGACCGTCTCGGCCTTCAGGTTTCCGACGAGGACCTGCGGAGCTTCCTGCAGCACGGCCCGTATGCCCAATATCTCTTCCCCGGCGGCACGTTCATTGGCCAGGACCAATACGTCAACTTTGTCGAGTCGGCCTTCCGGCTGCCAGTGGCACAGTTCCAGGACGAGGTGAAGTCGGACATTGAATTGCAGCGGCTGCAGGCGCTGGTCACTGGCGGAGTGAGCGTACCCGACAGCGCTGTTCGCGCCCAGTATTTGCAGACCGGAACCAAGGTGAAGTTCGACTACGCGGTAATCTCGGGGTCGGACATCAAGGCCACCATCAATCCTTCGGACGCTGAACTGGAAGCCTTCTTCAAGAGCAATGCCGTGCACTACGCGAACGCGATTCCCGAGACGCGCAAGATCGAATTTTTCAGCTTTGAGACGTCGAATCTGCCCGGCGGAACTCCTTCGGTGAGCGACGCGGATGCGCAAGCCTACTACCAATCGCATCTCGACCAGTACAAGACGCCTGAGCAGGTAAAGACGCGCCACATCCTGATCGCCGTGGCCAAGGGTGCCGACGCGAAGACGGATGCAGCGGCCAAGTCCAAGGCGGAAGACATCCTGAAGCAGATCAAGGCAGGCGGAAACTTCGCAGATCTCGCCAAGAAGTACTCTGACGACCCGGGCAGCAAGGATCAGGGCGGCGAGCTGCCCATGATTGCAACCAGCTCCCTCGATCCGGCTTACGCGCAGGCGGCGATGGCGCTGAATCCTGGCCAGACGTCGGGGTTGGTGCGCTCTTCCTTCGGCTATCACATCATCCAGACGGAAGCGAAGCAACCGGCGGAGGTGAAGCCCTTCGCAGCGGTCAAGGCTTCGATTGTCGAGCAGTTGCAGAGCCAGAAGTCAGCTGCCGCAGCGCAGAATTACGCGACGCAGCTGACCGCCGAGGCGCAGAAGAACGGCCTGGAGAAGACGGCTGCCGCCCACAATCTCCACGTCATTACGACGGACTACGTCGCGAAGGATGGGATCATCCCCAGCCTGGCCGATTCCACTGGCCTGCTGGCCGCGGCTTTCAACGCTCCCAAGGGCGCCGCTCCGCAGAGCGCCTCCAGCGGCGAGGGCTATGCCATCTTCCAGGTGGAGGACATCAAGGCCGCTCATGCACCGGATTTTGCTAGCTACAAATCCCACATTCTTGACGATTACCGGTCGCAAAAGGCGCCCGAGCTGCTGAACGCGCAGTTGATCAAGCTCTCCGACCTGGCCAAGAAGCTGGGCGACCTGCACAAGGCGGCGGCCCAGATGAACCTGACCGTCAAATCCAGTGACCTCGTCGGTCGCGATGCGCAGATCACCGACA
The DNA here is from genome assembly GCA_963737325.1 of uncultured Acidobacteriaceae bacterium. Lineage (GTDB taxonomy): Bacteria > Acidobacteriota > Terriglobia > Terriglobales > Acidobacteriaceae > Granulicella. Next base: position 96,728 of record CAVTSJ010000019.1, read on the forward strand.
TTGGTTCGCTCACCGGTGCGGCGTCGGTGGTCTTTACGATGCCGGTAGGCGGAATCTCCGGGCCCATCAATGAAGGCGTCAACGGGGCTGTCCTGCAACTCACCGATAAGCAGGAGCCCAGCGCGGCCGAGATTGCGCAGCATTTCGACGAGACCAAGCAGACCCTGCTCAACCAGCAACGCCAGGAAGCCTTCAGCGTCTTTGTCGACTCGCTCATGAACCGGTACGAGAAGGCTGGAGCCATCATCTACAGCAAGAAGCCGGCTCAATCTCCGCTCGGCAGCTAACTTGAACTCTGTTTCATCCTCGTGTAACCGACTCATGTGCGACAATCCCGCACAAGAGTCGGTTACAGTTGTTTGCGCCGGCATCCCCAGCCGCGCGATTGCACGTCCTACGCAGCAGGGCCAATCGCTGTGGGGAGTCGCTGTGGTACCTGGAAGGGTGGAAGATGAACGCTGAGCGTATCTCCGGCGTGCTGCTTCACGTCACCTCGTTGCCGTCGTTTGGCGGCGTGGGAGACTTTGGGCCGGCAGCTTACGGTTTCGTTGATTTTCTCGCCGCGGCCAAGCAGCGCCTGTGGCAGGTATTGCCTCTCAGCCCGACGGGTTATGGTAGCTCGCCCTATTCCGCGCTCTCCGCGTTCGCTGGCAATCCGCTCCTGATCAGCCTGGAGTTTCTGGTGCGCGACGGTTGGCTCGATACGGACCGCCTGCAGAACGTCACCGGCGGCTTGCCGGGGCATGAAGGCCCCTGCGACTTTGCTACGGCCTTCGACAAGAAGATTCCGCTGATCGAAGAGGCTGCGGCGAACTTCCTCGATCGCGCTTCGCAGGAAGACCGTCTGCGTTTTCAACGCTTCTCTCAGGACAACCTCTCCTGGCTCACGGATTACGCGATCTACAACGTCCTGCGTCGTCGCTTCAACTACCTGAGTTGGAATGAGTGGCCGCCTGAGTATGCTGGTCGCCATCCCGATGCGATGACCCGCCTGATGACCGACAGCGGCCGCGAACTTGCCATCGAGCAGGTGGTGCAGTTCTTCTTCATTGAGCAGTGGGCCGCCCTACGGGCGCATTGCGCCGAACTTAACATCCTCATCCTGGGCGATGTTGCGATCTTCGTCAGCTACGATAGCGCGGACGTTTGGACGCATCCTGAGATCTTCGAACTCGACGAAAGCCTCCGCCCTATCCGTGTCTCTGGCGTTCCGCCCGACTATTTTTCAGTGAGCGGACAGCGATGGGGCAATCCGCTCTACAAGTGGTCCCTGCTGCAGGAAAATGGTTTCGACTGGTGGGTCGCCCGCATCCGTCGCGCGCTAACGCTCTACGACGAGGTCCGGCTCGATCACTTCCGCGGCTTTGAGGCCTACTGGTCCATTCCTGCCGAGGAAAAGACGGCCGTGAATGGCCAGTGGATCAAGGCCCCGGGCCACGCGCTCTTCAACCGGCTGAAGGAGATCTTTGGCGAGCTGCCATTTATCGCAGAAGACCTCGGGCTGATCACGAAGGAAGTCGACGAACTCCGCGAGTACTTTGGCATGCCCGGCATGCGCATCCTGCAGTTCGGCTTCGCGAATCGTGGAGGCCATCTCTATCTGCCCCACCGTTATGTTCCCAACACCGTCGTCTACACCGGCACACATGACAACAACACCACCCTGGGCTGGTGGCGTGACGATGCCACCGAGGTAGAGCGCGCCAATGTTCAAACCTACCTGCACCGCATCGAGAAAGACACCGACATCGTCTGGGCGATGATCAAGGCAGCTGCGGGCTCTGTCGCCACCACCTGCATCTTTCCCCTGCAGGATCTCCTGCAGCTCGGCAGCGAGGCACGCATGAACACCCCGGCAGCCGCAGTGGGAAATTGGACCTGGCGATTTAGCCTGGATGCGCTGCACCCTGAACTCGCCGCGCAAATGGCTGCCATCATGGAGATGACTGACCGTGACGGCTACCAGGCGCCCACCGAGGGCTTGGCGGCCGGTGGGCCAACCGACGAGGCTTCGCTGCGGGTCCGCGAAGGGGCAAAAGCCTGAGTCGCAGGGCTCTTTCTGCATCCCGATTCCGTGTTCACCCGCAACCGGGTAAACTAATAAAAACGAGGAGACATCCGTGCCACTTTCCGGTGAAGCCATTCGCACCATGAACTACGTCGACGACATCTCAGTCACCCTGCGCCGCATCCTGTCGGTGCTTCCTGTGCTGACCCCCGAAGAGCGTGAGCGCGTCGCCGAGCACATTCGCCACGCCGAGCCAAGCTACGAGTCGGTCATCACCGCGGTTTCCACAAAGTAGGCTCTCGCGTTCACCGCTGGCCACGATCTAGTGCGCTGCGTCAGGCTCAGCTTTGTACGCCTTTTCAATCAGCGCGCGTGCCTCATTCACGGCGCCTTGCGTGTTGTCCTTCGTCTGAATCGCCAGCCGGTACTCATTCAGAGCACGCTCGCGCTGACCAGCGATATCGAAGAGCTTTCCCAGGTTCACGAGACTCCAGACCTGGGTCCACTTCGGATCGCCGTCACCGCGCAGGCAGTCGCGGAAACTGTTCGCCGCCGCCTGGTAGTTCTTCTGCGCAACATAGACCTCTGCCAGCCGATAGTTCGCCAGCGAGCTTCCGCGATCCACCCCAAGCGCCTTCTGGTACGCCGCGATCGCGCCATTCTGATCGCCCTGCGCCAACGCCTGCTGGCCCAGAAGAATGTCGGTTCGAACCGTCAGCTCCGGCGTGCTCTTCAGCAGCCAGTTGTCGGGATCCAGGATGATCCTGGTCGGCCGGCCAAACGTCTCAATCGAATACTGCGCCGCGCTGCCCGATACATCCACGCGCCGGTCAACAGTTTTCCCTTCGGTCTCGATGCGGAGTTCTACGGGCATGGAAAACAGATCGAGATCCTGCGACACCGAACCCACGGTCCGAAATCCCTTGTCGCCGCCAAGTCGAAAGACGCTGTAGTTATTGGTATACGCGGGCGCCCCTGTTCCATCCAGCCACTGTGAAAAGAACGCGGTCAGTGGCAGCTTGGAAATACTCCCGGCCAGCATCTCCACATCGGCTGTGCTCACGCCCTTATCCGCATACTGATTGACCAGCGCCCGTAGAAACTGCTGAAACACCGCATCGCCCATCTCCCAGCGCAACATGTGAAATACCATCGCGCCCTTTTCCAGCGTCATCGACTGAAACTGCGGCGAGAACGGATCCACGCGCCCCAGCGATGTCAGAGGCACAGTGTCATACGCCAACGCGCCGGCCTCCACATCCGTCAGAGCGCTATCAAACGCCGCCTTCGCCGTCGTCTCCTCCAGGTACATAAGCTCCGCATAGCGGCTCATGCCATTCGTAATCCATGCATCGCTGAGCGTCGCTGGGGACACCTTCGATCCCCACCATTGGTGCGCCACAGTGTTCGCCAGCAGCCGCGCCCCTGCATGGCTTGGCTTAATAGCAATCACCCCCGGCGCCCATGCGGCCGAAACGGAATCATCTGGTAACTCCACCACGTCCAGATGATCTGTCTCAGCGCTGCCGAACGCGCCGCTCATAGACCCGAACACCTGCGACACCGTCGTCGCAATCTCCACGCCTTTGGACTGGTTCTGCGGCGTCAGATAGACCCGGACATTCGACGCTCCCGGCGCAACGATCGCCGGCAGAAACCTTCCCACGACAACGCTTCCCGGAAACCCCGGTTTGCTCCAGTTGAAGTTGAACTGCGTCCTCAGCCCGCCGACATCGTCCACTACGGACGACGCACCGCTGCCTATCACCGTCTCGCCTTTAGGGACCGTGACCTGAATCTCCGCAGTGAAGCGGTCCGTGAACAGCCCCGGCATCGCGATTGGAAACCAACGCCCCGGATACAGCAGTGCGCTCACTGGATCGTGCACCTGCACAAAATCAATCCCGTGCGCCGGACTCGTAGCCAGCGTAGGCACGCCAGCGTAGGTAAAGGTCCATGTCACGCTGCTGCCTTTGGGGATCAGGGCCGCAGGCGTCACACTGACAGTCGAGTCCACCGGATCGCGCACGCAAGTCAAACTGCCGTGCGCCCCATCGCTCACGCTCTCCACTTGCAGCGCATTGTTCAGACCAAACACCGCGACATCGAGATCTTCCAGCGCGGTGAATGTTACCGCCGCCGTCGCGCTCAGCCTTCCCGTTGCAGGTTCGATCTCAACGTGGATCACGTAGCCGCTCACATGTATCTGCGGTCGGAGCGGAATCGCCGCCCGCGCGTCCGTGGCTATACCGAGCGCGAACGCCACAACGACGAACAATGAACGCACGATCGAGTTGGCAGACCTGAAGCTACGCATCGGACACCGTCGAGAGTAGGCGAACCACAGCATCCGCCACGCGTGCAATCGGCGAAGCATTTGCGGGTTCTCCGGGTCTGTTATCAGGAACCAGCAGCCGTCGCACCTCGCTCAGCCCGCGAATCTGCCGCTCGCGTTCTGGTCCATCGTTGAGCAGCGGTGTCAGCGCCGACGCAACGTTAGCAGCGGTAAAGTCTCCCTGCAGAAGCTCCGGAACCAGCCTTTGTTGCGCAATCAGATTCACCATCGATACAGGAAGATTCCCGTGAAGGTCCCGCTTCGCGTTGAGCTCCTCCGGATACTCCACCAGCTTCTTTACCAACGCAAACGTCAACGCCGACACACGGTAGACCACCACAAACGGATTGCCGACAACCGCCGCCAACACGGTCGCCGTCCCGCTCGCAACCACCGACGCGCGTGCGTGAAACAACGCCTCGACAGCATCGGGAACAAGCGTGAGTCGCAGCGTGGAAGCCTCGGGCCCAAAGTACCTCAGATGCTCGGCATTCAACTCCTCGATGAACTTTTGCAATGCGCCTTTGTTAATCGTCGACGCGACCGGCAGCAGGAACTCATATCGAGTATGCGCCGCCGGATCGGTCGGCTGCCGCGTCGTGTCGCCGTCAAACGTGGTGTACGCCGCAGAGCTGCTGATCAGATCGCTCATCGCCAGCTCATGCAACGCCGGCAGGTTTGCGTGGATCTCCTTCCATCGGCTCCCCGGCAGCAGCGCAATCCAGGTCTTCGCCGGATCCAGCCCAAACGTAGCTGCATACGCGTCACGAGTCATCGTCATTGCCGCGTTCCCCGTCAATGGATGCCCAACGAACTCCGCATCCACGCCACGTTGCTGATAGAAAGTTTCCTCAAACGGAAAGATCACCAGCATCTTGTCGACGCGCTGCTGCACCCAGCGCAAACGGGCGCGTTTCCAGGCCCATAATTGCGGGCTCACAAACCAAACCACCGGAACGCCTGCTCGATTTAGGTGTTTCGCAAGCCGAAAGTTCACATCTGGAAAGTCAATCAGCACGGCTACATCCGGCCGTCGTTCGTCGAATGCTCGCAACCAGCTTGCGATAGCTGGTGTAGATGTGGGGAATGTGTTGAAGGATCTCGGTCAGCCCCATGACAGCGACGTCCTCGGCCCTGACCACGCGTTGCTGCCCGGCCTTCTCCATCTCGCTTCCGCCAAGTCCCGTGAAGCTGGCATCAGGAAGTCGCTCGCGAATGGCGGCAATCAACCCCGCGCCGTACACGTCACCGGACGCCTCGCCGGCGGAAAGAAAGATTCGCGGGTTGGACTTCATAGCGATGTACCAAGTCTATCTCTGCATTTACGATGTGGTCATCGGAGGTCGCATTATGGCTAGTCGAGCCCGAACCTTTCACGCGCCCCTCGAGCAGGGAAGTCTGGCGCTCGGCTGGATCATCGCGCGCGTCCCATTCGATCCCGCCGAGGTGTGGCCGAAGATGATTCGCCTGAGGGTGCGCGGCGAAATCAATGGCTTCGCCTTCCGCACCTCGCTCTTTCCCGATCCCCGCGGCGGTTTCTATCTTCTCGTAAATCGCGCGATGCAGAAGGAGGCCGGCGCCTCCCTCGGCGATAGCGCCGCGTTCCAACTCGAACCCGATCTCGACGCCCGCGCCGCCGAACTTCCCGATGAACTCGCCGTCCTGCTCGATGACGAACCCGGTCTTCGCCCCTGGTACGACTCGCTCACCGAGTACACCCGCCGCGAGATTGGCAAATGGATCACCAGCGTGAAGACCGACGCCTCCCGCATGAAGCGCTCCGGGCAGATGGCGGAACGTCTTCTCGCGACCATGGAGGCCGAAGTCGAGCTCCCGCCGCTGATCGCTGCCGCCTTCCGCCGCAATTCGAAAGCGCGCGCGGCGTGGGACAGGCTCACCCCGATGCAACGACGTCAGCAGCTCATGGCGGTTTTCTACTATCAGACCCCAGAGGCACGCGAGCGGCGCGTCGAAAAGATCGTCACCATGTTGCTCGAGAATGAAAACAAGCGCCGTCCCTAGGCCGGTATCGCCGCCGCAGCATCCGCGTCCAACTCCTGGTCCTTATACTGCAACTCATACAGCTTGTAGTAGAGCCCATGCATGGCCAGGAGCTCCTGGTGCGTCCCCTGTTCGCGCAGCTTGCCCTTGTGCATTACCAGAATCGTATCTGCCCGCTGAATTGTCGACAGCCGATGCGCAATCAGCACAGACGTTCGTCCCGTGATCATGCGCTCCAATGCGAGCCGCACCCGAATTTCCGTCTCGGTATCCACCGAGCTGGTCGCTTCATCAAGGATCAAGATCCCGGGCCGATGCGCCAGCGCGCGCGCAAAGCTGATCAGCTGTTTTTGACCTGTCGATAGCGTGGAGCCCCGCTCCAGCACCGGCTCCGCAAAACCCTGCGGGAGCGTCCGGATGAAATCCGCAACATTGACCTCTTCGGCTGCATGAGCGACCTCGTCTTCTGTAATCCAGTTGGAGCCCAGCCGGATATTCTGTGAAATCGTGCCTGAGAAGAGAAACGGATCCTGCAAAACGACGCCGAACCGCCGCCGCAGTTTGCGCAGGTCCTGCTCGCGAACATCTACGCCATCGACAAGCACAGCTCCGCGCTGCACGTCGTAGAACCGCATCATCAGCGCTGTAATCGTGGTCTTGCCAGCGCCGGTGTGGCCAACGATGGCAGCGGTTGCGTCGGGGTCAACCGTAAAGCTCACACCGCGCAGGATCCACTCAATATCGTGGGATCGACCGAGCTCATCCTCTGAGAGGATTTGTACCCGCTCAAGCTGCTCAGCCGTCAGCTTCTGGTAGGTGAACCAGACACCGCGAAACTCGATGCGTCCCGTGCCATCGCCTTGCACTGGATGAGGGATGCTCTTGATCTCTGTGTCGGTGTCAAGCAGCTTGAAAATTCTTTCCGACGCGGCCATTGCTGCCTGCAGAATGTTGTACTTGTCGCTGAGGTCCTGGATCGGCCGGAAGAACCGTTGCGCATATTGGATAAAAGCAATCAGGATGCCGAGCGTGACCACCGGATGCAGAAAACCGGCATGCGCCGCCAGTGCCGGATTCGCATGCAGCACCGCGATTCCGCCGCGCCAGATCACCAGCGCAATGGCAATCGAGCTCAAGAACTCGACCACCGGATAGTAAAGTGCGTAGGCGAAGATCGCGTCCGTCCACGCCTTTTTGTTCTCATCGTTGACGGCCGAAAACTCATTGAACGCCCGCCGCTCGCGATTGAACAGCTGCACCACGCTCATGCCCGACACATACTCCTGTGTGAAGGAGTTGATCTTCGCCGTCGCCGCACGCTGCCTTCGATAGCTCTCCCGCACGTGGCGCCGAAACAGATGCGTCGCGTACAGGATGAGTGGGATCACCGAAAGCGTGAGAACTGCCAGCAGCCAGCTCATCTTCACCATGATCGCCACGATGAAGGCCAGCACAAACACGTCCTCAAAGATCGCCAGCACGCCCGACGTAAACATGTCGTTGAGCGCGTCGACGTCCGAAGTCAGTCGCGTCACCAGGCGGCCTACCGGATTGCGATCGAAGAACCCGACGTGCATCTGCTGAATATGCCGAAAGATCTGCCGCCGCAGATCGAACATGATCTTCTGCCCAGTCCACTGCATCATGTAGGTCTGCACAAACTCCAGGCCGAAGATGAGTCCCAGCGAGGCAAGGTACAGGATGGCAATCTCTGTGACGCCACGAACCGGGGCGGAACTCAGTTTGTCGGCTAGCCACGAATGCTTCCCGCGCGTAGGGGCAAAATACTTGTCGACGGCCACTTTTACGAAGTAGGGCCCCAGCACGTCGCTAGCCGCCTTCAGCACAATTGCCACCGCCGAAACGGCAACCTGCAGCTTGTAGGGCGCGAGATAACGTACCAGCCGCCGCATCAGCCGCCCGTCGTACGCTTTGCCGACAACGTCGTCGTCCGCAGTCCTGCGCGAATCGTCCGGCTTGATCGGCTGTGGGGGTGAGTCCGTTTTTTTCTGTTCGCCGGCCATCGCTTCCATTTTAGAAGGTTTGATGTCTGCGCAGCCGGTTCGATGCGCATCGTCGCATGAAAGAATGGAGATATGGATGTGGCTGGGCCGAATTCGAGGGTTGCACTGTCGGAGCGGGACGCGGCGCTGGGCGTGTACGTCTCTGTGCCTTTCTGTCGCGCCAAGTGCAGCTTTTGCAACTTCGCGTCGAGCGTTTCCTCGCCCCACGTCATCGAAGCCTACGTAACAAAGGTATGCCAGGAGATCGCGGCCGTCGCCTCCATCGCCGAACGGCTGAAGGCAGATCTACCGCATACCGTGGACACGATCTACTTCGGCGGAGGGACCCCCAGTCTGCTCGAACCCGTGCAGCTTCGCCGAATCTTCACTGCGCTCCGCGAGACCTTCGAGATCACGCCCGGCGCCGAAATCACTCTCGAAGCTGCTCCGGGTCAGATCGCCGACGTCCTCCTCGCCGAAGCTCAGGATCAGGGAGTACACCGCATCAGCCTCGGCGTCCAGTCGTTCGTCGACCGAGAGAGCGCCGCAGTCGGCCGAAGCCATACCGAGCGCGACTGCACCCACGAAATCCTCCGGCTTCAGGCAGCGGGCGTAACCGATGTTGGCGCCGACCTGATCGCCGGCCTCCCCTATCAAACATCCGCTAGCTGGCAGCACTCGCTCAATATCGCAACCAGCATCGGCCTGACCCACCTCAGCATTTACATGCTTGAAATTGACGAGGACTCACGTCTCGGACGCGAGGTCATGGCCGGCGGTCAGCGCTTCCACGCTCACTGCGTTCCTGCCGATGAACTCTCCGCAGAGTTCTACGAAGCGGCTTGTGCCTGGCTACCGCAGCATGGATTCCCGCAATACGAAATTTCGAACTTCGCGCCATCATCCCACCAGTCGCGCCACAATCGGAAGTACTGGCAACGCGATCCCTACATTGGCTTCGGCCTCGACGCCCACTCGATGCTCCTGCGCCCTTACGGCGCCGTTCGCTTCGCCAATCCAGAAGAGCTCGCGCACTACGCTGCCAAACCAATTCCCACTCCCATCGATATCTTCCAGCGCGAGGCCTTCGAAGAGACCATCTTCCTCGGCCTTCGTATGAACGAAGGAGTTTGCATTCCGCAGTTGCACGAGCAATTTCCGAGCGAACTCATCGCACCTGCGGAAGACGCTGCGCGAGAGCTGATTCGCGAAGGTCTCATGATCGAACAGGACGAACGCTGGCAGCTGACGCTTCGCGGCCGCCTGCTCTCGAATGATGTATTCACAAATCTATTGATGGGCGTCGCGGTCTAAGCGATCCCAGGAGGAAACGTGGCAGCAATCTCGAACGTGATTGATCTTCGCAGCGACACCGTCACCCGTCCCACCCCCGCGATGCGTGCGGTCATGGCTGCCGCCGAGGTCGGCGACGATGTGTATGGCGAAGACCCCACTGTTAATCGCCTGGAAGAGCGCGCCGCCGAGATCTTCGCTCGCGAGGCCGCCATCTTTGTTCCCACCGGAACTATGGGGAACCAGATCGCCATCCGCCTCCATACGCAACACGGCCAGGAGGTCATATGCGAGGCTCGCTCGCATATTCTCGACTGGGAGATGGCGATGATGTCCGCGTTTTCCGGGTGCCTACCCCGCACCATCGCCGGTGAGCGAGGCATCCTCACTTGGTCGCAGATTCGCACGGCCATTGCGCCGAAGCTTTACTACCGAGCATCCACTGGCCTGATCAGCCTGGAAAACACGCACAACATGGCAGGAGGCACCGTCACGCCTCTTCCGATTTACGAAGAGATCTGGAAAGGAGCCGCAGACGCCGGCTTGCCCACGCATCTCGACGGAGCGCGTGTCTTCAATGCAGCCGTTGCTCTGGGCGTCAACGTCGCAGAGCTGACGCGCGGCTTCGATACCGTAAACTTCTGTCTCTCCAAGGGCCTCGGTGCCCCTGTAGGATCTCTATTGGTCGGCTCGCGCGCCTCCATCGATCGCGCGCGCGTCTATCGCAAGGCGCTCGGTGGAGGCATGCGCCAGGCCGGAATTCTCGCGGCGGCCGGCTTGATCGCTCTTGAACAAGGTCCGTCGCGTCTCCACGAGGACCACGCCAATGCACGTCTGTTGGCGGATGCCATTGCGACCTGCCAGTCTGCCGACATCGATCTCGCGTCTGTCCAGACCAACATTGTTTTCTTTACGCTCAAGAACGCCGGAGACGCCCCCGCTCTCGTCGCAACGCTGAAGAGCGAGGGCATTCTGTGCAGTGCGATCGGCCCGCACGCGGTTCGCCTGGTCACTCACTCCGACGTCAGCCGTGAGCAATGCGAATACTGCGCCGCTGTCCTCGTTCGGTTGCTTAAGAAATGATTCGCTACTACTTCTCCGCAACATCCAGCGAGCCGTCGCTCGGCCAGTGCAGCAGCCGCGGCAATAGCGGGTAGAACAACCCGAGCTGTATCGGCAGGTTCCCACCTGGCAGCCCACGGCGAACCTCAGCGTAAGCCTCAAGCTGTGCTTTATACTTCGCGGTCTCGGTCGCCTCAAACTCTTCGTCAGAGCGCGGACCTTGCAGTGTGGTCTTGAAGTCGACGATCCATATGTGGCTCTCGCCGCCCGACAAAGGCCGGGACCCCGCGAGAAACGTGCGATCCACACGCAGTCCACGCGAACCAAGCGATGCCACTGTCAGCGCCCGTTCGCTCGCGGCCAACGGCTGCGGCGATAAGACCCATCGCCCCACCGGGTCGTGAAGCGTCAATGCGAGCGCTCTTTGTGCTCGCACAGCTTCACGCGCAACCAGTGCCGGAGGCAGCCCCTCTCCGCGCAGACTTGCCGCGAGTCTGGACTCCCACGACGGGAGTTCCGCGAGCAACTCGTCGCACGTTGAGTCACGCCCCAAGCGCGCGGCCACTATTTGCAGATAGCGATGCACCACGTTTCCGAATGCACGGCCTGCAAAAGAGCCTTCCGGCCGATCAAACGCGATCGAGTGGCGCAGCGCCGATGCAGCTGGATAGGACAGCCGTTGCTCCTTCGCTTCGCGAAAGCGTTTCACTGGATCGAAGCTGAGTGGAAGCCTTTCAATCGTCGGAGCCAACCCTTCGACGAGCTCACCTTCGAGGACGTCCGCCACCGCTGCCAGCGCGAGACCCTCGTCAACATCGTCGTTCAGGGAATCGGTCAATTGCTGCTCGGTCGATGGTGTTGCGGCCGCGAGGAACTCTTCAAAATATTGCGCCGCCGCCGGCCAGCAGGCGCGCAGCAGACTGTTATACCGCGGCTGAACAAGCTCCCCTTTTGTGCTGAGAGTTGCGGCGCCAAAGAGATGTAGCTCTTCGCATGCGCGTGTGGCTGCGACATAGAAAACCCGCTTATTCTCGGCGGCCTCGCGCTTTGCGCGGATGCCGGTAAGCCAGCGGCTCAATCGGTCATTTTTGGTACCCCTCTGCCCAATGGGCGCCAACACCACGCTCGCAGCCGCGTCCCCTTCAACCGCGCCATCGAACTCCAGCCAGTTGAGCAGCACGCTATGCGATTGCCCTCCGCCGCGTTCCAGTCCCGGCACCAACACAAGGTCCCACTCCAGGCCCTTGGCTTTATGAATGCTGAGCAGCTCGACCGGTAATCTTCCGTCAATCATGGACGCCGACGCCGGTTCAGCATAGAGGTTGTTCAGTCGGCGCTTCAAGACGCCGAGGTCGACGCGATCTGCTTCTTTCTCCACCTCGCGCAACACCTGCAGGTAGCGTTGCACATTGTTCCGGCGATCGGCAGACAACGCAACATCGCCACCCAGGGAAAGCCAGGTGCGTTCGACGTGAGTAGCAAGCGACGTGCGGCCAATGGTGGCAACTGCTGTCTCGAGCAAAGGCCATGCACGCTCAAGAAGCCTCTGCCCCTCCTCGCTGACAAACCCGCGCCGCTCAAGCACCAGGTGCGCGACGGAGGCGCCGGGATCGGCGTCTTCACCTTCTCCGGTGAGCGCGAGTAGATCCGCCAAGCCGAGCCCACACCATGGCGCATGCAGCACCGCAAGCCACGCAATGCGATCGGAAGGATGCAACAACGCCCGTGTAAGCGCGAGCGCATCCAGCACTTCCGGCAACTCATCCAACGGATCCAGATCGATGGCGCGATAGAGAATGGGTCCATCGCCATAATCCTTCTTGAACTCCGCGATCACTGCCGAGAGATGACTCTTCGCCCGCCCCAGCACTGCGATACGCCACGGCTTGAGTTGCGACGATGCACTTCGGCTGGCCGGTAGTGGCATAGACAGCCGCTCTTCAACGATGAGCCGAATGCTTCGAGCTTCCTGTGCTGCGTGATTACCGCGCGAATCTTCCTTTCCAAGGATTACCGGATGCCAGACCACGCCCGCATCGCCCGTCCGATCGCGCACCGCAGCGGCCTCCACAAACGGAACATCAATACCCTCGCTCCCCAATAAACGCTCATCACCTGGTCGTGGAAAGAGAGCGTCGAATATCCCATTGAAGTTCGACACCAGCTCGGCCTGCGAGCGAAAGTTAGAAGTCAGTTGCAGCGACTCCAGTTCGATCTCGCCCAGCATCTGGTCTTTCATGGTCCGCAGGAAACGCTCAACGCGTGCCTGACGAAAGAGGTAGATCGATTGCTTTGGGTCGCCCACGAGGAAGAGAGTTTGCGTGTGTCCATCCCAGGAACGCGTCAGCAGATCAAGCAGTTCATATTGGCCAGAAGACGTATCCTGCATCTCGTCCACCAGCATGTGGCGCAAGGTTCCGCCAGCCGAAAGCGCCAGATCGCTCGAGCCTTCGTCCGAAAGGAGCGCCTCGCGCGCAGAGAGCGCAACCTCGCTGAAGTCGCATTCCCCGCGCTCCGCGAAGAGCAGTCGCAGTTCCGCGAGCGCATGCCGCAACACACGGAAGAGCGCCTTCGCAACCTCCCACTGGTCGTCCGGATACTTCGCCGGCGGCAGCGCAAGCACGCCCGCAAGTGCTGCGCGAATCTCGTCGCTCTGAATTTTCTGGATCACATCCTTGAGTTGCGTTGCAGCCGCCCTCGGAATCTCGAACTTCACGTCTGCGCGCGAATGCCTCTTGCGCCAATCTCCATCCGCTTTCAATACCAGCCAGATCAGCGCCACCCAATGATCGAGATGTTCGGCAACTGCCTCGGGAGGATCGTGCCTGCCCGCGCAAATCGCAATCGGCGAGGGATTGTCCTCAAGCCCAGGCTCGAAGCCAAGCTGCGCTGCCAGCGACGTCAGATCCCCAAGAACATCTGCAGGCAATGCACGCAGCGCACGGGAAAGCCCAGCACACACAATGCTCTCCAGCGATCGTTCGAGCTTCGTGCGCACGTCGCGATCAAGCTCTGCATCATCGGTCGCACTCGGTGCAAGGGGAACGAGCTCGCCCCATTGCTCACGAGTCCTCAGCATCTCTGCCAGCAGCGTTTCGCAGTCAGCCAGGTTACCATCGCGATGCAGCAGTACTGTACAAAGCGCCGCATGCAAGGCGGCATCTTCACCACCAAGCTGTAGGAGAGTTCGCCGCGCTGCCAGCCGATACAGCGGCTCCGCATCCTCGATCGGCCGCCGCGGGCCGCCTGCCCCGGACAGCAGGGGCAACGAGTTCGCAATCTCCGCACATACCGAGTCAATCGAGCGGATGTTCAATCGGCCAGGCCTCTCCAGCAATCCCCACTCGAGCCTCGTGCTGCGCTCAATGGCAGCCTTCGCCAACTCCCATGTCTCTTGCTCGAAGGTCGAAGCCTCGTCCTTGAGCACTCCTTGCCTTGCTTGCTGCAACTGCTGCAGCACCCGCTCGCGCAGTTCGGAGGTCGCCTTGTTGGTGAACGTGATCGCAAGTACTTCTTCTGGCTGGTCGACGGTGTCGGTTCCGAGCAGCTTGAGATAGCGCTGCACCAGAAGGCCGGTTTTCCCGGACCCCGCAGGCGCTTCCACGATGCACGAAGCCCTTGTATCGAGCGCCGCGGCTCGCGCCTCCGCATCGTTAGTTGTAGAGGGGAAGCGTAGGAGCTTACTCAAGGGCTTCCTCCCCTTCTTCACTGATCTCTTCAGAGAAGCCAGGCAGAGACATGGGATCGACCCGACAGAGAAGCCGCTGCGCACATCGACTGCAGTTGATCTCGAAACTCTTCGGACGCACCTGCGCTCTTCCCGCCGCAAAGTCCTCGGCTAGCCGTGTGAGCACTCGTCGCCACTCGAATGCCAATGAGCTGATGTCCCGTATATTTGTCTTCGACCGCGAATGCGGCAGAATTCCTTCCTCTGCCTGATACCCGTGCCATTTCATATCGCGCCCTGCGCGCACTTTCGCAAAGGCCACGCCTTTGAGCTCGTGGGCCTCGGCAAGCAGCGTATAGAGCGGAAGTTGCGGATCATCGGGTCGCGGCCCCGCCCACTGCTTCGGACTTACATCTGCGCCCGTCTTGTAGTCAACGAAGAAGAGTCCCTCCCCAACAGCATCGACGCGGTCCACTCGAACTTCCAGTGTGAGCGGCCCCACCGTTACGAGTTCCTTGCGCTCAACATCTGAAACGGCGAACGGCCCCCTGCGCAACTCCTCATCCAGCCACTGTTGCAACACCGAACGCAGTCGATGCTTCTGCAGCCATAGATACGCTCGGTCCCACCCATCGCGCAGTTGCAGCCGGCTGGGAAGCGCCGCATCAATCGCGCGCATCAGCACCTCATCGCGGTCCGCCAAGCTCATGGCGCGCAGCTTATCTTGCGTCTCCGTCTCGCGCCAGAAATGTTGCAGGACGCGGTGAAGCAGGCTTCCACTCTCTCCTGCATCAAGCCCCATCGAGCCGCTTCTGGGTTCAGACGCCCGCAGTCGAATTTCGGCAAACGCTAAAAACCCGCATGCCGCCTGCAGCTTAAGCACCGAAGATCCGCCGCCAACCTCGTTGGATGGCAGCGGGGGAAGTACGTCATCGTCTGCCACCGTCTCGCTTTGTATCCGGTCGAATGTCTGCTCAGGGATCCCCAGCTCCGTGGCGTCGATGCGCTCAATCCCAAGCTCACTTAACATCGGCGAAGGCCGCAGCTCTCCGCTTTCATCCTCGGTCGCGTAACTGAACAACATCGTGCAAGAAGAACGCAACAAGTTTCCCGTAAGCGCGCGGCAGGCTGACACCGCCACCCCACGGTCACTGCCCGGCATCTTCAGAGCGCGCTGCAGCGCCCACGGCAGCAGAGGATGCACTCTCTCCTGCGGGGGCCAGTTCGTGTCAGTCACATGCAAAAACACAACAGCATCGAAGCTCGACCCCACCGCCTCTTCAACACTCATTACCTGCACGGACACATCCATCGACGGCGTCGTGAACGTGCTCTTCTGCACCTGCAGCTCAAGCGCCTGAAGTGCGTGGGCAAACGCAACACGGCGTCCAGTAAAGTCCAGCGTCGACACCAGATCCAGCAGACTCTGCCAGGCGCGTGTCGCCTCAAACTCTGACGCGGTGAGTGCACGGCTCCCGGGCCAGTTTGCAGCCACCAGAACGCCGCGCACGAACTCCATCCATTGAGCAAACCCACGTGGCCGCTTGAGGTCGCCGTTCGTTTTCAGGAACTCCTGAACATCGCGCAGCCATGACAATGCTGCCGATGTCCCGTTGCCATCCCCATCATGAAGGTTGACCAACTGCAGCAATCCCGGAATGTCGATCTCCGATCGCAACAGGAGCGTGCGTCGCAGCCTGCTCACATCGAACCGTGCTGCCGCATCCCGACCGGCCGCATCTGTCCCGATCTTTCCAAGGTACGGAGAAAGCAGCAGGGCACTCACCCTCTCGAGCGGCAGTGGACCCTGCGTCCACCGCACCAGCTCCAGCGCATCCACGACCATGGCGAGAGACGACAACGGTGCGCCGCCCGATAACTCCCAAGGCGTGGACGAAAGATCCGCGTCAATCGATTGCAACTCCGGTGCCAGCACTTCCCGGAGCACGCTCTCAAGCTGTTCGCGCTCCTCCGCAAGACTCGGCACCAACACTGCCACGCGAGCGCCTGCGGCTTCCGTTCGCCGCAGCTCAAGAAACTCGCGCACCCATCGCACTGCAAACAAGCGTTCTTCAGCAGCAGTCGGCGCAATAACCGAAGCAACCAGGCGATTCGCACCTTCCGCGGCCTCGAGCGCTCTCTGCCGAACAACCGTCCCGCGTTCTCGAAGCTCCGTCATCAACGTCTGCTGACTCGGCAAAATTTGCGCAAAGCCTACAAGATCGAGCGACGCCGGCACGACAGGCTTTCCACTACGCGCATGTTCTGTAAGAACGGCATTCAACTGCCCCGCGGACACGTAGCCGCGCTCCGAGCATAGCCGCGTAAACGTCTCTGCCCACCCGGCAAAGATGCGGCTGTCATGCGAGTTCGCAAACTCTCGTAGCTTCCTCGTCGCGTCGTAGTCGCTCGCAAGCTGCCATGCCGACTGCGCAAGCTCCGCCAACGAATCCACGGAGCCGATAGAACGGTGCGTAGCATCTTCCGCGATGATCTGCCGCCACACGCTATGCTCCTGCGCACCATTCAGAAGCAGGCGTCCTTCCTGGCCTCCGACGATCAACTCGCTCCACATCGAGTGAGCCCACTGCGACCAACTGAGCGCCTGCGCTGGCTCCCATGCTGGCAGTCCGCGCGATCGTTGGCGAGCGTCGAAAGCGGCGCGCATATCGCGGGCCGCGCGGGCATTCGGCAACACCAGCAGGGCACCTTGATCCAGCGCGTCGAGAAGCTCGAAGAGGGTCGTGGAAGACATCTCCTATCGTTATACCCAATCTTCTCCAAAACTTCGCCTTCTGGAAAAACGCTATCCCGCAGACACTCCGCCGTGCGCATTATCCCGTCGGGCGCTAAGTCCCAACAAAATCAGTGCCAGCGCAAGCGGAACAACCATCGCGATCCGCAGCGACCCGCTCTGCGTCGAGACAAATCCCATCAGCCAGGGAAACAGCGCGGCGCCCAGTCCAGATACCGCCAGGATGAACCCCGCCTCGCGCGCCGTCGGCCGCCGTTTCATCAGCAGCGCAAACGTCGTCGGAAAGAAAGGCGCCAGACTCAGGCCCAACAGCACGCAGTAGAGCGACAGCAGCGGGCCATGTCGGGTCGTCACCAGCGCCGCGATCAGTAGTGCCGAAAGCCCCAGCCCAATGCGCTGCAATGTTGCCTCGCGCATCACCCGCAACGCTGCCGACGAAAGCGCTCGCCCGGCCGTCAACGCTGACCACAAGAGCACAATCGCCGACTGCCCGCCCAGCAGACGGACATCCGAAAACCGCAGCGTGTAAGTCGTCAACCAACCCGTCATGCAGGTCTCGAGCCCGCCATATAGAAACAGCAGCAAGGCAAAGCGCGTGAGCACGGGCATCGGCAGTGGAGGAGCGTCCGCCGCCGTGGACTCCGCCGTCGCCGCTGCCTCTCGCGATGGATTCAGGAATCCACCCAGCCCCGTTACCAGGAACAAACCGGCAAACGTCAGCAACGGCCCACGCAGATGAAAACGCGGCAAGGCAGCCGCTGCAATCACTCCGCACAACACCGCGCCCAGACTCCAGAAGAAGTTAACCGATGCCAGAGCCGAGCCCGTATGTTCGGTGTATCGCCTGCCGATAACGATATTCGTAGACGCAATAATCTGGCCTAGCCCGAAGCCGCCAACAAACAGGCACGCGGCGCCGCTCACCAATCCGACGCTCAGCGCGAAAGTGCCAAACCCCGCGCACGCAAACGCCATCCCGCCCAGCACGCCCAGCCGCAGACGTCGCGGCACCGACACCCCACCCAGGAACGACCCCACAAACTTTGCCGCCAGCAGCAAGCCTCCCTGCTGATCGGTAAGCCTCCAGTCGTGCAGTAGCGTGGGCATCAACGGCCCAAGCATCACGGTTCCCAGGCCAGCCAGAAGGAAGCCGATCGCCAGCCACACAACCGACGGCCCCGCAACGCCATCATGGTGGCTTGCAGCCGGGGTGGGTCGTTGCGTCATACGCTCTGCGCTCCGCACAATCAAATCCGACCCCATTTGTAAGAGCTGTGTTTCGAAGCAGATGCTACCACGCGCTCGCAAGTTCCTGCGCGTCCGTTCGACATTCGCCGCGCATCGCGCAGTTATCATGATGTTGGGGCTCATGCCGGCGCGAGCCAGAGCTCAACCGTTGCTGCCTCGAGGAGATTCAATATGCGTGTCCGCTCGTCCTGGGTTCTGTTTCTCGTAGCGGCGGCCGCGATTGCCTTTGGCATGACCGGCTGTCGAGGAACGGCGAACTCCCCCGCCGCCAGCACAACTCCCTCGCGGCAATATCCCGTACGCGGCGTTGTGGTCGGCACCGACGCCGCCAACGGTGAGGTGCTTCTAAAGCACGACGCCATCCCCGGGCTCATGCCGGCGATGACCATGTCCTATCACCTCGAAGATCCCTCCATCCTCTCCGAGTTGCACCCCGGCGACCTCATTACCGCCACTCTCCTCGCCGACCACGATGCCGCTGGCCCCACCAACCTGCGCCTCACCAACATCGTCGTCATCGCCCAGGCCCGCCCCGACTACAAGCCCGCCGTCAACTACCACGTCCCCGCCAAGGGCGACCAGGTCCCAGACTTCAAGCTGCTCAATCAATCCAATCACACCATCGATCTGAAGCAGTTTCGTGGCAAGGTCGTCGTGATGACCTTCATCTACACTCGCTGCCCACTCGCGGATTACTGTCCCCGCATGAGCCATAACTTCGCCGAAATCGACAAGGCTCTGCAGGCCGACCCTGCGCTCTACAAGGACACGCATCTGCTCAGCGTCAGCTTCGATCCCACCTACGACACGCCCAAGGTCCTGCGCAGCTATGGCGGCGCCTACACCGGCAACTACGTCAACGAAACCTTCCAGCACTGGGAGTTCGCCGCGCCCTCTGTCGCCGAGCTGCCCAGCATGGAGCAATTCTTCGACATCGGCGTAACTCCCGGCGAAAACGGAACCCTGCAGCACTCGCTCTCGACCGTCGTCATCGGCAAAGATGGCAAAATCTTCGCCTTTTATCCCACCAATGACTGGACCCCCGCTCAAGTCCTCGCGGACATTCACGCCGCCGCATCCTAAACTCGTATCTGGATCGGAATTCCGGCCACCCGCATCGATTCCACTTCCCGGTGCATCGTATCTTCGCGCATCCGCCCGGATTACGGCCACCTATCTTCTCCCTGAAAGGAAAATCATGTCGCGGATCACTCTTTACTTCGGCGCCATCCTCATCGGCATTGGCATTTACTTCTTCATCTCCACGGGATCCGCTCACCCAACCTCGCTCATCCCGGTGTGGTTCGGTCTCGCGCTCGCTCTCTTCGGCATCCTCGCTAACTCAAAGGACGCGGGCAAGCGCAAGCTCTACATGCACATTGCCGTCACCATCGGCCTGCTCGGCTTCGTCTTTCCCGCGATCATGGCGGCCAAGGACCTCATCAAGGCCCACTCGGACAACCTCCCCGTCGCCCACCCAGCCGCCGTCCACGAGCAGCTCCTGATGGCCATTCTCTGTTTCATCTTCGTTCTGCTCTGCGTGCGCAGCTTCATTACCGCGCGCCGTTCAGGCATCGTCTAATCGTCATCGCAGCGTAAAGTAAGGGCAAATGGCAAATCACGGAATGTCCAACATGGGTGGCGCCCCCAGAATGCGCGCGGCGGACGCGCCCACCCGCGGAGCCGGCCGCGCAGCTGCCGCCGATCTCACCAAGGGTCGCCCCAAGCCCAAATTCAAGGACATCTGGCCCGAGATTTGGGCGCTCATCCGCCCGCGCCGCTTCCTCCTCGCCGGCTGCTTTCTTCTGATGATCGTCAACCGCACCTGCGCGCTGGTGCTGCCAGCTTCATTCCGCCCGCTCATCGACCAGGTCTTCAGCAAGCACCATTACTCACTACTCCCGTGGATCGTCGGCGCGGTCCTCACCGCCACCCTCATCCAGGGCATCACCTCATACACCCTCACGCAGCTCCTCTCCAAGGCCGGCCAGCGCCTCATCGCCGAACTCCGCATGCAGGTCCAGCAGCACGTCGGCAAGCTCTCCGTATCCTTCTACGATGAGAACCGTACCGGCACCCTCGTCGCCCGCATCATGAACGACGTCGAGGGCGTTCGCAACCTCATCGGCACCGGCATCGTCGACTTCGTCGGCGGCGTCCTCACCGCCCTGCTCGCCTTCACCTACCTCATGTACGTCTCTGTCAGCATGACGCTGCTGGCATTCGTCGTCATGACAGCCTTCGCACTCGTCCTGCAGCGCGCCTTCAAAGTCATTCGCCCCATCTTCCGCGAACGCGCCAAGATCAACGCCGAAGTTACCGGCCGCCTCACCGAATCGCTTGGCGGCGTTCGCGTCGTCAAGGGCTACCACGCCGAAGAGAGCGAGTCCAAAGTCTTCGCCGGCGGCGTAGACCGCCTCCTCCAGAACGTCATCAGCTCTCTCACCGCGCAATCCCTCATGACGCTCTCCTCCACCGTCATCCTCGGCATCGTCGGCGCTGTCGTGATGTATATGGGCGCGCACCTCAACCAGGTCGGCAAGCTCACGGCGGGCGGGTACTTCTCCTACGTCATGATGCTCGCCTTCATGACCGCGCCCATCGTGCAGCTCGTAGCCATCGGCACCCAGCTCACCGAGGCCATGGCCGGCCTCGACCGCACCCGCGAGATCATGGGCGAGCGCGAAGAGGACGCCGACCCCGCCCGCTCCATCGAACTCGGCCCGCTCGCCGGCGACGTCCGCTTCGTCGACGTCGGCTTCGCGTACGTCCCCGACAAGCCCGTCCTCCACAACATTAGCTTCGAGTCCCGCCCCGGCACCGTCACCGCGCTCGTCGGCTCCAGCGGCTCCGGCAAGTCCACCATCATCTCGCTCATCTGCGGCTTCCATACTGCGCAGTCCGGCGCCGTGCTCATCGACGGCCACGACCTCGCCGCCGCCCGCCTGGCCAGCTACCGCCAGCAGCTCGGCGTAGTCCTCCAGGAAACCTTCCTCTTCGACGGCACCATCCGCGAGAACGTAAAGTTCTCCCGCCCCTCCGCCACCGAAGAAGACTTCCTCAAAGCCTGCAAGATCGCAAGAGTCGACGAGTTCGCCGAGCGCTTCCCCGAAGGCTACGACACCATCGTCGGCGAGCGCGGCGTCAAGCTCTCCGGTGGCCAGCGCCAGCGCCTCTCCATCGCCCGCGCCATTCTCGCCGACCCCCGCATCCTCATCCTCGACGAAGCCACCAGCTCCCTCGACTCCGAGTCCGAAGCCCTCATCCAGGCTGGCCTCAACTTCCTCATGCAGGGCCGCACAACCTTCGTCATCGCCCACCGCCTCTCCACCATCCGCCGCGCCGACCAGATCCTCGTCGTCGAGCAAGGCCACATCGTCGAGCGAGGAACCCACCAGACCCTCTACAACCTCAACGGCCGCTACCGCGACCTCTACGACCGCCAGCACGGCCTCGAAGCCAACCTCTTCCTGGCCCCCGGCGAAGGCGACATCATCCCCGAGAACGCCTAAGCCTTCCATCCGCGCGCCCTATGTACATCATATGTACATTGAATGTACAATCGGGTCATGCCGCTGCATATCAACAATCCGGCCGTCGAACAGGAGATACGCTCTCTAGCTGCGGATACAGGCGAAAGCCTTACTGAGGCCATCGCTGTCGCCGTCCGTGAACGTCGTCGCCGCCTGCGGCCCAGGATTGAGGATCGGGCAACCTACGAGAAGATCATGCGGGTGGCGCATCGCATAGCGGCTCTGCCGAAACTTGACGACAGATCCGATGCTGAAATTCTTGGCTACGACGAAAATGGACTGCCCAGCTAATGGTCATCGATTCGTCCGCAATCATCGCGATTCTCCAGCTCGAACCAGAACTGGAACAATTTGCGAAAGCAATCAGCTCAGACCCCGTGCGCCTTCTATCTGCCGCCACCATGGTGGAGATCGGAATTCTTTTGATCGCCCATTCTGATGCCGCGTACCAGGAGTTCGAGCAACTCGTCGCAGATATCGAAATAGAAATTGTCCCGGTAGATGAACAGCAGTCACGCATTGCGCTCGACGCCTTTCGCCGCTATGGCAAGGGGCGCCATTCAGCCCGTCTCAACTACGGTGACTGTTTCACCTATGCCCTGGCGAAGCTCTCCGGCGAACCTCTTCTCTTCAAAGGCAACGACTTCAGCCAGACCGATATCCTCCGCGCCTAACCCTTTACCCCCAACTCCCGCAGCACGAACGCGTCATCAAACGCAATCTCCTTCAGATAGTCATACCGCCCGCTGGCGCCGCCATGCCCCGCGTCCATGTTCACATGCAGCAGTAGTGGCGCATCCTCAGCCTTCAGCGTGCGCAGCTTGGCGACATATTTTGCCGGCTCCCAATACATCACCTGCGAATCATTCAGGCTCGTCTTCACCAGCATCGCCGGATACTCCCCCGCGCGCAGGTTGTCATACGGCGAGTAGCTCCGCATATACTCAAACGCCGCCTTCTCATTGGGATTTCCCCACTCCTCATACTCCGCCACCGTCAGCGGCAGCGTAGCGTCCAGCATCGTGTTCATCACATCCACAAACGGCACATGGCTTACGACCACGCGGAATAGATCCGGCCGCATATTCACTACCGCGCCCATCAACAGCCCGCCTGCGCTTCCACCCTCAATCGCCACGCGCTTCGGATCTCCATACCCCTCGCGCAGCAGAAACTCGACAGCCTCAATGAAGTCGGTAAACGTGTTGCGCTTCTCCATCATCTTGCCAGCATCGTGCCACGGATCGCCCAGCTCTCCTCCGCCGCGGATATGCGCATACGCCATCACCAGCCCGCGATCCAGCAGCGCCAGCCGGCTAGCCCCAAACCCCAGCGGCAGCGCATACCCATACGACCCATACCCATACACGTACAGCGGCGAGCGTCCATCCTTCTTGAACATGTCTCGCCGATACACCAGCGACACCGGAACCTGCGTCCCATCCCCAGCCTTGAACCAAAGCCGCTCCGAAGCATACCGCGAAGCATCGAACCCACCCGGCACCTCATGCTCCTTCAGCAGCGTAGACCCGCCCGTCCGCACGTCATACTCAAACACCGACGGCGGCCGCACCAGCGACTGGTACGCATACCGGTACACCGTTGCAGCAAAGTCCCGATTCACATCCCCATCCGCCTCATACGCCGGGTCAGGGAAGCGTATCTCCTTCGACGCCTCCGGCAACCCCTCCTCGCTCAGCGCAAACACCCGCATCACCGGCAGCCCACGCTCCCGATAACTCGCCACAAAGAATTCGCGGAACAGGTCCACATCTTCCAGTGGCGCGTCCTTTTGTTCCGCCAGGATCTCCACCCAATGCGCACGCCCCGTCGCCGTCACCGGCGTCCGCATCAACCGAAACTGCTCCGCCTCATAGTTCGTCCGTATATAAAAAAATCCCTCGCGATGATCGACGTCATACTCCTCATCGTCCACGCGCTGCGCCACCACCTGAAACGCGTCCGCAGGCTCGGCCGCATCGAGCACCCACGTCTCACTCGTCGTATGGCTGCCCGCCTCCAGCAGCAGATACTTCCGGTCACGCGTCCGTCCCACGCCCAAATTAAATCGCTCGTCCCCCTCATGGAACACCTGCACAGGCGCTGCCCCCAGCACATGCCGGAATACGCGATCGTGGCGCTTGGTCTGCTCATCCTCCGTCGAATAAAACAGCGTCGCCGAATCGCTCGCCCATACCACCGACCCCACCCTCTCCGCCGAATCCCCCAGCATCTCGCCGGTCTCCAGGTTTTTAATCGCAAGGGTGTACTGCCGAAACCCCGTGTTATCGGTCGTGTACGCCAGCAGCTTCCCATCCAGGCTGACGCTCATCATGCCCACATCCATAAACGGCTGCCCCTCGGCCAGCACGTTCACATCCAGAATCACCACCTCGTCGTCAGGCTTCCCAACCGGCCTGCGACAGAACCGCGGATACTGTTTGCCCTTCTCGGTCCGCGTCAAATACTCCCACGCCCCATCGCGATACGGCAGCGACACATCATCTTCCTTGATGTGCGACAGAATCTCCTCATACAACTTCGTCTGCAGCTCCTCGGTCCCGCTCATCGCCGCGGCAGTATAGGCGTTCTCCGCCTCCAGATAGGCGGTCACGCGCGGAGTGCCCTTGTCGCGCATCCACGCATAGTCATCCTCTAATACGGTTCCATGGATCGAGGTTTTCTTCGGTTCGCGTTCGGCGACAGGTGGCACAGGCAAGGTCATGTTTGTCAGAACTCCATCCCCAGCATAAATGTCCGGCTCGTGTGCAACGCCAGACCAACCAACCGCCCTCTCACACTACGTACAGTTCGTAACTCGCGGCGATGCCGCATTTAAAAGGGACCTGCCATGAACAGAATTACGAAGATAGTTTGTATCGCTACATTAGGTTGCGCCAGCTTGGCACCCTCGCTAGTCGCCCGCGCCCAGGCCACCGATCAGGACAAGCAGTTTCTAACCAAGGCCTCGCAAGGCAACTACGACGAGATCCAACTCAGCAAGTTAGCCGAGACCAAGGCCACCAACCCCCAGGTCAAAGCCTTTGCCCACAAGATGGTCGTCGATCATACCGCTCTCGGCCACCAGATGATGCCCTTTGCCCAGGCCTGGGGCCTCACCCCGCCCGCCAGTCTCGATCCCGGCCACCAGGCCGAGTACGACAAGCTCAGCGGCCTCTCCGGTACTGACTTCGACAAGGAATACATGAGCGTCATGGATAAAGATCACCACGAGGCGCTCGACCTCTTCACCAAGGAAGCACAAACCACCACCGACGCCAAGTTCAAGGTCGCCGTCATGCATGGCAAGAGTGTCGTAGCCGCCCACACCCAGATGGCCGACAGCCTCAACGCCAAGCTCAGCTGAGCCTGTACTGCCGCATTCCAGCCAATGGCTTCCGCCGCAGGGGGCCGTTGGCTCGAAAACTTACCTTTGGAACCGCTCACCGTTCTAGGCGTACCATATCGTTGTGACTGCCAAAGGCTTACTTCTCCGAGTCGCTCTCCTGGTTTGTCCGCTCATCGGCCTCGCCCATGCTGAGGCGCCCGATAAGCTGCCCAAGCCCACCAGCTACGTCAGCGACTTCGCCAATGTCATCGATCCTGTGTCCAAGGAAAATATTGAAGACATCGCCTGGCAGGTTTATTCCAAGGCTCACGCCACCATCCAGGTAGTCACCGTCAAATCCCTCGACGGCGAAGACATCGACCCCTGGACCACCGCGCTCGAAGACAACTGGAAGGTTGGCCCCAAGTCCACCGACAAAGGCGTCCTCCTCGTCTTCGCCATCCAGGATCGCAAGAATCGAATTGAAGTCGGCTACGGCCTTGAAGGCATTCTTCCCGACGGCAAGGTCGGCGACATCCGCCGCAGCATGACCCCCCTGCTACAGCAGGCCCAGTATGGCCCGGCCATTCAGCTTGGCGTCCAGCAGATTGCCAACGTGATCGCAGCAGACGCCAACGTAACCCTCACCCCGCCCCAGCAATCCGCGCCCGTCTACAACTACCAGCCTCAGCAACAACGACACCACACCAACTGGTTTGGCATCATCTTCTTCATCATCTTTATCCTGCTCATATTCCGCGGCGGCGGCCGTGGCTGGCTCTGGTTCCTGCTTGGGAACATGATGGGCGGAGGCTTCGGTGGCGGCGGCCGTGGAGGAGGCTTTGGTGGTGGAGGTGGCTTTGGTGGAGGCGGTGGCGGAGGGGGTGGAGACTTCGGCGGCGGCTTCGGCGGCGGTTCCGGCGGCGGCGGCGCCAGTGGTAGTTGGTAAATTGATCTCAGAGTCACAAAGGGTTTGAGCAAATGACTACGATAGATGCGAAAGGGAATACATCGATGAAAGCTCTTTGGGTTGTGCTCGGAGTCGTCGGCCTTCTGGTCCTGGTCGTTATCCTGAGCTTCGGAAGTTACGTCTCCGCCAAGAACCAGATGGTGCAGCTCAATGAGGATGTCGACCAGAATTATTCCCAGGTAGACATCCAGCAGCAGCGCCGTCTCGACTTGATCCCCAACCTCGTCGCCAGCGTCAAGGGCTACACCGCCGAAGAGGAAACCGTCCTCACCAACATCGCGAACGCCCGCGCCGGCGTCCTCGCCGCCTCGTCCAATCGCGCCAGCAGCATTCAGGCGAACACTAAGCTCGACGCCGCCCTGATCCCCCTCTATCGCCTTCAGGAGGAGTATCCCAATCTCAAGGGCAACGATCAGTTCATGCGTCTCGAAGATGAGCTTGCCGGCACCGAGAACCGCATCTCCGTCGCTCGCATGCGCTACAACAAGGCGCTCGAAGCCTACAACGTCTTCATCCGCCAGTTCCCCAACAGCATCTGGGCCAACATGGCGGGCTTCCACTACCGCGACGAATATTTCAAGGGCAACCCTGCCAACGCCACCGCCCCGACCGTCGACTTCAGCAAGTAACCTGCGATCTCAGCGAGTCAGCAACTTAGCAAGTTAGCGAACATCTGGTTTGCTAACTCGCTAACTTGCTAACTCGCTCTACCGCGCCAACCCACCGTCCCGCATTCCCCGCATCACCCGCTCAATCGACCAGTCCAGCGCTTCGGTTCCCATCACCGTCAACGTCGCTCGTCCCCGCGACGGCAGCACATACAGCTCCGCCATCGGCCGTACCGCCGCCTCATACTGTTCGCGCACGCTCTCCTCGGTCCGCCCCCGCTCGCGCATGTCCCGATAGATCCTCCGGTTCAAGCAAACCTCATCCGGCGCGTCCACATAAACGCTGAAGTCATACAGCGGCCACAGCTCTTCATAGTGCAGCGCCATAATCCCTTCTACGATCAGAAACTCCGTCGGCTCCACCACCTCAAACGCCCCCAGCACCCGCGTATGCCGCGCAAAATCATACACCGGCCGCTGAATCGCCCGTCCCTCCGACAGCTCCCGTATATGCTCCACAAACAACTCGCTCTCCAGCGAATCCGGATGATCGAAGTTCTGCTTATGCCGCGCATCGAGAGGGAACTGCGACAGGTCCCGATAGTACAAATCCAACGGAAACAGCGTAGCCTCGAGCTCCCGCGCCAACTCCCGTGCCAGCGTCGTCTTCCCCGACCCCGAGCACCCGGCGATCCCGATCACGGTAGGTCGCCGCGGAAAACTCATCTGTTTCGGTTCCCGCCCCACGCTCTCCAAGCCCCTGCCCCCTACACCGTAGCCGCGGCAACCTGCGGCACCAGCGCCTTCACCAGGGACGTAAACTGCGCCTCCACGCGTCGCCCAGTCTCCATCACTTCGGCATGATTGATCGGCTGATCCAAAACGCCCGCCGCCATGTTGGTCACCAGCGAGATTCCCAGCACCTCAATCCCCATGTGCCGCGCCACGATCACTTCGTGCACCGTGCTCATCCCCACCAGGTCCGCGCCCAGCACGCGAAACGCGCGAATCTCCGCCGGCGTCTCGTAGCTCGGCCCCAGCACCGCCAGGTACACGCCCTCCGGCAGCGGAATCTTCTGCTTCTCCGCCTCCGCATGCGCCAACGCCCTTAGCTTCGGCGAGTACGCCGCCGTCATATCGAAGAACCTCTGCCCCGCACCCTTCTTCAAGCCAAATCGCGGCTCATTGCGCCCCAGTGCTGCATTCGATCCAGTCAGATTAATGTGGTCGCTGATCGCCACCAGCGTTCCCTCGCCATAGCTTTTATTAATCCCGCCCGCCGCATTCGTCACGATCAGCGCCGTGCATCCCAGCAACCCCAGCACCCGCATCGGAAAGGTCACCTCGTTCATCGAGTAGCCCTCATACGCATGCACGCGCCCCTGCATCACCGCCACCGTCACGCCGCCAATTGACCCCAGCACCAGCTTCCCGTCGTGACCCTCCACGGTCGAGACCGGCCAACCCGGAATCTCTCCATACTCGATCGTCGTTGCGTCTTCCACCTGTGTCGCAAAGTTCCCTAGCCCCGATCCGAGAATGATTGCCAGTCTCGGCTCTGTCGGATGCATCGAGCGAACGTACTCAGCGGCAGCAAACGCGCGCGTGTAATGGTCAGGCATGGTTCAACCTCGCAGTTGCATAAATCTTCCTACTTAATCAGCATGCTCACAATGCTGGCCGACATCAAGTTTGCCATCGTTCCCGCCAGCATCGCCCGCACGCCCAACTGCGCCAGGTCATTGCGCCGATTCGGCACCAGCGCACCAATCCCGCCAATCTGCATTCCGATCGAACCAACATTCGCGAACCCGCACAGCGCAAACGTCGCAATCGAAAACGTCCGCGGCGTCAGCACACCCTTCAGCTTGCCGAGCAAGTTGAACGCCAGGAACTCATTGATGATCGTCCGCGTCCCCAGCAGGTTCCCAATCACCTTGCACTCGCGCCACGGAATCCCGATCAGCCACGCCACCGGCGCTCCCACCACACCCAGCACATTGTTCAGAGAGTGCGGGAAGGGAATATGTCCATGCGCCCAGGCAAAGTTCGAGATCGCCAGCATGATCGCATTGAACAGCCCCACCAGCGCCACAAACGCGATCAGCATAATTGCCACATTGAACGCCAGCTGCCCGCCATCAATCGTCCCGCGCGCAATCGCGCCTACAAGGTTCTCGTCCTTGTGCTCCTCACTCGGCGGCATCTTCACCGTGCCCGCCGTCGCTGGAACTTCCGTCTCCGGCACCAGCATCTTCGCCACCAGGATCGTTCCCGGCGCCGTCATGATCACCGCCGAAAGCAGATCCTTCGCATTAATCCCGAACAAAATGTAAGCCGCCATAATTCCACCCGACACATGCGCCATTCCCGACGTCATGATCGTCATCAGCTCACTTCGCGTCGCGCCCGAAAGAAACGGCCGAATCGTCAGCGGAGCCTCTGTCTGCCCCATGAAGATTGACGCCGCCACGTTGGTCGACTCCGCACCCGACGTCCCCATGGTCCGCTGCATCAGCCACGCGACGACTTTAATGATCAGCTGCATCAGCCCAATGTGATACAGGATCGCGAAGAACGCGCTCACAAAAATAATCGTTGGCAGCACCGCAAACGCAAACACGCTCAGCGGATTGCTAGGGATGCCCAGGTACCCAAACACCAGCCCCGAACCATCCGCCGCGTGCCCCAGCAGCCCCGTAATTACCGCCGAGACGTTGCTCAGAATGATCTGCCCGTAGTTCCACTTGATCACCGCGAAGGCAAACAGAATCTGCAGCCCCAGCCCCCATGCCACCGTCTTCCACCGAATCGCCCGCCGGTTGGTCGAGAAGATATAGGCGAGCGAAAGAAACACAACAAGTCCGAGCAGTCCGGTAAATCGTCCCAAGGGCAGGCTCCGGTAGTACAGGCTGGGTGGTACAAGCTACAACAATAAGCCAAGCGGAAGGTAGTAACGGCAGTGTATCGATTCAAGCCCTCAACCACCAGCCAGCGCCTCACCGACGGCCCATCCCCAGCTCGCGAGCGGTACATGGTATACTATTTCTGGTCGTCGAATACGATTGGTCAATTTGCTTGTTCCGGCTCTACCGCTCTACACGCAAACAACACCAACATTGCGTTCAGCGGTACATTGCTTTAAGAGGAACAAGAATAATGGAACAGGGAACAGTAAAATGGTTTAACGATGCCAAGGGCTTCGGATTTGTCAGCCGCGAGAATGGCGACGACGTCTTCGTGCATCACTCCGCCATCCAGAGCAACGGCTTCCGTTCGCTTCAGGAAGGTCAGCGCGTTCAGTTCAACGTGGTCAAAGGACCCAAGGGCTGGCAGGCCGAGAACGTCCAGGCTCTCTAATTGATCTTGCAGTAAGCCGAAGGGGTGGTTCGTTAAGAACCACCCCTTTGCGCTTTTTTTGCCCTCCCGTTGCCTTCTGGCTCCCGCTCCGCGCAACGCTGTGTCATCGCTTCCCCAAGTACCCGCCGCACCCCACACCTGCCTGCACCGATTCCATCCTGCAGATAGCTAACGTTTTGAGTCGTCACTGACTCCGGAGCGTGTATGACAACCCCCACCGCCATCGAAAGCAAGTACCACCTCAAGACCCTTCACGCCGACATCGACCTCTTCGATCGCCGCCTCGCGCACCTGATCAAGTACGAAGTCTTCGCCACCGAAGCCGCCCGCGCCGCTGCCGCTCGCAAGATCACCCTCAAGCGCGACGCTCTCGTCATCATCGCCAAGCGCCTCGCCGCCGAAGGTGTCGAATACAAGGAAAGCGAACTTCCCCGCTCCTTCCGCCCCGAGGGCGTCCCCGCCCCCGTTGAAGCCAAGCTTCCTGAGCCCGAGGCCGCCGCCGCGCCCCACAACCCGCTCGAGAACCGCTCCGCCCGCCGCCAGGGCTCACCCTACGCCGGCACCTCGCTCGACTGGGAAAAGTCCGTCCAGCACTACATGCAGAACAAGGCCGCCAAGGCATAATCCCGAGGCCTGCCCTACCGTATTCCCGCCATCCGCGAGAAGTGGTCAGCCAGCGCCAGTACGAACCAGTAGGGCGATCCCAATATCGCGCACGATGCCATTCATCGCGGACCTTTCGTCTTGACCACCTCGCGCACCAGCGGCAGCCGCTCCCGCCACTCCTCCGCAATCTGCACCGTGGCCTCCATCATCCGGTACGGCTCCTCGATCAACGCCTCATCCTCGCTGAACAACGTAAACAGCGCCTGCCCAGCCTCCACCCTGTCCCCAATCTTCGCATGCGATTCAATCCCCGCATGCGCGCTCACCGGATCGCCCGGCCGCGCCCTCCCCGCGCCCAGCCGCTGCACCGCCCAGCCCACTTCCTTACAGTCCATCCCCACCAGGAACCCGTCGCGCGAGGACCGCAGCACCCGCATCGCCCGCGGCTTGTGAAACGCCGCCGGGTCCTCAAACACGCTCACGTCTCCACCTTGTGCTGCGACAATCTTCAACCACGCCGCATACGCCGCCCCCGACCGCAACATCTCATCCGCCAGCGCCGCACCCTCCTCCGGCGACCCAGTCCGCCCCGCCAGGAACAATCCCCACCCGCTCAGCGCATTCGACAGCTCAATCAGGTCCGCCGACATCGGATGCCGCACGCCCTTCATAATATCCACGCACTCCCAAACCTCCACCCAGTTTCCCGAAAACCTCCCCAACGGCTCGTCCATCGCCGTCAATAACGCAACCGTCTTCATTCCCGCCGACTCACCGGTAGACACCATCAGCTCTGCCAGAAACCGTGACCGCTCCTCCGTCGGCATGAACGCGCCCGACCCCACCTTCACATCCAGCACCAGCCCGCGCAGGTCCTCCGCCAGCTTCTTGCTCATAATGCTCGCGCAGATCAAAAATGGAGACTCCACCGTCCCCGTGTGATCTCGCATCCCATACAGAATCCGGTCCGCCGGAACCAGCCTCGGCGTCTGTCCCACCAGCGCCGCATGACACTCCCGCAGCACCTCGCCCATCCGCGCCAAACTTAGCTGCGAATCGAACCCGGGAATCGTCTCCAGCTTATCCAGCGTCCCGCCCGTGTGACCCAGCGAGCGCCCCGAGATCATCGGCACCGACACACTCGCGCCACCATCCATCCCCGCCGCCGCCCACACCGGCGCAATCAGCAGCGAGCTCTTATCCCCCACGCCCCCCGTCGAGTGCTTATCCAACGTAAAGCTATCCAATCCCGAAGCGTCGAACGTCTCCCCCGAGAACCGCATCGCCCGCGTAAGATCCCCCAGCTCCCGCAACGACAACCCGCGCTCAAACACAGCCATCAAGAACGCCCCCATCTGCGCATCAGTGATCGTCTCGCCCTGTTTTTCGCCGTCATCCTGAGTGGAGCGAAGGACCCCAGCATTCCCCGCCTCAGCCACCAGCTTTGTCTCCCCATTCCGCACCACGGCCCGCACAAAAAACTCAATCTCCGCCGTCGACAACTCCGCCCCATCCCGCTTCTTCAACAACAAATCAATCGCATGCATCACAAAGCACCCAATCCCTAATCCCTGTTCCCTAATCCCTGCCGTTAAGAAACTCACCCCGAAACGCATGCGGCAGCAACTCCCCAAGCGTAGTCTCCTCCGGCCCATTCTCACCCGGATACAGCACTACCATCGCATCCTCGCCAAACTCACTCAGCGTCTGCCGGCAAGCCCCGCAAGGCATACTCGCCGCATCATTCAAATTCGCCACCGCCACGGCCCGCACCCGAATGCCCGGCCCGCGCTCGGCAACCGCCCGCGCAATCGCCCCCTGCTCCGCGCAGCTGGTCAGCCGGTAGCTGCAGTTCTCCACGTTGCAACCCGTCACCACCGCGCCATCCTCCAGCAGTAGCGCCGCCCCCACGCGAAACCTGCTATAAGGCGCATAAGCCTGCTCCGCCGCCTTCGCCGCCAACTCCCTAAGCTTCGTCTTCTCCGCGTCACTCGCCATCGACGACCTTTTCCACTCCCAACAGAAACACTTCGATATCCTCAATCGTAAGTCGTTTAGGGTAGCCCGTCGCTACCGCCATAGCAAGCCACCTGCTCCACCGGAGTCTCTAGTGCCCAACGCTCTCCGCACCGCCTCGCTCCTCGCCTTCCTGACCACCACAACGCTAGCCCAGACGCCCGCCCCAACGCCGCAGCCCATCGCCTCCGCGCAAGCCCCTTACGTCCGCCCCACGCCACCAACCCGAACTCCGGCCGTGCGCCCAGCACCCACCGAACTCCCCGACGGCACCCTCCCCGCGCCCACGCTGAACGGCAACTTCATCATCGGCCCCACCCACACCCCCGCACCCGAGTCCACCCCCAACCCCGACGTCCCCCACGGCACCATCACCATGTCCTCCGCCGACAGCAAATACTACCCCGGCATCGCGCGCGACAAAGGCACCTTCGGCACGCCCGACCCCACCAACCCCGCCAGTCTCATCGTCACCACCAGCCACCCCGCGCCCTACACCCGCACCGTCACCGTCTACGTCCCCGCCGAGTACGTCCCCGGCACGGTCGCTCCCTTCATCGTAGGCGCCGACGGCCCTGACAAACTTCTCTTCACCGTCCTCGACAACCTCATCGCCGCCCACAAGCTCCCGCCCATGATCGCCATCTCCATCCAGAACGGTGGCGGCGACGCGCAGGGCTCCGAGCGCGGCCTCGAGTACGACACCCTCTCTCCCCGCTACGCCGAGTTCGTGGAAAACGAAGTCCTCCCCCTCGTCGAGGCCCAGGCCCACGTCAAGCTCTCCCACGACCCCGACGCCCGCGCCACCATGGGCGGCAGCTCCGGAGGCTCCTGCGCCCTCATCATGGCCTGGTACCACCCCGACCTCTACCACCGCGTCCTCACCTACTCCGGCACCTACGTCAACCAGCAGTGGCCCTTCAACCCCGCAACCCCGCAAGGCGCCTGGGGCTTCCACACCACCCTCATCCCCAACTCCCCGCGCAAGCCGCTCCGCCTTTGGCTTGAAGTAGGCGACCGCGACCTCTACAACCCCAACCTCATGCGCGACAACATGCACGACTGGGTCGTCGCCAACGAAGCCATGGCCCGCGTCCTCGCCGCCAAACACTACCCCTACCAGTTCGTCTTCGCCCGCAACGCCGGCCACGTAGACCACGCCGTCCGCGCCCAAACCCTCCCCGAAGCCCTCGAGTACATCTGGCAGGGATATCCCAGGTAGCCCGCTGCGTATACTTATCCCGCTCCAGCAGCTCTTACCCGAGGTCCACCTATGCCGCCGCCCTTCGACTATGACTTCCTCATCGTCGGATCAGGCTTCGGCGGCAGCGTCTCTGCCCTGCGCCTCACCGAAAAAGGCTACAAAGTCCTCGTAGTCGAGATGGGCCGCCGCTGGACCCCCGAAAATCTCCCCAAGACCAACTGGACCGTCAACCGCTATCTCTGGAAACCCAAGCTAGGCCTGCGCGGCTTCTTCAACCTCCGCTTCTTCCGCCACGTCATCGTCCTCCACGGCAACGCCGTAGGCGGAGGCTCCATCACCTACGCCAACACCATGCTCGTCCCGCCCGACACCATCTGGGACCACGGCACCTGGGCCGGCCTCGACGACTGGAAGCACATCATGCCCGCGCACTACGCCACCGCCAAACGCATGATGGGCGTAGTCTCCAACCCCATCCTCGCCCCCGCAGACCTCAAGCTCCAACAGATGGCCGAGGCCGCAAACGTAGCCCACACCTTCTATCCCACAGACGTCGCCGTCTTCTTCGGCAACGAGGACGACCCACCCGGCACCCCCTCCTCCGACCCCTACTTCGACGGTGAAGGCCCCGCCCGCCAGACCTGCATCGCCTGCGGAGGCTGCATGGTCGGCTGCCGACACAACGCCAAGAACACCCTCGACAAAAACTATCTCTACCTCGCCGAGAAAAAGGGCGCCCGCATCCTCGCCGAAACCAAGGTCATCGACGTCCGTCCCCTCAACGCCACGCCTGACGGAAGCGACGGCTACGAGGTCTTCACCCAATCCTCCCGCGCCCTCCTCCGCGGCCCCACCCAGCGCCTCACCACTCGCGGCGTCATCTTCGCCGGCTCCTCCCTCGGCACGCAAGACCTCCTCTTCCGCCTCAAGCAGAAAGGCTCGCTCCCCAACATCTCCGGCCAGCTAGGCAACCGCGTCCTCACCAACGCCGAGTCCCTCATCGCCGTCCGCTATCCCGGCACCTCCGACAACCTCTCCGCCGGCATCGCCATCGGCTCCGGCATCTACATCGACGCCAATACCCACATCGAAGCCGTCCGCTACCCCCGCGGCTCCGACGCCCTCAGCCCCCTCTCCACCCTCCTCGTCAATGGCCGCCCCGGCCCCTCCCGCATCCTCACCTGGCTGCGCACCCTCGCGGTCCAGTTCCTCAGGTCCCCGCTTCGAACCCTCCGCGCCCTCCAACCCTTCGGCGCCTCTCACGAAACCCTCATCCTGCTCTGCATGCAAGCCATCGACAGCCCCCTCACCATGCGCCTCAAGCGCCCCTGGTACTGGCCCTTCATCAAAGTCCTCACCACCGCCGGCGACCCCATCCCCACCTACATCCCCTCCGCCAACCGCTTCGCCGAACTAGGCGCCCAGGTCACCGGAGGCGTACCCTGCACCACCCTCACCGAGATCCTCTTCAACATCCCCATGACTGCCCATTGCATCGGCGGTGCCCCCATGGCCGACACCCCCGCCCACGGCGTCATCGACAGCTACCACCGCATCTTCAACTACGCCAACCTCTACATCTGCGACGGCTCCGTCATCAGCGCCAATCTAGGCGTCAATCCCGCCCTCACCATCACCGCCCTGACCGAACGCGCCATGCAAGCCATCCCACCCAAAACCGAGCAGCCTCTTCCAGATCCATCCTGACCCCGCGAAGCCCTCGCGGCCGCGCAGAAAAATAAATTCTGGAACCAGCTTCGAAAACAGCCCGGATTTCGCATGTCAAGCCCCCACCCACCCGCGAACGCCCCAAAACCCGCGCCACCACTGGCGATTTCTCTCTCACCAACTTGGCATAGTTACCTACCCAACTTGATACACTTGAAGTAGAGCCCAATTTCAAACAAGCTGCACCGGCGAGTACCGGCTGCAGCTTTCACATTTAAGCCCCTAACTCCAACGGAGAGAAGATCATAGCCGTAACTCGTTTAGAATGAGCCGAGTGAAGGCAGCTTTCACCAACTAACCCGCACATTCCAAACGACTTCACTAACCAAAAGTGAAAGTAGGGGGAGGGGGGGTATACCCATCCCGACAACCACCCCCGCGGGGGGGATACTTTGCCCCTTAACCCATCTGAATACAACCAGTTACCCCAGGAAATGCCCTCTGCTAAGGGGGATACTTTGCCACCTAACCCGTGTGACTGCACGACTTTAGCGCAAAAACAGCTAGTGCGAGGGGGGAGGGGGGGTCCCCGTCGGGCGTTCTTGGCCCGATGGGGTCAGAAGGGGGGTCCCTAGTCCCCGGTAACCGCCACCACGACCGGAAGCGTCTTCGGCGGATAGCAAACCGCATTGTCGCAAGCCTGGTAATGCAGCGCGCCAGTCAGCGTCGACGAGCCCTTCGGCACCACCAGCCGAACGCTCACTCGAAACTCGCCTTGGTACACATCCAGCGTCTCGCTCGCTCCCACCGGCAGCCGGTAGGTCGACCCCTTCGGATACTGCTCATCCACAACCTTCGTCCCGCTCCCTGCCTTCAGCTCCAGCGCGGTAGGAATCAGCAGCTCGTCCTTAGGCTTATGCGAATTGATATGAAACCCATCCTGCACCCGGAACCGCAGCTCCACCACCTGCGGCTCACCAGCCTTCACCTCAACCGCATCCGAAAGCAACTCCACATGAGCCTTATGCGCCACCGGCCCAGGATTCAACTGAATCTCCTGCGCCCCAGCCCTCAACCCAAGCGCAGCCACCAACGCCGCAACACACCACCAACACCCTGGACCCTGGGCCCTGGACCCTGGGCCCTTCATAGCCCACCCGAACCGATCGCCTTCTGAATATCCGCCTCGAGCTCATTCTTCGAATGCGCGCCGATCGTCTGGTCCACAACCTTGCCGCTCTTGTCCACGTAGAACGTCTCAGGAATGTAGTCGCTCAACTGGTAGCTCTTCGACACAGCATCATCCGGCATCAGGATCGGATACGTCACGCCCACGCGCTTGGACGCCTCCGCAACCTCCTTCACTGCCATGCCATCGTCCTGGTCCAGCCCCAGCACAACCAGTCCCTTGTCCTTGTACTTGTTCTGCAGATCCTGGAACCAAGGCATCTCGAGCTTGCACGGTCCGCAATACGTAGCCCAGAAGTTCAGCACCACCGGATGTCCCTTGTAATCGGCCAGCGAAACCTTCTTGCCGCTCAGATCCACCAGCGTGAACGACGGCGCAGCCTGACCAACCAGCTTCTTAGCCATCGGATCGTCAGCCGAATCCGCCGACGCAGACGACGAATCAGCAGGTGTCAGCTGTACCTGCTGCGCCTTCCGCATCTCAACCTGCCGATGCCGCAGGTTATGCGTACCTGCCATCACCACCAGCGTCACACCCGCAATCAGCAACACGACAATACTCAAACGACGAACCACGGCACAATCCTTCGGCGCAGGCCGATCAGCGCCCGCGCTCCTCTTCTAGTCTATCGCCGATGAGCGTCTCTGCTAGCATTCTCCCTAGCCAATATCTACGCCAGCCGCAATGACCCAGCTTCCTCAAACGCAAGTCCCAAAACGCCCCGCTGACCTCGTCCGTATCGAGGCCGAAGCGCTCGAGCAGCTAGCCCAGCGCCTCGAAGGCCCTCAGGCTCAGGTGTTTGAGCAGGTTGCCGAGCTGCTCGCCGAAACCTCCCGAAGCGGCCATCGCGCCGTCCTCACCGGCGTCGGCAAGAGCGGCCTCATCGCTCGCAAGATCGCCGCAACCCTCCTCTC
This sequence comes from uncultured Acidobacteriaceae bacterium, assembly GCA_963737325.1. Lineage (GTDB taxonomy): Bacteria > Acidobacteriota > Terriglobia > Terriglobales > Acidobacteriaceae > Granulicella. The sequence continues at coordinate 134,496 of CAVTSJ010000019.1, forward strand.
CACAGGAACCGCGGCTCAGTTCCTGCATCCCACCGAAGCGCTCCACGGCGACCTCGGTCTGCTCAACCGCGGAGACGTCCTCGTCGCCCTCTCCTACTCCGGCGAGAGCGAGGAGCTGCTTCGGCTCCTTCCGGTCCTGCCTCGCCTTGGAGTAACGCTGGTCTCGCTCACCGGCTGCGAGGACTCAGCCCTCGCCAAGGCGAGCGCATACATACTCGACGTCAGCGTGGACCGCGAAGCCTGCAACCACCAACTCGCACCCACAGCCTCAACCACCGCAATGCTAGCCCTTGGCGACGCTCTCGCCATCGACGTCAGCCGACGCCTCAACTTCCAACCCCAGGACTTCGCCGAGCTTCACCCTGGCGGACAACTAGGCAAGCGCCTCATCCCGGTCAGCCAGCTCATGCACACCGGTTACGCAATCCCAACCGTCGCCCCAACCGCAACCCTCCCAGAGATCATCCACGAGATGTCCGCCAAGCGCCTCGGCCTCACCACGGTCCAGGCCAACGGCAAGCTGCTAGGCATCCTCTCCGACGGCGACCTCCGACGCCTCTTCGCCACCCGTGGCCCTGACGCCTTCCACCTGACCGCTGCCGAGATCCTCAACCCCAACCCACGCACCATCGGCTCGACTACCTTCGCTGGCGACGCGCTCACGCTCATGGAACGCCACAAGATCACCGCCCTCGTCGTCACGGAAGACGGCACTGCAGCAACCGCCGTCCAGGGCGTCCTGCATCTCCATGACGTGCTCGCGTAAGTTCTGTACTCAAAAGCGTTACCAACCTCTGACACGGCGCTCCGATACAATCGACGAATATGCATCGTTGGTCGAAGCTCTTTATTCCCACTCTCCGCGAAGCCCCAACCGACGCGGAAGTCGCAAGCCACAAACTCCTTCTGCGTGCTGGATATATCCGTCAGCTCGGCGCTGGCATCTACAGCTATCTGCCGCTCGGTCAGCGCTCGCTGAACAAGATCATCGCCATCGTCCGCGAAGAGATGGACAAGATTGGCCAGGAGTTCTTTCTCCCTGCCTTGAATCCTGCAGAGATTTGGCAAGAGTCAGGCCGCTGGATCGGCATGGGCGACAACATGTTCCGCCTAAAGGATCGCAAAGGCGCTGAGCTCTGCCTGGCGATGACGCACGAGGAGGTTATCACCTCCATCGCTCGCAACGAGCTGCGCAGCTACAAACAGCTTCCTCAAATCTGGTATCAGATCCAAACCAAGTTTCGCGACGAACCAAGGCCGAAAGCAGGACTGATGCGCGTCCGCCAGTTCATGATGAAGGATTCCTACTCCTTCGACATCGACACCGCGGGTCTGGACGACAGCTATAACAAGCACGACGCTGCGTATCGCGCGATCTTCACGCGCTGCGGCTTGCAGTTTGTAGCCGTCGACGCAGATTCCGGCGCAATGGGTGGATCGCAGTCGCAGGAGTTCATGGTGTACACCGAAGCCGGCGAAGACCTCATCGCAAGCTCAGCATCCGGCTACGCGGCGAACCTCGAGAAGGCGACCAGCAAGCTCACGCCCGTCGAGGATCTTGCACCAGCAGGCGATGGCAAGCCGGAACTTGTCTACACTCCCGGCAAAGCGTCCATCGCTGACGTCACTGAGTTCTTCGGCATCGAAGCCTCGCAGGACATCAAGTGCGTCGCCTTCATGGGAATGACTGCGGACACCGGATCTGTCCCACGTCCCATCGTCGCCTTCCTCCGCGGCGATCACCAGGTCAACGAAACCAAGCTGGCCGCGATCACCGGCGTTACCGAACTTCGTGCGATGGTACCGCTTGAACTAGAGATCCACATCGGAGGCCCCGCGGGATTCCTCGGGCCTGTAGGTATTGCTGAGGTTATGACACAAGGCTCGCTGAACGGCCTGAAGTCAGGCAAGGAGCTTGCGAAACTGAAGGGCGTTTTGCGCGAGAATCCCAACGAGGGGTTGAAGTCCATCGTCGTGATGGACCTTGGTCTGGAAGGTCGCACGAATCTCGTCGCCGGCGCGAACAAGCTGGACTATCACTATCGCAACGTCACACCCGGACGCGACTTCACGCCGACCGCGATCGCCGACATTCGCAACATCAACGAAGGTGAGCTCGATCCCATCGGGGGTCAGCCGCTGCGCCTCGGCAAAGCCATGGAAATTGGCCACATCTTTAAGCTCGGCTATAAGTACAGCGAGAGCATGAATGCGCGCGTGCTGGATGCCAACGGCAAAGAGGTAATGCCGATTATGGGATGCTACGGAATCGGCGTTGAGCGCATTCTTACTGCTGCGATTGAATCCAGTGCAGCCAGGTTCGCCGCGGAATCGTCGACCGAACAGTACACTTTGCCGGTCTCGATCGCGCCCTATGAAGTAATTGTTACCATCACGAACGTGCGCGAACCAGACCTTCTCCAAGCCGGCGAAGAGATCGCCAGGAAGCTGGAGGCTGCGGGAGTCGACGTGCTGCTGGACGATCGGGATGAGCGCGCCGGAGTAAAGTTCAAGGACGCAGAACTGATCGGAGTTCCCTATCGAATCAATATCGGCAAAAAGCTTGCGGACGGCCAAGTCGAACTGGTAGATCGCCTGACCCAGAAGACCGAAGATCTGGCCATTGATTCCGTCACGCAACACCTCGCAGCCCTGATTGCTACGTCCAAACAATAGGATTTTTGATTCGATCGCATGCCTGTAAAAGTCAAACTCGATAGCACCTCCCATCCCGTACTCTGGCAGCTGTTGCGTGTGGTTCTGGTGCTCGCAATCGTCTTTTTCCTAATTGGCGGCTCTGTTTTCGGCTATTTCTACTTGCGCTACCGTGGCCTGGTTGCTGAACGGCTCGCAAAGGGACCACTGTTTGCTCCGGTCGCGCAGGTCTACGCAGCGCCCCAGGAAGTTCGTCCAGGACAGCAGCTCTCGGCATCCTCCATCGCCGCAGCTCTGCGGCGCGCGGGATACAACACAAACCCGGAGCTAGGAAGCTATGAGCTTCGTGGCGATTCGATCCTGATCAAACCAGGGCCACAAAGCTACCTCGCGATGGATGGCGCTACCATTACGTCCGAGGACGGCCAGGTTCAGAGCATCACGGCAGAGAACGGTGCTGCCTTGTCCGCCTATAAGCTCGAGCCTCAGCTCATAACGGCTTTGTCAGAGGACAAGAATCGAACCAAGCGGCGCCTGGTCACCTACAACCAGATCCCACCAAACATGGTTCAAGCGGTGCTGGCCATCGAGGACCGCCGCTTCTTTGAGCACTCTGGTATCAATTATGTACGCACCGCAAAGTGCGCAGTGCAGGATATCCTCGCTCACCGGATGAACTGCGGAGGATCCACGCTCACCCAGCAACTGGCCCGCGGGTTCTTTCTATCATCAGAGAAAACGTACTCGCGGAAGATTGCCGAGATTGTGATCACGTATCAACTCGAGGCTCGCTTCTCCAAGCAGCAGATCTTCGAGATGTATGCCAATGAGATCAACCTGGGCCAACGCGGTTCGTTCGCGATCAATGGCTTTGGCGAAGCCGCACAAGCATATTTTGGAAAGGACTTGCGCCAGTTGGACTTAGCCGAATGCGCCTTACTCGCGGGGATGATCCAGAGGCCGAACTACTTCGCTCCGTATCGTCATCCTGACCGAGCCATGGAGCGACGCAACGTCGTGTTGGATTCGATGGTGGAAACGGGCGCCATCACGCAGGAGCAGGCTGATCGAGCAAAGGCTGAGCCAATTCGTTTAGCTCCTCCGGATGCCGACGCGAGCGAAGCACCCTATTTCGTCGATCTTGTTCACGATCAAATCTTGCAGCGACTGGGCGACTCGGATGTCACTCGCTCGGCTCTGCGGATCTACACATCGCTCGATCCCGAGCTTCAGCGCGCAGCCGCTTCCGCCATCGAAGCGGGCATGAAGAATGTCGATGAACTTGTGCGCCGTCGCTACTTTGCGCTCAACCACAAGAAGGGCGAGAAGTTCAGCGCGGACTACACGCCGGACGGGCACATTACGTATCCGCAGGTCGCCCTGGTGGCACTCAACCCACACACGGGCCAGGTCCTGGCCCTGATTGGTGGGCGCAACTACGGGGATTCGCAGCTGGACCACGCTCTTGCTGAGCGACCGACTGGATCCATCTTCAAGCCCTTTGTGTTCGCCGCCGCCTACAACACTTCTCTCGACGGCACGAACCTTGGTTCGGGCGGTGTCTTTACTGCTCTGACCCGGATCAACGACGACCCGCAGGATTTCGGCATCAACGGCCAGAGCTATACTCCCGGAAATTTTGTGAAAGGCGAGTATCCCGGCATGGTTACCGCCGCCGACGCGCTTGCCCACTCCCTCAACATTGCGACGATCTCGCTTGCCCAGATGGTTGGCTACGACAACGTTGCGGCGCTTGCGCGCTCCGCAGGCATCGTCAACGCGCGCGGCACGCCATCGGTCGCTATTGGCACGTACAACGCAACGCCCCTAGAGATGGCGGGCGCGTACACCATATTCGCCAACAACGGAGTGCATCTCAAGCCCTGGGTGCTTGCCAGCGTTCGCAATCCTCAGGGCGACATCGTTGCTGACTTCGCACCGGAAGCGAAGCAGGTGCTTGACCCACGCGCTGCATTCTTAACTCAATCGCTGCTGGAAGACGTGATGGCCTACGGCACGGGATCGACCGTACGCGCGCACGGCTTTACCGCTCCTGCAGCCGGCAAGACGGGCACGGAGCACGATTCGTGGTTCGCAGGATATTCTTCCAATCTTCTGTGCGTGATCTGGGTTGGCAATGATGATTACACCGACCTCAAGATCCAGGGCGCAGATGCTGCCGCGCCGATCTGGGCTGAGTTCATGAATCGGGCGATTCGCATTCCTCAATACTCCGACATGAAACCGCTGGGCCCTGCTCCCAGCGGCGTGGAGGTGCTGCGCATCGATCGAACGACGAACCTGATCGCAGACGACTCCTGTCCAAACAACGCCTTCACCGCAGCCTTCCTGGTCGGAGCCGCGCCTCAGGGCATGTGTTCCCACATGGGGGATGATTCTCAATCGCTGGGCAGCCGCATCTTCGGTTTCTTCACTGGGAAATCGGCGACTCCCGCTGCGCCTCCAGGCGATACGCAGCCGGCTGATGCCACCAAGCATCGGAATCTGTTGCAAAAGATATTTGGTACTGGCAAGGATAAGCCAAAGGATCAACCACCGCAGTAAGCTGCGTTGACCCGTTTGGCGGCATCGAGCTTCGGAGGGTGTTTGTGCTCAAGCTAGCTGGATCGGTTGTTGCTGCTTCACGGCCGCTTGGTCGAACGAGTGATCTAAATTGCCGAGCCAATATCGCAGCAGGAAATAGCCAATTGCCCAGATGATCAGATTCACCTCCAACTGCGTTATCCAGAACCAGCGATAAGCCACAGAAAAAAGCAGCATGTGCATTCCGAAGAATGCGAGGCCCGCGCACTCACGGCGGAGCGTCGTTGGCTTGTACGGAAATCTGTCGAAGAGCAGGGGCAGCGCCACGAAGAAGATAGGCCACGCGTATCCGATGAGGCGCGCAAACCATGTCCCAAGCATGGGCGCCAATATTAGAGATGCAACCCCGTAAAGCAGAGCGAAGCGCAAAAGGATACTCGGTGAGTTGAGCTTTCTGCCGCGCCACCAAAGGAATGCCAGCAGCAGCGGCAAGAGGCCGAACTCGCTCAATGCTGCTTCCGATATCAGCGTCCATCCCGTTGCTGAAAATCCGCATATACCAATCGCATGCACCCGTCCAAGGTGAACCTGCCATGTCCATCGAGGAACGGCGCAGAATTGAGTATTCACATTGCTCCACGGAACCAATCCGAAGACGTTGTACATGAAGTTCCAGGGCACTTTTGCGAGCAAATAGATCGACCCTGGAAGGTTCTCCGCGTTGGGCTGCGCGCGCATAGCAAGATGTTTCACCACAACACTCCCAGCGAGCGTTGAGATAACCGCAACGATCCTGTCTTTCCACCTCAGACGCTTCCAGGCTGCGATCAGGAAGCAGACCAGGGTCAGCGACGTCGACTCTCGAGAGAGCATCAGAGGAAACATCATCACGGCTGCTGCCAGCATGTGTTCCTCTTCCAGCATCAGGAGCAGCAGGGCTAACAGCGCTGAGTACCAGAGGTCGGGCAAGACGAGGTCCTGCAGCAGAAAGGGCCAGAACGGCACAAATGCCATGGCAAACAGAAACCATCTGGGAGCTGTCGTCTTGAGCGCGAGATAGTAGATTGCGACCAGCATGAAAACGATGGACGCGGTGCCTTCGACCAAAAATCCGGTCTCAACGGTGGAGTGGAACAAATGCATCCATCCAGTGACAATGAGGGCGCCAAGCTGGCGGGACGCGAAGGGCTGCATTACGTTGCTGTAGTCGCCGGTGGCAATCGCAATATAGAAGCGCGCGTCACCATTGATGAAGACCGACTCGGAATGGCCAACGCTATACATGGCATAAAACAAGCAGCAGATGACTGCTGCGAGCGCTACGGCCAGGCGCGCGATTGGAGGCATTCGTCGTATGGGCGCATTGAACGCGCGAACGATCGCAAGAGCTTTAGCAGACAAACGCAATCTTCTCCTTGAACGCTCCAGCCTTTAGCGCATTCCTTCACCCTTATACATGGAGCGGATTTCGAACAGCTGTTCGACGTTCAGGGCGTGTCCTGAGAAGGGACGTGGGGGACCCCCCTTCTAACCCCATCGGGCCAAGAACGCCCGACGGGCCCCCCCTCCCCCCTCCACCGGGCTGTTTTTGGTCTAAAGTCCTGCAGTCAAACGGGTTAGGTGGCAAAGTATCCCCCTTAGCAGAGGGCATTTCCTGGCGTAACTGATTGTATTCAGATGGCTTAAGGGGCAAAGTATCCCCCCCGGCGGTGGTGGTTGTCGCGATGGGCGCCTCACGTATACCCCCCTCCCCCTACTTTCACTTTTGGTTAGTGAAGTCGTTTGGAATGTGCGGGTTAGTTGGTGAAGGCTGCTTTCACTCGGCTCATTCTAAAAGAGTTACGCGTATGATCTTCTCTCCGTTGGAGTTAGGGGCTTAAATGTGAAAGCTGCAGCCGGTACTCGCCGGTGCAGCTTGTTTGAAATTGGGCTCTACTTCAAGTGTAGCAAGTTGGGTAGGTAACTATGCCAAGTTCGTGAGAGATAAATCGCCAGTGGTGGCGCGGGTTTTGGGGTCATTGAGGGTTGTCGGGGGCTTGACATGTGGATTTTGGGTTGTTTTTGGGGTGGTTTGAGGGGATTCATTTTGTCCTGCGCGCAGGGGCCGGTGGGCCGGCCAGGGCTAAAGCCCATCCTGCGAGCTGCGGTCTCAGGGGGCTGAAGCCCCCTGCTAATCCGGTAGAAGGTGCAGCCGCGGCGGCAAAGGCACAGGCAAAAAGAAGAAGCAGATTCCCGGGGGGAATGACAGAAAGAAAGGCAAGGGCAAAGGCAAAGGAAGAAGCAGATCCCTGCGGGATGACAGCCAGAACGGCAAGGGCAACAGCAACAGCAAAAGCAAAGGCAGCGGCAAGGGCAAGGGAAGAAGCAGATTCTCGGAGGGAATGACAGAAAGAAAGGCGAGGGCAACGGCGAGGGCGTTAGAAGGGGTGTTTGGCGAGGGAGAGGGTGTTGCCGTCGGGGTCCTGGAACCAGGCTACCTGGGCGCCGCCGGGGGCGGTCCAGACGCCGGCTTCGTCCTGCTTGAAGTAGTCGTATTGGAGGAATTCGACGCCGCGGGTTTTGAGGTCGGCGATGGTGGCGTGGATGTCGTCGACCTCCCAGGCAAAGATGGTGAAGGGGGCGGGCGTAAACGGCTTCGGGACGCGAGTTACGCGCAGCATGGTGCGGGAGGCGCCGTCGCGGAAGGTCGGTCCGATGCTAAAGACGATGGCGAAGTCGTCATCGGAGACGAAGTCGAGGCCGAGGGCGGTTTCGTAGAAGCTGCGCGCGGCGGCACCGTCGAGGGTGGGGATGAAGGCGATGGGTTGGTTGGTGGTCAGGTACATGGGAGATCCTCGGGATTGTTTTATCACCGGAGCGTGAATTTGTACTGGGGCGGTAGGGGGATACCCCTTTGGCGGTCGCGCTGGCGCGCGATGCCCACCGGTTAGTGGGGGAGTCTCAGGGACAGGTCGGCGATGGCGTGCCAGGCGTGGGTGCGGCCTATGGGGAACTCGTACCAGAAGAGGATCCATATGAAGGGCGCGGAGAAGGCAGTTGCCCAGTGGATGCGGTGCAGGCTGATCAGGTCGTAGAGGGCGGGCAGAAGGAGCATGGCGGCGAAGACCCAGAGGGACCAGCTGTCGCTGATGCCCCAGGCCTGCCAGGGCCAGCGGTCGGTGCCGGCGTTCATCATGGAGAGGACGGCGTAGAGGGCGAGGCGCTTGTGGGCGGCAGGATTGCGGCGTTCGAGGTAGGACCAGGTCATGAGGACGGCGAAGACGACCATGCCCATGATGGAGATCATAGAGAAGGCGCGTGCGTCGATACCGGGGAAGGGGTAGCGGTTGATGGCGACGTCGCGGCGGAGTTCGTCGATGGCTGCGAGGACGCCGAGGGGGACCATGAGCGCGGCGAGGCCGTAGAGCCACAGGCCTAGCTTCATGTGCCAGCGGACGCGGTGGGCGGCGATGAGCGTCGTCTGGACGGCGAAGAGCAGGAGGAAGAGCGAGAAGACTGCGGCGTGCAGGATGATGGCGGTGTTGGCGAGCGCGGCGGGGCGCTCGCCTAAGGGGAAGTAGCTGGCGCGGAAGCCTAGCAGGATGGTTCCGACCATCAGGATGGTCATGATGGCGAAGAAGATGCGCTCGCGGGTGCGGTTGATGGGGATGTGGCGGGTGCGGGGCAGGGGTTGGTGGTGGACCGCGTCGGTGGCCATGGGGGGGTGCTCCATTTTTGGGATGGGAGCCCGATTGCTGTGGTGGTGAGGATTAGGTTATCGCATGGATGGGATGGCGGGGCGGGTGATCGTTGTCGTGTTTTTCGGGACTGGGTATACGCGCGTGGGGACGTTGCCCCCACGGAGTATATGTCGGGCCTTCAGCCCTTGGATTTGGGGTGTGGTTACCCTGGGGCTGCGCCCCAGGCTGTGATGGGTCGGGCCGTTGGCCCTTGAATGAACGAGGCTTATTTGCGTTGGTTGGCGAGCTTCTTTTGCGTTTCGAGGAAGCGGCGGAGGCGGTCGAGGGAGCGGGATTTGCCGAAGATTACCAGGCTCTCGGTTAGCGGGGGGCTGGTGGTGCTGCCGGTGAGGATCGCGCGGAGGAGCATGAAGTTTTCTTTCACGCTCCACTGCTTGGCTTCGCCGAGGGCCTTGAGGGAGGACTCGATGGAGGCGGCGTCCCAGGTGGCGGCTTCGAGCGCGATGAGTTGCTCGGCCGCGAAGGCTACCGTTTCTTCGAAGGTGCGCTTTTTGGGGAGCCAGACGGATTCGGGGGGCGTGATGTTGTCGGAGAAGAAGAAGCTGGTCATGTCGCCGAACTGACCTAGGGTTTCCATGCGGGCTTGCACGAGCGGGGCGATGGCGCGGATGTAGTCGTCCGAGAGGATGGTGCTGCGGAGGGCGTGGAAGAATTCGTCGGGGGAGAGCTTGCGGAGGTACTCGCCGTTGAGCCACTTTAGCTTGACGAGGTCGAAGACGGGGCCGCCGAGGGAGATGCGCTTGAAGTCGAACTTATCGAGCATCTCGGGGAGGGAGAAGATGTCGCCTTCTTTGGTGTTGAGATTTTTGCTGACGATCTCTGCTTCGGTGGGTTGGGCCATGCCTCCGCCGAGGAGGCCGAGGAAGTTGAGCATGGCTTGCGGGAGGTAGCCGGACTGCTGGTAGAAGACCAGCGAGACGGGGTTCTTGCGCTTGGAGATTTTTGATTTGTCGACGTTGCGCAGCAGAGGCATGTGCCAGAAGCGCGGGAGGTCCCAGCCGAAGGCGTTGTAGAGCAGGACGTGCTTAGGGGTCGAGCTGATCCACTCTTCGGCGCGGATGACGTCGGTGATGCGCATGAGGTGGTCGTCGACTACGTTGGCGAGGTGGTAGGTGGGGTAGCCGTCGGATTTTAGGAGGACCTGGTCGTCGACGTTGTTGTGGTCGAAGGTTATTGCGCCGCGGAGCTCGTCGGTGAATGTTGTGGAGGTGTTCTCCGGGACTTTGAGGCGGATGGTGTAGGGGCGGCCTTCGGCTAGGTAGGCTTCGATCTGAGAGGGGGTTAGGTGGCGGTGGGCTCCGTTGTAGCGCGGGGGAGTTTTGGCGGCGATTTGTTGCTGGCGCATGGCCTCAAGTTCGTCGGCGGTCTCGAAGCTGCGGTAGGCGGTGCCGTTGGCTAGCAGGATTTCGGCGTGATGGCGGTAGATTTCGGTGCGCTCGGATTGGCGGTAGGGGCCGTAAGGGCCTCCGACGTCGGGGCCTTCGTCCCAGGTGAGGCCGACCCATTTGAGGGCGTCGAAGATCATTTGTTCGGAGGTGGCGACGAAGCGGGTGCGGTCGGTGTCCTCGATGCGGAGGACGAACTTGCCGTTGCGCTGGCGCGCGAAGATGTAGTTGAGGAGGCCGATGTAGGCGGTGCCGACGTGGGGGTCGCCGGTGGGGGAGGGGGCGATGCGGACGCGGATGGGTGCGGGTGTGGCGGGGTTCTCGGATGTCATAAGGCTTCGAGAACCATGTTAACAGGGGATGGTGCGGGGGCGATGCCCCCACGGAGTATATGTCGGGCCTTCAGCCCTTGGTGGGTGGAGGCAGTCTACCTGGGCCTTCGGCCCAGGCTGTGATATGTAGGGCCGTTGGCCCTTGAGCTAGAGCCGGGGTGGTGGCGGTGGTGGCGGGTAGTTAGTGGGCGGCGGTGGGTAGGGCTGGAGGCCGCCGTAGGGGTTGGGTGCGGGAACGACGCGCCAGTCTGAGAAGGCGAGGATGCAGGTAACGATGATCCAGCCGACGGCGGGAACCAGGACGAGCAGGGCGAGCGGACCTGCGAGGCCTGCCTTGGTGAGGATGCGCCAGAAGATGAAGACTGCGAATGCCACGAATACAAAGCCGAAGAGCATGAAAAAGCCCATCATGCCCGCAATGGCGCCGCTCATGTGATTAATCTGATCAGGGTCCATGGTGCCCTCCAATAGATGAGGACAATGTACGCGAGAAGGTGGGCGGGGGCAAAGGAAAACGGAGGGGCGTTGGCGGAAGCCAGAGGGCATGGGCGGTTCCGCGCTGCTTCGCTCGCGATGGCAGCGTGGTGGGAGGGGAAAAGAAGCAGATTCCCGGAGGGAATGACAGAAAGAAAGGCAAGTGCAAATGCTGGTGCAGGGGTTAGGTGAGGTCGTCGGTGTCGAAGGTGGGGAGTTTGCGGCCGAGGGCGCTGATGTCGCGGGGTTTGGAAACGGCGGCGAGGGCGGCGTCGATGTCGGCTTCGTCGGGGGCGTCGGCGTGGAGGGTGAGCTTCTTGTGCTCGTTGGGCAGGTCGATGGATTCGAGCAGGACGACGACGTGGGCTACGGCGGTGCCGTCCTGGGTGAGGCCTTCGGGGGTCTTGCCCTTGATGCTGACGTTGTTGACGTCGATGCCGAGGAGGTCGGCTACGCGCTCGCGCATTTCGCCTGCAAGGGGGACGATCTTGGGGCGGTGCATGACGAGGACGCAGTCGATGTTGACGATCTTGAAGCCGACTAGCGCGATCTCTTCGAGGGCGGTCTTGAGGAAGAGGGTGGAGTCGGCGCCTTTCCACTTGGGGTCGGTGGGGGGGAAGAAGGTGCCGATGTCGCCGGCGGAGACTGCGCCGAGGAGGGCGTCGGTGATGGCGTGGAGGAGGAGGTCGCCGTCGGAGTGGCCGGCCAGGCCTTCGGGGTGATTGATCTTGAGGCCGCCGATGATCAGCGGCACGTCCTTCTTGAAGGCGTGAGAGTCAAAGCCGAGACCGATGCGCATGCTCATTGCAGATGATGATAAATGCAGGGAGCGGAAAGCAGGGATTAGGGATTAGGGATCAGGGATTAGAACGGCCGCTGAGATTAGCAATCGCAGGGGTTGGGGCGTGAGGTTGGGTTGTTGCCGCGCAGGGCGGAGCGGGGCTGGACATCGTCGGTGGGTGAGTTCCAGGCGGCGACGGCGAAAGTGATGACGACGGGAAGCATGGTGAGAGCGAGGTTGACCATGGGGATCTCCTGGGGCTCGTACGCGGAGCCGATGCGGTGAAAGGGGAAGAGGAGGCCCGGTGGATCCCGGTTCATGGTGCGGTGAGGCCGTACCATGAACCGGGATCGCTTCTAGGGGTTAGGCGAACGAGGTTTGCAGGTCGACTCGAAAATACTTCGAGCTTTTACGTTCGAGCGGTGGGAAGTTAGCGGGCTCCGCCGGCGGCGTTGATGAGCTGGCCGTTGATCCAGCCGGCGTCGTCGGATGCGAGAAGGACGGCTGCATTGGCGATATCCTCCGCTTGCCCGACGCGGCCGAGGGGTGTCTTGGAGACGACATCTTTTTCGAAGTCGGCATCAGGACCGACGAAGCCGGCGGCGTGAGTGCCTTCGGTTACGGTGAGGCCGGGATTGAGGGCGTTGACGCGAATGCCCTTGGAACCTAGCTCAAGCGAGAGGACACCGGTGATGACGTCGACGGCACCTTTGGTGGCGGAGTAGACCGAGCTGCCGGCGGGGGTGATGCGGCTGACCAGTGAGCCGATGTTGATGATGCTGCCGCCCTTGGGGAGGTGCTTGACCGCGGCCTGCGTGACCAGCAGGAGTCCGAGAACGTTGACGTCGAACTGCTTGTGGAAGTGCTCGGGGGTGACGGCTTCGAGGGGACCGAACTCGTAGACGCCGGAGTTGTTGACCAGGATGTCGAGCTTGCTGTAGGCCTTGATGGCGGCGTCGATGATAGCCTGCGCGTCGGCGGGCTTGGAGACATCGCCTTTGACGGCAACGGCTTTGCCGCCGGCCTTGGTGATGGCGTCGACGGCTTTGTCGGCACCGGCTTTGTCGGAGGCGTAGTTGACGACGACGGAGGCGCCAGCGGCTCCGAGTGACTTTGCGATCGCTGCGCCGATGCCTTTGGAGGCTCCTGTAACGACGGCGACTTTTCCTGTGAGGGTGCTCATGGTGAATCTCCTTGTGTCGGTGTTTCGATATTTCGACAACCATCGAATTGATGTAAGGGAGGTGCGGGAGGATTCAGGATGGTTGTGAATTTTTGGGGAATGTGGGGAAGGGCAAGGCTGAAGCCTTGGCTTACCTAGAAGCGACATTTTTGCGGGGTTGAAGGTTTGGCTCACCTAGAGGCGCACTTGGGCGGGCCTTCAGCCCTTGAATTTGTGGCGGCCGAATACCTAGGCCTTCGGCCCAGGCTGTGATGGGGTGGGGCCGTTGGCCCTTGAATTTATGGCGGCCGAATACCTAGGCCTTCGGCCCAGGCTGTGATGGGGTGGGGCCGTTGGCCCTTGAATTTGTGGCGGCCGAATACCTAGGCCCTCGGCCCAGGCTGTGATGGGGGCGGGCCTTCAGCCCTTGAATTTATCGCGGCCGAATACCTAGGGCTTCGACCCAGGCTGTGATGGGGTGGGCCGTTGGCCCTTGAGTGAGCGGTTGGCCCTGGGAGGGTTAGGCGAGGTCGGACTTTAGGCGGTCGAGGTAGGCGCGGAGGATGTGGGTCTGGGGGAAGTAATTCACGAACTTACCGTCTTTTTCGGAGCGGACGAGGCCAGCGGTTTCGAGCTCTTTCATGTGGTGGGAGAGGGTGGCGGGGGAGATGTCGATGCAATCGCGCATGGTGCTGCAGGGGGTGCAGGAGCGCTTGGCGCTGATGGTCCTGAGGATCTCGTAGCGGCGCGGGTCGGCGAGGGCGCGGGCGATGAGGGCTAGCTGGTCTTCGGTTAGCTCGACGGATTGGGGGGCGGTGGCCATGGCAGCTCGATTAGATGATACGCGGTGGGTTTCGATGCGGGCGTGGTCGTGAGTGCGCGAGGGGTTAGTGAAGGATGCCTAGGTAGGCTTGTCACGGGCCTACGGCCTCGCGGTATTCGTTGGACATGGGTGGGATCAGCCGGCGAGGTAGAACTCGGCTACAACTAACCTGCCAGGTAAAACTCGGCAACCTCTAAATCGCCGGGTTGGGTGACTTTGAAGTTGCGGGCGGTGCCCTGGACGACGAAGACGGGGATGTTGGCGCGCTCGAGGAGGCTGGCTTCGTCGGTGCCGGTGAACTCGTCGGCTGCGGCCTCCGCAAATGCGCGGCGGAGGAGAGGGATCGTGGCGCCTTGCGGGGTTTGCGCGTGGACGATGAGCTCGCGGGGGATGGTGGCGGTGATGAGGGCGCCGTCGGCGGTGCGCTCGACCTGCTTGATGGTGTCGATGGCCGGGGTGGCGACGATGGCGGCGCCGTGCTTTTCGATGGCGGCGATGGTGCGCTCGATGGTGGCGGCGTCGATGAGGGGACGGACGGCGTCGTGGACGAGGACGATGTCCTGGGCGGAGGTGGAGGGGAGGGCGGCGAGAGCGTTGGCGACGGACTCCTGGCGGTTGTCGCCGCCGGTGACGACGTGGACTTTTTCGGAGAGATGGTACTCGTCGATCATGGCGGCTACGCGGTCTTGCTCGGTGTCGCGGACGGCAACGTAGATAGCGGTGACGGCGGTGACGGCGAGGAAGGCGCGCAGCGAGTGGATGACGATGGGAAAGCCCTTGAGGGCCAGGAATTGCTTCGGCGAACCGCCCGTGGCGTGGGCCATGCGGGTGCCGATGCCGGCGGCGGGGATGATTACGAAGACGGACATGGGAATGTGAGTATAACGCGGAGGGGTTGTCAGTTGTCAGTTCTCAGTTGTCAGTTGAAGAGCGAGGAGGTCTATCCGCGCGAAAAGTCTTTACTGAGAACTGACGACTGAGAACTAAGAACCTGGCTTCAAGATCATTTCGTTGTTCTGGGTGAAGCCGAATTTTTCGTAGATGGGTTTGCCGAACTTTGAGGCGTGGAGGGTGATGACGCGGACGTTGCGTTGGTGGCATTCGTCGACGGCGTGTTGGAGGAGTTGGGTGGCGAGGCCGCGGCCGCGGGCTTCGGGGGCGGTGTAGAAGTTGAGCAGGTAGGCACGGACGGGGTTGGGGTCGAGGAAGTGCGGCGGGAAGTCGCCGAAGAAGATGCCGCAGGCGGCGAGAATTTTCGCGGGTTGGCCGGGAGTTGCGGCAGGCTCTTCGAGAGCGCCTGCGGCTTCCTCTAAAGCGCCTGCGGCTTCCTCTAAGAAGAGGCCTACGTAACGGCTGTCGGCCAGGCGCTCGCGGACCCAGGGTTCGAAGCTGAGGTCCATGGCGTGGTAGGCGGCTTCGGTGGTGAGTTCGTTGTCGGCGAACATGTGGTGGCGCTGGGCGGTGATGGTGGTGGCGTCGTCTGGCGTGGCGCGGCGGAGGGTCATGAAACAGAGTGTAGGGGATAGAGCGTAGAGCGTAGAGAAAACGGATCGGCTTAGGATGGAGCGATGGCGGTGAAGGCGACGTTGGCGATGGATCGGGGGCTGTTGAAGGCGGGGGAGCGGGTGTGCGTGGCGGTGAGTGGCGGGGCGGATTCGGTGGCGCTGCTGCTGGGGCTGGTGGAGGCGAATACCGAGAGTGCGCAGAACAAGGTGGCGCTGGGCTTGGTGTTGCGCGCGGCGCACGTGCACCATGGGCTGCGCGGTGCGGAGGCGGATGGCGATGAGGTATTCGTGCGGGAGTTGTGCGAGCGGCTGGGGGTTCCGCTGACGGTGTTTCGGGTGGACACGGCGGCTCGGCAGGCGGCGGAGGGGGAAGGCGTGGAGGAGGCGGCGCGTGAGTTGCGCTATAAGGCGCTGCGGGGGTTGATGGCGAGCGGGGTGGTGGATGTGGTGGCGACGGCACATACGCTCGATGACCAGGCGGAGACGGTGGTGATGAAGATGCTGCGGGGGGCCTGGACGGAGGGGTTGGGGGGGATTTTTCCGGAGGTGGAGGTGCCGGCTTCCGAGGGAACCCATGCCTCAGAAGCGAGACATGGGGCACCCGGTTTGTTGCCTCAGGTGCTGGGGAGAATTGTGCGGCCGTTGCTGGGGGTTCGGCGGGCGGAGGTGGAAGCGTTTTTGCGGGAGCGGGAGCAGGGATGGAGGGAGGATGCTACGAACGCGGATGTGTCGCTGACGCGGAACCGGGTGCGGCATGTGTTGATGCCGATGCTGCGGGAGTTTAATCCGGCGGTGGATGCGTTGCTGTCGCGGACTGCGGAGATTGCGCGGGAGGAAGAGGCATTCTGGCAGGCGGAGGTGGCGAGGGCGTTGCCGCAGGTACTGTTGCCGGGCAAGCCGGTGCGCGGCGGAGGGCGGGCGGTGAGTACCGCGGTCGGGGAGGTAGGGTATGCGATTGAGATTGAGCGGCTGCGTGCGATGCCGGCGGCGTTGCGGCGGAGAGTTGTGCGGGCGGCGGCGCGGAAGGTGTTTGCGGAGGCAGAAGGGGGGTATGTGCTGGGCGGAGAGGAGACAGCGAAGGTGTTGGCGCTGGCGGGTTTCGGGGGCGTGGGCGGGACGGTGACAGGAAAGATCGGAAGCCGGCTGGAGCTGCATGGAGGGTTGCGGGTGGAGCGGTCGGCGCGGGAGATCCGAATGTGGCGGCAGGGTTAATCGTTCCGTTAGGGGTAAGGATCGGGGTCTGTGGACGATATTTCTGCCGGATGGGGGCGGAGCCAGAGTAGAATTTAGATCAAACCCGGCGTAGGAGCGAAGACGGCCGCAAAACACTGCACCGTATTTCTGTGGTTGGCGTCTAAAGAAAAGGCGGAGCTTTTGGGGTTTCAGGCTTAGGAAACTCTCGAGGCAGAGCGAGTCGCCGGCGGTTGGGGCGAACGTTGGGGTGGTAGCCGTCCATGGACAACGGGCGGAGCAGTAGCAATAGCAAGTCGAAACGAGGAATCGGATTGAACTCAACAGTCAAACAGTTGTTGATTTGGGTGCTGACGCTGGGCTGCCTTTTGGTGGGTTGGCGCTTCGTCGCGACCAACATGGCTGCGGGCCACGATAAGGCAATTAGCCTGACACAGTTTCAGGATGACGCGGACGCGGGCAAGATTTCGGATGTGCTGGTGGACGGCGCGGACGTCACGGGCAAGTACAAGGACGGCAAAGAGACGTTCCACACGACGATTCCGGCGAACTATGTGGATCACACCGAAGAGGCGGATCTGAAGTCTCACGGAGTGGACGTTACGTTCAAGAGCCAGCAGGGAAACATGTACTGGAATGCGCTGCTGAGCTTTGCGCCGATCCTGGTGCTGGTGGCGCTGTTCATGTTCATGATGCGGCAGATGCAGAGTGGCGGAAACAAAGCACTTAGCTTTGGGAAGAATCGGGCGCGCCTGCTTTCCATGCAGCAGAAGAAGATTACGTTCAAGGACGTCGCGGGCGTTAATGAAGCGAAAGAAGAGCTGCGCGAGATCATTGAATTTTTGCGCGAGGCGCAGAAGTTCCAGCGGCTGGGCGGACGCATTCCCAAGGGCGTGCTGATGGTGGGGCCTCCGGGAACGGGCAAGACGCTGCTGGCGCGGGCTGTGGCTGGCGAGGCGAATGTGCCGTTCTTTTCGATCTCGGGTTCGGACTTTGTGGAGATGTTTGTGGGCGTGGGCGCGAGCCGCGTTCGCGATCTGTTTGAGCAGGGCAAGAAGAATGCGCCTTGCATTATCTTCATCGATGAAATCGACGCTGTGGGACGGCATCGCGGTGCTGGGCTGGGCGGCGGACACGATGAGCGCGAGCAGACGTTGAATCAGCTGCTGGTCGAGATGGACGGGTTTGAGTCCAACGACGGCGTGATTTTGATTGCTGCGACCAACCGGCCAGATGTGCTGGATCCGGCGCTGTTGCGGCCAGGGCGTTTCGATCGCCGCGTGATTGTGGATCGGCCAGACATTCGCGGGCGTGAAGAGATTCTGAAGGTGCACTCCAAGAAGGTGCCGCTGGCGGAGGATGTGAACCTGCCGGTGCTGGCTCGTGGCACACCGGGATTCACGGGCGCTGATTTGGCGAACATGGTGAACGAGGCGGCGCTGACGGCTGCGCGGTTCAACCGCAAGGCTGTGCACATGTTCGACTTCGAAGTGGCGAAGGACAAGGTGCTGATGGGCGCCGAGCGGAAGTCCATGCTGCTGAGCGAGGACGACAAGCGCGACACGGCATACCACGAGGCTGGACATGTGCTCGTGGCGGCGAAGCGCGATCACTCGGATCCCTTGCACAAGGTGACGATCATCCCGCGTGGTATGGCACTGGGCGTGACGATGCACCTGCCGGAAGAGGACAAGCATACGGTGACGCGGGATTATCTGAACACGCAGCTGGCCATCCTGATGGGTGGACGCTGCGCGGAAGAGATCTTTATGAACCGAATGACGACGGGCGCGGGCAACGATATTGTGCGCGCGACGGAGCTGGCTCGGAAGATGGTTTGCGAGTACGGCATGAGCGAGCTTGGACCGCTGACCTACGGCAAGAAGGAGCAGGAAGTGTTCCTCGGCCGGGACATCGGGCAGGCGAGAGACTACTCGGATGACACGGCGCAGCAGATTGATAAGGCTGTGCGGCGGCTGGTCGATGAAGGGTACAACTCGGCGTACAAGATCCTCGACGAAAACCGCGAGGTGATGCATGCGATGGCGGCAGCGCTGCTGGAGCGTGAGACGCTGGATGCGGCGGAGATCGAGTTGCTGATCCAGGGCAAGCTGCTGGGACCGGTGAAGTCTTCGCTGGCATCGGCCGGCGATGACGACGGCGATGACAAGCAGCATGTGCTGAAGCCGGAGGGCGGGCGCAAGCCTGGGTTTGGTGAAGGGCATACGACGCCGGCGTAAGTTTCAGCGTTGCGATAAGAGTGAGGAAGGCGGCCTTCGGGCCGCCTTCCTTCGTTTATGGTGGAAGTGTTTGCGAGAGGGGATTGGATGCTGACACGACCGGGGGTCCTGCTGCGTGTGGAAGAGGTTGCGCTGTTCGCGGTTGCTGTGGCGCTTTATTGGCAGATGCACTTCAGTTGGGTGCTGTTTGCGGTGTTGTTCCTCGTGCCGGATTTGTTCATGGTGGGTTTCCTTGCGAGTCCGCGGGTAGGAGCGGCGATTTATAACTTTGGCCACTGGCTGGTGTGGCCGCTGCTGGCGTTTGCCGTGGGGTACGGGACGGGGCGACGCGTATGGATGGCGGCAGGGATCATCTGGCTCGCGCACATCGCGCTGGACCGCATGCTGGGGTTTGGGTTGAAGTATCCGACGGCGTTCAAGGATACGCACCTGCAGCATGTGGGGTGAGGGGTGTTGTCGAGAACGGAGAAGGGGGCTTGTTGAGCCCCCTTTTCATGGATGTGAAGAATTGGTATGGGCTTAGTCCCTGGCGGGGTTCTTTGACTTGCTGCCGTTGTGGCCGGGGGCCTTGGAATGTCCGTTCGAAGAGCCAGTGCCGCGGGCTCCGACTTTGTTGGTGCTGGGATGGGTTTGGCTGAGGGCTTCAGCGAAGGGCGACGTGGCGGCTCTCTGTCCTGCATCCTGACGGCCTCGCTCCTCGAGGTCTTCGGTGCCATCGATGTCGTCGACGGAGAGGCCGGGGCCGCCGTTCATCTGCGACTCGACTGGATGCAGGCCGAAGGAGTTTTCCCAGGGTCCGCGCATGTCGGTGTCGCCTTCGTCGCCGTCGCCGGTGGAAGCGTTGAGGTACTCGTCCACGATGCCCGGCGTGGGTTTGAGGAAGCCGATGGAGAAGGCAGGCTTCTCCATACTTTCGAGCGCGGCGGTGAAGGCCTTGAGGTGAGTAATTTCGCGAGTCATGAGGAATTGCAACGCGTCGATCGAGCCGGGATCCTCGGTGTGGTCGATGAGGCGCTCGTAGACGATTTTGGCGCGGGCTTCGGCGGCGATGTTACTGCGGAGGTCGACGTCGAGCTCGCCGGTGATCTTGAGGTAGTCTGCGGTCCAGGCGTTGCCCTGCGAGTTGTAGAGGCTTACACCGCCGCCGCCGGCGATGGTGACGAGCGGATCGGCATCGGCTGCGTCGCGGTCGGTCTTGAGTGGCTTGAGATGCATGCGGATCAGGGCGCCGACAACTTCGAGATGGCTAAGCTCTTCGGTGCCTATGTCGAGGAGAAGGTCGCGGCGCGCGAGGTCGTCGACGCAGTTCCAGCCCTGGATGGTGTATTGCATGGCAGCGGCAAGTTCGCCGTTGGCGCCGCCGAATTGTTCGAGGAGAAGCTTGCCAAACAGCACGTCGGGCGTGCCGATGTTGACGGTGTACATGAGTTTTTTAATGTGGTGATACATGGATGACCTCTGAGGGAGTTTTCAACGTGCGCTAATGGGGACGTGCGCCGTGAGGCCAAAGCGGGGGCTTGCTCTGGGATGTTGGATGCAGGTTTTCGGCGAGGGGAAAATCAGACCGCAGGCACGCGGTGGAAGAGACGTTTTAGGCGGGTGGCGATCCAGCGCAGGCTGAGGATGAGGAAGATGATGGCGGCGGTGGCAATGCCTCCGGCGAGATACGGATGATGCGTGGCGAGCCAGGTGAGGGAGATGGCGGCGACGTCTTCGCCGGCGGAGAGCGCGACGTTGGAGAGCGGCTCGGGACTGGGGGTGACCATGGCGCGGGCGGCGGTTTTGGAGGTGTGCGCGATGGCCGCGATGGCGGCTCCGCCGACGGCGGCGAGGAGCTTCATCTCGGGCGAGAGCTGCGAGGCGGCCTGGTAGGCGAGCAGCGCGGCGACGGGGACGCGGATGAAGGTGTGGGCGGCGTTCCAGACGAGATCGAAGGCGGGGATTTTGTCGGCGAAGATTTCTACGGCGAAGAGGAGGCTGGAGACGACGATGACCCAGGGGTTGGAGAGGGCGTGGAGGCCGGGAGGGAGGGTGACCCAGTCGAATCGCGAGAGGATGCCGAGGGTGGCTACGGTGGCGTAGACGTTGAGGCCGGCGGCGAAGCTGGCGGCGACGATGAGCGCGGCGATGGAGGAGGGCGTGAAGGTCACGGGAACCTCGGTTGTGGCAAGGGGCCTGCGGGGATGGTATCGCAGATGGCGCGCGGGTGCGATAGGCTAACCGAATGAAGATGCGTTATGGCTGGTGGTCGTTTGTGGTGGTGGGGTTGGTGGTGGGGTTGGCAGGGGCGCAGGCGACGAAGCCTATGCCGTCGGCGCAGAGCGCGAGCACCACGCCGGGAGCGAAGGTTGGGCAGGGAGCGCAGCCGCCGGTGTCGGGGTTGTTGCCGACGAAGGATGATCTGCTGCGCGGCGGCTATGGGCCGTATCGCGCGAACAATGATCTGCTGTTTTATCACCTGACGCTGCGCGTGGATCCAACGGCGAAGACCATCGTCGGGACGAACGTGGTGCGGTTTCGGATGTTGAAGGAGGGGCGGAAGATCCAGCTGGAGCTGACGCCGGAGTTGACGCTGGATGGGATTACGTTTGAGGGCAAGGCGGTGAGGTATGAGCGCGCGGCGGCCGATTCGCGGACCTTTTATGTTGAATTTCCGCGCGAGCTGAAGGTGGGTGAGGTGGACGAAGTTACGGTGGCGTATCACGGGCAGCCGGTGACGCAGGGACGGTTTGGGTGCTTCTCGTTTGATAAGGACAAGGAAGGCAAGCCGTGGATTACGACAGCGTGTGAGGGTGAGGGCGCGAGTGTCTGGTGGCCGAATAAAGATCAGTGGAAGGATGAGCCGCAGGACGGGATGGAGATTGATGTCGCGGTGCCGGATGGGTTGATGGATGTGAGCAACGGGCGGTTTGTGGCGAGCAAGGATTTAGGCGATGGGTATACGGAGTGGGAGTGGCGGGTTCATTATCCGATCAACAATTATGATGTCGCGCTGAATATTGGCGAGTATCAGCACTGGTCGGGGGTGCATGTGAATAAGGAGACGGGCGAGCAGACTACGCTGGATTTCTACGCTCTGCCGGAGGACCTGGAGAAGGCGAAGGTGCAGTTCGCGCAGGTGCCGGTGATGCTCGATGCGTATGAGCATTATTTCGGCGAGTATCCGTTCGACAAGGATGGGTACAAGCTGATCGAGGTGCCGTATGCGGGGATGGAGCACCAGACGGCGGTGGCTTATGGGAATCATTTTGAGAATGGGTATTATGGGCGCGATTGGACCGGCGTCGGGATCTCGCCGCGGTTCGACTTCATCATCATCCACGAGAGCGGTCATGAGTGGTTTGGGAATTCGATTACTGCGGCGGACCGGTCGGACATGTGGATCCATGAGGGATGGACTACCTATATGGAGTCGCTATACGTGGAGTATCGATGGGGGAAGGCGGATGCGATCAAGTATCTGAATGGGCTGCAGCCGAAGATACGGAATCGGCAGCCGATCATTCCGGAGCGCGGGATCAATGCGGAGCCTACGGAAGACCAATATTTCAAGGGCGCGCTGATGTTGAATACGCTGCGCAGCGTGATTGACGATGATGCGAAGTGGTTTGCGGATATTCACGACTTCTATCAGCACTTCAAGTATCAGAACATCATGACGGAAGATGTGGTGGCGTGGTGGAATCAGCGGACGGGGATGAACCTTACGCCGTTTTTCAATGAGTATCTGCGGCATGCGGCGATTCCGGTGCTGGAGTTGAAGTTCGATAAGGCGAAGGGGACGGTGGCGTACAAGTGGTGCGCGGAGGAGGCGGGGTTTGCGATGCCGATTAAGATTGGCGAACGCGGGCATCTGACGCTGGTGACTCCGGTGACGACGGAGTGGAAGACGATGCCGTGGACCGCGGATCCGGATACGCTGGATGTGCCGCATGATCTGTATTACGTCGGGGAGAAGACGGTGGATTAGCGTTGGAAGGAATACCCTGTCCAGACCATTTATCATCGAAACCATGCGTGTTCTGGCTCTGGGATTGGTCGTGATGCTGGCGGGGTGTGGATACCACCAGGTGGGCGCAGCGAGCCATATCCCGGTGAACGTGCGAACGCTGGGTGTGCCGATTTTTGTGTCGAAGGTGCAGGCGTACAACACGGAGACCGCGTTTACGCAGGCGATGGTGCGCGAGTTGAATACGCGGACGAATTACCGGGTAGTGACGGGCGCGGATGCGGACCACAGCGACGCGGTGCTCAAGGGAACGATTGTGACGGAGACGGTGGTGCCGCTGACGTATGACTCGACGACGGGGCAGACGTCGAGCTACCTGGTGAATATTACGGCGAGCGTGCAACTGGTGGCGCATGATGGGGCGGTGCTGTATAAGAACGACGCGTTTGCGTGGAGAGAACAGTATCAGTCGACCGAGGACTTCGCCGGGTTTGTGCAGGAGGACGGAGACGCGGTTCGCAGGATGGCGAAGGACTTTGCACAGGCGCTGGTGAGCGACATGCTGGAGAGCTTCGGATGAGCGAGAGATCGGGACTCAAAAGCTTTGCGGGGGTGGAGCGTTTTCTGGCCGAGGTGAGTGGGGACTCGCGACGGGCAGGGTATGTGTTGCTGGGGGATGATGCGTTTCTGATGGAGATGTGTCGCAAGGGCGTGATACGGGCGCTGGTGCCGGAGGAGATGAAGGATTTTTGTCTGCATGATCTGGACCTGGGGCAGACGTCGATCTTTGAGGCACTGGATCTGGCGCAGACGCCTTCGCTGATGGCGCCGTTCCAGGTGCTGTTTCTGCGGAACGTAAAGACGTTGTACGGGCGGGGTTCGAAGAAGGAAGAGTTCAAAGCGATTGACGAGTATTTTCGGCGGCCGAATCCGCAGGCGCTGGTGATTTTTGTGGCGGATCATGTTGCGCTGCCGCAGGATCTGCGGCGGATGGATATGACGGACAAGGAGCGCGCGGAGAAGATTCGCGAGACGCTGGGTGATGTGTGTGGCGTGGTGGAGCTGCAGCGGGTGAGCGAAGAGGATGCGATGCGCTGGGTGGTGCGGGAGGCGAAGGCTCGGGGGGTGGCGTTTAGCGAGGACGCGGCGAGGGAGTTGGTGGATGCGCTGGGCTCGGCGGGCGGTGCGGAGATGATGTTGGTGGCGAGCGAGGTGGAGAAGCTGCTGCTGTACGTGGGTGGTGTGGGCAAGGCCACGGTGGAGGTGGGGGATGTGGAGACGATGGTGTCGGCTGCCAAGCAGCGAAGTTTGTATGAGCTGACGGATGCGATCAGTATGAAGGACGCGCCCAAGGCGCTGGCGCTGCTGGCGGGGTTGCTGAATGCGTCGGAGGGTGGAGAGGACGCGGCGATCGGGCACGTGTTTTCACTGGCGAAGACGTATCGGCAGATGCTGGTGCTGAACGAGAAACAGGTGAAGGATCAGAGGGCGATGTGGTCGGTGTTGTGGCCGGGATTTCGGGTGGCGCCGTTTGCGGCGGATGCGCTGATTGCGCAGGCGCGGCGGTATCGGGACCGCGGAGAGTTGACGCGTGGACTGCGTTTGATTGCGAAGGCGGATTTGGAGTTGCGGTCGGGGCCGGTGGATAAGAAGCTGGTGCTGGAACGATTGGTGATGCGGCTGGCGGGGAAGAGCAAGGAACGGGAGTTGGAGGGTGCGGGGGTTTAGCGCACAAGGGTCGGGTTGGTTTCAGGGGAGAGCGAGTACAATCCGAAAAGTCCTTGCAAGGTTGAAGCGTAGTTGAAGACAGGAGAGATTGTGCATGCGTGTAGCTGTGAGAGGGTTGTTTGGGTGGGGGTTGATGTTGGGCTTGGTTGCGTCGGTTGGCGCGCAGACGAAGGCGCCGGCTGCGTCGCCGGCACCGCCCACTTCGATGCAGCAGCGCATGCAGCAGATGCTGCTCTTCGCGAAGACGCACTACGAGAAGCATGAGTACCGGATTGCGATGCGCGATGGCGTGAAGCTTTATACGCAGGTGTATACGCCGATTGCGGGGCAGTTCGCGGATAAGGGGCCGTATCCGTTTTTGATGACGCGGACTCCGTACAGCTGCGGCAACTATGACAATGACGTGGTGATGCCGCGCGTGACGGCGAATATGGACATGCTTGAGAGCGGGTACATCCTGGTGTGCCAGGATGTGCGCGGAAGGTGGGAGAGCGAGGGGAGTTGGGTGGAGATGACTCCACCGGTGTTCAATGTGAAGACAGACAAGGGGATCGATGAGTCGACCGACATGTATGACACGGTGGACTGGCTGCTGAAGAATGTGGCGGGGAATAACGGCAAGGTGGGGATACTGAGGGATCAGCTATCCGGGGTTCTACACGGTGGCGAGCATTATCCAGGGTCATCCGGCGATCAAGGCGGCGAGTCCGCAGGCGCCGATGATTAATTTGTTCGATGGCGACGATAGCTATCACGGAGGGGCGTTCATGTTGGCGGCGAACCACTCGTTCTATGCGCCATTTTATCGGCCGCAGAAGAATCCGCTGAAGGTTGAGCCGCCGAATAACTTTGAGTTCTTTACCAAGGATGCGTATGCGTACTACCTGAAGATGGGAACGCTGGCGAACCTGGATTCGCCGGCGGGTGGGACCAATCCGCTGTATCACGATCAGACGATTCATGACACGTATGACGGCTACTGGATCGCGCGCAACATGGAGCTGCACATGTTTGGCGTGAAGGCGGCGGTGATGGTGGTGGGCGGATGGTTCGATGCGGAAGACCTGGCGGGGCCGGTGAAGGTGTTCCATGCGATCGATAAGGAGAGCCCCGAGGCTGCGGCGAATACGCTGGTCGAAGGGCCGTGGGTGCATGGCGGATGGGCGCGCGGAACGGGCGCTTCGCTGGGCGACATCAAGTTTGGGTCGGATACGTCGGAGTTCTTTCGCAAGACGATGGAGGCTCCGTTCTTCGCGCACTATCTGAAGGACGCACCGTGGACTCCGCTGCCCAAGGCTTACACGTTTGAGACGGGCAGCAATGTGTGGAAGAAGTATGACGCGTGGCCTCCGAAGCAGGCGGAGACGAAGATGATTTACTTCCAACCGGATGGCGGGCTGGGGTGGACGGCGCCTGCGGCGAAGGAGAGCGAAGACAGCTATGTGAGCGACCCGGCGCATCCGGTGCCGTATGTGGGGTATGTGACGGAGGCGGATCCTCCGCAGCGCTACATGGATGACGACCAGCGGTTCGCGGCTACGCGGCCGGATGTGCTGGTGTATGAGACTGAGCCGCTGACCGAGGATGTGACGGTGGTGGGGCCGGTGCGGCCGCGGTTGAAGATTGCGTCGACGGGGACTGATTCGGACTTCGATGTGAAGCTAATCGATGTGTATCCGGATAACTATGTGGATCCGAATGCGGAGGACGAGGGAAAACATGTGCTGGGCGCTCCGCCGGTGATTATGGGCGGGTACGAGATGCTGGTGCGCGGCGAGCCGTTCCGCGCGAAGTTCCGAAACTCGTTAGCGACGCCGGAGCCGCTGGTGCCGGGCAAGGTGACGGACGTGAACTTCAGCATGCAGGATGTGAACCACACATTCCTCAAGGGGCATCGGATTATGGTGCAGGTGCAGAGCTCGTGGTTTCCGCTGACCGATCGGAATCCGCAGGTGTTCATGGACATTGCGAAGGCCAAGCCGGGGGACTTCAAGAAGGCTACTGAGACGGTGTTTCATGAGGCGGGGGAGGCTAGCGGGATTGAGTTGATGGTCATGCCGAAAAACCAGGGATTAGGGAACAGGGATTAGGGATTAGGAAAGCAAAGACAGAAGCAGGTTCCTCGCTGCGCTCGGAATGACAGCCAGAAGAGCAAAGGCGAGAGCAAGAGCAAAGGCCGCGACGGATATCGCGGCCTTTGTGCTGTCCGAGTACTAGACGTTGGCGGACATGCGAGGTTACGCGTTGGCGAAGGGGTGTTCGAGGCTGGGGCTTTGGGGGGTGAAGAGTTTGGCGCCGGTTTCGGTGATGTGCATGTCGTCTTCCAGGCGGATGCCGAAGGGCTCGGGGTCGTCGGGGAGGTAGATGCCGGGCTCGTCGGAGAAGGTCATGTGGGCCTGGATGAGGCGGGTGTTGCCGCGGACGAGGTAGTACCACTCATGCATATCCATGCCGATGCCGTGGCCTACGCGGTGGGTGAAGTATTTGTAGCCGGGGCCGAAGCCGGCGTTGGTGATGACGTTGCGTGCGGCTGCGTCTACGGATTGCATTTCGACGCCGGGGCGTGCGGCGGCGAGCGCGGCGGCCTGGGCTTGATGGACGATGTCGAAGACATGCTTCTGGCGGTCGGTGGGCTTGCCGTAGACGAAGCTGCGGGAGATGTCGGACTGATAGCCCTGGACGAAGCAACCGTCGTCGATGAGGATGATCTGGTTTTCGCGGATGATTTGCGGGGTGGGCGAGCCGTGGGGCTGCGCAGAGAAGGCGGCGACCTGGCAGGAGGCCTCGCCGCGAACGCCACAGCGGGCGTAGGCGGCGTCGACGAGGGAGGTGAACTGGCGGTTGGTCATGCCGGGCGAGCAGGATTCGTATACGGCCTTGTAGACGGAGAGGGTGATGTCGTTGGCGAGCTGCATGAGGGCTAGCTCGGCGGGGGATTTGATGCTGCGGCAGCCGGCGACTACGGGGATACCGG
This sequence comes from uncultured Acidobacteriaceae bacterium, assembly GCA_963737325.1. Lineage (GTDB taxonomy): Bacteria > Acidobacteriota > Terriglobia > Terriglobales > Acidobacteriaceae > Granulicella. Next base: position 161,979 of record CAVTSJ010000019.1, read on the forward strand.
AGGTGACGGTGCGGGGCGCGACGGCCTGGGCGATGCGGTCGGCGAAGACGTACTGGACGCGCTCGTCGAGAGCCAGAGGGAGGGATGAGGGCGTTGCTGCCTGGAGGGATTTGGCGAGGAGGGCGTAGGGGTCGTCGTCTTCATTCCAGGTGTAGACGCGGGTGGTGGCGCCGATGGGAGAGCTACTGAGGGCTTCGTGCATGCGGCCGGCTTCGAAGGTGGGGCAGACGACGAAGGGGTCGCCAGTGGCAGGGAGGGTCCAGGCGAAGAGGCGCTCGGACTGGTAGGCGGGGACGCCGAGGAAGTACTCGAGCGTGGTGCCGCCGGTGACGGTGAGGGCGGCGAGTTTGTTCTGGGCGAGCAGGTCGCGAGCGCGGTCGATACGGTGCTGGCGCTCGGCGGCGGAGATGGGGACGGCCTCGTGGGAGCGGTCTTTGAGGGCGGCGATGGGAGCGGGAAGTGCCTCGGATGGTGGGGCCTGGGCGTTGATGTGGTGCGGGTTAAGGGCGAAGGCGGGCGCGGTTGCGGCTGCGGTGGTGAGGAATCGTCGGCGGGAGAGCATGAGGAGATTGTAGGCTGTAGAGAGAGTTTGCAGGGAAGTGAGGGCTAAGCAGATGACGAGCCAATCGACGATGACCGAAGAGACCGGGACCAGCCTGGTAACGGTGGAAGACTACGTGGCATCGAGGGCGAGCGGGGAGCTGGCAGATGTGTTTGGCGCGATCGCTGCGGCGGCACGGCAGATTGAGCGAAAGATTCGGCTGGCCGGGCTGAACGATGTGTATGGTGCGGCGGGCGCGGTGAATGTCCAGGGGGAGCAGCAGCAGAAGCTGGACGTGTTTGCCAATGAGTTGTTGACCGAGGTGCTGCGCGAGGTTGCGTGGGTCGCGGCGATCGTGAGCGAAGAGGATGAAGGGCCGGTGGTGTTTGAGCGCGGTGATCCGCAATCGGACGCGCAGTTTGTGGTGGTGTTCGATCCTCTGGATGGGTCGTCGAATATTGATGTGAATGTGAATGTGGGGACGATCTTCAGCGTGGTGCGGAGGGTGGGGGACGTGGTTGCGTCGGTGCTGCGGAAGGGAACCGAGCAGGTGGCGGCAGGGTATGTGCTGTATGGGCCGTCGGCCGTGATGGTGATGACGCTGGGGCAGGGGGTGGCGGCGTTTACGCTGAATGAGGAAGACAGGTTTGTGCTGACGGGCGAGGGGATGACGATGCCCGAGCAGGGGCCGTATTACTCGGCTAACCAGGCCAATGCGGCGAGCTGGCCAGAGGTTTATCGGGAGTTTCTGGATAGCCTGATGCGGGGCGAGCTGGGCGCACGCGAGTATGGGGCGCGGTATATCGGAAGCCTGGTGGCGGACTTTCATCGCACGCTGCTGAAGGGTGGCGTGTTTCTGTATCCGCCGACCAAGAACGCGCCGCAGGGCAAGTTGCGGCTGCTGTATGAGGCGTATCCGCTGGCGATGGTGGCGGAGCAGGCGGGCGGCGCTGCGGTGAACGGAGAGATACGGATTCTGGAGGTGAAGGCTGCCGGGATTCATGATCGAACGCCGCTGGTGATTGGCAGCCGGTGCGAGGTGGAGGCGTTGCGTAAGGCCGTGCTGAAGACGGCGGAAGAGGTGGAGTAGTGGCGGTTGGTTGGGTAGCGGAGAGGTTGTATTACGATGGCGACGCAGCGGAGGCGCTGGAGTTTCGCGCGGCGGTGACGGACGTTCGGCTGGACTCGCACGCTATGGGGGAGAGCGGGCAGAAGGAACAGGTTTGGCAGGTGGCGCTGGATCGGACGGCGTTTTATCCGGTCGGCGGAGGACAGCCCTGGGATACGGGCGCGCTGGTGGCTACGGCGAAGAGCGGCGCGGTACTTGAGGTGTCGGTGGAGCGCGTGGAGGAGGATGAGGCGGGCGAGGTTTGGCATTACGTGCGCAAGCCGCTGCCGGAGGGGACGGAGATTGTGGGAGGCGTGGATGCAGATCGGCGGATGGATCATGCGCAGCAGCATACGGGGCAGCATTTACTGTCCGCGATGTTTTTGCAGGAGCTTGGGGCGGCGACGGTTTCGTTTCATCTGGGCGCGGATTCGGTGACGATCGATCTGGCTGTGGAGAAGGTGAGCGAGGAGGAGTTGCGCGCGGTGGAGGCTGCGGCGAATCGCGTTGATCTACGAGGATCGCGCGGTGCGGCCTCGGTGGGTTTCGCGTGAGGAGGCTGAGGGTATGTTGGCTCGCGGAGAACTGCGGAAGTTGCCGGAACGTGCGGGGCGGATGAGGATTGTCGAGATGGAAGGTGTAGAGTTCAACGCGTGCGGCGGGACGCATGTGGGGTCTACGGGCGCGATTGGTGGGCTGCTGGTGCGGCGCGTGGAGAAGGTGAAGCAGGGGCAGCGGGTGGAGTTCTGCTGCGGGTTGAGGGCAGTGCGGATGGCGGCGAGGGACTATGCGCTGCTGCGGCAGACGGGATTGTTGCTTAGCGTAGGTGCTGCCGATATTCCGGATCGGGTGCAGCGGCTGCAGGAAGATAAGAAGGCTGCGGTGAAAGAGTTGAAGGCGTTAAGGAAATGAGATCGCTCACGTGGTTGAGAGTCGATTGGCGGCTTACCTTCTATGGTGTCGTGATAGCGCTCGCTGTATTTATCCCGCTCCTGCTAACGCCGTGGTTTGATGGAGCGGAACTATTCTTCCTGTTTGTCGGGGTGCCCGTAACGCTTCTTGTCCTATTGATGATCGCTGCTCTTACGAGAAGCCTTTCGGTGTTTGTCATGGCAATTGCGATCGCTATGACGTCCTATTTTGTTGGGGTGCATTCCAACCAGATTCGTTTCACTGGCCGCTGGCTATTGTGGGGCAAGGAGTACCGGGCAGCGGTGAATGCGCAGAAAACTGCGGAGGGCGGCTTACCGCATATCGAGTGGGATGGTTGGGGATTTGCCGGAAGCGACACCGTTGTCTATGTGGTTTACGATGCGAACGATGCACTTGCGTCGGTCGCGAACAGGCATTTGTATGGGAGGGTTTCTGGTATACCATGCGGTGTTTCGAACATATATCGCCTGGAGAAGCACTGGTATTCCGTCGTAATGTACACCGACACGGGTTGGAATGATTGTCCTGGCTGACCGGCAACGACAGGACGATAGACTCGATGTGTGAATCAGTATTGCGATGTCGCGCTGCCGGTGCCGCTGGACCGGGCCTTTACGTACGAGCTTGCGGGGCTTGAGGCGGAGGTAGGGGCGCGGGTGATGGTGCCGTTTGGTGGGCAGCGGCTGGTGGGCGTGGTCGTCGGGCTGCATGATGTGGCACCAGCCGATGATGTTGAGGTGAAGCGCGTACAGCAGGTGATGGATGAGGCGGCGCTGCTTCCGGATGACTTGATGGAGTTGGGGAAGTGGGTTGCGGCGTACTACTGCGCTCCGCTGGGTGAGGTGCTGCGCGGCATGATGCCGCTGACGGCGGAGGTGCGCCGGCAGTGGGTGTATCGGATTGCTGAGCAGGGGCGGAAGGTGCTGTATGAGGGCGCGGCGAAGGGGTCGTCGCGGCGGTCGAAGCTGAGCGTGGAGGATCAGAATCGCGAGTATGCGGTGCTGAATTATCTGGAGAGTGGCGAGGCAGGGAAGACGGCTACGATTCGCAGCGCTACGGGCGCGAACAAGGCTCTGCTGGATGCGATGGCGAAGAAGCGCTGGCTGGTGCGGGAGCCGGTGGCGGAGGTGCGGGATGCTCGGCGGGTGGAGATGGTGGCCGTTTTAGAAGAGGGTTCAGGGCCCAGGGTCGAGGGCCCTGAAGGCGAGGGGCGGCGGCTGCCTAAGTTGAATGAGAATCAGCTGGCGATGATGGCGGAGCTGGCTGGTTGCGGGGGACGGGAGTTGGTGAGGGAGTTGCGCGGGAGGATGGCGGCGCGCGGGATTCCTGACTCGACGCTGGGAACGCTGGTGAAGCGTGGGCTGGTGCGGCTGGAGGAGACGGCGCAGGCGTTTCACGTGACGGGCCTTACGCAGGACGGGAAGAAGTTTGCGCATGAGCATGTGCTGAATGAGGCGCAGACTGAGGCGCTGGGCACGATTGTTGCGGCGATGGAGAAGGGTGGGTTTCGTCCGCACCTGCTGTATGGGATCACGGGGAGTGGGAAGACGGCGGTGTATGTGGCTGCGATGCAGCGGGCGCTGGCGGCGGGGAAGAGTGCGCTGCTGCTGGTGCCGGAGATTGGGCTGACGCCGGGGACTGCGGCGCAGATGGTGGCGGCGTTCGGCGGTGAGGTCGCGCTGCTGCACTCGCAGTTGACGCCGGATGAGCGCGCCGAGCAGTGGCATCGCATTCGGAGAGGTGAGGCGCGGGTGGTGATTGGGACGCGCTCGGCGGTGTTTGCGCCGATGCCGAAGCTCGGGTTGATTCTTGTCGATGAAGAGCATGACGGGAGTTACAAGCAGGAGGAGACGCCGCGGTATCACGGGAGAGATGTGGCGGTGATGCGTGGGAAGTTGCTGGGGTGCACTGTGGTGCTGGGGTCGGCCACGCCGTCCTTGGAGAGCTGGCAGAATGCGGAGCGCGGGCGGTATGCGCGGGTCGAAATTCGGGAACGCGTGCAGGATCGGCCGCTGCCGAAGGTCGAGATGATTGATATGCGCGAGGAGTTCCGCGAGACCGGGCAGGAGCAGCTTTTCTCGCGGCGGCTGATTGAAGAGACGCAGGCTACGATCGATCGCGGCGAGCAGGTGGTGATCCTGATCAACCGGCGCGGCTACAGCTTTGTGGTGATGTGCAGGAGCTGTGGCGAAAAGTTGGAGTGCGAGAACTGCGCGATCTCGCTCACGTATCACAAGAACGAGGGCCCAGGGCCCAGGGCCCAGGGTTCAGAAGGCGATGTGGCTCGCGTTGGGCAGCGGCTGGAGTGCCATTACTGCGGGTATCGGAGGGCGGTGCCTAAGGCTTGTCCGAAGTGTCAGAGCGAGCACTTGTACTACCTGGGGGCGGGGTCGGAGCAGGGGGAGGAGCGGCTGCAGGAGCTGTTTCCGGGGGCGCGGATTGGGAGGATGGATCGTGATACCGTGCGGTCACGCGGGGACATGGAGCGGCTGCTGGCGCGGCTGCACTCGGGCGAGATTAATTTGTTGGTGGGCACGCAGATGATCGCCAAGGGGCATGACATTCATGGCGTGACGCTGGTGGGGGTGGTGGGCGCGGATTTTGCGCTGGGGCTGCCGGACTTTCGCGCGGCGGAGCGGGTGTTTCAGCTGCTGACGCAGGTGAGCGGGAGGGCGGGGCGTGGTGAGCTTCCGGGAAAGGTGCTGGTACAGACGTACCAGCCGGATCATTATGTGAACCAGTTTGCTCGGGAGCACGACTACACCGGATTCGCCGCGCGCGAACTTTATTTTCGGCGGGCGATGCGGTATCCGCCTTTCAGCGTGCTGGCGAATGTGATCATCCAGAGTGAGCGGCTGGAGGAGGTGCTGGAGTGGTCGACGAAGCTGGGCCGGTGGCTGCAGGCGCGACAGCTGGAGGGCGTGCGGGTGCTGGGGCCGGCGGCGGCGCCGAACTCGCGGTTGAAGAGGATTTATCGGTATCACCTGGTGCTGAAGTCGGATCGGCGGGATGTGCTGGGGGCGGCGCTGCGGGAGATGCTGGCGGTGGTGGATCGCGAGGAGATTCCGCGGCGGTCGGTGGTGGTGGATGTCGACCCGATGCATTTGATGTGAGGAGCAGGGCTCAGGGCCCAGGGCTGAGGGTCCAGGGTAACGGCGCAGGGTGCAGCACTTCGGGGGAGATGATGGAGGGTGGAGGTCGGTGAAGGAACGGGCGCGGACTCACCTGGGCCCTCGGCCCTGAATTTCCCTGGACGCTGATTTCTAGCCGAGCGCCTGGAGATCCTTGCCTGGCTTGAAACGGACGGCCTTGCCGGGTGTAATGGTGACCTCGGTGCCGGTGCGCGGATTACGTCCGACGCCGGTTTTGCGTGGCTTGACGGTGAAGACGCCAAAGCCGCGGAGTTCGATACGATCGCTCCCGCCGAGGGCGTTCTTCATCGCTTCAAAGATGGCGTCCACGGCGGATTCTGCCTTGGTCCGTGGAAGGCCGGTGCGCTCAACTACCCGCTGGATTAGGTCCTGCTTGATCAATGGATGTCGCCTTCCTGTGCTCAAGTCCCACATTGTGGGCGGTGTCTGACTGTCTTACAGCCTACACTGCGATGGTAGAAAGCCCGGATTTGGTTGTCAATTTTTCCTCAGACCAGGTAACTGAAATCTTGACACGAAGGTGCGGTACAGGTCGCAGTTTGCGATACGCTCGTAGAGACGCAATATCCGAGGGAAAGGTTTGTGCGCGGCCAAACCGGGCCGCAGCCGTGGGTACGAGATGTCGATTAAGAGCGATACATGGATTCGCCAGCAGGCTGTCGAACACAAGATGATTGAGCCGTTCAGCGAGAAGCAGGTCCGCGAGGGTGTGATCTCCTACGGGCTGTCGTCCTACGGGTACGATCTCAGGGTCTCGAATGAGTTCAAGATTTTCACCAATGTGAACAGCGCGATCATCGATCCGAAAAATTTTGACGAACGCTCGTTCGTGTCGGTGGAGGCGGACAGCATCATTGTTCCGCCGAACAGCTTTGCGCTGGCGCGGTCCGTGGAATACTTCCGCATTCCGCGCGATGTGCTGACGATCTGCGTGGGCAAGAGCACGTATGCGCGCTGCGGGATTATTGTGAATGTGACGCCCTTTGAGCCGGAGTGGGAGGGATTTGTCACGCTGGAGATTTCGAATACGACGCCGCTGCCGGCGCGCATTTATGCGAATGAAGGCTTGTGCCAGATACTATTCTTCCAGAGCGATCAGGTATGCGAGGTAAGCTATGGAGATCGCAAAGGCAAGTATCAGAAGCAGCAGGGAATTGTCTTGCCGAAGTTGTAGGAAAGTAGCTGGGCGATGGAATCGATGATGGAGTCGGGCCTGCTGGGCGAACATCCAAACACCGCCGGACGGCGTCAGAAAGACCGATCACCGGCGTAATGAGAATCGCAGCTCGTGACGAATGATACGAAAGCGAATATCGGTGTAGTAGCGGCGGATTCCCTGCGTTCGATGGGGTTGGTGGCCATTCTTGAGGAGACTGCCGGCGTCGAGGCATTTCCCCTGAAGCTGGACGAGGTGTGTACCTTCGAGAACGTTGACCTGGTTCTGCTGGACCTGCAGGAGCCGCTGGACGCGATTCTGCACACGATCATGCATATTCGCAGAGAGCGGCCGTCGCTGAAGCCGGTGGTGATGGGCGAACCGCTGACCCCGGATCAGATCCAGTCCGTGATTGGGGCGGGTGCGAAGGGTTTCCTGCTGCGCAGCGCGGGTGTGAGCGAGATCAGCATGGCCATCGAGATCGTGCTGGATGGCTCCATTTGGGCGCCGCGCAAAGTACTGGCGAGGCTGGTGGAGGCCGGAACGGCAGGAGCCGAAGGCCTGGCGCCGCCACCCGCGCAGCACGAGTCGATTGAGGAGATGATCACCGGGCGCGAGCGTGAAGTGCTGCACCTGTTGATGAATGGGCGGTCCAACCGGGAGATTGCGGCGGCCATGGGGATTGAGCAGGCCACGGTAAAAGCGCACCTGGGAAGGATGTTGCGCAAGACGCGAGCGAAGAATCGGGTTGAGCTTACCCTGCGAGCGATGGAGGAAAAGGACGAAGACGAAGAGTAAGTTACCTGCGGGCGGCAGAACGCTGATTTTGTGGGGAAAGTCTGGTCGTAATCCTTTAGTAACAATCTTAGGTCTACATTACTAGGTACTCTTGTAACCTGCGATCGTAATGGTGCATAGTGGTTGCAGTACAAACCTGGGAGAATAGGGTTGCGAAAGTTGCTGCTAATAGCGCACTTTCGCAACCCACTTTTTTGTTCGCCAAGCGACACACTTTGAGGGTGGGGGTACAACCTGGCGGAGGTGGCGTCCATCACATGGATTGGGATAAAAAGGACGATATGTCCCTCAGCCCAAATCGGTTTCGGACGAAAGGTTTAAATGAAAAAGGTTATTGCAGTTCTGTGCGGGATGGCGATGTTTGTTGGCGCGGTATCGGTTGAGGCTCAGGATAAGGGCAAGCTCGACGACCGCCTGATGTCAGCTACACGGGTGATTCAGGAAGTGATGGCCACTCCGGATAAAGCGATTCCGCAGTCGATTCTGGCCGGAGCTTCGTGCGTGGTGGTGATTCCTGCCTATAAGAAGGGGGCGTTCATCATCGGCGCCCAGTATGGACAGGGTGTTGCGACCTGCCGCACGCCGCGTGGATGGAGCGCGCCGGTATTTGTTCAACTGACGGGTGGCAGCTTTGGGTGGCAGATTGGTGGCCAATCCACTGACCTGGTGCTGGTGGCCATGAACCAGCAGGGCCTTCAGGACATGTTGAAGAACAAGTTCAAGCTGGGCGCGGACGCGTCGGCTGCAGCCGGCCCGGTGGGCCGGAATGCACAGGCGGGAACCGATTGGAAGCTCAGTGCGGAGTTCCTCTCGTACTCGCGCACCAAGGGTCTGTTTGCGGGGATCGATCTGGACGGCACTGTTCTGTCACAAAATTCGGACGATACGAGAGCCGAGTACGGCTCTGATATTCCTTTCCGCGAGGTGCTGAGCGGCGGCGTTCCGACGCCTGAGAATGCGCGTGCGTTTGTCCATACGGTCGCTCGCTACTTCGTGGTGTCGAAGGATAACCACTAAGCCAGCATGCTGTAGAAGAAACTGTGGAGGCAGAGGGACGGCGCAGGCCGTCCCTCTTTGTTTGCGTGCAACCCGCAGGTTACGGATTCGTGTCGAAGTTGCGTACACTTAGGGATGTTGGCGACTGCGATTCAGAACGTGGCGGTGCGGCAGATCAGCCTGCGGGAGCGGCTGGAAAACTTGGCGCTGCAGTCGGTGGCTGGAGCGGTGGGGATCCTGCCGCGCCGGGCGGCGAGGGCCGTTGGCGCAGGGCTGGGTGCAGCCGCGTGGGTGCTGCTGGGCAGGTTGCGACGTGTGGGCCTGCAGAATCTGGAACTGGCCATGCCGGAGAAGACGCCGGCGGAGCGCGAGGCGATTCTGCGCGGCGTGTTTCGTTCGCTGGGATGGCAGATTGGCGAGTTCTGCAAGATGAGCCGGTATACGGCGGACGAGGCGTCGAAATTTATCCGTTACGACGGTCTGGAGAATTACCTTGCTGCGCGGGAGAAGGGCAAGGGCGTGCTGGTGTTGACCGGGCACCTGGGAGCCTGGGAGCTGTCGAGCTTCTACCACTCGCTGATGGGGTATCCCATGTCGCTGGTGATCCGGCGGCTGGATAATCCGCTGGTGGACGCGTTCGTGAACCGGATTCGGTGCCTGCATGGGAACCGGGTGATCCATAAGGATGATTTTGCGCGGGGGTTGCTGAGCTCGATGCATCGCGGAGAGACGGTGGGGATCCTGATGGACACGAACATGACACCGCCGCAGGGGATCTTCGTGCCGTACTTTGGAGTGGAAGCGTGCACGGCATCGGGCCTGGCGCGCGTGGCGCTGCATTCGGGTGCGGCCGTGCTGCCCGGCTTCCTGGTGTGGGAGGCGGCGGAGAAAAAATACGTGCTGCACTTTGGTAAGGAGCTGGAGCTGATTCGCACGGGTAATCTGGGGAGCGATATTCTGGCCAACACGGCGCTGTTTACGGCGACCATTGAGGCGTATGTGCGGCGTTATCCCGAGCAGTGGCTGTGGGTGCATCGGCGCTGGAAGACGCGGCCTGAGGGCGAGGAGCGGCTGTACGGATGAGCGCGAAGACACTGAGTGCGGCAGAGATCGCGGAGATGTTGGAAGCTGAGACAACTTCGACGGCGACGCTTTCGCGCGTGTCGGCGCTCGAGTCTGCCGGGGCCGATGCGATTGTGTTTGCCGAGGATGAGCGAACGCTCAGGGCTGCGATCGCGACGGATGCTGGCTTGATTCTGGCGCGTGTTGCTGGGCCGAAACCGGACGCGCGCGTGGTTGTGGTGAAGGATCCGCGCTACGCGTTTGCGCGGTGTGGCAAGGCGTTGGACGAAGTGAGGACGGAGAGTGAGATTCATCCTTCGGCGGTAGTGGATGCGTCCGCGAAGGTAGGCGAGCGAGTGAGAATTGGAGCGCGCGCGGTGGTGGAGGCAGACGTCGTCCTGGGGGATGACGTGGAGATTGCTGCTGGAGCGGTGATTCTGCGCGGCGTGGGGATTGGGAATCGGGTGGTGGTGCAGGCTGGCGCTGTCTTGGGAGCTACCGGTTTTGGCTACGCGCGCAATGCGAAGACTGGAGAGCATCTGCTGTTTCCGCAGCAGGGACGGCTGGTGATTGAGGACGACGTGGAGATTGGCGCGAACACCACGATCGATCGGGGGGCGCTGGGCGAAACGCGGATTGGGCGGGGCACGAAGATCGATGACCAGGTGCACATTGGACACAACTGCAGGATCGGGAAGAATGTGCTGATGGCGTCGCAGGTGGGGATTTCAGGGTCGTGCGTGGTGGAGGATGGTGCGGTGCTGGCCGGGCAGGTGGGGTTGGGCGACCATGTGCACATTGGGCCGGGAGTGATTCTCGGCGGGGCTGCGGGCGTGTTTCCGGGCAAGCGACTGGAGGGGGCGGGGCAGATGTTTATGGGCGTGCCGGCTGAGCCGCTGAAGGATTATCTGAAGACGATCGCGCGGGTGCGGCGTCTTAAAACAGGGATTAGGGATTAGGCAACAGGGATTAGGTGCGAGGTGCTTGTGGCGATTGTGGTTGTGGGCGGGCATACGCGGAATATCGGCAAGACCAGCGTGGTGGCTGGGCTGATTGCGGCGCTGCCTGAAAGGCGGTGGACGGCGATCAAGATTACGCAGTTTGGGCATGGGGTGTGCTCGGCCAATGGGGAGCCGTGCGACTGCGAGACGGCCGACCACACCCTTGCGATCAGCGAGGAGCGCGAGCGGGAAAGTGGGACGGATTCGTCGCGGTACCTGGCCGCGGGGGCGGCGCGGTCGTTTTGGGTGAGAACACGGCAGGGGCAGTTGAGCGAGGCGATGCCACGGCTGCGCGCGCTGCTGGCGGAGTCGGAGAATGTGATTGTGGAGTCGAACAGCGTGCTGCGCTTTCTGCAGCCGGATGTGTCGCTGAGCGTGCTGGATCCTGCGGTGAAGGACTTCAAGGCGTCGGCTTTGCGGTATCTGGATCGCGTGGATGCGTTGATTGTGCCGGCTTGCGCGGTGTTTGAGGAGGGATGGGGTGGGGTGTCGACGCGGATGATTGAACGCAAGCGGCGATTTGAGTTCGTTGCGCCAGAGTATTGCACGGCGGAGCTGGTGGACTTTGTAGCGGAGCGGCTCGGAGCGCTCGTTGGCCGGGGTTAACGCTCCAGGCTGCGGAGCGTGGTGAAACGGCGAACCTGCGAGCCCAGGTCTCAAAAGCGAGATCTGGGGCACCCGTTTTGTGCGGGGTTAGATACTTTGGACGGGCAGCATCATCAGATCATTCACGCAGGCTACTTCGCGCTGAACGAAGGGTTCGGCGTAGCGAACGCCGGCCAGCAGGCCGTAGTGGCGGGCGGTGGCGAAGGTGCGCTCGCGGATGTCTTCTTCGGGAACGAAGAGGCCAGCGCCGGTGGGCTGGGTTCCGTACTGCGAACGGTAGGCGAGCAGTGATTGCAGGCGCGTCTCGATGTGCGGGGTGATGTCGACGACGAAGGTGGGGCGAACGTCGGCGTAGAGCGAGGCATAGAGGATCTTGTAGGGGCGGTGCGGTGCGCCGTCTGCGGCGGGCAGGTCGAGGCGCGAGAGGCCGGCTGCGAAGCATGCCTCATAGCCCAGCGTGGAGGCCGTGTAGTGGTCAGGGTGGCGCCCCTGCCAGTAGGGCAGGATCACGACGCGGGGGCGAAGCCTGCGCAGCACGGCAGCGATCTTGAGGCGGTTTTCCTGGGTATTCTGCACGTTGCCGTCGGGCAGGTCGAGGGCTTCGCGATGGGAGACGCGGAGGATCTTCGCGGCGGCCTCGGCCTCGGCCGCTCGCTCGGCGGCGGTGCCGCGGGTGCCCGCTTCGCCGCGCGTAAGATCGAGGATGCCGGTGCGCCAGCCCAGGGCTTGTTGCACCAAAAGAGTGCCGCCGCAGGTCTGCTCGACGTCATCGCGGTGCGCGGCGATGGCAAGTATATCGAGTGAACCTGCGGCGGTTGAAGGTGGGGCCTGGATTGGGGCCATGAGGGCTAGTCTGCGCTGTCGGTCTCGGCGTCCATGTAGGCTACGTCGTAGACAGTGCCTTGCACGGTAAAGTTGGTGTTGTTGATCTCGGAACCAGGCGGTCCGCCATTGGCGTCTTCCTGCTGGGTTTCAACAATCTGAATGGGATTGACGCCGGTATAAAACGCGTGGACCTGGCCGCCGTAGCCGGTGAATACCTTGTAGTAGTTCTGCACCCAGCACAGGCCGGTGACACTGCCGTAGTAATACTGATTCTGGTCGGTGTTCGGGTCGGGGACGACAACCGGAGTTACGCTCGAGACGTTGGATTGGACAACCGCGGGGATGATTGTGGCCGGCGGCGTGGCAGTGCCGGTGGTCGTCATGGTCAGGCAGTTGTAGTTGCCGGCCTGGTCGGTATAGCCCTGCGAGGCCAGCTCCGCAGCTGCCGTTGCGGCGCGCACCCCACTGGCGCAGTTCGACGAGGCGATCCACATGGTGTTGCTGTCGGCGAACAGCAGCTTGGTATGCGTGCCGTCGGAGATGGGGATCGACGAGCTGACAGCGTAAGTGCTGAGATTGATCGTTGTCAGGTTGCCGGAGAACAGTCCCGTGCTCGGGATGGTACCAACCTGAGCGCCTGTGCCGGAGTACAAGTACCCGGAGGCATGAAATTGCTGACCTGCCAGATAGAGGTAGGTTCCATCCGAGTTTGAGGCCGTCACACCGCCCGGGATCGCGATGGGATTGGTCACGCCTGCGGGCAGTGTGGACATGGGGGAAGGCGCACCCGCGCTCAATGGATCGACCGTTGGCACCGAGTCGATATTGAGTGCCGACGTATCGAGGAAGCTGACGCTTGCGGTCTTACCGCCGTTTTCCGGGCCCGAGTTGAGGACGTATGCGATGCTGCCATCGACCGAGAAATTAACGTTCACCGGGCGATCGTAGGTGCCGGCAACGGGAACGACACAATAGGCAGGCAGAAGCAGCGGCTCACAATCCACGTAACCGGGGGGGAGGACGGGATTGGCGGTTGCCGGAAGCTTCACCACGCGATACAGCGTGTTCGAATTCTGCACCATCGCCAGGACCACACTGAAGCCCGGATTAATGACAACCTTGTTGACGCCGGGAAGGTTCAGGAGGTAGGTCGTTCCACCGGTGCTAAACACCAGCTGGCCGGCCTGTGGGGCGGCGCCTGCAAAGGCGAGGCCGAGCGGAGAGGCAGCGGCGGACGCAGGTTGGGCAGCGAAGTTGCTCACCGTTCCGCCTGCGGTTTCCTTGCTGTAGTTGATGGCTACCAGGTTGCCGTCGTTGTAGGACAGCACGTAGCCGGTGGTCTCTTCGGGGAAATTGAGGATGCTGACGGGCTGAGCCTCAGAGTAGCCTGAGATTGGGTAGCTCTTGACGGTGTTCTGGACGTTTCCACGCAGGTTACGAAGGCCATCGAGCATCTGAAGCCCACCCGAAGTTCCGGTCGCAGAAAAGGCGACAAGGACACGCTCCAGCATCTTGCTGGGCGGGACCGGACGACCGGAATAGGTGTACTCGGGAGTCTTGTACAGTACAACGACACCGCAACCAGAAAGTGCAAGCGTGGCCGTGGCCAGCAGGATGCCCGACGCAATCAGGGCAGAGAAACTTCTTGTCTTCAACGTGAACCGCTCCAAACTTCAGCCGCCAGCTGCGCGGGGTTTGCAATTTCTAAGCCAAGTATAACAGGGCAAACTGCCGAATCTGTCCGGCATCTGGCCCTATCCAGGGAGGGCGACGAAGCCCCCAGCGTTATACGATTGAACGATTAGACGAATCAAATCGCCGGGCGGGTTACGAGACTGATGGCAGCAGCTGTGGATAGACTCTTCGAGGGCGGAACCGTTCTTTGCGACGGGGCCATGGGCACGATGCTGTACAGCTGTGGTGTGTTCATCAACCGCTGCTACGACGAACTGAACGTGACCCAGGCGGAGACGGTGCGGTCGGTGCACCAGCAGTATCTTCAGGCGGGTGCGGAGGTGATCGAAACCAACACCTTTGGTGCCAACAGTTTCCGGCTGGAACGGTTTGGCCTGCGCGATAAGGTGCGCGAGTTCAACCTTGCCGGCGCCGCCATTGCCCGGCAATGTGTCGACGCGATCCGCGAGAAGCAGGGAACCCAGGCGTTTGTGGCAGGCGCCATGGGACCGCTGGGTTTGCGGCTGGAGCCGCTGGGCAAGACCAGCCTGGAGGAGGCGCGCGCCGCGTTTGCGGAGCAGATTACAGCGCTGGCGGAAGGCGGCGTCGACCTGCTGATGCTCGAGACGATGATGTCGGTGGACGAGGCGGAGCAGGCCGTGCTGGCGGCGCGCGAGGTGGCTCCGCAGCTGAAGGTGGTGGTGCTGTTTACGGTGGATGAGGAATCGAACTGCCTCGATGGCACCAGCCCCGAGGTTGCGGCGCAGCGCATGGTTGCGGTTGGCGCGGATGCGGTGGGATGCAACTGCAGCACCGGGCCGGCCGCTGTGCTCAGCGCGGTCGAACGGATGCGCGCGGTGACTACACTGCCGGTTGTTGCGATGCCCAATGCGGGCATGCCGCGCAATGTGGAGGGGCGAAACATCTACCTCACCTCGCCTGAGTACATGGGCAGCTTCGCGCGCAAGTTTGTGCGTGCAGGAGCGAGCTGGGTGGGAGGCTGTTGCGGCACCACGCCCGCGCACATTCGCGCGATGCGCAGTGCGTTGCGCGCGATGGAGGCGCAGGATGCGGGCGAGACGGCTGTCGCCAAGGCGAACCCCGCGGCCGCAACTGTGACCACCGCGCCGCACGAGGCCGCGGTTGAGCCTGCGCCGCTGCGCGAGCGTTCGCACATCGGCAAGTGCATTGCCGACGGCAAGTTCGTCACGATGGTGGAGATTGTTCCACCCAAGGGTTTCGACTGCGAGAAGGAGCTGGCCGGAGCGGCATTGTTGGCGCGCTACGGCGTGGATGCGATCAACGTGCCGGATTCGCCGCGCGCGAGTGCGAGGATGAGCGCGCAAAGCCTCTGCGTGCAGATCCAGCAGAAGGTCGGCATTGAGACAATTCTGCACTACACGTGCCGCGACCGGAACGTGCTGAGCATCCAGAGTGATCTGCTGGGCGCGGCGTCCATTGGGCTGAAGAATATTCTTTGCCTCACGGGCGATCCGCCCAAGATGGGGAACTATCCGGATGCGACTGCGGTGTTCGATGTAGATGCGATTGGGCTGGTGAACATCGTTCATGGTTTGAACCAGGGTCTAGATATCGGGCGGAATCCAATCGGTGGATCAACGGGATTTACGATCTCGGCGGCGGCCAATCCGGGTGTAGTCGACATCGAGCATGAGGTGCGGCGGTTTGCGTACAAGGTTGAGGCGGGGGCGGAGTTCTGCATCACGCAGCCGGTGTTTGATCTCAAGCTGCTGGAGGATTTTCTGCGGCGGATCGAGGGTTTCCGGATCCCGGTGATTGCGGGCATCTGGCCGCTGACCAGCGTGCGCAACGCGGAGTTCATGAAGAATGATCTGCGCGTGTCGATGCCTGACGAGATCCTTGCGCGCATGGCTGCGGCGCCTGACAAGGACGCAGCGTTAGCCGAGGGAGTGGCGATTGCCCGCGAGATGCTGGAGAGCGTTCGTGGCTCCGTGCAGGGTGTGCAGGTGAGTGCACCCTTCGGGAAGTACGCGTTGACGACCGAGGTGCTTGGCTTGAAAGAGGAGGTGCGGTGATGGCGAGCTTTGAGGATCAGATGTCGGAGCTGGAGAAGGTCGTCGATCAGCTGGAGCGCGGCGATCTGAGCCTGGAGGAGAATGTCACGCTGTTTGAGCGCGGGGTGCAGCTATCGAATGCGTGCAAGGCGCAGCTGGCGAGCGCCGAAAGCCGCATCCAGGTGTTGCTTGATCCTGCAGCGGGTGGTGCTCCGCGCGTGGAAGACCTGGCGGTCACGGTGGCGGATGAAGGAGATGACGACGAGGTGGACGAGGAGTATGACGACGGCCGTTTATAGCTAGCGGTCGCGGCTGGTGACGAAGCCGGGGACCCAGAGCAGGGCACGCTTGTAATCGCTCTCGGCGAGGTCGGCGATGGATTGCCGGGCGGCTTCGGCGTAGGCGCAGGCCGTGTCCATGGCATACGACAGCGAGCCGTGGCAGTGCAGGATCTCGAGGATGTCAGCGTGGGCTACGCGTGCAAAGCTGCGGTCCGCGAGGACGGTGCGGATGGCCTCGCGGTCGGCGCCGGTCCCGCGTTCGAGCGCATGAATCACGGCCAGCGTGGCTTTGCCTTCGCGCAGATCTGAGGCCGCGGGCTTGCCGAGGATCTCATCGTTGGCGGTGAGGTCGAGAACGTCGTCGACGATCTGGAAGGCGAGGCCGAGGTTGCGGCCATACTCACCGAGGGTGTCCTCGAAGGGCCGTTCGCCATCTCGGATCGTGGGGTTCGCAATGACGGCGCCAAGCTGCATGGACACCTTGAAGAGGCACGCGGTCTTGCGATAGATCAGGTCGAAATACTCTTCCTCGTTGATCAGGTGGCCGAGCTTTTCCATCTGCAGGAGCTCGCCTTCGACCATCTCCTGGGTGAGCGAGATGAGGAGGTCGAGGATGCGGAAGTTGCGTTCGGCCAGCGCGGTCTGGAAGGCCTGCATGTAGAGCCAGTCGCCGGCGAGCACGCATTTGGCGTTGCCCCAGGTGGTGTTGGAGGAGGGCCGGCCGCGGCGGGTGTTGGCCTCGTCGATAATGTCGTCGTGCACCAGCGTGGCGGTGTGCAGCATTTCGACGACTGCGCCGAGGCGAATGCGTGCGTCGCTTTCGCAATGCAGCGATTTTGCCGAGAGCAGCAGCAGCAGCGGGCGAATGCGCTTTCCGCCGCCTGCGATCAGGTAGTTGGCGATGTCGGTAACGACGGCAACGGGGGAGTCGGCCTGGCGGGAGAACTCCACCTCAATCGCAGCAAGATCATCCTTCAAGAGGTCGAAGACTTCAGCAGCCGTCGCGATGGAGATCGTGCTCATGTGTGGTTAAGAGTAGCAGGTGAACGATATTCAGGTTGTGATTTCAAACAGGTTCGTGGCCCAGGTTGCGCCGAATCAACGCTAGTTGGAGCGGAAGTTCGTGAACTGGAGGTCGATGCCGAGATCTTTGCCGCGGAGCAGCGCAATGATCTGCTGCAGAGTGTCGCGGTCCTTGCTGGTTACGCGCACGGTGTCGCCCTGGATGCTGGCCTGGGCTTTCAGCTTGGAGTCCTTGATGAGCGCGACGATCTTCTTGGCGGGCTCGGAGGAGATGCCCTGCTTGAGCTTGATCTTCTGGCGGACGGAAGAATTTGAGGCGGGCTCAATCTTCTCGTACTCGAGATTCTTGAGCGAGACGCTGCGCTTGACGAACTTCTGCGCGAGGATTTCGATCACGGCCTTGAGGGTGTACTCATCCTGCGAGGCGAGCTGCACGACGTCGTCGCCTTCAAGCGCGATGGTGGACTTGGAGTTCTTGAGGTCGAAGCGCGCGTGAACCTCCTTGCTTGCCTGGTCGATGGCGTTCTTTACCTCCTGGATGTCGACTTTGCTCACGATATCGAAGCTGTTATCAGCTGCCATGGTTGGTCCTCTGCAAGTTAGATGCTGCGGCGTGGGTAATTGCTCTCATTGTGTCAGAAGTCCGGTGAAACGGACAGTGACGCGGGGAACAGCACGCCAAAATTCGATGTGGTAGTTTCCGCCAGCTGCTCCGCGGAGACTCCGCGCAACTCGGCTACAAAGCGTGCCGTGTGGGCCATGAAGGCGGGTTCGTTGGTCTGGCCGCGTAGTGGGATCGGCGTAAGAAACGGCGCGTCAGTTTCGACCAGGATGCGGTCGGCGGGCGTGCTGGCAGCGACGGCCTGGATGATTGTCGACTTCGGATAGGTGACGTTGCCGGCGAAGGAGAGATAGAAGCCGGCGGCGATGGAGCGGGCGGCCTGGTCTTGGTTGCCAGAGAAGCAGTGCATGATGCCGTTGCCAGACCAATGTTGTGCAAGCAAATAGAGCAAGTCTTCCCAGGCATCTGCGGAACCGTATTTTGCCTTAGCTTGAGGTGTTGCAAGTTCGGATGTTCGGCAATGAATGGTGATTGGCTTACGAACTTGTTCGGCGATTTTTAGTTGAGCTACAAAGGCTGCTTGTTGGGTTGATATGTCTGGATTGTCGGCGTGGTAGTAGTCGAGGCCGATCTCGCCGATGGCGAGGCAGCGATCTTGTTTGGACAGCGCGAAGAGTTCTTGCAGGTTGGTTTCCGTTGCCTGATGCGCCTCTTGAGGATGGATGCCGGCGGTTGCCCAGATTGCAGGGAATGTGTCTGTCAAGTTAGCGTATCGGTTCGCGATATCCAACGCGCCGCCCATCGTATCCGGGCCGTCGCCGATGCCTATGGCGAGGAGCTTGCCGACGCCGGCGTCGCGGGCGTTGGCGAGGATCGCGTGGAGGTCTTCGTAGTTGTCGAGATGGCAGTGGCTATCGATGAGCATGTTATGTCGGGCCTTCAGCCCTTGGATTTTCATTCGGGCTAAACCCAGGGCTTCACCCTGGGCTGTTATATAACGCGCCCTTGGCGCTGTTGCCGCTATTTGAGGCGGGAGCCGAGGGCGATGTCTTCGCCGAAGGTGGCGAGGACGGGTTTGTCCCCTTCGCCGTGCGAAGCGGCGAGTAGCATGCCGTGGGATTCGAGCCCGCGCATCTTGCGGGGCGCGAGGTTCGTGATCACGACGATGCGGCGGCCGATGAGGTCTTCGGGCGCGTACCACTCTGCTATTCCCGACAAGATTTGGCGTTTGCCGTGGGGGCCGAGGTCGACTTCGAGGCGGAGGAGCTTGTCGGCCTTGGGGATGCGCTCGGCGACGAGGATTTGGGCGACGCGGAGCTCAATCTTGGCGAAGTCGTCGATGGTGATTTGGGGCGAGGGTTCAGGGCCCAGGGTCGAGGGTCCAGGGGGAGGCGCGGCTGGGTCGGGACCGGTGGTGAGCGCGGTGCTGCCGCCTACGGGCAGGGTGGTGATGGGTTCGGGGATGCTGGAGGTGCGGGGTGGTGCGGCCGGGTCGGTGGTGGGCGGCACGGCGGCGGGGTCCACGGGTTCTTTGTCTACGGGAGTTGGGTTTTCCATGTCGGTCATGATCTGTGCGAGTCCTTTGTCGGCGCGGGGGAAGATGGGGCCCAGGGGGCCTAGTTGGGTGCCGGGTTTGAGGCCTCCCCAGGTGAGGTTTTTTAGTTCGCCGTCTGCGGCTGCCTGTTCGATCGATTTCTCGAAGCCCAGTTGTTGCCAGACGCGCGCGGTGGCGTAGGGGAGGATGGGGTAGAGCAGGGCCGTGATGATGCGGATGGATTCGGCTGCGGTGTAGAGAACTTCTACGTTTCCACGTTGGTCTTCCTCATTGTCTGACTTGGCGAGTTTCCAGGGTTCGTGGCTCGACAGGTACATATCCACGATTTTGATGCGCGCGGACACGGCTTGTGTGAGCAGCTCGAAGCGCGTTTCTTCGTAATGTTCTCGTGCTTCCTCAAGATTGAGCACGACTTGAATGACTGAATCTGTCTCGGTGATCTGCTGAGCGACCCGCGTCGTTGCATCACTAGAAACCGAAGCTGTCTTACTTCCGTACGTCCAGGGCTTTTTCGGCTCGACAATAAGCCCATTCAAGTTCTGCTCAATGAGTTTTAACGTGCGGCTAACGAGGTTGCCGTAGCCGTTGGCGAGGTCTGCGTTGTAGCGGGTGATTAGGGCGTCGAAGCTAAAGCTCCCATCCTGACCGAAGGGAATCTCGCGGAGGAGGAAGTAGCGCAGGACGTCGGAGGCGAAGAGATCGCGCTCGTGGGGGGTGGGGTTCTCGGTTGAAATGGGGTGGGCGGTCTTGGCGGGGCTTTGAGCGTCGGGGTCCTTCGGCTGCGCGCTGCGCGCTTCGCTCAGGATGACAGCGTTTGGGGGAGTGACAGCGTCTGGGGTGGGGGTGGGGGGGCAGAGGGTGCCGAAGGCGTCGAGGATGGTTTCGGTGCGGACGATGTTGCCGCGGGATTTGGACATCTTCGAGTCTTCGAAGAGGAGCCAGCCGTGGGCGGTGACGGCCTTGGGGAGCATCTTCTTGGCCCAGAGTTTGTGCTGGTCGAAGGTGAGTGGTGGCGGTGCGTCCGGGGTAGAAAAGGTGTTGGCGGCTGGGGCGGGGCCGGGAGCGTCGGGGTTCTTCGGCTGCGCTGCGCTCCGCTCAGAATGACGGGATGCATAGGCGGGGTTGAGGGCGAGCAGGAAGGCGGGCCAGTAGACGCAGTGGAAGCGGATGATCTCTTTGCCTACGAGGTGGAGGTCGGCGGGCCAGAATTTGTCGAAGAGGGTGGTGTCGTCGCTGCCGTAGCCCAGGGTGGTCATGTAATTGGCGAGGGCGTCGAGCCAGACGTAGATGACGTGCGGTTGTTTGGCGGTGCTGGCGGCGGGTTCGGGGACGGGTATGCCCCAGGTGAACGAGCTGCGGGAGATGCTTAGGTCTTTGAGGGCGCCGGGGACGTAGGCGGTACCGGCGGCGGATTCTCCTAGTAATCCGGCGGCAACACACGCTTTTATTTCATTCCCCGAATAGGCTACGGGAGAGTCTTGTCCCGTAGACGTTCTTACATAGTTGATCACCACAGTGTGGTAGTCGCCTCTAAGGAAACTTAGAACTTCGTTGCGGCGGGAGTCGGGGGTGATGGAGAGGGTGTTGGATTCGATGAGGTCGAGGAGGGGGCGTTGGAAGGCGGAGAGTTTGAAGAAGAAGTTTTCTTCGGTGACCTCTTCGAGGAGGCGGCCGCAGTCGGGACAGGGGGTGCCGATGGGGGCGTCGACGAAGGCTTCGTCGGAGACGCAGTAGGCGCCGGTGTAGCTGGCGAGGTAGATGAAGCCGTTCTTGTAGAGCTCGGAGAAGAGGTGCTGGACGCCTTGTTTGTGCTTGGGGTCGGTGGTGCGGATGTAGGCGTTGTTGGTGATTCCCATGCGCTTCCAGAGGTCTTCGAAGGATTTGGAGACCTGGTCGGCGAACTGCTGCGGGGGGATGCCGGCGGCGGCGGCGGAGCGCTCGATCTTCTGGCCGTGCTCATCGGTGCCGGTTAAGAAGAATGTGTCTTCACCGAGGAGGCGGTGGCGGCGGGCGAGGACGTCGGCGACGATGGTGGTGTAGGCGTGGCCGATGTGGGGGCGCGCGTTGACGTAATAGATCGGGGTGGTGACGTAGAAGGTTTTATCTGACATTGCCAAGTGTCAGTTTACAGGGTGGGGCGAGATTCGAGAGCGAGATGCTGGATTCGAGGAGGCGACGTCGGAGGGACGACGCGCGGCGCAATCTTGCCTTGTGGTCCTTCGCATCTCGAATCGGTCTTACGCTTCGCCCATCCAGACCAGATACGGATACACCAGGAAGAACAGGACGAGCATGAGGGCCATCAGGTCCATGTAGAGGCAGAACATGACGCCGCCGTGGTAGAGGTTCCAGCGCTTCTGGATGCAACGCAGCGTGTCGCCCATGCCGGCCAGGCAGCCGAGGAAGGGAAGAATCAGCCAGGGGGTGGGGCGGATGTGCGGGAACCTCGAGATGAGGGTTGCGGCGGCAACGCTGGTGTAGACGATGACATTCCCACGTACCAGGGAACGCGTACGCGGATTGAAGATGGCCGGTGTCATGGGACGGGGAGAAAGGTCAACGCTGGGGAACATTCTAGACCTGCGGAGGGGTGGGCCGTCCAGCCGGTTTGGCCGGCGCCGGCGCGGGTGGGGAGGTGGGTGCGGCGGCAGGTTCGTAGGTGGCTGGAGGCAGAGAGGTTACGGCCGAAGTGGGGATCTCGACGACGCCAAACCTGTTGGTGGGGACGTCCCGCATGCCGATGCGAAGGAAGGTCTCGGCGCGATCCGGCACGCTCACTTGGAGGTGATATCGGACGACGCTGCGCGCGAGTTTTGACTCGTCGTTGTGCAGGGGTTCAAGGGCAGCTTCCTGGCCGGTGGTGTCCAGCAGCGTGCCCTCCGTGTCGAAGACGTAGACAAGGATCTCGACCTTTGCGACGCGGTGGCCGTCGGGCTGTTGGGTAAACGTGAGTTCGCCTGGTTGCGAGAGGAAGTCGAGGTCGTAGCGGCGAAACGGCCCCTTCTCTGGGAGGAACGGAGCCAGTTGATTGTCCGGAGCGAGCGCGGTTTCGGTTGTGGTGCAGGCGGGCAGAACCCGCACGCGGAAGAGCAGGTCCTCGGGCGTGGGGCCGCCTCGGCGCATGACGGCGTGCTCGTAGGCTGCAGCCCTGTCCTGCGGTTCACTTGCTGCGCTGTTGCTGTAATCGCCGCGCCGATAGGAGAGTTGCAGCGGCTGCTCGGCATCGACGCCAGTTATGTCGATGTGGATCGGACGATACGAACCGTCGTCGACCGGGTTGGTCGGGCGATAGGCCAGAGTGTAGTAGTTGCTTCCAGCGGAGACGGCTGTGTTTACCGCTTGGGCGAGGCTCTCGGGGTTGTAGATGGCGCGGCCGCCCGTGTTTGCGGCGATGGCCTCCATCATGGCGCGCTCTGCTGCCTGCGACTGGGACACCTTGCCGCGATCGAGGCTGAAGTTGTGGGCACGTTTGTCGGCGCTGCCGGACGCTGCCGATTGTGCGATCAGGCTTCGAGCGTCGACGGGATAGATGGCGACTTGCGCTTTCGAGAGCAGGTCGACCGTCTCGCGGAGCTCGTCTGGGTCTGCGTCGTCAACGCGAAACGGGTGCGGCAGCGAGGGGTCGGGAACGATGTTGAGGGGGAATGACCCGGAGAACCAGATCAGGTTTTTGCGGCCCGGGAACGATCCGAGGTAGTGTGCCAGGGTATTGAAGGCATCGAGCGTGTAGGGCACGCGAAAGTCGGTTTCAAGCGCGCCGAGCTGATCTTCGAAGGCTCGCAGGTTCGCTGCGAGGAGGATGGCCGAAGGGCTTCCGGCGGCCGCCGGCGAGGCGACCAGGGCGGAGCGAGTCGAGGCAGGCTGGTCGGTGGTTGGGTGATCCGGAAGGGCAGGCGCTCGGGCGATTAATTTGCGTTCGACCACATCGCGCAGCACTGAGGGATCCGAAGTGAAACCTTGCAAAAGCATGAGGTGGTTGGCCAATCCGAAGATCGCGATGCGTGTGTTTGGATTGGCCTGGCGAACGTATTGGAGCAGTTGGGAGCGCACGAAGCCCTCACCCTTGAACGGGGTATTGAGCGCATCGATGAGCAGGATGTTGAGCGTTTCGCCCGAGGCGATTGGCGTGTAGTCCGTGAAGTTGCCGGGAGGGAGAGGAGGAAAGCGGGGTACTTTCGGCGGCGAGGAAAGCGAGGAATGCTCGTCTACGCGAGCGATGGTTTGCGGAACGCCGCCTTCGGTGACGCGAAAATTTTGTGCTTTCAGACCGCGAACGGGCTGGCCCTGGTGGTCCTGGACAGCGACGTCGAGCACGACGAACCGTTGGCTCGCGGGAACGGCAGGAGGCGGACCCTTTGCCTGGGGGGAGCTCGACGCAGATTGAGCTCCGCATGCGGAGCTGAGCGTCGCGACAGCCAGCACCAGGACGAAGCGTCTGCACATGATTCGTCTCCAGACCAGGACGCCTCTGAGCATAACGAATCGCGCACGGCGGGCGGGTTGGTTAGACAGCCGCGAGCGCCCGTTCCGCCTCCAGTGCCATGGCGCGGATGGACTCGTTATAGGGGGCACGCAGTACACCGCGCTCGGTGATGATCGCGGTGATGTACTTCGCTGGCGTGACGTCGAAGGCGGGGTTCTCAATACCGACGCCGTCGGGCGTCATCTGCTTGCCGTTGGAGTGCGTGACCTCGCGCGGATTGCGCTGCTCGATGGGAATGCCCTCACCTGTTGCCGTCGCGAGGTCGATGGTGTTGAACGGCGCGGCCACGTAGAACGGAATGCCATGCTCCTTGGCCAGGATCGAAACGCTGTAGGTGCCAATCTTGTTGGCGGTGTCGCCGTTCGCCGCGATGCGATCGGCGCCGACGATGACTGCCTGGATGCGGCCCCTGCTCATCAGGTGGCCGGCCATGTTGTCGCACAGGACCGTGGTGGGAATGGAATCCTTCATCAGCTCCCATGCAGTGAGCCGCGCGCCTTGCAGAAACGGTCGAGTCTCGTCGGCGAGCACATCGATGTGGTGGCCGCGCTCGACGGCAGCGCGAATGACACCCAGCGCCGTGCCATAGCCGCAGGTAGCCAGAGCGCCAGCGTTGCAGTGCGTAAGCACCGTGCCTTCCTTCGGAAGCAAGTCCGCGCCGTGGGCACCGAGCGCTTTGCACTGCGCGATGTCTTCGTCATACAGACGGTTGGCGAGCGCTACCACCGCAATCTTGATCTCGGGAATCGGCGTGTTCTTTGCGGCGAGCTCGTTGAAGAGGTCCCGCACCTGGCCGATGCCCCAGAAGAGATTAACCGCCGTCGGCCGCGTCTCCGCAAGCGTGGAGCAAATGGTCTGGACTTCGGCGCTAAGCTCCTGCAGCGTCGACGCCTGGCTACGCTCGATGCCGATGGCCACGCCCATCGCGCCGGAGACGCCGAGGGCCGGTGCGCCGCGCACGATCATGTCGCGGATGACGGTAGCTACCTGTTGGTAGTCGGTGGCGAGAACGTAGGTCTCTTCGAGAGGAAGCTTGGTTTGATCAAGGAAGTTTACGCCGGCGGGCGTCCATTCGAGCGTAGGGATCATGTCCCTTCTAGTTTAGAGGAACTTGCATCCGCCATGTAAGGGCATTGCGGCAGTCAGGCTAGGGAGCGGACCGCCACTGCAGGACCTTGCCCAACTCGAACACCAGATAGCGGCTCTTGCAATCGGCGCAACAATACGCGCGGTACCCCAGGAGCCAGTACTCCTTTGGCTTGCGATGGACCCGGAACGTATCGGTGCAACCGCAGATGGGGCAATTGTGCACTTTCACCATGCGTGCACCTTCCTTGTCTGTAGGCATGGGAGGTTCCATCAATGGGTTAGTTTGTCCAGATGCCGAAAGCCACCCGTAGAGGCTAGGATGACCACGAAAATAGAAAAGTTGTACGTGGCATGCATCAGCGTCGAGCAGGCGAGCGAGTGCGTCCGGATACGCACAAAGCTGAGGACCAGACTGACGCCGTAAAGCACTCCGAGCACTCCCCAAGCGTGGGAAAGCTGATCGGCATGCAGCAGCGCGAAGGGGATGCTCGAAAAGATTGCCGAAAAGACCAGGGCAGAGGCGGAATGGAGCGAGCTGCGCTGCCAGCGTTCCAGGCCGGCGGGGCTGCGCTCCAGGGCAAGCCAGTCATAGGCCGTTGCGAGTGCCGGCAGAAGAAAGCCGCGAAAGGCCAGCTCCTCGGTCAATGGCGCTAGTAGAACGGCAAACGCCATCAACAACCATGCAGCGTGCGGTGTCGTCAGGATGCTATCGAACGTGCTTGTCTTGGGAGAAGGAAGCAGCTGCATAATCGCCTGCGCAGCCGCGCTCAGCAACACGCCTCCGCCGACGATCCGGTACCAGTACCGTCGCGCCGCCAGAAAGTTCCAATGGACGCCCTGCAGAAACGAGACGTCCCACAGATGCGGAAACAGCCATGCCGAAGCTCCCAGCGTAAGCGCGTACGCTAACGCCTGCGACGCCAGTCCGAGCCCGGGATGCTGCAGCGCCGACTCCAGACGAATGTGAGCCAGCGTGAAGATTGCAAGCTGGCACAGCACGACCATCAGAAAGGCCAGCGAAAAGAACAAGATCGCGTGGCCGAGGTGGGGAATGCGCCGCGCCAGCCCGTGGTCCTGGGCGGGATCGGTATCGTGCTGGATGTCGAGTACTTTGGGCTCGACTGCCTCGGGGACGGGAAGATTGCTCATAGGACAGCCTTCAGCTTACTTCGCCGACCGCGCCGACGTCTTGTCCGCCTTGGTTTTTGTGGCCTTCTTCGCGGCGGCTTTCGGTGCCGTGGGTTCAGGCTTCTTCTTCGAGGCCGTCGGAACACCCGTCTTTTTCTCCGGTGCGATGAACTTCGGTTTCGGCGCTTTCTTCTCGAGGTCAGGAAGCACGATTGGGGGAAGATGGCTGGCCGCGATGGAGGTGTCGGTGGCGCTGTAGTAGCGCTCGAGGAAGTGCCCTGTGTGGGAGCCGGGAGTGTGCGCGATGACCTCCGGCGGCCCCTGCGCGACGATGCGCCCACCGCCCTCGCCACCTTCGGGGCCCATGTCAATCACGTAGTCGGCGTTGCGGATGATGTCGAGGTTGTGCTCGATGATGATGACGGTGTTGCCAAGATCGGTGAGGCGGTGGAGGACTTCGAGCAGCTTGCGCACGTCGTCAAAGTGCAGGCCGGTGGTCGGTTCGTCGAGCAGGTATAGCGTGCGGCCCGTCTGGCGTTTGGAGAGCTCGCGGGCCAGCTTCATGCGCTGCGCTTCGCCGCCTGAGAGCGTTGTCGCGGACTGGCCGAGATGGATGTAGCCGAGGCCGACGTCGACCAGCGTCTGCAGCTTCTGGTTTACCGCTGGAATTTCTTTCAGCACGGGAAGCGCGTCTTCAATGGCGAGCTCGAGCAGGTCGGCGATGGAGTAGCCGTTGAACTTTACGCTGAGCGTCTCCTGGTTGTAACGCCGGCCGTTGCAGATCTCGCAGAGCACGTAGACGTCTGGGAGGAAGTTCATCTCGATGCGCCGCTGACCTTCGCCCTGGCAGGCTTCGCATCGGCCTCCCTGCACGTTGAAGCTGAAGCGGCCGGGCTTGTAGCCGCGCTCGCGCGACTCCGGCAGCATCGCGAAGAGGTCGCGGATTGCCGTGAAGACGCCGGTGTAGGTTGCGGGGTTCGAGCGTGGCGTGCGGCCGATGGGCGACTGATCGATCTGGATTACTTTGTCGAGCTGCTCGGCGCCGTGGATGGCCTTATGCTCGCCCGGTTCTTCGCGCGATCCATACAGTTCTTTCGCGAGTGAGCGATAGAGGATGTCGTTGACCAGCGTGCTCTTGCCTGATCCGCTGACGCCGGATACCACCGTCATCACGCCCAGCGGGAAGTGCGCGGTCACGTGTTGCAGATTGTGCGCGGTCGCATCCTGCACGGAGAGCCAGCGGCCGGAGAGGGGTCGCGGAGCCTTGTCTGGTGTGGGCCGCGTGACAATGTCGATGTGTCCGGCGAGGTATTGGCCGGTGACTGAGGCCGGGTTCGCCATGATCTCGGCGGGTGTGCCCGAGGCCATGACGTGGCCGCCGTTCTTGCCCGCGCCCGGGCCGAGATCGAGCACGTAGTCGGCCTTGCGGATGGTGTCTTCATCGTGCTCGACGACGAGGACGGTGTTGCCGAGATCGCGCAGATCTTCGAGCGCTGAGATGAGGCGCTGGTTGTCGCGCTGGTGCAGGCCGATGCTGGGCTCGTCGAGGACGTAGAGCACGCCGCGCAGGCGCGAACCGATCTGGGTTGCCAGGCGAATGCGCTGGCCTTCGCCTCCGGAGAGCGTGGCTGCGCTGCGGTCGAGCGAGATGTATCCAAGGCCCACGGCGTTGAGGAATTCGAGGCGTTCGATGATCTCGCGCTGCAGGCGGTCGGCGATCAGGCGCTCGCGTCCGGCAAAGGCCATGGATCGTGCAGCCATCAGCGCGCGTTCGAGCGAGAGCGCGGTGAAGTCGGCGATGGACGCATCGCGCCGCGCATCGGCAGCTTCGATTGGCTCGGTCTCATCGCGCGTGCTGGGCGGGTGCATTGCCGCGTCGGCGAGGGGGAGGGTGACCGCGAGCGACTCTGGGCGCAGCCTGCGGCCATGGCAGCGCGGGCACTCGGTCGCGGACATGTATTGCATCATGTACTCGCGATAGCCCTCGGACTTGGTGTCCTCGAGCGTGTCGCGGAGCCAGTTGAGGATGCCGTGGAATCCCGTGCGGCCAACCTCATTGCGCGGAGGACCGTAGAGCAGCAACTGCTGCTGGTCCTTGGTGAGCGAGGAGAACGGCTGCTTGAGGTTGATCTTGTACTTGTCTGCAGCCAGCTTGATCAATCGCAGCAGGTATTGCGAGGACGAGCCGGGGCCCAGGGCGCCGTCTAGCAGCGGCTTGGACCAGTCGGAGATGGTCTTGGCAGGATCGAAGTCATAGATCGAGCCGAGACCGTGGCACTCCGGGCAGGCGCCGTAGGTGGAGTTGAAACTGAAGCTGCGCGGCTCGAGCTTGGCTACGTTGATGCCGCACTCAGGGCAGGCCATGGAGGAGCTGAAGAGGGTCTCGGTGATCTTCCCGTTGGGTGCCTGCATGCCGATGAGGACAAGCCCGTTGGCCAGTTGCAGTGCGCTCGCGACGGCTGCGGAGAGCCTGCGCGTGTCGTACCCTGCGGGCGGCGTGGTTCCGTCTCCGGTCGGCTCGGCGGGATACGGTTTCAGGATGATGCGATCGACGATGGCTTCGAGGGTGTGGTTCTTGCGCTTCTCGAGGCGCATGCCCTCTTCCACTTCGGTGATTTCACCGTCGATGCGAATGCGATAGCCCTTCTTGTCGAGCGCCTCAATCTCTTCGCGGAACTCACCCTTGCGGCCGCGCACGATTGGCGCCATGACGGTGACGCGCTCGCCCGGCGAGTCGGCACGGCTGCGTTCGACGATCTGGGCAACAATCTGCTCGGCGGACTGGCGCGAGATGGGACGGTGGCAGTTGGGGCAGTGCGGCTGGCCGACCGAGGCATAGAGGAGGCGGAGGTAGTCGTAGATCTCGGTGATGGTGCCGACGGTGGAACGCGGAGAGCGGGAGGTGGTCTTTTGCTCGATGGAGATGGCGGGGGACAGGCCGTCGATGGAGTCGACGTCGGGACGCTCCATCTGGTCGAGAAACTGGCGCGCGTAGGCTGACAGGGTTTCGACGTAGCGGCGCTGGCCTTCGGCGTAGATGGTGTCGAAGGCAAGCGAGCTCTTGCCGGAGCCGGAGAGTCCGGTGACGACCGTGAGCGTGTTGCGCGGAATCGACACAGAAACGTTCTGGAGGTTGTGCTGACGGGCCCCACGGACGTCGATGTGCGTGAGGTTCTTGGACGGAGTTTGGGTCGAAGAGGCCAAGTCTCTAGTCTACTAGGTTCGGGCTCCCGGCCGACACGGGCGGCCGCCGAGCGACGGGTCGTCCCGGCCGCCTCCCAAAGGGATAGCGCCTGTCAAGGAAGCTTGACGCTGACAGAAATGCAGCGTGCTGCCCGAAACCGCGCTATAGATGTCGATTTGAAACTCGAAACCGGGCTATATCGCACCAGAATTCGCCAAAACGCTGCGCAAACCCGGGAAATCCACCGCCGTATCGGGAAAGGTGGAATATTGTTAGGTAATAACGCGGCTCAGATTTCTAGTGGAAGTTTCGGCGGAATCGTCCAAAATAACCTTGGCCTGCGAATCGAACGTGATTCCCCCTGCTCGCATCCCAATAGAGCAGCCGGTAAGACCAAGGAGACGTTGTCGTATGAATTCGTCGATATTGCTTGTGGGAGCTGTATTCGCGTCCCTGGCTTTCGGAGTACTACTGGCTTATGTCATCTGCCAGGTCATGTTTCGCATCTTCCGCGTGCATGCCCAATCGAGTGCGCGGCGTGGCCAGACGGCCAGCGCGGGCGTAAGCGCTGGCAGCTAAACAAGCTGAATGTCTTTGGATTACTGGGGATTTGAGCTTGCGGCGGGTGGGGTCGGCGGATTCTGAGGCCGTGCGGCGTTGAGCTTTTTCTGCTGTTCCATCTGTTCCTGCTGAATCTTCTGATCGAGCGCTTTTTTCTGTTGATCCTGCTGCGCCTGCATCTGCTGAAGTTCCTGCATCACCATCTCCGGGGTCAAGACCTTGGCGGCACCGCTGGCGGGAGGGGGGATGGCTTTTGCCGGCGCGCTGGTTGAGACGGCAGCCGTTGGGGCTGGCAGGGCCGCGACCGGAGGCCGCGCTATGGTTGCGCCTGCGGCGGGGGGAACGCGGCTCGCGTGGTCGGTGGCATCGTCATACATCGCGTAGGCGGGGGAGTTGGGTCCTGGCGGCTCGGGCCCACCTGTACGAGAGGTCAGGACGAGCTCTGCCGGAGTGCCTGCGCCGCCACCAAGCAGGAGCATGTTCGCTCCCGTTCCATCGAGCAGCGTCGCCAACACGGTCGATAAAGGGGCGGGACCGTAGTTGCCGAAGACGCGCTGATCCGCTACGCCTCCAGTAATTTTCATGCCGTTGATGTGGGAGATCGACCTCAAAATCTGATTCAGGCTGGAGTTATTTGCCCGGACCTGGAAAAGGCCGCGGGTGTAGACGACCTCCGCGTGCAGTGGCGGGTTGGGTGCGGGAGTGGCAGCCTGCAGCGCGCCTTGCTGCCCACCTGGAGCCTGCGAGGCGCCCGGAGCTACCTGGCCGGGCAGAGCGGTTGGCGGTGTGGCAGGCAGGTTTTGGCCGCGCATGCTGGCGGCGACGGCGAATAGAACGAGGAGCCCTCCAGTGATGCGGGAAATTCTTCGCAGATGGTGATTTTGGTGCATCTTCTGCTTCGGACGTGCGCGCCGGTAAGAGGGTAGCTTCACTGCTCCAGAATACCGTCAAAGTTCCAGAACGGGACCTTTTTGGGAATTGCCGAGGGTTGGAACGAGCTGTTCGCTGGACTCTCAACCCCGGCCTCCGTATGCTGGGCAAGGCAAGATGGACGGATTGAGGAGCCTGGAGTGAGAGACAAGAGGAATGGACTCAGACGCCAAGGGATTCGCGCGGGGGTCGTTCTTGGGGGGATTCTCACGCTTTCGCCTTCTTTGTTGTTTGCCCAGACGTGCATCACGCAAGCCAAGATGACCTCCGATATCCGTGACGGACTTAGTGCGGCGGCGCTTACCTTGGCGCAGGCTGTCCAGCAAGCCGATGTGGCAAAGGTGCAGGGGATGACCATTGCGGAGTTTTCGAGCGCCTCGGCGTTCGGGCCCACCGAGAGCCTGATCCGGGCGACGGCTGGGCGAATGGGCAATGATGCACTTCGAGTGACGCAGATTTATCAGCTCGACGCGAGCTCGCGCGCGGCCGATGACACCTCCGATGCTGACTTTAGCTGTGCGCTGGCCGGTACCACGGCGGAGACCGACTTCGCCATCTCGGGCCTTCCGCGAGGTCTGTATGGATTCGCTATGGTCGAAGCGACTGGAGAGCATCCGTGGCTGCTTGCCTTCCTGCTGCAACGAGACGGTGGTGTGTGGAAACTGGCGGGTTTTTACCCGCGCGCACGGACGGCGGCTGGGCACGACGGTATCTGGTATTGGAAGTCGGCGCGGACGTATGCCAAGGCCGATGAGCTTTGGCTGGCGTGGATCTTCTACGGACAGGCGGCAGAGCTTTTGCGCCCTGCCAATTTCGTGACTAGTACGAATCTCGATCGGTTACTTTCGGAACGGAGACGGTATGCGCCGCCCGAGTTGGCCGGTGGAATCGGTTCAAATCATCCGCTGGTGATGAAAGCCAGCGATGACAAGGGCGGAACGGTCGAATACCGGTTCACCAATATCTCTGCCCAGGGGTCGGATGACGACAAGGAGTTGAACCTGATTCTTCATATCCCAGTGGATGGTGTGAGCGATTCGGCCGTAACGATCGCCCGCAGTAAGGCGGCGGCGAAGGCGTTTCTGGATGCGCACATGGAGTTGCGCCAGGCCTTTAGCGGGGTGTGGGTCTTTGCGGATTCCGAGGGGCATGAGCCGTTAGTCACTGAGCAAACGATCGCAAATATCCCCTAGTATGGTGGATGTTTCTCAATGTGTGAGGCGATAGAGATCAGGCGGTTGGACGGAATTTCCCGGCGTCGATGTGGCAAGAGTAGGGTATCTCGTACGGCAAATGCTTCGCGGAGCATGTGGTTGAACGAGGAAAGAGACTTTCGGAGAAGAGTTCATGGCAAGCTATCAGA
This sequence comes from uncultured Acidobacteriaceae bacterium, assembly GCA_963737325.1. Lineage (GTDB taxonomy): Bacteria > Acidobacteriota > Terriglobia > Terriglobales > Acidobacteriaceae > Granulicella. The sequence continues at coordinate 194,026 of CAVTSJ010000019.1, forward strand.
AGTCCCTGGCACAGGCTATCCGTGACCGGCGCTCGACGCCGAGCTTTGACGGAGAGCCCATCCCGCCAAGAGATCTGTGGCAGATTCTCGATGCCGGCTTGCATTCCCCAAGCGGCTACAACATGCAGCCGTGGCGCTTCGTCGTGGTGCAGGAGCCTGAGCAGCGGAGGCGGTTGCGGGCGGTTAGTTTCAATCAGGCCAAGGTGGAGGAGGCTTCGGCGGTCATCGTAGCTTGCGGAGACCGCGACGGCTGGCGACGAGACCTCGAGGAGGTGTTGCGCCTGGGGCGGGCTGGGGGGATGCCCGAGAGTTATGCGGCACAGGCAGCAGCGGGTGTTCCTGAATATCTTTCGGAGTTTTCACGGGAAGAGATGGCGAGCTGGCTTAATCGGCAGGTGTCGGTCGCGTTGACCACGATGATGTGGATGGCGGAAGTGTTGGGATATGACACTGCCATGCTGGAGGGTTTTGAGCAGCGCGGCGTCTGCGAGACGTTGCGCCTGCCCATGAGCTACTGGGTTGTTTCGATGCTTGCAGTGGGGCATCTGAAGGGTATGGACAAGTTCGACAGTGGGCGCTTTGATCCGTCGCATACGGTCTTCAGCGAAGAGTATGGAAAGCCGTTGAAATAGGCCGATGGGAGCGGCGCGCGAATATCCGGAGTTTCCGATTCCAGGGGTGGGAGCTGTGGTGCTGCGTGAGACTGAGGGGCGGACCGAAGTTCTGCTCATTCGCCGCGGATCAGAACCCATGGCGGGAGGCTGGAGCTTGCCCGGTGGCGTGATCGAGCTTGGCGAGAACATTCGCGAGGCTTGCGTTCGCGAGACGTTGGAAGAGACCGGGCTTACCGTTGAACCTTTAGCAGACGTAGAGACCATCGATATCATTCACCGGGACACGTTGGGCCGCGTCCAGTATCACTACGTCGTCATCGACATCTTGTGTCGCGTGCTGGGAGGGGAATTGCTTTCGGGAACGGACGCGAGTGAGGCGGCGTGGGCCGATGTGAGGCAGGTGTTGGAGCTCGGGGACTTCGCTTTGACATCGCGCGCCTGTACAGTGATAGGGAAGGCTTTGATCATGAATGAGGGCTTGAAATGAAGACGCTAGGGCGGTTGTTGCTGCTCGTGGTTATCGTCGGGGTCGCCTGCGGTGTCCTGTTTTACGAGCGTCCGCTTTGGGTAGAACAGCAGGGAATACACTTTGGTCTCTTTTTGCATCGCGTGCAGAGCAACTACGTGATGATGCCTGAGGGGCGTGTGCACTACTACGAAGCGGAATCTCCGATTCCGGGTGGCGGTATCCCCATCGTGCTGGTGCATGGGCTGGCCGACCGCGATGAGAGCTGGGCCCCGATGCTGGAGCGGCTGAAGCGCTCGGGATTTCATGTGTATGCCCCCGACCTGCTTGGATATGGCCGTTCTCCGAAGCCGGCTGATAGTGACTACTCCATTTCAACGCAAGCGCAATTTGTTGCAGACTTTATCCAGGCGATTGGACTTCAGAAGCCCAATGTTGGTGGCTGGTCGATGGGTGGCTGGATCGTTTTGAAGCTGGCGCTCGATCATCCGGACTTAGTGAATCGGGTGGTGATTTATGACAGCGCCGGGATTCATCACCAGGTGGGAGGAGGAAAAGATATCTTTCATCCGACCAACGAGGCGGAGCTGCAGCATCTGGCAAGCCTGCTCGAGCCCAATCAAAAGCCGTTGCCCCATTTTGTTCTCAAGGATGCGCTACGGCATATCGCAGAAGGCCAGTGGGTGGTGGATCGCAGCATGGATTCCATGGAGGGCGGCAAGGACCTTCTGGACGCGCGGCTGGGAAGTCTGAAGGAGCCCTTGTTGATTGTTTGGGGCAGTGACGACCAGCTGCTGCCCCTTGCGGTTGGTGAGAAGATGCACGAACTTGATCCGCAATCGGAGCTGGATATTCTGCAAGGGTGTGGACACTTGGCTCCGAAGACTTGTCCAGACCGGACGGCGGCCGTGACGGTGGATTTTCTGAAAGAGAATCCGCCTCCCACGGGTGGCACGTACACGCTTAGCCGATCGCGCTAGCTCAAATCTTCGGAAGCAGGGTCTGCGCCCCAGATGTACGCGTCTGGCTGGGGCAGGCCTATGTGTTGCAAGACGCGGTGCGCATAGTTTCGCGCGATATCGTCGACTGTCTGCGGGTGGTTGTAGAAGGTTGGGATGACGGGAAAGATGGTTGCACCCGCTTCTGCGGCGGCGGCCATGTTTCGGATGTGAATGAGATTGAGCGGGGTCTCGCGCACGCATAGCACGAGGCGCCGGCGTTCTTTCAGGCAAACGTCTGCAGCGCGTTCGATCAGGTTTCCCGCCATTCCGTGCGCGATTCCGGCAAGGGTTCCCATCGAGCAGGGCAGAACGACCATGGCGTCGACGGGATAGGAGCCCGAGGCGATCGGGGCTCCGATATCTTCATGCGCGAGCAGTGTGGTTTTTTCGGAGGGTCGGCCGAGGAGTTTATCCAGGACCGAGTTTCTGGCACTGATGCCGCTCTCCTCGGCTAAGACCCGAAGTGCACTTGGCGAGACGACCAGGTGGACGCGGCGGACGCGAGTGTCACGGTCGAGGGCGCGAAGCATTTCGATCGCAAAGATGGAGCCGCTGGCGCCGGTGATGGCGAGGACGAGGGTTTTGCTAGCTGGGACTGCGGAATTTTCCGCCCAATCCGGCGCGCTGTGCGGGATGGTCGCAAAGGCCATAGACCACGATTATCTCGCAAATTGCGGACGGGTCGATGGAGTTATCAAAAGCATTTGGCGATGGAAACTGCTGGGTAAGAATATTGCGGGAGATTATTTCAGCGGAGCCAACGCGAAGGCGACGAGCGTCGGGCCGGAGAAGCCAGAGTGGTTCTCGGAGACTTCGATCAGCGCTTCCTCTTGCGTGCGCCAGCTTTGATCCATCTCGCAGCGGGCGACTTCCTCGGCGGGGGCATCCACGAAGCAAAGCTCGCAGACGGTTAGTTGGCCGTCTGCGTCGAGAACTGGTGGGCCGAAGGTTCGGCATTGCACGGGACGGAAGGCGTAGAGATCGCAGGTGCCGGTGTCGGGATCGAGGACGGGACAGGGCTCCTCGTTGGCGAAGTCCGCGAAGGCTTCTTCATGGTGCGGCTCGGTGAAGAGCCGTCCGGTCACGGGATCACCGGGAAATTCTTCGAGTAGGCGCGCGCGCGATTGTGCTGCTCGCGTGCGGATTCGTTCCGCAACATCGGCGGGGACGAGTGCCATGGCTTCGCGCAATTGTTGTGCATCGAATTGCGAGATTGCGAAAACGCCTACGCAGCATTGATGGCAGCCGGGGCGGCAGGCTAGCCAATCCCCGGCGCGTTCGGTTGCGGAAGCGAGTGCAGCATCGAGGATTGTAAACAACGCAGGCATAGGCTTGGGAGCGATCGGCGGAGGCGTCAACCTTCGGCCAGGACGCGGGCAAATACTTCGTCGATGTTCGTCAGTTGCCGCCGCACGTCGAAGGCTGCGGCGATCTGCTCGAGGGACATGCGGCGGTTGATCTCGGGGTCAGAGCCGATGAGAGCCCGGAAGTTGAGGTCATGGGACCAGGCGTTCATTGCATGTCCCTGCACGAGACGGTAGGCGTCTTCGCGACTCATCCCGGCGGCTGCGAGATCGATGAGCAACTGACCGCTGAAGACGAGGCCGTTGGTGGATTCGAGATTCTTCAGCATGCGGTCGGGATAGACGAGCAGACGTTCGATCAACGTAGCGGCACGGTCCAGGAGATAATCCGCGAGGATCGTGGTGTCGGGAAGGATGACGCGTTCGGCGGAGGAGTGGGATATGTCGCGCTCGTGCCAGAGCGCTACGTTTTCGAGGGCTACCTGGGCGTTGCCGCGGATCACGCGGGCCAGGCCGCAGATGTTCTCGGAGGTGATGGGATTTCGCTTGTGCGGCATGGCGCTCGAGCCCTTTTGGCCAATGGAGAAAAACTCCTCGGCTTCGCGGACTTCGGTGCGCTGCAGATGGCGGATTTCGAGGGCGATTTTGTCGAGGGTTGAGGCAAGGACCGCGAGGGTGGTGATGTAGGCCGCATGGCGATCGCGCTGGAGGACCTGGGTGGAGATGAGGGCTGGCTGCAAGCCAAGTTCCGCGAGAATGGCGGCTTCGTGCGCGGGTTTGAGCTTGCCAAAGGCACCCACTGCGCCGGAGATCTTGCCAACCCGGAGGTCTTCGGCTGCCGCATCGAAGCGCTTAAGATTTCGGCCCATTTCTGCATACCAGAGAAGCAGCTTCATTCCGAAGGTGGTGGGTTCGGCATGGACGCCGTGGGTACGGCCGATGATGGGGGTGTGCTGAAATTCCACAGCCCTCTTGCGCAGAACGTCGCGAAAACGGACAATACCCTCACGAATCAATGCAGATGCCTGAACGAGGGCTAATCCCTGCGCGGTGTCAACGACATCGGTAGAAGTTAGGCCATAGTGCAACCAGCGAGAGTCTTCGCCAACCGACTCGGCGACGGCCGTTGTGAAGGCGAGGACGTCATGGCGCGTTTCTGCTTCGATCTCGTGGATGCGTTCGATCGTGAAGGAGGCGCGTTGTTTCAGTGAATCGACGGCTGATGGAGGAACGATTCCTGCGCGGGCCAGAGCTGTAGTCGCCGCAATCTCCACACGGAGCCAGTTTTCATACTTACGTTGTTCGGACCAGATGGCGGCCATCGCTGGCCGGGTATAACGGGCAATCATATGCGAGCTCCGGAAAGGCTGTTACAACATCGAGGTTGAATCATTAGAGAAATAAATATTCAGTGAACTAGCGTTAGTGTAATCAGTTGTCATGTAGCTTCAGTCTGTTTAGAACTATCGTTTTGCGATAGAATGGGGAGAGCTCTTATGCCAGATTCAATTGAAGTACGGGAAGCGCAGTCCAAGCTGAAGAGCCTGGCAGAATTTCGATTTCAAATGCGCAAGTTTCTCAGCTTCAGCGAGAGCGCATCGGAGAGGTGTGGGATACCTGCGCAGCAATATCAATTGATGCAGGTGATCGCAGCGATTCCGGAGGGCCACCAGGCATCGATAACCTATGTGGCAGAGCGGATGATTCTGCGCCATAACAGCACTGTGGAATTAGTGGATCGTGCGGAGCGCGCCGGCCTGGTTCGCAGGGAGAGCGATCCCAAGGATATGCGGCGGTCGCTGGTGCTGCTGACGCCGCACGGACATGAAATTCTGGACCGCCTTGTGGCGGAGCATCTGAACGAGCTTTCGCCGCTTTGCGAACATCTTATCCACGCGTTGCGTGATTTGCAGGGCGCAGTGGAACGCCCGACCCCTTAGGAGCAACGTTGAAGACTTCGGACCCTGCCGGCGAGCTGCGAGACTACTCCGCGAACAGCCGGATTTTATATACCAGTTCGCTGGCAGCAGGGCTGGGAGCAGTAAGTGCGGTTCTGGCCTGGATGTTGTTGGAGATGATTTCGCTGTGTACGAATCTCTTCTACTTCCAGAAGTGGAGCTTTATCGACCGGGATCCGTGGCAGGCCGGAAGGCACTGGTGGCTGGTGCTGATGCCGGTACTGGGCGGTCTGATTGTCGGCTTGATCGCCCGATATCTTTCCCCACGTGTGCGCGGGCATGGTATGCCCGAGGCCGTTGAGACGATCGTCTTTAACGCAGGGCGGGTGCAGCCTCGCGTAGCCATTCTGAAGCCTGTGGCTACAGCTATTTCCATTGGTTCCGGCGGCCCGTTCGGGGCGGAAGGCCCGGTCATCATCACCGGTGGCGCCGTAGGCAGTGTGCTCGGCCAACTGCTGCCGATGACCGGCTCCGAACGAACCGTGCTGATGGTTGCGGGTGCGTCGGCTGGCATGGCAGCGACGTTTAACTGTCCGATGTCTGCCACATTGCTGGCGGTGGAGATATTGCTCTTCGAGTGGAAGCCACGGTCGCTGGTTCCGGTCGCGATTGCGTGCGTTACAGCTGGAGCCGTTCGGCGGCTGTTACTTGGCCCGCAGAGCCTGCTGCAGATGGTTCCGACCGGCGCGCCTGTCTATCATTCGGCGATGCTGGGCGCGCTGACGCTGGGGATTATCGCGGCGTTCGTTGCTGCGGGTTTGAGCAAGTCGGTGCACTTCTTCGAGACGATGTTCGAGCATTTGCCGATCCACTGGATGTGGTGGCCTGCGATCGGAGGCGTGGTTGTCGGTCTGTGCGGATATATCTTTCCTGAGTCGCTGGGTGTGGGCTACAGCGTTATTCAACAGCTGATCTCCGGCGATTCGGCCTGGAAGCTGTTGGCGGGGATTCTCATCATTAAGAGCTTGAGTTGGGCCTTCTCGCTGGGCTCAAACACGGCGGGCGGAATCCTGGCACCGTTGCTGATGATTGGGGGGGCCTTAGGCGCCGCACTTGGGCACTTGATGCCGATCATGAGCACAGGAGCCTGGGTATTAGTGGGGATGTGTGCTGTGCTGTCAGCGGCGATTGGCGCGCCACTGACCTCAGCCATGCTGGCATTGGAACTCACGCATAATGGAGGCCTGATGCTGCCGGTGCTGCTGTCGTGCGTGGCCGCTTACGCGGTCAGCGTGCTTGTGATGCCGCGTTCCATGCTGACGGAGAATCTCAGTCGCCGGGGTCTACATCTGAGCCGCGAGTTTGGCGCGGATCCCCTCGAGGCGATTCTGGTGTCTCAGGCGATGCATACGAGCGTGTTTGCGCTTCCTGAAGACGCAACGCGCAAGGATGCTGCGGACTGGCTACGCAAGATGGAAGAACGCGGAAGCGAGGCGTGGTCTCACTGGCAGCGCATCTTCCCCCTGGTGGATAGCGAAGGCCGCATGACGGGCACACTGACGCGCGCACAGTTGATCGCGGCCGCGCGCAAGGAAGATCTGTCGGTGCCCCTGGCTGTGGACGCCAATCGCAATCCAAAGACAGTTTCGCCTGTCACGACGCTGCGTGCGTGCGCGATGTCGATGGCAGAGTCGAAGCTGACGTCGTACCCGGTTGTCAGCGCGGATGGCAAACTACTGGGGGTGATGACGATTACGGATCTATTGAAGGGGCGCAGCGAGGAAGCTCATCGGGAGAGCGATCGCGAGCGAGTGCTTCGATTGAGGTGGCCGTTTAGTCCCGCCAACAGGACGACAGGCTCGGTGATTGACACGCAACCAGTAACCCATATTCCATCGCCGCAGGAGCTGGATGAGTCGGATTAGCTCCTGAGACGAATCATCGGTGATCGACGGTCAGGCTCGGGAGACTCCGAATAACTCAGCCATCTCGTCGTGAAGGAAGCCCTCGCCCGGTTTATAAGGCTGGATCCACTTTCCATCGAGGACAAACTGCGGAATCGCGCGCTTTCCCGTGCTGGCGATGACCTGCTCGGCCGCGCCGGGCGTCTTTTCGATATTGATTTCGGTGTAAGGAATTGCGTGTTGGGCGAGAAAACGTTTCGCCTCGCGGCAATCGCGGCACCAGTCTGCGGAATAGAGAAGTAGCTCCATGCCGTTATTGTCGCCGATCCATGGGCTTGACGGGAAGAGTATACTGAGGGTGTTCGGGCCTCATCCGCGTCAGCTTAGCGGAGCGGCACTGGAGAGAATCATGAGCGTTACGCAACTCCGTGATCACGGAGCAAGCATGCCTGTCCGCCCTGTGACGGCGCAAACCCTTCTTGAAATGAAACGTGCTGGACGTGCAATCACTGCATTGACAGCCTATGACTACCCCACAGCGCGCCTGGTTGACCAAGCCGGCATCGATTTGATTCTGGTCGGCGATTCCGTTGGTATGACCGTGCTGGGTTATGAGAGCACCTTGCCGGTGACCATGGACGAGATGCTGCACCATACTCGGGCGGTGGCTCGTGGGGTGAAGCGAGCGTTCCTGGTGGCGGACATGCCCTTTGGGTCCTACCATGCTTCTTCCGACGAGGCGCTCCGCAACGCCGTGCGATTCATTAAGGAATCGGGTGCTCATGCGGTCAAGATCGAAGGTGGCGAGCGTCGCGCGGAGCTTGTCCGGCGGATGACGGATGCGGAAATCTCTGTCGTGGCGCATATTGGACTGACTCCTCAATCGATTCATCGCATGTCCGGTTACCGCGTTCAAGGGCGATCGATTGAGGCGATCGAGAGCCTGTACGGTGACGCGGCCGCGCTGCAGGAGGCGGGTGCGGTTGCAATCGTTCTGGAGGGAATTCCACGCGAGGTTGCTGCCGAACTGACATCTCGGTGCACAATACCAACCATCGGTATCGGTGCCGGGCCTGATTGCGACGGTCAGATTCTCGTGTTTCACGATTTGTTCAATCTTACGTTTTCGTCGCCCGCGAAGTTTGTGCGTCGATATGCGGATGCCGCGGCCTTTTTTGGCAGTGCGCTAGAGCGCTATCGTACGGATGTGTCCGCCGGAACGTTTCCAGCAGATGCTGAGAGCTACCACCTATCGCGCGAAGTTGGTGCCCAGCTCGAGGCACTGGAAGAACACCCTGACGTGCTGACGGGCACTGACGATTTCGGGCAAAGCGAAGACCTCGACGAATCCTACGATGAATTCATCAAGCTTGTACATGCGGGCAGGGGCTGAGCATGCAGATCATTACTGCTGTCCCGCAAATGCAACAGGCGTGTCGCAATCTAAGGCGCAGAGGCACGCTGGGCCTTGTGCCCACGATGGGTGCTTTGCACGCTGGTCATCTCTCGCTCGTACGGCGTGCGCGAGGAGAGTGCGAGTCTGTTGCTGTGTCCATCTTTGTGAACCCGACGCAGTTTGCGGCCGGTGAGGATTTCGAGACCTATCCACGTTCCTTGGAGGATGACTGCGCAAAATTGGAAGCCGCCGGTGTCGATCTGCTCTTTGCGCCGACTCCAGAGGAGATGTACACGCCAGGTGCAACTACTTTCGTCGAAGTGCCTGGAATTGGAGACCGATTGGACGGGGCTTCGCGTCCGGGGCACTTCCGAGGCGTTGCCACGGTAGTCGCCAAGCTCTTCCACATCGTCGGTCCGGATCGCGCCTATTTTGGTCAGAAGGATGCGGCACAAATTGCGGTCTTAGGTGCGATGATTCGCGATCTCAACTTTCCGGTGCGGTTGGTGGCCTGTCCAATTGTTCGCGAGCCTGACGGACTCGCGATGAGCTCTCGCAATCGCTACCTATCTCCGCAAAATCGTCGTCGAGCACTGATTTTGCATCGAGCGTTGCAGGCGGCCTGCGAACTTTTGGAGGCTGGTGAGATTCGCTCCGATATCTTGCAAAGTGCCTTGTTGCGGGTGTTTTCTGAGGACGAGAGCGTTCGCCTGGATTACGCCGCGATCGTCGATCCACGCACCCTGCTTCCTGTTGCCGACACCGCGCAGGGGAGCCTTGATAGCCGTTGCGGCATGGGTTGGTTCGACGCGACTGATTGACAACATGCTCACTGAGAATTTGCCAATTGAGAGTCACGGTCTTCATCTTGGATCGATGGAGGAGACACATGTCTGAAGCGTGCAAAGTGCTGGTCGGTGTGTGCGGCGGCATCGCCGCATACAAGTCGGCCGAACTGGTCCGCGAACTGCAGCGCGCGTGGCGCGGAGGTGCGCGTAATCATGACGCGTTCTGCGCAGGAGTTCATGCAGCCGTTGACCTTTGCCTCGTTGACCGGACATAAGGTCTTCACGAGTCTATGGGATTCACCTTCGGAGGCTTCGGTGATAGAGCACATCGCTCAGGCACAGTGGGCAGACGTCCTGGTGATTGCGCCGGCAACAGCGACTACGATTGCGAAGCTCTCGCATGGGATCGCGGATGACTTTCTTTCGGCGACTTACCTTGCTGCGAAGGCAAACGTGGTGATCGCTCCGGCTATGAATGTGAACATGTGGAATCATCCTGCTACGCGTGCGAACATTGCGACGCTTGAGCAGCGGGGACATCGCGTGATCGAGCCTGGGAGCGGATATCTGGCTTGCGGGATGACGGGTGACGGCCGACTCGCAGAGACCGAGACGATCGTCCACGAAGTATTTGAGCAGGTGAATCAGCGGCAGGATATGCTCGGCGAAACTGTTCTGGTAACGGCAGGGGGAACCCGCGAACCGATCGACCCCGTCCGGTTTCTCGGGAATCGCTCGAGTGGCCGAATGGGATATGCCCTGGCCGCGGCAGCTGAACAGACGGGGAGCTCGCGTCATCCTTGTTTCAGCTCCAACAGCGCTAGCGCCGCCACCGCGTTGCGAAGTTCTAGCTGTGGAGACGGCAGAAGATATGCACGCTGCTGTGCTGTATCGTTTGCCAGAGGCTACCATTGTCATCAAAGCTGCTGCGGTGGCGGACTTCCGTGTGCGTCACGTTGCAGCAGATAAGCTGCATCGCGATGCTCCACCGGTGCTTGAATTAGAGCCGACGGAAGACATCACTCGGAGCGTTGCGGAGCACAAAGCTCCCGGTTCGTTGCTCATTGCATTTGCTGCCGAGATGGGATTTGATATTGAGCGAGCCCGCGAGAAGCTTCTTCGTAAAGGGGCAGACGCTATTGTCCTGAATGACATTAGCTCGCCTGGTGTCGGCTTCGACTCAGACCGGAATGCCGCCATCTTTCTTACGCGTGATTCCGAGGTGAATTTAGCGGAGTCTTCCAAGAGCGAGATTGCGTCGCAAATTCTTGATCAGGTCTCCTCCCTGCGTTCCCACCGTTTGCTCCTGCAGGAATTGCCTTAGGCGCATTCATACCTTCGAGATATTTCCGGGCGATATACTGCCTTGAGGTTCCGCGAAGGGATAAGCACTCCCATGAACGCTATTCAGCGTCTTCTTGTTGCTGCAAGTTTGCTGGCAATTTCCATACCTGCGTGTTCGCAGACGCCGCTGAGCACGCCGGATATTCCGGCCAGCTTCGTCGCTCCTCGCAATGGATATGACTATGTCAAGCAGGTTGTCATGATTCCCATGCGCGATGGTGTGAAGCTCTACACCGTTATCGTCATTCCCAAGGGCGCGACGCATGCACCGATCCTGCTGACACGAACTCCGTACGACGCGGCCAGTCGAGCAGTGCGGGAAGAGTCTCCCCATATGCTCGACGAGCTGGCCCAGGGCGATGATGTATTCGTGCGTGCTGGCTACATCCGCGTATTCCAAGACGTGCGAGGGAAGTACGGGTCTGAGGGAAAGTACTGGATGACGCCAGCGCCGCTCGGTCCACTGAACACGAGTGGCTACAACGATACGACGGATGCTTACGACACGATTGACTGGCTGGTGAAACACGTTCCCGAATCCAATGGCAAGGTGGGTATGATTGGATCCTCGTACGAGGGGTTCACGGTTGTGATGGCGCTCATCGACCCGCATCCAGCGCTTAAGGTCGCTTGTCCTGAAAGTCCGATGGTGGATGGCTGGATGGGGGACGATTGGTTCCACTACGGAGCCTTCCGCGAGATCAACCTGGATTATTTTGCAGAGCAGACCGAGGTGCGTGGAAGCGGACAGATGATTCCTCGCGAGGGTCGCGACGATTACACAAATTATTTGAAGATCGGTTCGGCCGGAGATTTTGCGCGCTACGGCGGGCTCGAGCAACTGCCTTTCTGGCGGAAGGTTGAGGAGCATCCTGCCTATGACGCTTTCTGGCAGGGACAAGCGCTCGATAGGATCATGGCTAAGGTTCCCTTGAAGGTGCCGGTGATGTGGCTTCAAGGACTGTGGGACCAGGAAGATATGTGGGGCGCGATCCATGCCTACGAGGCGGTCGAGCCTAAGGACACGACGAACTCGATGAATTACCTGGTGATGGGGCCATGGCGCCACAGCCAGGTGAACTATGAGGGATACTCGCTCGGTGCTTTGCGCTGGGATGGGGACACTGCTCGTCAATTCCGGCGCGACGTTCTTCTTCCATTCTTCAATCAGTATCTGCTCGACGGCGCTCCCAAAGCGGACACGCCGCCGGTTCTCATCTATAACACTGGCGAGAATCATTGGGACCGGTTGAAGTCCTGGCCGTTGAGTTGCGAGAAAGGTTGCGCTGACGGGGCAAAACCGCTGTACTTGACTGCCAATATGGGACTCTCGTTTATTGCGCCCGGGGCTGATTCGCCAAAGTTCGACGAGTATGTTTCTGATCCTGCCAAGCCGGTGCCGTATATTCCGCGTCCGGTGATGGCGGTCGATGGGGAGGCGTGGGTGACGTGGCTGGTCCACGACCAACGCTTTGTGGACAGTCGCTCGGATGTGCTTAGCTATGAAACGGCACCGCTGGACAAGCCGCTGCGACTGAGTGGCGAACCGATCGCTAATCTTGTTGCATCCACCAGCGGAACTGATAGCGATTGGGTTGTGAAGCTGATTGATGTGTTTCCTCCGACCATGCCGGACGATCCTGACATGGGCGGATACGAATTACCCATTTCGCTCGATATCTTCCGGGGACGGTATCGCACGAGCTTCGAGCATCCCGAGGCAATTACTGCGGGACAGCCCCTCAGCTATCGCTTTGCTCTGCCCACGGTGAACCATGTGTTTCTACCTGGCCATCGCGTGATGGTGCAGATTCAGTCGACGCTTTTTCCGCTCTATGATCGCAATCCGCAATCTTACGTGCCCAACATCTTCGACGCTAAGCCGGCCGACTATCAGAAGGCCACGCAGAGAATCTGGCATGCGCCTGGGGATGCCAGTTACGTGAGCCTTCCGGTGGTGCCGCAATAGAGGCTGTTGCGTATGACCATCCGCGAGCATTTCACTGTTCATGATAGTTGCGGATGAGGCCGCCATCGATGAAGTAGGTGCTTCCAGTGACATAGCCACCATCGTCGGACGCCAGGAATGCTGCGACGCCCGCAACCTCATCCGGCTCGCCCAGGCGGCCCAACGGTATGTTCGCCAAAAGCGCATCAAGCTTCGGCTTGTCTGCCAACAGCGACTTGTTGATGGGAGTATCGATGGCTCCAGGCGCGATATTGTTTACCGTGATGCCGGCTGGGCCGAGTTCTACTGCGAGGTTGCGCATCAGCATTCGCATAGCGCCTTTGCTGGCGCAGTAGGTCGAGAAATGTGGAAAGACCATGTCCTCATGGACGGAGGAAATGTTAATGATGCGACCTGGCTTCTTTGCGGCGAGGAGCTTGCGAACAAATGCTTGCGAGAGGAAAAACGCACCCTTGAGGTTCACACCGAGAACCGCGTCATAGTCTGCCTCGGTGACGTCAGTGAAGTTCGCAGATTTTTCGATTCCCGCGTTGTTGACCAGGATGTCGCACGAGCCAAGCTCGCTCCAGGCGTTTTCGATTAGCCGATTGCAGTCAGCGACCACGGAGACGTCAGCTTGCACCAGCACCGCTTTGCCTCCTGCAGCTTTGATCTTGTCGAGTGTCTCATCAGCCTCTTCGACGTGGTTCACATAGTCGATAACGCAGTCGGCGCCTTCCGACGCGAGTCGCTCCGCGATGGCTTGTCCAATTCCCGAGCCGGAGCCAGTGATAACCGCAGTCCTTCCGTCCAAACGTCCTGCCATTGGGATTCCTTTCGACGTCATTACCTATTTTTGACTGCTTTGGTTGATGAGGTCTTCTTATATTGCTTCTCAGAACCTGTAGTGGTCTTGTGGCTTGCAATAATTTCCGAAAGAATTCTTTTGGCCTTTTCCAAGTCCGCGAGTCGCTCCTTACCTAGATTCTTGCCGGCGCGGTTAATATAAAACGTTAGCATCCGCATGCCTGAGCCGGGACCCTTTGGCGAAACTTTCTTTGTTGCTAAGGCGTGCGCGATGGTGCTGGGGCTCTTTAGGAATAATTCCTTGCCGGGATGTGTGGAGTCGGTGGTCACTTTCGCGGACCAGCGCCGGGCTGAGGGAGTTTTGTGTCTCGTAGCGGTTGATTTGGTGGGCTTTTTGGTTGGGGTTTTCTTAGGTGGCATAGAGAATCCTGATCCTCGCTATTCTCTGATGCGTACTTCGACCACTACGTTCTTTTTGCGCGGAAGAAGTCTGTCAACATTTTCCCGCACTCTTCGGCGAGTACTCCCTCTACCAACTCGACACGGTGGTTCAGCGCGGGATGATTCATGACCGTGATCACTGATCCGCAGGCACCGGCTTTGGGGTCGGCTGCGGCATAGACGAGCCGGGCAATCCGTGCATGCAGAATCGCACCTGCACACATGGAACAGGGTTCCAGGGTGCAATACAGCGTGCACCCCAACAAGCGATAGTTCCCGACAGCTGCTCCAGCCGAACGTAGCGCGACGATCTCCGCATGAGCTGTCGGATCTGATTCGCGCAACACGCGATTGGCCCCGCGGGCAACCACTTCGCCTGCAGATGACACAATGATTGCGCCCACGGGCACTTCACCGGCAGCCTCGGCAGCGCGCGCTTCCGCCATGGCTTCTCGCATGAGTTCCTGATCACTTGTAAGAAAATCTGTGGGCATCGACAACAGTTGTACTACTTTGCGTGTGGCTGCGCGACCGAAGTTGTCGCCTGAATATCCTTTAGGTAGCTGCTGGAAAGGGTCTTCTTCTGGGTTGCGATCGGTAGCAGCGTGGGATAGAACTGGACGAAGGTGGTGTCGACTGCGGCGTGCTCCTCATGACAGGTGTAGCAGCTGGCTGGCCGTTGGATTAGTTTGGCCACGGGACCTCCGTCGCTTAGATCGTAAAAGCTCCATTTTCCATGGTCCTTCACATGAATTTCCATGCCCATTACCTCGGAGCTCTGAGTGTGTCCACGCTTGTTGATGGAAACGGGATTCTCCGCACCGCGCACCTCAAGCACCAGGCTCGTCTGATCGGGCCAGGTTCCTGTTTCCAAAAAGCTCTTATAGGAGGTGGGGTTCACGAAGACATTGTCGAACATGGAGTGATCGGGTGGCGCCGTTGTTGCTGCGTAGGACATATCGATTCCGGATGTCAGATAGATCCATTCGCGATAATGAACGGGGGCGAGAAGGTTGCCGTCACTGCTGTATGTGGGCGCGTCACTGGGCGCCGCAGGAGCGCCCTGACTGCCGGGCAAAAACGCAAGCATGAAGAGGCTGGCAAAGCATGCGACCTGTTTGATCATGATTGGTGTCTACGGTGGTTGAGGCGGCACGGTTCCCTAAACTCTTGAAGGATTGAACAAAGATTCTCCGCCAAGGGCGATCGCGACGTTCCGCTAAGCCGGCTCCTGCTGTGTCATGCAGTGTAGCGCGCCGAGGCCCCAGATGAAGTCTGTGCAGTGGATGCCCGTCACTGTTCGCTCGGGGAAGCATTCGGCCAGGGTGTTCAAGGCGATGCGATCATTTGGATCATTGAACGTCGGCACAAGCACCAGGTTATTCGCGAGATAGAAATTGGCGTAGCTTGCCGGAAGCCGCTGCCCTTCAAACGTCACTGGTGCGGGCATGGGGAGCGTCTTAATGGTGAATGGCCGATCCTTCAAATTGCGTGCATCGCGGAGTCGTTCCAAATTCTCGGCCAAGGGTAAATGATTTTCATCTTTGGTATTGGGCTCTACTGCTGTGAGAATCGTATTCGCGCCAACAAATCGCGTGATGTCATCTACGTGGCCGTGGGTGTCGTCGCCTGCGCATCCGCGATTGAGCCAGATCACCTTCTCGATGCCGAGATATTCAGCAAAGGCCCGCTCCAGCTGCTCGCGGCTTACGCCCGGGTTGCGCTGTTGCACATCGCTCAGCAGGCACTCTTCGGTCGTCAGTAAGATGCCTTCGCCATTCGTATCAATCGAGCCGCCTTCGAGCACCAGGCGCTTGGCTTTGCCGTCCGTGAGCGTCACGGTAGGTTCAAAGCTCTTCATCCCGTAGAGCTTCGCTACGTGTTTGGGAATGAGATCATCGTTGCGCCAGTTGTCGTATTTAGCCCACGCGTTGAACTTCCAGTTCGTGAGGGCAACTGCACCAGCGGGATTCTTGACGAAGATTGGTCCGGAGTCGCGCAGCCACACGCGGTCTGTCCGCCAGCAATGGAAGTGAAGCCGAGCTGCGTTTCCGCCTTGCCGGCGCAGCATGTTGAGTGCGCGCCGTTCGTCGCTCTCATCATTCACGAGAATGTGAACATCTTCTACCTGGGAGAGGTGCCGGACGATCTCGCAATACACCCATGGAATTGGCTGGAATTTGTTTGGCCAATCCTCGGGGTTATGGGGCCACGCAATCCATGTCGCGGCATGTGGAGACCACTCCGCGGGCATTCGATACATTTCGTCTGCGCTCATGCGTTTCCCAGTCATTTGCCCTTCGTATAAAAAGTGTACGTTGCCTGATAGGGAACCCGCACTTCGTTGTTTTGGTGCTCTGCATCGCACGCCATAGGGGGCACGCCCGCCTGCGTATCGGAGCGGCGCACAAAAGTCACATCTGCCAACATGCCTGTGGGTGTGCCGATGGAGTGCGTCTCGAGCAGCAGCCATGCAACGTTGATCGGATCACTGGATGCACGTTTTTGCAGGACCTTGCCGGTGATCGAGCTGCCGTCGTTCCACGTCCAGGTTGGCCCGACACTGTGTGTTCCCACTTCCTGACGGGTGGTTGGGTCAAAGAGCTTTGCGACTGGCATCTCCAGAACCCATTGGTAGCCCCCATCTTGCGGAGCGCACTTATACACCTGTACGCCAAGCCCAACCGCGGTAGCTTTCACGTGGGCATCGGGCGGTGGAAGGGTGGGATCCGGCGCCTGCTGGAGCGAGATCAACGCGAAGAGTACAAGTGATCGGAGCATTGTGAGTACACCTTTCTACTTGAATCTTAGTCCAGGAATCTGCTCGTAATGCCGCCGTAGGCGTCGATGCGACGATCCCGCAGGAACGGCCAGTGCTGCCTCGTAATCTCTACTTCATTTGGATCGAGGTCGGCGTACAGGATCTCTTCGCCATCATGCGAGGCCTTGGCCAGGATTCGCCCGAATGGGTCTGCGATGAAGCTTCCGCCCCAGAACTGAATCCCGCTACTGGCGGTGTGATCGCCTGGTCCACGCATCATTTTGCCGTTGTGTTCCAAGTCGCCCCATTCGTGTCCTACGCGATTCACAGCGCAGACGAATACTCCGTTGGCGATGGCGTGGGCGCGCTGAATGGTCTGCCAGGCATCATACTGACGCTCGCCAAACTCTTCCTTCTCGCTGGGATGCCAACCGATCGCGGTAGGGAAGAAGAGCGTTTCCGCACCCTTGAGCGCAGTGACCCGAGCTCCTTCCGGATACCATTGATCCCAGCAAACCAGCGTTCCGATGGGTCCTGCCGAGGTGCGCTGGGCCAGGAACCCAAGGTCTCCCGGCGTGAAGTAGAACTTCTCGTAGTAGAGCGGGTCGTCGGGGATATGCATCTTGCGATAGATGGACGCGATGTTATCTGGTGCGGTGGAAGCGTGGTCGAGAATCGCAGCCGTATTGTGATAGAGGCCCGGCGCGCGGCGCTCGAATAGGCTGGCAACCAGCACCAGGCCATACTCGCGCACCACCTCGCTCAGAGCGGCGGTGGAAGGCCCTGGAATCGACTCGGCCGTGGCGAAGAGTGCGTGATCCTCGCGCTGGCAGAAGTATTGGGCGCGAAATAGTTCTGGAAGGCAGACGAGCTTGGCGCCGCCCTGGGCAGCCTCGCGCACTCGCGCTACGGCCTTCGCCAGATTCGCCTCGGTCGAGGGTTCGCAGGACATCTGAATGAGCGCAACGCGCGTGGTAGCCATAATCATCCCCAATTCTGAGGGCAGTGAATTAAGTCCAAGCAAAAGGCGCTGGAAGGTGCCAGCGCCACATCACTTCTCTTGGTATTTTATCGCGATTAACTTACCGCCCTATGCAGGATTTGATGGTCTTCGACCGCATGGAGATTCAGGCTACGGCTGTCGGCAGATTACTTGTCGTCGAATAGCAGAATTGCCGCCGCAATCGTGGTGGTCCAGTTCCCGTTCTTCGCGCCTACAGCCGACTGGGTCACGTTGGCGGTGCGAACGATCTTGTTCGAGATACGGTAGATCTCCTTCTTCTCGTCCCAACTCTTGTCCGGATCAAAATCCACGGCGAGGGTGGTCGCGAGCATCTCCGCAGCGAGTTCTTCGGCGTAGTCTCCGGCCTGGTCCTCGGTCTCGCCAAAGCTGTGATGTTCCGAGAGGTAGCCATACGTGTTTTTGTCGGCGGGAATGGCCACGCCAATCGAGCTCACCACGAGCCTGTGAGGCTCGCGGGTTGAGTTTTCTGCCACGACGGCAAAGACGACTTCACCAGGACTGAGGTGCTTCAGCCCCTCTTTGCGCGTGATCATCTTGCAGTTTGGCGGAAAGATGGAGGAGACTCTGACCAGATTTTGCGCGGCAATGCCTGCGTCGCGAAGCGCTAGTTCGAACGAGGTTAGGCGTTCTTTGTGCTTGCCAACGCCCTTCGTGAAAAACAGCCGCGTGGGGACCATGTTTTTTCCCAAGTCCGAAACTCCTCCCGTGAATACCGTTTATGGCGTTCGTGAGCGTTTTCCCTGTTCGCAACGGTTAACCATTGGAATTATCACACGGTATAGGTCTGACGTGCCGCAGACGCCTCGGAAATACGGGTCGCTCAGCCAAGGGGGAGGACGCCTTGAAAACAGCGGCCATTCAGCGGCGAAACCTTTCCAGTCTTTATGATTTTTTATGGCTCCTTCTGCTAATTTTAAGTGGAGATAGATACTCATCCCTTGTAATTGTGGAGTTGAGCTGGGAATACCATTTTCGTTTTCAAGCACCGCTAAACTAACCAAGGCAGATGACTGCCAACGAAGGAGTGCCATGTCGACCGAATTTCGTAACTTTCTGGAGCTGTCGTATGAGGAGCTGGAAGAGCTGAACCTTAGGGCAAAGGAGCAGCGCCGGAATCGCGTGGCTGCCGATGTCATCCAGGAAGAGCGACTGAAGTATCTCGCCGACACACCGGGCATCAAGGCTGTGACCGTTCTCTTCTCTGACCTCGAAGGTCGTCTTCACATGCTGGACTATGACAAGAAGTTTCTGGTGAAGAGCTACGACAATCTCACCTTCGACGGATCCTCGATTCGCGGTTTCACTGCGCAACGCGAGAGCGATCTTCGCCTGGCCCTTGATTGGAGCGCCTTTTATTGGACCCCAGCCGACGTGTTCGGCTCGGGAAAGGTGCTGGTGTTTGGCGAGGTGATCGACAAGAATGGCGGCCATTACTCCGGCGACATACGCGGCGTTCTAAAGGACTTTGCCAATCAGCAATTTGCCAGGAATGGCTATTCGCTGAACGCTGCGAACGAAATCGAGGGCTTCCTCTTTGATGGCATCGACGCCGAGCGCACCTACCACCAGACGGGCAAATTCGAGTATGTCAACCAGGGCGGGTACTATCACTCGCTGCCGGGTGACCCTCTTCGTGAGTTCATCGACACAACGGCCGAGGTGCAGCGTGCCATGGGCTTCGAGAATGAAAAGGACCATCCGGAAGTCGCTCCGTCTCAGTTTGAGATCAATTACTCGTACGGCGATGTTGTGGCGGCAGCCGACCAGATTCAGCTGTATAAGCTGATTTGCCGCCAGGTTGCCACGCAGATGGGCATGACGGCCAGCTTTCTTCCGAAGCCGGTTACCGGCGTCAACGGTTCCGGCATGCACACGAACGTTTCTATCTCCAAGGCTGGCAAGAACCTGTTCTGGGATCCCAAGGGCGAAGAGAAGACCTCCAAGCTGGGCTGGAGTTTTGTCGACAAGATCCTTACCCATGGGAATGACATTTGCCTCTTGCTGAACGCGAGTGTGAATGCCTATCGCCGCCTCGATCCGCACTTTGAGGCCCCCAACCAGATCAAAGCGTCGGCCGTGGATCGCGGCTCAATGATTCGGATTCCGATCGGCAACTCGAAGTCGGCGCGGGTGGAAGTGCGGTCGGTCGGTCCGGATGCCAATCCGTACATGGTGCTGTACTCGGTCTTCAAGACGGGACTGGACGGAAACACGTCGAAGATCAAGAACCTTCGCCAGGCGGAGCGGTATCTTCCCGACAACATCTACACGGCGCTGGAGAACTTCCGCGGGGCGAGTTGGATCGACGAGATGCTCGGAAAGGATGTCAAGGAGCGGTATGCGGAGCTCAAGCAGGCGTCTGCCGATCGCTGCCCACGTCTGCTTGGCACGATCGTGAAGGCGAGCGAAGTGCAGTTCCACCACGATGTTTACAACCAGTTGCTGTGGGGCCAGTTCTAGAGTTCATTGCATGATAGGGCGCACCAGATTCCTGGTGCGCCCTTCGTTTTGTGTGGCAATGCATGGGGAAGAGTCGTCGGACGGCCATGAAAGATTGGCCTGTAACCGTGACGCCGATCACCGCACTTCGAGTGCGATTATCAATCTAATAAATAGCGTACCGTTGTCAGCCCGGAATATGATCGTTTTGCGAATCGGTAGTTTGCCGCGCATCTAGAAGGAATCAAGGAGAGCAGTATTATGCGTAAGAAAGTAACTATTGTCGGTGCCGGCAACGTCGGTGCTACGGCAGCTCATTGGATCGCCGCCAAAGAGCTCGCGGACGTCGTCCTGATCGATGTAGTTGAAGGCATTCCTCAGGGCAAAGGGTTGGATCTGCTTGAGGCGATGCCGATTGAGAAGCGCGACGTGTCTATCCTAGGCACAAACGACTACGCCGATACCGCCAACTCGGACATCGTAGTGATCACCGCTGGGATCGCGCGCAAGCCTGGAATGAGCCGTGACGATCTTCTGAACACCAATTTTGGCATCATGAGCGACGTGGTGGGTAAGGCCGTTGCAGCCAGCCCCAACGCGATTTTCATTATCGTCTCCAACCCATTGGACGCGATGGCGCAGACTGCATTCAAGAAGGCGGGTCTACCCCGGGAGCGCGTCATCGGTATGGCTGGGGTTCTGGACTCTGCGCGTTTCCGCACCTTCATCGCTGAGGAACTCAACGTCTCGGTAGAGAATGTTACGGCGTTTGTACTTGGCGGGCACGGCGATACGATGGTTCCGCTGTCGCGCTATTCAACCGTCGCCGGTATCCCAATCACCGAGTTGATCGAGCCCGCGAAGCTCAAAGCTCTCGAAGAGCGCACTGCCAATGGAGGCGCTGAGATTGTCAAGCATCTTAAGACCGGCTCGGCGTTTTACGCACCGTCGGCTGCAGCGACTGAGATGGTGGAAGCTATTCTCAAGGACAAGAAGAAGATCCTGCCGTGCGCGGCCTATCTGCAGGGCGAGTATGGAATCAGCGGCCTCTATGTCGGGGTACCGTGCAAACTGGGCGCCAAAGGACTGGAGCAGATCATCGAGATCAAGCTCACACCTGAGGAGCAGGAGGCGCTTAATAAGAGTGCAGCTGCTGTGAAGGAACTCTGCACCGTCATCGGCGTAGCTTAATCGCCACATAGGACGGCAAAGAGGCAGGCCCTTTAACGGGCCTGCCTCCTTTGTTTTCTGGCCGACGGTCGGATCGCGTCGACGATTGACCTAGCTGCGGTTAATCGTTACGCTCTCCAGGACGACGGGAGTCTTTGGCTGATCCATGGCACCACGGGGAACACGGCTGATCTTCTCAACGACGTCGTAGCCTTCGATCACTTCGCCGAAGATCGTGTGCTTTCCGGTAAGCCAGCTTGTATCGGTTACGGTGATGAAGAACTGGCTACCATTGGTGTTGGGGCCGGCATTCGCCATCGCCAGCTTGCCGGGCTTCTTGAAGTCATGAGGGCTGCCCTTGGTTTCATCGGCAAACTTGTATCCGGGACCGCCCATGCCGGATCCCTCCGGATCGCCGCCCTGGATCATAAACTCCGGAATGACGCGATGAAAGATGGTGCCATCGTATAGCTTCGGACCCTTCTTGGAGCGTGAACTCCACTCCTTGGTACCTTCGGCCAAACCAGTAAAGTTGGCGACAGTCTGGGGCGCCTCGACTTCAAAAAGCTTACAAACAATCGTACCTTCGGAGGTCTTGAAGGTTGCGGTAGTCGGCATTGAATCTCCTTTTTCTCACTACTACTTCTAATCGGGTTGGATGCTGAACACTATCGATATGGCAACGTTTCTTGGAACAGGCGAGCGAAAGGTTCCACGAATGTCATCGGTCGACAGGCAATTCTCAGCGGACGGATCCTATCCTGCTTTTTATCTTATAGATAATACCGGAAGCGGAGCCTCGGATCGATCCCGAATAAAGCGAACAATGGACAGCATTCAACCTTCTCAAGCGGACTAACGCCATTTGGACTAATGAGGCCGCTCTTTGAGAGTCTCACCCTGTTCACCTGTTGGAGAGGCTCCAGAGTTTGCGGCAGGTTGCGGCGGCAACGGGGGTATCGCCTGGCCCGCAGGAACGATCGTCACTTTATTGATCACCACGGGTGTGAGCGGCTTGTCTTGTGCATTGCGATCTACCAGGGCGATGCCTTTCACCATGAGCACCGTATGCGGGTCGCACTGGCCGAAGATCGTATATTTGCCATCAAGAACCGCGTTGGCATTTTCAGTGATAAAGAACTGGCTTCCGTCGGTTCCTGGTCCTGAATTAGCCATTGCCAATCGGCCGGGCACATCAAACCGAAGAGCCGGGGTGATCTCATCCGGAATGTAGTACCCTGCGTCGCCCTCGCCGGTGCCCAAACGGTCGCCGCCCTGAATCATAAAGCCGGGGATCACGCGGTGGAACGTTGTTCCATCGTAGAACGGCTGGTTATTAACCTCCTTCAGCGTCACCGGATCGGTCCACGTCTTCGTGCCAGTTGCGAGACCGACGAAGTTCGCCACGGTCAGCGGAGCCTCCTTATCGAAGAGCTTGCACGTTAGCCGTCCCATGGTCGTGTCGAAGAGGACCGTTGGCCCCGTAGGCACGGCAGGAGGAACCTCATGCGCAATCGTCGAAGGCGCATCCGGTAGGGCGTCGGGTGATTGAGCGTTCGCAGGAGGAGCGGCCGTCGTGGCAGGAGCTGATTGCGGCGTCTCGGGTGGAGCGGACTGTGCGATTGCGATCACAGGGCAGATCAGCAGTGCAAGCGCGGACAAGACAATGTGAGCCGAAAGAGTCTGAGTCTTCATTCAGACTTAAGGCTACTCCATGCAGGGCGAACGTCCAAGCCACTGAGCCGGGGATCGCGGTTGCGAGTCACCGTATCTGAGCGCTAGCAACGCCAATCACCGAATCGGCTGCGCCATAGTATAGGAGCCATTGTCCCTGGTAGGGCACCAAGCCCTCTGCGAACGTCGCACCGGCTGTGTATTGACCATGGCGTTCATAAGGCCACACGGGGGTCAGGACGGGGCGTTCCGTGCGACCCAGGAGCTTGCCAGGGTCCGATGATGAGAACAGTGCCTCGCCAACCGAGTAAGCCCCGGGGCCGATGGTGGAATCTCCAGCAAATTGTTCACCTACGGCGGCGGCAGCAGGCCCGGCGCTAACGTCTTTGGAAGCGGCTATATCTGTGTTGCCCGAAGCGGTTGTGTCCGGTTTTGCCGCTCCCGCATTCTTTCCGTTGTAGATCAGCACGATGCCCTTTTTCGTCAGAACGGGCGGTGGGCCGACCTCTGGAAAGCCACTATCAAAGTGTGCAGCTCGTGGGCCCATCACCACACGCGGCAAACCCGTCTTCGCATCGACTACCGGAGTCCAGTGGATCAAATCCGTCGATGTGGCCAGATGGATTTGGCCTTCTCCCCAGTACATCCAGTATTTGCCATGAAGACGCACGGCTTGCAGCCGCCCATTGTGAAGCTCCGTGAGAATCCCGGCGGACTTGTAATGCAGCTTGTCAAACTTGGCATTCTCAGCTTTTCCGAATGCCGGGCCCAATTTTGTCCAGTCTTCGAGATTCTTCGACGTCGCGATTCCGACGGTGTATTCTCCGCGGTCTCTCGCCCATTGCGTATACGTCATCACGTATGTTCCATCAGGCCCGACCACGATGCGCGGATCTTCAACGCCCCCAGGGGTCTCATTCGGTTTCTGATCATCATTCTGCGGATATAGGACGGGCGCGCCTTCGACGGTGAAAGAGAGGCCGTCTTTGCTGGTCGCAAGTCCCAGCCGGGAGATGTGGCCTCCGATTTCGTCTTTTCCAGAGGTGTCCTCGGCGCGAAAAATGACCGCCACGTCACCGTTTGGCGCAATGGTTGCAGCCGGGTTGAATGTATGTCCGGCGTCCCAGAACGTCTTCTCCTGCGTAATTGGATCGGTGAAGTAATAGAACTGATTTGGTTCGATCACAGGTGCTTCCGAGGGACGCACAAATGGTCCAATCACCCACGATTGCGCGAATAGGGTATTCCCTGCGAATAGCGCGGAGGCGACCACAAGAATATCTAGTTTGCGCATAACGATCCTGGGGTTTTCGATTGATGTCCTCGATCGGAGATTGACCGGTGCATTTGAGCCTACAGCAAGCTCAGCATGAGTCAAATTGAGACTCGCGATCAATCGCAGACTTCTCTCGCAGTATCTCATTGTGCTGAGTGGTTTGATGGTTAGGTAGCTGTCCAAAGGTGTTAATACCTAAAACCATGAGAGCTATTGCGCCAGGAACAGCTACGCCATCGTGGCCTTCGCCTGAACAGCACTGAAGACTCGCAGCAGATTTCCTCCGAGAAGTTTGGTCAGCTGATCCGGGCGATAACCGCGTCCAACGAGCGCTGCCGTTATCTTAGGCAGATCAGCCGCACTACGCAGGCCCTCTGGCAGGATAGGGAATCCATCAAAGTCCGAACCTAGGCCTACGTGGTCGATCCCCGCAATCTGGGCTACGTGGTCGATGTGATCGATCAGCGCGCTGAGGGGTGCCGGCGGTAGTTTGTCCTTGAGGAATTCCGCATAGAATTGGCGGTCCGCGGACATGAATGCGTCGTATGGGACGGGTTCCCCGCGCTCTCGATGATCGCTTGTTATCGCTTCATAGAGCGCATCGCGATGAGCTTTCGTCGCAGCCCAGCCATCGCGCCAGGAAGCGTCGATGAATGCTGGGTAAAAATTCACCATCACGATACCATCGTTGGTCGCAATGGCGCGCAACTGTTCATCAGTGAGGTTTCGTGGGGTATCCGTGAGCGCCCGGGCGCTCGAATGCGAAGCAATTACGGGCGCATGCGTCGTCTGCAATACTTGCCAGAAGGTAGTGTCCGCAGCGTGAGATACGTCGATCATCATCCCCAAGCTGTTCATCTCGCGTACAACATCGCGGCCGAATTCTGTAAGGCCTCCGTGATGCACAACGGTTGTGTCATCCTGATCTCCGGAGCTGTCAGCCCATTCATTGGAGTTGGACCATGTCAGCGTCATGTATCTGACGCCCAGCCGGAAGTACATTCTCAAAAGCCCCAGATCCGACTCAATGGAATGACCACCCTCAATGCCCAACAACACGCAGAACACCTTATCGGAGTGGGCCTGAACGACGTCTTCTGGCGTCAAACCTAGTCGCATCGAGTCCGGATGTTTTTGGAGCTGTTGGAAGACACCGTCAAGCAGTTGCAGCGTCCGGTGTGCAAAGCGCCCCTGCCACTCCTTTGGCTCAACCCATATTGCAAAGAACTCGGCGGCGAGGTTACCGGCTCGCGCCGCTTCAAGATTGAGCATCCCCGCTCCCAGCGGATCGCTGAAATTCCAGCCTTCGTCGACAAATCGTTGCGGTGTGTCTGCGTGCCCATCGATCACGAGAGCATGTGCATGAATTTTCGCGGGATCATTTGTCATGAAAACGGTCGATCTCTCCTGTTTGCAGAGTTTTGATTGTAACAATGCGCGACACGGTTTCGGTTCGGCTTGTTTGGAATGCTCAGAGACGGTAGGCGGACTACTTATGGATCTCATCGCGTCAGAAGAGTCACATCTGCGACTTCGTCGCATTCGGTGAATGCAACTCTCACGCGCCACTCGGCCTCTAATGTGACCAGAGGTGATATATGGCAGGCGGACTTGATTCGACTAAGACAGCAGATCGGCCTTCTCACGAGGCAATTGAGAGTACCGGGGGAGAAGCAGAAGACAGAACACCTGCGGAACGCCTCGATCACGAAGCGATGGAGAGCGCGAAACGGGCTCAAAACCGTATTCACGACGATGAGACCAAGAATCCCGGAACTTCGATATTCACAAAGTAATCCACTTTACAACCTCGCTCTATAGGGGCTACAGTTTGCCCATAGACAGAAAGAGCCTCGCTTGGCGCGAGGCTCTTCTGCTTAATCAGTCTGTTCTTGGGATGAACCCTTCGGGAGATGTGAAACCCCCTTGGGATTGCGACCGCTGCTATGTCCCTTGGACAACCGGAGTTACGGGGGTTTGGAAATCCTCGCGGCGCTTGAAACTTGCGCATACGTAATCTCGATTCATGTTGGCGATGACTTCCAGTGGAATCTCCTTCGGACATACGCCTGTGCATTCTCCGATACTCGTGCAGTTGCCGAAGGCTTCCGCGTTCATCTGCGCCACCATGCTCAGAGCTCGGCGCTCGCGTTCGGGTTCCCCCTGGGGAAGAACGCCGAGGTGAGTGATCTTGGCTCCTGTGAAGAGCGCAGCCGATGCGTTCGGGCAGGCGGCAACGCAGGCTCCGCAACCAATGCAGGCAGCAGCATCCATTGACTGGTCTGCAACTTCCTTCCCAACGGGAAGCGTATTACCTTCCGGGGCCTGTCCTGTCGAGACCGAAACGTATCCGCCGGCCTCGATGATGTGGTCCAGGGCGCGACGGTTCACAACGAGATCCTTGACCAGCGGAAACGCTTTTGCGCGCCAAGGTTCAAGGGTCAGCACGTCGCCATCTTTGAAGTGACGCATCGTTAACTGACAGGCCGTGGTTCCGCGCTCTGGGCCGTGCGCGATACCGTTGATTACGAAGCCGCAGGAGCCGCAGATGCCTTCGCGGCAGTCGTGCTCAAACGCGACGGGAATTTCTCCGCGGAGGATCAGCGACTCATTCAATACATCGAGGCATTCCAGGACTGACATTTCAGGGTCAACGTCGTCCATGGGGTATTTTACGAACGCGCCTTTTTCGTTCGGGTTCTTCTGTCGCCAGATGCTCAGTGTCAGTTTCATTACTTGTAGCTCCTCTGGCTGGGGTGAACGTATTCAAACGTGAGGGGTTCCTTGGTGAGTTCCGGCGGCAAGTTCGGGCCGGTGTAACCCCATGCCGCAACGTAGGAATAATGTTCATCGTCACGTTGCGCTTCACCGTCGGGGGTCTGATACTCCTCACGGAAGTGGCCGCCGCACGACTCGTTTCGACTAAGGGCATCGATACACATGAGTTCGGCGAGTTCGAAAAAGTCGGCCACACGGCCCGCCTTTTCCAAACTTTCATTCAGATCGTTACCGCTGCCGGGCACCGTAACGTTCTTCCAGTACTCTTCGCGCAATGCCCTGATTTTTCCTATTGCGACTTCGAGGCCCTCTGCGGTGCGAGCCATGCCGCAATAGTCCCAGAGAATCTTGCCGAGTTCGCGATGGAAGGAATCGACGGTGCGGTTGCCCTTGATCGAGAGCAGCTTGTCGATCTTCGTCTTCACTGCTGTGACGGCTTCCTGAACTGCGGGATTGGACTCGTCAACCTTGGGGAACTTATTGCTCGCGAGATAATTCCCCACTGTGTAGGGAATGATGAAGTAGCCATCGGAGAGCCCCTGCATCAATGCGCTGGCGCCGAGCCGATTGGCGCCGTGATCGGAGAAGTTTGCCTCGCCGAGGACGAATAGGCCAGGGATGTTGCTCTGCAGTTGGTAGTCCACCCACAGGCCGCCCATGGTGTAGTGGATAGCAGGGTAGATGCGCATTGGGGTTTTGTATGGATTCTCATCCGTGATGCGCTGATACATGTCGAAGAGGTTGCCGTAACGTTCGCGAACCGTCTTTTCACCCAGGCGATGGATTGACTCCGAGAAGTCGAGATAGACACCGAGGCCGGACTTGCCAACGCCGTAGCCTTCATCGCACATGGCTTTGGCGTTGCGTGAGGCCACATCGCGCGGGACGAGATTGCCGAAGCTCGGATAACGGCGTTCGAGATAGTAGTCGCGTTCGTCTTCCGGAATTTCGTTGGGAGGCCGCGGATCCCGCTTCTTCTTTGGGACCCAGATGCGACCGTCGTTGCGGAGAGACTCGCTCATCAGGGTGAGCTTGGATTGATAGTCTCCGGAGACAGGAATGCAGGTGGGATGGATCTGTGTGAAGCAGGGATTCGCGAAGAGGGCGCCGCGTTTGTAAGCGCGCCAGCTTGCTGTGACGTTGGAGCCTTTGGCGTTGGTGGAGAGATAGTAGACGTTGCTGTAGCCGCCGCTCGCGAGAATGACCGCATCCGCGATATGTACGTTGAACTCACCGGTAACAAGGCTGCGCGTCACGATGCCGCGCGCCTGCCCGTCCACCACGATGAGGTCCAGCATCTCCGTGCGCGGAATCATCGCGACGGAGCCCGCATGGACCTGGCGTTCAAGTGCCTGATAGGCTCCGAGCAGAAGCTGCTGGCCGGTTTGGCCGCGAGCGTAGAAAGTGCGGGAGACCTGCGCACCACCGAAAGAGCGATTCGCCAGTGAGCCACCGTACTCGCGGGCGAAAGGCACGCCTTGGGCGACGCATTGATCGATGATTTTCCCGCTGATCTGCGCCAGGCGATAGACGTTCGCTTCGCGCGCGCGGAAGTCGCCACCCTTTACGGTGTCATAGAAGAGGCGGAAGACGCTCTCGCCATCGTTGGGATAGTTTTTGGCGGCGTTGATTCCGCCTTGTGCGGCGATGGAATGCGCGCGTCGTGGAGAATCCTGAAAACAAAAGCATTTGACGTTGTAGCCGAGCTCGCCGAGAGAAGCTGCGGCAGCTCCTCCGGCCAGACCGGATCCAACGACGATCAGAGAATGTTTGCGTTTGTTTGCCGGATTGACAAGCTTCATGTCGAAGCAGGCTTTCGCCCAGGCATCTTCGATCGGTCCAGAGGGAATTCTTGCGTCAAGTTTCATCTTATTTTATGAACCCCGCCAAAACACTGATAGGAATGGAGATGTACCCCAGAACGATGACGATTGCGATGACTTTGGCCGCGATCTTCAAGTACGGGGTAAGGCGCGGATGGCCTAATCCGACTGATTGGAACATACTCCACAGGCCGTGACTGAGGTGGAAGCCCAATAGAATCATCGCGATGATGTACCAGATAGAAACCCACCAGACCTGGAAGCCGGCGACCACGTTTTGATAGACGTCGCCTTCGACGAAGGTGGCTTGGGGGTGGACGTAACCTGCTGTGAATTGAAGGAGATGGAAGATGATGAAGGCGAGGACGATGGGGCCGCTCCAGTACATGGTGCGGGAGGCGTAGGAGGAGTTGATCGCTTCCCGGCGCGAGTAGCCGATCGGCCTGGCGGCCTTACTGCGGAGCGCAAGTTGAACGGTTGCAGTAATATGCAGGGCGATGGCCAGCAGCATGACGCCGCGTTCGATCCACAAAAGCTCGCCCAGGTTGTGGAGGAAGTGGCCGTAGGCGTTGATGTGCTCGGGGGCCTCGTACATCTGGAGGTTGCCGAGCATGTGGCCTACGACGAAGCCGAACATCATGACACCGGTGACGGCCATAACCACTTTCTTGCCGTTGGTGGATTGCCAAAATGTAATGGGCTCAGTAAGATGCGGGGTAATTTCAGTGGTGCTCATTAATTTGTCCCAGTCTTATCGTGATGGAGCGTCGAGCCTGCGCGGAAGGGACGAAACCGAAGGTACGGAGTCGCGGAAGGTGGAGCTACTGCCATTTTCGTGTACTCCTTAGCCTGGTTTCGGGTTGCAAATCGACTGCTATAGCCCGGTTTGGGAGTCGCGTCGCGGAGGAACCAGCGGAACTGATTATTGAACCCTGAAAATATCGCAGTCAAGTTGGGCGTGCGAATATCGTCGATTCTGTGCGGTATATAGCTACAGGCGCGCGGCGCCGAGTTGCGCCAGTAAGGCGCGGAAGGCGTTGCCGCGGTGGGAGAGCTCCCACTTCTCTTCGCGGGGTATCTCGGCGAAGGTGAGGTTGAGGGCGGGGATGAGAAAGAGGGGGTCGTAGCCGAAGCCGTCGTCGCCTCGGGGGGCGCGGAGGAGCTGGCCGGCGGCGATGCCTTCGGCGCGGAGGAGGACCTGGCCGTTGCGGGCGAGGGCGAGGTTGCAGACGAAGCGGGCGGCGCGGTTGGGTTGGTGCTCCATGAGGTGGAGGAGCAGGGCGTTGTTGCGCTGGTCGGTCGTGAGGGAGGGGGTGGGGTTGAAGTGGTGGTCGGCGGCGAAGCGGGCGGAGCGGACGCCGGGCTGGTTGCTGAGGGCGGGGACTTCGAGGCCGGAGTCGTCGGCGAAGACGAGGAGGGCGGGGCTGGCGAGCGAGTAGGCGATGGCCTTGAGGTCGGCATTGCCCTGGAAGGTGGGGGCGTCTTCTACTGGCTCGGGGATCTGGTTGAGGTTGGGAAGCGCGAGGACCTCGATACCCGAGGTGCTGGCGCTGGTGGCAAATTCGGCCAGCTTGCCTGGGTTGGAGGTGGCGGCGTACAGGATCATGAGACAGAGTGTAGACCACCCCAGCGAGCACAAAACGCTCGCAGGGGGCCCCGGGAGGATAGAGCGTAGAGCGTAGGGAAAGACAACGGCAAGAGCAAGAGCAACAGCAACAGCAACAGCAACGGCAAGAGCAACGGCAGAAGCCTTGACGCAAAGGGCGCTAAGGGAGCCAAGTTTCGCGACGTCGTGGCAGGCGGTGAGAGTCGACAGTTAGTGTGTAACGAAAACATGTTTAAGGCCGAAGATTTCCTGGATGCGGGCGGACATTGCGGCATCTGAAAAATGGAGGGCTTGTAGAGTTTTGCGCGCTCGGTGAACGGAAGGTGCGCTGGATGGCTCGTGGATTGTGCGTGGTTTGTTCGTGCGTAATGCTGACTTGTGCGGGCTGCAAAGGCGGGGGAAGGCCTGCGGTGCAGAAGCCTGTGCAGCCTGTGGTGAAGCCGGCGCCACCGACGCCGCTGGATGAGAAGAAGGCGGAGCTTGGAGGAACGACGTGGCAGCCACAGTGGGATGCGGTGGTGGAGAAGGCGCTGCCGGCGGATCTGTTGGGCGAGCGAGCGGCGCGTGCGGTGAGGATGTACTGTCCACGATTTGCTGAGGAGACCGAGCCGCAGCGGCGGGAGTTCTGGGCGTACACGTTTCAGGCGATCGCAGCGGCGGAGGCTGGGCTGAATCCTACCAGCGACGTACATCATCTGGAGCCCGCGGTGGACACCATTGACCCGGTGACGCATCGACCGGCGCGGCAGGAGGGTCTGCTGCAGTTGAAGTATGAGGATGCGGAGCGCTATGGATGTGACTTCGATTGGCAGAAGGATCGCACGCTGCCGGTGAAGGATCCGCAGCGGACGATCCTGGAGCCGGCGAACAATCTTGGATGTGGCGTGAAGATTATGGAGAACCAGATTGTCACGTTGCGCCGGCCGCTGGTGACGCGCACGAGTTATTGGGCGACACTGCAGCCGGGGACGGAGGGGTTTCGGGTGTTTTCGAAACAGATGGCGAATGTGCCGGCGGGATGCAGGGTGCGGCGCGTGCGCAGGGTGCGGAGGCCGCCGTTGCGGGCGACGGCGGCTGCGACGCGGTGAGGCTGCCAAGCCCACCTCGAGGGGCTAAAGCCCTCGCCTAGTTTGGGGTTTTATGGCACGGCTGAAGCCGTGCCCCTTCGATCCGATGTTGGTAGGGCGATTTTTTCAGCGGGGAGGGAGGACCTTGAGCAGCAGGTCGTCGCCATTGCGCAGGACCAGGTTGCCGTTGGCTGTGATGGTGGTGGTGGCTGCTGGAGATGAGAGCTTGTCGCTGAAGTCGAGGCCGTAGAGTCCGCGGGCGGTGGTGGAGAATACGCCGACGGCGTGGGGGATGGCGGCGGGGCCGGAGGCGCCTGCGGGCGGGTCGGCGTAGACGCCGTAGAAGTCGGCGAAACCTACGGGTTGCGTGGTGCTGTTGAGGACCGGACCGCGCCAGCCGGAGCGATAGACCTCATCGCCGCCGACCTGCTGGGTGGTCCAGTTGGCGGGGCTGGAGTTGCCTCGGTCGGAGCCGTCGTTGGTGGAGGCGAAGGTGTCTCCGACTGCCATCATGTTGGCGATCGCCAGTGCTTGCGCGCGGAGAGGGATGACCTGTCCGTGGTAGTGAATGCTGTTGAAGCGGATGGTGAGCGCGGCGGGGGTTCCGGTTTGCTTGTCAGCGGCGGTTGACGCGATGACAGTGCCAGTGACTTCGACTCCGCGCGGGAGATAGTCGCTGGGCGTTAGCGGGATGCGCTGGGTGGTGAACGCGACGACGGGGGTGCCGGGGAGGGTGTGGCCAGCCTTGAGGGCGTGGGTGAGTTCAACGGGGAGAGTGAGGCCGGGGGTGAGGGGTCGGAGGGTTTGGGCAGCGTGAGTGGGGAGTGGGTGAGATGCTTGCGCGGAGAGCATCGAGGTAGAGAGGAGGAGGAGCGAGAGGCGGGCGAGCATGGTGCACCTCAGAGGTCCGTTGCGGGCGGACATTGGTTAAGATGCGGAGGCAAAAGCAAGAGCGAAGGCTTTGACGCAAAGGGCGCAAAGGGAGCGAAGTTTCGCAAAGTAAGATGGGTCAGGGTTTGGTGGGCGTGGGTTGGAGGGCGCTGGGGTTGAGGATGCCGATGCGGCCGTGTGGGCCTACGGCGTAGGGGAGGGAGAGTGCGTTCCAGTTGCGGTCGGCGTCGGGGGGGTCGTTGTTGAGGGGGTGGAGGGGGCGCCAGTTGCGGCCGTCGTCGGTGGAGATGTCGGTGCCGTTGGGGCCTACGGTGATCCAGGTTTTGGTGGTGGGGTCGTAGGCTACGGCAGAGCGGTAGCCGTGAGGCGGGGTGGTGGCCGCTTGCCATGTGCCGGTGCTGTTGTCGTAAAAAACTGCATTCCGGGTCGCGGCGTCGGGCTTGAGGTAGTCCCCGCCAACGATGACACCGGCGCGGTGGTCATTGGCGAGATACACGGCGAACGCGCCTGAGCTCGCGGTACCAGTTCCGAGATCCAGACCGGTCACCTTCCACCGGGTAGGAGTTCCGGCTCCGCCCGACTGGGGCAGAGGCTCGTACAGTCTCGCGCCCTCTGTGCCGCCCGTTACGAAGACATGGCTGAAGGGCCAGATCATGCCTTGCTTGTCGCTTGGGTTGATGGCTTTCCAGGGGATGTAAAAAAGTGCTTGATTGCTCGCGGCAAATGCACCGGCCTGGGCCGGATTCACGGCCAGGCTTGGGTGCGTATCCGGAACAAGCTTCAAGTTGCTCGAAGGGCGCTTGCCGGACGTGATGGGGTTTTCGCTCAGGTTGAAGAGACGAAAGCGGCCATCGACAGGATCTCCAAGCAGGAACCCCTGAACGCCAGCTTGCCTTCCTGGATAGCCCTGGTCATAGGACCAAACTGCGAACGCGTCCCAGAAGCCGGTGGGGTCTGGGTTGGCGACGAGGAGGGTCCAGGTTTGGCAGCCGTCGGTGGTCTTGTAGAGGCGGGACTGGTCGCCGGGGCCGGAGGACATGACGATGGCGGTGTTGGCGTCGAGGGCCTGGATGGCGCGGAAGTCGAGGTGCGCGGCGTCGGGCGGGATGCCGCAGCGCTGCCAGACGTAGCCGCCGTCTTCGGTGCGGAGGACAGTGCCGTCGGTGCCGGAGGCCCAGGCGATGCCCGCGCCGACGTTGACGATGCCGCGGAGGTCGGCGGTGGTGGGGGTCTTGATGGTCCACTGGGCGTGGGCAGGAGAGGGTGAGTGCGGCTAGGGCGACGAGCAGGGCGATGGCACGCATGGAAGGAAGTGTATCGCGGAGGAACGGTTGTCAATTCCCAGTTCTCAGTTCTTAGTTGTCAGTTCTCAGATTCGAGCCCGGGAGTGGTTGAGTTGTCGGTGTTTGGTTCGGGGTGAAATTTAATTTTGTGGGAGCGAGACTCGGATCGGGAGGGAAACGTCAAACCGGGTGACTTTCGTCTTACATTGAATACCTAAGGAGTTTTTCTCGATGCGTGTTTCGAAGGGTATGGCCGGGTTGCTGATGGTGGCGGGGTTGATTGCGGCGGGGATGTCGACGAGGGCGATGGCTGATAGTAAGAACCCGGCGGACTATCCGCTGCGGCTGCATATCTTTGGGCGCAGCCAGACGTCGTTTTATTACCATCGCACGCGTTCGCTGGATGAGACGCAGGGAGATGGCCGCGCGAATTTATTTGAGAATGGCGAGGCGCGTGGGCTGGATTTCAACTACCAATGTGGCTACAAGATTCGGTCGTCCTTTGGGTATGAGACGTATCCAGCGCGGTGGAAGAAGCCGGGCAGGCAGCTGGTGGTGCTGTTGCCGATATTTGGCCAGAGCGGAAAATTCTTTACGTGCGACTTCAATACGGATATGAAGGATTTTGCGTATGCGCCGAGCAACGATGGTTTGCGCTCGGAGCCGGTGGCGGAGTACAAGCTGTGGATGCAGCGGCATGACTACGATCCGGAGCATGGGAAAGATATGCCGGTGCGGGAGAGTGGGGAGGCGATCACTCCGCCGCCGCCACCGCCGCCACCAGCACCATCAGATTCAACTCCGCAGCCGCCCAGGGAGCCTGCGCCGCAGCGGTAAGCTGGTTGCCGCGGCGCCAGGGTGGTTTAAGATCGGCGCATGAAGGTTCATACCGAGTACCTGACGTTCAAGACGGACGCGCAGTATGAGATGGTGCACATTACGCCGGAGGTGGAGGCGATTGTGCGGCGCAGCGGCGTCGATGACGGGCTTTGCTTTGTTTCGCCGATGCATATTACGGCTGCGATTTATGTGAACGATAACGAAGATGGGTTGATTGAGGATATCGGCGTGTGGCTGGAGAAGCTGGCGCCGCGGTGGCCGGGGTATAAGCATCATCAGACGGGTGAGGATAATGGCGATGCGCATCTGAAGGCGCTGCTGCTGCATCATGAGACGACGCTGCCGGTTACGCATGGGCGGCTGGATCTGGGGACGTGGCAGAGAGTTTTTTATGCGGAGTTTGACGGGCAGCGGGCGAAGCGGGTGATTGTGAAGGTGATGGGAGCAGAAAGTAAGTAGAAACGGAAACCCGATCCAGTGGGTAGCTCCAAGAGAGTAGAAGAATGTTCAGAACACCATGGTATGACAGAACGTTAATCAAATCAGATGAAGGCTTCTCGGTTCGGCGGAGCCGTGATCGAGCTGTCTACGAGCAATCGGGGAGGAAGTTGACATTTACTGTAGATATTGGGGCTGGAGAAGCATACATTTTCGTTGATAGCATCTCGCGGTGGGATGATGATCCTATGAATCGAATCGATTCCACAACTCGTCTTCGGATCGCGGCGAATATCAGGAAGGCCTTTGAATGGAAAGGGCTCGCCACTACTCTAAACCCGTAATTGTGTCTTGCTAGACCGGGCGAGGAAGGAGTCAGGAGTAGAAGGAGCGCATCTTCTCGACTCCTTACTACTTACTGTCTACTCCTTGCTCTAGGCGGTGAGAATTTCTTCTTCGAGGGATTGTTTTTCGAAGAGGTCGGTGTAGTAGCCGCTGCGGGTGAGGAGCTCGTCGTGAGTGCCTAGTTCGACGATGCGGCCGTCGACGAGGACGGCGATGCGGTCGGCGTTGCGGGCGGTGGAGACGCGGTGGGCGATGAGGATGGTGGTGCGGCCCTGCATGGATTCGCGGAGGCCCGTGAGAATCTGCTCTTCGGTGTAGGTGTCTACGCTGGCCAATGCATCGTCAAGTATCAAGATGGGGGGATTGCGGAGGATGGCTCTCGCGATGGCGGTGCGCTGCTTCTGGCCGCCGGAGAGAGTGACGCCGCGCTCTCCGACGATGGTGCGGAAGCCGGAAGGGAATTCCAGGATCTCGTCGGCGATGTGGGCGGTCCGGGCGGCGGCTTCGATTTCTTTGTCGAGGGCGAGGGTGGCTTCTTTGCCGGTGGGCGCGGGGACACCGAAGGCGATGTTGTTGGCGATGGTGGTGGAGAAGAGGAAGGTCTCCTGGGGGACGAAGCCGATGGCTGCGCGAAGGGTGTGGAGCGGGTAGTCGCGGAGCGGGCGGTTGTCGAGCAGGATGGTGTCGGGTGGTGCGTCGTAGAGGCGCGGGATGAGGGAAACGAGCGTGGATTTACCGGAGCCGGTGGGACCTACGATGGCGAGGGAGGAGCCGGCGGGGATGTCGAGGGTGATGTCGTGGAGGACTTCGGGGCCGGTGGGGTAGGCGAAGCTCAAGTGATTGAAGGTGATGTTGCCGGCGACGGGGGGTGATGCCACCCAGGTCTCAGAATCGAGACCTGGGGCACCCGGAGTGGGGGCTGCGACGAGGGCGGGATCGGCGGCCTCGTCGGTGATGGTGGGCATTTCGGTCATCAGGTTGTGGATGCGGGTGACCGAGGCGGTGCCGCGCTGGACGAGGTTGACGACCCAGCCGATGGCGATCATGGGCCAGGTGAGCTGGACCATGAAGATGTTGTAGGTGAAGAACTGGCCGACGGTAATGTGGTGCTGGACGACTTCGTGACCGCCGACGAGGAGGGTGACGACGAGGGAGATGCCGAGGACGAACTCGAGCGTGGGCCAGAGCATGGCCATGAGGCGGGCGAGGAGCAGGCTGCGGCGGATGTACTCCTGGTTGGAGGTCTCGAAGGCGGCGATCTGGGCGTCTTCCTGGGTGAAGGCGCGGATGAGGCGGGCGGCGGAGAAGTTCTCTTCGGCTTGAGCAGAGATGTCAGAGAACATGGCCTGGATGCGCTCGAAGCGGGTGTGGATGCGGGCGCCGAAGTACTGGACGAGGACTGAGGCGAAGGGCAGGGGGAGGAACGCGAACATCGTTAGCCGGGGAGAGATGCGCAGCATGAAGGGGAGCGCAATGGCGGTGAAGACGATGGTGTTCGCCGAATACATGATGGCTGGGCCGAGGAGCTGGCGGACGGCACTGAGGTCGTTGGTGGAGTGCGCCATGATGTCGCCGGTGCGGTGGCGCTGGAAGAACTCGGGTGGCTGGGATTCGAGGTGGGCGAAGAGGTCGTTGCGGATGTCGAACTCGATCTCGCGGGAGGCGCCGATGATGATCTGGCGGGTGAGATAGAGAGTGATGGCGGCAACGACGGCGACGGCGAGGATGCGGAGCGCATGCTGCTCGACCTTGGCGGCGGAGAGGCTTTGCTGGATGTCCTTGGTGGCATCACCGATTAGGAGGGGGATCATGGCCTTGGCGGCGTTGTAGACGATGAGCGCGAGGCCGCCAAGGGCGAAGCTCTTCCAGTAGCGGAGGAGGTAGGGGAAGAGCGGCTTGAGGCGGGAGAGCATAAAAGCAGGGATTAGGGAACAGGGACTAGGGATTAGAAAAGATCGGCGGCCGCGGATTGGATGCTTGCGGCCGCCGGTTGGATGAAATTACTGTTGGGGCTTGGAAGTGGGGGGTGGGGTTGCCGGCTTGGCAGCGGGTGGGGGCGTTACTGGCTTGACGGCTCCGGGCTGGCCGGTGGGCGGGTGGAAGGCGGGTGGGGCAGGACGCGGCTTAGGTTCGGGCGCCTGGTCGCCCTGGGCGATGAACTCTACGTCGAAGATGAGCTCAGCTTTGGCGGGGATGACGGGCGGGCGGCCGGCTTCGCCGTAGGCTAGCTCGTAAGGGATAAAGAGGCGGCGCTTGCCACCGATGCGCATGCCTTCGAAGCCCGTGTCCCAGCCCTCAATGACGCGGTGCTTGCCGTAGGGAAAGGTGATGGGCTCGCCGCGATCGACAGAGGAGTCAAACTTGGTGCCGTCGGCGAGGTAGCCGGTGTAGTGAACGGTGTAGAACTTGCCGGGGACGGCGAGGGGGCCGGTGCCGACGACGGTGTCGACGTAGATGAGCGAGTAGGTGGTCTTCTGGCCGGCGAGGTCGGCGCGGAGCTCAGGGGAGACGAGCGGGGAGGCGTAGTCGAGGTGAGTGTCGGGGGTGTGGGTGAGGGTGTAGAGGATCTTGGCGCAGGGCGCGTTGGCGGGAAGGGCTGGGATCTTGGAAGAGATCTCAGGTGTCTTGACGCAGCCGCCGGTGGCGGAGTGGTGTACGGAGGTGGTGTGGTGGACTGTCGGTGTTGCGGTGGTTTGGGCTCCCAGAGGAAGCGCAGCTATAGCAAGGATGAGGGATGCAAGGGGGAGGGTCTGTGTTTTCATGTCGAGTCTAGTTTAGCTCGGGAGGGAGATTCTAGCTTCCAGCTCTTAGCTTCTAGCAAAGGCAAAGGCGGCAGTGGCGGTGAAGCGCTAGGTGGGGGTGCGGAGGAGGAGGTAGGTTCCGGCCATAGCGAAGAGGAGGTCGGGGGACCAGGCGGCGAGGATGGCGGGGAGAGAGTTTACGTCGCCGAGGTTTTCGAAGACGCCTGCGATGACCCAATAACAGATGGCTACGCCAATGGCGGTGCCCACGCCCGCGATGCTGCCGCGCTTGCCGGCGAAGAGCGCGAATGGGATGGCGAGGATGGCGAGAACCAGCGTCATGAGGGGGTAGGCTAGCTTGCGATTCAGCTGGACGCGGAGGCGCATGGTGTCAAATCCACTTTGCTGGAGGTCGTTGATGTAGGTGGCGAGCTCGGTGTAGGACATCTGCTCGGATTGGCGATCTTCCTTCTTGAAGTAAGAAGGTTGTTCGTGGATCTCGGGAAAGGTGGAGACGGCAAAGGGCTCGTA
This sequence comes from uncultured Acidobacteriaceae bacterium, assembly GCA_963737325.1. Classification (GTDB taxonomy): domain Bacteria; phylum Acidobacteriota; class Terriglobia; order Terriglobales; family Acidobacteriaceae; genus Granulicella. Next base: position 232,624 of record CAVTSJ010000019.1, read on the forward strand.
GGTGGCGGTGGATTCGCCTTGGAAGGTGCGCTGCCAGCCATCCTCGAAGACCCATTCGTTGAGCGTGTCATCCCAGCGGACGCTCTGGGCGAAGATACGGCGGGTGAGATTGAAGGTACCGGGTTGGAACTCGAATACGGTGAGGTTGGCGAACTCGTTCTTGTAGGGATCGAAGAACTGGTAATAGAAGATGCGGGTTGGCTCGTTGTTGGCGGCGTTCTGGCCGGGGGCGGAGCTACTCGATTGACCCGACATCCATTTGCGATCGGGCCGAAGGAAGGTCTGGGCGGGCTTGCCTTTGATCTCGGAGAGAAGGGCTTCCTGGCGTCGATTGGCGGCGGGGAGATAGGTTTCGTCGAAGACAAAGAGCAGTGCTGAGAGCAGCATGGCGACCACGAGCATGGGAGCGACGATGCGGTAGAGGCTGATGCCGGTGGCCTTCATGGCGGTAAGCTCGCTGTTGCGATTGAGCGCGCCGAAGGTGATGAGGACGGCGACGAGCGAGACGAGCGGAAGGACAGAGTCAAGGATGAAGGGGATGAGGTTGAGCAGGTAGTCGCCGACGACGATGAGGGGGGTGCGATAGCGGAGGATGTCGCCGATGAGTTCGAAGAAGGTGAAGATGATGAAGAGCACGATGAGCGAGACGAGGACGAGGGCGAAGTTGCGCAGGAAGCTGCCCATGACGTACTCGTCGAGGATGAGGGGAAAGCGGATGCGGAGGGCGCGGCGGAGGCGCTGCATAATGGCGCCGTCGCCGACGTATTGGGCGCGGAGCTGATCGCCGGCGGGGGTATTGCGGCGGAGGCGATCGAAGAGCTTGCTGATGCTTTGGCCGAGGTTGGCGAAGAGTTCGAGGACTGCGCCGCCGCGGGAGATCTGGTGGAGAAGGAGAAGGCCGGCGAGGGCGAAGAGGATGTTGGCGCCCCAGACGCCGAGCGCGGGCGGAAGCTTTCCCTGGCGTGCGAAGGCGATGCCCATGGAGGAGAGGAAGTAGTAGACGAAGACCAGGCCGAGGGTGGCGACGAAGCCTGCGCCTTTGCCGCCGCGCCTGGAGGATAGGCCGAGAGGGACGCCGACAAGCATAAGGACAAGACAGGCCGTGGGGTAGGCGAAGCGGTTGTGGAGCTCGATGAGATAGGGCCGCGGGTCGGTTGTGCCGGTGCCGTGGGCGAGCTTCCAGAGTTCGGGGAGTGCGATGGCTTCATGACGCGTATTGAGGCGCGTGAGGTGCGAGCCTTCCTCCTGCTGGCCGGTCTGCATGGGCAGCTCGGTCGTGGCGAAGGTGGTGATGTCGTACTGGCCGGGGTCGGTGGTGGAGAGGTCATGGCGGCTGCCGTGGGCGAGATCGAGGCGAAGGGTCTGGCCGGGGCCGCCGAGGACGGTGGCTTGGTTCGCGGTGATGATGTGGGGGCTGGCGGGCCTGGTGAGGTCTGCGATGAAGACGTGGCGCCAGATGGCGGTGCCGTTGGCTCCGGGGATGACGTCCTGGGCATAGAGCACATAGTTCTTAAAGTCCTCGTAGAAGACGCGAGGCTGGATTTCTACAGTCGCCTGGCTGGTCTTGGAAGCGTCTTCGTAGTTGAGCAGAGCCTGGGCGGCTCGGGGCGCGACGAACAGGGAGTTGGCGAGACCGAGGATCCAGCAGACGATGGCGAAGATGCTGACGATGCGAACGAAGGAGAGAACGCCGAGGCCGGAGGCGCGCATGGCGGTGACTTCGCTGTCGGCTGCGAGGCGGCTGAGGCCAAGCAGGATGCCGACGAGCACGGCCATCGGGATGGTGAAGGAGAGAAAGCCGGGAAGGAGATAACCAATGAGGCGAAGGATGTCGAGAGGGCTGGCGACGCCGCGGACGGTGAGCTCCATGAGCGGGAGCAGGTATCGCATGAACAGAATGAAGGTGAACAGCACGCCGCCGAGGAGTGCGTAGCCGGTGATTTCGCGGAGGATGTAGCGAGTGAAGATGCGCACGTTAAGTCCGCGGTGGGCGGTGATTTTAGTGTAGCGCGGGAGAAGCAGAGATTAGAGAGTAGAGATTAGAGAGAAGGCAGGTGCCGGAGGCGGAGGGAGTTGGCTAAGACGCTTACGGAGCTTAGGGCCATGGCGGCACTGGCGATGATGGGGCTTAAAAGGATGTGAAAGTGGGGGTAGAGGGCGCCGGCGGCCAGGGGGATGCCGATGAGGTTGTAGACGATGGCCCAGCCGAGGTTCTGGCGCATGATGTGCGTGGTGCGGCGGGCGATCTGGATGGAGAGAGGGATGAGGTGGAGGTCGTGGTGGAGGAGCAGGATGTCGCCGGCTTCGCGGGCGAGGTCGGCGCCGGAGGCCATGGCGAGGCCGGCGTTGGCTTGCGCGAGAGCGGCGGCGTCGTTGATGCCGTCGCCTACCATGGCTACGGAGTGGCCTTGCTGCTGGAGGGTGCGGATGGCGGCTAGTTTTTCGGCGGGGAGGAGATGGGACTGGATGTCGAGTATGCCGGCGGCCTGGGCGACGGGGGCGGCGGAGGCGGCGATGTCTCCGGTGAGGAGGACGGGGTGGACGTGGAGGGCGTTGAGTTGGGCGATGGCGGAGGAGGCGCTGGGGCGGAGTTCGTCGGTGGCGAAGAAGACGGCCTGGGGTCGTCCATCTCTGAGCAGGTAGAGTGGCGTGGCATAAGAAAATTCTTTAGGAACTTCGAATTCGTGAGGAATCGCCGAGGTAAAGATGGAGGCATTGCCTATTTGGATTCTGTGGTCGTCGATGATTCCTGTGAGACCGATTCCCGGAATCACGGTGAGGTCTTCGACTGGAGGGATGGCAGGTAAGTCCGGCGAGCCTTTGTAGGAGTTCACAACCGCTTGCGCAAGAGGATGAGTTGAAAAGCTCTCTAAAGCTACGGCGTAGGCGATCAAGATTCGGTGATCGATTTCGGTGAAGCTGGCATAGATCATTTCGACGATCTTTGGGCGACCTTCGGTGAGTGTGCCGGTTTTGTCGAGAGCTATCGTGTCGACGGTGGCTAAGCGCTCGAGGGCTTCGCCGCCTTTGATGAGGAGGCCGGACTGGGCGGCTCGACCCAGGGAGACGGTGATGGCGGCGGGGACGGCCAGGCCCATGGCGCAGGGGCAGGCGATGATGAGGACGGCGATGGCGATGGAGAGGGCTCGGCTGAAGCCTTCGTGATGGCCGCCGGTGTTTTCCGCGATGGACCAGATGAGGAAGGTGAGGGCGGAGAGGGCGAGGACGGTGGGGACGAAGATGGAGCTGGCGCGGTCGGCGAGGCGCTGCATGGGGGCTCGGCTGGACTGGGCCTGCTCGAGGAGGCGCTGCATCTGGGCGAGGGTGGAGGCGGCGCCGACGGCAGTGGCGCGGAGGACTAAGGGGCCGTCGAGGTTGAGGGTTCCGCCGTGGACGTGGTCGCCGATGGTGCGGGTTACGGGGAGGGGTTCGCCGGTCAGCATGGACTCGTCGACGGAGCTGCGGCCGTGGAGGATGAGGCCGTCGAGGGGGATGCGGTCGCCGGGGAGGACGCGGATGAGGTCGTTGCGCTCGATGGCGGAGAGGGGGAGGAGGGTCTCGGGGGCGGTGGCGTAGTCGGTGGCGTCTATTCCATCGGCCGCGGCGCTGGGGGGGAGGGTGAGGAGGCGGGCGTCGGAGGATTCCAGTTGGGCGAAGCCGCGGAGGGCGCTGGTGGCGCGGGCTCGGGCGCGGGCTTCGAGCCAGCGGCCGGTGAGGAGGAAGGCGAGGATGAAGACTACGGCTTCGAAGTAGACGTCGGAGGAGAGGCCGCGGCGGGCGAAGGTTGCGGGCGCGATGGTCGCGGCGAAGGAGGCGATGAAGGCGGCGAGGGTGCCTAGCGCTACGAGGGTGTTCATGTTGGTGGAGCGGTGGCGCGCGGCTCGCCAGGCGGCGGTGTAGATCTCGGGCGCGGCGAAGAGCATGGTGGCGAGGGCGAGGATGCAGAGAACCCAGCGGATGGGTTCTGCGGGGAGTGCCATGAGAGCCGCGGGCATGAGCGGGGCGAGCGCGTTGGCGACGGCGTGGAGGAGAGGGTCGGAGTTGGTGGTGGAGGCCATCGGCGACTGCATCGAGGACAACATCAAGGGCATGGAGAGGAGCATGGCGATGATGCCGGTGAGGAGAGCGAGGACGGTGCGGAGGCCTAGGTGGTGGGCGTCGGCGGGGTCGTCGGATGAGGTGGGGGGGCCGGTTGTGGAGGGGAGGGTGGCGTCGTAGCCGGAGTTGCGGACGGCGGTGATGAGGGTGTCGGGATTGAGGGGGGAGGTGGAGGAGATTTGCGCGGTGTGCGCCATGAGGTTGACGCTGGCGGCGTCGACGCCGGGGACGGCCTGTAGAGCGCGCTGGACGTGGATCTGGCAGGAGGCGCAGGTCATGCCCTTGATGGTGAGAACCGTGACGTCGTTCGGCGCTTGCGGGCTGGTGGTGGGCGGCGTCGGCGGGCTCACGGTGTCGAGGGGGCTCATGCACCTGCCGCTTCGACGAAGGCGGGGAATCCGGCGTCGTTGAGGGCCTGCTGGATTTGATCGGGGGCGGCGGTGGTGGAGATGCGGGCGCTGCCGATGCGGACCTCTTCGGCGTGGGTGTCGGGGAGGGCGTTGAGGGTCTGGGTGACGTTGCGGATGCAGGAGCCGCAGTGCATGTTGTCGATGCGTAGGGTTAGAGTCGCCATGCTTAATAGGATGCACCCGCGACGGTTCGGTCGCGGGTGCAGGGTTTCAACATTCGCCAGGTGATGCGGTTTGTGCGCGCTAGGCGACGGCTACTCCGACGCGGCCGTTGAGGGCGGGATTGATGACGAAGGGCTGGCCGACTGGGATGACGGTGTAGCCGGCGACGGCGTTGAGGAGCTCGATGCCGGCTAGAGCGACGGCGTCGGCTCCGGTGAGCAGGCCGAGGTAACCGCCGAGCTTGCCGAAGATGGCGCCGAAGCCGTAGTCGTGGGCCGCGAGGCAGAAGAAGGTGAGGGTGAGCAGGAGGAAGACGCTCCACAGCATCTTGTTGAGGCGGAAGGTCACGATCCAGAGGATGAAGGTGAAGATGCCCCAGAGGAGCAGCGCGGTGGCCATGCCGGCGGCGGCGGGGGCTTTGAGCCAGCCGGCGCCGAGGGTCCAGAGCAGCAGCGAGAACCACCACCAGAACATGCCGTAGGAGGCGAAAGCTACGCCGCCGAAGGTGTTGCCGAGGCGGAACTCCATGATGCCGGCGATGAGCTGGGCGAGGCCGCCGTAGGCGAAGGCGAGGGGTACAACGGCGGCGATGGATTCGGGCGGAATCAGGCCAGCGTTGATGGAGGAAAGAAGCAGGGTGGTGAGGCCGAAGCCGAAGAGCCCGAGGGGGCCGGGATTGGCGACCTTGATGATGGGGGTGGTAGCGGTAGTGCTCATTGTGTGTGGACTCCTCATGCTGATCCAGTGGTTTGTCCGTGGCGCTGGCCACAGCAAGCGTTGCTGATGGATGCGCACGGAGCGGCACGTTCTGTTGGGTCTGCGATTGGTGAGTGCGATCGCGAGGAAACCAGCTGAACTTTATTTGGGGAACGATGAGCTTTTGCGATGAGGGTTGGCTGTGATGTTGGTCACATGAGGCGCAGATTCCGCGAGGCTCGCGATTATCGTGCGGGTAACGGTAACGGGAACGGTGCGAGTGCTGACTCAGGGCTCGGGAATAAAGCGATAACCGACGCCGCGGATGGTGAGCAGGTGGATGGGCTTGGCGGGATCGGGTTCGAGGTAGCGGCGGAGACGGACGACGAAGTTGTCGATGGCGCGGGTGTCGGTGTCTTCTTTGACGTGCCAGACATTCTCGAGGAGCTCCGAGCGGGAGACGATCTTGCCGGGGTGATCGAGGAGATAGCGCAGCAGGTCGGCTTCCATGAGGGTGAGGTGGATGGTTTTGGCCTCGGGGTCTTGTGGGCGGATTTCGAGGTTGTCGAGATCGATGGTGCGACCGGCGAGGGTGCAGGTGGGTGTGGGCTCCGCGGAGGTGGGCTGCGTGGTGGGAGTTTCACTGGGAAGGGATGTCTGCCAGTGCATGCGGCGGAGGAGCGCGGTGAGGCGGGCGAAGAGGACGCCGAGGTCGAAGGGCTTGGGGAGGTAGTCGTCGGCGCCGGCGGTGAAGCCTTCGACGATGTCTTCGGCGCGGCCGCGGGCGGTGAGCAGGAGGACAGGAGTGTAGCGACTGGCTTCGCGAAGGGCACTGACGATGGAGAAGCCGTCGCGGCCGGGGAGCATGACGTCGAGGAGGATGGCGGCGGGAGGATCGGGGGCGCCGGGAGTTGTGGCGTCGAGCAGCCAGGCGAGGGCTGCGTCGCCGTCAGCTTCGTGGTGGGTGCGGTAGCCTTCGGCTTCGAGATTGAAGATGAGGCCCTGGGCGAGGTGTTCCTCGTCTTCAACGATGGCGATGAGCGTGGGCTTGGGCATGAAGTTGGTGAAGGTGGATGTCCTGGGGAATCGTATGCCTGCGGCTTCTATCTTCGCAGAAGGGGTGGGAGGAGAACGCGGACGCCGTTCCATGCGATCTGGATTCCAATGCAGAAGAGGATGAACGCGACGACGCGGAGGACTCCGTGAGCGGTTGCAGGGGAGATGGAGCGGACGATCTTTGGGGCGTAGGCGTAGCAGAAATACACGCTGGCGCTGAGCAGGATGATGGCGACGAGCAGGCCGGTGTAGGCAAGAAGGGTCTGGGTAATGACGGGCTGCCGGGCGTGGATGCTGAGGGTGAGCATAACGACGAGGCAGCCGGGGCCGGCGGTGATGGGGAAGGTGAAAGGATAGAAGGCCTTACCCCGGAGGCTGGCGATCTCGAGCTCAGTTACGGCTGGCTGGGCTGCAGCGGTCTTCTCGGCGCTGGGGCTGCTGTCCTGCTGATTCAGGAGCGACCAGCCGATCATGGCGATGACGATGCCGCCGGAGACCTGCATGATGGGCAGAGAGATTCCAAAAAAGCTGAGCAGCGAGGAACCGATAAGGGCGATGACGACAAGGAAGATGACCGTGTTGATGGCGATCTTGCGGGCGAGGGATCGATAGACCTCGATGGGTGCGAGACCTACAAGGCCGAGGAAGACAAACGCGGAGCCCAGAGGGTTGACCAGGGGGAGGAGCGCGCTGAAGCCGAGGGCGAAGAATTTCCAGACGAGATACATATTTCCCCGGAGAGAGGGTGTCTAGTGGTGAGCCTGCTTGAGCTGATTGTACGTCGGTGCGGCCATTGAAGCTGTGGCGCAGGCTCAATTGCAAGCATAGCTTTTGTTGGCGGGATCGCCTACGAGGAGAGGAAGCTGTAGCTGGAAGGTGGTGCCGTGGCCGGGGCCTTCGCTGATGGCGCGCACGCTGCCGCCGTGCTGGACGGCGATGGTGCGGACGAGGAAGAGGCCGAGGCCGGTGCCTTTGATCTTCACTTGATCATTGGAGGGCGCGCGGTAGAAGCGTTTGAAGACGCGCTTGAGCTCGCGCGCCGGGAGGCCGAGGCCGGTGTCGGTGATGGAGAGAACGGCCCAGGTGTAGCGCTCGATGGCGATGCGACAGGTGATGTGAACGCCGTTGGGGGAGTACTTCACGGCGTTATCGAGGAGGTTGAGGATGGCGGTGCGGAGGTCTTCGATGTTGGCGAGGACGAAGAGGCGGACGCTGCCGGGAATGTCCTCGAGGGTGATGTCTTCAGGCTGAAGGTGATGGCGGAGGAGGACGGTGGCGATGCAGTCGGCGACTAGGGGATGGAGCTCGACTCGGGTGCGCTGCTGGACACGCTGGCGCTGGCCAAGCTCGCCGGCTTTGAGCACGGTTTCGACGGTGGCGAGGAGGCGATCGCTGTCTTCGCGCATGATGGCGTAAAAGCGCTGGCGCTGCTGCTCGTCGCCGGGATGACGCTGCAGGGTTTCGAGATAGAGGCGGATGCTGGCGATGGGGGTTTTGAGCTCGTGGGTGACGGCCTTGAGGAAGGAGTCCTGGCGCTCGTTGCGGCGGACCTCGCGGACGAGGAAGACTGTGTTGATGACGACACCGGCGATGAGGATGGAGAAGAGGACGATGCCGAGGAAGTCGATGGCGAGGCGGCGGCCGTTGTTGTGGATCCAGGTGATGTTGAGAACGATCGCGAGCACGGTGAGACACACGCCGAGCGTGATGAAAAACGCTCTGGTTCCGCGGCGCCGGGTGAGGTTCATTCTTTAGAGGATAGAGGATAGAGCATAGAGGATAGCGAAAAACACCAAGGGCGCCAAACACCAAGGCCGCCTCCGAAGAGACGGCCTTGGTTGGGTGAGGCGGCTGGAGCTAATCCATGTAGGCGCCGGCGGGCTTGGGGGCGGCTGGATCGTACTTGGCGATCTGAACTTTCTTCGCGAGCCCGAGCTTGGCAAGCAGCCAGATGCCGTAATAGTTGACGTCGAACTCATACCATTTGAGGCCGTGGCGGGCGCTGACGGGGTGGGCGTGGTGGTTGTTGTGCCAGCCTTCGCCGCCGGTGAGGATGGCGACCCACCAGTTGTTGCGGGAGTCGTCCTTGGTCTCGAAGCGGCGCTTGCCCCAGAGGTGGGTGGCGGAGTTGACGAGCCAGGTGGCGTGGAGGCCGATGGTGACGCGGAGGAAGGTTCCCCAGAGCAGCATGCCGATGGCCCCGACGAGGCGATGGCCGGGATCAAGAGCAGCGCCAAGCGCGAGCTGCAGGAGGCCGGTGACGACGAGTGGCACGTAGTGATATTTGGACAGCCAGACGTGGACGCGATCGCGGGTGAGGTCTGGAGCATAGCGGCCGAGAAGCGCGGTCTCGGAGTGCAGCGCGCGACCGGAGAGGATCCAGCCGGCGTGTGCCCACCAGGTGCCGTCGTGCGGGGTGTGCGGGTCGCCTTCCTGGTCGGAGTTCTGATGGTGGACGCGATGGGTTGCTACCCAGAAGATCGGTCCGCCTTCGAGGGCGAGGCAGCCGCAGGCTGTGACGAAGTACTCGAGCCAACGCGGTGTCCTGTAGCCGCGGTGCGTGAGCAGACGGTGATAGGCCATACCGATGCCAACGTTGATGGCGAAGAAGTACATCACGAAGAAGACGGCAAGGTTGGTCCATGAGAAGAAGAACAGCGCGGCGATGGCGCCGACGTGGAAGAGCCCCATGGCGATGGTGGTGATCCAGTTGATGCGGCCCTGCTGGTGCTCGCGGCCCATGCGGAGGTCCTGCTTGATCTTCTGCGCGACCTGCTGGACGGCGAGGAGCGGGTTGGCAGGTGCGGTGCTGTGTTCGACTTCGGGTAATGTTGTATTCATGTCGGGGCTCAATCCTTGGGAGTACGGTGTAATACAAGTCCTATTGCTGACGATACTCGGAGGGTGAAGCGGCGTGTGTAACACATTTGTAATGGCGGAGAGCAGCGAGACTGGCGGATTTGACAAGGTATCGAGCGGGTTAATGGTGGCTTGGAAGGTATGGCGCGTTGCTTGCTGCGGGGCATTGATGATGCTGGGGTTGGGCGTCGTCGCGGGGGCTCAGACGACCGTGGATTTGCCGTCGAGCAAGCAGTTGCTGCTGCCGGTTCCTGGTGGGGCGCAGCGGCTGAATAGTCTGCCGATGACGCTGGCAGTTTCTCCACCCCAACGGGCAGAGAGCGCCCGTCGGGGATCCCGCTCGCAGGACGGGCGATGGGTGGTGAGTTTGAATGCGGGTTATGGGACGTATGAGTCGGATTATGCGCAGTCGCTGGCGGTGATGGATACGCAGACGGGAACGGTGAAGGACTTTCCGGATGAGCGCGTGGGCGAGAGGGCGCAGCAGACGTTCTTCTCGGGGCTGGCGTTCAGTGCGGATGGGACGAAGGTGTATGCGAGTATGGCGTCGTCGAGCGCGCCGGTTGGGGATGGAGCGAAGAAGACTGGTAACGGGATTGTCGTGTACGGGTTTGCGGATGGAGTGCTGACACCTCAGGGGTTCCTCAAGCTGCCGCTGGTGAAGCTGGAAGGCGGACGTCACACGGACTATCTGGAGACGGTGAACGGAAAGGTTGGGATTCCGTATCCGGCGGCGATTGCGGTGGTGCCGGGAGAGAAGCAGCGGCTGTTGGTGGCGGAGAACCTTGCGGACTCGGTGGCGCTGATGGATGCGGCGACCGGAGAGATTGAGCGGACGTTCGATGTGGGCGAGAGCGAGAACGTGCCGTCAACGTATCCGATTGCGTTGGCGGTGACGAAGGATGGGAAGCGGGCGTTTGTGGCGCTCTGGAATGCCAGTGAGGTCGTGGAGCTGGATCTTGAGAGCGGCAAGGTGGTTAGGAAGGTTGCGCTGCTGAAGCCGAAGTCGGCGATTGCTCCGGGAACGCATCCTTGTGCGTTGCTGCTGGATGAGCGCGCTGGGTTGTTGTATGTGGCACTGTCGAATCGCGACGCGGTTGCTGCGGTGTCGATTGGGAAGATGGGAGCTCCGGAGCTTGCGGTGCGCGGGTATTTCGATACGCGGCTTCCGGGGCAGAGCTACTTTGGCGCCGAGCCGGTTGCGCTGGCGATGAATGCGGATAGAACGAGGTTGTATGCGGCGAATCTGGGGTCGGATGCTGTTGCGGTGCTGGATCCTCGGCGGTTGCGTGGTGTGGCGAAGGCGAAGGGGTTTGTGGAGCCGTTGGGATTTGTGCCGACGGAGTACATGCCGCTGGCGCTGGCTTCTACTGGCGGCAAGCTGTATGTGACTACGGATAAGGGTAAGGGAACGGGGCCGAACAACTTTGCGCAGCGCGTGATTGCGGGGAAGACTCCGCGGCAGCGTGGCGGAAATTCTACCTACATTGCGACGCTGCTGTATGGATCGCTGGCTGCGCTGGATGAGAGCGCGATCGATGCTGGGCTGAAGGCTTCGACGCAGGTTGTGCTGGAGTCGAACCGGATGAAGGCTGCGCAGGAGACGATCGCGTTTGCCGGAGGGAAAGACCCGATCAAACACATCATCTACATCATTAAGGAGAACAGGACCTACGATCAGGTGCTGGGCGATCTGAGCAAGGATGGAAAGCCAGTTGGAAATGGCGATCCATCGCTGACGATGTATGGCGACGCGGTGACTCCGAATCAACATGCGCTGGCGCTGCAGTTTGGTGTGCTGGATAACTTCTATGACTCGGCTGAAGTGTCGGGCGATGGACATGTTTGGTCGAATGCGGCGATTGGGACGGACTACTTAGAAGACACGTGGCAACAGAACTATCGCGGTGGTCAGAGGACGTATGACTACGAGGGAATGGTTGCGGATGGGTATCCGCTGCTGCAGCATATTCCCGATGTCGTCGAGCCGCAGAGTGGTTATATCTGGACCGACATGACCGCGCATGGGAAGACGATCTATCACTTTGCGGAGTACATCTCGTCGGCGTTTTGCGGAGATAAGTTGTCTGCCAAGCGGCCGGAGAATCCGCAGCAGGGCGCGATGTCGGGCAATGAAGTGGCGTGTAAGAGTCCCTCGATTTTGCCAGGCGAGGAGATTCCGGCGGAATGGGGAGGTGGAAAAAACTTGTGGCCCTGGCCGATTCCTCGGCTGGCTTATAACGTGGCGACGAAGCCGGAGCTGGTGGGACACTTTGCGCCCGAGTCACCGGACTTCAACCTGATGGTGCCGGATCAGATTCGGGTGAACATTTTTCTGAGGCATCTCGCGGTTTGGGAGAAGGACCGCGAAGCGGGGCATGACACGATGCCGAATTTTATTCAGCTGCGATTGCCGAATGATCACACGGCTGGGACGCGGCCGGGTTCGCCTTCGCCGAAGGCGTCGGTTGCCGATAACGATCTGGCGATCGGGCGGGCGGTTGAGGCTATCTCGCACTCGGCTTACTGGAATGACACGGCGTTCTTCATTCTCGAAGACGATGCGCAGAATGGAGCGGACCACGTGGATGCGCACCGGTCGCTGGCGATCGTGGTGAGCAAGTATGCGCCGCATGCAGCGGCGGGGAAGGCGGCGTTTGTGGACAGCCGGTTCTACTCGACGGTGAGCGTGCTGCGGACCATGGAGACGCTGCTGGGTGTGCCTCCGATGAATAATAACGATGCGTTTGCGTCGCTGATCTCGACGTTGTTTACGGGACCGGGCGATCAGCCGGCGTTTACCGCGGATGTGTCGAACCGGGTGAATGGGCTGATCTATACGGCGAATACGGCGAAGGCTCCGGGCGCGGCTGCGTCGATGAAGATGGACTTCAGCCATGCGGATCGCGCGGATTCGTACAAGCTGAATTTGATTCTTTGGCAGGATGCTATGGGGAAGACGCCACCGCCGGCTGCGCTGCTGGTTCATCATGCGAAGAAGAAGGACGATGACGACGACTAGGGGAACCCTCCTTTTGCCCCAGCGGGCCAAGAACGCCCGCTGGGGGCCCTCCTTTTGCCCCCTCCCCCCTCCAAGTCATACTTTGCTTGTAAGTGACTGATACGCTGTGGCTTAGGTGGCAAAGTATCCCCTTGGGTGTGGGGTGTTTTGGCTGTAAAGTGGGGCAAACAAGCGGGTTAGGGGTAAAGTAGGGCAAACAAACCGGTTACTCGTAAAGTAGGGCAAGCAATGGGGTTACGGGTAAAGTAGCCAATCCATTGGGGTTATGGTGTCTGCGGTGCGGGGGAGTGCCTCTGAGGGTGGGGGTTAGTTAAATTGTAGCGGGTTGGCGGGGGTAAGTATGCCAAGTTTGGGAAAGAGAAATCGGCAATGGGGGCGCGGGTTTTGTGGGTTTTGGGGGTTGGTGGGGGGTTGACACGCGGAGTTTGGCGGGTTTTTGAGGGAATTATTTTTGGGTGGGTGGAGGACCGATAGTTGGCGGTGCGAAGAACGGGCGCGCTGCGCGCGAGAAGCAGGTTCCTCGCTGCGCTCGGAATGACAATTTCTCTTGGAAATTGTCAAAGAAAGGCGAAGGCAGAAGCACGGGCAGCAGCAACGACAAATATGGGGGTCCTTCACTGCGCTCAGGATGACGGCGAAAAACAAACAACGGCAACAGCAACAATAGCAGCGACAACTGCGGCAGCGGTGGGTGTCGGGGTTAGCGGAGGAAGACGCTTAGTTCGGCGGCGGCGGCTCGGAGGGGTGGGAGGAAACGGGTCTGCATCTCGAGCATGGGGATGCGGGGGGCGTGGCCGCTTAGGTTGACGACCGCTACTACGCGGCCGTTGCCGGCGTAGACCGGGACGGCGATGGAGCGGAGACCGATCTCGTACTCCTGGTCGACGAGGGCGTAGCCGTTGCGGCGGACGTTGCGCAGCGCGAGGCGGAGCTTGTCGATGGAGTTGATGGTGCGGGGGGTGTACTGGGTGAGGATGACGCGGGAGAGGTAGGCCTCGAGCTGGTCCTGCGGGAGGTAGGCGAGAAGGACGCGGCCCATACTCGTGCAAAAAGCCGGGAGGCGCGAGCCGATGTGGAGGTCGACGGACATGACGCGGGTGACGGAGGTGCGGGCGATGTAGACGATCTGCTCGCCGTCGAGTGTGGCTACAGAGAAGCTCTCGTGGTAGGTGTTGGACATGCGCTCGAGGATGGGCTGGGCGGCGTTGGCGAGGGTGCTGGAGGCGGTGTAGGTGTTGGCCAGGGAGAGCATCTTGGGGCGGAGGGAGTAGCGCTGGGATTCGTCGGCGCCGGCGAAGCCCAGCTTGGTGAGGGTGTAGAGGCAGCGGCGGACGGCGGCGCGGGAGAGGCCGGTGCGCAGGGAGAGTTGCGAGATGGTCATCTGCGGCGTTTGAGGGGTGAAGGCTTCGATGACGACGAGGCCGCGGGCGAGGGAGGCCATGAAGTTGGGATCGCCGGTGTAGGAATCGAGTGCGACGCCTGGGAGGGTTTTGGCTTTGGCGGCAGGAGCGGAAAGGGTGGCGGTAGGTGTCATGCTGGGCCTCCTCAGGTCGTTGCAATGGGGCAATGGAGCTTGGGGCGATTGCCGTTCTGGACTCACGGTAAACGCACAATTGAAGATAGCGCAAGGACTTGGCGCACGATGCGCGATTTCCTTGCGGATATCTTCTATTGTAGTGCGGTTATCGCCGGAGGGTGGGCGATTTGCGGAGGTGGCTTGTTTTTGCTTTCTAGCTTCTGGCTTCTGGCTTCTAGCTTCTGGCTTTTAGCTTTTAGCTTCTGGCTTCTGGCTTCTAGCGAAGGCAAAGGCAGGGGCGCGTGCGTGTTGGGAGAGGGATACCCTACTCGGGACGACGGGAGTGTCATGGATGGTCGAATTCTGTCAGGTGGATTGATGGAAGTCGAGGTTGCTCAAAACCCGACTTTCGAGGAGCTTGCTAAACTAGCGTGGGGCCGCCGGGGGCTGGGCCCTCCCGTACACAAGCCGGATAAGTGTCGTGCGAGTCGGTGCTGGCGATCTCCGGTACAGCCAATCCGATCACGGGTATCAGCCCCCAACCGTAATTGCCGATATTGCGGCCCTTCAGACGATACCATCCGCGATCTCTGACTTCTTCATACGCCGCAGTCCACAATGCCGACAATGTCGACCGAAGGGGTTACGAACGAATGTTGAATGGAAGAATGGCTGCCCACAGCGGGGACACTCCCATGAACTCATCTCCCAGATAAGGCTGAACCAGCTAACTCCGATGGCAAGCCACAGACAGCCGCCGAGAATCGCGATCAGCAGTGAAAAGAGATGGTGTGTTTCGCCGAAGGAATTAGGTAAAAGACCGAACATCAGAGCCAATATGGCAGTCCCCGCCAGTAGTAACCCGAGGCGAGCCACGCCCCGATGTCGCTCGACGTAATATGCATGCCAATCCTCGCGGTAAAACTCATCGCTGCGCGAAGCGTCGACTGATTGCCCGAGTATCTGCATGGCTGCTTCTCATACTAGCAACGGGGAGGTTGGCAAAAAACGGCGTTTTGGGAAACTTGGGTTTCGAGAGTGCGCTTTTCGGACAGGGATGCGTTCGCGCCGGGCATGGGGTGCTGAGGGTGGTGGCTTGATCGCCGACGATCGTTCCGGGTTGAGATGGGCGGAGCGGTCGGGCTTTGCCCGATGCCCACCTTAGGCGCAAAGAGCGCGCCGAAGATGGGGCACCCGGCGTTTTGCGGCGCACTTATTTGTGGGCGCGGTAGAGGTTGATCAGGTGGGTGGTGGAGGTGTCGTGGGTTAGGTTGGGTTCGGTGGGGGATTCGAGTTCGCCGAGGATTTTGGTGGCGAGGACTTTGCCTAGCTCTACGCCCCATTGATCGAAGGAGTCGATGGACCAGATGGTGCCCTGGGTGAAGACGGAGTGCTCGTAGAGGGCGATGAGGGAGCCGAGGGTGCGGGGGGTGAGGAGCTCGTAGAGGAGGGTGTTGGAGGGGCGGTTGCCTGCGAAGACCTTGTGGGGGACGAGGGCGTCGGGGACACCTTCCGCTTTGACTTCTTCGGCGGTTTTGCCGAAGGCCAGGGCTTCGGCTTGAGCGAAGACGTTGGCCATGAGCATGTCGTGATGGCGGCCGAGAGGGTTGAGGGTTTTGTAGCCGCCGAGGAAGTCGCAGGGGATGAGGCGGGTGCCCTGGTGGATGAGCTGGTAGAAGGAGTGCTGGCCGTTGGTGCCGGGCTCGCCCCAGTAGATGGGGCCGGTTTCGGTTCGCACCGGTTCGCCGGATAACGTGACGTGCTTGCCGTTGGACTCCATGGTGAGCTGCTGGAGGTAGGCGGGGAAGCGCTTGAGGTACTGCTCGTAGGGGAGGATCGCGACCGTTTGGGCGTCGAAGAAGTCGGTGTACCAGACGGTGAGGAGGCCGAGGAGGGCGGGGAGATTTTGCTCGAGGGGCGTGTTGCGGAAATGCTCGTCCATGGCGTGGAAGCCTTCGAGCATGGAGCGGAAGTTGTCGGGGCCGATGGCGATCATGGTGGAGAGGCCGATGGCGGAGTCCATGGAGTAGCGGCCGCCGACCCAGTCCCAGAAGCCGAACATGTTGGCGGTGTCGATGCCGAACTTGGCGACGGCTTCGGCGTTGGTGGAGATGGCGACGAAGTGGCGGGCGATGGCTTCGGTCTGCTTGAGTTTGGCGAGGATCCACTCACGGGCGGAGTGGGCGTTGGTCATGGTCTCGAGGGTGGTGAAGGTCTTGCTGGCGACGAGGAAGAGGGTCTCTTCGGGGTCGAGGTCGCGGGTGGCTTCGACGAAGTCGGTGCCGTCGACGTTGGAGACGAAGCGGAAGGTGAGGTCGCGGTGGGTGTAGTGCTTGAGGGCCTCGTAGGCCATGACGGGGCCGAGGTCGGAGCCGCCGATGCCGATGTTGATGATGTTCCTGATGGGCTTGTCGGTGTAGCCGAGCCAGGAGCCGTTGCGGATTTTGTCGGCGAAGGCGGCCATCTTGTCGAGGACGGCGTGGACTTCGGGGACGACGTCCTCACCATTGACTTTGATGGATTCGGATTTGGGTGCGCGGAGAGCGATGTGGAGGACGGCGCGGTTTTCGGTGGTGTTAATTTTTTCGCCGGTGAACATGGCTTCGGTGTGTTCGCGGAGGCCGGATTCTTTGGCGAGTTGGAAGAGGAGCTTGAGGGTTTCGTCGGTGATGCGGTTCTTGGAGTAGTCGAGGAAGAGGCCGCAGGCTTCGGCGTTGAAGCGGGTGCCGCGGGCGGGGTCGGAGTGGAAGAGATCGCGGAGTTGCTGGGGGCGGATGGTTTCGGCGTGCTGCTGAAGGGCTTTCCAGGCTGGGCGGGAGGCCAAGGGGGCGATTTGGTCAGACATGAAGATGCTCTCCTGTGGGCGAGCGGGCGCGGTGTGCGCTCGAGGCTCGCTGGAGATATTAGAGCATCGAGGCGGGTGGGGAGGATCTAAAGAGGGGAGAGATGTGGAGAAGAAGAGTTAGTAAAGTGGTGTTTGTGTAGAAGTATTCCCGTCCTCTGGAAAGGAAAATATCTGTTGATAGAGGCGTGAGAAAAAGAATATTGATATATTATTAGTTTAGTCAGCAGTCGAAGCTCATAAGGCGAGGGGCTTAAGGTTTCAGATAATGAGTGCCGGTGAGGAGAAGAGCCTCGCAGATCAAACCAGATGCTTGATAGAAGCATATAAGCCTGTTGCCAGGAGAAGGATACTGCTCGGTTCTGGAGTGCTGTTAGTTGTCAAATAGATGGTTTAGACGATGAAACAGTCTATGTAGATGCAAATGTTTAAATATGTCGGTGAATAGAAATTGGTGGAGGAATTGAGGAAGATCTCTATATATTGCCATTCACAACGAAGTCGATGGAGAGGTATGGTAAGTAAAAGATCATGTTGGCATAGGGGGCGGTCGCGTAGATGTACGTCGCATAGATCTAGTGTCCATAATTAAAGCGTGAAACGGATGTAAAGCCGGGAATACACGATAGAGCATGGCGCTCTATTATCGTAGGTGAGTCCGGGATTGGTAGGTGAGAAGCTGACCTCCACTCCGTTCACCCAAGTCTCATAATCAAGACACTAAACTCATTGATCACTACGGTACACGAGTCGGTGATCCAGAATATTGCTAAGGTGGCCAGATCCAAGGTCATAGATTAGTAGGTATCGGTAGGTGTAGCGGTTGGGATGGCGAAGAGGGTGGAGAAAATGATGTGAGCACGGAAGCAGGAGATGGGGGAGTTCATCGAATTCCTCGATTAAAGTTGACTTTGATAATATGGAAAGCGAAGGGTTTAAGTGAATGTGAAGTATGTAAATGACTATGTGCGGTTTTGCAGTGAATTCGGGCGTGGGGGTCGGATGGTGGGTGGTTTGTGGGGAGGGTGGTGTCGTAGGATGACATGTCTGGGTTCGAATAAGTCGTTAGAAAAAGTATGAATAAGACCTTGAAGAAACTTGTATTACTGCCGGGTATGGACGGGAGCGGGGAGCTGTTTCGGGGACTGGAGACAGTGCTGCCGGAGGAGCTGGAGACGGAGACGTTGTGGTATCCGGCTGACCGTTATATGAAGTACGGGGAGCTGGCGGGGACGCTGCGGGGAGCGATTCCGGTGGATGAGCCGTTTGTGCTGGTGGCGGAGTCGTATGGCGCGCCGCTGGCGGTGCTGATTGCGTCGATGGAGCCGCCGAACCTGAAGGGGATTGTGCTGTGTGCGGGGTTCGTGACGAGCCCGCTGCGGGGCTGGCGGAGAACGCTGTTGTGGGACTTGATCCCGATGCTGTCGCATGTGACGATGCCGGGGCTGGTGGCGCGGTATTTGCTGGTGGGGCAGGAGGCGCCGCAGGCGTTGGTGGAACTGGTGATCGGCGCAGTGTCGTGGCTGACGCCGAAGGTGCTGGGTGCGCGGGTGCGCGAGGTATTGAACCTGGATGTGCGGGCGGAGCTGGCGCAGGTGAAGGTGCCGGTGCTGTATCTTCAGCCGACGAAGGACAGGCTGGTCGATCCGGGGTGCGCGGCGGAGATGGAGGCGGTGAAGCCGGGGCGGGTGGTGACGATCGAGTCTCCGCATTTGATCCTGCAGTGCGAGGCGAAGATCGCTGCGGATGCGATTACCGAGTTTGTGGAGGAGCTCGGAGGCTGAGGGCGCCAACCCGGCAGGGGCGATCGGCCATCAGAAGGACTTGTTTCAGCTTCAGAAAGGACGAGGGTATGAGTTCTGAATTTTTGTCTGATCCTGAGTACAAGTTTGTGAGTGGTCGTGGTGATTTTGAGCATGAGACGCGGCTTACGGATGCTGCGGCGAAGGGGTATCGCGTGAAGATGATCACGCACAATCCAAATGGGGTGGAGAGCAAGCAGGAACTGGTGGTGCTGATGGCGAAAGAGATGGAGCCGAAGCGGAAGGAGTAGCCGGAGGACAAGAGGATGAAGAGGACGGTTGTGGGTGAGGGGCAGACGGCGGCGGAGCTGATCTCGAATCGGATTGAGGAGCTGGGTGACTGGCGCGGAAAGACGCTGGCGAGGATGCGCAAGCTGATCAAGGACGCCGATAAGGGCGTCGTGGAGGAATGGAAGTGGGGGATTCCGGTGTGGTCGCATGATGGGATTCTTTGTACCGGCGAGACGTATAAGAAGGTGGTGAAGCTTACGTTCGCGAAGGGCGCTTCGCTGGAGGATCCGGAGGGGCTGTTTAATTCGAGCTTGGAGGGGAATGTGCGGCGGGCGATTGATATTCGTGAGGGGGAAGAGGTGGATGCGGGGGCGTTTAAGGCGCTGGTGCGGGAGGCGGTGGCGGTGAATGCGGCTAAGCCGGCGAAGGGGAAGTCCAGGTGAAGGCCTGGGTCGGCCGGGAAGAAGGGCATACCCCAGGGGCTAAAGCCCGCTTCCTTCTGGGGTGAGGAGGCCCAAGGCTGAAGCCTTGGGTTACCTAGAAGCGAAGACGCAGATTCCCCGGGGGAATGACAGAAAGAAAGGCAACGGCAAGAACGGGAGGAAGCAGGTTCTTCGCTGCGCTCAGAATGACAATTTCTTTTAGAAATTGTCTAAAGAAAGGCAGAGGCAGAGGCAAATGCAGAGGCAGAGCAGAGGCAAAGGCCGCTTGGGTGGGCGGCCTTTGGCGTGTCAGGTGAGGGAGTTATTGGAGGAGCTCGGTGCAGTTGGTACCGCCCTTGGGGTCGAAGTGGATCTGGGCGTTTTCGTCGGTGCAGAAGCCGCGGTTGCCGGAGTGGCCTACGGAGTTGGGGACGGCGGTGATGGTGTAGCCGTTGTACTGGTCGACGTTATTGTTGGTGGTCTTGTTGGAGCAGGTGATGGTGAAGGTGTAGCCGGCTTTGGTGCCGCCGGAGAGGTCGTCGGGTATGAGCTGGGCGGCCTCAGGTCCCGGGGGCGCGGAGCCTTGTTTACCGCCGAGTGTCGGGAGCGTGCAGGCGAAGCCATGCTGTGGATAGGTGGAGTTGTATTGGTTTTCCATCTCGTTGAGCATACGCAGGGAAGCGATGGCAGAGGTCTCGTTGCCACGTCGGATGACGGACTGCATGGCGGGGATGGCGAGGGTCATGAGGATGAGGATGACGGACATGACGATGAGGAGTTCGACGAGGGTGAAGCCGGATTCGCGCGTGCGGGTGTGGGTGTTCATGGACTCCTCGGAAGGGCGCAAAGGGCGCTCGGATTTCCAGTTTCAGAGTATAGACGTTTGCGGGGCGGCGAGGGAGAGCGCAGACAGATCAGTGATTTGGCGAGAGGAGGTTTGGAGGCCGGAGGGTTTGGTCGAGACGCTGGCCGGTGTGAACGACGAGCGGGAGCAGGGCTTCGATGTCGGGTAAGGTGGTGCGGAAGTTGACGATGCAGACGCGGAGGGAGAATTTGCCGGCGAGGACGGCGTTGGAGAGATAGGCTTCGCCGCCTTGCTGGATTTCGGTGAGGATCGCGGTGTTGAGCTGGTTGAGGTAGTCGGCGGTAGCGGGGTGAGAGGGTGAGAGGTCGGTGGGGAGGTAGCGGAAGGTGGTGATGCTGAGGGACTGGGTGAGGGGTTCGAGGTCGGGGTAGGCGGAGATTCTTTCGAAGAGGGTTTGGGCCAGGGCGATGTCGGTGGAGAGCATCTGGATGTAGCCATCGCGGCCGGCTTGCTGGAGGGCGAGCCAGACCTTGAGGGCGCGGAAGCCGCGGGAGTTTTGCGGGCCGAGGTCGAAGTAATTGATGGCTTCGGTGCCGAAGTGGTAGTAGGGGGGATGGTAGGCGAAGGCATCGCGGAGGTGCTGGGGGTTGCGGACGAGGGCGCAGCCGGCTTCGAGGGGAGCGTAGAGCCACTTGTGAGGGTCGACTGCGATGGAGTCGGCGAGGGGGATGGCGGCGAGCGCTGCGGGCGCGTTGGGGAGGACGGCGGCTAAGGCTCCATAGGCTCCGTCGATGTGGAACCAGAGGTTGAATTCTCGGCAGAGGGTGGCGAGCTCGGGGAGGGGATCTATGGCGCCGGTGCTGACGGTGCCTGCGGTGCCGATGACGAGGAAGGGTTGGTCACCGGCGGCGATGTCGGCGGCGATGGTGGAGCGGAGGGCGGAGAGGTTGAGGCGCTGGTGCTCATCGCAGGCGATCCAGCGGATGGCGTCGGTGCCGAGGCCGGTGATGTCGGCGGCTTTCTGGATCCAGGTGTGGGTTTCGGCGGAGCAGTAGAGGCGGAGGCGCGAGTTGGCTAGGCCTTCGGTGCGGAGGTTGGTTGCGGTTTTGGCCTGGCGGGCGGCGAGGATGCAGAGGATGTTGGCCATATTGCCGCCAGAGACGAAGAGGCCGCCGCAGGTGGTGGGGTAGGCGAGCATTTCGGCGATCCAGCGGATGGTCTGGGCTTCGATTTCGCTGGCCATGGGAGAGAGCAGCCAGGCGCCGGTGTTGGGGTTGATGGCGGCGGCGAGGAGGTCGGCGAGGGCGCCGATGGGCGCGGCGGAGGAGGTGATGTATCCCCAGAAGCGGGGATGGCCGTTGAAGAGAGAGTGGTCGAGGAGGAGGTCGGCGGCGTGGTTGAGGAGGTGTGCGGGGTCGGCGGGTTGGTAGGGGAGGGAGCGATCGGCGTCGAGGGCGATGCGGATGGCGGAGGGGGATTCGCCGGTGGTGACGGGGCGGTTGGGGAGGGTGTCGAGGAAGTTGGCGATGCGATCGACGAGGGCGTGGCCGAGGGTTTGGAACTGCTCGGGCGTCATGGCGAGGGGAGAGCCGCGCTGAGCGGTGGGTGGCTGGGGCATTGTGGCCTCTTGGGGATTCTCTGGAATGGTACTCGAGACCGTGGACGAGCGGCTTTGGAGGGAAACTTGGGTGAAGGTGCGTGCTAGACTTCTCCAAATTCCTGGGCTGACGGATATTCGGGCCAAGCAACTCCTGAAATGAGGTGTTATGGCTTCGAGTGTGATGACGCTGGGAACGAGGGGCGGCGCGCGGTTGCGGACGCTGCTGGTGTGGTTGGGATTTGCGGTGCTGGCGGCGCTGATCGCGCGGTTTTACGGGCGCGCCGTGATGCGGTATGCGCACTTCGATGCGGCGCATTATCACAGTTTTTGGCGGGCGAAGTGGTGGCTGGTGGCGCACCTGGGTGGAGGTTCGCTGGCGCTGCTGCTGGGGCCGTTTCAATTCAGCGCGTGGATCCGGCGGAAGTATGTGCAGGCCCACCGGTGGATGGGACGGCTGTATCTGAGTGGCGTGGTGGTGGGGTCGATCGCTTCGGTGTATATCGCGTTGGAGGTGGCGCCGAAGGCGTTTGGTATCGCGCTGCTGTACCTGGCGCTGGCGTGGGTGGTGACGAGCGGGATGGCGTATGTGGCGGTGATGCGGCGGCAGTTTGCGGCGCATCGGGAGTGGATGATTCGGAGCTACGTGGTGACGTTTGCGTTTGTGTTGTTTCGGCTGATGGAGGATTTGAATGTGTATGGTAGTTTGGGACCGTCGATGCAGTCGGTGATGCTGGCGTGGATGGCTTGGGTGGTGCCGCTGTTGTTTACGGAAGTGGCGTTGCAGTGGAGGCGGTCGGTGGGGGTGGCGAAGGGCTAAAAGCAGAGTCCCGGAGGGAATGACAGAAAGAAAAGCGAGAGCAAGAACCGAGGCGGAGGCGGCCGGGAGATTCGCATCCCACTCATGCCGCGATGAGGCCGCGTCATGAATGGGGCACCCGTCGTTGCGGTGGGTTAGCAGGTTAGGTCGGGGCGGGTTAGTTTCAGGGGGCCGAGGTTGCCGAGGAGGGTCAGGGCCAGGGATTCGGGGTGGAAGAGGTCGTTGGCCAGATGTTGGATGTCGGGGGTGGTTACTCGGTCGATCTCGGCGGTGATCTCGTCGAGGGAGAAGAAGCGGCCCCAGTACATCTGCTGGCGAGCGAGGGAGGACATGCGGGAGCCGGAGGTTTCGAGGCCGAGGACCATGTTGCCTTTGATCTGGGACTTGGCGCGGTGGAGTTCTTCGTCGGTGACGGGTTCGCGCTTGAGGCGGGTGAGTTCGGCGAGGGTTAGGTCGAGGACCTGGCGGGTGTTGTCGGCCGAGCAGCCGGCGTAGATGGCGAGGGAGCCGGTGTCGCGGAAGGGGCTTAGCTCGGAGTAGATGTTGTAGGCGAGGCCGCGGTCTTCGCGGATGGACTGGAAGAGGCGCGAGGACATGCCGCCACCGAGGATGGAGTTGAGCAGGTAGGCAGTGTAGCGCTGGGGCGAGGCGACCGGGGGCGCGGGGACGGCGAGACAGAACTGGACCTGCTCGAGGGACTTCTTTTTCTTGAGGGTGATGTGGGGCTTGGTTTGGGGAGGGTTTGCGCGGGCGATTTTTTCGCTGGAGGAGGCGGAGAGCGAGGTGAAGGCTGCGGCTACTTGTTCTACGAAGGTCTCGTGGTGGAGGTTGCCGGCGGCGGTGAAGACCATGTTGGCGGGGGTGAAGCGGCGGGCGTACTCGCTGAGGACGATTTGCTGGTCGAAGGACGACACCGACTTTGCGGTGCCGAGGATGGGGCGGCCGAGGGCGTCGTTGGGCCAGAAGTTCTGGGTGAAGAGCTCGTGGACGAGGTAGTCGGGGTTGTCTTCGTCCATCTTGATCTCTTCGAGGATGACGCCTTGCTCTTTGGCGATGTCGTCGGGGGAGAAGGTGGGGTGGAGGACAAGGTCGGTGAGTAGGTCGAGGGCGGCCGGGATGTTTTCGTCGAGGACCTTGAGGTTGAAGCAGATGGTTTCTTTGCCGGTGAAGGCGTCGAGGTTGCCGCCGATGGCGTCGACTTCGCGGGCGAACTGCTGGGCGCTGCGGGTGGTGGTGCCCTTGAAGACCATGTGCTCGATGAAGTGGGAGATGCCGTTGACTTCGGGGGTCTCGTCGCGCGAGCCGGAGTTGATCCATACTCCCATCGCTACCGAGCGGAGGTGCGGCATGCGCTCGGTGAGGACGAGGAGGCCGTTGGGGAGAGTGGTGGTGCGGATGTCGCGGAGGTGCGGGGCGGAGGGGGAGAGAGAGGAGGGTTCGGTGAGGGGTACGGAGACTGGCATTGGGACTATTGTTTCATGGGGCGGACGCGAATTGGAGGTTGATGTCGACGGTGCCGTTGCAGTTGCCGCCGGTGATGATACCCGGGTATATGGACAGGAATGTCCCGTTTTTGCGATCTGCATGGGTGCGCTAAGGGTAGAGCCATCGTTCATGAGGATGATCTGCTGGCCAACGGAGCCGCTGACAAAGCTGGTGGGCTGGAGGGTGCCGGTGGTGAAGCAGGGCGAGCCGGTGATGGTGACGGTCCCGGTGAGGGCGAAGTCTCCGTTGATGTCCGGGGTGGGGGTTTGGGTGAGTTGCTCCGAGATATTCA
The DNA here is from genome assembly GCA_963737325.1 of uncultured Acidobacteriaceae bacterium. Taxonomy (GTDB): domain Bacteria; phylum Acidobacteriota; class Terriglobia; order Terriglobales; family Acidobacteriaceae; genus Granulicella. The sequence goes on from CAVTSJ010000019.1 coordinate 256,739, forward strand.
ACGAGGAGGGTTCGTTCTCCTCGGGGGACCAAGTGCCGGTGAGCGAGGGGAGTTTTTGGCCGTGGGGGTTGAGGATAGCGCCCTCGTCGTCGCCGTTCTGGCTGGCGAGATACCCGGTGCAATTGCCACTGATGGTGAGGGAGCTACCGAGAAAAGTGTCTTTAGCGGCGGAAAAAGTCCCTTGAAGGACGATGGTTTCTCCGTTGACGGAGGTGGAATTCAGGGTGAAGTAATTGTTCTCCGGGTTGACGGAACCGGTGAACGGGATGGTGGTCTGTCCGTTGCCAAAGCACGCGGCCTGGATGTGAAGGCTGGCGCTGAGGTTGTTGCCGGACTGCGTAATGGCGCCACCCATTGAATCGAAGAGGACGGGCTGTGCAGGGTGCGCGAAGGAGATGTTGTAGATGACCCAGTTGCCGCTGAGGGTGCTTAAGGGGATGAAGGAGTCGGCGCCACAGCCGGAGAGGAAGGTGCAGAGGGCAAGGGTGAGGGCGGCGAGAGCGAGGCGATTGGGTCTCATGCGATGGGGTGCTGAGAGTCAGACGGCGCGGGGTCTTGAGTGTCACCTCACAACGGGGATTTCGTTGGTCTAAAGGGCGACGTCGTCTTCGTTGGCGGTGACGGGGGTGCCTTGGTGGTAGAGGATTTGCCAGCCAGTGGGGGTGCGTTGCCAGAGGGTGCTGCGGCGGGTTAGGCGGTCGCCCTGGCGGAGGCTGTAGGTGAGGAGGTAGGTCTCTGCTCCGGGGTTGTGCCTAGTTGGCGGAGGGCGTGGCCGGTGGTGCGCCAGCGGAGGGTGGTGGCGTTGGCGGGAGGGTTGTCGGCGAGGGTTTGGAGGATGAAGTCGCGGCTGTAGCGGCGGCCGGAGGCTCCTACTTCCCAGTAGTCGGGGGCGGTGCGGCGGGCGGGGTCGGCGGGCTCGAGGCCGAAGGCGGGGGTGTGGAAGATGGGTTCGAGGGGGCGGAGCTCGTCGAGGATGGGGAGGAGAGCGGGGTCGGTGGTGAAGAAGGGCTTGCGGGACGCCATGGTTGATTGTAGGGCGGCGACGGATAGGGGCGGGGCTGCTTGGCGTGGGGCCAGGACGCGGATCGTCTGCTGTTGTGGGCGTAGCGTGGTGGGGAATGTATGAGAGGGTGACGAGGGTTTGGGGCAACCTCCGTTGGTAGGGATTCTCCGCGGTGAAAGTGCTAAGATATTGCTAGCAGGTTAGGGGGCATCGGATGATTGAAGCGACGATGTTCGAAGCGAAGACGAAGCTTTCCGAGCTGGTGAAGAAGGCTCAACGAGGGGAGAAGATTGTCTTGACGACGGGGAGGAAGAAGACTCCGGTGGCTGAGATCGTCGCTTTGAAACCGGTGAAGCGACGTGCGCTGGGAGTGTTCTATCAGCCTGGTTTCGAGATACCGGTTGACTTCGATGAGTTACCGGAAGCCGAGTTGAGGGCATGGCGGGGCGAGGGGAAGTGAGGCTCCTTATTGATACCCACTACGTACTCTGGTCGGCGGTTGATCCGCGCCGCATGGAGGCGTGGGCCAGGAGGTATCTCGAGGACCTGGATAACGAGATTTTCGTGTCGGCGATCTCTCTGTATGAGATCAGTCTTAAGGTTCGGCTGGGCAAACTTGCGATGGCGGGTCAGTTTGAGAGCGATCTTGTGCGAAACATCGAGAATGTTCTGGGATACACGATCGTTCCGCTGGGTGGGGAGAGCATGGTGAGGGCTGCATCTTTCAAGGACATCCACGGGGATCCATTTGACCGGATGATTGCTGCGCAGGCGATTGAGAGCAATCTGCCGCTGCTTAGTGCCGATGCGCGGCTGGATGCGTTTGGGGTGCGGCGGTTGAAGAAGCCGCGGCGCTGATCCGGAAGTGACGCTGGGGATGCACCGACCCGTCTGCTGGTGTGCTGGGAGAACGATTTGCGGGTGGGGGTTTTCAACAGCTTGGGATAGGCGTAAATTGATGCGCATGAGCGGTGACGACTGCGTGATCGAAGCAAAGTCGGCGCGGCGCCAAGGTCGGCTGGTCGATGCGACGGCGCTGTATGTGGAAGCGGCTGAATCCTTCCTGGCGGAACAAGACATGGCACGCTGGGCGCATGCTCTACGACACGCGGCTGAGCTGGCGATCAAGGCCGGCGACACGGCGGCGGGGTTGCGGGATGCGCAGGCGGTGGTGGCGTACTACAGGAGTTCTCCACCAACGGCGCTGGAGATGGCCAACGCGCTGCGTGTCGAGGCGATGGCTGAGGCGGCGATGGGCGCGACTGCGAACGCGAAGCAGCACTGGAGCGAGGCTCGGGCGCTGTATGTGGATGCGGGCGTGGTGGACGGCGTGGCTGAGGCTGACCGGCATGTCGCGACACTGGCGATCGCATAGGCTGGCTTGCGAGCGGATAGACTGTAAGGGTGAGCGCACTGTTTGGGATGAGGTATGGGGGAGCTGACGGAGCTGATGGCGGGGCTCGGGCAGAAGTCTTATCGTGCGCGACAGATCTGGGAGGGGTTGTATAAGCAGCGGGTGGGGTCGGTGGAGGAGATGACTACGCTGCCTACGGTGCTGCGGGAGGAGTTGGCTGGGGCTGGATGGCAGGTGGGGCTGCCGGTGATGGCGCAGACGGCGGTTTCGGTGGACGGGACGGAACGGTACCTGATGCGGATGGGGGATGGCGAGACGGTGGAGACCGTGTGGATGCCAGATGGGGATGGCGGCGAGCGGGGGGATGGGAGTGAGGCGGCTGTCGAGGAAGAGGGTGAGGTGGAGACGGCGGAAGAGGCGGTGGCTGGGATAGAAGCAGATTCCTCCGCTGCGCTGCGGAATGACAGCCAGAAAAGCAAGGACAACAGCAACGACCAATACAGGGGTCTCTCCACTGCGGCACAAGAGCGCGCCTCCGGTCGAGATGACGGGAGTGTCGCGGTCGATGGGGGTTACTGGTCGCGGAGAGGCGTGGGGCGGGATATTCGGAACTTTGGGACGCTGGCGGAGAAGGGGTTTCGGCGGGCTACGATTTGTATTTCTTCGCAGGTGGGGTGTGCCGTGAACTGCCAGTTTTGTCTGACGGCGAAGCTGGGGATTCGGCGGAATCTTACGGCGGGAGAGATTGCGGGGCAGGTGGCGGCGGTGCTGAATCGGCATGGGATTCAGATTGGGAAGGACCGCATCAACCTGGTGTTTATGGGGATGGGCGAGCCGTTTTTGAACTATGAGGAATTCATGCGGAGCGTGAGGCTGCTGGTGGAGGGGATTGGGATTCCGGAGTCGCGGATGACGGTTTCTACCAGCGGGATTTTGCCGGGGATTGAGGCGTTTGCTAAGGAGACGGTAAGGCCGAAGCTGGCGCTGTCGTTGAACGCGAGCAACGATGGGGTGCGCGAAGAGATTATGCCGATTACGCGGAAATGGAATATCGCCGCGCTGCTGGAGGCGGTGCGGAAGATTCCGCTGCGGACGCGGGAGTGGGTGACGTTTGAGTATGTGCTGCTGGGGGGCGTGAATGATCAGCCGGTGCATGCGCGCGAGGTGCTGGCACTGCTCAACCCCAGCCAGCAAGCTGGCCGGGGACCCCGTTCTGCGGGGATGCGGGCGAAGGTGAATCTGATTGTGTGGAATCCGGGGCCGGGGATTGCGTATCACCAGCCGACGCCGGAGGATGTGGCGGTGTTCCAGGGGATGCTGATTGAGGGTGGGATTGCTACGTATATCCGGCGGCCGCGGGGACGGGATATTTATGCGGCTTGCGGGCAGCTGAAGCGGACGGTGGCGGAGGAGTCGGGGGTTCAGGGGTTGGTGAAGATCGGGGTGTAGTGCCGGGAGGCGCGCTTGGCCAAATTCAGTGTTGTCTATATCGCGCTTTGCGAACTCACTTTCGGGGTGATGGTGGGCTGTCTTGCTTTTACGATTGACACTTCAGACGGCCATAGCGATCTGATTCAAGAGATATTCTTGTGCGCGCTTGCTATCGTCGCGATCAGCGTATTTTTCGGCATGGTTTGTTTAAAGAGTTGGGGCTGGTATGGTTCGTGGATCGTTGGTGTGATTGTTGTGGTGATCGGCTGCTGGATTATTCGAGCCGCGATGAGGCCGGACCCCTATGGCGATAGCGGAGCGGCGGGAATATTTGGGATGATATTCGTGCTGTTTGCGCTTCCAGGGTTGGTGTTGCTCTCGCTGCCTTCAACGCGAAAGCGGCTGCACGTTGGCAGCGTTTAGGCGCCATTTGCGAGACGGGATTGGAAGTGGGCTTTGGTGGTGGGCCAGTCTTCGCGGGTGATGCTGAACCAGACGCTGTGGCGGGGGGTGTTGTCGGGCATTAGGTAGTGGTTGCGGAAGGTGCCTTCGTAGATGGCGCCGAGCTTCTTCATGGCGTTTTGGGATTGCAGGTTCTCGTGGTGGGTCTTGAGGGCTACGCGGTTCAGGTTGAGGGTTTCGAAGGCGTAGGTGAGCTGGAGGAGCTTGGCTTCGGGGTTGATGAGGGTGCCGCGCGCGGGGGCGGCTAGCCAGGTGTGCCCGATCTCGACGGTGCGGTGGGTGAGGTCGAGATCGATGAAGCGGGTGGAGCCTACTAGCTGGTCGCCAGATTTTTTTATGGTGACCCAGGGGAACATGTTGGGGGCGGCGAGGGCGGAGGTGGCCCAGGCGCGGAGGTCTTCGGGGGTGCGGATGATGCTGAGCATGTAGCGCCAGATGCTTGGGTCGAAGGCTACGGCTTCGAGGGCGGGGAGGTGGGCGAGGGTTAGGGGTTCGAGGCGGACGTGGGCGCCTTCGAGGGTTGGGATAGGAGTCATGGTTATGGGCGCCAGGGGCGTTCTTTTCTTGGCTTTGGTGCGGGCTTGCTGCTGCCGGAGGAGGAGGCGGCGAGGAGGAGGGAAGTCCCGCTGAAGGCGAGGACTACGAAGCCGCTGGACCACTCGTCGCCGTTGTGGAGGGCGTGGAGGATGCGGGGGATGTGGAGGATGACGAGCCAGCCGAAGAAGAGGATGAAGAGGCCGTAGGCGGCGTACTTGTCTTCGATGGTGGTGGCGAGGGAGAGGCCGGCGGCGATGAGGGCGAAGCCGGTTCCGATGACCCAGAGGTGATGGCCGGGGAGGTAGTGCGGGACCAGCGTGGCGAGGAAGCGAACGTACAGGAAGTGCTGGATGCCGAAGACGATCATGGCGATGGCGAAGAAGAGGCGGCCGGGCATGAGCGAGTATCTGCTTCCGGAGGAGAGGCCGTGGAGGATGAGCGCGGTGCAGGCGAGGCAGAGGCACTCGAGGAAGAGGGTTCGGCCGTCGCCGTCGTAGAGGACGTAGTTGACGTGCATGAGGTAGAGGGCGGCGGTGGCGAGGAAGAGGAGGCCGAGGATGAGACTGATGGTGAGGGTTCGCCAGGTGGTGAGAAGGGCGAGGCCGGCGGCGATGCAGATGGCGGCGAGCGCGTAGGAGAGGATGTGGTTGTGGGGCAGCCAGACGGGGCTGAGGGGAAGGCCGCGGCGGAGATGTCCGTAGAGGGCGTATTGGATGCCGAAGCCGAGGATGGCCAGGGCGTAGAGGATTCGGCCCAGGGTGGTGAGTGCGGAGGAGGAGGACTTGGGCATTGGGTTGATTTTACGTTGGCGGTTGAGTGGAGGGCAGTGGTTGGGAAGGTGCCCGGTGGGGTGGGTGATGTGTCGAGAGTTTTTTCGGGTGTTTAGGTAAAGGCAAGAGCAGGGCAGGGGCAAAGGCAAAAGCAAAAGCAGAAGCAGATTCCCGGAGGGAATGACAGAAAGAAAAGCAAGGGCAAGGGCAAGGGCAACAGCAACAGCAACAGCAACAGCAACAGCAACAGCAACAGCAAAGACAACTACAGGGGTCCTTTGCTTCGTTCAGGATGACGGCGAAAAACAAACAACAGCAACAGCAACAGCAAAGGCAACGGCAACAGCAAAGGCAACGGCAAAAGCAACAGCAACGGCGAGGGGCAGTTACGCGGTTCGCATAGGGTGCTGGATTTGTGGGAGAGATTGCTAGGGGCGGATTACTGCTCGTCTGCCAGCGGGTGCTAGGAGGAGACCGATGCGGGGGCGTTGGTGAGGGCTAGCTGGAGGACGGTTTCGGCGAGGACGTCGTAGCTGTGGCGGAGGACTTCGCCTTCGTGGACGAAGTTGCCGGTGATGGGCTCGACGCCGAGGGAACGGATACGCTCGAGGTCGGCGAGGATGGGGGTCTGGCCTTCGCGGGCGTAGCGGTCGAGGGTTTGGGGGAGGATGGGGGCGGTGTTGATGAGGGCGTAGTCGAAGATCTGGGCGCCGGCGTGGTCGAGGATTTTTTCGATGTGCTGGGAGGCAGAGAGGCCGAGCGATTCGTTGGCCTGGGTCATGAGGTTGCAGATGTAGACGCGGGTGGCGCCGCTGCGGGCGATGGCTTCGGGGATGCCGCGGACGAGGAGGTTGGTGATGAGCGAAGTGTAGAGGGAGCCAGGGCCGAGGGTGATGAGGTCGGCGGCGGCGATGGCTTCGAGGGCCTCGGGGAGCGGGGCGGCGTCGGCAGGCGAGAGCATGAGCTCGGTGATGGAGCGCTGGGAGGCGGTGATGCTGGTTTCGCCATCGACGATGGAGCCGTCGTCCATGCGGGCGGAGATGGTGGCGTTGGCAGTGGTGCAGGGGTAGATGCGGCCGCGGGTGGCGAGGATCTGGGAGCTGACCTGGACGGCCTGAGCGAAGTCTCCGGTGATGCCGTTGAGGGCGGCGAGGAAAAGGTTGCCGAAGCTGTGGCCTTCGAGGTCGCCGGTGGCGAAGCGGTACTGGAAGAGGCGCGAGAGGAGGTGCTCATCCTGCGAGAGGGCGACGAGGCAGTTGCGGATGTCGCCGGGGGGAAGCATGTGGAGGTCTTCGCGGAGGCGGCCGGAGGAGCCGCCGTCGTCAGTGACGGTGACGATGGCGGAGAGCTCGCGGATGAAGGCGGGGAGATTCTTGAGGGCGGGGTTGGCGAGGGGAGAGGCGCCAGCGGGCGGGGCGACAAAGGCCTTGAGTCCGCGGAGGAGGGTGGAGAGGCCGGTTCCGCCGCCGATGGCGACGACTCGAAGCTGGCGAGGGGTAATCATGCGTCCGCTCATTAGTTTAGCCGGACGGGAGGGATTGTGGCGGGGTTAGCTGCTTTTTGAAGAATAAGGAGTCAATAGGCAGGTGGATTCAGACTTCGGGATAGAGGAGCTCGGTGAAGCGGGGATCTTCGGCTACGCCGTCGAAGTCAGAGTCATTGCGGGCCTGGAGGCGGTTCTGGCCGTTGAGGCGGATGGCTTCGGTGAGGTGCTCGATGCAGGTGTCGTGATCGCCGGTGAGGGAGGCGAGCAGGGCGAGGCCGTAGAAGGCGTAGTCGGCTGACTTTTCCTGAAGGAGGATGGCCTGGAGGTGTTGGCGGGCGTCTTCGTAGTTGCCCTGGTTGAGCAGGGAGATCGCGTAGTCGTAGCGCTCTTCGTGGGTCTGGAAGTCGGTGGTGCCCTTGTGGATCTGGGCGACGCAGGCGGAGATGTACATGCGGATGCGGTCGGCGAGGTCTTGCGGCGCGGACTCGAGCATTTTGACGAAGGCTTCGTGAGCGCGGTCGTACTTGCCTGCCTGCATGAGCTTGAGGGCGCTCTCGTAGAGGGTGAGCGTGGACTTGCGGGCGGCGTCGTTGGCGTGCTGTGCATTTCCGGCGAGGGTCCGCGGGGCCTTGGACGAGCTGGGCGTCCTGGTTGCTTTGTTGTCTGAGGTCGATGTTGCCGGCTTCGTTGCCATGATGTTCTCGGGTTGGATTGCTCTGGTGCTCGGGATAAAGTACGCCGACGTGTCGGGGGTTACGTATTTGGGGTTATACGAGGCTGAGTGGGTTCAGGTCAAACACGAGTGTACCGGATTGATCGTCAGACGGGGGAGCGGTTGTAGAGAACGGGGTTAAGCGTGGGGTCGTTGTACATCTTAAGTTGGCGATAGAGCTTGAATCGGCGGCGGCCGGCGAGGACGTCAGACCAGAGGGCGTCGAGGCAGGATGCGAGGTCGGTGCGCTGTTCGGTTAACACGGCGAGGCGGGATTGGTTGCGGTGCTGGTGTTCGGGGGTGGAGCGGTGAAGCTGCTCTTTGGTGTGGAAGATTTTGAGGGCGAGGATGGAGAGGCGGTCGATGATGAGGCCGGGGGATTCGGAGTTGAGGGGAGAGTCGGGGATGTCGGGGGCGAGCTGCAGGAGAGCGATGTCGATCTGCTCGGCGAGGTCGTTGCGGAGCTGGTTGAGGCGATCGATGTCGTGCTTGACGTGGACGATGGTGGCGTCGGTGGCCTGGGGGTCGCGGGCTTCGTCTTCGCGGTGCCAGAGGTCGTAGTTGGCGCGGTGCTGGTCGAGGACGAGCTGGTCGAAGGGTTCGAATGGCGTGGGAGCTGGCGAGGACGAGTGGTGACCGTGCACGGTGGATTGATCTTGAAGCTCGATGATGTGCGCGGCTCGGAGCATGGGAAGTGATACCAAGGATAACGGAGGCGCGGCGGAGATGGTAGAGGTGGCGCTGGTGGTGTGGGTGGTGTTTGAAATGCGACACTGGAGGTATGGGAAAGAAGACGACGCGGCGGGTGCTGGTGTATCGGCTGGGAAGCCTGGGCGATATGGTGGTGGCACTGCCGGCGCTGCATTTGGTGGCGAGGGCGTTTCCGGAGGCGGAGCGGCGGATGCTGACCAATGTTCCGGTGAACTCGAAGGCAGCGGCGGCGGCGGCGATTCTGGAGGGGTCGGGGCTGGTGCAGGGGTATATGCGGTACGCGGTGGGGACGCGGAGCTTGCGGGAACTGCTTGGGGTTTGGTGGGAGATTGCGCGCTGGCGGCCTGAGGTGCTGGTTTATCTGGCGGCTCCGCGAGGGGTGAAGGCTGCGCGGAGGGATGAGGCGTTCTTTCGGCTGTGTGGGGTGCGTAGGCTGGTGGGGGTTCCACTGACGGAAGGGATGCAGCGGAACTATTACGGCGCGGCGACGGGCGGGAAAGATCATGCGATGGGCGATGGGCACCTGGAGCCTGAGGCGGGGCGGCTGGCGCGGTGTATTGGCGGGCTGGCAGAGGCGAAGGATATTGCTGACCCGGGGAGGCTGGTCGATCCGGCTAGCTGGGATTTGCATTTGAGCGCGGAGGAGCGGGAGCGGGCGGCGCAGGCGCTGGGCGCGGAGGCGCTGGGGGTGGAATCGATTGCGGTGAGTGTGGGGACGAAGGTGCAGGCGAAGGATTGGGGCAGGGAGAATTGGCGGGCGCTGCTGGGAACGATGGCGGCGGAGTTTCCGGGACGGGCGCTGCTGCTGTTGGGAGCGGAAGAGGAGAGCGAGGCGAGCGAGTTCGCGGCCGAGGGTTGGCGGGCGAATGGGGGCGGGGTGGTCGTGAATTTGTGTGGGGTGCTGACTCCGAGGGAGAGTGCTGCTGCGCTTGAGCGGGCGCGGCTGTTTGTGGGGCACGACAGTGGGCCGATGCATTTGTCGGCGGCAGTGGGGACGCCGGTGGTGGCGATCTTTGCGGCTCGGAATATTCCGCGGCAGTGGTTTCCGTATGGGAAGCAGCACCAGGTGGTGTATCACCGGGTGGAGTGCTGGGGGTGCGGGCTGGAGACTTGTCTTGAGCAACGGAAGAAGTGTTTGATGACGATCACGGTGGATGAGGTGATGGGGGTTGTGAGGGCGCAGGATGCTCGGTTCGCGAGAGAAAGGTTCCTCGCTGTGAATGACAGCCAAAAAAGCAAATGCCAATGCAAGTGCGATGATGGTTGGGGAGAATTGAGACGATCATGTTGCCGGAGACACATGCGGTTCTGGGATTGTTGGAGGGTGGGTTTGGACACCTGAAGGTGTTGGTGGTTGGGGATTTAATGTTGGATCGTTATATTCACGGCGAGGTGGACAGGATCTCGCCGGAGGCTCCCGTGCCGGTGCTTCGGCATGCGCAGCATTATGAGCGCGCGGGAGGAGCTGCGAACGTGGCGATGAACCTTGCGGGATTGGGATGCCAGGCCGTGCTGGCGGGTTTCTGGGGCGAGGACAAGGATAAGGACGAGCTGGCGGCGCTGGTGGAGGCTGCCGGGATCGATACGGTGGGGGTGGTGACGGCGAAGGTGCCGACGATCTCGAAGACGAGGATTGTGGGGCGACAGCAGCAGTTGTTGCGGCTGGATATTGAGAGCAAGGATGCGCCGGGCGCAGAGGACCAGCAGCGGCTGAGGGAGCGTGCCGTGCAGTTGGTGGGGAAGGTGCATGCGGTGGTGTTGTCGGATTACGCGAAAGGCGCGGTGTCGGCGGAGTTGTGCGCGGCGGTGATTGCGGCGGCGAAGACTGCGGGGATTCCGGTGTTGGCTGATCCAAAGACTCCGGACTTTGGCAAGTATGCGGGAGCGACGATGGTGTGTCCCAACCTGCAGGAGCTTGCCGTGGCGACGGGCGTGGCATCGCATCGGATGGAAGAGCTGCTGGCTGCGGGTGAGCTGCAGCGCGCCAAGCATGGGCTGAAGTATCTGACGGTGACGATGAGTGAGAAGGGAATTCGCGTGCTGTGGGATGGCGGCACGTATCACTCGCCGGCGCGGGCGCGCGAGGTGTTTGACGTGTCGGGCGCGGGGGATACGGTGATTGCTACGTTGGCGGCGGCTCTGGCAGGTGGGCTGAGGATTGAGACGGCGGTGGAGCTGGCGAACCTGGCGGCAGGAATTGTTGTTGGGAAGATGGGCACGGTGCCGATTGCGCAACATGAGCTGGTGGCGGCGATGACGCCGTCAAGCGGGATTCGCGGCGGTGAGAAGGTGCTGGACGGAGAGCGGCTGGCCAAGCGCGTGGCGGAGTGGAGAGCTGCGGGCGAGACGATCGTGTTTACGAATGGGTGTTTCGATCTGCTGCACGTGGGACACGTGACGCTGCTGGAAGAGTGCCATCGGTTTGGGTCGAAGCTGGTGCTGGGGTTGAATTCGGATGCGAGCGTTTGCCGGCTGAAGGGGCCGACGCGGCCGGTGGTGGGCGAGAACGAACGTGCGCGAGTGATGGCGGCGCTGGCCGCGGTGGATGCCGTGGTGGTATTCGAGGAAGATACACCGCTGGAGGTCATTCGCGCGGTGAAGCCGGATGTGCTGGTGAAGGGCGGGGATTACTCGGTGGAGACTGTCGTAGGGCACGAAGAGGTGATTGCCGCAGGTGGGAGGGTGGAGATTGTGCCGACGGTGGAAGGATATTCGACGACGAACATTGTGAGTAAGCTCAAGGCGAGCGAATGAGAGAGCGGGGTCGGCGCCGGTGGCGTATTGGGCTGATTTGTGGGGGATGGTGGGGTGGTGAGCGGGCTGGGGCTCGAACCCAGGACCAACGCCTTAAAAGGGCGATGCTCTACCAACTGAGCTACCCGCTCGCTCTCTATTAAGGTAGCACGAGGGGTGGGGTTGGTTGCGGTGGTGGTGGAATTCGATTCGTACTTGCATGGCGCAACGAAGCCACGTATAAATCAACCACGAAATCTCTTACAAGCGGGTCTCCATGAAAATGCGAGGCGGGAAACACGGAGCTGCCGCCATGCAGTCAAGAGTTGCAGTATGTCGCGGCCGAGCGGGTGGTTGGCTGGGAGTTCTGCTGGTGGGCGCGATGGTGCTCGGAGGCAGTGCTGCCGCGCGAGCCGGAAACCTGTTTGGGCCGCAGCCGGTGCCGGATTGGGTGAAGACGGCGGCGCAGGAAAAGCTGCCTGAGTTTCATGGAAATCCCAAGGCGGTGGTGCTGCTGGAGGAGACAACCTACACCGTCGACCCCGAGGGACAAGCGGTTGAGCACGTGCGCAGGGTGGTGAAGATTCTTCGGCCGCAGGGACGCGACTATGGATACCCGGCTGTGTACTACGACAAGGACTCGAAGGTGCTTTCGCTGCACGTGTGGAGCATCGATGCGGCGGGGCACGAGTACACGGTGAAGGACAACGAGATTCTGGACATAGGTCAACCGGGGGAGGGGGGGGAGCTTGTATTCGGACGAGCGGGCGAAGGTTGCCGATCCGCCGGGACGCGATCCCGGGGGAATTATCGCGTACGAGTATGAGAAGCGGGAGCGGCCGTACCTGGCAGAGACGAACTGGCAATTTCAGGATGAGCTGCCGCGGGTGGAGCAGCGCTTCACGCTGGCGCTGCCGGCGGGCTACACCTACACGACGACATGGGCACGCCATGCGAAGGTGGACGGAGTCGATCTTGAGAATCACTCCTACCGCTGGGAGATGAATGACGAGCCGGCGATTGATCTTGATCATGTGCCTATGTCCCCGAGTGAGGACTCGCAGGTGGCGCGCATGACGGTTCACTACGCTGGGCCAGGACTGGCGGAGCCGCAGGATGGAACGTGGCAGGGGATTGGCGAATGGTACGACGGGCTTGTCGCGCGACCGGTTGGTTTCGACGCCGGACATTGCGGCGAAGTCCGCGGAGCTGACGGCGGGGAAGACGGATTTCTACGAGAAGGCCGAGGCGATCGGGGATTTTGTGCAGCAAAAGATTCGGTACGTCGCGATCGAGATGGGGGTTGGCGGATATCAACCTCACACCGCGGAGGAAGTCTTTCGCGGGCGGTACGGAGATTGCAAGGACAAGGCGACGCTGCTATCGGCAATGTTGTCGAGCGTGGGCATTCACAGCGCGCTGTTGATGGTGGACACGGAACGCGGCGTGATCGATCCGGATGCGCCGTCGATCTGGGGCAATCACATGATTGCGGCGATCGAGATTCCGAAGGGATATGAGTCGCCGAAGATGCACAGCGTGGTGACGGCGAAGACTGGGAAGCGGTATTTGATCTTCGATCCGACGTGGTATATGACGCCGTTCGGGCAGCTGGAAGATAACCTGCAGGGAAGCTATGGCGTGCTGCTCGAAGGCAAAGACAGCCAGGTGATCGAGCTTCCGGTGATGGATCCAACGCTGAATACGATTCGACGCTCGGGAAAATTTGAGCTGAGTGCGGATGGAACGTTGACGGGATCGGTTACGGATCTGCGGTTTGGGGATCTGGCGGAGACGAGGCGGCAGGTTTTCTCGAGCGAGGACGGGAAGAAGCAGACGGAGTATATGAACCGAGTGATCGCGCAGGACTTCACGGGGGCGTCGATGACCGGGTTGAAGGTGGAGAACGTGGACGCGCTGAACAAGGATTTGACGACGACGTTTGATCTGCAGGCCAGCCACTTTGCGAGTTTCACCGGGCCGCTGCTGATGGTTCGGCCGCGGGTGCTGGGGAGCTATGAGCTGGACGTCGATCGCAAGCCGCGGCACGTGGCGATTGACCTGGAGGAGACGATGCAGGCCACCGATGAGTATGACATCGAGCTGCCGCAGGGTTACGTGGTGGATGAGCTGCCGGATGCGGTGAAGATCGATGTGGGGTTCGCTAGCTATGTGAGCTCGACGGAGTTGCATGGGCGGGTGCTGCACTATAGCCGGACCTACACGGTGAGGCAGGTGACGGTACCGGCGACGAAGTATGCGGATGTACAGCATCTGGCGGCAGCCATTGCTGCGGACGAAGACAGTCAGGCAATTTTGAAGCGCGGAAATTAGGCAGGTTACAGACTAAGAGGGAGCGAACGACTGGCAATGACGATGAGACGGATGGGTGTGTTGGTAGGGATGGCGGCTGTGGTGAGCGTGGCGGCGTGCGCGCAGTCACATTTCACGCAGCCAACGCCGGAAGAGCTCTCGATGACCTCGTTGCCGGGATACCCGGGAGCGGCGGCGGTGGTGCTGAATCGTGAGGAGACGACCAAAGACGATTTGCATGCAGTGTTCCATTACGAACGCATCAAGATCCTGACCAAAGACGGGGAGAAGTATGCGAATGTGAAGCTGCCATTTGTAAGCGTCGCGCAGGATGGATACTCGGGGGAGGGCGATGACAAGACGCTCGAAGACATTCAGGGGCGGACGATCCATGCGGATGGCACGATCATTCCGTTTACGGGAAAGCCGTATCTGAAGGTGTTGGATAAGGACAAGGACGTGAAGGTGCAGGAGAGGGTTTTCACGCTGCCGGATGTTGAGGTGGGAAGCATCATTGAATACCGTTATGCGACGCGGATCGCCGATAACATTTACGAGGCGCCCGAATGGTTAATCCAGGGAGACTTGTATGTGAAGCAGGCGCATTACGTCTGGTATCCGACATCAAGGGAGCTTCAGGACAGTCACGGCCTGATCACGTCGATTAGCTGGTTCCCGATTCTGCCGCCGGATGTGAAGATTGTGCGGCGGGACATCCCGCATTCCGAATTTACGAACGATCCTATTCAGGTTTTTGAATTGACAATCAAGGATGTTCCGCCGGAGGTAAAGGAGGTCTATATGCCTCCCATCGCGAGTTTCAGCTACCGGGTTCTGTTCAATTTCACGGCAGAGCATACGGCGGCAGACTGGTGGAAGGATGAAGGCAAGGACTGGTCGAAGCGCGTGGACTCCTTCGCCGACCCGAACTCGGAGTTGAGGAAAGAGACGGCGGATATCACATCCGGAGCGACGACCGACGACCAGAAGCTGCAGAAGATTTATGCGGCGGTGATGAATTTAGAAAATACGCACTACACGCGGGCTCACGATCAGCAGGAAGAGAAGGCCGAGGGCGGGCATCAGGTAAAGAATGCTGCCGATGTGTTGACCCAGAAGCGCGGGAGCCAGACACAGCTCACGGAACTGTTTGTGGGAATGGCGCGAGCGGCGGGGATGAAGGCCTACTTGATGCTGGTGCCTGACAGGAGCGAGGAGATTTTTGTTCCGGGCTGGTTGAGCTTTCAGCAGTTCGACGATGTGATTGCGGTTGTGAATGTGGATGGGAAGGAGATGTACTTCGATCCCGGGTGCAGATATTGCGCCTATGGTCACCTTGCGTGGCAGCATACGCTGGTGCAGGGATTGCGGCAGTTCGATAAGGGCACGGAGTTTGGTGCAACTCCCAGTGACGATTTCAAGTTCAACGAAGTGACACGGGTGGCGAACCTGAAGATGGATGATGCTGGCCAGATTACGGGCACGGTCGATCTCAGCTTTGCGGGAGCAGACGCGGTGGAGTGGCGGCACAAGGCATTGAGTGGTGACGAGGAGAGTCTGAACCATGGACTGCGCACTCATCTGGAGGACATGGTTCCCCGGTCGCTGCAAGTGAAGGTCGGCAAGATAGAAAACCTGACGGAGTATGAGAAGCCGCTGAAGGTTAGCTATGACGTAACCGGAACGCTGGGAACGCACACGGGAAAGAGGGTAATTCTGCCTTCGGACATCTTCCTGTCCGGTGAGTCCGCACCGTTTGCAGATGAAAAGCGGCAGCAGGCCGTCTACTTCCAATACGCCCGGTATGTGCAGGATGCACAGCGAATCAACTTGCCGGCGACGATGAGCGTGGAAGCGATACCGACCACAGTGCGGTTTGATCTCCCGAAGCAGGAGATCTACACTCTGTCGGTCGTCGGCGATGCCAAAGGCATTACAACGCGACGGAACTACGTTCAAGGTGAGTTGCTGGTGATGCCGAAGGACTATGACAGCCTGCGCAAGTACTATGCCCAGTTCGAGAGCAAGGACCAGGAGAGCGTGGTGCTGAAGGCTGCGCCGGCGGTGGCTGCGTCGGGCGGGAACTGAGCGCGGGCGGTGTCAGGGACGCGCGGATGCGAGGCTGCAGACTTTGATGATGCCGTTGTCATAAGGGCAAGGGTGCGCGGTTGGAGCTGCGGCGTGAAGGACCATCCAGGTAACGCCGAGGGGGAGTAGACGCGCGTCGCGAGCGGCGTCGGTCTCGGTGGAGAGGTTGGTTTGGGCGTCGGCTCCCTGCAGCCATTGCGCGGCGAGGGAGGGGGTGATGGCTGCCTCGCCGCCGTCCTTGGAGAAGTCGGGCAGGGCGCTGCGGAGAGCGATGGGGCGGAAGGTCTGGGCGTCTTCGCCGTCTTCGTTGACGTACTTGGTATCGAGGGCGAAGAGTGCGTTGGGTGGGGTGTTGTCGCGGGCCCAGAGAAAGGCCTGAACCCAGGGGTTGGGATTCTGCTGCGCGCGCCAGGGGAACTCGAGGTGGTCGGAGGCGGGGAAGGTTTGGCGCTGCACGTAGAACATGGTTCCGGCGAGCGCTGCGATGAGGACCACGGGCAGGAATGCGAGTGCAAAGCGGGGTGCGTTCGAGTGGAGGCGCTGGCGGGCTTCGAGGGCGAGCTGGGTGAGGGTTGCTCCGAGTAAGAGCGTCATGACCGCGTAGATGAGCAGGAAGACGCGCAGAGGCTGCATGCGGGCGACGAGGTGGGAACGGCTGGCCTCGTGCGCGAAGAGGAGAACGACGAGGGTGGCGATGCAGCCGATGGCAATGCAGGCGCGGCAGAGAGTTGCAGCAGCGGTGTTGAGCGGGTCGGAGTGCTTGCGATAGCGGGTGAGCAGAGCGGCGAGGACGGCGAGCGGGCCGACGAGTCCGAGGAGCTCGAACCATTGCCATTGGGAGAGGAACCAGTAGTAGCGGGATTTCTCCGCGGCGACGATTGCGGGGGTTTCGGTGGGCGCGACGGTTTGGAGGATGGCTGCGAGCGCTAGTGCGGAGAGGGTGAGGATTGCGTAGGCGAGGTAGCGTTGTTGCAGGCGGGAGAGGCGCAGCACGAGGACGAAGGCGAAGGCGTAAGCGGCCATCAGGGGATGGAAGGCCGCGGCGAGGATGAGGCAGAGTGCGGCGAAGAGGAGCGGGCGGAAGTTGGAGCGGTCGTCGAGTGCGAAGGCTACGGCTAGCAGAGAGAGCGGCGTGGAGAGGCTACGCGCGGTGACGTAGGGGTCCATGAGGAGCAACGAGGTGCCTGCGATGGGGAGCGACCAGAAGACGGCAAGCAGACAGAGGCCAGCGAGCTGTGCGGCTTCGCTGGAGATGGCGCGTTGCAGGAGGCGATGAGCGGCGTAGAAGGTGAGCCAGAGGCTGAAGAGATCGGTGAGAAGCAAGACCCAGTAGAGTGAGAGGTGCGTGAGATGGACGACGAAGGCGAGGACTGGGGCGAAGATGGAGAAGTGGAGGTGCTCGCTGACGAAGACGGTGTAGTGAGGGAAGAGAGAGGGATTGAGAGTGAGTTGGACGCCAGCGACGTAGAGTCCACCGTCCTCGGCCAGCGGGTGGTAGCCGTTGAGGAAAAGTGTCGCGAGGGCGAGCAGGATCAGCAGGAAAAACCAAGTGGATCGGTGCCAGGGATTCGGTTGTGCTGGGGAGGATGCGGTGGAACGTTTTGCAGCGGAATGCATCCGAATAGTTTAGACGTCTGAGGACGATACAATAAACATCGAATCGAAGAACAAGATTACCTCCAAAGAACAAGAGTGAATCAATGAATTTCTGTATGACTGGCGCAAACCCGTTGAGGGAGAGCCTGTGACGCGTGAAAGACGGTTGAGTCTACTAAAGACCTTGCCAGGCTTGCTCGTGAGTGGCTTCTTCATCTGGTGGACCTATATTCGTGTGGGATCGAATGGCAAGCGGGGATTTGATCCTGCGGCGTTTCATGGTCTGAGGATTGTTGCGCCGCTGTGGATTGCGGGCGTGGTCGGATTTTGCATTGCCGGTTATACGCTGCGCTGCGTGCGTGCGTGGTGGATGCTGCGCAGCGTTCATGCACGTTTCAGCGTGTGCTCCAGGGTGTTCCTGACGTCGCTCGCGGCGAACAATGTGCTGCCGCTGCGGATCGGGGACGTGATGCGTATCTTTACGTACGCGGGCGATATGAATGCGACGCCATCGATGGTGCTGAGCACGGTGATCCTGGAGAAACTGCTGGATGTGTTCTCGCTGGCCGTGTTCTTTGTGGCGAGCCTGGAATTTGGAGGCCGCGTGGCGCCGCACATCAAGCTGGTGGCGCAGTCCGGACTGGCTATTTCAGTAGCGGGACTGCTGGTGATTGTGCTGGGCGCGCGGGCGTTGGAGCAGCCGTTGCGCGAGATCTTTGCGAAGACGAAGAGCAGCAAATTGGAGAAGGTCGAGCACTGGGTGATGCTGGCGCTCGATTGCATCCGGCAGATTGGCGTTGGCGGCACGTTGTTGCTGGTGGTGTATAGCCTCGCGGCGTGGACTTGCGAGTGCTTCATGTATATCTCGATCGCAAGGACGATTGGGATGGTCAGCGACACGATCGGGCCATGGCAGGCGATGGCGGAGGCGAATCTTTCGTTTCTCATTCCGAGCTCGCCTGGCGGCATTGGGCCGTTCGAGCTGGCGTGCAAGGATGCAATGATGCGTCATGGAGCGAGCGCGGCGCAGGCTGGGCTGTATGGGATATTGGTTCATGTGTGGCTGCTGCTGGTGATTACGGCCGCGGGCGGCGGGATGTTCCTGGTGCATCGCTTCCATGAGGCGCGACGGACTCCGCTGCTGCAGGAGTTGGAGACGCTGCCAGCTGAATTGCCATAAGGGCAGGGATTAGGGAACAGGGATTAGGGATTAGGGATTAGGAAAAGGCGAGTATGTATCGGACGTTGCAGTTGCAGTTGCAGGCACGGATTGAGGCGCTGTTGATGGAGCGCTACGAGATTGCTTTGGCGAATCTTGCGGTGGAGCTGCCGCCGAAGATTGAGTTTGGGGAGATGGCGTTGCCGGTTGCGTTTGAGCTGGCCAAGCGATTGAAGAAGGCTCCGCGTGCGATTGCGCAGGAGCTGCAGGCGGAGTTGGCCGCGACTCCCGGTGTGGCGGCAGTGGAGATTGCGGGCGCGGGATATCTGAATGTGAAGCTCGATCGCGCTGCGATGGTGAAGCGCATGGCGGCGGATGAACATGCTGAGGTTGGTGGTGGTGGATTTCGGCTGGTTGAGCATACCAGCATCAATCCGAACAAGGCTGCGCATGTTGGGCATCTGCGGAATGCGATCCTCGGCGACAGCTTTGCGCGGATGCTGAAGAAGGATGAGTACAAGCCCGGTTGGGATACTGGCGTGCAGAACTATATCGACAACACGGGCGTTCAGGTGGCCGATATTGTGGTCGCGGTGACGGAGCTGCGCATTCGCTGGCGGAATTGCGGGCCTGGATGCGCAGATGAGCGCACTGCCAGTCGATAAAGAAAAGAATTGAGTACTACCAACAAGAATCTGGAAAAAATCCTGAGAATAGAGAGCTGCCATTGACTATGCGTGTTGGGATTTGTATGCCGAAGTGTCAGTGGTATAAGGCTCGACGACTGCGCGGAACAGAAGTTGGCGAACGAAAGCAGCTGCGGCTGGATACGCTGCATGCGATTGAGGCTGGTGGAAATGAGAAGGCGGAGATTGCGGAGCTGATTGCTACGGGTGTGTTGCGGCGGCATTTGGAGACGATGGAGCGGTTGGGGATTGAGTATGACTTTCTGCCGCGCGAGAGTGAGATTCTGCACCTGCATTTCTGGGAGACCGCGCGGGCGCTGATGGTGGAGCGCGGCGTGTTGTATCTCGAGACGGAAGGGAAGAACAAAGGTTGCTGGGTGATGCGACGAGCGATCTCTGCGGCTGCTGGTGTCGAGTTGGCGGAGCAAGGACCGGACGAGGACGCGAAGATCATTGTGCGTTCGAATGGGACCGTTACGTATGTTGGAAAGGACATTGCGTATCACCTTTGGAAGTATGGGTTGCTGGGCAAGGATTTTGGGTATGCGAAGTTTCGGGAGTATGCGACGCATACTTGCTGGATTTCGACGACGCATGGCGAGGAACCGCGTCCGGATTTCGTTGGGCTTTGGGCATGCGGATGCGATTTATAACGTGATTGATTCGCGGCAGGATGATCCGCAGACGCAGGTGAAGGAGTCGTTGCGGGCGTTGAGTTATGTGGATGAGAGTGAACGCTACACGCATTTGAACTATGCGTTTGTTGGGTTGACGGCACGCACCGCTGAAGATCTTGGCTATGTGTTGAGCGATGAGGACAAGGCAAAGAATTTTATTGAGGTGAGTGGGCGTAAAGGTTTTGGGGTGAAGGCCGATGATCTGATTGACCGCATGATTGCTGCGGCTCGGAAAGAGGTTGAGGCTCGGCATCCGGAGTTGGAGGAAGCCGAGCGCGTGGAGATTGCCGAGGCGATTGGCGTGGGTGCGCTGCGATTTTTTCTACTGCGGTTTACGCGGAATACGGTGATCGCGTTCGACTACCAGGACGCGCTGGCGTTCGATGGAGAGACAGGGCCGTATGCGCAGTATGCTGCGGTGCGTGCGGCGAATATTTTTCGGAAAGCTGGTGTGAGCGAAGAGGCAGCGCTCGCGGCTGTGGCTGATTTGGATGTGAGCGAGATGCTGCAGGGCGATGAAGGGACGAGTGTTTGGGAGGTTTGGCTGACGGCTTCGCGGCTGTCGCTGGTGCTGGAGCAGGCGATTGCTGCGGCGGAGCCGGCGATGCTGGCGCGGTATGCGTTTGCGCTGGCACAGCAGTTCAATAATTTTTATCACCGGCATCATATTTTGACCGAAGCGGATGAGGCTCGGAAGATGTTGTTGCTGGCGACGGCGGCGGTGGCTCGGCGGGAGTTGGTAAGGGTGCTGGGTTGGCTGGGGATTACTGTGCCTAGCGCGATGTAGGGAGGGGCCCCCCTCCCCCCTTGCGGTGGTTTTTTGCGCTAAACGACTCATTGGAGGGATGTTAAGTCCGAAAGTATATCTTGGTGGGGGTCAATTTTCTGGGGTAACTGGTTGCATCCAAACGGTTTAGGGTACGAAGTATCCCCCTCCATCCGGCCCGTCGTTTTGCCGCGTAACGTATTGATGGGATTGGGTTTGAGGTTAGCGTACCAGGCGTCGATTGCGGAAGGGGCATTGTAAGTGTCTGCATTCAGGGTACTTGCGGGAAGAACTGCAGCGTTGGGGAGGTCGTGCGGTGGATTTGCGGAGGGCGGCGAGTTGCTGGTCGGGGTGGTGGAAGTAGCAGAAGGCCTGGCCGCGGAGGGCGGGCGAGCCGCAGCGGTGGTGGTCGGGGAAGAGGTGGTTGCAGGTGGGGATGGGGATGGTTTGCATGGTGGCTCCGGCGCGGGAAAGGCGCAACTTGTTGAGGGAATGGGGGTAGGTCGGACTTGTGGGGGTCCGAGGTCGCCGATTCCGCGGGTTAAAAGCGAAGGCCCAACGGGTGCCGGGCTGTGGATGTTTTTGGGGTCTTACTTAATTGTAGCTAGTTGGAGGGGGTAACTATGCCAGGTTTTGAAAATATATTTGGCTAGTGTTCATGCGGGTTTTGGAGGTTTTGGGAGGTTGAGGGGGATTGACAGGGTTTTGCAGGGTTGGTGGGCGGCAGGGAGGGATTGTGGCATCGAAGTTGGTTGGGGCGGGCTTTCAGCCCTCAAGGATGTCGCATATGGTACCTGGGCCTTCGGCCCAGGCTGTGATGGAGGCGGGCCGTTGGCCCTTGCTTCGCTCGGGGCCGTGAAGCCAGGGCGTTGGCCCAGGGATTATGGTTCGGGCCGTTGGCCCTTGGGGACTCTTGGGGGCTTGGACCTGGGCCTTCGGCCCAGGCTGTGATGGAGGCGGGCCGTTGGCCCTTAGCCGTGGGGTCGGTTTTGGGGATTGTATGTGATTTGAAAGGGGCGGGAGCGGTCTCGCGGGCGCGCGATGCCGACCATACCACCCCAACTGACAAAGAACGTCCGTTGGGGGCCCGGCTTAGCGACGATAAAGCCGTCGCGAAGATGGGGCACCCGGGCGAGGCCGGCTTAGCGACGCTAGGGCCGTTGCGAAGATGGGGTGCCCGGGTCTTCGTCGGGCATGAGGAAGCGGAGGGGCATGTCGATGGCTTTGGTGATGCCTATGCGGGGGGTGGTGATGATGGAGGTTGGGCGGAAGCCGTCGTCGAGGACGCGGAGGGGGGATTTGGCGCGGGTGACGTCGATGTTGTTTTCGGCCAGGGTGATGCCGAGGGCCTGGCAGAGACGGCCGGGGCCGGAGCAGAGGAGCTGCGGCTTTACGGGGACGGTGAAGCCGCGGAGGCGCGCCATCGTTGCAAGGCCTGCAATGGGTTTGAGGGCGCGGATGAGGACGCCGCCGGGTTGGCCTTCGGGCTCGCAGGAGAAGTTGAGGCAGTAGTGCATGCCGTAGATGAAGTAGACGTAGGAGAATCCGGGCGGGCCGAAGAGGACGGCGTTGCGGGCGGTCTTGCCGATGAAGCTGTGGGAGGCTGGGTCGGCGAGGCCTAGGTAGGCTTCGATTTCGGTGATGCGGCCGGTGAGGCGCTCGCCGTGGAGGGTGCGGGTGATGAGCTTGCCGAGGAGGTTGCGCGCGACTACTTCGGGGGAGTCGAGATAGAAGCTGCGGGGCAGGAGGGTGGGCGGAGCGCTGCGCGGACGGTGAGGGTCGGGGAGTGGGGAAGGGGTTGGCGTGAGGCGCTTCATGGCTGTTGGAGTTGATCGGCGATGGAACGGGTGCGCGGAGTTTGGGTGTCGCCGGTGTGTTGGGTGGTGACGGTTTCGATGAGGGCGATCCAGCATTCGTGTTCGGCGATGGGGTTGTGGAGGGTGCCGCGCGGGATGACGCAGACGTCGCCGGTGCGGAGTTCGACGTCGGGCTGGTTCTCGATCTGGATACGCATGCTGCCTTTGAGGACCTGGAAGAGCTCGTCTTCGTGATCGTGCTTGTGCCAGACGAACTCGCCCTGGAGTTTGGCTACTTTGATGTATTGGTCGTTGACCTGGCCGATGACTTTGGGGGACCAGAGGCCGGTGAGTTGGGAGCAGGATTGGAGGAGATTGATGGAGTTGATCATGGGGTCCTTCGCGGACGGCGGGAGTTAAGGTTAGTTGCGTTGAGGGTGGGGAGGACTTGGGTGGCGGGGCCGAGGAGGATTTGGTCGAAGGCGTCGGCGTTGAGTGGTTCTTCAGGGCCTACGTAGAGAGTGCGGATGCGGCGTTGGTTGGCGATGTGGACGAGTCCGGCGGCGGGGTAGACGTTGCCGGAGGTTCCTACTACGAGCAGGGCGGTGGCGCGGTTGAGTTCGGCGTAGATTTCGTCCAGGGCGAGGGGGATTTCGCCGAACCAAACGATGTGGGGGCGGACGGGGTGGGCACAGACTTTGCAGGTGGGGAGGGTGGTTTCGTAGAGGGCCTGGTCGGGGAAGGGATGGTTGCAGCGGGTGCAGCGGGATTGGAAGAGCTGGCCGTGCATGTGGTGGATGTGGCGGGAGCCGGCGCGCTCGTGGAGGTCGTCTACATTTTGGGTGCAGAGGTAGAAGCGGTTAGGCATGTTGCGCTCGAGGTGGGCGAGGGCGAGGTGGCCGGCGTTGGGATGGGCGGCGAGGGCGTCGCGGCGGCGCATGGAGTAGAAGCGCCAGACAAGGGCGGGGTCGGCGTGCCAGGCGTCGGGGGTTGCTACGGCTTCTACGCGATGGCCGTTCCAGAGGCCGCCGGATCCGCGGAAGGTGGCGAGGCCCGATCTCGGCGGAGATGCCTGCGCCGGTTAGGACGAAGAGGCGGTCTTGCGCCGAGAAGGGAGCCGAGAAGGGCATGGGGTTAGTGTAGGCGGATTGCGTTACGTGTCGATGCGAATCCCACGTCTCAAAAGCGAGACGTGGGGCACCCGGATTGGATGCCAGTGAGGTTGTGGCTTCCAGGGATATTCGCATCCCACCCATCCGCAAGAGCGCGGATGGATGGGGCACCCGGCACCCGGGCAGTTATGGATGAGAGGTTGCGGCGGCGGGTGGTGGCTGGGGGTGATCGGTGTCGGGGGTAGGGACGAAGACGGTGGGCTTGGCGTTGCCGCGATGGCAGGTGCCGCAGGTGACTTTGTTGGTGGCTGGAGGGTTCTGGAGTTGGGCGATGAATTTCTCGTTGATGTCCATGCTCATGCGGATCATGAGGCGGGCGCGGTCTTTGACGGGGTTGGCGTCGGAGGCGAAGTCGAGGTGGCCGGTGGTGGGGGTTGGGTTGGGATTCTTGGCGTGGCAGTAGTCACAGTCGACGCCAAGCTGGTCTTCGAACTTGTGCATGATCGCGACGACCTGGTCGCCGGTGAGGTCTTTGGGGAGGACCTGGAGGTTGGTGGGCTTGGGGTGGGGGCGGTGGGGGCGGGGCTGCTGAGGGGCGGGAGCGTCGGCGGGCGGGGTGGTTTGGGCTTGGGCGGAGAGTGCGAGGGTCAGGGTGCAGAGAGCGGCGACAGCGCCGAGATGGGAGGGTCGAAGGCGTTGGGACATCCGTGGTTCCTTTGGCGAGAGGATGGGTGCAGCTTTGGTGCTGGTATTGCTAATTTGGATTTGAGACGTGGTGAGGACGGTGCGAGTTTCCTATAGGACCCGGTGATTTTCGCCGTTGGCGGCTATCCGTTTATTTTGAGGTTGGCGTCGACGGAGTGGATTGGGCTGTGTTGAGATGACGCATTGTGATGCTGCCGCCGAGGGACAATGCGAAGCAGGCGACCGCTACCGCAGCGACGCCGACGATCGAGTTGCGTACTGTGGGCAAGAAACCGTCCTTGCGCGGACGCAAGCTCCATAAGATACCGAGGCAGGCGAGGCGAATGAGTAGACCGATGGCCCCTGTACTGTCATTGAGTGGATCGCCGTTGTGAATATGAGTGAGTACAGCGCCAAACATATCGATGGAGAGCGCAGCTGTAGCGAGTAGGACTGCCCACGGGAGAAGCAGGCTGAGTCCGCCAAAGATCTCGGCAATCGCGATGAATTTTAGAAAGGCCACCGAGTAACCCGATTGGGTGAAGAACTCGGTCATGGGGGCCATCGAGAACGCTTTCCCTATACCCGCCAATCCAAACGTGAATGCGAGCGTCATGCAGAGGGCTTGCAAGATGGAGCGTTCTGTGAGGAAGGTACGCGCATCTGCGCGACGCATTGCCAGACCGAATAGAAGACCGAACAGAAGACCTAAGAGGTCACCGATGATTCCGCTTGCCTTACTCCAGAAGCCTGGTTGGCTAGCGATGACTGTGCAGGCAAAGGCGACGATTCGAAGGATGAGCAGCGCAGCGGTGATGGCGTAGTAGGTGTTGGCCAGACGCGAGCGGGCAATCCCCGCAGTCTTCCTGCTGATTAAAAGGCCGATGAAGAAGCCCGTCAGCAGGATTGCCAGTGTGTAATCGACGCGATAGAACAATCGGCGATCTCCTCATACATATCCTAAGGTAAAGGTTAAAGCTATTTCGCATAGGAGCGGACCCATTCGGTGATGGTGCGGATGGCTATGCCGGAGGGGCCTTTGGATTGCCAGGGCTTGGGGTCGTCGAGCCAGGTGGTGCTGGCTATGTCGAGGTGGATCCATGGAATCGGGGAGCCGGGGGACTGCGGGCTGGGTTTCGCCTATGAATTCTTTGAGGAACATGGCGGCGGTGGTGGCTCCGCCGTAGCGGGTGCCGGTCGAGTTCATGATGTCGGCGATTTGGGATTTGATTTGGTCGCGGTAGTCGTCGGTGGCGGGCATCTGCCAGAATTTCTCGCCGGTGGTCCAGGCTGCAGAGAAGAACTTTCCGGTCATCTCGTCGTTGTTGGAGAAGAGGCCGGCGTTGATTTGGCCTAGCGCGGTGCCGATGGCGCCGGTGAGGGTGGCGGCGTTGAGGAGGTGGGTGGCGCCGAGGGTTTGGGCGTAGTGGAGGCCGTCGGCGAGGACGAGGCGGCCTTCGGCGTCGGTGTTCATGATCTCGATGGTCTTGCCGGACATGGCGGTGACGACGTCTCCGGGTTTGAAGGCGGCGCCGTCGGGCATGTTTTCGCAGGAGCAGACTACGCAGAGGACGCGGACGTTGGGCTTGAGCTGGGCTATCGCTCGCATGGTGGCGATCATCGAGGCGGCGCCGGCCATGTCGTACTTCATCTTGTCCATGTTGTCGGCGGGCTTGATGGAGATGCCGCCGGTGTCGAAGGTGATGCCTTTGCCTACGAGGCCGATCGTGGGGGAGTCGGCGGGAAGTTTGGTTTCGGGTTCGTAGCGGAGGACGATGAGGGCTGGGGGTTCGGGGGAGCCCTGGGTTACGGAGAGGAAGGCACCCATCTTTAGCTCGCGGATTTTTTCGGTGGAGTGGACTTCGCAGGCTAGACCGAATTCCTTCGCCATGGCGGCGGTGCGCTTGCCTAGTTCGGTGGGGGTTAGGATGTTGCCGGGCTCGTTGATGAGGGTGCGGGCGAAGTTCTGGCTCTCGGCTACGATGACGCCTTCGTGGAAGGCGGTTTGGGTTTCGGGGGTGGCGGGTTCGGGGGTTAGGACGGTTAGGGACTCGATGCTTAGGTCTTTGCGGTCGGCGCGGTAGAAGTCGATGTCGAAGTCGGCGACGATGGCGCCTTCGGCGAGGGTGCGGGCGGTGAGGGCCGTGGGGAGCGAGGGGTGTTCAGGGAAGATGAGGGCGAGGTTACGGAGAGTGCGGGGGCGGGCGAAGCGGATGGCTACGCCGGCGGCCTTGCGGAGTTCGTGGGGGGTTAGCTTCCACCCCAGCGGGCCAAGAACGCCCGCCGGGGACCCCGGCTTCTCGGCTTTGCCGGTGCCGATGAGGAGCAGGCGCTGGGCTTTGAGGCCGGTGGGGGCGGGGAGGAGGAAGGTTTCGCCGAGGGTGGCTTTGAACTCGCCGGAGGTTAGCCAGGGGGTTGCGGCGGCTTGGATAGCTGCGTTGGTGGTGAGGAGGGTGGGGGTTGCGTCTTTGCTTTGGGCTGGGGCGGTGTCGGTGGCGAAGGCTACTAGGAGGGGGGTGGCGAAGTCGGCGGGGGACTGGTCTTGCAGGTTGGTGGTCACGTTCTTATGGTAACGCCGTTGGTCCGGGGCGGACGGTTGGGGGTTTGATGGTGGTGGAGGGATGCGGGCGGGGTTCGTCTTTCCCACTCATGACGATGAGGCCGTCATGAATGGGGCACCCGGGGAGCGGAGGAGAGCCCGAGGCTAAAGCCCGGTTTGTGGGGTCTGGTTTTCAGGGGGCTAAAGCCCCCTGCCAATCCGGAAAGGCAGAAGCAGATTCCCGGAGGGAATGACAGAAAGAAAAGCAACGGCAAGGCAGGGGAAGAAGCAGGTCCTCCGGCTGCGACGAAGGATGATGAGTCGTGGAGCGTCAGTTCATGGGTGATCGGAAGACAAGTTTGGGCGGATTTAGCTGGCTACTAGTTCTCGTTGGGCTATGGGGGTGGGGGCCGGTGGTTTGGTTGAGGAGGGGTCGGTGGTGCGGCTGTATTTGCGGGGGGAGCAGCCCATGACGCGCTTGAAGGCGGTGCTGAAGGCGCTTTCGGATTCGTAGCCCAGCGAGAGGGAGATGGCGGAGATGGGGTCGGTGGAGTTGACGAGGCGGTCGGCGGCGAGGAGCATGCGCCAGCGGGTGAGGTATTCCATGGGGGAGTCGCCGACGGTTTGCTTGAATTTCAGGGCGAAGACGGAGCGGGACATGCCGGCGCGCTCGGCGAGTTGTTGCACGGTCCAGGGCTGGGCAGGGTCGGAGTGGATGGCGGTGATGGCGGCGGACATCTGCTGGTCGGCGAGGGCGAAGAGCCAGCCGACGCCGCCGGTGAGGCCGTCGGCGAGGTGGAGGCGGAGGGTTTGTACGAGCATCATGTAGGCGAGCTGCTGGGCGACGAGGAAGCCGCCGGGCTTGCGGTCGCGGAGCTCGCGCATCATGCCTTCGAGAGACCAGCGCATAGCGGATTTGGCTGCCTCGCTGCGGATGTGGACGATGGGCGGGAGGACGCCGAGAAGGATGCTGGCGTGCTTGCCGGCGAAGGTGAAGTGGCCGCCCACGCTGAAGCATTCGCCGCCACCGTTGTAGATGCCGATGCGGCCGTTGAGCGGGAGGGAGAGGAAGGTGGAGGGGTCGAGGGGCGGAATGGAGAGGTCGCTGGCGAGGGTGAAGGGGCGGCCGGTGGGGAGTAGGAAGGCGTCGCCGGCTTCGAGGTGAACGGGGTCGGGGACACCTTCGACGGAGAGCCAGCCCTGACCGGTGATGAGGGCGTAACACTTGACGCCTTCGTGGCGGGGGAAGCGGACGGACCAGGGGCCGGCGGCGTCGAAGCCTCCGACCATGTAGGTGCGGGGCTTGAGGAGGGAGAGGACGTCGGAGAGGGGGTCCATGGAGGCTCCAAACAAGACGATTGCGAAGGAATTACGGACTGTACAGCATAGATCGTATCAAAAGGGTGGGTTAGTTTGCTTGTAGGGATTGCTGAGGCGGTCCTGATCTGGCGGTAAAGGAGATTTGAGATGCGGGTATTTCTTACGGGTGCTACAGGGTTTATCGGGTCGGCGGTGGTTCCGGAGCTGATCAAGGCGGGACACACGGTGTTGGGGCTGACGCGGTCGGATGAGGGCGCGGAGCAGCTGAAGGCGGCGGGCGCGGAGGTGCATCGCGGGACGCTGGAGGATGTGGAGACGTTGAAGAGCGGGGCGGCGAAGGCGGATGGCGTGATTCATTGCGCGTTCGACCACAACTTCGCGAACTTTATGGCGAACTGTGAGAAGGATCGGCGCGTGATTGAGGCGCTGGGGTCGGTGCTGGTGGGGTCGGATCGGCCGCTGGTGATTACTTCGGGGACGGGGATGGGGAGTAAGGGGCCGGGGGAGGTTGCTACCGAGGACTATTTTGATGCCCACAACATGAATCCGCGGAAGGCTTCGGAGGAGGCGGGACGCGCGGTGGCGGAGAAGGGGGTGAATGTGTCGGTGGTGCGGCTGCCGCAGGTGCACGATCCGTTCCGGCAAGGGCTGATCACTCCGTACGTGATGATGGCTCGCGCGGCGGGGGTTGTGGGGTATGTGGGGGATGGGTCGAATCGGTGGCCGGCGGTGCATCGGCTGGCGGCGGCGCAGGTGTATGCGCTGGCGTTCGACAAGGCGAAGGCGGGCAGCCGGTATCACGCGGTGGCAGAAGAGGGTGTGCCGGTTCGGGAGATTGCCGAGGTGCTTGGGCGCGGGCTGAAGGTGCCGGTGAAGAGCATGACGGCGGAAGAGGCCGGGGCGGCGTATAGCTGGCTGGCGCCGTTTATGGCGTTCGATATGCCGGCGTCGAGCAAGCTGACGCAGGAGCGGCTGGGATGGCGGCCGACGGGGCCTTCGCTGATTGAGGATTTGGAGGCTATGAAGTACGCGTAGGGTGGGTAATTGGTTTGGTGGCGGGGCGTCTCCTTTCGGGGGCGCCCCGCTGGCGTTTGGGTTGGAGAGTTTCTGCTTGACAATAAGTATTAGATTATATAAGTTATCGCTTATGGATATGACGTTGAATCTCGACGCTGCTTTTTCGGCGCTGGCGGATCCTACGCGGCGGGCGATTCTGGCTCGGTTAGCGTTGGGGGAAGCTACGGTGTCGGAGTTGGCGGGGCCGTTCGATATGACGCAGCCGGCTGTTTCGCAGCATTTGAAGGTGCTGGAGGAGGCTGGGCTGATCTCGCAGAGGGTAGACGGGACGAAGCGGCCTCGGCGGTTGGAGACGGCTGGGATTGAGGCGATGGACGAGTGGCTGGCGATGTTGAGGAAGGGTCTGGAGAAGAGCTATGAACGGCTGGATGAGGTTCTTGCCGCGATGGAGAATCCAAAAAAGGAGAAGGGAAGATGAGCAAAATGACGCTGACGAACAAGTTGACGCTGGAGACAGAAGGGGACACTCACGTAATCGTAACCAGGCGCTTTGCCGCGTCGCCTGAAGCGGTGTTTCGCGCGCATACGGAGCCGGAGCTGATCCAGAAGTGGCTGCTGGGGCCGGAGGGTTGGATCATGCCGGTGTGCATTTATGAGGCGAGGCCTGGCGGGAGGATTCGCTACGAGTGGACGAAGGTGGACGGGAGTAAGGGGTTCCACATTACGGGCGAGGTTCTGGAGTTTGGGCCGGGGAACAGGACGGTGCATGTAGAGCGGATGCACATGCCGGATGCGACTCCAGACAACCGCGTGGAGACTCGGTTCGATAGAGATGGTGCGGGCACGCTGATGACGATGCGGATGACGCTGCCGGATGCGCAGACGCGGGCGATGATGCTGGCCAGCGGAATGGAGCGAGGGATGGAAGCCAGCTATGCGCGGCTGGAGGAGATGATCTGAAGGCGAGGGGGCGTTGCTGGATTGTGCGCTATTCTGGCGGGATTGGAAGGAGCGTTTATGGATCAGCAGGGCCCTTGCCTGCCGTTACAGGTTGAGTTTGTGCGGGCGTTTGCCGCGGAGTGGATTGCGGCGTGGAACAGCCACGATCTGGAGCGGATTCTGACGCACTATGAGGACGATGTGGAGTTGCGCTCGCCGGTGGCGTTGAAGCTGCTGGGTGGCGATGGGAGGGTGCGCGGGAAGGCTGGGTTGCGGGAGTACTTCGAGCTGGGGCTGAAGGCTTATCCGCATCTGCGATTTGAGCTGGTGGAGGCGCTTTGGGGGATTGAGACGATCGTGCTCTCGTACGTGAATAACGTTCGCGGCAGCAAGACCGCGGAGGTGATGTTGATCGGTGAGACGGGAAAGATTGGTGGGGTGTGGGCGAACTATGACCAGTAGCTGCGACAGGGCTGGCGGTGGCTAGGGCTTGCAGGCCTGGGCGAAGCGGGCGGGGATGAGGGGTAGGGCAGGCTGACCTTCGAACTGGACGGGGTAGGCCATGAGCTCGGGGAGTGCGGAGCACTTGCTGGTCATGAACTCCCAGCAGACGGCGTCGCTGCCCTGGAGGACGCAACTTGCCATGGCGTAGAAGGTGGTGGCGTACTTGGTGGATACGACGGAGCCGGAGAGGACGGCGGCGGAGTGGTCGGCGAGCTGGTAGTAGTCGGCGCGGCTGAGCTGGGGATCGCCGAAGCGCTTGAGGGAGTCGGTGAGGGTGGAGGTGGCGAGTGCGCTGAGCTCGGAGTCGGTGGTGGGGCGGCCGAGGCAGGTGCCGTCGAGGCGCATGATGCTGATCATGCGGAAGCCGGCGGTGGCGTCAGTGGCGGTGAGGGGGAGCGAGATGCAGCTGACTTCGGCTTTGGGAACTGCGCCGGTGACCTTGTCTTTCTCGGACTGGAGGGCCTGGTCGGCGACGGTGGGCATGGGTTTGAAGGCGGCGCTGTAGGAGTAGTCGAGGTGCAGGGCGTCGCTATGGAAGGTGGCGGTGGGGCTGCTGGGCGTGGCGGTGGATTGGGCGGCGATGAGCAGGAGGGCGAGGGTGGTTGTGAGGGGGCTCATGGGAATGGGGAAATCGTAGCATGGGTGGGTGAGGGGGGGCTTGTGGCGTTGCGTCGAGGGTTGGGTCGGGCTTTCAGCCCTCCGATCCCATCTTGCGTCTGACCCAGGGCTGCGCCCCAGGCTGTGATGGAGCGCGCCGTTGGCGCTGAGGGTGAGGTGCGCTCAGTGCGCGTTGGGGTTAGGTGAGATGGGGCTGGGCCAGGGCTAAAGCTCGTTTTGTGCAATGGTTTTTTCAGGGGGCTAAAACTCCCTGCTAATCCGGAATAGCTGGCAATCCGCAATGAGGTGCTAATCCGGAATAGCTGGCAATCCGCAACGGAGACGCTGATCCGGAATAGAGATTATTCAGGGGCTAAAGCCCCCTGCTAATCCGGAAAGACGCTAGGTGCGTTGGGAGCGGGCTATGGCGGCTCGGGCTTCCTTGTCGCCTTCGCGGGCGCGTTCGGTGGCGCGCTTGTCCCAGTCCTGCTTGCCTTTGGCCAGGGCGATTTCGCACTTGACGCGGCCGTTCTTGAAATAAAGTTTGACGGGGATCAGCGTGTAGCCTTTCTGCTTCGTCAAACCCTCGAGTTTTTCGATCTCCTTCTTGTGGAGGAGGAGCTTTCGTGTGCGTAGCGACTCGTGGTTCATGGCGTTGCCGTGCGAGAAGGGGCCGATGTGGGCGTTGAGCAGGAAGGCCTCGCCGTCCTTGAGGAGGCCGTAGGCGTCTTTGAGATTGGCTTTGCCTTCGCGGATGGACTTGACCTCGGTGCCGCGCAGGGCGACGCCGCACTCGAAGCGGTCGGAGAGGAAGTAGTTGAAGCTGGCGGAGCGGTTGAAGGCGGCGTCGCGCTTGCCGGCGGCTACGGGGTCGCGGTCCTTGGCCTTGACTGCCGGTTTGGCGGTTGAGGCGGCGACGGTCGGGTTGGAGAGGGAGCGAGGCATAAGAGCAGGGATTAGGGAACAGGGATTAGGGATTAGGGTTAAGGCCCGAGGTTAGGATTCGGTTACGGCTGTCTACGAAATGGGCGGAGATACGTCCAAGAGTGTGATGCTAGCAGAAAGTCTGACGAGTGAAGCTATAAAGGGATAGATGCGGGCCAAGAGGTTGGGACTCGAGGTTGGGAGTCGGAGCTCGTGTCTTTGGAATGCAGGGATGCGAGCAGGGACGCTGCGAGGGACGAAGGAAGCTCTCCGCGGACGGTAGAGGCGATGGGTTTGGAGTGGAGAGACTAGTGGAGCGACGGATAATGGCTGTATCATCAAACGAGCCCGATCAACCGTTAGAGACCTCAGCAAAGGCCGTTCCGAACTGTCCCCACATCGGGGCTGAGGTGAAGGCGGGCCGGGGGTTCGAGACCGGTGTCCGAGGCAGCTTGTATCGGATGGCAGGGGAGCGGGTTGCAGGTATGCAGGAACGGCTAACGGTCGGGGTGGTTCGAAGCGTGATGCTGGGCGTACTGCTGTTTTCGGGCGTTGCGGTGAGCAGCGCACATGCACAGTCGGCGAGCTCGTGGAACAAAAAGGGGCAGCAGGCGGAGGCGCGCGATGACTTCGACGCCGCGTTCGAGGATTTTCGCCAGGCGCACCTGTTGAAGCCGAACGATATCCGCTATCGGACGAGCTTCGAGAGCATGCGGTTCAAGGCGGCGAACATGCATGTGGATCGCGGCCGGGTGTTGCGGCAGTCGGGCGATTCGGACGGGGCGATTAACGAGTTTGCGCGGGCGTTGCAGATCGATCCGGGCAACCAGGCGGCGGCGCAAGAGCTGCAGGTGATGGAGAAGCGGGCGAGTCCGAACGGCGGACCTGCTGGCGCGCCGGGTTCGGCGGGAAACGTCCTGGTGCCGGGGATGGGCGAAGAGACGCCGTATCAACGACAGATGCAGAAGGAGATTTCGACACTGGGCGGGCCGGTGACACTGCAGCCGGTGTCGGACGATCCGCTGACGCTGCACATGGCGGGGCAGGATACCGAAGTGGTGTACCAGGCGATCTGCAGGGCGGCGGGGCTGAACGTGATCTTCGATCCGGAGTATGTGCCGAAGCGCATCCCGGTGGACTTGAATGATGTATCGCTCGAGCAGGCTTTGCACATTGTGGGCATGGTGAGTGGGACGTTCTGGAAGCCGGTGACCAGCAACACGATCTATGTGGCGGCGAATACGCGGGCCAAGCGGACCGAGGTCGATGACCTGGCGGTGCAGACGTTTTATCTGACGAATGTGTCGCAGCAGAACGATGCGAACGAGATTATGGTGGCGATCCGCAATTTGCTGGATCCGGGGCTGAAGATTTATTTGGTGGCGAGTCAGAATGCGTTGATCATCCGTGGGACGCCGGATGAGCTGATCCTGGCAGAGAAGATTATTAACGACCTCGATCGAACCAAGCCCGAGGTGGTGGTGGATGTTGCGGAGCTGGAAGTGAGCCGGCAGCTGGAGCGGGACATCGGCATCACGCTGCCGACGAGTTTTGGGCTGACCCCGCAGTACAGCAACGCGAATATTTCGTCGAGCTCGACGACCACGACGACGGGCACGTCGACGACGACGACTTCCGGCCTGACGCTGAACACGCTGGGGAATTTGAATGCGACGAACTTCGCGGTGACGGTTGGCGGGGGCACGGTGAATGCGCTGCTGTCGGATTCGGACACGCGGATTCTGCAGAACCCGCGGATTCGTGCGACCGACGGGCAGCATTCGACGCTGAAGATTGGATCGAAGATTCCGATTGCGACTGGATCGTACTCGGCCGGCACTGCGATCACGACGGCGTCGCTGGGCGTGCAGACGCAGTTCACGTACCTGGATGTGGGCGTGAATATCGACATGACGCCGACGGTGCACTATGACGGCGAGATCTCGCTGAAGCTGAAGGTCGAGGTATCGGCGGAGAACGGGTCGTCGACGATTTCGGGCGTAACGGAACCGATCATCTCGCAACGTGTTGCCGATGAGGTGATTCAGCTGAAGGATGGCGAGCCGGCGCTGCTGGCTGGGCTGATGCAGGTGCAGGACTCGAAGAACGTGAATGGAACGCCGGGATTGGGCGAGTTGCCGATTCTGCGGTACTTCTTTGCGAGCACGGACAAGACGCAGCAGAGCGACGACATTGTGTTCCTGATCATTCCGCATATTGTGCGCGAGTCGATTTTGACGGATGAGAATACGCGGGCGATTTACACGGGCACGAGCCAGTCGGTTGAGTTGCTGCGGAAGGCGCCGGGGGCGGTGACGGTGGAGAGCTCGGAGACCGGGCAGCCGTCGAGCTCGTTGCCAACGACTTCGGCAGCGAATGCGGCGTCGTCGATGATTGCGAAGATGGCGGCGGACAGCAAGCCGGTGACGCCGGAGACGATGGCGAACATGCACATGGCGGCGAACGGGACGATGTCTGCGACGCCGCTGACGCTGGCGGTGACGCCGGGCAGCGCGAACGAGGGTGTGGGTGCGACGTTCCAGGTGTCGATTGTGGCGCAGAACGCGCATGACCTGTTTGCGGTGCCGCTGCAGATCCAGTTCGACCCGAAGGTGCTGGCGCTGGTGAATGTGGATGCCGGCGATCTGCTGAGCAAGGATGGGCAGTCGGTGGCGCTGGTGCATCGCGACGAGGGCAATGGCGCGGTGACGATTTCGGCGACGCGGCCGCCGGGGACCAAGGGCGTGGATGGGCAGGGTTCGATCTGCACGTTGACGTTCAAGGCGATTGGGCCGGGCGATTCGACGCTGGCGCTGACACGGATTGGAAGCAGGGACAGCCAGCAAAATCGGATTGTGTCGGTTGGCGCCCAGGGTGTTGTACACGTCAAATAAGAAAGCGGGGGCACGTCGCAGGAAGGAGGCAAGAGGATGAGTGAACAGGGATTCGGCGTGGAGCGGCTGCGGTCGCGGGTTGGCGACGGAGAACGTGGCGTCACGCTGATGGAGTTGATCATTGTTCTCGCCATTCTTTCGGTGCTTGCAACGGCGGCGATTCCGGCGGTGAAGTTTGAGGTGAAGCGGCAGAAGGAGCGCCAGTTGCGCGCCGATCTGTGGGAGATGCGCCGGGCGATCGATATGTATAAGGACGTTGCCGACCTGGGGGGCATTCAGACCAAGGCGGATTCGAATAACTACCCGCCGGACCTGCAGACGCTGGTGAACGGCGTGGAGGTCAAGGACAAGAAGATGCGGTTTCTGCGGGCGATTCCGGTGGATCCGATGACGGGAAATACGGATTGGGGATTGCGGTCGAATCAGGACCCGCCTGACTCGGATAGCTTTGGCGGACAGGATGTGTTCGACGTGTACAGCAAGAGCCAGGGAACGGCGCTGGATGGAACGAAGTACAACACGTGGTGAGGCAGAACAGGGATTAGGGAACAGGGATTAGGAAAGACGTGGAGTTGGATGGTCGGGATTGAGACAATTCGCGCGGGAAGGAAACGCGAGGGCGGGTTTACGCTTGTCGAGCTGATGATCGTGATGGCGATCATTATGATCCTGGCTACGATTGCGATTCCGATCTATGTGCGGACGCTGCAGCGGGCGAAGGAAGCTACGCTGCGGGAAGATCTGCATACGATGCGGACGGCCATTGACAGCTATACGATCGATAAAGAGAAGGCGCCGGACTCGCTGGATGATCTGGTGCAGGCGGGGTATCTGAAGTCGATTCCAGTGGATCCGATGACCAGCAGCAACGAGACGTGGATCACGGGGATGTCGGACACGATGACGGATATTAATGAGACGCAGGGCGGGCTGGACGATGTGCACTCGGGCTCGCAGGCGCTGGCTAGCGATGGGACTACGTATAACACGTGGTGATGAAGAATAGTGATGAGTGATAAGTGATGAGGGATAAGTGATAAGGGATAAGGGATAAGGGATAAGCGATAAGGAGTGGGTAGAATTTGGGGGCTGGAGTTGCTATGCGTTGGCTGACACTCGCGGCTTTGGTGGTTGGATGTGGGGTGGCGTGTGGGCAGCAGGGGGCGCCTGCGGCGGATGAGACGAAACCAGATCAGACTGCGGGCCAGGGATCGGGGGAGAGTGCGGCGGCGGATGTGCAGGCGGCTGCGCCGGTGAAGGCTGCGGTGGTGGCGTCACCGGGGGAGCATCTGGATCCGGAGATTAAGAAGGGGTCGGAGCAGGATGTGGAGGCGGTGGGGACGCGGAAGATTGGCGGCCGCGGGTTGGGCAACTGGTACTCGACGAACTGGGAGCTGAGCGTGGGGCGGCAGTACTCGATGGAGGTGGAGAAGTCGTCGCACCTGGTGACTGATCCGGTGGTGGTGGAGTATGTGAATCGGATTGGGCAGAACCTGGTGCGGAATTCCGACGCGAAGATTCCGTTCACGATCAAGGTGCTGGACACCGATGAGATCAATGCGATGGCGCTGCCGGGTGGGTACTTCTATGTGGATTCGGGATTGATTTTGGCTTGCGATTCAGAGGATGAACTGGCGGGTGTGATGGCGCATGAGATTGCGCATGTGGCGGCGCACCATGCGGCGAGGGAGATGACCAAGCTGGGGTACATGGAGATTGGGTCGATTCCGATGATCGTGTTTGCGCAGGGGTCGTGGACGGGGTATGGGGTGTATGAGGCGGCGCAGCTGGCGATGCCGCTGACGTTCCTGGAGTTCTCGCGCGAGTATGAGGCGGAGGCGGATTACCTGGGGATTCAGTATATGTATCGCGCGGGCTACGATCCGCAGGGGATGGTGACGATCTTTGAGAAGCTGTCGGCGCTGGAGAAGCATAAGCCGGGAGCGGTGTCGAAGGCGTTCAGCGATCATCCGGCAACGCCAGAGAGGATTGCGGCGGTGGAGAAGGAGATTGCGACGATTTTGCCGCCGCGGCCGGAGTATCTGGTGACGACGTCGGAGTTTCAGGACGTGAAGGCGCGGCTGGAGAGGATTCAGAATAAGCGTGGGGTGGGAACGAAGAAGGTGGCGAGGGGGCCGGTGCTGCGGCGGGTTGGGCGAGTCGAACAATGGGGCGGTGGTGGTGCCGGGAGGCACGAATTAGCGCGGCTTATTTTTGAGGCAGAAGACCGAAGACGTCGAGGTGGCCGCGCGTGCCGAGGTAGACACGGCCGTCGGCGATGGTGGGGATGGCGAAGCGGACGGTGTTGTCGCCTCGATCACGCGCGCTGTTTTGTTCGCTGTTGTAGAGCTCGTGCGTGATGTTGTTCGCATCGTAGGCGTGGAGGATGGCGGGGCGGTCCATGTGGGTCTCGTCCCACTCCTTGGTTGAGGCTACCCAGAGGATTGCGTTAGTGTTGCCGTTGGCTGAGACGATGGGCGTGGCTGCGGGTGAGGGCATGGCGGCGGTTGTGGCCTTCTCCGTGAGATGGGCGTTGTGGAGTGCGAACTGGCGGGTGATGTCGCTGCGATCGGTGAAGTAGACGTTGTTGTTCCAGTAGGCAGCAGCTCCATAGGCGTCCTTGGTCTTGATGGTTTGCAGGACACCGGGGTCGGAGCCTTCGTGGAATTTGCCGAGGTGGTCGCGATCGAGCAGGTAGAGCTTGCCTTCTTTGCCGGCGATGACGAGGAGGTGAGGATGCGGGCCGGGCTGGGTGCCGAGCAGGACGGGGCCCTGGCTGCCGAGGTCCCAATCGTGGGCATCCATGATTTTCTGGTTGAAGGGAGTGAAGTAGTCGCGGATGACGAGCTTGTCGCCGTCGAGGTGAAGCTTGAGGACGGTGTCGCCGTAGTTGCGGCCGCCGGGTTGGCTGGCGTTGAAGTTTCCGTTGCCGGTGGCGACGTAGATGTTGCCGGCGTCGTCGACGGCGGGGCCTGCGTCGGACTGCCAGATGCCGGCGTCGTCGCCGTCGGGCGAGGTGTTGAGGACGGCGCGCTGGCGGAGCGTGTGGGCATCGTAGGCCATGACCCAGCCGTGGTAGGGAGCGACGTCGCAGGAGGAGGCCCAGGTTAGGTAGACGTTGCCGTTGAGGAGAAGGAGTGCGGCGCGGGGATTTTCTTTGAGTGGGTCGAAGGCGATTTTGCCGTCTTCGGCGCCGTCGCCTTTGCCGGGGACGGTTGCGGCGATGGTGACGGGGCTGTTGGGGCGTTCCTTGCCGGTGGTGATGTCGAGTGCGTGGAGTTTCTGAACGAAGGTGCCGTTCTGCTTGGTGCGGGCGAGGACGTACATGGTTTTGGTGGCGGGGTCGATGACGGGGGTTGGGGTGATACCGACTTCGGGGGTGATGAAGGGGCACTGGACGTCGCGGTCGGCGAGGGTGGTGATGCCGTGCTCGGGGTCGATGAAGGTGGTGTGCCAGAGCGGGGTGTCGCGCGTGCCGTTGGCGTCGAAGGCGTAGACGCTGTCGTGCTCGGTGGCGGCGAAGACTACGTTGCGCTTGCCGAGGCCGGGGAGGGTGAGGGCAGGGACGTAGAGAGGTTGGGCGAAGACGTCGCCGTCGACCGTGCGGGTGTAAAGCTTGCCGAAGGTGCGGGCGTTGACGTTTGAGGGGGTGAGGATTTTTTCGTGGAGGGTGGCGCCCGTGCGGGCGTTGTTGTACTGGGCGGTGAGGACTTGCGCGCGGGCGGCTGGGGCGAGGCCGATGGTGAGGCAGACAGAGGAGGCTGATGCGGGGAGTTGGCATGGGATGGCCCTCGGCGAAATCTTCGCACAGAATGGGTTGACGTGAGGGAATGGGTTTTGGTTTGGGATTCTGTTCAGGAGTGCCGAATTCAGGAGGGGGCATGCAGGGCGTCGTGAGTGGACCGGTGGTGAATTTGTGTTGCGCTGGTGTGAGCTGAGCAATGTGCCGAGTGCGCAGGTTTGTTGATCCTGCTAACAGCGCAAACCGGATTCTAGATTTATTTGTTCTCTTGTAATGCCCGATTCACGCGTGGAGGCAGAGAACCTTAGTTGCCGGTGTCGCGCGATCGTGGCGGCGCTACGCAAATTCAAACCAAATTGAAAGGTCCGCTCTCATGCTTAAGAAAGCAGCAGTATACGGTCTCGTCGCCGGGGCGCTTGTGGCACCGGCATTCGCGCAGGAAGAACGCGTTCCCACCGGCATTCCTCATCTCGATCATGTCTTTGTGATCATGATGGAAAACCACGGTTATCAACAGGTGATCAACAACCCGAACGAACCTTATCTGAACAACCAGATCAAGAGTGGGCAGGTTAATCTGGCGACGAATTATTTCGCGGTCGGACATCCGAGCCTTACCAACTATCTGGAAGTCGTTGGGGGATCGAACTTCGGTGTGCGTAGCGACAATTCTCCGGACTGGAACGACACAGCGTGCACGCCGAACATTGCCAGCGGGATTGTGAATGCTGATGACGGTGGCAACAACGCTCCGGTGCCCGTGGACACCGGGAATATCTGTCCGATCTCTGGAACCGGCACCGACGCTCAGACGCCGGCAGTGGAAACGTGGAACGAAGTTGCAGGGCCATTTGTGGCCCTGGCTGAGCTGGACGGAGTCATGTCGGTTCCTGCTCGCCCGGTGGGGAAGACCGTTGCGGATCAGTTGGCGGCGGTCGTTCTCAAGTGAGATCGTGCCTGGAGAGTCTCTCGCTGGGATCGATCTCCGGTGTCAATTACAGCAATGGCACGGTCACGAATTTAACCAATTTTTCAGGCCTGGCGCCGCTGACGACCTCAAGCGTTGTGCAGCTATATGCGGTCAAACATAATCCGTTCGCCTACTTCCGCAGGTTCAGGACGGATACAACAGCGACAACAGTTGTCGAATATTTTCGGGTTCGATGGGCAAAACGTCCTGTATGCCGATTTGACCAGCGGCGATGTGCCGGCATTGTCCTTCGTCGTTCCGAACCAGTGTGATGATCAACATGGCCGGAGCAATTCGGACGCTTTCTGCGCATTCGATTATGGCAAAACAACAGCGGTTACACGTACGGCACCCAGATGGGATTAACCCGGGACTGATACAGCAGGGAGACACGACGATCGAGCGTCTGGTTAGCGCTATTCATGCGTCGCCGATCTGGCGCTCGAGCCGGAGTGCGATCGTAGTTGTCTGGGACGAGAACGACGATAGCGGAAGCACTACCTTGCTGACCGGCCTTTATCCCAGTCAGAACCAGAACCGTGTTGTTCTGACGGTGCAAACGAACTACCAGGGCAAGGGCGGTGTGAAGAGCGGGAACTACTACGACAGTTTCTCGCTTCTCAAGTCGCTGAGGCGGGCTTTGGATTGCCTTGCCTGAATCATGCCTGCGATGCGGGCTTCCATGTGATGTCTGAACTGTTTGGCGGCACGACCAGCCGGTTCTAAGCGCGCGACCCTGGGGCCTCGGCGAAAGTTGAGGCCCTGGTGTCGAGCTCGGAGTTCAAGCTGACACTTTGCTGGACGGCGGGCGCGATGCGCGGTGTGGGGTTGGCGCGATAAACTAGAGGGATGGCAGAACACACGACAGGCTATACCGATGACCACGCGGCGGCGGGGTTGCAGACGAAGTTTCCGGCGATTGAGACCTGGGCGAACCAGTTTAAGGCTTACGAGATTTTGATTGATGATCCGGAGTTTACGAGCGTCTGCCCGAAGACCGGGCTGCCGGACTTTGGCGTGCTGACGATTCGGTATATGCCGCGGGAGAAGTGTCTCGAGCTGAAGAGCTTGAAGGAGTATCTGTTCACGTATCGGAACCTGGGAATCTTTCAGGAGAATATTGTGAACCAGGTGCTGGACGATGTGGTGAAGGCGACCGATCCGGTGTGGGCGGAGATCAAGGGGGATTTTCGGCCGCGTGGTGGGATCTCGACGGTGGTGACGGCGCGGTATCCGCGGAGTGAGGAGTGGAAGTAGCGGGCAAGAGGCGAAAGCCTTGACGCAAGGTGCGCGAAGTTAGCTAAGTATCGCGAAGTGGGTCGTGGTATTCTCCGGCCATCATGATAAGACTTTCAGTTGTGGTTTTGTGGATGGGCGGCGTGTTGTTGTCTGGGTGCGGGATGGCTGCCGCGCAGGGTGCTCCTTCGGCGAAGGAAGC
The DNA here is from genome assembly GCA_963737325.1 of uncultured Acidobacteriaceae bacterium. Lineage (GTDB taxonomy): Bacteria > Acidobacteriota > Terriglobia > Terriglobales > Acidobacteriaceae > Granulicella. The sequence goes on from CAVTSJ010000019.1 coordinate 297,699, forward strand.
GGAGATGGTGAAGACCATTAACGCGGCTACGCCGGGGGCGGTGGAGTTGCTGGAGAAGATCGTCGATATCAATAGCGGGACGATGAATCTTGCCGGCGTGGTGCGGGTGAAGGATGTGATTGCGCCGCAGCTGGAGGCGCTGGGGTTCACGGTGCAGTGGCATCCGATGCCGCAGGTGGGGCGTGCGGGAGATTTGGTGGCGGAGCATCCTTGCCCGCTGGGCGCGGGGAAGTGCGGCAAGCGGTTGCTGCTGATTGGGCACATGGATACGGTGTTCGATGCGAACTCCCCGTTTCAGAAGTATGAGATTGTGCCGGGAACGAATGGGCGGATTGCGACGGGGCCGGGAACTTGCGACATGAAGGGCGGGCTGGTGGTGATGCTCGATGCGCTGCGCGCGATGCAGGCGGCGGGGGTGTTGAAGGACACGGAGATCAGCATTGTGCTGAGCGGCGATGAAGAAGATGCGGGGCGGCCGATTGCGATTAGCCGGAAAGACATGATTGATGCGGCCAAGCATAGCGATGCGGCGCTGGAGTTTGAGAATGCGTTTCGCGATGGCGGGGTGGATGGGGTCGATGCGGTGAGGATTGGGCGGCGGAGTTCGATCACTTGGCATCTGGAGACGAGCGGGAAGAGCGGGCACTCGTCGCTGGTGTTTGGGGACAAGCTGGGGTATGGCGCGATCTATGAGCAGGCGCGGATTCTGGATGCGTTTCGCACGCAGTTGCGAGAGCCGGGGCTGACGTACAGCGTGGGGCTGGTGCTGGGTGGAGGGACTGCCGAGTTGGATAAGGAGAAGACGGGCGGGACGGCGAGCGGGAAGGCGAACATTGTGGCGCAGACAGCGCTGGCGATCGGCGACATGCGGACGGTGAGCGAGGAACAGACGGCTCGGGTGAAGGCGAAGATGGAGGCGATCGTTGCGCAGCATCTGACGCTGACGGATGCGAAGATTTCGTTTGACGAGGCGTATCCGTCGATGGCGGTGACGCCGGCGTCGGAGGCGCTGCTGGCGAAGCTGCAGCTGGTGAATGCGACGCTGGGATTTGGGCCCGAGGAGGTGACGGATCCTACGCTGGGCGGTGCGGGGGATATTGCGTTTGTGGCGCCGTATGTTCCGGGGCTGGTGGGCGTGGGTGCGATGGGGACGGGCGCGCATGCGGTGGGTGAGGTGGTGTACCTGGATTCGATACCGAAGCAGGCGAAGCGGATGGCGCTGCTGATGTATCGGCTGTCGGAGGAGAAGTAGCGGGCAGCGTGTGGGGGCCGGTGCGGCATCTGACGGGTTGCGGCGGGATTGCCCGCGGGAGGTTGTGATGGGATCGGAGACGGAGACAGTGTTTGTGACGCAGAAGTTTGCGTCGGATGAAGAGAGCATCTACGACGCGCTGCTGGATCCGAAGACGGCGAGCAAGTTTTTGTTTGCGACGCCGACGGGAACGATGGTGCGCGCGGAGATTGATGCGCGGGTGGGTGGACACTACGTGTTTGTGGAGCGGCGCGATGGGAAAGACGTGCTGCATACGGGCGAGTACCTGGAGCTGGTACGACCGCTGCGGATGGTGTTCACGTTTGGGGTGCCGGAGTATTCGAATGAGGTGTCGATTGTGGAGATTAATCTGGCGCACCTGGGGGAGGGGTGCGAGCTGAAGCTGATTAATAGCGGTGTGCCGCGGGAGTGGGCGGAGAAGACGCGCGAGGGGTGGGCGGCGATTTTGCTGAAGGCGCGGGATGTGCTGGCGGGGTAGAGGCGGTTGCGAAGCAGGATATTTGCAGGAGCAGATTCCCCGAGGGAATGACAGAAAGAAAAACAAGGGCAACGGCAGGCTGATATCCTCGGCTCAGGATGATGCCTGCCGCGACGACAACGAACAAGCCCCGGGATCGTTCGGTGAAGGGCGCGGTGGTGGCGCTTTGTTTGTTGACGGCGATGAACTTCGTCAACTACCTGGACCGGTACATTCTGCCGGCGGTGCAGGAGCAGATCAAGGGCGAGTTTCATCTTTCGGATAGCCAGATTGGGTCGCTGACGCTGTGGTTTTTTGTGGCGTATGTGCTGTCGTCGCCGGTGACGGGATGGCTGGGGGACCGGTTTCCGCGGAAGCCGATGATTGTGGTTGCGGCGTTGATGATCGCGGCGATGAATTTTTTTACGGCCAGTGTGCACAGCTACATGTCGCTGAATTTGAGGCATGCGGCGCTGGGGATTGGCGAGGCTAGCTTTGGTATCTTTGCGCCGGCGCTGTTGGCGGATTACTTTGCCGATGACAAGCGCAATGCGGTGCTGACGATTTTCAATGTGGCGATACCGGTGGGGGCGGCGCTGGGGTATCTGTCGGGTGGTGTGGTGGCTGCGCATCATGGATGGCGGATGGCGTTTATTGTTTCGGCGATTCCGGGTGCGGTGATTGCGCTGCTGATCTTGTTTTTTATGCGCGAGCCACAGAGGGTGGCGTCGAAGGAACGGAAGAAGGTGGACCGGGCTTCGGTGGTGTCGCTGCTGAAGAACAATGCGTACCTGTGCTCAATTTTTGGGTATGCGGCGGTGACGTTTTCGTTGGGTGGGATCTCGTGGTGGATGCCGTCGTTTCTGCATCGCGTGGATGGGCGGTCGATTGAAGCGGCGGGGACGATCATGGGCGGGATCACGGTGGTGTGTGGATTGGGTGGGACGGTGGTGGGCGGGTTGCTTGCGCATTGGTGGTCGAAGAAGACGAGCAAGGCGTTGTATTTGGTGCCGGCGCTGAGTGCGGTGCTAGCGGTGCCGCCGGCGATTTTCTGTTTCTTTGGGCCCAGGAATGTGACGTTGCCGGCGCTGGGGGTCGCGGTTTTCCTGGTGTTCCTGGGAACGGGGCCGGTGAATGCGGCGACGTTGAATGCGGTGCCGGCGCATCTGCGGGCGACGGCGATGGCTGGGCAGTTATTTGTGCTGCATGTGTTTGGCGATGCGTTCTCGCCGAAGATCATTGGGATCGCCAGCGATCATTCGAACCTGAGGATGGGGCTGGGGATTACGCTGATCACGTTTGTGGTGGCGGCGGTGATTTTCTTTGTGGGGTCGAAGTTTGCGCCACCGTTGACGCATTCGCTGGAGGGCGCGGCAGGTTGAACTGGCACGGCTTGCACTTTCATGTATCGGAGTCCTGGCGCGAAATTATCCGGACGGTCGCGTGGCTGCTGACGCTGGTGTGGGTGCTGCGGACCTACGATGCGGTGCATCTGCTGCCTACGTTGCCGGACCTTACGTTTCCGGATTGGGATGCGCTGCCAGAGGGTTTGCCGACGCTGACGGTGGTGGTGCCGGCTCGCGACGAGGCGGAGAAGATTGGCGCGACGATTGAAGCGCTGATGGTGGCGGATTACATTGGGGTGCGGGTGCTGGTGGTGGATGACCGGTCGACCGATGGGACTGGCGCGATTGTGGATGCGTATGTGGAGGAGTATGCGCGGCGGCGGCCGGGTGCGCTGAGCGCGATTCACATTTCGGAGTTGCCGGAGGGATGGCTGGGGAAGACGTTTGCGCTGATGGTTGGGACGGAGAATAGCGCGTCGGATTATTTGTTGTACACGGATGCTGACGTGCTGTTTTCGCCGTCGGTGTTGCGGCGCGCGCTGGTGTGCGCGCAGGAGACGCAGGCGGACCACCTGGTGGTGCTGCCGACGGTGGAGGTGAAATCGCGCGGCGAGGGGATTGTGCTGGGGTTTATGCAGGTGATGAGTCTTTGGGCGACGCGGCCGTGGATGGTGGAGGACCCGAAGGCGCGGCGCGATGTGGCGGGGATTGGCGCGTTCAACATGGTGCGGCGCGATGCGCTGAATGAGATTGGCGGATGGATTCCGCAGCGGCTTGCGGTGCTCGAAGACATAACGCTGGGGCGGCGGATGCGCGCTGCGGAGATGCGGCAGCGAATGGCGTTTGCTCCGGGCATGGTGCTGGTGCACTGGGCCAAGGGCGGGCATGGACTGCTGTTGAATATGACGAAGAACTTATTTTCGGCGTTTAATTTTCAGCCGGTGTTTGTGCTGCTGATGTGTTTGTGGATCTTTGTGTTTTTTCTGGTGCCGCTGGCGGGGCTGGTGTGGTGGGGCACGGTGGTGCAGGCGCTGGTGATTCTGTGTTGCATTGGCGCGCTGTACCGGGTGATGGGAAGGGCGAGCCGGATTGATGCGCGGTATGCGTGGCTGTATCCGCTGGGAGCCGTGGCGATGATCTTCGCGTTGCTGCGGTCGATGGTGGTGGTGTTGGCGCAGCGCGGCATCTTGTGGCGGGGAACGCTGTACCCGCTGCGCGAGCTGCGTCAGCACAACAGCCCGTTTGTGTGGGAGCGCGAGAGGCGGAAGAAACGCGATGAGGAGATTCGGGCTACGCGGGTGGCTCGGAAGCTGGCGGAGAGGGCCGAGAAGAAGAAGAAAAGCTAAGGCAAAATCCCACTGCGCGTGGGGCGGGCGTTCGCACGCCTTTTTATTGCTTCGCGTGGCCCTTCCGTTGGTCGGGATGGGGCGACGTGGAAGGGGATTGCTTAGACTTCTACTAGCTGCTTGCCGTAGCGCTTCTGGACGTACTCGTCGAGGATGACTTGAAACTCCTCGACGATGTGGTCGCCCTTGAGGGTGGTGAAGAGATGGCCATCGACATAGACGGGGGCTTTCGGTTCCTCGAAGGTGCCGGGGAGGGAGATGCCGATGTTGGCGTGCTTGCTCTCGCCAGGGCCGTTGACGATGCAGCCCATCACGGCCAGCTTGAGCTCTTCGACACCGGGGTACTGCTTCTTCCACTCGGGCATGGATTCGACGAGGTAGGTCTGGATGCGCTCGGCCAATTCTTGAAAATACGTGGAGGTGGTGCGTCCGCAACCGGGGCAGCTGGTGACCTGGGGCATGAAGCTGCGGATGGAGAGGGATTGCAGGATCTGCTGGCCGCAGCGGACTTCTTCGCTGCGATCGCCGCCGGGAGTGGGAGTTAGGCTTACGCGGATGGTGTCGCCTATGCCGGCGAGGAGGAGCGGGGCGAGACCGGCGGTGGAGGCTACTACGCCTTTCATGCCCATGCCGGCTTCGGTGAGGCCCAGATGCAGGGCGTAGTCGCAGCGGCTGGCTAGCTCGGTGTAGACGTCGATGAGGTCGCGGACGCCGGAGACTTTTGCGGAGAGGATGATCTGATCGCGGCGGAGGCCGTAGCGCTCGGCCGCGGCGGCGTTGTCTAGCGCGGAGACGACCATCGCTTCCATCATTACGTCGCGGGCATCAAGAGGCTCGGGGAGTCTGGAGTTTTCGTCCATCATCTTGGTGAGGAGGGCCTGGTCTAACGAGCCCCAGTTGACGCCGATGCGGACTGGCTTCTGGTGCTTGACGGCGACTTCGACCATGGTGCGGAAGTTGTCGTCGTCCTTGCGGCCTATCGAACAGTTGCCGGGGTTGATGCGGTACTTGGCGAGAGCCTCGGCGGTGTCGGGGTATTTGGAGAGCAGGAGGTGGCCGTTGTAGTGGAAGTCGCCGATGATGGGGGTGTTCCAGCCCTTGGCGCGGATGCCTTCGACGATATAGGGGACGGCCTTGGCGGCGGCATCGTTGTTGACGGTGATGCGGACCATCTCAGAGCCGGCACGCGCGAGGGCGGCGATCTGCTGGACGGTGGACTCGACGTCGGCGGTGTCGGTGTTGGTCATCGACTGGACGACGACGGGAGCATCGGAACCGACGCGGATGTTGCCGATGGTGACGGGAACGGATTTTCTGCGGTGAATGGCTGGCATACCCCTTGATTTTAGCAGTTTGGGGTGGAACCTTTCGCCGTTTGGGGTGTTGCGATTAGCTGTCGAGGGGTGTTTCGGCGCGGTCCCAGGGGGGAAGGCGGTCGGTGTCGGCGATGGATTGCGCGGACACCTTTTGGTGATCGTCTTCGGACTCAAGCAGTTGACGGGTCTCGGACAGGGTGAGGAGAGTTCCGTCGACTGAGAATTCATACTCGCCGGCATTTTCGGGGACATGGAAGACGGACTCGACCTTGTGGCCGCGGTCGCGGAGAAGCTTAACGATGAGATCGGTATCGATCATTGCGCATACACCTCTACAGGATTTGGATGCAGGCCGACGTTCGCGACGGCGGCCGCACAAATATTTTGTTGGGACGAAGGGTAGCACGCGGAGGGGCGGCGTGGCGCACGAATTCTGCGCCATGGAGGCAATGGGCGAGGGAATCTTCTTGAGGCCGGGGTGTTGGAGGTCAACCCCAGGTGAATTCGATGGGGGTCTCGATGTCGGGGTGGAGGCTCTTGTGGACCGGGCAGGTGTGGGCGGCGCGGACGAGCTTCTGTTGGTTCTCGGGGCTCACGGAATGAGGCACGTGGATATTTACGGTGAGGCTCCTGATCATGCGCGGGGCGGTGGCGGTCATCTCCTTTTCGACGGTGGCGGTGGTGCCGGCGATGTCGATTTCGAGGGTGCGGGCCATGATGCCCATCACGGTGAGCATGCAGGTGCCGAGCGCGGTTGCGACGAGGTCGGTGGGGGAGAAGCTTTCGCCGCGGCCCTGGTTGTCCCTGGGGGCGTCAGTGTTGAGCTCGGTTGCGGAGGGGCCGTGCACGGCTTTGCAGTGCAGGTCTCCTTGATATTCGACTTGGATGGCGACCATGGGTGCTCCTGAATGGATGGCACGGGAGTAATCCGATGCGGAGCCAATAGGATACATCGCTGGTGGAGCGTGCAGATGCGCTCGCGCGGCAACGAGCCGAGGTTGTGAGGGAGTGGGCTTGAGGCTATCGATGCTTATGTTTATTTTGCGAGGACTACAGCGTCGATCTCCTCTGGGGTCTGGCCTTGCCCAAGCCTGATGGCGCGTCGCTCTGCATCCGGCTGGGCGATACCTGCTTCATCGAAGGCGCCATTGGTCTGAATGATTCGGGCGATGCAGCCTGTCCATCCAGTCTGGTGGCTGGCTCCAACCCCGGCGCCGGTGTCGCCGTTGAAGTACTCGAAGAAGAGGACGTTGTCGCGCCAGTAGGGATCGGTCTGGAACTTCTCCGCGGTGCCGTAGACGGGCCGTCTGCCAGAACTGTCTTTGACGAACGCTCCGATGAGCCGCTCTGCCAATACCTGGGCTACCTGGAACAAGGTCATGAGGTTGCCGGAGCCGGTTGGGCACTCGATTGTGAAGCTGTCTCCGTAGTACGCGCCAAGGCGCAGGAGCGAGGTATAGAGGAGGAAGTTTACCGGCATCCACACCGGGCCTCGCCAGTTGGAGTTGCCGCCGAACATTCCGCTGTCGGAGTCGCCGGGGAGGTAGCCGACGAAATACTTTTGTCCGCCCATGTCGAACTCAAGCGGATGCTCGCGGTGGTGGAGAGACAGCGCGCGAATTCCGTGGGGACCAAAGAATTCTTTTTCGTCCAGCATGCTGGTGAGAATTCTTCGCAGCTTCGCTTCGTTCACGGTCGCAAGCAATCTTCTTCCGGCTACTCCTTGTGTGCCGGGCATGTGCAGATTCGCGGCGAGCTCCGGGTGCCTGGTCATAAACAGCCTGGCGCTCCTGGCGAAGTTGGGAAGTTTGGCGAGGATGTCGTCCTCAAAGATGGCGACCGCGGTGAGTGGGAGCAAGCCAACCATGGATCGCACTTTCAGGCGGAAGGCTTCGCCGTTCGGCATGCGCAGGACGTCGTAGAAGAAGCCGTCCTCCTCATCCCACATGGTGTCCTGCGTTTTGCCCATGCGATCCATGGCGCCGGCAATCCACATCGTATGTTCGAAGAACTTGCTGACGAACTCTTCGAAGACGGGATAATGAATCGCCAGCTCAACGGCGATGCGCAGCATCTGCTGGCTGAAGAAGACCATCCACGCGGTTCCGTCTGCCTGTTCGAGGTAGCCGCCGCCGGGTAGGGGCGCGCTGCGGTCGAATACACCGATATTGTCGAGGCCTAAGAATCCGCCTTCGAAGAGATTGTTTCCTGCGCGGTCCTTCCGGTTCAGCCACCAGGTGAAGTTCACCAGGAGTTTGGAGAAGGCGTAGGTGAGGAACTGCAGGTCGCCTTTGCCGCCATTCTTCTCCTTGTCGCTCATGTAAATCTGCATGGTGGCGTAGGCGTGGACCGGCGGATTGGTATCGCCGAAGTTCCACTCGTAGGCCGGAACCTGACCGTTGGGATGCTGATAGTCGTTGCGCAGGATCAGCATGAGCTGAGCCTTGGCGAAGTCAGAATCGACTACCTGGAATGCGAGCATGTGGAACGCAAGATCCCAGGCTGCGTACCAGGGATACTCCCACTTATCCGGCATCGAGATGATGTCGTTGTTGTACATGTGGAACCACTCGCCGTTGCGCACTTTTTGTCTGAGATCGGGAGGGCTCGTCGGTTCCACCTGGTGCTCTCGGAGCCAGACATTCAGGTCGTAGTAGAAATACTGTTTACTCCACAGCATGCCGGCGAGCGCCTGGCGCATGACCATGGCGCGGTCGGGATCGGCCTTTACTTTTGGCGGCGTGATTTCGTCGTAGAACTCGTCGGCCTCCTTGAGGCGCGCCGCGAAGACGTCGTCGAAGTTTTGAAACGGGGATGTTTTTTGGGTGGCGGCGACTCGTCCCAGATGGAGACGCACGACCTCAGTCTTTCCCGCGGCTACATTCAGCGTGTAATGAGGGGCGGCCTTGGTGCCTTCCATTGCAGGATTGATCGCGTCGTTCTTGCCCTGTAGGAGGTAGGTGTGAAACGCATCTTTAACATAGGGCGAGGCGTTTTTTGTTCCGAATAATTTCTGGTTGTTATTTTCATTTTCTGTGAAGAGAAGCGGCACGTTGCCTTCACAGTACAGGGCGTAGTCGGCGAGCGATTCCTGAAAGAGCGGGTCGGTGTGATGGGCCGAGATGACGCTGTGTTCAGCTTGTCTCTTTCCCTTCAGCAGGGGCTTGGCGCCTGCGTCGGACCACATCCAGGTGTTGCGAAACCAGAGCGTGGGCAACAGGTGGAGGGTTGCTGTTTCCGGGCCACGGTTGGAGACGCTGATCTTGATTTCCATGTTCTCCGCATCCGCCTTGGCGTACTCGACGAAGACGTCAAAGTAGCGGTCTTCCTTGAAGATGCCGGTATCCAGCAATTCGTACTCGGGCGCGCCTCGACCGCGCTCCCGGTTGGTCTTGATGAGGTCTTCATAGGGATAGGCAGCGTGCGGATACTTGTACAGGTACTTCATGTAGGAGTGCGTCGGGGTGCTGTCGAGGTAGAAGTAGTACTCCTTCACATCTTCGCCATGGTTGCCCTCGCTGTTGGTCAGGCCGAAGAGCCGCTCCTTGAGGATCGGGTCTTTGCCATTCCATAAGGCAAGAGCGAAGCACAAGACCTGGTGGTCATCGCTGATTCCAGCAAGGCCATCCTCGCCCCACCGATAGGCTCGCGACCTTGCCTGATCGTGAGTGAAGTAATCCCAGGCGTCGCCGTTGGCGCTGTAGTCCTCACGCACCGTTCCCCACTGGCGCTCACTCAGGTAGGGGCCCCACTTCTTCCAAGGGGCGATGTTTTCTCTGGCTTCTGTGAGTCTGCGTTGTTCTTCCGCCTGTGCCATGGTTGTCTCCAGGGCGCTCGCGCGACGAGTACACGCGCGAAGCGTGCAACGAGATCATGGTAAACCTAAAGGATTATGGTGCGGTTATCGCGTTGCGCCGTGCGACGATGATGGCTCGAGCGTGGCTAGCGGCGTAGAGGTTTGGCTGAGATCGGCGGTGCCCTGAAGGGGGTCGGTTTCGGTGAGGCGCGGGCCCAGGGATCGAGCGAGGTCAGGGATGTCGTAGTGGAGAAGAACGCCGGGGATGATGTCTTCGGGCGCTCCGATCGGGAGTGGGGCATCGATCAGGCTGCGGTAGCTGGTGAGGACGTGGTCGATGGTGACGTGCTTGAGGCGCGGGTCGAGGACAGCGGCGTGCAGCAGGACCAGGCCCATGTGTCCGCTGCCGGTGGCGGTGATTCGGGCGGGGTCGACATCTGCGCGGCTGGCGAGGTAGTCGGTGATGCGCGCGACGTCGTCGATGCGCATGCCCACGAGGGTGCGGCTGACCAGGTCGGCGCGAAGGCTGAGCAAGTAGAAGGGACCGAGGATGGGCGACTTCATGGCTTCTGTGCCGGGAGGCGACGGACGCGGGGTGATGGCGAGCACGATGTTGCCGGCGGCGGAGAGGGAATCGAAACGAGCCTTGTTTGAGCGGGCAATCGGACTATCGCGGTCGATGGAATTGGGCACGAGCAGGATGACGGCGGAGTGACGACCGGGGGTTGAAGGAACGTAGAGATTTCCGTGCAGGTCGATTCCCGTGGTGGACCGAAGCGTGAGGTCGCCGGACTTTGCGGCCAACAGGGTTGGGTCGAAGGTCGAGGTGCCGGGGCGAAGCAAGGTCTCGGTGGCGTCACGAATCGCTTGGGACAATTTCTGTTCAGTTAGCCTTTGCGAGGCGGGTGGGAGGATCTTGGCGGCACGTTTCCGATTGAGGGTGAAGATGGTTTCGGAGCCGGGATAGCTGGTTGCGATCTGGCCGGTGGGCGTAACCTGCAACGCTCCCTTTGGGAGGCCGGCGGGCGTCCAGCTTGCGGCGGCGGTGCTTGTCGGAACGGCGGGTGGGAGGATGGGATGGGTGGCGTCGGTGCCGGGCTTGAGGTTGCGTATGAAGAACTCGACGATGTCGCCCATGAGCGGCGCGAGGGCTCCGTGGTGACCGGGGCCGGTGATGAACTGCAGCGCGGCGGTGGGCGGAATCTTGTTTGTGGTGTCGGCGTTGAGCGCAGGTTCGGTGGGGGTTGGTGGAACCGTGGGGGAGCCTGGGCCGATTGGGACGCCGGCGTTGTCGGGATCGAAGAGGGAGTAGAAGCGGCGGGCTTCGATGACGCTGGAACGCGCGCCGGCGAAGGGGAACATGTCGGAATAGGTGGCTATTACCGCGGTTGGGCGGGGTGCGCGGAGTTCAACCCAGTCTGGCAAGTCGAGGCCTGACGCGATGAAGTGCGGCATGGACTGTTCGCCTTCCTGCGCTCCGATGGCCGGCAACAGTGCGTCGAAGTTGGTGATGTAGCAGGCGATGGCAGTGGCGGCGAGGCGCTGATCGAGCGCTCCGAGATAGGCGGTGATCGCTCCGCCGCCGGAGCAGCCGAACGCGCCGATGCGTTTTGGATCGACCTGGGGAAGGCTGCTGAGGTAATCGACACCGCGTATCGCGTCCCAGAGCATGTAGCGATCGATCGTGTCGCCGATGAGCATGGGTTGCAGGCTTGCTTCGCCGTGTTCGCCGGTGGGACGCGTGGCCAGCGATTGATTGGGATCTTTGGGGTCGGGATATTGAAGGCGTTCGCCTTCACCGATGGGGTCGTAGGAGAGAACGATGAAGCCGTTGCGAGCGAAGATTGCTGCGGAGGTGTAGTCGCTGACCTTGCCACTGGGGAAGTGGCCGGCAGAGATCAGAATGGCGGGAAGCTTTTGACCGGCAGGCTGTCCGTCTGGAAGGTAGAGCAGGGCCGGGATGTGGAAGCCGGGCTGGCTGTCGAGGATTAACTTCTGGATGCGGAAGCCGTTGGCCTGGGTGACTCCCATGAGCTTGACGTTTAGCGGGGTGCGCTGTGGGAGCGGGCCGATGAGGGATGTGATTTTTTTACGGACGATGGCCTGGCGATCCTCGGCTTCGGCGCGCGTTTGGATTGCTGCGACCTCGGCATTGCGGGTCGCGATGTATCCGGCTGCAATGGCGTCGAGGTAGGCGTTGAGTTTGGCGCGGCCAGCAGTGGATGCGTTGGAGGCGATGTGCTCGGGGGCTGGGACTGGCTGCGAGATGTTCTGTGCGGCGGCGACCTGGAGAACGATTGAAGCTGAGGCACAGATGCGAAGAAGGGAACGGATGGATTTCGGCATAGGGCTCGGTGATGGTAGTTGCTTTGCGAAGCTCATTGTGGATGCTTTGATTGAGATTTTTCTGTCGCGCGTTTAATGCAGGACGTAGGGTTGGGCTGGTGGCGGAATTGGAGCGGGGATTTTGGTTGGTTGCAGAGGGGCGGCGTTGGAGAGGCCGGTTCCTGTTACGTTGCAGGTGTTGAGCAGGGCGCCGGTGTAACCGGTCACCCGGATGTTGCGCAGGACGGCGTGCTTAATATTTGCGAGGAAGATTCCTTTGCCGCAGGTGCCGCTTATGTTGGTGAGGGAAAGCCCTTCTAGCGGCTTGGCGGGATCGATTCCAACTCCATCGACGAGGATGGGCACGTCGGTGACACGGATGTTGTTGAAGTTGAAGTTTCGTATAGTTGGGATGCCATTTTCTCCGGGAACTGCGACTTCATCCTGTTTGCCGCTGTCCAGGATGTTGAAGCGGAGAAAGCCTTGCTGTGCTCCGGACACGTCGAGATCGCTCATGTAGATGTTTTCGATGAAGGCGCCTCGTCCTGGACGGCTCTTGATATAGATCGCAAAGGTTCTCGCGCCTGTGCATTTGCAATGGTCAACGTAGACGTTGCGAATGCCGCCGGAGGTTTCGCTGCCGATGCCAATGCAGGCCCAGTGCGCGTCGGAGAAGGTGCAGTTGCTGATGCGCACGTCTTCTGTGGGTCGATGAATTGCGTAGCCTTCGGCGCCGCGGCCGGACTTGAGCGAGATGCAATCGTCTCCGGTGGCGAAGGTGCAGCCCTCGATTACCACGTGCTTGCAGGAGTCTACGTCGATACCGTCGGCGCCCCCGCGCACCGTGACGTTGCGGAAGAGGACGTCGTCGCAGTAGACGGGATGGATCGACCACATATCGTTTTGCTCGGTGACGCAGCCTTCTACGCGGAGGTGGCTGCAGTTGATGAATTCGAGCAGGGCCGGGTGGCGCAGTCCGTTCTGCGAATCCATGCGGCCTTTGATGGCGGCGTTTCCGACGATTCTTCCCGTGCCCGTGATGCCGATGTTGGTGGCGTCCATCGCGGACATCAGGCCGATGTAGCCCTTTACCCAATGGCCTTCCCAACGCACCTGTGTGAGTGGGTAGTCGGCAAGGTTTGGCGAGCCGAGCAGGGAAGCGCCTGCGTCAAGGTGCAGGGTGGTGTTGGAGCGCAGCATGAGGGCGCCGATGAGGTAGTCGCCGGCTGGAACGAAGGCCTGACCACCGCCAAGGACGCTGCAGCGATCGAGCGCCTGTTGAATCGCTAGTGTGTCGTTGGTCTTGCCGTCACCGACCGCGCCGAACGTTTTGATATCGAGAGTGAGCGAGATGGAGGCAGGGCTTGGTGGCTCGGGAGAGGCGTGCTGCGCGGAGAGATTGCGCGTAGCGGACAACAGCGGGAGCGCGGCCAAGGTGCTGGCGGCGGATTGAAGAAATTTGCGGCGGTCGGTTTGCATGCGCGACGAGCTGCTCAACGGCGGCTCCTGTTCGAATCCGGGGCTCATGGCGCTTCCTGTGTTTGGTTGCCGCGCTGCGCGGCCACCCAGCGGATGAGTTCCTTGCCTGCCGCGAAGTTGTCGCCTGACGGGTGGTCTTTGCGGCCGTCGGTGTATTCGTTGTAGAGCCAGGGGTCTACGACCGCGAGAACGGTACCCTTGCCGTATTTTGCGGTGGCGATGACGATGTCGTTGCGATCGGTAACGAGGGCGCGGGCTGGAGCGGAGACGGAAATGGTGCAGGTGTCCTTCATGTAGAGCACGTGGGGTGAGTGAAAGAGATCGCCGTCGGGCTGCACTGGAATTTCTGCGGCGGCGTAGTCGGTGCCGACGACGTGATGGGCCAGGACCGCATTGAAGTGAATGCCGAAGCGATCTGCAATGTTGTTGAAGTGCTCGATGTCTGCGTTGGCGGGGTCATTTTCGAGCAGAAGGAGAATGCCTCCTCTCTGTACCCATGCTGCGACCTCCTCGCCGTCGCGCGGGGTTGCGTAGTGCGGGTGAGGATTCTTCGCCAGATTGTCAGGCGAGGCGATGACATAGATCTGCGCGTGCTTGAGGTTCGATACGGTTGGAGCGGTGTAGAGTGTGCCGAGCGTCGCGCCGTCACGCTTAAAGAGGTGGCCGAAGAGGGAGTAGCCGTCGTTCGAGAAGTCGTTCCACTTGTAGTGGAAGTATTCGGTTTGTCCGGCGGCGTTCTTGCGCTGCTGGCTGTTAAACCATGCGTCGACGAGTACGGTGTCGCCGCGGAGTCTGGTGGCCCCCGGCGCGTCTTCCATCTCTGTTGCGGCGAGAAGGAATGCGCCCACGCCCTTGGGATCGTTGCTGCCGAGCGGCGCGTGAATGTAGTAGCTGTAAGTGCCGTCGCGATAGGGAGTGCCGCCGAGACCGACGGCCTTGACGGTGTCGGTGAGAGTGACGGAACCGTTGGCGCTGGTGTGCACAAACTTGTCGAGAATTCCCTGCCAGCCGCGCTGTGCGTTAGTGGAGTAACTCTCGGGGAGATATCCGAGCCGGACACCCTTCTGGAGGGCGTAGACGAACATGCAGGCTGCGGAGGACTCGAAGTAGTTGCCGTCTTCGCTGGGCTTGTCGAGTACCTGGTACCAGAGGCCTGTGCGCTTGTCCTGGACGCGCGTGATTGCCTCGGCGGTGCGGTTGAGGATCGCGATGAGTTTGGCCCGGCCGGGATCGTTTTGCGGGTAGTAGGGAATTGTGTCGACCAGCGCCATCATGTACCAGCCCATGCCGCGGGCCCAGACGATGTGCGATGCTCCGGTGCTGGGGTTGGCCCAGTGCTGTTGCCGCGATTCATCCCACGCGTGATAGAGCAGACCTGTTTTCGGATCGCGCGCATGGGCTTCGATGAGGGTGAACTGGCGGGTGATGTCGGCGAAGTCCTGCGGCTCCTGAAAGACCGAAGCGTATTCGGCGTAGAACGGCTCGGCCATGTAGAGGCCGTCGAGCCACATCTGGTTGGGGTAGATTTTCTTGTGCCAGAAGCCGCCGGAGGCGTTGCGTGGTTGCACGGCCAACTGATTGCGGAGTAAGACTGCGGCCTTGTAGTAGCGAGCGTTCAGCGTGACGCGGTAGAGCAGGAGCAACTCGCGGCCCAGCGCGATGTTGTCGAGCGTGTCGGCGGAGGCGTCATAGGTGGGAATGGACCCGTCGGGCAAGGCGAGCGCATCCATGGACTGCTTAATGGAGCGAAAGTAGGCATCGTCGGCGGTGTTGTACCAGACGGCGTCCATCCCGTTGAGGAGCGTTGCAAGCTCGTAGTTCCACTTGAGCGGAGCGGTTGGATTATCGCCATGGTTGAGATTGAGGGCGATGGCGGTGTCTGCCATGCGCTGAGACCACGGGAGATTCTGGGCGACAGCGGCGCGACAAAGGGCGAGCGAGAGAATCAGGACGACCGCGTGGGAGGGGGTGATGCGGAAGGGACGCATTAGTGTCTTCGCTGGCATGAGGTCCAATGTAATTGGACGCTCATGATGGGTGGAAAAAAGCGGCGCGAAACTCGTTGAGCTTCGCGCCGCTTTCGGGTTGAGGTTGAGTTAGAAGTTGATGTGGCCCGCGAACTGGAACTGGCGGGGGTTGTTTGCCTGGCCTGCTACGGTACCCAGGCTTGCGGAGCCGACGGAAGTACCAATGGAGCCGTCCGCAGTGCTTGCCGGGCTTCCAAACCAGACGTGGTTGACCGCGTTGAAGACCGACGCATCGAAGACAAACTTGACGCGGCCATTCTTCCAGATGGGGAACGTCCGGCGGAGGCTGCCATCGATGTTGTAGTTGCCAGGTCCGCGAAGTCCATCGGGAGCGGTGCGAGCTGTGTTACCGATGTAGGGTTGGGCGACCTCCACGAAGGCGGCCGGGTTGATGTATTGAATCGATGACAAGGTTGCACGGGTAGCGCCCTGTCCCCACTTGCCGTGCTGACGCGCGGAGCCGGTGAAGCTCGGGTTGTAGCCAGGCATGCAGGTTCCCTGTCCGGTGAGGCCGGTGCAGGCCGCGCCGGTTAGCGCGAGCGGGTTGCCCGAGACAACGGTCAGGATGCCGGAGAAGCGCCAGTCACCTGCGATGGCGCGCACAATCGCGCTGCCACTGCCGATGTGACCTCTGCCGAAGGGCAGATCGTAGTTGCCGGTTACGACAAGGTTCTGCGTCTGATCCTGCGTGCTGAGCGAACGCTCAATCCGGTCGATGGGATAGGCTTTGCCGTTGTTGTAGAGCACGCCAGAGGGAATGGCGTAGCCGGTACGGAAGGTACCGACATCGTCGATCGTCTTGCTGTAGGTGTAGCTCAGCATGAAGCCGAAGCCGTGGCTGAACCGCTGCTGGACGAAGAGTTGTAGAGCGTTGTAGTTGGAGTTGCCGACAGCAGGGAGCTGATCCACGACGCCGGAGTATTGCGGGAAGGCGGTGAGTGCGCGAGCTACCGTATATCCCTGTGCGGCCGTGCCATTGAAGCTGGCGTACGGCAGTGAGGTTCCGGCAGGCATGTTCGTAGTTGCAGCGGAGCCCAGGACGGTTGAGCCGAGCGAGAGCCATTTGGGATCGAGTTGATTGCTCCAGTAGCCACGCGGGCTGCCCGTGGGCACCAGGAAGTGGCCCTGGTTGCCTACGTAGCTGACCGTGGCTGTCATGTCCTTGGTAACAAGAACCTGATAGCCGAACGAATATCCCTCGAAGGTGGGAGTGCGTCCACCGTAGTAGGGATCGAGATACGCAAGGCTCGAGGAGACCTTGTAGGGCGAGGCGGCGAGGGTGGAGTAGTAGGTTGCGTACGAGGCATTGAAGACCGGCGGCGCAGCAATCGTGCTGGTTCCGAATGCCGTGTTGGCAAGGCCCGCGTTGGTGAAGTACGGACTGTTGTTGAGGTAAAAGGCTGGCTCCGACAAGCCTTGGCTGACCGGATTGGGAGATGCAGCATAACCCAGCTCCATGTTGCTTGAGGGCAGGGTTGTCTGGCCGCCGGAGGTACCGCCGCCGTGGCCATAGTAGATGCCATACGAGCCACGCATCACGACGCGGGGAGACATCTGCCAGGCAAAGCCGAGACGAGGACCGTAGTCCTTGTAGTAAGTCTTCAACGGCGTCGTGCAGTTGCAACCGTCGGTGCCATTGCCAGCGAACTGGAGTGTGCCGGGCGAGCCGGTGACGGGGTTGGAGGCTGTCGGGTTCAGGAAGGAGAAGCGGTCTTCGGCTTCGCGGAACGGCGGCATGACATCCCAGCGCAGACCGAGGTTCAAGGTCAGCCTGGGAGTTACCTGCCAGTCGTCATTGGCATACAGGGCAAAGGGACGGTAACGCGATCCGGTTTCCTGCGCAATCGGTGCGTACTCCGTGTAGCTGCCAGAGTCCACCGCGCCAAGCAGGTAACTTGCGTAGGGATCGCCAGTGCTGGACTTGGCCGCCGCCGATGCGCCGCTTACCTGCGCTGTTTCGTTGAGGCCGAAGTTCAGTGTGGCTATGGTGCTGCCGGTGTCGGCGTAGACGTAGTTGTACTCCATCCACTCAATCTGACCGCCGAAGGTGAAGGAGTGGCGCCCCTTGATCCATTGCACGTTGTCGAGCAGCGTAAAGGCATTGGTATTGCCGACGTAGCCGGACTGCGGGCCCCACGGAGCAAAGGCCTGCGGGCCGCCGGAGAACTTCTCGTAAGGGAAGCTGCCCGAAGCCTGTCCGTTGGGAAGGTTGGTGATTCCAGCGGTTGAGGCAGCGAACTCGGTGATTCCATACGTCGGGTTGTGGTCCGGCGAGTGGTACTGTGCCGCGCCGTACTTGAACTGATTCACGAGGTTGTTGCTGATCACGTAGGTGTCTTCCAGGATCAAGACCTTCGAGATTGGCGCGTAGTTTTTGGCATACAGATAGGGCAGCGGAGCTACGTTGGTTGTCTGGCTGCCCGCAGGACCGACAAGTCCCTGGCGGCCCATTGCAAAGATCACGGCCGCTTGATGCTTGTCGCTGATGTTGAAGTCAAAGCGATCCGCGGTGGACCAGTTGTTGAGACCCCACTGGTAGGAACCCCAATAGTTATTCGTGAGGTTGGAGTTGCTGGGCGCCGGCATGAACTTCTGCAGGTACTGCGCGATGGGGGAAAGCTCGTTCTGAGGAATTACGTTGGCAATCACAGGGCCGGTGCCGCAACCATTGCTGGTATAGCTTGCACCCTTGAACTGCTGGCGCGAGTAGCTTCCTCCGGTTTCGACCTGCGTGGTGGGATCGTAGATGGGCTGGCCGACTGCGGAGAAGTCGCCGCACAGCTCAGCGGGCGTCGGGATGGTTTGCACCTGGGGTTTGGTTAACGTCGAGTAGCGGAACCCGGAGTAATTGCCGAAGAAGAAGATCTTGTTCTTCCAGATCGGCAGACCGATGGTCATGCCGTACTCGTTCATGTGTTCTGGTGGTTTGTAGTAGGTTCCTGCGAGGGCCGCATCGGGATAGTTCGCTGGATACTGTGCGGGAATGAAGCCGGCAGAGTCGAGCGCGGTGTTGCGGAAGATGTCGTAGACGTTGCCATGAATCTGGTTGGTGCCGGCCTTCATGGTGAAGTTTTCAACGCCAATGCCCTGGTACTCAGGGGAGTAGCCGGTGGTCTTGAGCTGGAACTGATTGATGGTCTCCACGGAGAAAGCCGGCCAGATGAAGCGCGGATCGCCGGCGGTCGAAGCCGACTCCAGCGGAACGCCTTCGACGTACAAGGTCGTACCACTCGAGTAGCCATTCACCACCATCGGCTCATCCGATTCGTTGTTCTTGATCTCGTTATTGGTCGCGCCCGGCATCATGATGGCGTAGTCGGTCACGCGGCGCTGATCGGTGCTGACGCCATTGGCGCCGCCCATCTCGAGCGGGAGCGATGTGTAGGCCTCATGCTCCATCGTGGCGCCGAGGGTCGCGTTCTCTGTTTCCAGCGGCGGTGGCGCCGTGGTTACCGTCACCGTTACATCGGCCGCTCCGGGCTGCAGCACAGCGTCGAGCGGCAGCACCTGCATGCCGTTCAGCTGGAGCTTCTCACGCAACAGCGTCTGGAATCCTTTCGCGGTGATCTTGACCGTGTACTCGCCCACGTCGAGCGGCGAAACGTTGTAGCGGCCGTCGGAGTTGCTGGTGCGAACCATCTCTGCGCCAGTGGCGACATTCCGTGCCGTAATCTTAGCGCCCGAGATCAGCGCTCCGGTGGAATCCGTAACCGTTCCCTCGATCGTTCCCGAGCCGCCGATCTGGGCCAGCGCTACTGCGGGTAGAAAGAGCATCAGCATTGCGCAAACGGCGACGAGCGCTGCGGAACAGGTTCGGCGCAGCATGGTTGGCCAGGATCGGAGATCTATTTCTCCGTGCTCTGGAATGGCCGGCGTCCTTCGCCGCTCTTTGATGGGTCCTGCCACTTCATCTTCAAACTTATTGATCTTTGGCATTTGCGTTGGCTTCCACTTTCGTTCGGAGTTCACCCTGTTTCGGCGAAGTTATAGGTTCATGGGGTTCTCTATCTGCTCAGTAACGGTTGCTAATGTTGACTTTTAGGGCGCTACGGTCCCCCCGATGAATATCGCGGGAACATCTTGCCAGTGACGGGTGGATTCCGGGTCTCAGACATATTTGAGAAACACAACCGAGTCTTGAATTGTTCCGAACACTCTTCGAATCGGGCCTTGCGGATGCGGCTGTCACGACGCATCGCACTCAACGGACCCCTTTCAGGGCAACACTTCAGATAATCTGGCTACGTAGCCAAATGATGAGCGGAATAGTAGGCTCACGAATTAGCGATCGTCAACAGCTAAATTCAATTGAGGAAAACGAGGTCGCGCGGGTCCAGACTGAACCCGGCGATCTTTCGTCATCTGAGTGAAAACGATAGGAAAACTAGGGTTTTTTGGAAGAGGACGGTTTACATCCGCAGGAGGATCGGATCACCATATTGCCGGCTACTACCACGTGGACCGGCTTCTCCTTTGAGCCTGCGGTACGGCCCAAAAGCTGCTGAAATGCAAGCCGGGCGAAGTGCTCGGCGGGCTGCGCGAGCGTCGTAAGCGGGGGATGGATGAAGTTGGCGAACTCCATATCGTCGATTCCGATGAACCCGATTTCGCTGAGCGGGATGTTACTGTCGCGCAGAGTTGCGAGGATCGCAAGCGTGACCGAATAGCTCATGGAGAGTATGGCTGTCGCGGGTCCACGCTTTCTCTGCAAGGCCGCGCTGAGATCCGTCCGGAGCTGCTCGGAGTCATGCCAGACGATCATCTCGGGGCTCTTCCCGGCAGCCTCCATTGCTTCTTTGTACCCCTTGAAGCGGTTCTGCAGCGGCTGTAATTTGTAGGCCGCATTGACCGCGACGATATGAGAATGGCGATGGCCCAGCAGGTGTTCGGTAGCCTCACGCGCCGCCTTGTAATTGTCCAGCAGCACTGAATCGACCGCACTCCCCAGGGAACGATCGAAGGCGACGACCGGTGTATCGCCAAGCAGAGCGCGCACCTGGGCAACGTTGGTTTCGGCGGCAGGAACCAGGATGACGCCATCCACCTGCGAGCTTTTCAGGGATGCCAGTTGCTCCTGCTGGAGCTTCGCTTCCTCCTGGTGAGTGAGCAGCATTACCGTGAAGCCGTTGATGCGCGCTTCGGTCTGAATGGTCCGAATGGCATTGCCGAAGTAGACATTATTGACATGCGGAAACAACACGCCGAGCGTCCGGGTTCTGCCTACTCGGAGGCTGCGAGCCAGGGTGTTTGGCTCATATCCCAGCTGTGCAATCGCAATCTCGATTCGTCTCGCAACTTCCGGACTCACCGACTTGCCCCCTCGCACGTGTCGTGAGACGGTCGACGACCCGACGTTCGCCGCGCGTGCCACGTCAATGATGGTAGGGCGTTTCGTGTCTTTCATGCTGAACGATACTAACAGCACTTCGGGCACTCGAGTATGCACGCAAACCTTGCGCATGCATTCGCGGCTTACCTTGACGTGGATTGTTTCCGCTTGCTACTATCGGCTGGATCTGGCAACGTTGCCATGAATTGCTATCCAACGACGATACCGAGCGTTTGTTTCGATCCCTGCGCGGAATGCCGCACCGGACCCTATGTCGAGGAGAGACTCTGATGAAACCGATGCTGAGAGCCGTGCTGCTGATAGCCGCAGGTGTGGGATTCGCGACCAATGCGTGCGCGGCAAAGGTTTGCGCTGTGCGACAGTACGGAGCGAAGGGGGATGGAGCGACCAACGACGCCGTGGCGATTCAGAAGGCGATTGACGATTGCAGCGGAACCCATCCAGGGACAGTTCTGTTGGACGGTGGGGTGGTGTTTGTGTCGTCGCCATTGATTTTGAAGAGCCGCATGACGCTGCGGATTGCTGGAGGCACGACGTTGGCGGGCAGCACGAATCATGCCGATTACCCTGACAAGGAAGAGTTCAAGGACAAGGGTAAGCAGGCATTGCTGACGGCGACCAATGCGGAAGACGTGACGATCGATGGAACGGGCGTGATCGATGGAAGGGGAGAGTCCTGGTGGGAGAAGCCGCATGATCCGCGGCCTCGGCTCATCGTTTTCGATCACTGCAAGCACATTCGCATGAGCGGGGTGACGGTGGAGAACTCGCCGATGTGGCAGATTGTCCCGTACTACTCGGACGACGTGAGCTTTACGAATATGAAGATATTGGCGCCACAGCGTTCGCATAATACGGACGGCATCGATCCGTTCTCATCTTCGAATATTGTTATCGACCATCTCACGATCGATACCGGCGACGATAACGTAGCGATCAAGAGTGGACAGCCGGATTCTCCTGGTCCCGATGCGCCGTCGCGTCATATCGTGATCACAGACTGCACGTTTCTGCATGGACATGGGCTTTCGATTGGAAGCGAGATCGCGGGTGGCGTGCAGGATGTTCGGGCGGAGCGCATCCATTTCAAGGGTACCGACCAGGGTGTGAGAGTGAAGTCGAATCGCGATCGCGGGAATGCGGCAATCGGTCACTTTCTCTTTCGCGACATCACGATGGAAGACGTTCATACGCCGATCCTGATCAGCGAGTTTTATCCCAAGGTGCCGGAGACGATCAGCGAAGAGAAGGTTACGCGGCTGACTCCGTTTTTCGATGACATCACGATTGAGAATGTAACGGCAACGGGCGCTCAGCAGGCAGCGCTGATTGTGGGATTACCGGAGTCGCCCATTCGGAACCTTAAGCTGATCCACGTTCATCTATCTGGAGAGACTGGCGCGATTGTGAAGTATGCGGATGTGAACGCAACCGATTTCAGAGTGACTGCGACGCATGGTGAGAATGTGCAGATTGGTCCCGGCGTACGCGGAAACTTGAAGTAACGCCAAACGATATGAGGTTGCAATTATTCACCGCGATGGGTTCGTTGGACAACAGTAGTAAGTAGTTGCTTTGCGTGACCTGGTAGAGGAGAAAGATATGAAACAAACGCTGACACTTCCGCGATTTTCGATTGGCGTGGGGGACCGTTTTGGGATGCAGGCGAAGGCGCAGTTGCAGGCATGCATTCTGGCGCTGGATGCTGGAGTGGAAGTGGTGCCGGTTTGGAACAAGTCCAATCGCGAGCATGTGATCATCGGGTCGGAGCCGAGTGCGGTTCGGTTTGCAGCCGACGCGGCGGTGAAAGAGCTGCACTGGAGCAAGCCCTACTTTGTGGATGCGGATCACGTTCAATTGAAGACGGTGGATCGGTTTATTGAGCCGTGTGATTTCTTCACACTGGACGTCGCGGACATGATCGGTCAGCCGGCTCACGCGATGGACGTCGACGCATTTATCGCGCGGCATGGCGAATTGATTGGCAAGGTAGTGATCCCGGATGTGGATGCGCCGTTCGAGGTGGATCGGGAGTACCTGAGGAGCGTGGCAAATAAATTTCTGGCGGCGGTGAAGGAGGCGGGAAGAATTTATCGCGCGATTGAGAGGAGCAAGGGCGATGGGCAGTTCGTGTCGGAGATTTCGATGGACGAGACGAATACTGCGCAGACGCCGGTTGAGTTGCTGATCGTATTGGCAATGATTGCTGATGAAGGGATTCCGATCCAGACGATTGCGCCGAAGTTTACGGGGCGATTCAACAAGGGCGTGAATTATGTCGGCAATGTGGACGAGTTTGCGCGCGAATTCAACGAAGATATTGCGGCGATTGCCTATGCTGTGGAGAGATATGGTTTGCCCGCGAATCTGAAGCTGAGTGTGCACTCGGGTTCGGATAAATTTTCGATTTACAAAGCGATCCATGAGGCGGTGCAGCGTTCCGGTGCGGGTGTGCATTTGAAGACCGCTGGGACGACCTGGCTGGAGGAGCTGATTGGGTTGGCGGAGTCGGGCGGCGATGGGCTGACGGTTGCAAAGGAGATTTATGGAGAAGCGTTTGCGCACGCCGATGAGTTAACCGCACCGTATGCAACGGTGATCGACATTGATCGCTCGGTGTTGCCGTCCCCGGACGAGGTGAACGGCTGGAGCAGCAAGCAGTTCACGGATGCGCTGCGGCATGACGGAACGAATGCGGCGTATAACCCTAGCTTTCGTCAGCTACTGCATGTTGGGTTCAAGGTGGCGGCGAAGATGGGGCCGCGATACCTCAACACGCTGAAGGAAAACGAAGAGGTTGTGGCGCGGAATGTGACGACGAATTTGTTTGAGCGACACATCCGGCCTGTTTTTCTGGGGATGTGAAGTGGCTGACCGTGCTCCAATGATCCCCAAGACGTTGAGAGCAATGTTGGTTGCGGTGGAGTCGGAGGGCGGGGTCATCGCCGCGATCGCGACTACGCCTGGTTGTTTCATACCGCATTGAGTCAAAAGCTTTTACACGAGAGCGACAGGGACAGGGAGCTGCTGACAAGGACGCCTACGGGGGCGTAATTGTGGCGAAATGGTGGCCCGGGCAGGAGTCCTGACGCAGAGCGTGGCAGGAAAATGAGTGGCGAAATGGTGGCCCGGGCAGGAGTCCAACCTGCGACCTTCGCGTTAGGAGTGCGCTGCTCTATGCAACTGAGCTACCGGGCCACTGAAAAAAATCTGAGGAACACGACGAACCGGCCGCGACACCCCAGCCTAGTGTATCGCGGACGGCAACTCGGGTGAGAAAAGCTGGTGACAACGACGAGGCAGCGTAAAATCAAAACCGTGCCGAAGTACTCCATCGTCGTCCCGTTCCATAACGAGGAAGAGAACGTAACCAAGCTCTACGATCGCGTCAAGGGC
Source organism: uncultured Acidobacteriaceae bacterium (assembly GCA_963737325.1). Taxonomy (GTDB): domain Bacteria; phylum Acidobacteriota; class Terriglobia; order Terriglobales; family Acidobacteriaceae; genus Granulicella. The sequence continues at coordinate 321,810 of CAVTSJ010000019.1, forward strand.
GTGATGGAGCAGGTGGGTTCGAGCTTCGAGCTGGTGTTTGTCGACGATGGATCGCGCGACCGCACGTATCGGCTGCTGGAAGAGATTGCGGCGGTGGATTCGCGGGTGCTGCTGGTGAAGCTGCGGCGAAACTTCGGGCAGACATCGGCGCTGGCGGCGGGGTTCGACCACTCGTCCGGCGAGTACATCCTGGCCATGGATGGCGATCTGCAGCACGATCCCGCGGAGATTCCGATGTTCCTTGCCAAGCTGGAGGAAGGCTACGACGTGGTGAGCGGCTGGCGTGCGCAGCGGGCCGACAACATGGTGCTGCGACGGGCGCCTTCGGCGGTGGCGAACTGGATGATGGCGCGGCTTTCAGGCGTGGATATTCACGATTTCGGAACCACCTTCAAGGCGTATCGCCGCGACGTGATCCAGAACATTCCCCTGTATGGCGAGATGCATCGGTTCATTCCGGCGCTGGCGAGCTGGTATGGCGCGAGCATCTGCGAGGTCGTCATCACCAATCCGTTGCGCGAGTCCGGGCGCAGTCATTATGGGCTTTCGCGGACGTTTCGAGTGTTCTTTGACCTGCTGACGATTCGATTTTTGCTGAAGTACATGACGCGGCCGCTGCACTTCTTTGGCAGCTTTGGCGCGATTGGCGTGTTGGGCGGCGGAGGGATTGCGACCTGGCTGCTGCTGCACAAACTCTTCTCTGGCAACAACGTGATGGATGAGCATGCGCCGCTGTTTACCATCGCTGCCGTGATGATCCTGGCGGGAATCCAGTTGATCGGCGTGGGTCTGCTGGGCGAGTTGCAGGTCCGCCATTTCTTCACGCAGTCGCAGAATACGCCGTATGCGGTGGACCGCATCGTGCGGATTCGGCCGTCTGAGGAGAGCCTGAGCCGTTGAACCGGAAGTAGGAACGAACGATGCGAGCGATACAGATCAAGACCACTGGCGGCCCCGAGGTGATGGAGGTCGTCGAGCTACCAACCCCGAGACCTCGCGCGGGACAGGCGCTGGTAAAGATTGAAGCGTCGGGCGTCAACTTCATCGACACGTATCTGCGTGAGGGGCGATATCCGGCAGAGCTACCGTTTATTCCCGGCCAGGAGGCGGCTGGAACCGTGGTGCAGCTGGGCCAGGGCGTGAGCGGTTTCGCTATAGGCGATCGCGTTGCATGGAATGGAACGCGCGGAACGTATGCAGAGTATGCGTGCGCGCCGGCTGCGGATCTGTTGAAGATTCCTGAGGGGATAAGTTTTTTGCAGGCCGCGGCGGTGCTGCTGCAGGGCCTGACGGCGCATTATCTTTCGCACGACACGTATCCGATTCGAGCGGGCGAAACGGTATTGATCCATGCGGGGGCAGGCGGCGTGGGGTTGCTGCTGACGCAGATGGCGAAGCGGCTGGGAGCGCGGGTGCTGACGACGGTTTCGACTGAGCAGAAGGCGGAGCTCTCGCGATGGGCGGGGGCGGACAAAGTCATTCTGTATACGATCGACAGCTTTGTGGAAGAGGTAAGGCGGCAGACGGATGGAGATGGTTTGCCGGTGGTGTACGACTCGGTCGGCAAGACGACGTTTGAGGATTCGCTGAAGTGTCTGCGGCCGCGCGGTTTCCTTGTGCTGTATGGCGCGTCGAGCGGCGCGGTGCCGCCGATGGATCCCATACGGTTGATGGCGGGTTCGCTTTATCTGACTCGGCCGACGCTGAAGGATTATGTGCGCAGGCGGAGTGATCTGGAGCGCCGAGCCGCGGATGTGTTTGGCTGGGTGGCACGGGGGGAGCTGAAGGTGCGGATTGGCGCAACGTATCACCTGGAAGATGCGGCGCAGGCGCATCGGGACCTGGCGGGACGCAGGACTACGGGCAAGGTTTTGCTGGCGATTTAGGGCCAGCTCGCGAGGCTGTCAAGAGGGGGTGCGCATGGCGATAGAAGGGGTTGTGATTCGCCGGGCGACGGCTGCCGATATACCTGCGTTGCATGCTCTGATCGAGGCGTCGGTGCGCGGGCTGCAGGCGGATGACTATACCCCGGAGGAGATTGAGGGCGCGCTGGGGCATGCGCTGGGGCTCGATACACAGCTGGTGACGGATGGGACGTACTTCATTGCCGAGGTTGGGGGCGAGATGGTGGCCAGCGGCGGCTGGAGCTATCGCGCGACGCTGTGCGGGAGCGATGGGATGACCGGTCGGGAGCCGGCGAGCTTGGATCCGGCGACGGACGCGGCGAAGATTCGCGCGATCTTTGTGCATCCTGGCTGGGCGCGCCAGGGGTTGGGCAGTCTCATGCTGGCGCATTGTGAAGGGCAGGCTCGGGAGGCTGGATTCACGCGGCTGGAGATGGGCTCGACCCTGGCTGGGGCGCCGCTTTACCGGCTGCGTGGCTATGTGGCGCAGGAGAGGATTGCGATTCCGCTGCCGAATGGAGAGGCGCTGCCGATTCTTCGGATGACGAAGGATGTCTGAAGGGTAATGACTTACGCGTTAGGATTACGCCTTTTGGGATGTTACCAAGGGCTTAGATACCGGTTACGCGCGTGTGACATAGGTATACCTTGAGCATATGACGGCCCTTGAGATTGACAACATCGCTCGCAATTGGATCCGTTACCAAGAAGCCTGGGAACGGGGTGGTGGTCCCTGCCGCGAATGTACCGCGCTGCAGTGGGCCTATAACGCAGTAGACGACATGGTTATCGATCGACCGGAGGAAACCTGGCAGCTAATGCTTGCGGTTCGTCGAATCAACAAGTCCGAGATGATTGAACAGATGCTCGCAGCCGCTGTGTTTGAGGATCTGATGTCAGTCTATGGGGCCAGGTTGATCGATCGAGTCGAAGCGGAGTCGAAGCGCGACCCATCGTTCATTGGCGTCATCCGTAGCTCGTACAGGGCTCAGATGTCGGATGAGGTATGGTCGCGGCTTAAGGCTCTGGCTGACCCCACTGTCTTTCTACAACTCATCGCTTAAGCTACGACTCATCGCATAGTATAGAAACTTCACCAGAAGTTTCTGCGTTGCTGCAGTCGAAGGCAACGTGCGATTTGTTCACGCTACCGCAAAGGAATGTTCGGGAAGCGCGGTGAAACTCCGCCACTGCCCCGCAACTGTGATGCGCGCACCTGGAAATCCGGAGACCAAGACTATTGGTTTCGGGATTTATCCGAAAAGCCAAGACATTTGGTTTAAGGATCTATAGGTGAAGCTGACCCGGAGGCGCCCACTGATCGTCCAATGGACATCGGGAAGGGACGCCCTCTGCAAGACAAGGGTCGACTTTGAAATCGCGCCAGTCAGGAGACCGGTTCCATTGCTGTTGTGCCTGCCACGCTTCCGTCGGGGAAGCGGAGGAGAATATTATGCAATCGTCTCTGGGCCGCGCTGCGGCCAGTCGATCGATACGCGCGAGAATCGCTCGCTGCGTTGCCCTCACCTGTTTGGGATTTTTGATTTCAACCTGCGCGCAGGCGGTGGTAATCCGTGGCCGCTTAACCGATGCACTGGGCAAGCCTGTACCCCGCGGCATGGTGCGCCTGGTGAAGGATGGGAAGACGGTCGCGTTTGCCTATGCCGAATCCGATGGGTCGTTCGAGATTCGATCGTCTGAGTCCGGAAGGTTTACGCTGCTTGGCTCGGCGGGGGGATTTCTGCCCGCCATCGGTTTGGATTTTTATGGCGGCGTGACCGATGTGCTGCAGCAGGATGTCGTTCTTGCGGCGAATACGGTGCGCCAGGACATTACCGTGAGTGCGACGGGCATTCCTACGCCGCTGCCTCAGTTGACGTCCCCGGTAAGCATCATTCCGCAGGAGGCGATGGACTTGAAGACCGGCGTCGTCGATGTGATGCGGCAGACGCCCGGCGCTTTCATGGTGCAGACCGGACAGATGGGGGGCGTTACCAGCCTGTTCCTGCGCGGCGGCAACTCGACGGCGAACCTGGTGACGATCGATGGTGTACCGGCGGATGACATTGGCGGCATCTTTGATTATGGGACGGTGAGTTCAACAGCCGTCGGCAAGATCGACATCGTGCGCGGACCGGACTCCGCGATGTATGGCACAGATGCCGGCGCCGGGGTGGTGACGATGGAAACAACGCGTGGAACCACGCCGATTCCGCAGTTCAACTACGAAGGCAGTGCAGGCAATCTGCATACGTATCAGAACAAGGCGTCGATCGGCGGCACGTGGAGCCGGCTGGATTACTTTGGGGCGTTCTCCCGAATCGATACGTCGAATGCGCTGCCGCTGGACCGCTATCACGTGAGCACCTCGGCGATGAATCTCGGGTATGCCTTCAACGGCAATACGCTGATGCGCTTCACGATCCGCAATGCGGATTCCGTGCAGGGCGTTCCCGGGGCCTGGGATTTTCAGGGTGTATCGCAGGACAACCGGCAGGGCGATCAGGATCTGTACTCCGGCGTGACGGTGGAGAACGTTTCCAAAGGCAAGTGGCACAACCTGGTGCAGTACGGGATTGCGCGGAAGCGCGAGCAGGAGCAGCAGTTTGCCGCGGGAGGCAATTTTCTGGAGTACGATCCGGGCGCGTATGGGCCGGGGTATGTCGGCAACGTTGTGACGATCCGCGGCGCGAACGGATATAACGCTACGGGTCAGGTGCAGCTGTATACCGGCAACAACTACGACCAGGACAGCAATACCGACCAGCTCTACTACCAGTCGGATTACAGCTTTTCGCCGCACTTCATCGGGCTATTTGGATTCCGGTATCAGAACGAACGGGGTTCCTACAACGACTACTACACGGACGCCTTCGACCCGGATTACGACTTCACCGAGCATGAGTCGACGCAGCGGACGAACTTTGAATACAACCTGCAGTTCCAGGGCGAGTTCTGGCACCGGCTGTTTTATTCGGCGGGCGGTGCGGTGGAGAAGAACCATCTCTACGGCATCGCAGGAACGCCGCGACTGGGGCTGAGTTACGTGCCGGTGCGGCCTTCGGCGAAGTTTTTTCATGGGACGCGGCTCCGCGCCAATGCCGCGACGGGGGTGCAGGAGCCTACGCTGTTGATCGAGTTCCAGAGTCTGTACACACAACTGCTCGAGGCTGGCGATACTGCGGACATTGAGCAATATCACATTACGCCGCAGGGCCCGGAACGCTCGCGCACCTATGACGTCGGCATGGATCAGAACATCCTGGGGGAAAAGCTGACGCTAAAGCTCGGCTACTTCCATAACATGTTCAACCATCAGTTGGAGGGCGTGGACGCGGAGGCGCTGAACCAGTATTTCGGGTTGGATCTGAATCCAGCTGTGAGTCTCTATGAGGCGTATGTGAATTCGCTTGCCTACAGCGCGAATGGCGCGGAGGCTGAGGTGGCGTGGCAGCCGCGGCCGCACTTCCTGTTCCGCGGCGGCTACACGTACCTGAACGCGCGCGTGCTGCAGTCGTTCGCGTCGGATGCCGTCGCGGCAAACCAGGGCGAACCGACAGAGAACCCGAACATTCCGGGCGTCCCCATTGGCGCGCTGGGACCACTGGTTGGCGCGCGGCCGTTTCGGCGAGCTCCGAATACTGGATACTTCAACGCCCAGTACACGCGCCGGCGCCTGGCGTTGTCGGCGACCGGAGCGATTGCAAGCCGCAGCGACGACTCCACGTTCCTGGAGTATGAGGACCTCAACGGCGGCAACACGCTGCTGCTGCCAAACCGAAATCTCGATTTTGGCTACGTAAAGCTCGATTTGGGCTTCACTTACGCGCTCAAGCACGGCTTTACGTACTTTGCGCAGTTCGACAATCTCATGAACAACCAACACATCGGGCCGATCGGATATCCGGGACTTCCATTCACGTTTCGGACGGGATTGAAACTTCAGCTGGGAGGCAGGTAGGACTCTTCGGAAAAGTTTCCCCCGGAAATGCGCGCAGGTTTCCGGGGGCCTGGGGTAAGATTACCCGGAGGTTTGGTGCCACCTGTGGCTTGCAAACCCCGTCTAAGCGTTTGAGGTTCAAGGAGAAGACTACTATGTCCAAGACTTTTCGCAGCAAGACACTATCGGCACTCGCTGCCGGCTTGGTCGTGACAGCATTGCCCGTCTTTGGGCAAGGCGTTCCGATGGAAGGGCCGCTTCCCACCACCGCGACGATCACGGTTCAATCCAAGAGCGGCGCTCCCCTGGATCCGGCCGCATTGAAGCTCCAGGTGAATGGCCAGGATACTCCGATTCTTTCGGTGAAGCCCGTACCGCCGCCTGCCGCACAAATCGCCATTCTGATTGACGACGGTCTGAGATCTGTGTTCGGCAACCAGTTGAGCGACTTTGCAGACTTCATCAACGCGCTGCCGCCGGGCACGAAGGTGCTGGTGGGATACATGCAGAACGGCACAGTTCGCGGCATGAACACGTTTACGGAAAACCATCAGGCCGCGGTGGCGCAGTTGCGGATCCCAATGTCGGTCGCCGGTATCAACGGCAGCCCGTACTTCACGCTCTCGGAGTTCACGAAGCACTGGCCTTCCAATCAGCCCGGGGCGCGTTTTGTGCTGATGATTACGAACGGAGTCGACCCGTACAACGGCCGGCCTTCGGTGATGAACCAGAACAGTCCGTACGTCCAGACGGCGCAGGAAGACGCGCAACGAGCCGGTGTCGCGGTCTATTCGATCTACTATCCGCAAGCGTACCCGCGGGGCGCCCATGGAAGCTTTAGCGGTCAAAGCTACCTCGCGCAGGTGGCCGACGCCACGGGGGGGCAATCGTTCAACATCGGTACGATCACACCGCCTTCGCTCACGCCCTATCTCAATCAGTTCGGTAAAGCGATCGCCACGAGTTACCTGGTCAGGTTTAATGTGAGCGCTGCCCGCGTGAAGCGCAACACCCTGGTCCGTATCAAGCTGAGAACCAGCCAGCCGGGAGTGAAGCTGACCGTGCCAAACAATGTGCATCCGGGCACCGATTTGAATTGGTAACAACAGCGAAAACGGAGTAGCCAAAAAGGGCACGGCTCACCGCCGTGCCCTTTTTGCGGGCGGTGCGGCATGATTCGTGATTCCTTCATCAGGAGCCTGTACCATGGAGCAGGAATGAGAGGTGTATGAACGAAGGTCGTTGGGTTTTATTGATTGCGAGTGAGGTAGGTGGAACGGACTCCGTTTCGGACCGCGCTATGGAGCGGCTGGTGGAAGCTATTGCCGCAGAAGGCTATGAAGTTGTACGAACGTCAACGCCGGAAGACGGGCTATCGCTGGTGACTTCCGATCCATCGCACAGCGCGATTCTGCTGGACTGGGATCTGGAAGGGGAAAACCAGTTTGATGAGCGCGCCGCCCTGAAGATCCTGCGCGCGGTTCGGCGCCGCAACAAGAAAATTCCAATATTTTTGATCGCCGACCGCACGCTGGTGAGCGAGTTGCCGCTCGAGGTCGTGAAGCAGGTGCATGAGTATATTCACCTCTTCGGCGATACACCTGCGTTCATCGCGAACCGAGTGGACTTTGCCGTGGAGCGATACCATGAGCAGCTGTTGCCGCCTTACTTTCGTGAGTTGAAGAAGTACACCGAGCAGGGAGCGTACTCGTGGGACGCGCCGGGACACATGGGCGGCGTGGCGTATTTGAAGCATCCGGTGGGGATGGAGTTTCACAAATTTTTCGGCGAGAACATCATGCGGTCAGATCTCGGCATCTCGACGTCGCCGCTGGGATCGTGGCTGGATCACCTCGGGCCTCCGGGCGAGAGCGAGCGGAATGCGGCGCGCATCTTTGGTGCGGACTGGACGTTCTATGTGCTGGGCGGGTCGTCGGCTTCGAACCAGATTGTTGGGCACGGCGTGATTGCGCAGGATGACATTGTGCTGGCCGACGCAAACTGCCACAAGTCGATCTGTCATTCGCTGACGGTAACGGGCGCGCGACCGGTGTACTTTAAGCCGACGCGCAATGGCTACGGCATGATTGGCCTGGTGCCGCTGAAGCGCTTCAGCCCGGAAAACGTGCAGGCGCTGATTGAGCGCAGCCCGTTCACGGCGGGCGCGCGGTCGAAGGTGCCGACGTATGCGGTAGTGACGAACTCTACCTACGACGGGCTTTGTTACAACGTGGACCGCGTGGTGGAAGAGTTGTCCAAGAGCGTGCCGCGGGTGCATTTCGACGAAGCATGGTATGCGTATGCGAAGTTCCACGAGATCTATCGCGGACGTTACGCGATGGGCGTGCCGGACGAGATGGCGGATCGGCCGGTAATTTTTTCGACGCAGTCGACGCACAAGATGCTGGCGGCGTTTTCGATGGCGTCGATGGTGCACGTGAAGCTGAGTCCGCGCGCGCAGCTGGACTACGACCAGTTCAACGAGGCGTTCATGATGCACGGCAGCACATCGCCGTTCTATCCGCTGATTGCGTCCATCGACGTGGCCGCCGCGATGATGGATGATCCCGCCGGGCCGACGCTGATGAGCGAAACGCTGCAGGATGCGATCAGCTTCCGCAAGGCGATGTCGTCGATTGCGCACCGGCTGCGCAAAGCCGAGCAGGGTTGGTTCTTCCGGTTGTATCAGCCGGAGTATGTCTTCGATCCGCTGGACGGCAAGACGTACTTGTTCGAAGAAGCTGCCGATGGTTTGCTCACCAACCAGTCCAGTGCGTGGACGCTGAAGGTTGGCGAAGAGTGGCATGGCTACCAGGACGAAGACATTGCCGATGATTACTGCATGCTGGACCCGGCCAAGGTGACGATTCTTTCTCCCGGTGTGAATGCGCAGGGTGTGTTCGGCGACTGGGGAATTCCTGCGGCGATCCTGACGGAGTTTTTGGACGGCCGCCGCGTAGAGATTGCGCGTACGGGCGACTACACCGTGCTGGTCTTGTTCTCTGTAGGCACCAGCAAGGGCAAGTGGGGCGCGCTGCTGGAAAACCTGTTCGAGTTCAAGAGGCTTTACGACAGCGAGGCTCCGCTGGAAGAGGCGCTGCCGGAGCTGGTGATGAAGTATCCGGCGCGCTATCGCAATGTCACGCTGAAAGAGCTGAGCGACCAGATGCACAGCGTGATGCAGGAGCTGAATCTCTCGGGGCTGGTAAATGCCGCGGCGGATGAGGATTTCGATCCGGTGCTGACGCCCGCGCAGACGTATCAGAAGCTGCTGCGCGGCGAAACGGAAAAGGTGCGGTTTGCCGAGATGGCCGGACGCATCGCGGCGGTAATGCTGGTGCCGTATCCACCGGGGATTCCGATGTCGATGCCGGGTGAGCGACTGGGCGGATCGGAGAGTCCCGTGATCAAGCTGATTCTCGCGATGGAGGAGTTCGGCAAGCGCTTCCCGGGCTTTGAGCGCGAGACTCATGGCGTTGAAGTGGATGAGAACGGCGACTACTGGATGCGCGCCGTGATTGAGACTGCGAACGGCAAGAAGAACGGCCGCAAGCAAAAGGGCCCAAGCTCCGCGCCGCCTGTGAAGCGGCGCAAGAAGAATCTGCCGGGTGACGATGGACCGCCAGCGCCTGGGACGCCGCTGCGGATCTCGCCGGAACGGTAACTGGGGTGCATATGGAAGAACAGTTTTGGCACGACCGATGGAAGACGAACCAGATCCCGTTCCACAAGGCGGAGGCAAACCCGCTGCTGGTACGAAACTTCCCGGCGCTGGGGCTTGCGGCTGGAGCTCGCGTGTTTGTGCCGCTGTGCGGCAAGAGCCTCGACCTGCACTGGCTGCTGGGCCAAGGCTATCGCGTGGCCGGAGCGGAGCTGAGCCGGCTCGCGATCGAGCAGCTGTTTGCGGAGCTTAACGTGACGCCCGTGGTTACTGAGGAGGGCTCGCTCACTCGATTTGAAGCTGAGGGGATCGTGGTCTTCCAGGGCAGCCTCTTCGATCTCACGCGCGAACGGCTCGGGCCGGTGGATGCGGTCTATGATCGTGCGGCGCTGGTGGCGCTGCCCGAGCCGATGCGGTCGCAGTACGTTCCGCATGTGATGGATTTGACCGCAGACTCACGGCAGCTGCTTATCTGCTTTGAGTATGACAAGGGGTGCATGGATGGGCCTCCGTTTTCCGTGGAGGAGCCAGAGGTGCGGCAGCGCTACGAGGCAGCCTATGACGTGCGCCAGCTGGAGCGCGGCCCCGGCGAAACGCTGAGAGGGATCTGTCCCTCGATCGAGACGGTATGGGTTCTCGAGCCGCGGGCCACCGCATAGGAAATCTGTAGTTCACCGCTCTCGCAATCTGGATCGCGAATAACAAGCGAGGCCCCGGACCTTCCGTGCCTTCGCAACTTGGGCTTTGCACGTTTGTGCCCTTAAGTTCTCGCGCCGGAGATCCGCATCTCCGCGGATGCTCTGTATATTTTCTATGAATTTTTCCTGCCAACCTGAGCGATTCTAAAGGCGTCCTATGCCGATCGGGATGCGAGTCCCGTAGGTTTGGCGCTCCGAAGAATCTCCCAGTCAGGAGGTGACGACGAAATGATTATGGGAATGCAGGAATTGATGAGGGATATCAGGGTGTTCGAGGCCTACGTTCGAGCATGCCACACCGGGGACGACCTGCGAAGCGTTCCGCTTACGCGGGAAGAGGCAGATGTAGTGGCCTCCTACCGCCGGTTTATGAGCGAACAAGAGAAGAATAGTCCCGAAGTTTAGAGCACAAAAGGCCCCCAGCCGTAGCCGGGAGCCTTCTTGTGTGACCGGATCGAGCGCGGAGCACATGATTCCTGAGCCCTGCTCTCTAACGCGTCTTAGTACATGCCGTCCATGCCGCCGCCGCCATGGCCGCCGCCTGCCGGAGCTTCCTTCTTCTCGGGAATCTCGGCAATGATGGCTTCGGTGGTGAGGAGCAGGCCGGAGATCGACGCTGCGTTCTGCAGGGCAGTGCGCGTTACCTTGGTGGGATCGATGACGCCAGCCTTCACCAGGTCCTCGTAGACGTCCGTTCCGGCGTTGTAGCCGTAGTTGGGGTCTTTGGAGTCGTGGATCTTGCCGATGACGACCGAACCTTCTTCGCCGGCGTTGCCAACGATAGTGCGGAGCGGCTCCTCGATCGCGCGACGAATGATGTTCGCACCGATCTTCTCGTCGCCTTCGAGCGTCTTGATGAGCGCGTCGACAGCCGGTACGCAGCGAATCAACGCCACGCCGCCGCCCGGGACGATGCCCTCTTCGACAGCCGCGCGGGTTGCATGCATCGCATCCTCAACGCGCGCCTTCTTCTCCTTCATCTCGGTCTCGGTAGCAGCACCGACCTTGATGACCGCCACGCCGCCAACCAGCTTCGCAAGGCGCTCCTGGAGCTTCTCGCGATCGTAGTCGGAGGTGGTCTTCTCGACCTGAGCGCGAATCTCCTTCACGCGGCCTTCGATCTTGGCATCCTCACCGCCACCGTCGACGATGGTCGTGTTGTCCTTGTCGATGGTGATGCGCTTGGCGGTGCCGAGGTCTTCGATCTTGACGCCCTCGAGCTTGATGCCGAGGTCTTCCGTGATGGCCTTGCCGCCGGTAAGGACAGCGATGTCCTCGAGCATGGCCTTGCGGCGATCTCCGAAGCCGGGAGCCTTGACAGCCGCTACATTCAACGTTCCGCGCAGCTTGTTGACCACGAGCGTTGCGAGCGCTTCGCCGTCCACGTCCTCTGCGATGATGAGCAGCGGCTTGGCGGTGCGGGCGATCTGCTCGAGCAAGGGGAGCAGGTCCTTCATGGTGGAGATCTTCTTCTCATAGATGAGGACGTAGGGGTTCTCGAGGGCCACTTCCATGCGCTCTGCGTCGGTGACGAAGTAGGGCGAAAGGTAGCCGCGATCGAACTGCATGCCTTCAACGACGTCGAGCTGGGTCTCCATGGTGCGCGACTCTTCGACGGTGATGACGCCGTCCTTGCCAACCTTCTTCATCGCAGCGGCGATGATGGAGCCGATCTGCTCGTCGGAGTTGGCCGAGATGGTGCCGACCTGAGCGATCATGTCGCCGGTAACAGGCTTGGAGAACTCGGAGAGTGCACCGCCCGACGACGACGCCATGCTCATCGCGCTTGCCGATGATGGCCTCGACTGCCTTGTCGATGCCGCGCTTGAGGGCAGCGGGGTTCGCTCCGGCAGCCACGGTCTTCACGCCCTCGCGGAAGATCGCCTGGGCGAGTACGGTCGCGGTGGTGGTACCGTCGCCAGCGATGTCCGAGGTCTTGGACGCGACTTCCTTGACGAGCTGCGCGCCGACGTTCTCGATGGAATCACCGAGCTCGATCTCCTTGGCGACGGTGACGCCGTCCTTGGTGATGGTCGGGCGAACCGAACTTCTTCTCGATGACGACATTGCGGCCCTTGGGACCGAGCGTCACCTTTACCGCGTTGGCGAGCGTGTTGACGCCACGCAGGATCGCCTGACGCGAATCTTCTCCATGCAGAATTTGCTTTGCCATTTTGTTGTGCTCCTCGGGGGGCTAAAGCCCCCGGACTATAAAGAGTTTCTCTATGGCCCGGCTAAAGCCGTGCCCTTCCGGATTGTGCGGAGGCCTTTGCGGCGAAGCCGCTTGCTCGCCGTCCGCGCAGGACTATTTCTTGAGGATGCCGAGGACTTCTTCTTCACGCATGATGAGGAACTCTTCGCCGTCGAGCTTGATCTCGGTACCGGAATACTTGCCGAAGAGGATGGTGTCGCCGGCCTTGACGTCGAGCGGGAAGACCTTGCCTTCGTCGTTGGACTTACCCTTGCCGACCGAGATGACTTCGCCCTGCTGCGGCTTTTCCTTGGCCGAGTCGGGGATGATGATGCCGCCACGGATGCTTTCGCCCTCTTCGAGGCGGCGAACCAGAATGCGATCGTGCAACGGCGTAAATGAAGTGGCTGCCATGTTGATGCTTCTCCTTGATTTCGGTTGATCAGACTGCTGTTTAGTGCTCTTGAGAGGCCGGGACAGGCCGCCAGGGGAGCGAAACATGACTCTAAGGGGGCTGTTGGCACTCTCTACTGCCGACTGCTAATCTATGCTTTCCGGGGGCAGGAGTCAATGGCTCCAAGGTGAAATCTTAGTGAAAGGCACTAAGATTTTTCTGCGGGAGCCGGACGACGGCCCGTTTCGCTGGTACTGGAGCCAATCGGCCCTTCGACGCGATAGAATCAGGCCATGAAGCAGTTGTACCGACGCAGAAGGTTGAGCCAGGCCGCGGGCCTGGTGGTGATTGCAGGAATGGTCTCGGTTGCAGGCGCGCAGCAGCCGGAGCATGGGCGCAAATACAAGCCCTTGCCGGAGCTTTCGCACATTGTGGTCACGGTGGTGAAGGGGTATGACGGCAAGCCCATGCCGCACGCCGCGGTCGTCTTCCATGCCACGATGAACGGCCGGGACGACGGCAATCTCGAGGTGAAGACGGATCCCGAGGGCAAGGCGACCATTGACGTCATCGAAGTGGGAAGCGATGTGTCCGTGCAGGTGATTGCGAATGGATTCGCGACCTATGCCCAGGATATCCATGTGGTGGGTCCGGAAAAGACTGTCCTGGTGCGGATGATTCGGCCGCGAGAGCAAGTCTCGCAATACGAGGACAACACAGGGAAGGCAAGTGAGTTGAAGCCAGGCATCCAGGAGCCGCCGCATGTGGTGCTGCCGCCAGCGAAGCCTGCGGGGGATGAGCCGCTGGCTCCGCCGCCCACCACGCCTGCTCCGCAAAGCTCTCAAGCTGCTCAGCCCTCCCAGACGAGCTCGCCGCAGTGAGCGAGGCGGCAGGCCTCACCTCACGACCATTGGCAGGCAAGCGGGCGTTCGTGACGGGCGGTGCGAAGCGCATTGGGCGCGCCCTGGCGTTGAAGCTGGCAGAGGCTGGCGCGGATGTCGCGATCAGCTACCTGGGATCTGAGGCAGAAGCGCTTGCGACGGTATCGGATCTGCAGGCTTACGGCGGCCGGGCGCTGGCGGTTCGCTGTAATTTGCGTGAGGAATCGAGCGTGGCGGAAGCCGTTGCTGCGGCCGTCGACGGCCTGGGCGGTTTGGATGTGCTGGTAAACAATGCGGGCGCCTTCGAGACGGTTCCGCTGGAGAAGATCAGCGTTGCCGAGTGGGACGCGATGTTCGAGGTCAACACGCGCGGTCCGTTCCTGGTGGCGAAGGCGGCGCACTCGTATCTGAAGGCTGCGCGTGGCAGGATCGTCAATATCGGGTCGCTGGGCGGTCTTCATCCGTGGGCGACGCATGCTCACTACTGCACGTCGAAAGCGGCACTGCATATGCTCTCGAAAACCATGGCAAAGGCCTGGGCGCCGGAGATCAGCGTGAACTGCGTGGCGCCCGGCATGATCGTGATGGGAGAGGTCAATCCTGCTTACGAAGAGTTCGCGGTCAAGACGCCCATGCAGCGCAATGGCCGCGCCGAAGATGTGGCGGCCGCAGTGCTCTTCTTCGCGACTGGACCGCATTTCATTACCGGCCAGCTGATGGCGGTGGACGGCGGCCTGGGGTTGTAGGGATCGGCGTCAGTCAATCTCTTCTTTTCGTTGTTTCCAGAAGATCTGCCACCAGCGGCGTGAGAGCCTGGGGTCGTCCTTATACAGGTGGAGAGGCTCGTCCTGCTGGGGAAGCTGTTTCCCCTCGTACACGGCGAGGGGATTGCTGGTGCAGAGCCGGTCGGCGTAGGCCTCACCATACTTTTTTGCGACCAGATCACGAGCGGCGCGCATGCGGGGCGGGCGCGACTTGGTATTGTGCGCGTCGGTGGCGAGGAAGTGCACCCAGCGGTCGGCGAGCATACGATGAGCCATCCGCTCGGCCTGTTTTCCCATCTGTCCGACCACCGAGCTGGTGGTGATTTGGGTGAGCAGGCCAATGCGCATCCAGTCTGCGAGGCGCTTGGGGTCGCGCTGCAGCGTCGGATTGCGTTCGGGGTGGGTAAGGATGGGGCGCATACCGGCCAATCCGAGCTCGTAGAAGGCCTCGTCCAGGTGCGGGGAAAGTCCGTAATCGGGCAGCTCGACCAACAGATAATCGCCGCCGTTGAGGGTGTATTTTTTGGGGTTGGCGATGGCATCCTGCATGTTGTCGTAGCTGAGATGGAAGTCGCAGCCTGAGGAAATTTTGAGCGGAATCGCTGCCGCGACGAGGGCCAGGCGCAGGGTGTCGACTCGCCGGGCGATCTCGGCCGGGTCAAAGGTATATACGTTGTTGGCGTGGGGTGTGGCGACTACATGGGTGATGCCGTCGTCAGCGGCGATGCGGGCCATGGCCACCGAGGTTTCAAGATCGGGAGAGCCGTCGTCGAGGCCCGGCAGCAGATGATGGTGAAGGTCGACCATGCGAGCTACCGCAAGACTACCACCGTGGAAGAATTTTGCTTGGAATAGATTTCCGCACCGGCAGGCAGCGCGAAGCGGTGGGATCTGCATCGAAACAACAGGCTTGAGAGACCAGCTGTGTATCGTCGCGCTATCCGTGACCACGTATGATGAAACGCGGTGGCCTGGCGTCAAACGAGTTAAGCACCCGGCAGGGTGTACGGCAGGTGTTAAAGCTAAAGAAAGCAGTTTCAAGGATCTCTATTCATGGCAGACAAGACAACGAATCAATCGAAACCCCGGGTTTTGGTCGCGGACGACGAACAAGTGATCGCGAACACGCTGGCGATTATCCTGAACCAGGCGGGCTTCGAGGCTCGCGCCGTCTACAGCGGCGAGAAGGCGATCGACGCGCTCGATACGTTCCATCCCGACATGTTGATCTCTGACGTGATCATGACGGGAATGACCGGAATCGAAGCAGCGATCCAGACGCGAGCTCGTCTGCCGCAATGCAAGATTCTGCTGTTCTCCGGCCAGGCTGCGACCGCGGATCTTCTTGAGCGCGCACGGACGCAGGGCCACGAGTTCGAGATCCTGGCCAAGCCAGTGCACCCAACCGATCTGCTGGCGAAGCTCAGGAGCTAAGCGTTATCAGCCGGCGCGCAGGGCCTCGCTGGCTTCGCGCAGAGCCTCGCTGGCTTACAGCGGCTTGCCTTCGCGACGGCGGATCAGCTCCTGGCACTTCACCTCGATCAGGAATTCGTAGAAGCTGTGCAGCGTCGCGTACATGACGCCTGCAGAGCCGTCGAGCAGTGCGCCGCGGACGAACATCATGTAAAACCACTTGATGAGTGGCCGCGCAGGAAGCTCGTAGAAGATTGCTTTCTGCGCGACTCTGCGCTCATGGAAGTTGCTGGCGAACAGCGCCTGGGATAGAGATGCTCCGCGCGTTGCCGTGCCACTGGCTAACAACTCAGCTTCTTTACTCGAGTAGCTATTATGCTTTGCCATCCAATGCGTGATGCCCTTGGAAAATGCAAGATGATCGAAAGGCGAATGCAACTCCAGAATCCCGCCATCGACCTCGACCACCTCGTTGACGTCGCGAGTGTAGCGCGCGTGCCCAACGCGCAGCAGGCGCACGTAATACGGAGTCAGCTGCGCATGCTTCAGCCATGTGCCCCAGAGAAAGTCGCGGCGACGGATGCGGAAGCCGCCGACGCTTGCCGGAGCGGCGGCGACGGCAGGTAGCATCTCGGCGTTCAGTTCCGGGGTGGGCCGCTCGTCGGCGTCCAGCAGCAGCACCCAGGCATGGCGAAAGGGTAGTTGCAGGCCAGCATTGCGTTGAGCTGCATAGTTGTCAAATTTTCGCGTCGTCGCCGTGGCGCCTCGCTCGCGCGCGATTGCTACGGTCCTGTCGGTACTCTCAGAGTCCAGGATGTGAATGTCATCACACCAGGCCACGGAGTCGAGGCAGCCGGGCAAATCCTGCTCCTCATCGCGGGTGAGGATGAGTACCGAGATCACGCGCCGCCTCCAGCCGGGACCGTCTCCGCGGCTTCCAACGGAATCGTGCGTGTTCTCTCACGAATGGCGACGGCAGGATTACCGCTATACACCGTCCACGGCTTCAGATCGCGGGTAGCAACGGCAGCCATGCCGAGTACGGCTCCTTCGCCGACCTGAATGCCCGGTGCGACGCACGCGCGTGCGCAGATCCACGCGTAGCGTTCGATATGCATGCGATAGGCGACCAAGGGGAAGCCGGGGTCGTTGTAGTCGTGGGTTGCGCCGCAGACGTAGCAATCCTGCGAGAGGATCACATGCGTATCAATCTGGATGGGCGAAGGATTGTAGATCTCGGCGCCATCGGCGGCGGCGACGTGGTCTGCGCAAATGAGGTTCCAGGGAGCCCATACCCTGGATGCAGGATAGAAATGGCAGGCGCTTCCGAGGGTGGCGCCGAAGAGACGTAACAAGGTCGCGCGCCATGCGTGGAAGGGCCGCGGAGAGATGCGATAGAACAGCACCCAGCAGATGTTCCAGACCAGACGCCGCAATCGGTTGCCCAGGGTGAAGGCCGGTCGCGTGTAGGGGTCGGCATGACTGTCAGGCGGGATGTGATCGGTGGCGCGGTAATGCGCGTGGCGGGCCATCGTTCAGTTCGCCTCGTGAACGATGGAAGTGGGCCTCTGCGTCCGAAGCCGCTCGAAGATACGAAGGATGAGCGCGCTGTTCCTCCGCATATCGTAACGCCGGGCAAAGGTGATCTTTGCCTGTTGCTGCATTGCCTGACGCTGCGCGGGATCAAGAGCCAGCCAACGCTCCAGCAAACCGGTGGTGCCCTCGAGGGTATCGTGTGCAACGATCCCGCAGCCGTCGGCTTCGATCTCCGGCGCAATGTTCACCTGATCGGAGATCAGAACAGGGCGGCCGCAGGCCAGTGCCTCGGCGACCGCGATTCCGAAGTTTTCCTGATGCGACGGCAGAACGAACGCGTCGCTGACGGCGAAGGCGCCCCACTTGGCATCGCCCTTGAGCATGCCAGGCCAATGGACGCGGTGGGTGAGACCGGCTTCGTCGACGATTGGCTGCAGGTCCTTTCGCATACCGGTCGCATCCGGGCCGGCCATGATCAGATGCAGCTTGGGATGCGCCGGCGCCACCTTTGCAAAGGCGTGGAGCAGCAGATCGCAGCCCTTCTTGGGGTGGATGCGGGAGAGGAACAGCAAATAACTGCGGCTGGCATCCTCAACGTCCAGCTCTGGGCAACGCTCATAGAAGGCCGGCACGAGCTCATCGATGTCAGGCAGCTGCGGATCGGCACCGTAAGAGACGACCATCGGATTCCAATGCCATAGCCAGAAGCTCTCGGTGGCAAGATCGCGTTCAAGCTCCGTGGTGAACATGACGCGCGAGGCAGTGCGAAGTACCCAGTACTGCACCAGGATCCAGTACATCCATTTCTTAAGGTGCTTGAGCGGATAGCGGCGCTTGAAGTATGGATCGAGCATGCCGTGCGTGAATACCAGGAAAGGCTTATGCCCGGCAATAGCGAGCAAGGTTGCGAGCCCGGTAAATTCCCAAAGCCCATGCACAATGACGCCATCGAAGCGATCGCGGTTCTTGATCAGCCATGGAATCAACCGCGGGGAGTACCAGGATTTTCTTCGATTGCCCAGGGCATGCACCTGGAAGGGAAACTCCTTAAGAAACGGAGCGTCCGGGCTGTCCAGGGTCGCGACTTCTGCCTCGTAGCCAGGCGGACGGTATCGAATGATCATTCGAATCGCTTCGGTCGGGCCCCCGGCCGCAGGATTGATGGAACCGACGATGTGCAGAATTCTCATGGATAGCGTGAAAGAGATTCGAGCCGCTTCTCAAGTTAGCAAGCGATCAAACCTAAGAGTATCAGTCCTTTGTCATTCGTGTTACCGCGGCCAGAGCCCGTCGCAAACCTTGTATATCTTCTTCATAGGTCCAGGTGCTGATGCGTCTCCGTGCGGCCTCTCCCATCGTTGCGGCGGAGCGGGGGCAGGAAAACACCTGATGCAACGCCTGGGTAAGTGCGCCAATATCGCCGACAGGGAAGACGCACCCCTCCACCCCGTCCCGGATTAAATCTGCATGACAGCCAACGTCTGTGGAGACGATGACGGGGCATCCCGATGCCATGGCTTCATTCACAATCAGGCCCCACGGCTCATGTCGCGATGGCAGCACGAAGACATCGGCAAGCTGAAAGAAGCGAGGCAACTCCGATTGATTGCGAAAGCCGGCAAAGCGCACGTCTTCGAGCCTGAGCTGCCGCGCCTGCGCTTCCAGCTGGGCACGCTGCTCTCCGTCGCCGACCACAACAAGGTAGGGCCTTTCATGCGACACCCTGTCTGCAACAAAGCGACTGTAGGCCTCGAGCAGGTGATCCGCGTGTTTGCGTTGCTGGAGTTTGGAGGCGAACAAGATCACGGGCCTATCTGCCGACAGGCCCAGTTCGGCGCGAAGCTCCTGCTCACGAAGGGCCGCGGCGGCTGAGAGTCCTGCGAAGTATTCGTTATTGACCGCATACGGCATCAGGAACTGTGGAACGCTCGTGCCAAAGTAGTGCGACCAATAGGCAGCGTTTACCGTTCCGATGGGAAGTACCGCAGAGATTCCTTTGCCCAGGAGTTTGAAGAAGGCTGACTTGATTGCGAGCCTCCAAGGGCTGCGAACACGATCGGCTAGCCAGGACTCTGCGCGCAACAGAACCGGAATACCAAGCGCATTGGCGGCAAGGATGGCTTGCAGCGAGTTGATGCTGGCGTACCCGTGCACCCACAGGGCATCGAACGCAGGACTGCCATCACTCTTACGCAGGCGACGAAAGATGCCGCGGCTGATCGGGGTGGTCGGCGAAACCTCTCCCGTGTCCCGCAAGGGCCGCAGGAACTCGGATCGATAGCCATCCAGGAGGGGAGTGTCCCAAGCGACTTCTACGCCGAAGCCGCGATCTTTGTACCCGCGCACCGAGAAGTCCGAGCCAAACAGAACGGTAAGGTCGATATCGGGCTCAAGCGCGATGCGCCGCAACAACGGCGCCTGATATTGAATCGGATGGCTTACAAGGTAAGCGAGCCGCACTCTCCGCCGCACTGTGCCACTGCTGGTTGGATCTAAGGAATCCGTCATAAGGCGGGCGCTCCTGATCAGCGCAAGGCAAGAGCCAGTGACACGAGTCCGAGCGTGACCCCTAGACCACCAGAGGTCAGGAACTGCTTGAACGGAACGGGCGGCAGGTACACGATGTCGTTCGGTTCCAGGATCGGATCCGGAACCTTCCCGTTAAGAACCTTCTTGATGTCGTACACCGCTACCGTGCGATGGTCGCCCACGGTGCGAATGATGCGGAGATCATTGAATCTGCCCTCCCATTTATAGCCACCTGCGAGGGCCGTCGCCTCAGTAAGAGTCAGCGGGGTATAGGCGTTCAGAGGAATGGTCCCAAGCGAGCTGGTGAAGGATCCGAGCATGTAGACAATTCCGATGCGCGAGACAACGATTACATCGCCGGGAAAGACCGGAATATTTCCCAGCGAGCTGAGCAGCGGATCGGTTCCCAGATCGACGACGAGGGGCTTTGGAACGCCCGGACGATTAATCGTGATGACATGGCTGGCGGTTGGGGGAAGACCGCCCGCAGTGGAGAGGACATCGAGGAGATGACGCGTGCCTACTACCGGAACGACGGCATGAATCTCGCCGACTACGGTGACGACCGCGTTCGGACCTTCTGTGATCTGGAGGGTGACCTGAGGATTGCGATACATCCCCGCGCTCTCAAGTTTCTCTGCGATCAGGTCCTCAGCCTGCGTCACGGATAACCCCTCGAGATGAACAATCCCGATCAAGGGCAGGAGCACGGTGCCGTCGTTATTGATGCGGACCTGGGGATTGAACTTCGGGTCGGAAAACAGGCGAATGGAGATGCTGTCGCCTATCGTTAGCACGATGTCTCGCTCACCGGGATAGAGGAGTGCTCGATCCGTCGTCGCGGTAAGCTCCTGGTTATAAGTAGAGGTACTCGAAGTCGCCGGGCCGCTGAACTGCGCTCGGGCTTGAGAAACCCCGACGAACAAGAGGATGCAGGCAACAGCCCACAGACCAATCACGCGATATCCGTGGGCCAAGCGAACGGCAGGACGATGACGGCACAGGCGCATCATTCGCTGTCTCCCTTCCTGGAATCGCCCTTGTCGCCGCGCTTCGAGCTCGAGTCCTTGGTGTCGTTCTTCGACTCCCAGCCGGCGCTATCCACGCCCGCAGCGGCGTATCCGGTATAGCCGTAGTAGCCGTAGTAGGCGTAATACTCAGGGCTGTTCAGGTCGACTGCGTTGAGAACAATACCGGTGACCGGCGCGCCGGAACGGACGAGAAGGTCGCGGGCGCGACGCATGGCATGCTTGCTGGACTTGCCGTGCCGCACAATCAGTACCACGGCATCCGCGTCACGCGCCAGCACCACGCTGTCTGTCACCGACAGCAGCGGCGGCGAATCCATCACAATGTGCGTGTATATTCCCTTGCACCGTTCGATCAGTTGCTGCATGGTCTCGGAGCTGAGCATCTCGGTGGGGAATGGCGGCACCGGGCCACTCACCAGAACATCCAGCTGCGGGATTTCCGGTATGGTCTGGATCGCTTCTTCAAGGGTCACGCTGCCCGTTAAGACCGACGTGAGCCCGACCTTTCCATTGAGCCCGAAACGGTGATGGACAGTTGGCCGGCGAAGATCCGCATCGATGATCAGCACCCGCACATTGCGTTGTGCCAGCACGCACGCGAGGTTGATAGATACTGTCGTCTTGCCCTCAGAGGGCGTTGCGCTGGTGAGCAGAATAACCTGTGGCTCACCGCCCGCAACCGATAACAACAGCGAGGTGCGCAGGGCGCGGAACGCCTCGGAGAATTGAGACTTTGGACTCGAGAGCGTGCCCAGGTTACGCATCGCAGTGGACAGGGTCGTTTCGTCGGAGACGCTTCGGCGCGCGCGAGGAATGAGAGCCAGGGAGGGCAGCCCGGAGACGGATTCAATCTCCGCGACGCTGCGCAGGCCAGTGTCCAGGCTCTCGAGCAGGAAGGCCAGAATGACACCGAAAACCAACATCACAAAGGTATCAATCATCACGATGCCAGTGCGTGGCCTGAGCGTTGGACCCAGGGGAGCATACGCAGGGTCAATCGGCTCGATTTCCGTAGATTCGAGCCCCGCTTCCACACCGGCCGTGCGCAGTCTCTGCTCCAGAGCATCGTAGAGGGTCCGATTCGCTTCGAATTCACGCTCACGCAAGGTGTATTGGAGCAGATCATCGCGCAGCTTATACGCGGTAGCCTTCTCTGCATCCAGTGCCGCGTTGGTTTGCGATTCCTCTGCCTTGGACGCAAGATAGGCCTGCTCCGCCTCGCTCAGGATGCGCTTCTCTTCACCGCCAATCTCTCGATTCAACTCCGCAATCCGATTCTGGACTGCCAGAACGTCTGGATGGTTGGGTCCTTCCGTCGTTTCGAGTTCGGCAAGATGTGCACGCTCGGTGTTCAGTTGACTGCGCAGAGTGGATACGTTGCTCGGAGCGTAGGCATTCCCAGCCTGATCCAGAATGCTGGGATCCATGCTGGAAAGAACCTGGTAACGCGTCTGCGCATTGATGCGCGCAAGCTCTGCAATCCCGGCTGCATGGTTTAGCTCGTCCAAAGTGGCCGTGATCTGGTTATCTTTAGGATCGAACCCAAGCACACCAAGCTTCTTCTGGAGTTCCAGCATCTCCCCCTGGGACGTCTCCACCTGCTGCTTCAAATCATCCAACGTAGAGGAGAAGAAGGTTGCCACACGTTTCGTGGCGTCTGCGCGGGATTGAAAGCTGTGCGCGATGTAGTCCTGCACCAGCTGATTGACGATGTCTGCCGAGAGCTGGGCTTTACCCGTTGTGCAGGTAATACTGACGATGTCGGTCTTCGGAATGACGCCTACGTTGATGTCTCTTTGAAGTGTTCCGACGACCCGTTGCCGCACCACCGGATCGTCAACATTCTGATAGCGAGGGCTTGGCCCCATAAATGCCGGATCATTGGCCAGGTTGCGGTCCCGTGCGACCGACAGCAGCAGCGAATTACTCTTCAGGATCGCAACTTCCGTGGGAAGCCGTGAGTCTCCTCCAGTGCCACCCCCGCCAATGCGATATTCATTCGACGAACCGCTGCGGATTTCAATCGTGCCGCCAGCGGTGTACAGACGCGGCTGTGTTGCGCCCTGATAGTAGCCGTAAATCGCACCCAGGGCCGCCACCGCAATGATCAGTTTTTTGCGGGAACGGATTGTGACCCAAGCTTCCGATAAGGTTGCGTCGGTGGCGTTTTGCTGAGTTCCTAACGACGTGGCGGGAACTTCAGCGTCTGCCGGCGAATTCTCAAATGGTGCTGGGCTCATTCAACTCCTAGTCTACGCGAACACGGCCCTTCGGCAAACCTGCTCTTTCCCCCCCTTTGAGGCCCCTGGCCAGGGTTCGGGAACGGCATCAGAGCCGGGAAAGCCGGTCTGCGATAATACAGGTACAGACACGTACGTTCCTGCATTTTCTAAAGAGAGATTGTTGATGACTGAACCGGTTCAAATTGCGGTTGTAGGCTCGGGATATGTCGGGTTGGTCGCGGCCGTGTGTTTTGCGGAGATGGGTCATTCCGTCATCTGCGTGGATAACGACGAAAGCAAGGTAGCCGCGCTCCAGGGTGGTGACACGCTCATCCATGAGAATCACCTGCCAGAGCTTCTGGAGCGGTATCGCAACACACGGGTCCGGTTTATGACCGATCTGGGTGAAGCGACGCGCTCCTGCCAGGCCATCTTTGTCGCGGTTGGAACCCCCCAGTCGGAGACCGGGGATGCTGACCTGTCCTATGTGGAGGCCGTGGCCGGCGAGATCGCCCGCTCCATCAACGGGTACAAAGTCATCATCGAAAAGAGTACCGTACCGGTCTACACCAATGAGTGGATTCGCCGGGTCATCGAGCGCAACGGAGTGCCCCGGGACGCGTTTGACATCGTCTCCAACCCGGAGTTTCTGCGAGAAGGCACGGCGGTGGAAGACTTCCTGCACCCCGACCGGATCGTAGTGGGTGCCGATAGCGAGCGCGCCTCCGAACTTCTAAGTGAGATCTATTCGCCGCTGACGCAAGGCGATTACTATCGCCGGCCGAATGCCATCCCGGGTTGCTGCTCTTCTGAAAATCTCCCCGTCCTCCTGCAGACTTCAACCAAGAGCGCGGAGATCATCAAGCACGCTTCGAATGCGTTTCTAGCGCTGAAGATTTCGTTTATCAATGCAGTCTCGAACCTCTGCGAAGCCGCTGACGCCAATGTGGAGCAGGTAGCCCGTGGCATGGGACTGGATTCGCGGATTGGCCCCAAGTTTCTTCGCCCTGGCATTGGCTATGGCGGGTCCTGTTTCCCCAAAGATATTGCTGCCTTCCGCTCGGTTGCTGAGCAGATGGGTGTCGATTTCAACCTCCTGAGCGAAGTCGAAAAGATCAATAGCAATCAGAAGAAGAGGTTCCTGAGTAAAGTTCGCTCGGCTTTGTGGACGCTGCGGGGCAAGCGGCTCGCCGTGCTCGGGCTGGCCTTCAAAGGCGACACGGATGACATTCGGGAATCGCCCGCGATCGACCTCGTAGAGATGTTGCTGGCCGAGGGTTGTACGGTTGTGGCATACGATCCCGCGGCAATGGCGCGGGCCGAATCGGAGATACCACGCTCCAGCCAGATGCGGTATGCCAGTGGTGTCGCGGAGGCAGCCGCAGACGCTGACGCGCTGTTGATCCTCACCGATTGGCAGGAGTTTGCGCACCTGGATCTGGAGCAACTTCATTCGCTCATGCGCTATCCAATTGTTGTCGATGGAAGAAATCTGTACGATCCGCAACACATGATAGAGAACGGTTTCACGTACCTGAGCATCGGGAGACCCTCTGCGACTCCTTTGCGCGAAGCCGCGCGGTTGGCTGTCTGATTCTCCGGATTGTTTTTGTTTCTGTCGCACGCTGCATGAAGAAAGGCGGATGGTAGATGGCTGAACGACTGGTTCTGGTTACCGGAGCCGCAGGATTTCTGGGATCACACTTGTGCGACGCTCTTCTGGCGAAGGGACATCAGGTTGTCGGAGTCGATAATCTGTCCACCGGCAATCTCGAGAACCTTGCCCACTTAAAGAACGAGCCGGGATTCATCTTCGAGCTGCGGGATATTACCCAGCCATTCGACATCGGCAAGGTCGACTACGTGTTCAACTTCGCCTCTCCGGCGAGTCCCGTGGACTACATGCGTCTCGGCATCGAAACGCTCCTGGTCGGCTCAGCCGGAACCCTCAATACCCTCGAGATCGCGAAGAAACATGGCGCCGGATACCTGCACGCCTCTACCTCGGAATGCTACGGAGATCCGTTGGTGCATCCACAGGTGGAGACCTATTGGGGCAACGTAAATCCCATTGGACCGCGGTCGGTCTATGACGAAGCCAAGCGCTTCTCCGAGGCGGCCGTCGCGGCCTATCAGCGCTACCACGGCGTAGATACGCACCTGGTGCGGATATTCAATACCTATGGGCCTCGCCTGCAGCCGCGGGATGGCCGCCTGATCTCCAATCTCATGATGCAGGCCCTGCGGAAAGAGCCGTTGACGATCTACGGAGATGGCTCGCAGACTCGCAGCTTCTGCTACTGCTCCGACCTCATCGACGGGATCCTGCTGCTGGCGCAAAGCGATGAGCACAACCCCGTGAACATTGGGAACCCCGAAGAGTGGACCATCCTCGAGTGCGCTCAAGAGGTGCAGGCCGTGGCTGGATCAGAGAGCGAGATCGTCTTCAAGCCGCTCCCCCAGGACGATCCCACGCGTCGCCGGCCGGACATCTCGCGCGCGCGCAACCTGCTTGGCTGGTCGCCAAAGGTTACGCTGCACGAGGGGCTCGAACGTTCCATGGAATACTTCACCGCCTGCATCGAAATTGAAAACGCCCGCGTCTAGCGGGCGTTTTCTTCAGGCATCTGACCGAGCCACGCGTTACGGCGCTGAGCCAGCTTCAATGCCCGGCGCTCGATTCTTAAAGTCATTGTGAAGTTTCGGATACCAGGTCAACTGAACGGCAATCACGTTGTCGAAGTTGGCGCCGTTGTTCTCCTTCTGAATGTAGATGGGTGCCTTCCAGCGTTCCTCCTGCATCCACGCATCCAGCTCGACATCCTTGCCCAGCCGCTTTACGACATCAATCTTGTACTGACGCTGCGTTACCCCCCCTGGAATAAAGTCATTGTGCGTTCTCTTCGTCAGGTACTCAAACTGCACCCACTCGTTTCCGGACAGATGATAGGTAAGCCAGGCCTGCCCGCCCAGGGCTTCGCGGCCGATCCAGTCGCCCATGATAAAGCCCTTGTTCGTATAGCCCTGTCTCTGGATGGTCTCCCAGTAGTTGAGCGTGCCGCCACTGCAGGCTGTGGTTGAACAGTCGGTGTTTGCCGCTTCAACCCTGAGATCGAGCTTTGGCAAGCCAGGGAACGCGTTGAGATAGATCCCTGGCCGGTAGGCGGCGCGGCGCGGCGCACTGATGGGCGATACGTCGTCGTGAGAGATCGAATCGAGATACAGCAGCAAGTGATGGCGAACGAACGGCAGCCGGTAGGAGAAGCTGAAGTCGCTGTAGCGCGCGCCCGGGTCGTTCACCGAGTATTTCTGCGCTCCGCTCGTATCGTTGAACGAGAAGAAACTGTTGAAGAATGTGTGGAGCGTAATCGGCTGGTTGCACGGCGTGGGTTGGCCGTCCGGTAGTATCGGCTCGCATCCGTGGCCATGTCCACCCCAGATGATCGACCGCGAGAAAGCAAACTGGAAGTTCGACGTGGGCGCAAAGCTGAACATCTCCGAGTGCACCCAGGGCGCGTTGGGAGACGTGTGACCCTGCAGCGATCCCACGAAGAAGTCGTAGCGCAGCGGCCCCAACACCTTCGACACCCAGGGAATGTGCAGCGGTTCCACGCGGTTAATGCGGAAGCCATAAATATTCTCCGCATTGTTACTCCAATTCATCGCACTTCCCAGGCCTGGGCCATCCCACGAGTCGGACTTGCCACCCGAGAACTCCATCCCCAGCAGGTGGAACGAGAGCGTTGCTTCCTGCAGGCGGAACGTGTTTACCGCAGCGATGTTGCCGGAAGGAATCGTCGCCTGGTTGGCGTTATACGGAACGCAATAATATACCTCGTCAACCGCGGACAACCGTTCTACAAGACCAACCGGAGCATACGGATTGCAGGTTCCGGGGTTGGTCGAGTACCCAGACCCAGAGGGCGCAAATTGATATTCACCGCGTACGTAGAGGGAAAACCGCCACCACTCATCGAGCAGCGCAACGCCTGTAATGTTGTTGAACCCTGGCTCATAGGGGCGGCCGTAGTCCTGTGCGATGGTCTGGCCCAGGTGAAAGCTGTCCCGCAGCGTCTGCCCGCTGATTCCCATCATGCGCGTGTAGGCCGATTGAACGCCGTAGACGTTGCCGCGAACGAAATGCTCCTCGGTAGTCGTGTCCTCGGCGCCCTCAGCGGCGAGATAGTAGTCCAGCTTCGCGAGGATATCGATTGCCTGGTCGTTCCCGCTCGCAATGACGGCAGGCGAGGTCTGCTCCAGCATGTGCAGCAGGCTGCGGCGCGTCCACGGCCGCATATTGATGAACGCTGTATCCAGGAAGCCCATGGAATACAGTCGCAGTGCCAGCGGATACACGAAGCTGTCCACCGGAATATAGGCGGAACCAAGGACATCGTGGTGCGGTCCTAACCCTTCAGGAGCGTACGGCGGCACAGCAGGACGCACCGACTGGGGAACCCGCGAGGCCGGCGGCAAGGCAGGCGTTGTCGTGTTTTGAGTCGACACCGCGCCCGGTACGGTGGCCTGAGTAGAAGGCGGAACGTTGGTGGGAGCCGGTACCTCCTGTGCCCTGGCATCCGTGGCCTGACCGATCAGCAAAAGAAGAAACGCCGTTGCGCTTAGCCGGAGCAAGCTGGCCGCGCGCCCCTGGGGTCTGGGAAAGAACATCCTTTGAGTGTACTGGGTAGCGGGCTGGTTTGGCCCGGGGGGAACAAGCCCAGGCCACAGAAAATTCAGCCACTCAAGAGGTTGCCATGACCCCGGATTTCCTCGTGGAGCAACCCCACACCAACCCAGTTAACAAATCCGCCAGAAAGCCCTATGCCTTCAGAGAAATCTTCCGAGCCGCGAGGTAGCTGCGCAGACGCGCGATGGGCTGACGGGATCGGGGCATCGTCGCGAGGTGTCGTCCCGGAGTCATCACGGCCCACAAAACCGATGGGCCACCGCCCTGGCGCGCTCGCAAAAACGACTCCTGCATCACCCGGTAGACGGCCACCGCATCCTCGCCATCCACGGTCAGGACGGGCAGATGATGCCGCCTGGCGAAACGGCTCATGCTGCTGAAGTCGATCGCCGGCTCGGCGCCTTTCCGCGAGCCCGCTGCAGCGCCGTTGGTCGCATCCGAGCATGCCAATACCAGCGGCAATTGGGACGTCTGCGCCCACTCCAGTGCGGCCATCCAGCCGGGCTCAGCGCCGCCAGCACGCGCGAAAGCCAGGAGCGCGTGGTCGTCACCGGCTGCCTGCAATCCCCGCGCAGCAGCCGCACAAACCCCAAGCCGCGCTCCGAGCGAGCTGCCGCCCACCAGAGTCCCCGCCGGACGCTGATGCTTGCCCTCAGGAGCCAGCCGCTCAACGACTCGGTCGCCAGCAACTGGACTCAGCAGATCCCCCGGAAGGAGATGGATCAACGTCGCCGCGAGCAGTGCCTCACGTGCGGATCCGCGCGACGTTTGCTTGAGTTCCAGGCTGCGGCAACGCACCATCAGCGCATGCAGTTCGCGGAGCTTGCTATGGGGAAGAAGCGGATTTTCAGACAAACCTGGGAACCTCTTACGCGCAGGAATTTGTAGAGAACATAACACGCCAGCACGCAAACCTCGCACCCTGGCGCTGTGTTTACGCCCGGGAGGCGCCCGCTCCGTCGATTGGCAGGCCAAGCTCTTCAAACGCCTTCTCGGCAACCCTGGGCTTTACCACTCCCTCACGTGCCAGTTTCGAGAGCGTCGCCGCGACAATGGACTCCGCATCGACTTCGAAGTGCCGGCGCAGGTGTTCCCGATTATCCGACCGCCCAAAGCCGTCCGTGCCGAGCGAAACCAGCCGCGCTCCCAGCCACGGTGCGAGCGAATCGGGCAGCGACTTCATGTAATCGCTGGCCGCAATGATCGGTCCCGCAGCGTCACCGAGCGCCTCCACCAGGAACGGCGTGTGCTCCTTCTCCGCAGGATGCAGCCGATTCCACCGCTCGGTGCTCAGGCAGTCGCGGCGCAGCTCGTTGTAGCTGGTCACGCTCCAAACATCGGCGGCCACCTTGTACTTCTCCGCAAGAATCTGCTGCGCCCGCAGTGCCTCGTTCAGAATCGGTCCGCTGCCAAATAACTGTGCTTTGGCCGGCCCATTCTCCGCTGCCTTGAATTTGTAAATTCCGCGCAGAATACCCTCACGCACGCCCTCGCCCTCAGGCATCGCCGGCATCGCGTAATCCTCGTTGTACATCGTGATGTAGTAGAAGGCGTCTTCGCCGGCCTCATACATCCGCCGCAGACCGTCCTGAATGATCACCGCCATCTCGTACGCGTACGCGGGGTCATAGGTGATGCACGTTGGAATCGTCCCGGACAGAATCGGCGAGTGCCCGTCCTGATGCTGCAGGCCTTCGCCGAGCATGGTGGTGCGCCCGGCCGTGCCGCCCATCAGGAAGCCCTTGCCGCGCGAGTCCGCAAACGCCCAAGCCATGTCGCCGATGCGCTGAAATCCGAACATCGAGTAGTACATGTAGAACGGCACCATGGGGATGTGGTAATTCGCGTACGACGTTCCCGCAGCCGTAAAGCTGGCCATTGCGCCGGCTTCCGTGATGCCCTCCTCGAGAATCTGGCCGCCCTTTTCCTCGCGGTAGCTGAGCAGCATGTCCGAGTCGTGCGGCGTGTACTTCTGACCCTCGTGCGCATAAATCCCAACCTGCTTGATCACCGACTCGAGCCCAAAGGTGCGCCCCTCATCGGGCACGATCGGCACAATCAGCTTGCCGATCTTCGGCTCCTTCAGCAGCCCGCGCAGCATACCGACGAAGCCCAGCGTGGTCGAAACCGAGCGCCCGCGCGAGCCATCCAGCCACTCCTTGAAGAACTCAATCTTCGGCGCCACAAAGGTTGGCTCAGGCACCTCACGGACTGGGAGATAGCCACCCAGCTCCTTACGCCGCGCCTGCATGTACTGGATCGCCGGATCGTCCGGCTCTGGCCGATAGAACGCGGCATCCTTCACTGCGCCGTCGGGAAGCGGAATGTCGAACGTGTGCACAAATTGCACCATCGCTTCGTCGCTCAGCTTCTTCTCTGAGTGCGTAGCGTTACGCGCCTGCGCCGAGCCAAGGCCGTAGCCCTTCACGGTCATCGCCAGGATCACCGTCGGTCCACCTTTGTGCTCGAGCGCCCGCTTGTACGCGTTGTAAATCTTCGCCGGATCATGCCCGCCGCGGTGCAGCCGGATCAACTGGTCGTCGGTATAGTCCTTCACGAGCTCCAGCAGCTCAGGATACTTGCCGAAGAAATGCTCGCGAAGATACGCGCCGCCCTTGGCCTTGTAGGCCTGAAAGTCGCCATCGACGCACTCTTCCATGCGCTTCAGCAGCAGTCCCTGGTGGTCGCGCGCGAACAACTCATCCCAGTCCGCACCCCAGATCACCTTGATCACATTCCAGCCCGCGCCAAGGAACGTGCTTTCCAGCTCGTCGATGATGCGCTTGTTGCCGCGCACCGGCCCGTCCAGCCGCTGCAGGTTGCAGTTCACCACTAAGATCAAGTTGTCGAGATGCTCGCGCGAACCCAGCGAGATTGCGCCCAGCGTGTCGACCTCATCCGTCTCGCCGTCGCCCACAAACGCCCAGACCTTGCGGTCCGTCTTCTCGATCAGCCCACGGTTCTCCAGGTACTTCATGAACCGCGCCTGGTAGACCGCATTCAGCGGCCCAATGCCCATCGACACGGTAGGGAACTGCCAGAAGTCCTTCATCAGCCAGGGGTGCGGATAGCTAGACAGCCCCGGCTCGCCGCGCAATTCGTGGCGGAAGTTCTTAAGCCGCGCGTCATCAAAACGGCCTTCGAGGTACGCTCGCGCGTAAACCCCCGGCGAAGCGTGGCCCTGGAAGTAAATGAAGTCGCCCGGCTGGTCGCCCTTGGCGCTCGGATACTTGGCATGAAAGAAGTGATTGAACCCGACCTCAAGCAGAGTCGCGAGTGACGAGTAGGTTGAAATATGTCCGCCGATGCCGGCATCCTTCTTGTTCTGCCGATGCACCATCGCCATGGCATTCCAGCGAATCAGCGCCTCGATGCGCTTTTCCAGCTTGCGTTCGCCCGGGTAGGGAACCTCGTCATACTTCGGAATCGTGTTGCAGAAGGGCGTCGTGATCGTGCCCGTCGCTGGAACACCGGCCTCGCGCGCACGCGTCCGCAGCGCCGACAGCACCGCCGCGCCCTGTTCCCAGTCATGCGCAACGACGTCATCAAACGCTTCAATCCACTCAGCCACCTCGGCCGACAGATCGTGCTTGGTTCCTTCATCCACCTGAGTTGCCATCGCTACTCTCCCTCAGAGACCCGGCGTATACCGAAAAGCCTCCACTTCTACAATAATTTGCCGGACGCCTCTGTGCCCAGCGTCCTAGCCGTCTTTAGGTTGAATTACCCGCATTTCTTTACGTCGAATAATCCGCATTAATGCTGACGTACTCATGCGTCAGGTCGCAGGTCACAAACCGCGCCCGCCCCGGCCCACGCCCCATCTCGATCGCGATCGTGTACTCCCGCTCGCTCATGGCCGCATGCGTCGCTGCCTCATCAAAACTCTCTGCGCGCACGCCAAACGCAAATACCGGCAGGCCGCCAATGGTGATCTGCACCTGCCCCGGATCGAACGCCACGCCCGCCCGCCCGGCAGCCGCCAGCAGCCGCCCCCAGTTGGGGTCAGCGCTCGACCACGCCGTCTTGCACAGCGGGGAAGTCGCAATCGTCTTCGCGATGGCCATCGCATCCCCGTCGCTCGCCGTTCCCGAGATCTCCAGCGTCACCACGTGCGTCACACCCTCGCCGTCATCGACGATCTTGTACGCCAGCACATCGCAAACCCGCTGCAGCGCCGCCTCAAACGCGGGCACCGCCTCGCCCTGCGCCGCAACGCCGCTCTTGCCGCTGGCCAGCAGCAGAACGGTGTCGTTGGTACTCATGTCGCCGTCAATCGAGATGCAATCGAAGCTTGTCTTCACCGCTGCCGACAGCATCGCGGTCAGGTGTTCGCTGCACGCCCCCAGGTCGGTGAACAGATAGACCAGCATCGTGGCATGCGGCACCAGTTGCGGCCCAATCATCCCTGCACCCTTCGCGCAGCCAAACAGGTTGACCGTCTTGCCATCGCTGACGAAGCTCTCCTGCGCCACTTTCAGCTTCGTATCGGTGGTCAGAATCGCCGTGGCGAATGTCTCTGCGCTCTCCGGCCCGCTGCCCAACGCGGCCTTCGCAATCGGCACCGCGGCGACAAGCTTTTCCACCGGCAGCGGCACGCCAATGATCCCCGTAGACGACGGAAAAATCTCGTCGAACACGCAGCCGAACGCATCCGCCACCGCCACGCAGCTCTTATGGCAGGCCTCGATGCCTGGCTCACCGGTCGCGCAGTTGGCGTTGCCGGCATTCACAATCACCGCCGAAACTTTGCCGCCGGTAGCCGCCAAATGCCGCCGTCCGACGCTGATCGGCGCGGCCACCACCTGGTTGCTGGTGTACATCACGCCTGCCTCAGCTGGACTATCGCAGGCCGCCAGCGCGAGGTCCGGCTTGCCGCTTGCCTTGATGCCCGCGCGCACCGCAGACCAGCGAAATCCAAGAGGAAGGGGCTGCGAAATTGAGGAAGAGTTGTGGTCGCTCACACAGTTCACTTTACCAAGCCCGGCGTATACTCGACCGATAAGAGTGGGATGCGTGCGCGGCGGCCTTCGATTCGCGCCCCCCAGCGGGAGACATACATCATGAGCACCAACGGTAACGGACATTCCAACGGCAACGGCCACTCCAACGGTCACTACAGCGTCCCCACGCCGCGCGCGGATTGGATCGTCAAGCGCAAGGAAGAGGCTGCGCGCACCGGCGACTGGAACATGAGCCAGATGCACTTCGCCCGGCTCGGCAAAATCACCGAAGAGATGGCCTTCGTTGCCCACAAGGAGAAAATCTCGCCGGAACTCGTCCGCTCGGAGATCGCCAGGGGCACGATGATCATCCCGGCCAACATCAATCACCCTGAGCTCGAGCCCATGGCCATTGGCGTGGAATCGCTCTGCAAGATCAATGCCAATATTGGTAACTCGGCGCTCTCCTCCAACGTCGACGAAGAGCTGCGCAAGCTGCACACGGCCGTTCACTTCGGCGCCGATACCGTCATGGATCTCTCCACAGGCGGCGATATTCCGATGATTCGCGAAGCCATTCTGCGCCACTCGCCTGTCCCCATCGGCACCGTGCCGCTGTATGAGGCGCTGGCCCGCGTCCGCCGGGTCGAAGACCTCAACATCGACGTCTACCTCGAGGTCATCGAGGAGCAGGCGCAGCAGGGCGTCGACTACTTCACGATCCACGCGGGCGTGCTGATTCAGTACGTGCCGCTGGTCTCGAAGCGCATCACCGGGATCGTCAGCCGCGGCGGCGCCATCCTCGCCCAGTGGATGACCGCGCACCACAAGCAGAACTTCCTCTACGAAAACTTCGATCGCATCACAAAACTGATGGCCAAGTACGATGTCAGCTACTCGCTCGGTGACGGCCTCCGTCCCGGCTCCGTCGCGGATGCCTCCGACGAGGCGCAGTTTGCCGAACTCAAGACTCTCGGCGAGCTCACCCGCCAGGCCTGGAAGGACGACGTCCAGGTGATGATCGAAGGCCCCGGCCACGTGCCCATGGACAAGATCAAGGAGCAGGTCGACAAGGAAGTCGAGCTCTGCGACGGAGCCCCGTTCTACGTCCTCGGCCCGCTCGTCACCGACATCGCCCCCGGCTACGACCACATCACCTCCGCCATCGGCGCGGCCATGATCGGCTGGCACGGCGCGGCGATGCTCTGCTATGTCACGCCCAAAGAGCACCTCGGCCTGCCCAACGAAAAGGACGTCAAGGACGGCATCATCGCCTACAAGATCGCCGCGCACGCGGCTGATATTGCCCGCCACCGCCCCGGCGCACGCGACCGCGACGACGCCATCTCGCACGCCCGCTACACCTTCGACTGGGACAAGCAGTTCGCTCTCTCGCTCGACCCCGAGACCGCACGCAGCATGCACGACGAAACCCTGCCCGACGACTACTACAAGGAGTCCGCCTTCTGCTCCATGTGCGGTCCGAAGTTCTGCTCCATGAACTGGTCCAGCAAGGTCGACAAGTTCAATGAAGAGGTCCACGGCCTCAAGAAGCCCGATCTCACGCAGATCGTGACCGAGCAGATGGCGCTGCGCAGCTAGTCTCAGCAAAAAAGTGAAAAGGGTGAGGCCGCGGCCTCACCCTTTCGTTGGCTCAGAAACCTTAGCCATGCACGTAATGGAAGAGCAGCTCCTGCTCGCTCGCCACCGGAACCCCATTGCGCGTCGCCGGCTGAAACGTCCATTGCTGAATCGTCGCCAGCACGGTGTCGTCGACGCCGTGTCCAAGGCCGCGCAGCATCGTATACTTCGCGATCTTTCCGTCCTTGTCGATCACCACATCCACAATCACGTCGCCGCTGGTGCCCCACGGCAGCTGCGATAAATCCGGTTTCGGCGATGGATGCGCCACCACCAGCGCAATCGTCGTATCTCCATCGCCCAGCGCATCCGCGCCAGACGATGCATTCGGACTCGAGGTCGAAGCTGTAGCCGTCGCAGCGACTTCAGGTTGCGCAGGCACTGGCGCAGGCACGCTGACAGAGCGAACGGGCTTCCGCGGCGGCGCCTTCTCCGACTGCAGCTTTTCCGGCGGCGCGCTCATCCCCGGTGCATACGTCAATGACGCCAGATGCCCCGTCGAATCCCCTGGCCGATCCACAGGGCTCAGCTGGGGAGAGCGCACATACAGCAGCGCCCCCAGCACGCAAACGTGAACCGCGATCGATGCTGCAGTCCACCGCCGCAGCGTCGCAGAGCCGCCCACCAGCGGACCACCCGGTTGCTGCGCCGAGTTGTTTCCAGTCGCGCCCATGCGGTCCCCCTGCTTCTCCAGCATACTTCGAGTAGGACTCGCCGCGCAGCTACTTTGTAAGCGATTTTTCTGTTTCTTCCTAAGCGATTTCGCAATCTCTCTATGCCTACTTCGCCGCATCCTCCAGGATCGTCGCGGAACGATTCAGCGCCGCAGCCAGGGCATTCAGCTGCCCTTGCGTGCGCGCAGCGTCGTCCGCTTCAATGCCCTCGGTGACCCCGGGAATCACCACGGCGGCATAGCCCGTGTACTCGCCCGGAGCATAAATCGTGTGCTTGAACCACGGACGCCGCGGCAGCCCCGCATCGTTGAGCAACGCGCCCTCCGCGTCACGCAGCGAGGCGTTCAGCCTGGCCTCGTTCGCGCCAGCAATCGCTCCAGACTGCAGGGCATAGACCTTCTGTCCGGCCGCCTCAAAGCGCTGAGCGGCAGCGCTCGCGGCGCTGAAGTCGACCTTCAACTTCGCAGCCGTAGCCTGCTGCTGCGCATCGGCCACGTACCCCACCACGTCCTTGCCATACAGCCGATAGTCATACGGCAGCACATCCGCATCCGCCATGTGCAGAATCTCCAGGCCGAACACCCGCGCCTGCTGCTGCTCGTACACGAACGTCGGGTCCGCGAACTTCGTGAACCACGTGTAGTCATCAAACGTCGAGTGGTACACCCCGTACGGCCCCTGCGATCCAACATCCGTCGAAGGCACGCCCAGGTGCTGAATAAACGGGGTGTAATCCGAACCCGATCCAAGGTTCCCGACGGTTACCTCACTGCTCGCGGGCGCATCCGGGTTCATCGCGTGGCCTTTGTGCTTCGGGCTCTCCTGTTGCGTCAACTTCCATTGTTCATACACCGTTCCGCCCTTCGGACTCGGTACCTGCTGCGTCACGTCGCGCACAAACTCCTTCAGCGACGGCACTGCCGAAGCATCGAAGTCCGGCCCCGCCACACCCACGTCGGTATTGAAGTAGGCGACCGCGTGCGCGAGCTCCCTGGCGTGCATTTCAGCCCACTCCGTCGAGCCCACCAGCCCCTCCTCCTCCGCGTCCCACGAGCAGATCACGATCCGCCGCTTCGGCTTCCATCCCTGCTTCAACAAATCGCCCAGCCCGTGCGCTGCCTCCAGCATCGCCGCTGTCCCGCTGTTCGGATCGACCGCGCCATACACCCACGCGTCGCGATGATTTCCCGCGACCACCCAGTCATTCTTCTGGTCCGGATCAGAGCCGTCGATCGTTCCCACCACGTCCCAGATCGTTCGCAGCTTGTAATCCTGGACCAGCTTCATGTGCACCTTCACCGCGCCCGTCCCGCCCAGGTGATAGGTGAAGGGAAGCCCGCCCTGCCAGTCGCGCGGCGACTCCGGCCCGTCCAGCGCTTGAAGAATCGGCGCCGCATCGTGATACGAAAGCGGGTTCGACGGAATCGACGGCTGGTTCATCTTCGCCGGATCGGTAATGCGTTTCGAGTCCGGCAAGTCCGGAGTCGACGCCACGCCCGGCGTCTCCGGATCGCCCGGATACAGCGGCAGGAACTGTACGCTGCCGCGCTGTACTCCCGTCTCCGGGCGGTACGGCCCGCGCGGGTACATATCGCCCTTCACGTAACCATCATCGGCGGGGTCCGAGTAGATCAGCACGCCCGCTGCACCATACTGTTGCGCTATATAAACCTTGACGCCCCGGAAGTTCCCGCCATAGCGCACGATCACGATCTTGCCCTTGATGCTGATGCCAAGGGAAGCCAGCTTCTTGAAGT
Organism: uncultured Acidobacteriaceae bacterium; assembly: GCA_963737325.1. GTDB lineage: Bacteria > Acidobacteriota > Terriglobia > Terriglobales > Acidobacteriaceae > Granulicella. The sequence goes on from CAVTSJ010000019.1 coordinate 358,676, forward strand.
CCTCCAGCGTCCCGAAGTTCGCGTACACCACATCGGCCGTTACATCGCCAGAGGGCGACGAGCCGTTGAACGCCGGCAGAATGCGCGGATCATCCTGAAACGGATCGCCGCCATAGGCCTTGGGATCGACGTGCTCGGGCGTCGGCCCGGACATCAGCTTCTTGCCGCTGGCGTCGAATGCTTCAATCTCAATCGAGACCGGCTTGTTCAGCCAAACGCGGAACTCCTGGATGTCGGTGTGCAGCCCCGCTGACTTGAACTTCTCCGCGACATACAGCGCCGTCGCGTGGTCTTCCGGAGAGCTTGCCCAGTGCGGCGCCGCCGTCAGAATCTTCAGCTCTTCGCCTGCCAGCTTCGCACTCGGAACCTCCATGAACGCATGGTCCCACTTGGCTTGCTGCGAGAAATCTTCATAGCCGAAGACGTGGCTGGCCGGCGCTTGCGCCCGCACCCCACCGGAAAACGCAAACGTTGAAGCGAAAAGAGAAACGGCCAAGGCTGTCGATCCGCGCATCAGAACAATCTCCTATGGAATTGTTAGGAGTGTACGCGATGATCCCAGCCTTGGCCGAATCTATATCAAGTCAAACTTAAACAGGTTGTGTGCAGAACTTGCAGCGAGTCGCCGCCGCAGGTATGTCGCCAAGGCACTGCGGGCAGGCCTTGGTTGGCGGCGGTTCAGCCGCAGGCGGGTTGAATTTCTTCAGCAGATACTGCGTCGGCAGCACCAGGAAGAAGTACACCACCGCAGCGATCAGGAGGAAGTTGATGATCGCGGTAAGGAAGGTCCCATACTTAACCTGACCGCCGTTCACAGTGGCTATCAGGTAATCGAAGTTCGGTTTGCCAATCAGCGCGCCGAGCAGCGGATTGATAATGTTCGTGGTGAGTGCGGTGATGATCGCAGTGAACGCTGCGCCGATGATTACGGCGACGGCCAAATCCATTACGTTGCCGCGCAGGACGAAATCGCGAAATCCCTTAAGCATGGACCCTCCAGTGTATAGAAACCATGGACTCGATTTGCCCGGCGAGTATATCCCAGCCCATGCCTCGCATGATAAATCTCTTTCGTCTCTGGATCCGCCTGCGAAGTATTCTTAAGCCATGAGCTCGACCGATATCCGCGTGCGTCTCCTTGCCTTTGGCGCCCTCAAAACGATCCTCCCCGCAGGAGCCGATTCGCGCGATCTACCCACCGGCGCATCCGTCGACGACTTGCTCGCGATCCTCTGTCGCGAGGGCCTCACCAACGCAGCCGCACTTCACTCGGCAGCCATCGCTGTCAACCAGCAGTACAGTCCGCGTACCTGCATCCTCCACGATGGTGACGAGGTCGCCATCCTCCCGCCAGTCAGCGGAGGCCTGTCGCCCGAGCCCGCCACTCCGCTCGTAGCCCTTGTGCGCGAGCCCATCGACGCCGCATCCATCGAGCGCGCAATCAAGTCCGGCGCCGACGGAGCCCTCTGCGTCTTCGACGGCATCGTTCGCGACAATACCCGCGGCCGCCGCACCCTGCACCTCGACTACGAAGCCTACGAGCAGATGGCACTCACCCAGATGCAGCTTCTCCGCACCGAGGCCATCGAGCACTTCGGCGTCCGCGACGTCGCCATCGTCCACCGCCTCGGCCGCCTCACCGTCGGCGAAACCAGCGTCTTCATCGCCGTTGCCTCCGCCCATCGTGGCGCCGCCTTCGACGCCTGCCGCTGGGTCATCGACACCCTCAAAAAAACCGTCCCCATCTGGAAGAAAGAGCAGTTCGTCGACGGCGCCTCGTGGGCGGACGGCGAACCCTTCCCCGACGACCTAACAGGCCCTGCGCGATGAGCCCCGCTCTTCGCCTGTCTCTGCTTACGCTCTTCGCCCTCCCACTCGCTGTTACGGCTCAGACGCCAACTTTCCATCTCGAAAGCCAGCTCGTCACCCTCGCCTTCAGCGTTACGGACCACCACGGCGCGCCTGTCCCCAATCTCACCGCCGCCGACTTCGAGCTCACCGACGACGATCGCCCGCAGCGCATCGCCTTCTTCGACCAGGCCTCCACCACCCCGCTCGACATCGTCCTTGCCATCGACGCCAGCGAGAGCGTCGCACCCTACCAGCATCTCGAGCGTGCCGCCGCCCGCACCTTCCTCCGCTCGCTCCAAGGCCAGCACGAACGCGTCGCCGTCATCGCCTTCTCCGATACCGTCGCCGAGCTCGCAGCGTTCACCAGCAATCCCCACCGCATCGACGCCGCGCTCAGCCACATGCATAATGGCAACGCCACCGCGCTCTACGACGCCGTCTCCTTCGCCAGCCAGCGCTTCATCGATACACCGTCGCCGCCCAATACTCGCCGCGTCATCGTCCTCATCACCGATGGCGAAAACACCACCCATCACGGCTCCTACGCCACTGCGCTCGAAGCCGCTCAGCGAGCCGGGGCGACGGTTTACTCGCTCATCATCGTTCCGGTCGAAGCCGACGCCGGCCGTGACACCGGTGGCGAACACGCACTGATGCAGCTTGCAGCCGACACCGGCGGCAGATTCTACGAAATTGCTCAGCAGACCGACCTCGCCGTCGCCCTCGAGCACGTGTCCGGCGACTTGCGCACCCAGTACGTCCTCGGCTATTACCCGACAGCCGCGACTGCAACGTCTCCCATCCGACATATCCACTTGCAGCTCACCAACCCCGCACTCGCCGCGCGAACCACCCTGCGCTATCGCACCTCGTACTATGCTTCTGCCCACCCCTGAGACTTCCTTCAATCGCAGCCCGTACAATCTATTTATGGCGACCAGGAAGCGTCACAAGGGACCACCCGCCGGCGAAACCGGCCAGGAAGCGCTCTACCTAAAATCTCTCAGCGACCGCCAGGTCCCTGTCATCATCAAGCTGCGCGACGGCGAGATCGTCAGCGGCTGGGTCGAATACTTCGACGACATGATGCTCCGCCTCACGCGTGAAGGCAAGCCCAATCTCTTCATCTACAAAGCGCAGATTCGCACTATTACAGAGGGTGGCGCGCCCGGTCTGCGCCGCAGCTCCCAGCGCGACGACGGTGCCGGACTCTAGCGTGGCCGAGCTTCTTTCCACCGCGGAATCCATCGCGCGCGAGGCCGGCGCTCTGCTGCGCGACTTCTATCATCGCGGCGTGCGCACAGAATACAAAGGCGACGTCGATCTCGTCACCGAGGCCGATCGCGCCAGTGAAGCTCTCATCAGCCAGCGCCTCCGCGCAGCGTTTCCCGGCCACGGCATCTACGGCGAAGAGGGAACCCGCGAAGGCCTCGACGGCGAGTTTCGCTGGTATGTCGATCCGCTCGACGGCACCACCAACTTCGCCCACGGCTTTCCTGTGTTCTGCGTCGTGCTCGGCTGCGAGCAGCGTCCCGCCGGCCTTGCCGCGAATGCAGACGGACAGATGGTCGCCGGCGTCATCTACGATCCGCTCCGCGACGAGATGTTTTCCGCGGCCCTCGGCGAAGGCGCCACGCTCGCCACAGAAAATGGGAAAAAAGTCGAGCCGATTCACGTCTCCCAAACCAAATCTCTCGACGAGTCGCTCATCGCCACCGGCTTTCCCAGCAAGAAGCGCCACGCCAGCCCCAACGTGCACTTCTACCAGGAGTTCACGCTGCGCTCGCACGGCGTGCGCCGCGCCGGTTCAGCCGCCATCGATCTAGCCTACGTCGCCTGCGGACGCCTCGACGGCTACTGGGAGTTCCAGCTCAACCCCTGGGACACCTCCGCCGGCTATCTGCTCATCGAGGAAGCCGGTGGCCGCATCACCCACTTCGACGGCAGCAAGTTTACCCTCGACAGCCGCGAGATCCTCGCCTCCAACGGCCTCATCCACCCGGCTATGGAGCACCTTTTCGCCGACATGTTTGCCGGCCGGAACCTCGACCCCATCCTCACACCGGCAGAATTCGCCGCCCGCCGCGCTGCCGAGGGCCGCTAGTCCTTCGCCCGAAATCCACAGCCCCGCGAAGCTCAGACCGATTACCGTAAATTTACGACCGGTCTTCGGACCCTTCCGGCTTTATTGCTAAAATGAGTACACTACTCGTGAAGTTTTGAGTCAAAGCAGTATCAAGGAGAAATTGAGATGGCGTATGTAATCGCGGAACCCTGTATTGGCACCAAGGATCGGGCGTGTGTGGACGCTTGTCCGGTAGATTGTATTCACCCCAAGGCTGACGAGGACGGTGCCGACACCGACGATCAGCTCTTCATCGATCCCGTCGAGTGCATCGACTGTGGCGCGTGTGTTCCCGTCTGCCCGGTCTCCGCGATCTTCGGCAGCGACGACCTGCCCGAGAAGTGGGAAAGTTTCCGCGAAAAGAACGCATCCCACTTCGGCCGCTAAACCAATCTCTCCCGCTACTGATTCTTCCCACGAGCGCGCAGCCCCGGCTGCGCGTTTCGCATTTAAGTCTGCGGGGCTTTGCCTTTGCTTTTCTTTCTGTCATTCCCTCCGGGAATCTGCTGTTCCCCCGGCCGCCAACGATCTAGCGTTGCGAAACGTTGCCAACTCCGCGCCCTTTGCGTCGAAGCCCTTGCCCTCGCGGCTGCCGCTTCGCATTTCGCGTACCCTGATCCTCGGAGCCTAACCGATGAAGAACCTGGCCGACCCCAACGCCGCCGCCGAGATCCGCACCGCATCCTGGGTCTCCGATCCTCGGACGCGCCGCAATGGGGCATCATGACCGTCAACCAGATGATCTGCCACGTCCGCGAAGCCTACCTCTACGCCCTCGCCGACGCGCCGGTTGACCCCATCCCCCTCCCCTATCCTCCCAAAGTAGTCAAGGAATTCGCCCTCAAGGTCCCCACGCCCTGGCCTCACTCCACCACCACCATCCCACAGCTCAAACTCGACGCACCCGGCATGATCTGCACCACCTTCGATCACGACCGCGAAACCCTCCTCGCCGCCCTCGACAGCTTCTGCGCTCTCACCAAACACACCCGCGACCATCCCTTCTTCGGCTCCATGCAACACGCCGACTGGATGCGCTGGGGCTACCTCCACGCCGACCACCACCTCCGCCAGTTCAACCACTAAGCTTTTGCTTTTCCTAATCCCTAATCCCTAATCCCTGTTCCCTAATCCCTGTCCTTATGCCTGAAGGCCGCCAAATCCAACATCACGGCGAGGCCATCGTCCTCCGCACCTGGCCCTTCCACGAGGCCGACCTCCTCGTCTCGCTCTTCACCCGCGACCAGGGCAAGGTGAAGGGAGTAGCCCGCCACGCCATGAAGTCCCGCAAGCGCTTCGGCGGTGCGTTAGAGCCCGCCACACAGGTCCGCGCCCACTACACCGAGCGTCCCAAACAAGACCTCGTGAGACTCGACCAGTTCGAAATCCTCTGGTCTCCCCTCACCGCCCCCGTCGACAATCTCCGCCTCGCCGGCCTCCAGCTCGTCACCGAAGTCCTCGAAGAAGCCATGCCCGACCAGGCCCCTGAGGACAACATCTACCGCCTCGCCGTCACCGTCTTGACCAACCTCCACTCCGGGTGCCCCACGTCTGGATTTTCAGACGTGGGTTCGCAGGATGTTCAGGGTTCACAGCAAATCTACCTCCCCATCACCTACTTCTGCCTCTGGATGAACCGGCTGATGGGCTGGATGCCCGAGCTGGGCCACTGTGCCGCCTGCGGTCTCGACCTCCGCAACCAGGCAGTCTACTGGTCGCCCACCGCCGACGGCGTAACCTGCCACGACGACCGCCGCCCCAACTCCCGCGCCCTCGCCGCCGCCTCCGTCGCCGAAGCCCACCGCATCTTCCGCACCCCCCTCCCCGATCTCCTAACCGAACCGTGGCCCCCCACCCGCTCCGTCGACCTCCGCGCCTTCGCCATCGCCACCCTCGAGCGCCACCTCGAACGCCGCCTCCGCAGCGCGACGGCCTTGCAGTAGTGCGCGCCTTCGCTAAGGACGTTGGCTGGCCAGTCGGAATATCCAAAGTCCGATGAGGCCCTCTCCTAGGACGATGAGGCCTATGAGGACGAAGTTTGGCCAGCGATGCCTATATTGCGCGTAAAGCACTCTATAAGAAGCGGCTATTAGGCGTGTGTGCGCCGGAATTGCATAACGGGGGTCTGGATTCGACGGGTCAATCAGGCCGGCGAATCCGTTGCGAGTATCGAGAATGAAGCCCCGAAAACCGCGCGATTCGAAATCGTACAGTTCGCCACGAAAGACTCCATCGGTGTAATTCACCACATCGACGGAACGCACGTAGCCCGGCCCAACGACCGGCACACCTGTTATCGCGTCAGGAGCCCTAATGTATCCATCGTCAGAGTTGAAACTCCCAACAACATAGCCATTGGGTAGAGTGACATAGGGATCACCACTCAATCCGCAATCCTGATGTGCAAGCCCGTTAGAAATGGCGACATGGATCAATAGAGCCACAACAAGCCATAACAGTCCCAGGAACGGTGCCCTCGCGCAAGCTTCTGGCAAGTCGGGACTACCAGCCCCGCCTGCATCGAGGCGCCTCTTCGCTAGCCAACGGAATAGGACGGAGGCAAGGCACGCGCAGATAACAAGGGGCACACCGCAAATCAGAACCGTCATGAATACCGCGAATCCAGCCATTGCGAGAGTGTAAGGCTCAGCTCGCACACTCGACAGCGTAAAATCCAAAAAGATTACTTACAGAAGGTTTGCGTGGCATCGATCGAAACCAAGAAATCCCTAACCTTCCAGGAGCTGCTCTTCACCCTGCAGCGCTTCTGGGCCGAGCATGGCTGTGTCCTCCAGCAGCCCTACGACCTCGAAGTCGGCGCCGGCACCATGTCGCCCGACACCTTCCTGCGCGTCCTCGGCCCCCGGCCCATCTCCATCGCCTACGCGCAACCCTCGCGCCGCCCCGCCGACGGCCGCTACGGCGAAAACCCCAACCGGCTATTTCGCCACACGCAGCTGCAAGTCATTCTCAAACCACCACCCGAGCGCGTCCAGGAGCTCTACCTCGAAAGCCTCGTAGCCATCGGCATCGACCTCGCCCAGCACGACATCAAGTTCGAAGAAGACAACTGGGAGTGGCCCGTCGGCGGCGCCTGGGGCGTCGGCTGGCAGGTCATGCTCGACGGCCAGGAGATCACCCAGTTCACCTACTTCCAGCAGTGCGGCGGCATGGACCTCGACCCCATCTCCGGCGAGATCACCTACGGCCTTGAACGCATCGCGCAGTTCCTCCAGGACCTCGACAGCATCTACGACATCGTCTGGTCCCGCGACCCCGTCACCGGCCGCGAGCTAACCTACGGCGAAGTCCGTCTCCATGAAGAGCAGCAATTCAGCGCCTACTCCTTCGATTACGCCGACGTCCCCTCCCTCTGGAAGCATCTTGAGCTCTACGAAGCCGAGTGCCTCGCGCTTCTAACCCGCGCCAAAGAAGTCCTCGTCGAAGAAAGCACCGACCCGCTCGCCGTCCTCCGCTTCCCAACCCTCGGCGCCTACGAGCTAGCCCTCAAGTGCTCCCACACCTTCAACCTCCTCGACGCCCGCGGCGCCATCTCCGTCACCGAGCGCGTAGGCGTCATGGCCCGCATCCGCAACCTCATCGTAGGCGTCGCCAAAATCTACGCCGAGCAACAGCGCCTAACCGCCCTGCCCGAACTCACCACCGCCTGACCAATGTTCGAATTGTCACCCGTCGTTTGAATTGTCACCCATCGTTTGAATTGTCATCCTTCGCGCAGCGGAGGATCTGCTTCTCGCTTTTGTTGTTGCTTTCGCCTTTGCTTTTGCTGTTGTTTTTCTTTCTGTCATTCCCTTCGGGAATCTGCTTCTTCTTTTGCCATTGCCGTTGTTTTTGTCGTTGCTTACGCAGTTGCAGTTGCTCTTGCTTTTCAAATTGTCATTCTGACCCTGAGCGTCGCCGAAGGGGAAGAACCTGCTTCTTGCTCATGCTGGCGACGAACGGTAGGGCACGGCTTCAGCCGTGCCAATCACAGCTCTCAGGGAACGGGGCTTCAGCCCCTGAGGTACGCTTGAACCAGCCCCACGGCACCACGCCACGAAAGTTGTAACGGAACCGAATGCCAGACTTTTTACTCGAGATCGGACTAGAAGAAGTCCCCGCCCGCATGCTCCCCTCCGCCCAGGCAGAGCTCCTCAAGCGCACTCTAGCCCTGCTCACCCGCGAGCAATTAATCACCGCCGACCCCACCGCGCACGCGTACTCCACCCCCCGCCGCCTCGCCGTCCTCATCAAGGACGTCCCCGCGCAACAACCCGACATCACCGAAGACACCACCGGCCCCGCCCTCAAGATCGCCTTCAAGGACGGCCAGCCCACGCCCGCGGCCGAAGCCTTCGCCCGCAAGTCCGGCCTCGCCGTCGCCGACCTCAAGACCATCTCCACGCCCAAGGGCGACTACCTCGCGGCAACGACGACCAAGAAGGGCCGCAGCGCCGCGGAAGTCCTCGCCGCCGAACTCCCCAAAGAGATCGCCGCCCTCTACTGGGCCAAGAACATGCGCTGGATTCCCGGCAGCAACGAGCGCTTCGTCCGCCCCGTCCTCTGGCTCGCCTGCCTGCTCGGCGAAGACGTCGTCCCCCTCACCTTCGCCGGCAAGACCGCCGGCCGCGCCACCTATGGTCACCGAGTCCTCAGCACCGGCGAGCCCTTCGAAATCCAAACCCCCGACAGCTACCTCGCGCAGCTGGAAGGCGAGTACGTCCTGGCCGACGTAGAAGTCCGCCGCCAAAAAATCCGCAAGGCTCTCGACAAAGTGACGCGCGCAGTCCCCAACGCCCGCTGGCGCGAAGACCACGCCCTGGTCGACGCCGTCACCCACCTGACGGAATGGCCCGACGTCCTCCTCGGCAACTTCGAGCCCGCCTACCTCGAGCTCCCCGAAGAGGTCCTGGTCACGGTCATGCGCGACCACCAGAAATACTTCGCCGTCGAGATCGCGAACGATCCGGGTGCCCCACGTCTCGCCTCTGAGACGTGGGAGTCGAAGTTCCCCTTAGCCCCCCACTTCCTCACCGTCACCAACATCGCCCTCACGGCCGAGAACACCCCTATCATCCGCCAAGGCAACGAGCGAGTCCTCCGCGCCCGCTTCAACGACGCCCGCTTCTTTTGGGAGTTCGACCAGCGCACCCCCCTCGCCGACCGCGTCAAGCTCCTCGAAAACGTCACCTTCCAAAAAGATCTCGGCAGCTACGCCAAGAAATCCGACCGCGTCCGTGTCCTTGCCACAACCCTCGCCGGCGTAGCCGCCCTCCGCGGCGCAGCTATCGACCCCCTCGCCATCGACAAAGCCGCGATCCTGGCCAAGACCGACCTCACCACCGAGCTGGTCAAGGAGTTCACTGAGCTTCAAGGCATCATCGGCGGCCTCTACGCCGCGTCGCAGGGCCTGCCCGCCACCGTGGCCCACGCCATCTACGACCAATACCTGCCCGCCTCTGCCGGCGACACCATCCCGCGCAGCGCGGAGGGCGCCATCCTCGGCCTCGCCGACCGCATCGACACCATCGCCAACATGTTCGCGCTTGGCATGGAGCCCACCGGCTCCAAGGACCCCTTCGCCCTCCGCCGCGCCGCCAACGCCATCGTAAAAATCCTCGCCGAGTCCACCCTCCCCCTCACCCTCTCCGACGTCCTCTACGCCGCTGCGTCAAGCCCTGACCTCAACACGAAGCTCCACGCCTTCTTCCTCGATCGCATCGACTTCTACCTCCGCGAAGGCCGCGGTCAGGCCTACGACGTCGCAAAGGCCGCTATGGCTGCCGGCACCGACGACCTCCGCGACCTCGTGGCTCGCTCCGAAGCCGTCACCGCCGCGCGCGGCAGCGACGACTTCCTCGCCGTCTCCGCCGCCTTCAAACGCATGAAGAACATCCTCGCCCAGGCCACCGCCAAGGGCGACATCGCACCCTCCATCGTCGACCACGATCTGCTGCTCGACCCCGCCGAAAAACTCCTCGCCGTCACCACCAGCGCCGCCGCTTCCGCCATCCAGGAGCTCCAGTCCGAACGCAACTACAGCGAAGCCCTGCGCGTCATCGCCGCCCTCCGCCCCTCCATCGACGACTTTTTCGACAAGGTCATGGTCATGGCCCCCGGCGACGACATCCGCGCCAACCGCCTCGCACTCCTCAACCGCACCCTCAACGACCTATCCCGCATCGCCGACTTCTCGGAGATCGTCACGGCCGGCTGATTCGCTTCCATCTCGGGCCACGCGGGCACTCAAAAAGAAAGTTCTCCGTAACACCCTCAAAAACCGCCCAAAACCAGCGTGTCAACCCCCATATCGTTCCAAGCCAAACATTCCAAACCACATCTGCGTGGCATACTTACCCCCGCCGAACAGCTAAACTAGGAATAGCGCCGGAATTCCACCCGATATTCCACCACTGTGCCTAACCGCAATGTTTGCCATACTTTGACTCTAACCGCCCTGTAATGTGTTGGTTACGGCCAAGACGAAGGTAACCGGCACAGATGCAGTACTTTGACCGTAACAGCAATAGAATCAGCCGCTTACGTAGCACCAAGCCGCTAAGTCGCATCATAGCAAGACTCTACCCGTAACCAGCCTGAAATGAGTTGCTTATAGGATTTCAACAGGATAAACCGCACATTCCATTAGACTCTGTGGAAAAGTACCCGGGGGGGGGGGTATCCGACCAGCCGTCTAGTTCAACCGCTGCAGCCGAGCAATTAATTTTTCCGCCAGCGGTTCTCCACTCTCCGTCCACAGCAATCGACTCGAAATTCCACAGTGTTTTTCAACACTCAACGTGAACGCCAGCAGCTTTTCCACGTTGTGCTTGATCCGTTCCGCAGCGTCCTCATCCAGCGATTCGTCCTCCAACACCCAGGGCGAATCCAGCCCGAAGTCCACCCGAATCTGCCCATTCTGTTCATAGCTTCCCGCATCGAACTCCGGCCCAAACCCGATCACCTTCACGCGAGCTGGCTCCAGCTTCCAGGACGTATCAAACCCCGCGTCTCCAGCGTCCGGAATCCATAGCATCCAGCGCATCTCGAACTCGTACGCCATATCATCGTGCAGCTGTTCGGTAGCCTCGGCAACGGCATTCTCGATGATCGAGCCTTCCGTGTCTTCCGACGTCTGCGCCCGCTCGTCGTTCACATAGATCCGCTGATACGTTGGCGACTCGGTCCAGTCGATCGGATACACGCTCGCCGCCGCAACGCGGCCAAGCGCGCTGTTCGCCTGCCCATCTTTGGCGATCACGGCAAACTGCCGCAGCACGCCAATCAGCGCCGCGGGCAGCGACTCCAACCGGAAGTTCGGATACCACAGACTCAGATATAACTGATCGGCCATCTGCCTATTCTATCGATTCGTTCGTCTTACCGTCAGCGAGACAGCGATCGCGCAATGAGAAGATAAAGCAGGGAATACGAACGAACGATGCGGCTGTCGATACAACGACTTCGGTGGGTACTGATCGCAGGAGCCTTGCTGCTGGTGGCAGTGCTCGCCGCATTCATCGGCTACGGACGCTATCGAGCCATGAAGGCTTACCGTCAGATCATCGCCCGCTCCGGTGTCTCGCTCACGCACGACTCGAACGGCGTTACGTACTCGCAGTCGATCAAGGGCAAGAAGATATTCACCCTCCGCGCTAAGACGGAGAGTTCGCTGGGCAACGGCAACTATGCCCTGCATGACGCCGAGCTGCTGCTCTACAACCGCAACGGCGATGCCGCAGACCACATCTACGGCTCCGAGATGGAATACGACCAGAATGAGCAGGTAGCGCGCGCCAAGGGTGAAGTGTTCATGGACATCCAGCCGCCGCAGGGTCTGGCGAACGGCGGCCGCACCCAGACTCAAACAGGCAAACCGCGTCCGGCCTCTGCTCCGGTCATCCACGTCCGCACCAGCGGTCTGGTCTATGTGCGCAAGCTTGGAGTCGCAGCAACACAACAGCAAGTGGAGTTCAACTATGGCGACATGGCCTGCACCGCACTTGGCGCCGAGTTCAACACCAATGAGAACACGGTCAACCTCTTGGCCAACGTGCATATGGATGGCCTGGCGCACGGCAAGCCACTGCATGTCACGGCCGCGCGCGCCAACATGAGCCGCGACGAGAATATCGCGAATCTCACAGCGCCCGTCGTTACGTCCGACGGTCGCAGGATGACGGCGAATTCCGCGGTGATCCATCTGCGCAAGGATGGCTCGATCGAAACCGTACAGGGCAATGATCGCGTGGTTCTGACGGACAAGACGCAGCAGATTACCGCGAATCGTCTCGATGCGTCCCTGAATGCGCAGTCGATCCCTCAAACGGAAAAGCTGACCGGCGATGTGGTGATGGTCGACAGCAATCCAATGAGGCCAGCACACGGTTCTGCGGCTGTCGTGGATGTGGCGATGAATGCGCAGGGTGAGCCGACGAAGATCGTCGCGACCGGAGAAGCGAAGCTCTCCATGGTCGATCGCAAGTCGAATCCTGCAGGCCTGGCGCGCTCGATCGACGGTGCAAAGATCATCGCCCTCTTTGCTCCCGGTCAGCACAAGTCGTCGTCCCATCTCACCGAGCTTCATGCGATTGGTTCAGCCCATGCAAGCGGCCAGTCCCTCGCAGCGCAAACAAGGCGAGCTCCCGCAGCTGCTTCCACGCCTCCCGCGCTGAAGAATGTGCGGGTAAGTGCAGACGACTTACGTACCACCTTCGTTCAGGCGGCGGATGGCAAGGCGCATCCTGAGAAGCTTTACGGAACTGGCAACACGAAGCTGCAACAGGATGCTCCGCTCGGGGAACAGGAGATCAGCAGCGGCGACACCCTCGAAATTCTCTTCGCGCCCGTCCGTTCTGCAGTTGTGCCGGGTCAGACCGAGGCCATGGGCATCGCGTCGGCAGTTCAGACCGGCAATGTCGTCATCCATGACCGAGCTGCGGCGAAGCCCGGCTCGACCAAGCCAGCCTCTGTCACCAACGGCACAGCCGAGCGGGCAAGCTATGACGGCCAATCCCAGATCCTCACGCTCACGGGCGGTGTTCACCTGGATGGCGAAAACGGGTCACTGGTTGCGCCGACCGTCTCGTTGAACCAAAGTACGCAGGACGCGGAAGCAACCGGTGGTGTACAAGTCACGTTCCAGAATGCCTCATCGATGACACCGAGTCCCGCCTCGAGACCCGAGCCGGTGACGCATGTATTGGCCGCCCGCGCGCACTTCGACCATGCAACACGGTCTGCCACGTTCTACGGCACGGACGCAGCGCCGGCGCGCATGTGGCAGGATGCTTCACAGGTCCAGGCGGCGACCCTGTTCTTCGACGGCATCAAGCGAACCTTCGCCGCACGACCCGGGAAGCCAGGTGGCCTCGTCCACGCCATCCTGGCCTCAAGCGTCTCGCCAGCGAAGCCAGAAGCATCTCCTCGCCTACCAAGTATGATCCGCGTCGCCAGCCCGAAGATGGACTACAACGATCTGCGGCGGGAGGCGACCTTCTCCGACGGCGTCACGATCGATGGCACGATGGGTGAGGTACGTGGACAACACGCCGTTGCGTTCCTCGCCGCTGCTCACGCTCCAGCCACAACAAGTCCCGTCTCAACTCCGTCAACCCAAGCGAATCCGTTCAGCGGGTCAATCGATCGGGTGGTTGTCTTCGGGGCTGTCCAGATCGACCAACCTGGCCGGCATGGAACAGGCGATCAACTACTCTATATTGCTTCCAAGGCGAGCTACATTCTGACGGGTGCGCCTTCCAGTCCCGCGCATATCACCGACGCACAGCAAGGTAGCGTGACCGGCGCGACGCTCATCTTTAGCGATGCAGGGAGTACGATTGTGGTAGCCGGGGAACAGGGCGCGCCAAAGGGCAAAGGGGGACGTGTGCACACAGAAACATACGTTCCACCAGGCAATAAAGAGGAGAGGCAGTAGCCACATGAAGACCCTCGAAACCGAGGAGTTGACGAAGGCCTATGGCGGTCGCCAGGTAGTCCGTGGCGTCACCCTGCAAATCCGTCAGGGTGAGGTTGTAGGTCTATTGGGGCCGAACGGAGCGGGCAAGACGACCTCGTTCTATATGATCGTCGGCTTGGTGCGACCGGACTCCGGCCGCATCCTCACCGACGGAACCGACATCACCCGTACTCCCATGTATCTCCGCGCCCGCGAGCATCGCATCAGCTATCTTCCGCAAGAGCCTTCGGTCTTCCGGAATTTGTCTGTTGAGGAAAATATCCTGGCTGTGCTCGAGACGCAGCACCTGACCTGGGAGGTCCGGCGCAAGCAGACCGAAAGCCTTATCTCCCAATTAAAATCTGGGACATGTGCGCAAGACTCGCGGTTACGCGCTGTCTGGAGGCGAGCGCCGTCGCGTCGAGATTGCACGCTGCCTGGCCATCGACCCTGCCTTCGTCCTTCTGGACGAGCCATTTTCCGGAATAGATCCGATTGCGGTTCTGGAGCTTCAGCAGATCATCTTTGACCTCAAAGCCTCCGGCATCGGCGTCCTGATCACCGACCATAACGTTCGAGAGACGCTGTCGGTGACGGACCGCGCGTACATCATCAACGAGGGGCGAATCTTCCGGACCGGAACTCCCGGCGAACTTGGGCGAGATCTCGACGTAAAGCGCGTGTACCTTGGAGAGGGATTTTCCCTGGTTTAGCGGAAAATCCCAGGAATTGCATCGAGGGGTGCCTAGGTGGATTCCCGAGTTTAATCTTTTTCCACGATTGCGCGGTAAACTGGCCCTTAGCGTGCTGGTAAGTTGCCGGCGGCACGGTAGAACTCTCCCAGGTTATTCGCGAGGTAGAACCGTTGTTGCAGCCCCATCTAAATGTCAAGCTCTCTCAGCGCCAGGTTTTGACCCCAGGGCTGGTCCAGATGGTCAGCGTCCTGGCGCTCAATAAGCTTGAGCTCAAGGACATGATTAACGGCGAGTTGGTCGCAAATCCGGTGCTTGAGGAGATTGACGAGTCGACCGAGACCCTCGATGAACGCTCTGGAAAAGAGGGAACTCGCGAACGAAGTGCAGAGGAAGTCGCGGGTGAAGCGGACCACAAGGAAAAGGATCCGTTCGACGAGATTGATTTTGGAAGCTACTTTCAGGATTATTTGGACCCTGGCTATCGCACCGCCTCCAACTTCGAAGAGCTGGACAAGCCTTCCTTTGAACAATTCTTGTCGCAACCAAGCACCTTGACGGACCACCTGTTGTGGCAGCTTGGCTCTCTCACGCTTCGCGATGATGTGAAGACTGCGGCGGAACTCATCATAGGGAACCTGGATGAGAACGGGTACCTGACTGCAAGTTCTGAGGAGCTTGCGGAGTCGTTGGGCGCCGCGTTGCCGAGTTCGGAGAAAACATCGGCAGAGTATCTGGGATTGATTGAGCAAGCCCGGTCTGTGGTTATCCACCTTGACCCACCGGGAGTCGGTACCCGCGACCTGCGCGAGTGTCTGTTGTGCCAGCTTGATGCGCTTCGTCATGAGGTGCAACTTATCGAAGCGCGACGCCCAGCAGCTCGAGTAGAACCCCAATCTTCGGAACAGCAACTACTCGTCATCGATACAGCCAGCCTGATCGTCAGCCAGCATCTTGCATTGCTGCAAAAGAAGGATATGCGAGAGCTTGTTCGACTTTGCCGACGTCCGGTTGAGCGTGTGAATGAGGCGATTGACTTGATTCGCACGCTGGATCCTCGTCCGGGTCAACGTTATAGCGAGGTCGAGACTCGCCTGATCGAACCAGATGTCGCCTTTGTAAAGCGCGACGACGAGTACGTGGTGGTGATGAATGAAGAGGATTTACCGGCATTGCGTCTCAACAAGAGCTATCGGCGCATGCTGCGGGAAAAAACAGTCGACCGAGACGTTCGAGAGTACGTGAAAGAGCGTTATAAGTCAGCAATTCAGCTATTGCGGAACATCGAGCAACGCAAGAACACGATCGTTCGCACCTGCGAAATCATCGTCCGGCGCCAGCGCGAGTTCCTTGATCGGGGTGTAGAAAGTCTGCATCCAATGATGATTAAGGAGGTAGCGGAGGAGATTGGCGTCCATCCCTCCACCGTGAGCCGGGCGGTCGCAAATAAATATGTACATACCGCACAGGGCGTTTATGAGCTAAGATTCTTCTTTTCCGAAGGTGTTGGTGGGCCAGAGGGGGGAGATTTGCCTTTGCTCCTTCTGAAGAGAAGAGTGAAGAAACTGATTGAAGAGGAGGATCCTAGCAAACCGTGGACTGACGAGTATCTCGCAGCAGAGCTCCAGCGTCAGGGAATCCAGGTCACTCGGCGCACGGTTGCCAAGTATCGCGAAGACATGCAAATTCCAAGCACACACCAAAGGCGCCAGCGCTAACTTTCCTTCTGTTAGCGCGTGGCTGCATCTCATGAGTTTCAACAGCAGCGTTCCGGCTGCAAGGAGAATCTTTCATGATCATGGAATACACCGGACGTCACACCGTCGTCACACCAAAGCTTAAAACGATCGCCGAAGCGGGGATGGACCGAGTTGCTTTGGTCGCCAATCGCTGCAGTAGCGCGCACTTCATTCTCACCGAAGATAAATATCGGAAAATCGCCGAGGTAAGAGTGCAGTGCCGCAACGAGAGCCTGGTTGCCACATGTGAATCTGCTGAGATGGAGACGTCCCTCCGAGACGCGCTGCAGAAGGTGGAGCTGCAGGCAATTCGTCATAAGGAACGCTATGCCACGGTGCGAGATCGCCCACGGGCCGTTCCCGCGTATAACTAGATCCGCCGGCATCCTTCGAACATGGTTTCGCAGGATGCCGAACCTTTGATGATGCTACGATTTCCTCATGACCACTCACGCTCTGAAGGGCTCCGCAAAGGCGAAGAAGCAGCCTGTGAAGGGGAAGGGCAAGACGTCTTTCAAGGAGCGGAGACGAGCGGGTGATGTTGAGCCGCGCGAACTCGTTATTCTGACTGGCCTTTCCGGTTCCGGAAAGGCTTCCGCGCTTAAGACGTTTGAGGACCTTGGATTTTATTCTGTCGACAATCTTCCGCTTGAACTGATTCCACGATTTGCGGATCTCGTTGCGAAGTCCGCGGAGATCACGCACGCAGCCCTGGTGGTAGATGTACGCGAAGGTAGTAGGCTTGAACGTTTCCCGTCGATTCTGACGAAGGTAAGAAAGGTTCTACCGACCCGAGTTGTTTTTCTGGAAGCTTCGGATGAAGCGCTGGTCCGGAGATTTTCTGAGACGCGCCGCCCGCACCCCCTCGGCCGCGGTGAGACGGTCACGGCATCCATACGCGCTGAACGGCGAAGGCTCGATCCGGTTCGCAACGTCGCGGACATACTTCTCGATACGTCGCGTTTCAATGTGCATGAGCTCCGCGCGCACATCAATGCGCAGTTCACGCGTGGGGTCGGTAAGAACGACCGCAATCTCACCATTTCAGTAACCAGCTTCGGATTCAAGAACGGGGTTCCGAGCGATGCGGACCTGGTCTTTGACGTTCGGTTTCTTCCCAACCCCCACTTCGTACCGGAATTTCGCGCGCTGACTGGAAAGCATCCAAAGGTGGCGAAGTATGTACGTCAGTTTCCGCAAACCCGGGAATTCCTGGATAAAGTTACCGATATGCTGACGTTTCTATTGCCTCACTACATTCACGAGGGCAAGAGCTATCTGACGATAGGAATCGGCTGCACAGGCGGCCAGCATCGATCAGTGATGATTGCAGAAGAGTTGAAGAAGCGACTCGGGGCAGCAGGGTATCGTGCGAAGTCGTCCCATCGGGACATGCCGCATAAACAGGGCTGACGTTGTTCAAGTGCGCAGCAGTACACTAACGATTGATGAAAATCTTTGCCAGCATCCATCTGACACGCGGGATTCGGGGTCAAGTATGAAGCTCGTCCTGCGCCTCCTCGGGTACATGCGGCCGTACGTTCTTTATTGGGTGTTTTCGGTACTGCTGATGGGAGTGGTGGGCGCCCTAGCTGCCTTTCGCATCCTGCTGATCAAGCCAATCATCGACAACGTTTTAAGCGCGGCCTCAGCTCCCGACAAGGTGCTGAACTTCGTTATTCCGCATACTCATGTTCACGTCAACTTGCAGGTTCTTCTACCCCACCACTTTCACAATGCCTGGACAGTTGTGGCGGTCGCCCTGGTTGCTTCCGCGATTATCAAGAACTTGTGCGACTACCTGGGCACACTGCTTGCCAATAAGGCCGGATTTGGGATGATCACCGACCTGCGCAATGACCTGTACGACTCCCTTCTGAAACGCTCAACTGCCTTCTTCCAACGCCACACCTCGGGCACGCTGATCTCTACTCTGATCAACGATGTGGAACGGGTGCAGGCCGCAATGGCCACGGTCATGAGCGACTTCCTTCAGCAACTCTTCACACTCATCTTCATGATCGGCGCGGTCATTATCGTCGGTGGCAGAATGTCCTGGGTCTTGCTGATCTTTGTCCCAATCATTGTCGCGTCTACGCGCCGTGTTGGACGCAGTGTTCGGAAAACCACTCGCAAGGGCCAGGACAAGCTTGCTGAGATCCAGAACATCGTGCAAGAGACGATCATGGGCAACGGCATCGTGAAGGCGTTCGGTATGGAGCCGTGGGAGATGAGCCGGTTCCGAAACGCTGCCGACAGACTCCTCATCGCCAATATGCGCTCTGTCGCGGTGCAAGCCATTTCGTCGCCGCTCATGGATGCACTCGGAGCTGTCGCAATCGCGCTGCTCCTCTGGTACGGGCGATATTTCATTCAGCGCGGAGGCACGGCGGGAGAGTTCATCACGTTTCTTATCGCTGTCATAGCCTTGTATGATCCAGTCCGGAAGATGCCGACCTATTACAACAGCTTCCAGCAAGCGGTTGGCGCAAGCGAGGAGATTTTCAAGTTCATTGATGCGCAGGATGAGGTGCGAGAACGCAAAAAGGCGATTGCACTCAAGGGCTTTGGAGGACTCATTGAATTCCGCGATGTCCGATTCGGTTATGAGCGGGATGGAGAGTGCAAAGAAATTCTGCATGGTATCTCGCTCACTCTCCGCCGCGGCGAGGTTGTTGCACTCGTTGGCCCAAGTGGCGCGGGTAAATCCACGCTTGTGAATTTGCTTCCGCGGTTTTTCGATGTCACGGGCGGTGCCATTTATTTGGACGATCATGATGTTCGCGATCTGACTCTGATCTCGCTCCGCAAGCAGATCGGCAAGGTTACACAGGAGACAGTGCTGTTCAACGACACGGTACGAAACAATATCGCGTACGGCCAGCCCGACGTCCCTATGGCGCGCATCATCTCCGCTGCAAAGGCTGCGCTGGCCCATGATTTCATTGAACGGTTGCCCCAGGGTTATGACACAATCATTGGTGAGCGCGGCGCACGCCTTTCTGGTGGGGAGCGCCAGCGGCTTGCGATCGCAAGAGCGCTGCTCAAGGATGCGCCAATTCTGATTCTCGACGAAGCAACTTCGTCGCTCGATACGGAAAGCGAAGCGGCTGTGCAGGCTGCGCTCGGAAACCTGATGCAAGGCCGAACCGTTCTGGTGATTGCGCACCGACTCTCAACGGTTCGCAGTGCCGATCGCATTGCAGTATTGGAAGAAGGCTGCATTACTGAGCTTGGCTCACATGAAGAACTACTGGCACAAGGCGGCACCTACAGCCGGTTGTACCATCTGCAATTCGGCGAGGCAGACTTTGTGCTCAGCGATGCCGGTGAGGGAACTGCTTAGCGCAAGGTCGTCGCCCACGGGTTACACTACAGAAAATCGCAAGAGCTATGGCAGGCATTCTTTTTATCATTTCGGCGCCGAGCGGATCGGGCAAATCGACTCTCGTTAATGAGGTGCGCCGCCTTGTTTCCGGTTTAGACTTTTCCGTTTCGTACACCACGCGAAAGTCCCGTGGATCTGAGGAGGACGGCCGGGAATATCACTTCACGACGCGCGAGCAGTTCGAGCGGATGATCGGTGCAGGTGAATTTCTCGAGTGGGCCGAGGTCTTTGGAAACTACTACGGAACAGCAATGGCTGCGCTCGATACGGCGCGTGAACATGGCACGGACCTTCTTCTTGACATCGACGTTCAGGGCGCGCTTCAAGTGATGGAGAAGCTGCCAGAGGCAGTCTCGATCTTCATACTTCCGCCAAGCCCAGAGATACTGGAGCGACGACTGCGGAATCGGAGTCAAGCCGAGGGAGTTGCCAATGAATCCATCATTGAAACTCGACTCGCCGAAGCACGAACTGAGTTACGCATGATTGATGACTATCGATATGCTTTGGTCAACGACGCCCTTGATCAGGCTGCGTCGGAGATGCGGGCGATCGTACTCACCGCTCGCGGCGATGCGACGCCGGCGGAAGGGGATCTGGCTGCCCGGTGCATTACCGGAGCTCGGGCCCCACGGTTGGAGGCG
This sequence comes from uncultured Acidobacteriaceae bacterium, assembly GCA_963737325.1. GTDB lineage: Bacteria > Acidobacteriota > Terriglobia > Terriglobales > Acidobacteriaceae > Granulicella. The sequence continues at coordinate 379,073 of CAVTSJ010000019.1, forward strand.
GCACTCGCTAGCTTTGGTGTCGCCACTGCAGGCATCTGATTCGACGCTGTGGACACGGATAGTGTCAAGATTTCCACTTCGCAGGCCGTGCACTCACACAGTTCGGCGCTAAGATAAATCATCTCCCCGGAGGTCCGTTGATGGCAGACAAGGAACCGCTCCAAAATAAATACAGTCTTGTGAAAGGTGCAGCGCGCCGTGCTCGCCAATTGCAATCCGGCGCACCTGCCCTTGGGGTTTCAAACTCGATTAAGGCCTGCCGCGTTGCACAGGATGAGATTCGGGTGGGCAAGGTCACCTACACCGTATCCGCCAAACTTCAATCACCGGCGTGATTGCAACGATGACGGACGTAGATCTTGAACGTCAACTAGGCGCCTATGTCGATTACCTGCGTGAAATGGGCGTCTATGACCTGTTTCACAGGGTTCACCCCACAGTTTCGTTTTCCGATGTGTTGCTGGACAAGCCTTCTGAAACTTCGCAACCAGAGATCGCGGAAGCACCCTCTATATCTTCAAGTGCTGCAAATCGACCGCAGCATTCTGCTTCTGTGTCCCCACTGGACCTTCCCCATATAACATCAGAATTTCCTTCACCGATGGCTAAGCCACCCTCACTGGACGCTTTCGCGCCACTGCCTGCACACGCGGTCCCTGCTGATGATAGGTTAGCGGCGCTGGAAACTCTTCGGGCGGAGATCGGCGATTGCACGCGTTGCCCTCTTGCTTACGCTGGGCGCAAGACGATCGTATTCGGTGATGGAGATCCGAATGCTCGGCTCATGTTCGTTGGCGAAGGCCCCGGTGCCGACGAAGATGCCAGCGGTCTTCCCTTCGTTGGAAAGGCTGGCCAACTGTTGAACAATATGATCGCGGCGATGGGCCTGAAGCGGGAAGATGTCTACATTGCGAACATAGTGAAATGCCGTCCGCCGGGAAATCGAACGCCGGAATTCATAGAAGCGACTACGTGCTCGCAGTTCTTGGCCCACCAGATCGATATTGTCCATCCCGAGGTCATTGTCGCGCTCGGTGCGACTGCCGCAACCTATCTGCTCGGTGTCAGGCAGTCGCTGGGGTCTTTGCGGGGCAAATGGCATTCCGTACGCGGCGCTAAGGTTGCGGTGACTTATCATCCTGCTTTTTTACTTCGGGATCCCCGCCAGAAGGCAGAGGCCTGGAAGGACCTGCAGCAGGTCATGTCGGAGATGGGTCTTGTAGCGCCGAAGCGGCCGTGATCACGGTGGTGCAAGTGCACAGCCTGCGCTGGTATTGAATCCGTACTTGGTTATCGGGGTCATGCCCTGCTAAACTAGCAGGGTGACAAAATCCAACCGGATATGTTGTCACGATTTGTGGTGTGGGGCTGTAGCTCAGCTGGGAGAGCGCCTCGTTCGCAACGAGGAGGTCAGCGGTTCGATCCCGCTCAGCTCCACCAATAAAATCAACAATTTAGGCAAGAAGTCTGGGAACACAAGGAAGCCCCCGTGGGAACAATAAGACGGGAACCTGACCCAGCGACGCTCAATCAGCGGTTGGATTCCGCCCGTTCCCCTAACAAAATCAATGACTGGTGCGAGGTTGGAACGATGTGGACCCCGGATCGAACCTCGCAAACGAGGAGGTCAGCGGTTCGATCTTGCTCGGTTCAACCGCGTCCGAGAAGTAGCTTGTGGGCGCGATACCATGACGCCCATTTCCTTACAATCTTGTCGAGTCCCGCGGCTTCTGGAAATGCTCGGCAACTTCCGCTCGGTTTCGCCACCACTGACGTCCTTGTCAAGGAATCAGTACTTCGTCAGAGAAGCCTCTCTACAACGTCGTGGAATGCGCCCGATTCAGGTTCTAATCCGTCGCCCCGCCCGTTCGACCGAGCAACTTGCTCGTTTGTAGCGCGTGCGGCAGGTCAAGCTCTAGTCGTGCATGGATCCTGTCGAGTTATACAGGTCGGGATATGGCGCCGCGGCAGTGATAGGGTCGTCCGCCGTCGACTGAGTGAGCGTGACATGGTTACGCGTGAGGGTAAAGCGGGGGGCGGGGCCTGGAATTAGCGGAAGTTGGATATCGTTGGATCCGGCAGGCAGAGCGATGCTCATCCCGGTAGAGCCGAGGGTGACGGTGAGTTCGGCGGGAGCGGTGAGATTTGCGGTGACGTAGAGTACGTCGGCGATGGGGCCGTAGAGCTTGATGGGCGGCTGATGTTCCGTTGAGAGGACGGTGCGGTAGGCCCAGTAGATGGCGTCGTTGCGAATTGTGGGCTGGTGACCGGATTTGTACCAGGCGATGAAGTAGGCGAGGAGGTCGGTGACGCCGCGGTGAGAGTGGAAAAAGTGCTGTGTGTCGGCGGGTGCGATGCTGGCGCCAAGGTCGTTTGCGCCGGGGTAGCGGGCAGGGTCGTCGATGGGCGAGACGTAAGTTCCTTCGACGAAGTCGTTCCAGGTGATGATCTCTACCCAGTCAGGGTGGGTGGTTTGGATAGCCTGCATCCAGAGGGCGCGCATGCCCTCATAACCGCTGTACTCGTAATAGCGGTTGGCGTTGGCGCCCCAGAACTGGAAGCAGATTGGCGCCATGAAAAGCTTGTGCGCCGCATGGAGCGTTGTGGCGTAGGCGGCGGACGACGGAATCTGGTCGGGCGCGTGGCCAAGCCCGGGAACGCCGGCGATGCCCCAGTAGAAGGCGCCATCGATGATGTGCTCGTAGGGCGCGAGGCCGGATGCGATATCGGCGGCGTCGGGGGTTTCGCCTCCCCAGAAGAATGACGGCACGAGGAAGATGCGGAGGGGCGCGCTTGACGGGATGCCAGAGACGGTTGAGAGAGCGTTGGGAGCGGTCAGGGACGAGCGCGCGGTGCCGTGCTCGAGGTTAGAGCGGAGTTCCTTCCAGAAATCGGGCCCGTGGCTGGAACCAGCAAAGGTGGTGAGGACGAAACGGCCGTCGTGTTGGAAATAGATGGATGCGTAGCGGGGATTGTTGGCAAAGCGACGAACCATGTCGATGACATCGGCAGCATCGTTGGAGCAGCACATGTCAGCGGAGAACATGAGCTTGAAGTTGGAGTGGAGGCGGTAGGCGGCTTCAAACATCTCGGCGGCGCGGCGAATGTAGCGCGGCTCCCTAGACCAGCCGCCCGCGTTGAGCGCAAAGCCGTCGATGCCGATGGATTGCGCTTGCTGGATCTCGCGCTCGTACGAGGCGATGTGGAGCTCACCGGTTTTGCTATCAGCCGCATAGTCCTGGTTGGCGAGCATGTAGTGCGCGAAGACGAGGCGCTGGCCGTGTGCGGACGCGGAGAGTAAGAAACCGCAGTGAAGGAGCAGAAGTTGCAGGAGTACACGGCGAGGGAGCTGTTTGCTGCGGGTCATGCAGATCAACTTACCAGAAGTAAGTAGCGACAACCTTCGGCGGGGAGGAGATTCCGTCAATGATTTCAGTGCTCAGGACAACCTCCATATTTTTCTGCTCCCAGTCTTTGGGCAGACGGCCCTTCAGGGCATCCATTTCGCCTGGCTGCGTGAGGAACTCGCCGGCGGCTACAGTGCCGCCGCGAGCGATACCAGCGGCGATCACGGCAAGTTTGCCGGTATTGGCGTCATGAAAGCGAGCGACGATCGCGTAATCGCGGTAGTTGTGCGTCGCCTGCTGAACCTCGCGATCCACGCCCCAGCGCAGCTGATCGTGCGACTGGGTGTCTTCGATCCAGAAGTGAGTCATGTCGAGATCATTGCCGAAACGATAGCGGAGATCTCGTGTCATGCGGAGGGTCCAGGTGTTGTCGAACGCGCCGAGAAAGATAGTGGGGCCTTGGCGAAGATCGGTGAGGGTCGCGGTGTCTTCGGCGAGAAGGGTGTAATGCCGGTGGCGCATCTCAAGCAGCCCGGAAAAGCTCATCAGGGGCTGGAGGTCATCGAGCACGACTCCGCGCATGTGTTCGTCGAGATGACGGAACTGAGTGGGGCTAGAGGCTTCCAGAAGGGTTTGGCCGGTGAACATGCTCTGCGGAAAACATAGGGCGATGGGGTCGTTCGAGCCGAAGATGGGCCCCCAGAATTTATCGAGCGTGCCCGGTCGGGGACTGAGCCAGAAGTAGAAGGTAAGGATCGTGATCAGCAGGGCGGACGCCAGCCACCACCACCGTGCATGGCTTCGGGCAGGGACGAGCATCGAGGAAGGTTGGTCAAGGGGAGCAGGGGCAGCGTGTTCGAGCAGATGCGGCGTTGCGGAGAATCCGTCGGCCGGGGAGCCAGATGGGTGGGCGGGTGCAGAAACGGACTGGGGCCACTCGAAGTGAGGGATGTAGGAGCCAGGCGGGAGGGAAATACGCAGCTCGTCGGGGCTGTTGGAATCCTGGTAGTACTGGGCGATGCGTTTACGGATCTCAGCGGCCGTGACACGGACGATGGGGTCAGAGGTCGTATCGTAGCCGGCGTGGCGGCCGAAAACCTCGATGCCCAGGGTACGTTCCTTCAGCTGGTCGCCCCGACCCTCGAGCTCTTCCTGAATGACGTAGCGGAGGAAGCTGGGAAACCGTTTGCTGTGCGAGAAGTGGGAGTTGTCGAGGAGGCGATCCAGCTGTCGCAGGATGTCTGCCTTCTCCGCTTCGCCGTAGACGGCTGCTGAAACGACCCCGTAATCGCTCATATCTTTTCCCGTCAAAGGCGGATTATAGCGTTTCGGGTCAGCATTTGTCGCGGAGGTATAAGTGCTTGTTTTCCAAATGATTTGACGATTCTTATCAGGATAAAAATTAGTACCTTACCGCAAAGTCCTAGACAGGGGCGAAACGGGCTACCTATAACCGGGCGACACTCGAACCGACTCTTGAATTGTATGAAGAGTGACGCCGACTTTTGCGCAAGACGGTCAATTTTGGAGGCAACATGAACCGAGATGGTATGAAGCTTGGCGTAGCCGGCTCAAGAAATTTCCGGCGCAGCCGGATCGCCCTGGATCTGTTTGTGTACGCGATATTACTAATGGCGATTTGGAGCCCGGCGAGAGGCCAGGTCGGCGCAGCGTCGTTGAGCGGCGTTGTGGAAGATACGACGGGTGCGAGTATCCCGGGCGCAACGGTGATGATCCAGAACACGGCGAGCGGGGCGATACGGCGCCTACAGAGCAACAGTGCCGGAGCCTTCACCTTTTCCGCGGTTCCGGTTGGGGACTATAAGTTGACGATAGAACATACCGGGTTCAAACAGCTGGTCCGGCCGACGGTTCACCTGAACGCGGGAGACAGCCTAGCACTGACAGACCTGCAGCTCACTGTGGGAGATGTGAACCAGAGCGTGACCGTGAGCACGACGGTCGCGAGCTTGCCTTTGGACAGCGGTCAGTTGAGCTCAACAATCTCCGACAAGGACCTGAACCAGCTATCGATCGTGGGGCGCGATGCGACGGAGCTGGAGAGGATCCTGCCAGGATTCGCTATACGCAACCTGTCTTCGACGAATGCGGCGCCAGACTTTACCCAGGTGCAGATCGGTCAGCCAACGCCCTACGCGTCGAATGGTTCGCCGGTGGCGGGCATCACCCTGAAGCTCGATGGCGCGAGCTTGACCGATGCTGGAAACTTTGGGGCGGCGCTGATGAACATCGACGACGCGTTTGTCAGTGAGGTGCAGGTACAGACCTCAAACTTCGGAGCGGACCAATCAAACGGGCCGGTGGTAATCACAGGCGTGACGAAGTCCGGCACAGACAAATACCACGGTTCCTTGTACACCTATGCTCGTACCTATCAGCTCAACGCCAATGACTGGCTGGCAAATTATAACGGCCTCGCGAGGCCGGACGACCGCTATATCTATCCCGGCGGCACGATCAGCGGACCTATTCCACACACCAAGAAGCTGACCTTCTTTGCAGGCGCCGAATATGACGCGCAGCGCAACATCTACGCGTACGGCAGCTCGGGAAGCGCGATTATTCATGCGCTGGTGCCGACACAGGCGCTGCGCAATGGCGACTTTAGCCAGACGGCGCTGGATAATTTCCTTGGGCCGGAGGCGACAAACGGAAATTATGGCACCTTCAATGTGGCTCCCACGGTGGGTGACGACGATAGTCCGCTGACCAACGGAAACATTGCCACGTATTTGAATCCTGGAGCGATGGCGCTTGTGAACGGCACGCTGCCACTGCCGACGCGCCAGCAAACGGGTACCGATGGCTTCAACTACGATGCGCAGAACCTGGTGAACAACAATGTGAGCCAGTTTGTTGGGCGCGTCGATTACAACATCACACCGCGCAACATCTTCTTTGCGCGATACAGCTTTGAAAAGCAAAAGCAGGGACAGCCAGAAGTTCCGTATTACTCACCAGCGTCATCGAGCGTAATGGGCGGCGTCGACACGCCCGGCTACGGCGTAAACAACGATGTGTGGGTAAACAGCGGGGCGGCCAACTACGTGACGCAGTTCACACCCACACTTACCAACGAGATGTATGCGACGATCACATCGTTCCTGGAGTCGTTTGATGCGCGAGACCTTGCTGCACTGCAGAAGGGCGCGATCGATTATCCGTATAACGGGGCATTCGCCAACAACGACACGCAGTATCCGCAGCTGGGCACTTACACGACCTATGGTGGTTTGCCGTTGGGACTGTGGCCGGACTATTCGGAGAATCCGCTGGAGTTGAAGAAGCTGCAACCGAATGTGGGCGACAACTTGACCAAGGTCTGGGGTAAACATGTGGTGAGGATCGGCATCTTCAGTCAACGCACGTCGAACAACCAGACGGCAACGAACCCGGCAACAAACGGTATTATCCAGAATTATTATTACGGGCCTGCAGGAAGCTACTTCGCCGACTACAACGGGACGTATCCGGATGGATCGCCGGCGTATGGCAACCCACACTTCAACAGCGGCAACGCACTCGCTAACTTCTTTGAAGGACAGATCCAGGACTGGCATCAGCAGAACTTCAATCCTTATACAAACCTGTACTTCTGGAACACAGACTTCTATGCGCAGGACACGTGGCGCATGACGTCGAACCTGGTAGTGACCTACGGCGCGCGTGTAAGCAAGCTGGGCGCGTGGCAGGATGCTCATGGGATTGGCGCGGCGATCTGGAACCCAGCGCTCTACACCTCGGAATATAACGCGACAACGAACCCGTTGCCGGGCATCACGTGGCACGCGGTGAGTCCTTCGGTTCCAAACTCTGGCGTAGGGACACCACCTCTTTACTTCGAGCCCAGAGTTGGATTCTCCTTCGATGTCTTCAAAAATGGAAACACGGTGCTACGCGGCGGGGTGGGGGTCTACCGCTTCCATGATTCGGTTGTAGACGTCACAAGCCAGTTTGCGTTGGCAGAGAACGTTCGATACACCGATCTGCAAGGGTTCGGCGGCAACACGTTAGAGGGCGTAAGCACGCTGCAGTTGGATCCCTACACCTATGGCAACACGGGGCCGGGCAGCACGGAGACGTACATCTCGCCGTCAACGATCTACGGCCTCGACCCCACGGACAACAAAGAGCCGGTGACGAATAACTACAGCCTTAGCGTGGCGCAGAAGATGCCGGGTCGCTGGATTCTGCAGATATCCTACGCCGGCAACAATACCAACTCGATGATGGACAATGGCACGTCGCAGCCGGTAGTGCTGGACAATGTGAACGCGATTCCTGTGGGCACACTATTTACACCCACGGCGGCAGCGGCCATCAATGCGGGTGCGGGATATGATGCCTGCAATCCAACCGGCTGCACACCGCAACAGGCAGCGAGCCTGGATAACATCTACAACTACCCTGGCGATAAGGCTGTGCAGAAGGCGCGGCCATTCCCGAACTACAGCCAGATTCTGGTGCCTCGCCACAATACGTATGCGAACTATAACGGTCTGCAGATTGTGGCGGTCAAGCAGTTGGGACGGCTGAACTTCAATGTGAACTACTCGTTCTCCAAGGCACTCGGTATTCTCGGATCCGCGGCCGACTTCAACTGGACGGCTGGAATGGATCCATTCAATCTTCAGAACAACTACGGGCCATTGAACTTTGACCGCTCGCAGGTGCTGAACCTCAGCTACTCGTATCAGACGGGAAGGTTTACGGATCAGCGTGTGCTGGGCTGGTTCATCAATGGGTGGTTAATCTCAGGCATCACCAACCTTCAGAGCGGACCCAATATGCAGACGGGTGTGAGCGCTTCGCCGGGCTACTATCTGCAGGGAAATATTGGCCAGGGAGCCAATGCGTATCCGGTTGAGTCACAGTCGATCCTAGGAACGCCGGACGTGAACCTGCAGCCGGTGCTGACGTGCAATCCGGCGAAGGGGTTGGTGTCGCATCAGTATCTGAACCCGAACTGCTTTGCGCTGCCGACGATCGGAACCAATGGCCAGTACATTGAGCCGTACGCTCACGGACCGGCGTTCTTCAATACGGACCTAACCCTGGAGAAAACCTTCCATCTGGGCGGGAGCAGGGCTCTGCGGCTGCGCTATGCCGCGTTCAACTTCATCAATCACCCGCTGAATAGCTTCGGTACTGGGTACGCATCACAGACCACGCTGCAGTTGAGCGACACCTCGCCGAACGGGTCGCCGGCAACGGCAACCTATAACCCGAGCGAAGGTTTTGGCTCGGCCCCGCTGAAGCTTGGACGGCGCATCTCTGAAGTATCGTTGAAGTTCGACTTCTAACCTGGGCAACGGCCGCGGCGGCGGAGAGGCCGCTGCGGCCGTTGCTTTTTGATCGCCAGCGAAGACGCGGGTTGGTGGTGGCGTTCTTGTAAATGCGTTGAATTATGCGGAGAAGCAAATGCCCGAACGAAGAGTCACAGGTTCGTTCCGTTTCATCTTTCTGTGTGCTGTGGCCGCGGGCTTCGGCGCGACGGCGCAAACGCGCTCGGTAAATTCGGGGGTAGCTTCGTTCTCGGAGATCACCGGTTCAACGCCGCTTCCGAACGGGGTGGAATTGCATGATGGCAAGCTCGTGATGCAGATTACGGCGCTGCGAGACAACGCATTGCGCATCCGCGCTTCCGGCACCGGTGTGCTGCCAGAAGACGCAAGCTGGGCGGTGCTGGCAGCGGCACGGGGAGCGTCTGTCAGCGTGAGCCAGGACAGCGATGCGAAAGCGGTGGGATTTCATACGGCCGCGCTGCGCGTTTCCGTGGATCGCGCGACCGGTCTCATGACGTTGAAAGATGCAGTGGGCAAGGTATTGCGGCAGGATGCGGAGCCGATGCTGTTCGATGGCAAGGGGTTTCGACTCGCCGAAACCATGCCGGCCGAGGAACATTACTTCGGGCTGGGCGATAAGACGGGCGCTTTCGACCATCGCAATGCGGCGTTTCGGATGTGGAACACTGACGCATACGGTTGGCAGGAATCTACCGACCCGCTGTACAAGAGCATTCCGTTTTACCTTACCTACCGTGCGGGAGTATCGCTGGGCGTACTAATTGATAACACGTGGCCATCGTCGTTCGACTTTGGCAAGACGGTCGGCGACGAGGTGCAATATCGTGCCGAAGGTGGGCCGGCAGACATTTACATTCTGTATGGGCCATCCGCGAAGGAGGTGTTGAAGAGCTATGCATGGCTGACGGGGCCTACTCCACTGCCACCCTTATGGACGCTGGGCTTTCAGCAGTCGCGCTACAGTTACATGACGCAGGCCCGCGTGCTGGAGGTGGCGAAACGGTTGCGCAAAGACAAAATCCCTTCGGACGCCATGTACCTTGACATCGACTATCAGAAGAAGAACCGGCCATTCACCATCAATACGAACGCGTTTCCGGACATGGCGGGAATGGTGAAGACGCTGCACGCGGAGAAGTTCCACGTGGTCGCAATCACGGACCTTCATATCGCATACCTCCCGGGTCAGGATTATGCGCCTTTCAATAGCGGCTCGGCCGGCGACGAGTTTGTGAAGAATCCAGATGGAACACTGTACGTGGGCAAAGTGTGGCCGGGGCCCAGCGTGTTTCCAGACTTTACGCGAGCGCAAACGCGGGCGTGGTGGGGAACTCTGTACACGAACTTTGCGAAGATGGGGATCGACGGATTTTGGAACGACATGAATGAACCGTCGGTATTTAATACGCTGTTGACGATGCCGTGCTCGACGGTGCATCGCATCGAGGAGCCGGGGTTTGCGACGCGCACGGCAACGCATTGCGAGATTCATAACGTGTACGGGATGGAGAACTCGCGGGCAACGTTCGATGGACAATTGATGCTGAAACCGGATGTGCGGCCGTTTGTGCTGACCCGCGCTTCATATGCGGGAGGACAGCGGTATGCGGCAACGTGGACCGGAGACAACTCCGCAACGTGGAATCATTTGCGACTTACAACATCGATGCTGAAAAACCTCGGGTTGAGCGGATTCGCCCTTGCCGGCGCAGATGTCGGAGGTTACGCCGGAACGCCCACGCCGGAGTTGCTCACCAAGTGGATTGAGATTGCAGCTTTTCAGCCGATCGATCGGGATCATGCAGAGAAGGGAACTGGGGATCATGAGGTTTGGGCCAACGGGCCAGCGCAGGAAGATATTCGACGCCGGTTCATCGAGACACGTTACAGACTGCTTCCTTACCTCTACACGATTACGGAAGACGATACGCATACGGGGTTGCCGCTGCTTAGGCCTCTGTTTCTGGAGTTTCCAGATGCGGCAGCGGATCGGCATCCTCTCGACGTTGACTTGAACACGTCGGGAGAGTTCATGGTGGGACCGGACTTGTTGGTTGCTGCGCCCGCGTTTCAGGACAAGGCCGGCGATTACGAGGCGACGCTTCCCTCCCCTGGATGGTATGACTTTTGGACTGGCAAAGAGGTGAAGGAAGATCGCGAACAGGTTCAGGCTGGTGGACTGCAGCCTGAGTCTGCGGCAGTACCCGTTCTGCCAGCAGTGCGGATCCACCGCGAACTGTCCACGCTCCCCGTGTTCGTGAGGCCCGGAGCCATACTTCCTGTGGAGCCGCTTGTGCAGAGCACCGAAGAGCAGCCCTCAGGACCACTGACGTTGCGTGTATTTCCTGGACCGAACTGTGGCGGAAATCTCTATCTGGATGATGGAACGAGCTTTGGATACAAGCACGGTGAATTTCTGCGCATGAGCTTTTCTTGTCAAAGTTTGGAAGATCGCCGCGCAATAAACATACATATCGGAAAGCATGATGGAAGCTATCCAGCGTGGTGGAAGCAGATCGCAGTGCAGGTAAATGGGCTGTCGGCAAAGCCTTCCTCTGTGACCGTGAACGGAAACTCAGCAAACTTCAGCTATACCGACGCGTCGGCAAGGATCTTAGCCAACGACAGCGGGGGTGGCATCGATGTGGTGCTGAAACTCGCTGTCCAATAGATCAACGGCATACCAACACCTGCATGCCAGCACTCCCCTTTCTTCACGCCGCAAACCCCTCTCGTCTTCGCCGGCCTGCTCGCCCTTGTTCTTCCCGTTGTCAGGCGTCGCCGCAAACTCCTACTGCATCGTCGGCATGGCACTCACCGTCGGCCTCGCAGCCTGCGGTGCGGAGTTGGCTCTGGCAGCGGCGGCGGCGGCAACACCGACCCTGGCACCGCGACCGCGCTCAAGGCGGTTGCGCCATATTCAATTCACTCCTTATAAGAACGAGATCGTGGCGCAGAGGTTAGCGGGACGCAGGTCGGGTCCTGAGCCTCGATTCAAACAATGCGATCGGTTCGTAGTTTGCGCCCCGCTTGTTCCACGCTGAGATACCGTTGTGCCGCGTTGATTTGCGGGCCAGCGTGGGAACAATAAGGGAGCAGTGTGGGATCAATAAAGATTGCGACGGATGTTCTCCGTCCTTTTGTGCCCACAATTCTTCTGCTAAGCTATTGAAAGCGCGTTGCGAAGCGATTTCGCAACGAGGAGGTCAGCGGTTCGATCCCGCTCAGCTCCACCAATCCTTGCTAGTGTCCTCCATGAGTATTTGGCAGGATGTAAAGCGAGGGTTTTGCGCAGATTTTTTCAGTCAAGAAGATCAAGGGTGATGGAGTTCACCCAGACCGCCATAGGCTGAGGGTTATTCAGACTATGGATGATGACTCCTCGCAGGACTACCTGTGGAGGAGGATCTGTCTGGTAATGAAGCTCTCGCGCCAGTGGAAATGGCACACTGCGAACCTCGCTTCCGAGGCGCAGACCCACACGAAAATGCGACTTAACGATGTGAAAGCATCTGCTCCCCGTGCGCACACGAAGTGTGCGGGCATGATGTAGCTATCGGTTGTACCAAGTTGTTCAGCTATTGTTTAGAGACACGCGAAGGAGTGCCACGTTGAGACGATATTTCTTGATTGCAATGGGCGGGGCACTCGGTGCATTGGCCCGATACCTGGTTGGTGTTTTTGCAGCCGAGCATTTCAGGTCACGATTCCCGGTTGGCACATTCTCCATCAATATCAGCGCATGCTTCATGATTGGCTTCATCCTCGAGTACCTGACACGTCATACCCACATGAATCCCGCGTGGAGGTATGCATTTGCCATCGGATTCCTGGGTGCTTACTCAACGTTTTCGAGCTTTGAATGGGAGACGTGGTCAGAGATGACCAACGGGGCCTATTGGATGGCGCTGCTGTACGTTGGTGCAAGCATTGTCATCGGTTTGGTTGCGGTTGGACTCGGATCAGCGACCGCGCGGTCCGTAAGCTAAGTCACGAGGACAGCGGGATTTACTCCTGTGGTGCCACGGAACCACATTTGGTTCGTGTTATCCACTGAATTCATGAAATCCACACGTAAAGCCCTTGATAGATGGAGGTCTGCGAAGCATACTCGCACCTAGGGCATGCCGCATGACGCGGCTGCGATTGAAGCCGAGTACCAAGAGATGAGCGCCGTGAGCCGATACTGCCGTGAAGACGTTCTGCGCATTCTCAGATTGCCTATCCGCCAACTCACCGCGTGGGAAAAGGCCGGACTAATCGCTTCTTCCGAGAATTATTCCTTCGACGAGTTGGTTCAGTTGCGCAAGCTGCGCGATCTCACCGCAACGAGAATCTCCGTGAAGAGCATTCGCCAATCGGTGGATGCGATGCAGAGGGTGTCCGGCATGACGAATCCACTGCTGGAATCGGTTGCCGTGCTGCATGGCTCAAGACTGGCGTTTCGGCAATGGGGTGCGCTGGTGGATCCCATGACGAGACAGATGGCATTCGACTTCGAATTGATGCCGTCGAATGGGATGGCCGTAGTCCGAAAGAACGGCCAGGAACTAGCACCGAACTACTCCGATCTACACGAGATGTTTCTGCGCGCAGTGCGGCTGGAGGACATTCCTGGACGGTTGGAAGAAGCCAAGGGTGTGTATCAAACGATCCTTGAGATCCAGTCAGGACATGCGGCGGCGGCTATCAATCTCGGGACTATTTTTTACAACGAGAAAGACTTCGTGCAGGCGGAGCAGCGATACCGGCAAGCGGTTGAAGCTGACCCTGAATATGCACTGGCATTCTTTGATCTAGGCAACGTGCTGGATGAGCAGCAGCGGATGGACGAGGCAATCGAAGCGTATCAGCGGGCGCTTGCATTGGTGCCTCAATATGCGGATGCTCACTACAATCTTGCGCTTGCGTACGAGCGCATTCAGGAACCCCGGAAAGCTCTGCGGCACTGGACAAGCTACACAAGGTTGGATCCCACTGGACCATGGGCGAGCCATGCGCGCAGCCAGGCAAGGAAGATCCTCGGCAGCGAGCGATTAGCAATCGTGACCAGGCATGGCCGCACGATGCGGATCGCAGGCTAGAAAGCTTTTTACAACACTCATCGAAATTCTTCAGGAGAGATCTCCGACATATCCCGGGTGATGACCTATGGGGTAAACTCCGATGCAACGCTAAAAACCCTTTTGCGCTGCTTAGGAGACCTTGCCTGATGGCTGAACATACGACCTTTCGACCTTTTGTTCCAGCGAACGAGGATCGAAAGGAGCTGTCGATACGTGCGCTGCTTTTGGGCTCGATCTTTGGAGTGATCTTTGGCGCGGTAACGGTTTATGTAGGGCTGCGCGCAGGCTTGACCGTTGCAGCAAGCATCCCAATTTCTGTGCTGTCGATTTCGATTCTGCGTGCGTTCGGCCGAGCCTCGATCCTGGAAAACAACATTGTGCAGACGACTGGCAATGCGGGTCAGTCGATCGCTTCCGGCGTCATCTTTACATTGCCTGCGCTTATATTCTTAGGCTTCGATCTTGAGAGCTCGCGCATCTTTGCGCTTGCGCTGTTCGGTGGTTGGCTGGGAGTGCTGTTCATGATTCCGCTGCGGCGACAGTTGATCGTGGAGGAACATGGCTCGCTGACCTACCCCGAAGGGACTGCATGCGCCGATGTGCTGCAAGCCGGCGAACGCGGTGGTTCGTTTGCAAGCCGTGTTTTTCTGGGCCTCGGATTAGGCGGGTTGTACACGTTGTTTCAGAACGAAAATCTGTTGAGCTTGTTTCCAGCTACGCCGAACTGGTCGCCGAACTTTGATCCGAATGGGCAGCAGATTCTCAAAGGCGCCGCGATTCGGGCGGATGTTACACCGGAGTATTTGGGAGTCGGGTACATCATTGGGCTGCGGGTGTCGGCGATCATGCTTGCGGGCGGTGTGTTTAGCTGGCTGGTGTTGATGCCTGCGATCGTATTCTTCGGGAAGCACCTCGCGAGCCCACTGTATCCAGGAGTGGTCCCGATCTCGCAGATGAGTCCCAGTGATCTTTGGTCGACGTATGTTCGGCCGATGGGAGCGGGAGCGGTTGCGGCGAGTGGACTGATTACGTTGCTCCGGACGGCTCCGACGATTGTGAGTGCGCTTACCTCCGGGTTTGCAAAGATGGGGTTGAGCAAGGGTTCGGTTGCCAGCAAACCGCTGCGAACTGAGAACGACATTCCGATGAGCGTTGTGATCGCGGGCAGCGTGGTGCTGATCGTGCTGATGTTCCTGTTCCTGCAGTTCAAGCCGGTTCCGGGAGCGCAGGTTGGCTGGCTGGCGAACCTTGCGGCTTCGCTGTTGGTAGTTGTGTTCGGGTTTTTGTTCGTGACGGTATCGGCGCGCATTGTAGGCATTGTGGGATCGAGCGCGAGCCCGGTCAGCGGGATGACGATTGCTACGTTGATGGCTGTCGCAGCAATCTTCCTGGTGAAGGGATGGACCGCTCCGGCGTTTGGGGCTCTGGCGATCACGATTGGTGGAATGGTGTGCATTGCGGCGTCGAACGCGGGTGATACGAGCCAGGATCTGAAGACGGGCTTCCTGATTGGCGCTACGCCGTGGAAGCAGCAAGTTGCGGTGATGGTGGGCGTGATTGTGTCGGTGTTCTCGATTGGAGCGACGCTGAACGCGATGAACAAAGGCTTGGAGAGCTTCCAGGAACTGCCAACGGCACGGGCGATCTCGCTGACGGCGTTGCCGAGCGGTGTGTCGAACCAGGGAAACTTCAAGCGCGATCACGTGACGGTTACGCTTCGGCCACCTGCGGGGAGTTCGAGTTCGGCTACGCATGAGGACCTGTCGGATGCGACGAAGTATGTGGTGCTGAACTCCATCGGGTCGTCGACGCTGCAGGATGGGAAGTATTTGTATGATCCCGCGACGGGGAAGATCGAGGTGCAATGGGTTCAGGGGATTGGAAGCGAGAAGGCTGCGGCGCCGCAGGGACGGCTGATGGCTACGGTAATCAACGGCATCCTTAGCCGGAAGCTTCCGTGGAGTTTGGTGCTGTTGGGTGTTGCGCTGGTGATCGGGATTGAGCTGCTGGGCGTGCGTTCACTGACGTTCGCGGTTGGTGCTTACCTTTCGATTGGAACCACGCTGGCGATCTTTGTTGGTGGAGTGGTTCGGTGGATGGTCGACAGCGCGATGGCGAGAAGCGGTGATGGGCCGAAGACCGAGGCGGAGAGCGAAATCTCTTCGGGGAGTTTGTATGCTTCCGGGCTGATTGCTGCTGGCGGCATTATGGGATTGCTGGGAGTTTGCGTAAAGCTGTATGAGGCGGCGACGGACAAGGTGGTTCCGAGTTTCTCGTCGACCAATCCGCTGCATAAAGATTGGGTGAGTGTGATCTGCTTCGCAGCGCTGGCGTTCAGTCTGTATTACTTTGCGAGAAAGCCCCTGGATTCAGAGAAGATTCTGGAACAGGTTGAGAGAGAGGAACTTTAGATGAAGCGTTGGATTGCGGTGTTGGCGGTGGTGATGGTGATGGCGCCTGCGGTGGCGCGGGCGGATGACGCGTCGAAGCAGGCAAAGGTGAAGGAGCTGTTTGCGGTGATGCATATCGACCATAGCCTGGACCGAATGCGGAATGCGATGGAGCAGCAGGTGGAGGCGACGGCGAAGAACGCTCCGGGAACCGAGCAGATGACGCCGGAGAAGCAAAAGATCCAGCAGGAGTATGTCGATAATTCGATGAAGGTGGTTGACCAGGACTTCGGCTGGCCGGCGTTGGAGGCTGCGTATGTGAAGCTCTATTCGGACACGTACACCGAGCCGGAGCTGGACGCGATCCTGGCGTTCTACAAGTCGCCAGCGGGACAGTCGTTTCTGGCCAAGACGCCGCAGGTGTCTGCCGGTGTGATGGAGATTGTGCACAGCCACATGGGCGATTTTCAGCCGAAGATGCAGTCGTTGCAGGAGCTGTATTTGAAAGCGATGGCTCCTCCCGCAGCGCACTAGGGCGTGGGGGGTACCCCCTCCCCCCTTCCGAAGCGTTGTTTCTCGTAACTGGTTCACAGCATTGCGGTTAAGGGCAAAAGTATCCCCCCGCAAGTGCTCGTAAAGTAGTCTTTTCAAAAGGGTTAAGGGCAAAAGTATCTCCAGTATTGGGCTTTCGGTGTGGGTTGGCCGCCTGGGGTTCTGGAGTGGGTGGATATGCTGGCAAAAGTACTAGTTGCTTCCGGTGGGCGAAAAGACGATTATTGGCAATCTGCCAATTGAGATCTGTTGGCGAAAGCCTGGTTGCCGAGGTTCGTACATGCGAAGCACACGCTGTATCTCCCTAGTGTCTTTGAGTCTCATGGGTCTGCTTGTTTTTTCGGGCTCTGCTCCTCTTCTCCGGGCGCAGGCGCCGGCTCCCGATGCAGCGCAAAAGGGTCCTCCCCCGCCGACGGCGGAGGAACTGGACCAGTTGATGTCGCCGATCGCGCTTTATCCCGATGCGCTGCTGGCGCAGATCACAACTGCGTCGACCAATCCTCAGGAGATTCTCGACGTTACCAATTGGCTGGCGAAGAATCCCGGCCTTACCGGGCCTGACCTGACGGCGGCAGCGGAGAAGCAGGGCTATGATCCGGCCTTCCTTGCGCTGATCACCTTCCCTAAAGTTCTGCAGATGATGGCCGATCATATCGATGACTATGCTGCGATCGGTCTGGCGGTGAAGGCCAACCAGGCGGATGTAGCGGCTTCGGTCCAACGACTACGGGCAAAGGCTTATGACGCGGGAAGTCTGCGCAGCAATGAGCAGCAGAAGGTTGAGGTGCAGACGGTATCGAACCAGCCGATCTATGTGATTCAGCCGGCGAACCCGCTGGTGGCGTATGTGCCGATCTATAACCCCACGGTGGTCTATGTTGCGGCGCCAAGTACGACGACGGCGCTGATCACGTTTGGGGTCGGGATCGGGATATCAGCCCTGGTGTATAGCAATCAGCCATGGGGCTGGGGTGGCTGGGGCTGGGGTTGGGGCCGCGGCGGCTACATTTACTACAATCGCGGACCGTGGGGCGGCATCTGGGTGGGTGGGTATCGCCCGCCGGTTTACTGGTACCATCCGAGGCCACCGTATTATCGGGGTTATCCGGGGTATGGCGGGAACTGGGGATATCGTCCGCCGCATTACCATCCACCGTATCCAACCCATCCGCCCAGCTATCGTCCGCCAAATCATCGTCCGCCTTCGAACGGAACGCCGGGTTACCGCCCACCGGCAAGCACCCGGCCGCTTCCTCCCAACGCAGGCAATCGTCCGCCTGCAAACGGAAACCGGCCTGCAGCAGCCGGGAACGGGTACACGGCCGCCTGGCGGAGGAACGCAACCGGGAACTCGTCCTGCACCGCAGCCCGGGGGACAGCCGCGTCCGGCTACCAAGCCGGCAGCGAAACCTAGACCTGCTCCTCGGCCGAAGAACTGAGTCGGCGGCTGCTGGCGGTAGGATGCAGGAAACTGCCAGCAGCGGGAGACGCTAGACTGCGTATTGATTTTCGGGGCGATCAGGCGAAGGCAAGGTTCAGATTGCTGATCGCTTCGTCGATCTCCTGCGTGTTCTTGAAGCCCACCGTTACCGCGTCCACCCCGGCATTCCGGAAGGCGAAGCGCATGGCTGCCTGGCGGTCCTCGCGGCGGGTAAAGGCCCCGGCGCCCACCAGCTTCATGCTGACCACGCCCATGCCCTGGCTGTGCACCTGCTTCACGTGGTCGACCACTTCGGAGACATCCGACGGGTTGTTGTTATCTGCGCCGGTGGGCCCATCCATGCGGGTTCCCTTGTGGTTCATCCGGATCATGGCAATTTCAAGCCAGTTGTTGCCGGGCATCTGGCGCAGGGCAGGCAGGCCGTGCACGGAGGCGCCGCGGGCGCGGATTGTCTTCTTCACCTGGGCTTCGAGAATTGCATCCTGCCAGTGCTTTGTATCGCTCACCCAATCCGGCGTGTGCTGCCAGTGGAGCAGCATGATGTCGAAGTATTCCGTCTGCGAGGTGCGACGCATCTGGTCGAGGCGCGCCTGCGGGTCGGCCTCGGGATCCGTGGTTACCTTAGTCATGAGTTGATAGTTCTCACGCGGAAACGGCTTCAGCGCTTCGCCCAGCATCGCGGGCGTGACGTAGGCCTCGGCCGTCTCGAAGAAGCGGATGCCGCGATCGTAGGCGTAGGCAATCAGGCGGCTGAACTCCTTCTGGCCGAGCCCGGCTTGCACGTAACCGTTGTCGGTGCCGGTGCCAAAGGCGAGCCGGCTTACCTTCACGCCAGACTTGCCCAGAGTCACCGAATCTGTGGCGGAAGGTGGCGCAGCATGCAGGGTCGAAGTGCCTACGCTGGCCAGGGTTCCGGCAGCGATCGACGTCTTTAGAAAGTCACGGCGGGTAAACGGGCTCATCGGAGGTCTCCGTTTCAGGCAGAACGCGCTTGCCG
This sequence comes from uncultured Acidobacteriaceae bacterium, assembly GCA_963737325.1. GTDB lineage: Bacteria > Acidobacteriota > Terriglobia > Terriglobales > Acidobacteriaceae > Granulicella. The sequence continues at coordinate 398,193 of CAVTSJ010000019.1, forward strand.
GTTGAAAAAATGGGAGCAGTTTCGACGTTCGCGGAAAGTCAGACGATGTCTTCTATCTCTGGAATTGTCCCTGGTTCTATTTTAGTTGAGTGGCAGGGGTAAGTATGCCAACTTTTGAGAATTTAAATCGCCAGTGTTGACGGGGGTTGCGGAGTTTTCGGGGGTGTCAGGGGGCTTGACAGGATTAGGCGATGAGAGACGGGAAGGTTTGTGGTGGCGCTCGATGGGCGGCTTTCCCGTGGTGCAAATCGTCTGCGACACGTTGCACCTGGTGATGACGACTTGTTAGACTCGCGCTTTCCCGAAATAGGAAGCAGGATGGGCGGGGAACTGCCAGTCGATCGTGCTCCGAAGAGAACTGGGGTTGGGCTTGGGGATGGGCGGGGGCGGTCGCGCGTCTCCACGCGCGATACCCACTCATGACGATGACGCCGTCATGAATGGGGCACCCGGCGTACCGCGAAAAGACGCTTCCGTATCCGGACGGGACGATCATTGCCGCGTTGCACTACGGCCACTTGCCGAATGCGGGAAATAACGCAATTTTTGGCAAGGTGCAGTCGTACACCCCTGGTCCTCCGACGAACTATCAGTTCATGGAGAAGGACTCGAAGAAGTACGCGGCTACGGGCGGGTGGGGGTTTGGATGCTTCCTGCCTGATGGCAAGTCGTTCACGGACGCGCAGATGAAAACTTGCGCTCCGTGCCACGCGAAGGCTCCGCGTGATGGTGTCTTTACGGCGTATGCGCCCTAGTACGGATGGAGGTCCAGGAATTGTGCCAATCCCACCTTAGCCGCAAAGTACGCGGCGAAGATGGGCACCCAGATTGGTGAGGACTAGAGTTCGAGGATGATGGGCATGATGAGGGGGCGGCGGTTGGCGTTTTTTTGCAGGAAACGCTTGAGGTCGCCGCGGATCTTGTCCTTCATGACGCCGTAGTCGCGGCGCTCTTCTTCGCTGGATTGTTCGAGCGTGCGCGCGACGATGTCTCTTGCGTTGCGGAGGAGCTCGGGGTCGTCGGCGGCGAAGCCACGGGTGGTGATTTCGGGTGCGCCTTCTACCTGGCCGGTGCGCTTGTTGATGGCGATGATGGGGAGGAAGACGCCGTCTTCGCCTAGATGCTTGCGGTCGCGGATGACGGTGTCTTCGACGACGTCGGCGGTGGAGTTGTTGTCGATGCAGACGCGGCCGGTGGTGACCTTGCCGGTTTTTTCGGCATGCTCGCGGTCGAGGGTGAGGACGTCGCCGTCTTCGAGGAGGATGACTTTTTCGGGGACGCCGGTGGCGGCGGCTAGTTCGGCGTGGCGCTTGAGGTGGCGGTAGTCGCCGTGGACGGGGATGAAGAACTTGGGGCGCACGAGGTTGATCATCATGCGGAGCTCTTCCTGGGAGCCGTGGCCAGAGACGTGGATGAGGCCGTGCGTTCCGTCGTCGTGGATGACGCGGGCGTCTCTCCTCTCCAGATGGTCAATGACTCTATAGATGGCTTTCTCGTTGCCGGGGATGACGCGGGAGGAGAGCAGGACGGTGTCGTTGGGCTCGATCTTGGCGAAGCGGTGGTTGTCGACGGCGGCGCGGGAGAGGGCGGACATAGGCTCGCCCTGCGTGCCGGAGATCAGGATGCAGAGCTTGTTGGCTGGGGTGTCCTTGATCTGGTTGGGATGGATGATGAGGCCGGCGGGCGGGTCGATGTAGCCGAGGTCCTGGGCGATTTCGGTGGAGTTGTCGATGGAGCGGCCGATGAGCGCGACCTTGCGGCCGTGCTTGTGGGCGAGGTCCATGGCGATGCGGATGCGATGGATGGAGGAGGAGAAGCAGGAGAAGAAGATGCGGCGCTTGGCGGCTCCGAAGATGTCGTCGAGGCGGGGGATGACGGCCTTTTCGCCGGGGGTGAAGCCGGTGCGGTCGACGTTGGTGGAGTCCTGGAGGAGGCAGAGGACGTTCTGCTTGCCGAGGTCGGCGAAGGCCTGGAGGTCGAAGGGATGGCCGTCGGGGGAGGAGAGATCGATCTTGAAGTCGCCGGTGTGGAGGACGATGCCGACGGGGGTGTGGATGGCGAGGGAGACGCAGTCGACGAGCGAATGCGTGACGCGGATGGGGAGGATCGAGAAGACTCCGAGGTTGAAGCGGCGGCCGGGAAGGATTTCGATGAGGTCGGCGTCGTCGAGGAGGCGATGCTCTTCGAGCTTGCCCTCGACGTAGGCCAGGGTGAACTCGGTGCCATAGACCGGGACGTTGAGCTCGGAGAGGATCCACGGGAGGCCGCCGATGTGGTCCTCGTGGCCGTGGGTGAGGACAATGCCGCGGACTTTGGCGCGGTTCTCGATGAGGTAGGAGATGTCGGGGACGACGATGTCGACGCCAAGGAGCTCTTCTTCGGGGAACATGAGGCCGGCGTCGATGACGATGATGTCGTCACCGAAGTGAAGGGCGAGACAGTTCATGCCGAACTCGCCGAGTCCGCCGAGCGGAATTATTTGCAGTTTTTCATTTGCCATGGACCTTCAGTCTATCGCAGTACGGAAGGCGAGGAGGGATTGGCGGAGAATCAGCCGAGTTCGGTGTCGTGGGGAAGGGACTGAAGATCTTCGGGGCGGGTGCGGGCGCGGGCGGCGCGAACCTTGCGGGCGTTGACGGATCCGTGCACGGTCTTCCAGAGAAAGATGGCGAAGAAGCAGAGCGGGGCTTCGCCGGCTTTGTCGGGGGGCAGGAGGTGGGCGACCAGACAGCAGAGCAGCCCAAAGCTGCCGACGCCGATGAAGTCCCACATGAGAGAGAGGGTGATGGTGGTTTCGAGCGGGCTGAGATCGAGCAGATGGCGCTGGCGCCAGGCGTTCCAGTAGAGCAGGGCGATGACGTAATAGATGGCTGCAAAGCCGAGGCCGTAGACGACCATCAGCTCGCGCATCTGGTAGGGGCCGGAGAACACGTCGGTTGCGCGGTTTGTCGCGATGGAGAAGAGAAACTTCAGTGGGTAGACATAGAACATCACGGTGAAGAGGAGGACGCAGTTGATCCAGATGGTGGCGTTGTCGTGAACGCCAAAGCGGCGGAAGAAGCGATAGTGGGCGTGCCAGACGGAGAAGAAGATGCCGAAGCAGATGGCGAAGGGGTAGAGGCCGAGAAGGACCTGGTGGAACTGGTCGTAGGTGTGGGGCACTTCGGAAGAGACGACGATGAGGGTGAGGGCGAAGCCGAAGACGACGTCGGAGAAATTGTCGATGCGCGAGCCGGCGGTGCCGCGGAGGCGGAAGCCGTCCTTCTCGATCTGTCCGTAGGGAACCCGCATGGTTGCGGACAGTGTACGCGACGGCTCGCGGAGGACGGGATTAAATGGCGCGGATCATGCGGGCGGGGAGGGTGAATAGCGCGCCGATGAGCTCGAATACGCCGCCGACTACGATGCCGACCAGCCGGAAGGGCAGGAGGATGAGCCAGATGAAGGGGTAGAGGATCAGAGCGAGCAGGGCTAAGGGCCAGCAGATGACGAGGAGGATCAGGAAGAGTAGTAGCTTCATGGGTTTGCTGCGTCCTTTCGATCAACCTATTTTACGGATGCGCGGGGCGATTGGTTCCACGGGGCGTTAAAAACGCAGACGCGCCGTGAAGATGGGGGAGTGATTGTAGGTGTTGAAGTGGGTGAGGGCGATCTGCTCCCCGGCGCCGAGGGTTAGCCGGAGAGGCAGACGGGCGGCGTCCCGGATGAAGGGCAAAGGAAAGCGGCTGACGATGATTCCGGGGGTGGTGAAGGTCTGCTGTTTGCCGTCGTTTTTCCCGCCGAAGTAGAAGGTCGAATTGAACTCGGTTTCGATCCAGAGGAGCTTGGTGGCGTGGTACTGGATGGCGTTGTTGAGCACGAAGGAGCGGCCGAGCTTGGCTGTGTTGGTGACGGGGAGGCTTGCTGTGGGGGCAACGGTGAAGGCCAGCTTGCCAAAGCCTTTCCCGAACTCGACGCTTGGGGTGAGGATGGCGCAGCAGCTTCCGTTGCCATTCTTGCCGGTTGGGAGGCTGGCGGCGAGGATTGCGGTGATGATGGCGTTGTGGTGCTCTTCGTTGCTGCCGTAGAGACGGTACTTGAGGCGGAAGGCGATGTCGCCGAAGCCGTCGGGTGTGGAGGGTGAGGAGTGGAGGAAGAAAGGTGGGGGGCTGATGCGGAATTCGAGCCGCGGAAGTGGGACCGTCTGAAAGCCCTTGGTGTTGCCGAGGTTCCAGGTGGTACTGCCGGAGGGAGCGGTTTGGCGAACGAAGTCGGTGCGGAAGCCTTGTTCGATACGCGCGTTCGTGGTGACGAGCGGAGTGGCCCAGTGAGGCTGGTTGGCCTCGGTTGCGAGGACGCGGGCTTCGTAGCGCGTGAAGAAACTCTTGTGGGGGGTGGTGTCGGGGGGTTGCTGATCGGGTGGCAGGAAAGTCTGGGCGTTTGCGTGGCGGAAGAGAAGGAGGGCGAAGGTCGCAAGGGAGATGACGCTGCGGACACTGCGGGGCATGGAGGCTCCGGGAGCTCTGGGGCGAGGGGCGGCGAGTGAACAGAGGATTCACCGCTGGCTCGCGAGGCTCAGATCTGATTCGATGGGGTGGGTATCGCGCGAAGAACTACTGCGCGGACACGCGTGACGGCTCGACGTTGTGGAGGGGACAACAACGGAGCTGTCGCGTGGATTGCATTTTGTCTACAGTATCAGCGGTGCGGTTGGAGTTCAAGCGACGGCGAACGGAAGAGAGACGGCGGGGTGGTTCTAAGGCAGCTATCTGCTTGCTGCAATCCGCTCAATAATATCCGCTATGTTTGCTGATTTGATGTCTGAAACGTCGACACCGTATACCCGGTTGATTTGATCCAGCAGCTCGTCGTTGTTCATGTCCATATGAAAATCCCAAAGGCTGGATTCATCCGAGATGAATGCTCCCTCAAGCTCGAGGACACGGTGGATGAAATCGTCCAACAATGCGGGATGAGCGTCAACCCTATCCTGCGGGGCGAACTCGATCATTCGAGGCGTTTCTTCAGGCGGATTTATCTGTCTATTGTGCCAGTTGTAGCCGGGGAAGTCTTTAGGTCGGGCCTTCAGCCCTTGATTCGTTGGCGGGCCGAAACCCAGGGCTCCGCCCTGGGTTGTGATGTATCGCGCCGTTGGCGCTGAATCGGCAGTTACTTTCTCTGAGGCGCTGAGCGGCACATATCTGTTCTTCTTAGCGCAATAGGTCTTCGAGGGCGGTGGAGAGGTCGGTTTTTTCGTCGCGGTATTTGACGATGATGGGGGTGTAGACGGAGAGGCCGAGGTCTTTGCCGTAGCCGTGCTGGATGGCTCGGCTGCCGGCTACTACTACTGCGCCGGCGGGGATGATGAGCGGCGTCCCCGGTTCACCGTCGGGGCCTGCCGGGGTGGCTTTGTAGATGGTTTGGTTGGGGATGTCGTAGACGGGGGTGCCGCGGGTGAGGATGACTCCGGAGGCGAGGACGGCGCGGGCGCGGACGATGGTGCCTTCGTAGACCCCGGTGTTGCCGCCGGCGAGGACGTCGTCTTCGATGATGACGGGGGAGGCGTTGATGGGCTCGAGGACGCCGCCGATCTGGCAGGCGGCGGAGAGGTGGACGCGCTTACCGATTTGCGCGCAGGAGCCGACGAGGGCGTGGGAGTCGACGAGGGAGTCCTGATCGACGTACGAACCGGTGTTGATGTAGGCAGGCGGGACGACGATGACGCCGGGAGCGAGATAAGCGCCGGCGCGAACGGAGCTGCCGCCGGTGACGATGCGGATGTTCTGCTCGGGGGTGAAGCGGCGGGTGGGGAAGGTGTGCTTGTCGATGCAGTGGAGCACACCGTCGTCGACGGGAGCGAGGTGGCCAAGACGGAAGCCGAGGAGGATGCCGCGCTTGACCCAGGGGTTGACGCGCCAGCCGGTTGGGGCGGAGGGGTCGGGTTGCGCGGAGCGGACTGCGCCGGACTCGAGGGCGTCGCGGAGGGCGAGGAAGGCGGCGAGGGCGTCAGGGTTGCCGACGGCGGCGGTGCCCTGGGCGAACCAGTGTTCGATGAGGGGCTCGAGGTCTTGCGGGGTGGTGGAGTTCATGGATGTGTTGATTGTAGGTCCTGCGCGGACGGCGAGAGGCTCCGCGTGGTTGGGTTGGGATTTGGGGTCGAGAGAAGGGGTTTGGCGGAGGTTATTGGGGCAGCAGGTTTAGGTCCTGGAGGAGGGACTTTAGTTTGGTGCGGGTGGCTTCGGTTACTGGGACCATGGGTAGGCGGAGGGTTTCTGAACAGCGGCCTAAAAGCGCGAGGACGGCCTTGATCGGGGCGGGGCTGGGCTCGATGAAGTGGGCCAGCATGAGGGCGAAGTAGCGCTTGTTGAGGTCGCGGGCTGTGACCCAGTCGTTGGCCAGCGCGGCGGCTAGCATTTGGGACATGGGGCCGGGGATGGCGTTGGACGCGACCGACACGAAGCCGGTGCCGCCCAGGGCGATTACCGGGAGAGCGAGGGCGTCGTCGCCGGCGAGGACCGAGAAGGCGGTGGGGGCGTTGGCGAGCAGCTCGGTGATCTGGCCCATGACGCCCAGGATTCCTTGATGGCGACGATGTTGGGGAGCTCGGCGAGGCGGAGAACGGTTTCGGGGAGCAGGTTGGTCGCGGTGCGGCCGGGGATGTTGTAGAGCAGGATGGGCAGGTGTATGGCTTCTGCGATGGCGCGGAAGTGCTGAAACTGGCCTTCCTGGTTGGGGCGGTTGTAGTAGGGGTTGGCGGTGAGGATGCCGGTAAGGTTGGGGATCTTCGCGATGCGCTTCGCGTTGTGGATGGCCTGCGCGGTGGAGTTGTGGGTGCAGCCGGCGAAGATAGGTGCGCGGCCGGCCGCGACTTCGATGGTGATTTCGATGACGCGGTGGGTCTCGGTTTCGGTGAGGGTAGAGGCTTCGCCGGTGGTGCCGCAGGGGATGAGAAGGGAGACGCCCTGGGCTAGCTGAGATTCGACGAGGGAGCGCAGGGCGGGCTCGTCGAGTGAGCCGTTGGGGTGGAACGGAGTGACGAGCGCGGTACCGCAGCCTTGGAGTTTCATACCGCTGCGAGTTTAGCTTGGATCGCTGTGGGAGTGCTTGCCGGCTTTGAAGGAACGAGTCTGTTCAACGACTTTGCCGGGAGGCACGAGCCAGAGGACGGCCACAAGGGCGATCATGCCGAGCGCGGCGTTGGGTGCCCAGTAGGAGACCGGGACAGCACCGAGATACAGCGCCGTGGAGAAGGCCTGCTTGACGGGGCTACCGGCGAGGGGTTGGCGGGTGGTGCGACAGATGGCGGTGGAGAGGATAATCCAGGCGACGGCTGGCAGCGCGCAGGTGATGGCGTAGAGCGAGACGGCGAAGGGCGAGATGCCGCGGTTGCCGACCCAGGTGGTGGCGAAGGGGATGAGCGAGAGGCAGAAGAGGAAGGCGAGGTTGGACCAGAGGATGCCGTGGGTGACGTGGTCGAGGTCGTCGACGAGGTAGTGGTGGTTGACCCAGTAGATGCCTGTCTGGACGAAGCTGAGGAGATAGACGAGCAGCAGCGGAAGGAGAGCGCGAAGGCCGTCGAGGTTGGAGATTTCTTTGCCGGGCACATGGAGCTCGAGCACCATGATGGTGATGATGACGGCGATGACTCCGTCGGAGAAGGCTTCCAGACGATCAGGCGAGAGGGGCTTGGACATGGGCTCTGGGGTGAAGGATACAGCCCGTGCGCGCGGATGTCATCGAACCGGTGCGTGGTGGTAGACAGCGAGCACCATGCCGAGGGTGAGCAGCGCGATGAAGATTTCGCCGAGAACTCCCACGAGGATGGGGCGCCAGCCCTGGTGCACGAGGTCGCGGAGCTGGGTGCGCAGGCCTACGCCGGCGAAGGCGGGGAGGAAGGCCCACTTGCTGAGGTTACCGAGCGAGTTGAGTTGACCGGCTGTGAAGAAGCCGATGCTGGCAAGGATGGAGAGCGCCATGAAGCCGAGGATGAACTTGGGGAACTTCTGCCAGAGGAAGAGGGCTTTGCGTTCGACGCGGGCGGCCTGGCCCTGCGAGGCCCAGTAGACCGCGTAGCCGAGGACGACGAAGCCGATGAAGGCCGAACGCGCGGTCTTGGCGAGGATGGCAATGCGGCCGGCGAGGTCGCCGTAGAGTGCGCCGGTGACGGTGGCTTCGGCGGTGTTGTCGACGGCGAGGCCGGCCCAGACGCCGTAGGCCTGCTGGCCCATGTGGAGGGCGTGTCCGATGAGAGGGAACGTGAAGAGGGCGAGGGCGCCGAGGGTGAGGATGGCGGCGATGGCGGTGGTGGTGTCCTCTTCGTCGGAGTCGATTGCGCCCTGCGCGGCCATGATGGCGGTGACGCCGCAGATGGAGCTGCCGATAGCGAGGAGGCTGGTGAGCTTGGGCGGGAGACGGAAGATTTTTCCGAGCAGCGTCATTACGGAGAGGGACAAGACGAGCTCGATGGCTACTAGGACCAGACTCATGCCGCCGATGCGGAGGACGTCGGAGAAGACGAAGCGCGCTGCTACGAGAACGATGCCTAGCTTGAGCCAGAGCTCGTAAGTGGCGATGCCGGGACGGAAGATGGCGGGGAGGGTGAAGAGGTTCGAGATAACGAGGCCAAGGATGATGGCCCACAGGACGTACTCGATGCGCGGGAAGTAGTGGTGGTGGGCGCGCAAATAGTAGCCGAGAGTTTCGAGGCCTTTGCCGGCGAGGCCGATGGCGAGGAGCAAAAGGGTGCCGGGAAGAAGCGCGAGGAACTGCTGCGATCGCGGAGGCTGGCGAGCGGCGGCGGGGAACGGGATGGTCTGGGCGGACACAGGGCAGGGATTAGGGATTAGGGAACAGGGATTAGAAAGGCGCGGCTACCAGCTGATGCGGTGGATGATGTTCAGGCGGATGAGGGCGGCGAAGGTCAGGGCGATGAGGATGGCGGCGGCGTCGGCGTTGAAGGCCAGCTTGCGGGTGGGGGATTCCATAGGGAGCACCTGTGCTTGATTGTGAGGGGAGATGATTGGGCTCAGATACACGAAACCCACGCTGCCGGGGAGCCGTGCGTGGGTGTTTGAGCTTGCGGGCGAAGTTTGTGGGATTCGCTTAGAGCAGACAGACACCGGCGCGACAGCGCGGCATGCAACAACACATGCAACAGAAGGCGGCGGTGATGTGAATCTGCTTCATCGTGTACTTGAGGCTAACGGGGTGAAGAGAGGGTGTCAAGGTCCTGCGCGGACGAGGATAGTTTTGTGTGGAAAAATTGGGGTGCGTTGGAGCGGTCGCGAATCGCTCGATGCCCACTCATGACGTTAAGGCTGTCATGAATGGGGCACCGGGTTTGTGGTGGCAATTAGTTGTTGGCGGAGTTCTTGGTGTGGGCGTGGCTGCCTAGTTGGTGCCAGCTCGTTTCTTTCATCTCGACACCGTATTTCTTGGCGGCCGCTTTGATGCGGTGGAAGGCCTTTTCGCGGTCTTCGTCGGAGACGTCCTTGACCTGGTCGAAGCGCGCGATGGCGTTACGCACGTGGGAGGCGTTTTCGAGGGGCTCTTTGCGTTGGTCGGGAAAGGCATACTTCGAGTCGTCGATCTGCTTGCGATCTTCGGCAGAGAGGGCATGGGATTTTGTGGGCATCGCGTTTCGCTCCGGGACAGATTTGCAGCGGTCTGCGTCCGGCCGCCTTGGGTAGTTAGATGGCGGCTGGGTGGAAGAGGTTTGGCTCGGGGAGCGAGACGGTCGCAGGGAAATTCATCGAAGGGTGTAGAGCGGGAGACGCGCGCGGGGGTATCCTTGCTCGGAAACGGGCCAGGGGGTCTTCATGAAGTCAGTGAAACAGGCGGCGGTAAAAGCCAGAGCGGTGAAGACCCCGGTGAGTGTTCCGGCAGTGAGTATTCCTTCGGAACTGACGCGGCAGAGTGCGGTAGGGAAAGTACGGCGGCCGGTGGGTGATCCGGTGTCGGGTCTGAAACAGAACACTCGGTTTCTCCCGGTGCCGGAGGCGGCGCCAGCGCTGCTGAAGGTTCCCTTCTCATTGTTCGATCCGGCCGCGAACGCAGCGGCGACCTCGGCTGGGAAGCTGGTGTTCCATTGTGTGGGCGATACGGGCGGGATCCATGGAACGGCGACCGAAGAGGCGATTGCGACGGGGATGGAGGAACAGATTAAGACGGCGGCTGCGGGGAGTGCTGCTTCGTTCTTCTACAACCTTGGCGATGTGATTTATTTCAACGGGCAGAGCACGCTGTACAAGACGGAGTTCTATGAGCCGTACCAGTATTATCCGAAGCTGATCTTTGCGATTCCTGGCAACCATGATGGCGACACATTTGTGGAGAAGGGCGATGCGCCGGATGCGGAGCCGTCGCTGCATGGGTTCATGGAGAACTTTTGCGCGCAGCAGGCGGTGACGGTGACTCCATACCGGATGACGATGACGCAGCCTTACTGTTATTGGACGATGGATGCGCCGTTTGTGACCATCATCGGGTTGTACTCGAATGTGGAGGGAAGTCTGGATGCGCGCGGGCGGATGGATCAGCAGCATTTTCTGAACACGCAGATGCAGGCTGCGGATGCGAAGAAGAAATTGATTGTCGCGGTGCATCATCCTCCGTACTCGCTGGACAGCGCGCATGGAGGGACGCCAGATATTTTGAATGCGATCGATCAGGCGGTGGCTGCGTCGGGAAGGACGCCGGATGCGGTTTTATCGGGACACGTGCATAACTACCAGAGGTTCTCGCGGGTGGTGGGGGCGAAGAGGATTCCGTACGTGGTGGCCGGTGCGGGTGGCTATGCGAATGATGTGGGAAGTCTGCATAAGCTACAGCCGGAGCTAACGACGCCTCCAGTGATGCTGCCGTATCAGACGACGGTGGCAGGGGTGACGCTGGAGAAGTATGAGCAGACGATGGCGGGATTTTTGCGGATTACGGTTACGGCGTCGAAGCTTACGTTTGAGCATTTTCGGGTGCCGTTTGGTGGAATCGCGGAGACGGAAGCGTTCGATACGTTCACGGCGTGAGGGCTACGTGGACAGCGAGGGTTTCGCGCGAGGGTGGCTAATGTCTTAAGGCAAGAACAATAAGGATGATGATGGCTTGTCTACCACCACTCCATATTCGGAATGAATGAATCTTGCTCCTAAGAAACGAAGCAGGGGATCATATGTAGTCAACTGAACAGCCTTGTAAACGATTGCGGTGGCGAGGATTTCAGCATCCTTTGGTCTTAAACGGTTCTGATCGTTAGGACAGCCGAAGGCGCGGGCTTCAGCTAGAAGTTCGGGTTGCGCCCTCAGATCGAAGCGGTGTCCGAGTTTGCTTGATAAGAGGCCTACTTCTCGTGTCGTATTGAGTTGTTGGATAAACGGAAATTGCATGAACGACTCCAGATGAGGATAGGCAGCCGATCCGTCCGCCAGTCGCGTAATTTCTGATAGAGTCGCGGACGCGATGCCCAAGTATGCACGACCTTCGTCGCATTCTCTTAACTCGTATGTGAGCCCCGCAAATTTGTCTTGCTCCTTGTTGAAAAGGCCGAGTATACAGCACGAGTCCCAAGCGATCAGTATCGGAGCTTTATTCGGCATCGCGCAGGCTCCGGATACACTGAACGGAATCCATACCTGCGGGCATAGGAATCGGCATCATCTCAGCGAGAAAGGTATCCAGCGAGGTAGCCGGCAGTTTCTTTATTGAATGTACTTCGATGAGCGACGGCCAAATCTCGGAGCCTTTATAGTGCATTAATCCTGTCACATCTACGAGCTTTTCGAAGGTGTCCCCGAGGTCAGAGATTAGTCCCTCGTCTGTATAGACACAGCGAACTTGCTTCTCAGGAGTCAACGGTATCCGGAGGCGGAACCACCTTTCGTCCGGATTCCAGCTATTGAGAACTGCTAATCTTCCTCTCACCGTCCCTTGTTGCTTGTACTCTTCCGACGGAAGGGATGTTATCGCATCCTTAAATCGCTTTTGAGTATTCACTGTTATTGGTTGGATGATCGATTCACCTCCGCTGCTCACGACTAGTGTGAGGTCATTTGCTGCCGCAGTGAAGTGCTCTATGTCACGAACGGTGGTCGAACTTACCGCTTTGGTAGATCGCCCAGTCGATTCAACTTCACGCACGACCCGCGTCCATTCCTTTGCAACTGAATCCGCAATGACACCTGTGCGAACATCGACAGGAATTACCTCGAGCAAAGCTGAGGAACGTTTCAGCTCCGCAATTTCCCAGCGGACATTTAGCCCGCTATCCATAGCGAAAGAAGCAAGAGAGGTGAGCCACTTCGTTGCCGTTTGCAAGAACTGCTCGGCATCAACCGGCCGCTCGGGGTCGTCAATCGGTTTGACCAAAAGTGTGAGCCCGGCCTTATGTTCTTCCGAACTGAAGTTTCTTGCCATACGGGTATCCTAAACGTCTTTTCAACCTTTAATGGCCTTGGCTACGAGGGCTTTGGCTTCGGTTTGGATTTGGGTTAGGTGGGCTTCGCCTTTGAAGCTTTCGGCGTAGATCTTGTAGACGTCTTCGGTGCCGGAGGGGCGGGCGGCAAACCAGCCGTTTTCTGTGGTGACTTTCAGGCCGCCGATGGGAGCGTGGTTACCCGGAGCTTCCGTGAGGATCGTGGTGATGGGTTCGCCGGCGAGATCTTTGGCCGTGACCTGCGCGGCTGAGAGTTTGCTGAGCTTGGCTTTCTGCTCGGGCGTGGCTTCGGCGTCGATGCGCTGGTAGACGGGGTTGCCGTACTTGGCGGTGAGCTCGTTGTAGAGGACGCCGGGATCTTTGCCGGTGGTGGCGGTCATCTCCGCGGAGAGCAGCCCGAGAATCAGGCCATCTTTGTCGGTGGTCCAGACCTGGCCGTTGCGGCGGAGGAAGGTGGCGCCGGCAGACTCTTCGCCCACGAAGCCGAGGGTGCCGTCGAGGAGGCCGTCGACAAACCACTTGAAGCCTACGGGGACTTCGAGCATGGGGCGATTGAGGCCTTTGGCTACTCGGTCGATGATGCTGGAGCTGACCAGCGTCTTGCCGATGCCTATTTTTTCGGACCACTCCGGGCGGTGGGTGAAGAGGTATTGGATACACACAGCGAGATAGTGGTTGGGGTTGAGCAGGCCGCTGCTGCGGGTGACGATACCGTGGCGATCGTGGTCGGTGTCGCAGGCCCAGGCTACGTCGTACTTGTCCTTGTTTGCGATCATGCTGGCCATGGCGAAGGGCGAGGAGCAATCCATGCGGATGCGGCCGTCCCAGTCGAGGGTCATGAAGCGGAAGGTGGGATCGGTGTAGAGATTTAAGTCCTGGAGGGGAAGCTTGTATTGCTCGGCTATGCGCGGCCAGTAGGCTACACCGGCGCCGCCCAATGGATCGACTGCCAGCTTGAGCGCGGTGCCGGCGAGCGGCGCGAAGTCGATGACGTTGCCGAGGTCGTTGACGTAGGCGGTGATGTAGTCGTGGCGGTGAGTGGTGTCGGCGGCGAGGGCTTTGGCGAAGGCGAGGCGCTTGATGCCTTGCAGCTTGTTGGTGATGAGCTCGTTGGCACGGTTCTCGATCCACTTGGTGGCGGTCGTGTCGGCGGGGCCGCCGCTGGGTGGGTTGTACTTGAAGCCGCCGTCGTCGGGTGGGTTGTGCGAGGGCGTGATGACGATGCCATCGGATTGCGGCTTGCCGTGATTGGCTGCGTTGTAACTGAGGATCGCGTGCGAGCAGACGGGCGTGGGGGTGTAGCCGAGGTCCTGGTCGATGAACACCGTGATCCCGTTCGCCGCGAGGACTTCGAGGGCGGTGGCGAACGCTGGCTCGGAGAGGGCGTGGGTGTCCTTCGCGAGGAAGAGCGGGCCGGTGGTGTTCTGGCTGGCGCGGTACTCGACGATGGCTTGCGTGATGGCGAGGATGTGCGCGTAGTTGAAGCTGTTGCTGAACGCGCTACCGCGATGGCCGGAGGTGCCAAAGGCGACGCGCTGTGCGGGGACGCTGGGGTTGGGGTGGTTGGCGTAGAAGGCTGTGACCAGGCGCGGGATGTTGACGAGGCGGTCGGGGGTGGAGAGATGGCCGGGCGTGTTGGCTAGCGGGTCAGTTGCGTTCGTGTTCATGGAAGAAAGCATACGGGGTTTGATGCTCGTGTTGGGCGAATGGCGCGTGAAAGAGCGCTAGGTCGTGGCTGTGACGCGGAGGGAGCGGGTGCGGTAGAAGACGTAGCCGATGAGGTTGGTCAGTAAGGTGACGCCGAGGATCTTTGCGGCGAAGGGGAGGGGAGCGGCGGCGGCGTCGAAGGGGTAGGCATTGAGGAAGAAGGTGAAGAGCGTGAAGAGAAATCCGACAGCGCAGAGGAGAGCTACCCAGAGGGGGACTCGCCGGGTGAAGAGCTTGAGGCCGAGGATAGGGATGGCAAACATGACGAGGTAGGCGAGGACGTAGAACTCCGTGGAGGAGTTGTTGAGGAGGTTGAAGGCTTCGGCAGCGTGAACGCCGGCGCTGCCGAGGACAACGAGTGCGGCAACGATGACGGTTGCAAACAGGATGGAGTTGGCTGGGGTACGGTAGCGGGGGTGAAGGCGCGAGAACCAGGAGGGGATGAGGTGGTCCCAACCGGCGGCCATGGGGAGACGCGCTACCCCGGTGAAGATGTAGCTGGCCGCGCCGAGGATGCGGATCTGGAGAAGGAGGATGACGAAGCGCGCGAGGAGCGTGGCGGCGCTGCTGTCGCCGAAGGCCAGGCGAAGGGTCTGGGGGATGGGAGCGATGTAGTTGATGTTGGAGTGGGTGAGCTCGTGGAAGGCGAGCACGGAGGCGGTGCCGAGGATGAACATGACGATGATGATGGGGCTGGAGATGATGATCGACAGGCCGATGTCGCGGGAGGGAGACTTGGCTTCTCCGGCCATGATGGCGATGTACTCGAGGCCGGCGGCTGCGAAGATGATCTGGCCGATGAGGGCGAGAGAGGTGGGGTCGGTTTTGGGCAGGTGGAGCTCGAAGGGCGTGAAGTGGATGGGGAGATGGTGGGAATAGGCCCAGAAGGGCGCGAGGATCAGGAGCGCGAAGGCGATCATGATGGCAGCGCCTGAGACGTTGTGGATCCACTTGCCGAGAGCTAGGCCGCGGATGGCCGAAAGCGTAAGCAGGGCGAGGAGAACGGCGAGCGAGGTCAGGACGACAAGGTGGTTGTCAGGGATCCAGGCGGCGGAGGGGCCGATCATAAAGGCGAACTCGCTGGGTAGCTGGAAGAGCAGGAAGGCGATGACGAAGATGCCGTAGGCCCAGATGTTCCAGGCGGTGAGGAAGCCGATGGTATCGCCGAAGGAGCGGCGAGCCCAGACGTAGAGGCCGCCTTCGAGGGGCATCTCGCGGTTGAGGAAGTAGACGGCGACGGCCATGGGCGCGTAGAAGACGGCGAAGGCGAAGAGCCAGACGAGGGTTTGCGCGTGGCCGAGACCGGCGGCGAGGCCTACCCAGGAGCTGCCGACGACGGTGAGGATCTGGGAGAGGACGAGGTCGCGGAGGGTGAGCTGGCGCGAGAGATGGTGGTTGCTGGCGGCGTCGGTAGGAGAGAGACCCTGGTCTGGCGAGGGAGAGGGCATTAGGGGCATCGTCTCACACGCGGACGAAAGCGTGAAAACCGGGGGCAGGACCGAAACGGGAAATGGGATGGTCCGAAGATCGAACGGGATGTGAGGCTTGTGCGTCGCATCACACGGCGGTGCTTCACGAGTTGCTGGAATGACTTCAGGACTCTGCCGATGCAAAAGGTCTCAACTCCCGGGTAACCACTCCGCAAAACCTTGAAGGCCCTTCGGCAATGTGCATCGTTGAGTTGTGATCGTTGCTGTATGCAGTTTGAGGGCTGACGGACGTGAGAGACAAGCTCCGAATGTGGGGCAGGGTTTGCGCTGCGGCTGGGTTGCTGCTGGTGACGGCGCTGTGCGCTTCGGGGAACGTTTGGGGGCAGCAGGCAACGCTCGTGGGCGATGCGCATGTTTCGGGTGCGCAGCCGGGAGTGAACTCGGGATCTCTTAGCAATCTGAATGTGGGCGGCGCATATACGGCGCTGGCGCAGTTTGATTTGGGCACGCTGCCGGCGGGGACGACGTCGGCGCAGATCGCGAGGGCCACGCTGCGGGTTTATTGCAATCGGGCCGATGTGCCGGGAACGGTGCTGGCGGAGCTGGTGGGAGGAGCGTGGACGGAGTCGAGCGTGACCTATACGACGCTGCCGGCGCTGGGCGCGACGGTGCAGACGGCGCAGGTGGTGGGGGCGGGGGAGTTTGTGACGTTCGATGTGACGTCGGCGGTGCAGGGATGGGTGAGCGCGCCGGGGACGAACTACGGGCTGGCGCTGGTAGCTGGGACTGGCACAGTGGTGCAGTTTGACAGCAAGGAGAATGATGAGACGTCGCATGCTCCGGATCTGGAGATTGCGCTGGTGGGAAGTGGGGCGATGGGTCCGGCCGGGCCGCAGGGGCCGGCGGGAGCTACGGGTGCGACTGGGGCGACAGGACTGGCTGGGTCTCAGGGTGAGGTGGGGCCACAGGGGCCGCCGGGGGTGTCTGGGACGGGTGGTGGAATTACGTACCAGGGGACGTATGACGCAGGGACGAGTTATGCGGTGGGGGATGTGGTGCAGTGGGGCGGCTCGAGCTGGGTTTCGCTGGTGGCAGGGAATTTAGGCAGCACGCCAGGAACTTCGGGGCTGACGTGGGGGCTGCTTGCAGCGGGTGGAGAGCAAGGGCCTGCGGGGCCGCAGGGTCCGATGGGGTTGAGTGTGCAGGGGCCGGCTGGCCCAGCCGGACCGCAGGGAGTGGCAGGGGCTACTGGAGCCACCGGGCCGCAAGGGCCGCAGGGTGAGAGCGTGCAGGGGCCTATTGGCCCTCAGGGGCCACAGGGAGTTGCGGGGCCGGCGGGGAGTCCGGGGCTGGTCTATCAAGGGGCGTATAGCTCAGAGGGGAATTATTCGCTCGGGGATGTGGTGGTATTTCAGGGGTCGAGCTACGTGTCGTTGACTGGGTTCAATGTTGGGCAGACGCCGGGGCTGAGTCCAGCGTACTGGGGTGTGCTGACGGTGCAGGGACCCTCGGGGGCGATGGGCGCGCAAGGGGCGGCTGGACCGATGGGGCCACAGGGATTGTTGGGGCCGGTTGGGCCTCCGGGAGCGACTGGGGCGCAGGGCGCGCAGGGGATTCCGGGTGAGGCTGGAGCGCAGGGGATTCCGGGAGTGACGGGTGCGCAGGGCTTGCAGGGGCCGATGGGGCCGGAGGGTCCGGCAGGGCCCGTTGGGATAAGTTACCAGGGGGCTTATGACTCTACAGCGAACTATGCGTTGGGGGATGGCGTGTTGTGGCAGGGATCGGGGTGGGTGTCGCTGATTGCAAACAACCATGGGAATACGCCGAGCTTGAGTCCGAGCGACTGGGCGATGTTTGCGGCGAGTGGATCGCCAGGTGCTACGGGGGCGCAGGGGTCGCAAGGCGCGGCCGGAGCCAATGGCGTGGATGGCCTGCCCGGCGCGGTCGGACCAATGGGACCGGAAGGGCCGGCGGGCGCGGCCGGGACACCGGGGCTGGTGTATCAGGGGACATATAGCTCGGTGAGTAACTATGCGCTGGGAGATGTGGTGGTCTTTGATGGCGCGAGCTGGGTGTCGCTGGTGGCGGGAAATGTGGGGCAGACGCCGGGAGTCGGCTCCGCCTATTGGGGGGGGCTGACGTCGGCAGGACCGCAGGGGGTTGCGGGGCCGACCGGGGCTACCGGATCGGTGGGGCCAGCGGGATTGCAGGGCGAGGTGGGGCCGGCAGGACCTCAGGGGATTGCGGGGCCGATGGGGATTCAAGGGCCAGCGGGGGCGCAGGGATTGACGGGCGCGACCGGGGCGGTGGGACCGGCGGGTCTACAGGGATTGCAGGGTGTTGCGGGGGAGGCAGGTGCGCAGGGTTTGACCGGGGCGCCAGGCGCCCAGGGACTGCAAGGGCCCATGGGGCCGGACGGTCCAGTGGGGCCGGTAGGGATGAGTTTTGTCGGGCCGTATGACTCGACGATGAACTACGCGCTGGGGAATGGGGTGCTGTGGCAGGGCGCGGGGTGGGTGTCGTTGGTTGCGAATAACCAGGGGAACACGCCGAGCCTGAGCCCGGCGGATTGGGCGACGTTTTCGGCTCCGGGAGCAACAGGGGCGACCGGGCCACAAGGTGCGGCGGGGGCGGCGGGGCCTGCGGGGGCGAATGGGCTGCCGGGGGTGACCGGGGCGACCGGAGCGACGGGTGCGCAAGGAATGCAGGGTGAGCCCGGGCCGGCGGGAGCGCAGGGGGGTGCGGGGCCGACAGGGATTCAGGGGCCGGCGGGCGCGCAGGGTCTGACGGGAGCTGCGGGGGCAGCCGGACCGACCGGGCCGCAGGGATTGCAGGGTGTTGCAGGGACGGCTGGTGCGCAGGGCGTTCCTGGAACTACCGGAGCGACCGGGCCGCAGGGAGCGACGGGAGCGACGGGGGCCGCGGGGCCAATGGGAACGGCGGGCGAGAATGGAACCAACGGATTGAATGGAACGCCGGGGTTGGCGTGGCAGGGGGCGTGGAGTTCGGCGACGAGCTATGCGGTGAATGATGCGGTGAGCTATGGGGGGACGAGTTATCTGTCGGTGGTGGTGGGGAATGTGGGGCAGCGGCCGGATCTGTATCCCGCGGCCTGGTCGGTGCTGGCGCAGGCGGGTGCGGCGGGCGCTACGGGCGCTACCGGCGCAACGGGAGCTGCGGGCGCAGCGGGTCCGCAGGGGCCGGCAGGTGCGACTGGGGGTACGGGAGCCACGGGAGCTGCGGGCGCCGTGGGAATGAATTTCCGCGGGGCGTGGAGCGCGGCGGCGGAGTATGCGGTGAACGATGCGGTGACGTTTGCCGGGTCAACGTATCTGGCGCAGGTCGCGGGGAGTAATGCCGAGCCGGATCTGTACCCTTCCAATTGGGCTGTACTAGCGCAAGCGGGTGGTATAGGCGCTACGGGAGCAAAGGGCGCGGCGGCGACGGTGAGCGTGGGAACGGTGACGACGCTTGCGGCCGGTGCGCCGGCTACCGTGATCAATAGCGGGACGGCGCAGGCGGCGGTGTTGAACTTCGGCATCCCGCAAGGGGCCGCGGGGCCGAGCGGAGGATCGGGTTCGGGGAGTGGGACGAGCAGTGGAACGTTTGCGGCGATGTATCACGCGGTGAGCTTCAGCACGACTTTCTATGCGGTGAACTCTCCGAATGCGAGCGCGACAGAGGCGAGTGGGGCGGTGCTGGCCTGGGTTCCGCAGGGATGCACGGCGACGGAGCTCGACGTCTACTCGCAGCAGTCGATGCCGATTACGGTGACGCTGCGGGTGGGGGCAGCCGGGTCGCTGGCGGATACGACGCTGAGTTGTTCGCCTGCGACGAATGGAAGCTGCACGGCAACGGGGGCGGTGGCGATTCCAGCGGGGAGTTTTATCGACTTGAAGATTGGTGGGGCGTCGGGGACTGCGGCTGGGGTATGGACTTCGCTGCAATGCCAGTAAAGCGAGGGTCCAGGGCTCAGGGTCCAGGGTCCAGGCTCGGCTGCTGGATGGGGACGGCGAGGGCATCGACGGCGGCCCGGGCTTCGCGGCCGGCGATTTTGCGGTTGTGCAGCGCGGCCTCGGAGAAGGCAATGGGTTCGGGCGCGAAGTACAGGGTGCCATGAACGCCGTGCAGGTCGGCGAAGTTCCAGAGGTGCTGCCAGAGGGTTTGCTTTCCCCAGTGCACGTCGTTGCGGGTGGATTTGCCGCGGGCGAGGTCGTAGGGGCTGAGGTCGTAGTGGATGAAGCCGGCGGTGACGGGTTGGTTATCGGCGAGCGCCATGGCGAGCAGGCCGCTGCGGAAGGGGAGGGTGGGGACGTCGCCGACGCCGGTGGTGCCTTCGGGGAAGAAGACGACGGGGAGATTGTCGCGAAAGCCTTTTGCCATTCCTTCTGCAGCTTTGGTGATGCTGCGGCCGCCGGCGCGGCTGGCGGCGCGGTCAATGTACACGGTGCCGGCCATGCGGCTGACCCAGCCGAACATGGGTGTCTTGCGGAGCTCGATCTTGGAGACGAAGACGCAGGGGCGAATGGAGCCGTGGAGGACGAGGTCGAGGTAGGTGAGGTGGTTGGAGATGACGGCTCCCTGCGCCGGGATGGGGCCGACGGTGGAGATCGTGATGTCCTGGGTGCGGAGCAGGCGATGGCCGATGCGGGTGAGCCACGCGGCGCGGAGCGGGCGGGTGCGCGGGCGCGTAATGAGGACTTCGAGAATGGAGTAGGAGAAGACGGCGACGAGTGCGAGGATGCGGTAGATGCGGCGGCCGAAGCGGAGAAGAGCCAAGCGGAGAGTCCTTGCGAGCGTGGGCGACGGTTTCAGTGAACGCGCGTTTGTTGGGGTGGAAGCAAAGAAGGCGCTGCGGTGAGTGTACCGATATGCTGGAGGTGTGGCGAATCTTTGGCAGCGATGGATTGTGAACCCGGTGGTGGGCCTGCTGAGGATGGGGGCCGATCCCGATAAGCTCGCATGGTCGCTGGCGCTGGGTTTGGTGGTTGGGGTGAATCCGCTGCTGGGGTCGACGACGCTGGTGGCGCTGGGACTGGCGTCGGTGTTTCGGTTGAATCTTGTGGCGTCGCAGGTGGGGAACCATGCGGTGTATCCGCTGGAGATTTTGCTGTTCCCGGTGTTCATCAAGGTGGGAGACGTCTTGTTTGGCACTGAGAAGCTGCCGCTTGCGGGGCACGCGCTGTGGTACGGAGTGAAACATCATCCGTGGGATACGACGCGGCTGCTATGGAGCTGGGAGTGGCACGCGCTGGTGGTGTGGGCGATCTTTGCGGTGGTGGCTGCGCCGGCAATCGCGATGGGGATTGAGCCGGGGCTGCGGAAGATGGCGAGAAGAGTCGGGCAGAAGAAGATTGCCGAGGCTTAGTTTCGTTCTCAGTTCTCAGTTCTCAGTATGGAAGTTTTGTCTTCACTGAGAACTGATAACTGAGAACGGACAACTTTACTGAGGGCCGTGGTATTCGTGGACGGGGTCGGCGGAGTGGACCCAGGCGGAGTTGATGAGGTCGCGGAGTTCGATGGCTCCGGCGGCCAGGCGCTCTTCGGTGAAGGACTTGGCTTCGGGTGTTCCGGCGTCGGTGAAGCCGCCGTCTTTGTCGAGCTGATAGACCTTTTCGACGAGCGAGTTGGAGTGGTGGAGGTAGTTCCAGTATTGGGTCCATTCGTCGTCGATGACGGTGGGTTGCGCGGCGGCGACGAGGGGAGCGACATCGGCGGTCTTGATGTTGGCGGAGACGTAGATGGACTCGAACTGCGCGTGGATGTGGTGTTCGGTGGTGTAGCCGTTGGGATTGGGGCCAGTCCAGCCGTTGTACTGAATGGTGTTGTGGAGGGGTTGGGAGCCGTCGCCGACGTAGTGGCCTAGCCAGCCGGCATCGTAGAGGATGGCAAGCTGCACGGGGGCGGTGTCTTCATTAGCTGCGGTTAGCTTGCGGTACTCGCGCATGTCGGCCTTGAGGCGCTGCCAGACTTCTTCGACCTGCCAGGGTTGGAAGCCCACGGTCTCGAAGTTGCGGATTTCGGGATGACGCGGGAGCGCGGCGGTGAGGTTGCGGATGAAGTCGTAACGCTTGCGCGGGAAGTTGTAGCCGTCGATGCAGTCTTTCGTTCCGGCCTGGCAGGGCGTGGCACCGTAGATGGCCCACTCGTAGTCGAGGAAGTGGTCGGGGGACTGGGTGGCGTCGAGCTCGGGCTCGGCGTCACGCTGCTTCCAGCGGTCGGGCTCGGGGCCGAGCCACTCGATGACGTCGACGCCGTTGCCGTTGCGGAGGAAGTAGGGGACGTCGGTGGGGAGGTTTTGGGCGGCGAGCTTGTTGATGAGCATGTGGCCGTCGCGGCCCCAGGCGTGGGCGGCGGGGGCGGAGATGATGGGCAGGAGCGTGGCGGCGAGGGCGATGCGGGCGATCGTGGTAAGGCGCATGGGGAGAGTATAGCGAGGGATGCGTACGGAAGCGTTACAGTAGCTGGATGCCGGGATCGAAGATGCGGAGTGCCGTTCAGTGGGGATTGACTGGAGGAGTCATACTGCTGGCGACGCTAGCAATTTTGTTGCTGCCGGGTTCGGTGGCCCTGCCTCCTTCGGCCCGCGCAGATCGTGTCGTCGTGCTTAAGCATGAGCACTTGATGATGTTGATGAAGGATGGGCAGGTGTTGAAGACTTATCGCGTAGCGTTGGGGCGAGGCGGGATCGGCCCGAAGGAGCGCGCTGGGGATAACAAGGTTCCTGAAGGTGTTTATCGAATCGTCGGACGAAATGCGCAGAGTGCATTTCATCTGGCGCTTCGCGTTGGGTATCCCACGCCGCAGCAGGTTCAGGATGCGCGGCTCCGAGGTGTAAAACCGGGCGGAGACGTTATGATCCACGGCATACGCAATGGGCTGGGATGGGTAGGGCCGCTGCAGCGGTATGCCGATTGGACGAAGGGCTGCATTGCTGTGACGGATCGGGAGATGGATGAAGTTTGGCGTGCTGTGCCCGATGGGACGCCAGTCGAGATCAAACCGAATAACTGACTGAACGCTCAGGCATGACCGCAATCCAGCGCCTCAAACCACGCTGTAGACGTCGATTTGCGTCACGAAACGCGGCTATAGCGTGCATGAATTGCGCGTGTTGATGGACTAAACGAGCACGGGGACTTCGGTTTGGACTGGGGTGTTGAAGACGCGGCGGTAGCGGGCGATGAGGTCTGCTGGGCCGGTGGATTTGCTGGGGTTGTCGCTTAGTTTTACGGTGGGGATGCCGTCGGCGCTGGTTAGTTTGCAGACGAGCGAGATGGGCTCGAAGGTGTCTTCGTTGCGGGGGTGGCAGCCGCGGAAGTCGTTGGTTAATAGTGTGCCCCAGCCGGCGGAGAAGCGGATGCGGCCGTTGAAATAGGTGTGGAGCTGGACGATCGTGCTGGCGTCGAGGCCGTCGGAGGCGATGAGGCGCTTGGTTTTGGGGTTCTGGCCGTGGGATTCTAGCCAGGTGATGTACTCGTCGCCGGCGACGAAGGGGTCTTTGGAATCAATACGTTCGCCAGTCCAGTTGGCTGTCCAGGCGGGGGCGTGGGCGAGAAACTGGCTGGTGCCGAAGGTATCGGGGAGCATGATGAGGAGCTCGTTGTCGTAAGACCGGCGCCAGAGCTCAAGTACTTTGTATTGAGAAGATCGGAGGTCGTCGTCGGTGCCGGTGGAGGCGAGGGCGGCCATGGCCATGGGGAGCTCGTGGGCGTTGGTGCCGATGGCTTCGAGGTCGTGCTTGTAGGCGAGGGCGGTGTTGGATGTGCCGGTGAAGCGCTCAGAAGTCTCTGTATTCAGGGCAGTTGCGAGGGCCTGCACGCAGTATTCCTGCCACAGGAAACTATGGCGGCGGCGGGTGCCGAAGTCGGAGAGGCGAAGGCCTTCCACGTTGCGGAGGAGCTCTATCTTGTTCCAAAGAAGGGTTTTGGCGCGGGCGTAGAGGACGTCGAGCTCGAGCTCGTTGAGGGTGGAGAGTGCGGAGCGGGTTTTCATCTCGCTGACGATGGCGAGTGAGTAGACCTCCCACATGGTGACGTCGGTCCAAAGGCCTGAAAAGCGGATACTTAGCTGGCCTTCGTTCTCGTCGATCTGGTAGTCGGAGAGGCGGAAGTCGCGGTCGAGCCAGGCCAGGAAGTCGGGGTGGAAGATCTGCTTAACCCCGTAGAATGTGTTGCCTGCGAGCCATACCAGTTCGCTGCGGCGGAGCCGGAGGGTGCGGACGTGCTCCATCTGCTCTTGTAGCGCGGCGGCGGAGATGCGGTCGGCGAGGCGAATGTGGGTGGTGCGGTTGTGGATCTCGCTGGTTACCTGGGTTTTTGGGAAGTTTTTCCAGATGAACTGGAGCATGAGGAGCTTGTAGAAGTCGGTGTCGAGGAGCGAGCGCACGATGGGGTCGAGCTTCCAGTTGTGGTTGTGCGCGCGCTCGGCGAAGTTGACGTTCATGGGTAATAGCGTACCAATTCGTGTCGCTATAGGTGGGTTTCGTGACGCAAATCGTGTTGTATAGCTGGGTTTTGGATGCCAGTATTCGGGGTTAGCTGAGTGTTCAGTCAGCTAAAAGGATTTTTTGTAAAGGGTACTTGACATGTAAAGGAAGCTTGTCGTAAAGTTTGCTTGACATCGAGAGCTGGACGCTCGAAGGAGGGTTGGGATGGCCTGGAACTGGAAGAAGCTGAATGCGGCGAAGAAGAGTTTGATCCGGCGGGGAGCAGTGGCGCTGGTGGCGTATGAGGTGGTGTTCGTGGGAGCCATGTTGTGGATTGACCACGCAAAGCTGACGGGCGGCATGTTGTGGGTGATGGCGTCGGTGACGATGCTGCCGGTGTTGGGATTCATTGGGGTGCTGGGGCGGTACCTGGGAGAAGAGGTGGACGAGTTTCATCGCGGGCTGGTGGTGCGGTGCTTGCTGTGGGGGTTGGCGGCGGTGATGGCTACGGTTTGCTTCCATGGGTTTCTGCAGTTGTTCGGATGGAAGGGGAGCTGGCCGGCGGTGATTGAGCTGGGGGCGTTTTTGGTGGCGATGCTGGTGGCGAAGCTGACGTACAAGGTGGCGAACCGGGTGCCGGCAGATGCGGATGGGTTGGCGGGAAGCGAGGGAGCGCGATGAGTGTCTGCGAAACGTCTACGCCGGCGAGCAAGCGGTATCAGCGACGGGTGATCGTGACGATGTTGGTGTACCTGGTGGTGTTGTTTGGAGCGATTTTTGTGGTGAAGCACACGCATCCGCATGGTTGGCTGCTGTACACGATTTCGGTTGTGCCAGCGCTGCCGATATTGGCCATGCTGGGATCGATGGGCGTGTATCTGCAGGAGGAGAAGGACGAGTACCTGCGGCTGGTCACGATGCGTTCGCTGGTGGTGGGTACGGCGGTGCTGCTGATGGTGCTGGTGGTGAGCGACTTCCTGCGGACGATCAGTGGTGCCCCAGCGCTGGCACCGTTTTCCAGCTGGGTGACGTTCTTCCTGGCGTTTGGAGTGGCGCAGGGGGTGCAGAAGATGCGTAACCGGGTGAGGGACGATGCGTAATCGACTGCGGGAGTTGCGGGCTCAGCGCGGGTGGTCGCAGGCGGACCTGGCGGAGAAGCTGGAGGTTTCGCGACAGAGCGTGAATGCGATTGAGACGGGGAAGTATGATCCGTCGCTGCCGCTGGCGTTCAAGATCTCGAGGATGTTCGGGAAGGGGATTGAGGAGATCTTTGAGGAGAGTGAGTAGTGAGTTGGGTTTGATGCGTAATTTGTGGTGAGTGGAACGTACTTGCAGGGATAAACCTTCGTCTGAGCGTGGGAGCTCCGAACATTTGATTGAGCAGGAAGAGAACTGAGAGGAGATGAAATGAGACTGAATGACAGGACCAAGAGGATTTTACGGAATGTTCTTTATTACGCGACGCTGGCACTGCTGGCGATGCCGTGGGAACATCACGCGCGGCTGTTGAGTCATGAGCTGGCGTTGCGGGTGTTGTTGATTGCGATGGTGGCGGCGGGGTATGTGCTGAGCGGTCGCGGGACGTGCCGGGGCGTGGTGCGGGGGTGACAAGTGTCATGCGGGATTGCTGATGGAGGGCACTGGGGATGGATGGCTGGATGAGGGAGGATCAGATGGACGAGACGCTGGTTGAGAGGAAGTGGAGATTCGGCGGGGCGTATCGCAAGATGAGCGCCGAGGTTCGGTTGCTGTATGTGGCTTGCCTTTGTTTCATCGTGGCGCAGTATGTGGTGAACGATCATCCGTGGAATAGCGGGTTTCGGATTATGGCGTTGCTGGCGATGATCTCGGCGCAGTTGATTGGGTTGCGGATGCGACGGGGTTAGCGGAAGCGAAGGCAGAAGCAGATCCCTAGGGATGACAGCCAGAAAAGCAAGAACAAGAGCAACGGCAACGGCAGAAGCAGATTCCCGAAGGGAATGACAGAAAGAAAAGCAAGAGCAACGGACGCATAAGGGCCAAGAGGCGGAATAGGAGTTGGTGATGGATCGAGCGATGAAGGTGATGCAGTGGTTGGCTACGGTGGTGCTGGTGTTGGCGGGCGTGATGCTGCTGGTGAAGCCGTTGACGGCGCATGCCCAGGCGGCGAAGGCGTTTGTGCCGACGCGGTTTACGGTGGTCGATGCGGGGACGGTGGGGAAGCCGGATGTGGTGATGATTCCGGGGCTGTCGAGCTCGCGGGCGGTGTGGGATGGAGAGGCGAAGCTGCTGGCGCCGAACTATCGGCTGCACCTGGTGCAGGTGGATGGATTTGCAGGCGCGCCGGCGGGGCCGAATGCGACCGGGCCGATTCTGGCGCCGCTTGTTGAGGAGCTGCATAGCTATATTGAGGCGGCGGGGATTCACCCTGTTGTCGTCGGGCACTCGCTGGGCGGGCTGTTGACCTTGATGCTGGCGGATAAGTATCCGCAGGATGTGCGGAAGATGGTGATCGTGGATACGCTGCCGTTTTATGCGGTGCTGTTCAATCCGAATGCGACGGTGGAGGCGACCAAGCCGTATGCCGAAGAGATGCGGACGCAGATGATGGCGATTCCGGCGGACCAGTATGCGGGGATGCAGGCGATGATTGCGGCGCAGCTGGTGAGGGATCCGGCGGCGCAGAAGCTGGTGGCGGCGAGCTCAGGCGCGAGCGACCGCGCGGTGGTGGTGGAGGCGATGGTGGAGGATATGCAGACGGACCTGCGCG
>CAVTSJ010000020.1:0-18750 GCA_963737325.1 uncultured Acidobacteriaceae bacterium
CTGGACTGCGGTGGAAGAACCCGCTGTCATGGGCAATCTATCCGATTGTGTATTTTGCCTGGGTGTTGCTCCGCGGAGCCGTCACTGGCCGCTACCCATACCCGTTCATCGATGTCGCCCAACTCGGCTACCCGCGCGCACTCCTAAACGCGGTCGCGTTGCTTCTCCTCGTCCTAATGGCCGGCCTCGCGGTGATAGCTGTAGCGAGATGGAGGCCGTCGCCGACAGTCGGCGGTTAGCCAGGCGTCGCGTGGTGGAATGTCTGATAACACATATTCTGTATACTCCTCATGACCATTGCCGATACTCCGTTGTTTTTGACCGTTTTTCCGGTCGCTCGCCGTGGAATGATACCCTGCCATGTAATGAGGTTTCGGTTGTGAAGGTCATTATCGCCACCGGACGGCAGGCACATTATCAGTTGCCTGCCAATGCGTTTGTGCGCCGCGGCTGCGATGTCAGCCTGTACACCGCGACGCCCCGGAGCCGCATGCGCAACTTTGATCCGGCGGTTACGAATCGCTGGATCCCAGCGCCAGTAGCGATGTTTAGCGGCCTTACCCATTTGAGGACGCCCCTTGTCTTGGATGAGTTGGACTCGACCTTCTTCGATCATTGGGCTGCGGCAGCCCTCAAGGAGTGCGACCTATTGCTTGGCGCGTCTACTTCCAGCCTGGCCACTGGGAAGGCTGCGCAGCGGTCGGGGGCGGCCTTTGTATTGGATCGTGCTTGCCCGGATATTCGTGTGCAGCAAGATGTTATGGCGGAAGAGGCGAAGAAGGTTGGGAGCGTATTTCAGCGAAACTCGGCCTGGTTTATCGAGCGGCAGGTGGAAGAGTATGAAACGGCGGACTTTATTCTCTCGCCATCGGATTATAGCCGGCGCAGTTTTCCGGATCACCTGCGGAAAAAGGTGGTGCTGGCACCCCTGTATGGCCGATCCAAGGTTTCTCCTCGTCCTGTAAAGCCATTTGCCTCAACATTTGTGCTGGGTTGTGTGGGTGGACAGCCACTGCGCAAGGGGTACTTGTATCTGCTTCAGGCATGGAAGGAGTTGGCGCTTCCGAACGCCAAATTGAAGATCCGGACGGGCGATGCGATGTTCCGGTATCCCCTGCTCAAGCAGCTGATGAGCGACCTTCCGAACGTCGAGCTGGTGAGCTATGTACCTGATATCAGTACATTTTACGCCGAGTGTGACGCGTTCATTTTGCCCAGTGTGGATGACGGGTTTGGCATGGCTTTGTTCGAGGCGGTGGCCAATGGGGTGCCTTCGGTGGCCACGCGGAATTGTGGGGCTTCGGAGCTGTTGGTGGCGGAGCAGGACTGTCTTTTGATCGATGCTTTCAGCACCCAACAGATTAAGGATGCTGTTCTAAGACTATATGAATCAAAGGATTTACGGGATCGATTGAGTCGAAATGGGCCGGTGGCCGTGGAGGCGTTGCAAGAGGGTGGGTTGCCACGGCCGTATGAGGATGGGGTCGACCAATTACTCGGCGTCATTGTTCGTTCAAAACTCGTTGAATCAGCGGCTTAGCCTCTACCCCTAAAGTCCTCCTCCTACGAAGTGGACGATCTCCAGGCGGTCTCCCGTGGCGATTTTCGCTTCGGGCCAAGTGGCACGGGTAACTATTTCGCCATTATGCTCTACAGCTATTCGATCAACTTTTAGCTCTAATGCACTGATAACACGCAACAAAGTCGCTGGTGACTCTAGGGTGTCGAGGGTTCGCTGGTGACCGTTTAGCTGGATGGTGAGGGGCGTAGACATACCCATTCAGGCTAGCAGATGGGGGCACTCTGCGTGGATTTCGTGACGCCTATAGCCGGGTTTCGCGACGCAAATCGATAGGTATAGCTGGGTTTCGGGTCTCAATTTCCTGGGTTAGCTGACTAGTTAGACGGTTATCGCTGAGCCGATGACGGCATGGGCTAGGAGAGATGCCAAAAGAGGTTGAGGGGGCCTTTCCCGTGGCCGAGGTTGGGGGCGTTGCGAATGGCTTCGGTGACGAAATGTTTGGCGCTCCGGACTGCTTCGATGGGGGTGTCGCGAAGGACGAGGTGGCAGAGGAGGGCCGAGGAAAAGGCGCAGCCGGTACCGTGGGTGGAGGTGGAATTGAGGTGCTCGCCGGCGAACCTGTGGAAATCTCCGGAGGGAAGGCGGAGGATATCGGTGGGTTGGGCGTGATCTCCGGCGGTGGCGACGATGTGGAGGTGGGGGTGCCGGGCAGCTAGTTTTTGGGTGGCGGCTTCGGCGTGGGCGAGGGTGTCGACGGGCTGGGAGGTGAGGGCGCAGAGCTCGGCCCAGTTGGGGGTGATCCAGGTGACGAGGGGGAGGAGCTGGAGGTGGAGGGTCTCGATGGCGTCGGGTGGGAGGAGGTCGTGGCCCGAGGTAGCGCGGAGGATGGGGTCGAGGACGATGGGGGGGCCGGAGGGGGGCTGATTCCCCGCCCTGGACTTCACTTCTCTGGGCCGGAGGGCGGCGAGAAAACCCGCGACTGACGCGGCGATTTCGCTCGATCCCAGCATTCCGATCTTGATGCCGGCGGGTGGGAGGTCGGAGGCCAGCTGATGGAGGGCGCGGCGGAGGAAGGCGGGGTCTGCGGGCTGGATTTCGGTCACGCCGAGGGTGGATTGGACGGTAAGGGCGGTGATGGCGGAGGTGCCGAAGAGGCGGTGGGCGGCAAAGGTCTGGAGGTCGGCGGTAATGCCGGCGCCGGAGGAGGGGTCGTGGCCTGCAATGGTGAGGAGGGTGCGGGAGGGGACGACCGAAATCGGCGAATTTGAAGGCACTTTGGGCAACCCGGCGGTGTGAAAACCCTATCACATGTGTGGGGACTTTGCAACCCTAAATCGACAATAAGTGCCTTTCATTTGTTTGACTTACGTCACCCCAGAGGTGACAATATTCATATGAGTGATCCTACGATGAATGGCACGGAAGAGCTGCAGGGGAAGAAAGGCCGCAAACGTACTCGCGTTGGCGTGCTGGCCGTAACCCTGGGATTGACAGCCTCCCTTGCTGCAAGTCCTACGGTGAAACGAGAAAACGCGGTAGTACCGAACAATTCACCGTCCGGCAAGACTATAGCGAAACGTCACTGGTTCCAAATTGGTAAAGCCTCCTGGTATGGAAAGAAGTTCAATGGGCGGAAGACGGCAGATGGTGAGACATACGACATGTATGCCATGACCTGCGCGCACCGGACGCTCCCACTGGGAAGCTGGATTCGGGTAACGAATCTTAAAAACAACAGGTCAACCCTACTCCGGGTAAACGATCGCGGCCCCGTGCCGCTGAACCGGATCGTGGATCTCTCCTACGCAGCGGCAGTAAAGCTGGGTGTGGCGGGATTGGCCAAGGTACGCGTCGAAGAGGTAAATCCTTCGGATCCGGAGCTGGCGGAGCAGATGGTGGCTCAGCTGAAGATGGACGATCCGGTGAAGGTGCAGCCGATCGACGAACCGCCGAGCGTGGGCTTATTGACGCCCGGGCTGGTGGGGGATCTGAACCCCTAGGGCGGCAGAACGCTGAAATAGAGCGAAGTAGCTGGAAGGCCCCGCATTTCCCTTTTTGGGTTGCGGGGCTTTTGGCGTGAAGCAGCTTTTAGCTTCTAGCTTTGGCGCACAGGGGTGGACCGGGTTCTTCCGCCAGACCCGACCGTCCTTAGATAGCGTGATGAACACCTCGGCGCCGCAAGGGAGACCACAGCGGTGAGTCGTCTGAGTTGGTCGGCGAGTGCATTGGGACTGAACGACTCCACCCTGGATCGACTTATCGGCAGGGGAAGACACGGAACCAGCCCCGACTTCCCTACTCACTTCTTCTTCGCGCTGAGTGCCGCTAGAAGAAGTTTCAGAACTGCTTCGTCCGAGAACGGGTTTTGGCCTGAGATCAACTCGCGATCCTGAAGGGCGTAGCTCCCCCATGCAGCGACTTCACTTACGTCGCCGCCCGCCGTTTGCAAGGCGAAGTCCGGATAGAACAGAACCTTGCCGCCAATCTCAAGTGGCTCCCGCTGCTGTTCTTCGGACGTTGTAAAGATCGTCATCTTATACCCGGCATAGATCCAGCCCTGAGCCTTGGCCTGCGCTTTAGCGACATCGCCCGCTGCCAGCGCTGCGACGAACTCCCACGAATTCGGAAGAGCCGAGAGCAGTGAAATCGGGCCATGGCAGAGCACAGCCGTAGGCTTGGAGGTTTCGTGAAAGTGCCTCAGCACCATGCCGGCATTCGGATCATCCAGAAGATCGATCATCGGGCCGTGGCCGCCCGGGACGAAGACAGCGTCATATTGATCCAGGCCCGACGCGACGACATCCCTGATGCGAACTGGGTCTCTGAACCCGAGCAGGCCGTCGCGGAATAGCAGGTAGTCCTGAAGCCTGGCCGCGTCCCCGCCGAAAAAGCCGACGACCTCGGAATGGACATCCACCTGGGGGGTGTTGCCGGTGGGGTTGGCGAAGGTGATTTCGTAGCCCTCCTCCATCAGGGCGCGAACCGGAACCGTCACTTCGTTGAGGTAGTAGCCGGCGCCGGTATAAATCTTGCCATCCTTCAAGGGCAAACCGCGACCGCTCGAGATCAATGCCAGGATTTTTCCTTTGGTTGCCATTTTTATTCTCCTCTGTGAAATCGAAACGAAGACTCGGGACGAACGGAAGATGCCATTCCTTGAAACTAGGGAGCGTGCACGTGTGGGCCGTCGCCGTTGATGTGGGTTATCCCATCGGAAATCCGAACATCAACCACGACTGATTGGCTACCCAATCCGGATACAGCGTTGTCATCTGATCGAAGAGCTCCTGGTCGGAAGCGGCTGTCTTCTTGAGCCGATCGAAGTCCTGCAGGTAACGCTTGGTTTCCTGGATCGTTGTCGGAGAATCGGGCGCCCCCGGCTTCTTGTGACCTGCGACAACCATCGCCGGGTTCAGCGCTGCCAGTCGATCAAGGTCCGCGATCCAATTCTCGCGGCTCTCGGGGGTGGTGTCGCCTACGTACATGTGGCACTGGTTGTAGACAACGTCGCCGGCAACGATGAGGCCGATCGACGGAATATAGAGGGACGTCGAATCAGGACAATCGGTTCGGCCCTGCTCGATGATGCGCAATTCGTGGCCTTCCAGCGTGAAGGTGTCGCTCTCGTAGGGCTCAGGTCCAACCAACTTCGTCGGCACTTGACCAGGAAACATTCTGCGGGCCAACTGCTGCACTGGCGGAGACAAATACATCTGTATGCCCTCCAGCGCCTTGGGCGTTGCGATCGCCCGAGCGCCCGGGAAGCGATCGAGCAGAATTCCAAGACCGTAGAAGTGATCGAAGTGCGCATGCGTTATATAGATGGTCTCCAGGTTGCGGTTATGCAGCGCAATCCAGTCCCTGAGCGCTTCGGCCTCAGCCACCGTGGTCATGGCGTCCACCAGTACCGCGTCGTGTTCACCGAAGATCAGAGTCGATGTGGCTGGATCAAAGCCCAGCGGCTCGCCGAAGGGCTTTGGCCGCTCGCCCACCATGGCTTTGCCAGGAGCGGTAAAGACATTGACACCGAGCGCGTTCGACGCGACATCCGCGGCGGCGCCCGTGGTCTGCTTCTGTCCATTTGCGCCGCCCATCTGGTGCTCCTTCCGAGGTCACACCGAGTGACCCTTCAAGGCAAGATTGGCGGAAGCGCGGCGACGAAGCCATTGGACGAAGGTATCAGTCCATACCAAAGTATCGGTTGGACGTTGCGGTCAGAGGCGGGCATCGTTGGATTCCAACAGGCGCAGCTCGATCTGTTGCCGGGAGTGCCAGGGAGAAGATGATGGCTTCGATTTCTCTTGCTGGTTCTGAGCGCTCAGGCTCCTTGAAAACGCCGCGGTTTTTGGAAACAACGGCCGGTCGGGACCGCCAGTAGTTTCGGAAGTGAATCGCTGCGATGGCGGAGCCCGCTGCTGACTGTAGATAGCGTTGCAGGCTAATCGATGGCGGGCGCGTCGCGTTAGGATTCGAGCTTTCCGCGCGCTAATATGCCAGCGCTACGCCGTCTGCGCGCATCTCGCTGGCCGCAGCGTAGACCCGCTCGCCGTTGGGCTTGCGGAGTTCGACACATTCGTAGC
Source organism: uncultured Acidobacteriaceae bacterium (assembly GCA_963737325.1). Taxonomy (GTDB): domain Bacteria; phylum Acidobacteriota; class Terriglobia; order Terriglobales; family Acidobacteriaceae; genus Granulicella. The sequence goes on from CAVTSJ010000020.1 coordinate 6,103, forward strand.
GGCCAAAGCCGCCATCGCTTCTGCCCATCGGCCATCCCATCGCGATCAGCGCCTTTCGGGTCTCCTCGGGAACGCCGGCTTCAAGGCGCAAGATTCCTCTCGGCCCCAGGCCTGGCGGATCCTCGCCCATGCTCTGCGATGAGCCTTCGTGATGCCAGCGGGGACTGTCTCCGGCGGCCTGCACATCCAGGCCGTAGTCGACGCGATTGAGCACAATCTGCGTCTGTCCCTGGGGTTGCATGTCGCCGCCCATGACGCCGAAGGCGAGCCATGGCGCGCCGTCCTTCACCGCGAAGCCGGGAATAATCGTCTGGAACGGCCGTTTGCCGGGCGCATAGATGTTGGGATGCCCATCCTTGAGCGAGAACAGTTCGCCTCGGTCCTGGAACATGAAGCCCAGGCCATCGGCGACCAGGCCTGATCCCATTCCCCGAAAATTCGATTGGATCATCGACACCATCATGCCGTCATTGTCCGCCATGCTGAAGTAGGTGGTATCTCCATGGCTGGGGGCCTGGCCTGGGTAGACGGGCTCGAGGATTTTGTCGAGCCGGATTAACTTCGCTCGCTCCTTCGCATAGTCCATCGAGTTGAGCCAGTCGACTGGCACCTTCGAAAAGTGTGGGTCCGCGTAATAGCGCGCGCGGTCTTCGTAGGCCAGCCGCTTGGCCTCGATCTGCACATGCAGCGCCTGGGCGCTCTGGAAGCCCATCCCGCGCACATCAAACTGCGAGATCATGTTCACCATTTGCAGCGTTGCGAGCCCCTGGGTGTTCGCGCCCATCGCATACACGTCGACGCCGCGATAGTTCGTCACCAGCGGCTTCACCCACTCTGCATGTTGCTCGCGCAGATCTTCTACCGAGAGCCAACCGCCGATCCGCTTGAAGTAGGCATCGATGGTCTGCGCAATCGGTCCGTCATAGAAGACGTCGCGGCCACCTTCGGCGATCATGCGATAGGTTCTTCCCAAGTCTGGATTGCGAAAGACGTCGTACTCGTTTACGGGTTTGCCCATTACCTGGTAGGTATGGACCGCGTTGGCGGTCTCTTCGACGCCCGACCCGGGGCGCAGAAAGATCGCCATGTTGCGCTTGATGTAGTAGCCGATAATCTGCGGCACGGGAGCGCCGTTCTCGCAGTAGTGAATGGCCGGCTCGAAGAGCTCTGCCCACTTTAACTTTCCGTAGCGCTGGTGCAGCGTCCACCAAGCGTCGAGAGCTCCCGGGGTCGAGACTGCAATAGCGCCGAGCGGTGGGATCACTCCATTCTTTGACCGCGCCCGCACCATATCCAGGGTCAGCGACTTTGGCGAGCGGCCCGACCCGGCGAGGCCCATCACGGCGCCGGCCTTGGGGTCCCAGAGGAGCGCGTAGCAATCGCCTCCGAGGCCCGAGCTTGTGGGCTCTACCAGGCCGAGCACGGCGTTCGCAGCCACTGCCGCGTCCACCGCAGACCCACCCTTCTTCAGCATCTCGATTGCCGCCTGGGTGGCCAGCGGATGCGCTGTGCCTGCGGCGCCCGAGCATCCCAGTGCCGCCGACCGCGACGCAAAACTTGCTCCCGCCGGGCGGTCTCCCGCATGCACATCCGGGCGATTGAACTTGTCTTCGCCTGCGGCCTGAAACTTCGGTAGCTCGGCGGACGCGCCTTCGGCCTGTGCTGCGTCACGGCTTTCCAGCGGCGCGCCCTTCGCCAATCCCGACGAACCCGCTGCGGCTAACGGAAGTGTTGCAAGAAAGGTACGACGAAGCATAATCAATCTCCCCTAGTTTTCTTGATGCTTCTGGGTCAAACGAATTGCAAACGAGGGTCCTGCCCTGTTCGGCCATGCCCTACGCGAACACATCCTCTGCTTCGTCCACGGCGGGCTCCATATCCATCGACCGCAATAACGTGTCGCGGACAAATAGGATGTGGTGACGCATCTCGCGTTGCGCTAAACCAATGTCTCCGTCCCGCATCGCCGCGTAGATTTTCTGGTGGCTTGCCGGCGCGGTTGTAGCCGATAGGTAGAACGTCGCCATGCGGCACAGCAGGCTCTTCTGCTGAATGTTATCCAGGATCTTTCTAAATTCGGTGTTTCCGGTCGACGCCGCGATCAGACCATGGAAGTACATGTCTTCCTCGATGTGCCGGAGCTTGTCTCCTGCGTCGAGATTGTTCCGTGTCCGCTCGATGCTCGCCGCCATCTGCTCCAGCAACTCCGGCGTGATTCTTGCGCTGCTCACAGCGTGCACCTCCAGCAAGGCACGCACCTCGTAGAGATCGTGCACCTCTTGAGCCGAAAACTTGCGCACATAGGCGCCGCGCCGCGACTCAATGATGATCAGGCCTTCGCTCTCGAGTCGCATCAGCGCCTCGCGTACCGGCGACTTGCTGATGCCAAGAGCACTTGAGAGATACTCTTCGGTGAGCTTCGAGCCTTCGGGAAATGATCCGTTGAGCAGCTGCCGCTTGACACTCTGGTAAGCCTGCTCCGTCAAATTTGGGTTCTTCGTCAGTTTCAACATATCGTGAGGTCCACGCGGATTCTACCTGACCTGCACGCCTGTTGGCTGAACTGCAGTGATCTTCCTGCGAAAAACGTGCGTCTCGCAGACACTCTGACCCTCCACGAAACGCACGTCATTCCTACCCCGCCCTAGAACACAAACTTGGCGCTGAGCTGTAGTTGCCGGGACGATCCGCCATCACTGGTAGCAAAGCGCGTGGCGGTAATCTGGCCGAAGGTTGCGGATTGCACGTTGTTCGACGGCGAACCGAAGTTGGGGTGGTTGAAAATGTCGAACGCATCTACGCGCAGAATGAGCGAGAGCCCTTTGAACAAGTTGGTCTGCTTCTCTGCGGAAAGATCGAGGTCAGTGAACCCCGGCCCGGTGCCACGGTTACGCTGCATATCGCCGAGTCCTGTGTATGCACTGGGTGCTGTTGCGCCCGTTGCGTTGGCCTGGGTTCCAACAATCTGGTAGACGCATGCCGGTGTCACATTGGTCAGGTCGCACACAGCGCCGCCGTAGGCCAGGCCTCCAGGATTTGCGAAGTAGCTGACGTTGGCCGATCCAGCAATCTGCTGCTTGTGCCGCGTGATCGGCTTCAGCAGGTTCGGACGGATCAGGCCGCTGTTGCCGTTGAACCCGTCGCTGCTCGCGACGATGTTCACCGGGTTGCCGGTCTGGTACTGGAAGATGCCCTCCAGCCGATAGCCCGAGACCCACCGATTGCCCTTGAACGGCAGCGCATAGATTGCGTTCGCCGCAAAGCGATTCCGCACATCGAAGTCGGAAAGCCCATAGTTCTGGGAAGGATTGTTGCTGTCCGGCAGCACAGATCCTCCCTGTGAGCCGAGTGAGTTGATGTCCATCGACTTGGCCCACGAATAGTTCATATCGAACTGCAGGCCGTTGGACATTACCTTCGACAGCGTGACCCACATTGCGTTGTAGTTCGAGTAGCCAATGCTGTTGTCCTCCGCAATATTCGAGGCAATGTTGGCGCCCGGAGCAATTGGGCTGTCGGCCGCCAAATTCAGATAGGGCCGCAAGCTGGGAGCGTTGGTGGGACCGTTGGCCTGGTTGGGATCGGTCCGAATCAGCAGGTGGTGGCCGGTGGAGCCGTAGTAGCCGATGCTCGCCACCATGCTCCACGGCAATGCCTGTTGCACATTGAAGTTGAAGTCTTCCACGTAGGCATTGCGGAAGTTCGGGTTGACCCATCCCAGCGCGTATCCGGAAGCAGCCTTCGCCGAAGCAAACAGGTTGTTCATCGGAATCGGCGCGGCGCTGTTGCTGTAGGAGACCGCCGTAGTGAAGGGAGGATTCCCGGTGAGGATGCTGACTGTGCCGGCCACCGGCTGATCCACAAGTATGCCGTAGGCGCCACGGATTACTGTTTTGTTGTTGTTGAACAGATCATAGGCGAAGCCCAGGCGTGGTTCGAGGTTGTAGTTCTGCTTGTACGCTCCGTTGGCCGGAATCCCATTCGTCCCAGCCCGGGTGAGCGTAACGTTCGCGGGGTTGAAGATTGAGATCCGGTTCTCGCCTTCGAGGGGCGTTCCATTCCACTCAAATCGCAGTCCGCCCTCAAGGGTCAGGCCAGGCAAGATCCGGTAGTTGTCCTGGATAAATCCGGCTGCCGCATCGGCATAGATCCGGTAGTCGATGATGTTGGGCTGGATGCTGAATACCGGCGTCACATCCTTGGCGAGATTCACGCTCGACAGCGACATGCTTCCGATGTTTCCGGCGAAACTGTATAGCAGATAGCGGCGAAACTCACCCCCCCACTTGATGGTGTGTTTGCCCTTCAACATGGTGACCGTATCCGACAACACGCCGGTGGTGGTATTGCGGCCCTGGGGAAACCCTGACGGCCCGCCGACCGTGAAGCCCACGTCCGTGATCGTTGTCTGGGGAATGCCCACATTGCCAGTGAGACCATCTACGATCCCCAGGCTGGCTGGGTCGATCAAGTTCGCCGGGGTGAACGCAATCGAGATGCGGTTGAAGCCGATACGCGCTTCGTTCGTCACACTCGAGTTGAAGATGTGGACGTACTGCAGGGTTCCAATCTGTCGATGCGCAGCCCGATGGTCGCCCCACCCGGGCAGGGTGTCGCCCTGCAGCGCGGGTTCGGTACGCACATCTTTCTGGAACGCATAGAAGGCATGCAGCGAATCATTCTGCCCAATCTGGTGCAGCACATCTCCGGTGTATTGGTCGATCTGCACTGGTCCCGGAGTAAATGACACGTAGGTTGATCCGCTGTTCGGCAGCGGAATGAGCGCTGCGAACGCCGCCGCAATCGGATCGGCTTCAGCATTGGCGGCATACGCCGCCTGCTGCGCTGCACTGAATACCGGGCTGTTCTGCAGAATCCCCTGGTGCTGCCGCAGTCCCTCATAGCTGAAGAGGAAGAAGGTGTGATTCTTCCAGACTGGGCCGCCGACGGATCCGCCGAAGTTGTTGCGCTTGAGCGGGGCCTTGGCGCCGGTGTTCCCCACCAGTGGAAGTCCAGTGCTGGGGTTGTAGCTGCGGTTGAAGTAATTGCGCGCATCCAGAGCTTCATTGCGGAAGTAGTCGAACAACTCGCCATGGAAGTGGTCGGTTCCGGAGCGTGTGGCAACGGTCACGATGGAGCCATCGCTGCGGCCATACTCGGCACTGAAGGTCTGGTTGTTGATCTTGAACTCGGAGGTCGTGTCGATTGAGGGCTGGAAGGTGATCTGGTTTTGGCTGATGTCATTCAGGTTGATGCCGTTGATCTGGAAGTTGACGGAGTCTTCACGATTGCCCGCCGTAATGAAGGAGTTGGCGCCCAGCCCGCGGCTCGCTGCTGTCAAGCTCCCTGTAGTGGGCGCCACCACCCCGCCCGGTGTCAGCACCGTAAGATCCAGAAAGTGCCGGCCGTTGAGCGGCAACTCCTGCACCGTGTTCCGGCCAATGACCTGACCGACCGTGATCGTGCTGGACTCGATGCGCGACGCGGCGTTGCTTTCGACCTGCACCGTCACTCCCGCCGAAGCGACTGCGAGCTTCGGATTGAGGGTGAGACTTTGCGCGACCTGCAGCGTAACTTTCTCAATCGTGTCTGTACTGAATCCCGGGGCCGTGACCTGCACCTTGTAGTCCCCCGGCTGCAGGGATGGGACGACGTATGCGCCCGCACCGTCCGTCATCACTGTCCGGTCCAATCCCGTCGCCAATGAATGCAACACGACCTGAGCATGCGGGACGGCCGCGCCTGTGGGATCGGTGACGATGCCCGACAACGTGGCCGTCGACTGTGCCCAGCCCCCGGTTGCAAAGAGAGCGAAGAATGCCAGCGCCAGAAGAAAATTGCGTTTATCTGGAAATTTGAGAAAAGTCATGTAGCCTCCGAAGCCGAGGTAGGGAGAAGAGGGGACCTACACGAAGGCCGTGGCCTTAGTGTTATGGCTGGATGATAGGTGCGTGAAAAGAGATATATCACATATCAGCCGCGATCTCGCCTGTGAATTCGATTACGATTGCTACATTTTGTGCAGAATGCCTGATCAGCTGGGTTTCAGGCGGGTTCGGGAAGCAATTTCGCTGCTCGAGGCCTGGGGGCGTCGAGAATCCACAAGCCCGTCGGAGTGAGGACGGCCAACTTTGAGCTAAACGCTGAGAGCTTGCGGCTTGAACCGGTGGGCGAAGAGGCCGGTGGCGAGGGATAGGTCGAGGTCGGCGAGGAGGATGCCTTCAAGGCCGTAGGGCTGGAAGGCGAGGACGGTGCCGTCGGGGTTGATGATGGCGGAGGTGGTGTCGGAGTGGAGGATGGCGAAGTTTACGCTGGCGAAGTAGACGGTGTTTTCGGAGGCGCGGCAGAGCATGGTCTTTTCGAAGACGGTGTTGGCCGGGTCGGCGAAGGTGGTGGGGTGATAGGCGTCGGGAGGGATTTCGTGGAAGTGGGGGTGGAAGACGATTTGGGCGCTGTGGCGGGCGGCCCAGCGAACGGTTTCGGGGTAGCGCCAGCCTTCGTGGCAGATGGAGATGCCGAAGGTGAGGTCTCCGGAATGGAAGATGTGGCGGGTGGTGCCGGGGGTGTACGTGGGCTCTTCCTGGGGGGCTAGCTGGACTTTGTCCTGGAAGCCGAGGGGGGTGCCGTCGCGGTTGATGACGAGGGCGGTGGCCAGGAGGGCGTTGTCGAGGAGACGCTCGGTGCCGAGGATGACGGCGAGGTTGGAGCGGCCGGCGGCTTCGGTGATGGTGCGGTGGGCGCGGGCGAGGAAGGCGGGGTCGGGGGGCGGGACGGAGTGGGTGCGGGCGCGGTAGCCGGGGACGAAGCACTCGGGAAAGCAGAGAATGTCGGCGTGGGCGGCGGAGGTTGTTTGGATGGCGGCGAGGGTCTGGGCGACGGAGTCGTCGGGGGAGGATGGGAAGCGGAGGTTGGCGAGGGCGACGCGGGTCATGGTGAGGAAAGGATAGCGCCGTGAGGGCGGTTTGCGGCGCCTCAAGAATTTTCGTCGTGCGCCGATAAGGGGAATAAGCCTAGGAGGCTGTGCATGAGGATTTCTACGAAGTTGATTGGGATTACCCTGGGGAGCGCGGTAATCGTCACCGGCCTGGTGGTGTCGCTGGTGATGGAGACAAAGACGGTATCTACGGGCTATACGCAGATCCTGGTGGGTCCGGCGCGGCAAGCGGGCGAGGCGCGGCAGGTGCAGGTGGACTTCAAGACTCAGGTGCAGGACTGGAAAGACATTCTGCTGCGCGGCGCGAACCCGCAGGATCTGGCGAAGTACACCGCACAGTTTCATGACCAGGAAGCCAAGGTGAAGACAGAAGCGTGGACGCTGGCGAATCAGGTAGACGACCCGGCAACCAAGCAGTTGCTGAACGTTTTTCTGTCGGCGGATGACGAGCTGAGTGTGAAGTATCAGTCGGCTTATGACGTTTATCTAAAGCAACACTTTGACTTCAGGGCGGCGGATGCACTGGTTCGCGGGGAGGATCGGGCGCCCGGCGAGATCTTCAACCAGGTGGCAGTGCAGCTGAATGGGCGGGTGGCGGCGCAGGCTGCTGCCGAAGAGACAAGAGGGTTTCACCAGGTGGTCCGCATTCTGCTGATTGTGGGAGGACTTTTCTTCATCGATTCGCTCATATACTGCAGCGTCTTGTTTGGGGTGCTAAAGCGGCTGGGACAGCTCAAGGCAGTATCGGAAAGGTTGGCCGTTGCGGATATTGAAGGCCTTCGGATCGATATCTCCGGCCATGACGAGATTGGAGCGATTGGGGACAGCTTGAAGGGCGTCGAAGCGGCGATCCATGAATTGCTTGCGGTGCACGCGTAGGGCTTACAGGAAATCAGAACGACTTGAACGAAGGAGGATCAGGATGGGTAAGCAATTGTTACAGCGCTACGACGAGATCGGTCGCGAGATGGGGGCTGTTGGGCGCATGAAGCTGGCGATGTTGACCAAGATGACGTCGGGAGCGGCGGAGAAAGCTGAAGACTCGCCAAGCAATCTAAGGCTTGTCGAAGAGGCGGTGATGCAGCTTCGCAAGGGAGTTTAGGCGCCGGTGCAGGCGACGACTAGACGCATCGCAGTCGAATGGCGGAAAGGCCCGAGCGGGTGGCCGGGCCTTTTGCAGATGCCGATGGGAAAAGTTGTAGGTTAGGAGATGGGAACGAGGCCGAGGCGAGTGTGGGTGATAGGCAGGTCGCTGAGGCGGAGGGCCAGTGATTTGGCTCCGCCGCCGCCCTTGATGAACTCGGAGAGTTCGAGCTGGACGACGTCGAAGCCGGCGTCGAAGAGGCGGGTGGCCAGCTCGCGGGTGATCTCGCCGGTGAAGACGGTGCGGCCGAGGTTGAGAGCGCAGCAGGCCATGTGGGTCGCGTCGAGTTCGGACACCGCGATGCGCCGGTTGGCGGGGTAGGCGCGCTCGATGGCCTGGTTGGAGGCGGCGTCGAAGGCTCCTGGATAGTAAAGGATATAACCACTTCCCTCACCTGTTGGACTAGCTAATGGGGTGAAGCAGGTGTCGAGGTGGTAGAAGCGGGGGTCGGAGAGGTGAAGTGAGGTGACGGGGACGTGCCAGGCATCGGCTACATGGCGATGCGCGGCGCGGCAGGTGCGAACGCCGTGCGCTGCCCAGAGAGCAGTGCCGTCGTCGTTGAAGGCGAGGTCGCCCTCGCCTTCGAAGGGAGTCTCGCGAGGGGTTTCCCAGAGGAGGAAGCCCTGGGAGAGGAGCCAGCGGCGGAGGTAGGCGGTTTCCGCCCGGCGCTGCTGGGGGTTGAAGCTGGACAGAGCGGCGACGGCGTGGTGAATGAGGGCGCTGTGGGCGACGAAGACCATGTCGGGACAGCCGGGCTCGGGGTGCAGGAGGCGAACGTCGGCGACGCTGCGAAGAACGTTGTGCATGCCCTTCCACTGGGCGAAGGCTAGATCACGGGAGGAACGATGGACGTTTCCGGCCATCCAGGGATTGAGAACGTAGTCGACGCCGTACCACTCAGGGGGACACATCAGGAAGGTGGGTCGGGTGAACTGAGGCGTGGAGGCGAAGACGTTAGGCGCAGCGGATGAAGCGATGATGCTTGTAGCCATGAGGTTGAAATTCCTACGTACCGTGAAGGAGTGTCCTCCCCTGAAGGGACAATCGTCAAGTGGGAAAGGTTACTCTATGGGATACATACTTTCCGTAATCGAACAGAGGTTAAGACGCCTGGAAATGGGAAAAGGTCCGCCGGGTGGGCGAACCTTTTGTGGAGCATTAATCTTCGGAGAAGGACAGCCTCCAGCATCTAGCCTTTAGCGAAGACAAGAGCAAGGGCATTAGAGTTTTTCGAAGAAATCGCAGACGGAGCAGGAGATGTAGACTCCGCCGGGGACGCCGCGCTCGCGGTCCTTGACGCGCTTGACGATGCGGGTGGGCTTGGAGCACTTGGGACAGTCGGTGCTCTTCTGTGTATCCATGACCTTTTTGCGGTCGCCGGTCTTGGCAATCTTTGCCATTGTAATGATCTCCTCGGGTGCGAATGTCTTGGCTTGGCTCGGCAGCGGCGACGAGGTACGTGCGCGCGGCGACCTGGCTTGATCCGTGATGGGCTGGGCTGGTGGGCTGGGCCGAACAGGAGGGTCGCGAGGGCGCTGGGCCGAGTGAAGCTCTTGGATAAGTTTACACGATTCGCGAGTGGGTTGGATGGTGGGCTGGGGAATGGATGAGGGATGCCGGTGGTGAGTCAGTTTGGAGATTGTCGTTCCCCGAAACGCCGTTTGCGGGAGCAAAGCGTATTCGTGACGATAAGCCGACTTTTGAGGAGATACACGAATGTCTGAATCTCAGATCCGCGAGGCAGAACTGTTGAGTCCATATTTCTCCGTAGCTAAATCACTGGGCATTGCTCGTCGCGTAAAAGAGCACTTTGCCGCCGTGGGCTTCACATACGTCTTTCAAGTCCTTATCGGCCGTTAGGAGCGTAAAACTCTTTGCTATCGCAACGTCCGCGATCAGAGCATCGCGAACGTTACTTCCGCGTTTACCCCCGTTCAGTCCATCGAGCTCTGCCTTGAGCTTCTCGTAAATCTCGCCACTACCCCAGTTCGCGGGGTCGAAGCGCGATACGTCCCAAAGGAACGTGTTTGTCGCGACGAGCTCACAGCCCAGCTGTGCTTGCGTGAGCAACAGACGAGCCCTTCGTTCCTCATCTTTCGTCTTGTTTATCTCATCCATCTGAATATGAGTGATAACGAACCGAGCGGGCGATGGCAAGTCGCCGCGAGTGATCTTTCGATCTGTGAGCCAGTTGAATATACAGGTATCGACTACGTAGGACGGTGGGGGCTGAGGAGACACCAGCCTCATGGGCACACTATTTTCGATCGCCACCTTCTGCTTATCAAGTATTCGACGGCCTTCTTGCATGGCATCTGAAGCTCCACGGTCGAAGCTCATCACAAGGCCCGTTAGGTGAGGCTGGGGCTTGCCAGTGCGAATCGCTCTCTGGGTCACGTGAGAAATGAACGCCGATTTCCTTGCTGCAAACACCGTTGCGCAGAACCCTCCGAGCTCTTCCACGGCTTTGTTGTCCGACCCCGCATTAAATGCGGTGAAGGCTTCAGCTATTGCTTGGGCCTTCGCCAACGTCAGAGCCTTCGCATGCGAGACGAAGCACTCCGCTTCAGCAGGGACCGTCGCCGCATTATTATTGGTCTGCCTCGACTTGAATTGAGCTTCCCTGAGGCTCTTTTCGTGCTTTTCACGCTGGGCGGCCCATTCAGGCTTGAATAAGACATCCGCGTGCTCAACTACCCGCTTGCGTCTTTCAGGTGTCAACAATGGGGTGCCTCCGTGACCCTATTTTCAATGCTCAAGAGTCCGGAGCTGTGCAAAAGGCGCAACGACCCACTTCACGTCCATTATTTGGTGGACGTTCTTTACCATAATTGCGGGGGACTAGCCCGTCCTCATAAACGCTCTTCTCTCACAGTGACCTTAGGTTGGCAGCGAATCGACATTCAGATGTGAGAAACCCTCTTTCGAATTCCGCCAGCTGCATGTTCTTCCCAGTCCTCATAACCATGCCTTTTATACCAGCTTTCCAAATCAGCCTGAGGAAAGGCGTCATCCATTGTTCTGGGAATTATTAGAGTCCATTCATATCCGAGCGCACGGGCCTTCTGTTCTGCGAACGCCAACACTCTGGTGCCAAACCCATTTCTGCGAAGACGGCGAGGGACGAAGAGTTCGTATATAACGAGTGGCTCGTCCAATGGGCCAAGATCCAAGGAAAGAAACCCTACCTCACGCCCTTCGGTGTGGGCCACAAAGTGTTGGGTATAGCCATTGCGTGAACTATTCTCATACCTCTCGCGAATATCAGCATCGACGATATCTTCAGATTGCGGCTGATAGAGTTCCATCTCGCAAATGTTAGGCCGTCAGCGGATGGAAGTAAGCGGAAAGCATTGGTACCTATAAGCGCCCTTACGTTGACCAATATTCCGCTCGTGCCCCGAAAGTCGGGTTTTGAGCAAATGCGGTTCTTCGCCCAAGGCTCAGCGATTGCGCGGCTTCATCTTTGGACGCTGCTGGTGCTGGTAGGCTGGCGGTAGATGCGGAGTGGGGCGGCACATGCCGAGGTGAGGGTTCCGGCTACGGCGGGGGAGGCGGTGCGGCGGCATTGGTTTCTTTATTTGTATGAAGGGGCGGAGCTGGGCTGGTTTATGGTGGCTGCTTGCGTGGCTACTGTGGTGCTGTTTGGGGTGGGGTCGCCAGCGCTGCAGTGGGTGCCGAGTGCTGCGGTGCGGCGGTTGGTGATGGGTGCGGCGATGGGCGGGACTGCGGTGATGATTATTCACTCGCCCATGGGGAAACGGTCGGGGGCGCACTTTAATCCGGCGATTACGCTGACCTATCTTTCGCTGGGGAAGATTGGGGTTTGGGATGCTTTGGGGTATGTGGTGGGGCAGTTTGTTGGGGCAATCGCGGGTGTTGGGGTGGTGGCGCTGTTGATGGGACGCGCGTTGGCGCAGCCTTCGGTGGACTATGCGGTTACGGTGCCGGGGATTGGCGGGACGGCGGGGGCGTTTGGGGCGGAGTTGTTTATGGCCGCGCTGCTGATGGGAGTCGTGTTGGTAATGACGAATCGGCGGCGGCTGGCGGGGTATACGAGCTATGCGGTGGGGGTGTTGATTACGGGGTATGTGTTTTTATTTGCGCCGGTGTCGGGGTTCAGTATTAATCCGGCGCGGACGGTGGGGTCGGCGGTGTGGGCGGGCGTTTGGGCCGCGGAGTGGGTTTATTTTGTTGCGCCGCTGATGGGGATGTTTTCAGCCGCTGCTGTGTATGTGTATTGGTTTGGGATTGAGAGCGTGCTTTGTGCGAAGCTGCATGCTGCGCCTAGTGTGTTGTGTCCGTTTGCTTGTGGGGTGGAGGAGCATGTCGCGGAGTACAAGGCAGCTTCTAGCTAAGAAAAAGGCAACGGCAAAAGCAGCAGCAGAAGCAGATCCCTGCGGGATGACAGCCAGAAAGGCAAGAGCAAGAGCAACCGCAACGGCAGAAACAAACGCAAACGGAAAGGCAACTACAGGGGTCCTTCACTGCGTTCAGGATGACGAGTGCTTTTCCGGGGTGCTTACAACCCTTTCGCTGCGACGCTCGATCAACCTCTAGAAGCTAGGAG
>CAVTSJ010000021.1:0-88345 GCA_963737325.1 uncultured Acidobacteriaceae bacterium
CGCCGGCGCCTCCACCCTCCATGCTCACCTCGACTGCATCTTCGCCCGCGCCGCCCGCACCTCCGTCACCCTCGAGTGGGAACACCTCATGCTCTACCCCGCCCACACTCCCGTCAGCACCATCGCCATCCAGCCCACCGTCACCGTCCCCGCCCACTGGGGCATCGGCACCTCCCTCAAGCCCATCACACCCTATGACCCGCAACACCCCGCGGGCGGCACGATTAAGTACGCGCCCACCACCGTCGAGATGCTCGAAGACTCCCCCATCATGACCGGCCTCTACTTCCACGAGTACGCCCTCGCCCCCGGCACCACCCCGCAGCACTTCATGGACGTCATCGGCCCCACCCCCGCCTCCATCGAAGTCCGCCCCGACACCCTCGCTCAAATGTCCGACCTCGTCCATGAAGCCTTCGCCATGTACGGCCCGCCACACTACACCAGCTATCACTTCCTCGTCCTGCTGCAAGGCACCCGCGGCGGCGGCGGCCTCGAACACCACGAGTCCTCCGATAACACCGCCCCCACCACTTTCTTCACCACCTACAAACCCTCCGTCGGCATGGCCGGCCTACTTCCCCACGAGTTCACCCACTCCTGGAACGGCAAGTACCGCCGCCCCGACGGCCTCGCCACCCCCGACTACGCCACCCCCATGCAGGACAACCTCCTCTGGGTCTACGAAGGCCTCACCGACTACCTCGGCAACGTCATGGGTGAGCGCATCGGCATGGTCACCGCCGGCCAGTACCGCCAGTACCTCGCCTTTACCGCCGCCGAAATGGACGCCACCAGCGGCCGCGCCTGGCGCAGCATCGAAGACACCACCTTCGACTCCGCCATGCCCCGCAACGGCAGCGGCCGCGGCGGCAACGCCTGGAGCAGCTGGAAGCGTGGCGCCGACTACTACCCCGAAGGCGACCTCTTCTGGCTCGACGTCGACACCACCATCCGCAAACTGACCAACGACAAAAAATCCCTCCGCGACTTCCTCCAGATCTTCCTTCAAAAGGGCGGCAGCGGCGTCCCCCGCGTAGAGCCCTACAGCCTCTCCGAACTCATCGCCGATCTCAACGAAGTCGTCCCCAACGACTGGGCCGCCTTCATCCAGACCCGCCTCTACGACGTCCAGCCCCATGTCAACACCGAAGGCATCGAGCAGGGCGGCTACCGTCTCGAGTACGTCTCCAAACCCACCTCCGAAATGTCTCAGGAACTGAAAGAAAGCCCCTCCCTCGGCACCTGGTTCTCCGTCGGCCTCGAACTAGGCACCGACGGCACCATCTACGACGTCCGCGTAGGCAGCGCCGCCGACAAAGCAGGCTTCGCCCCCGGCCAGAAGCTCACCGCCATCAACGGCCGCGTCTTCACCCCCGAACTGCTCACCGACGCCCTTGAAGCCTCCCAAGGCAAATCCACGCCCATTCAACTAATGGTCCAGGACGAGGACACCATCTCCCCCCTAACCTTCACCTACAGCGACGGCCTCCGCTACCCCCGTCTAGTCCGCATCCCCAACACCCCCGACTACCTCACCGAAATCCTAACCCCAGCCTCCGCAACCAAGCCCTAGGCACGTGCCGTTGTGCTCGCTCGATTCGCAAGCGAATTTCGTCGCGCGCCCTCGCGGACGGCATTCGCAGCCCTTCACTTTAATCAGCAGCCGTCGCAGGACGAAGCGCTCGGAACCAACGCAGAGGCTGGCCTCAGCTTGCGCGCACATGTCCACAAAACGGATCGATTAGCCGATCAGTGCTCTCTTCATACGCAATTCCTCAACAGCTATCCGTCCCTCCTCACTGAGGTTGGATTTGCCGATCTGGACAGTCACCTTGCGAATCTTGCCGGTGAACTTGTTGTCACCCACCTTGTAGTCGTCGCTGACCGCGGTATAAAGATTCTCGCCCACGTCCGTTGTTTCCGCACCAAACGCGTTTGGATGGGTGTGCTCGATGCGCCCCGTGGCGACCTTTTGATCGTTGACGAAGAGTGAGCCATTTCCTCCGGCACCGGGGCGACCGCCATCATAGGCAAACTCGAAGCGGAGAATAACCTTGCCCGGCGGCAGGCGATCCGGGCCGACGATCTTCGAAATCTCGCGACCGAGAAAGTTGTATGCGAAGCGAGGCGCGCCGTTCTTGACGTACAGGCTCCAGCCGCCCATCTCACCGCCCTGTGCAATGATCACGCCCTCTGCTCCTCCCTCCGGGATTTCGACGTCGGCTGTAATCACGAAGGAACGGTTCTTAATGTTGATGAAACCGTTCTCGGGAATCCCTTTCATTCCCTCGTACACGGTCATCTCGGTGCGGCCTTCCAGCAGATCTGGACGGCCAGCGAGTGCGGCGTTAAAGCGTTCCCACGCGCGATCGTCGAGGGGCAGCACGTTGTACTTCACGGCCTCTTCAAGGAACACTCCCTTCAGCTTTTCGAGCTTGTCGGGATACTTCGCCGCGAGATCGTGGGCGCAGCTAAAGTCTTCTTCCACGTTATAAAGTTCCCATCTGTCGTTGGCATACGTAGCGCGCGCCTTCGGCTCCCACGGCGGACGGTGCACAGTGGTGGCGAACCAGCCGTCCTGATAGATGCCGCGATTGCCTGCCATCTCGAAGTATTGCGTGGTGCGGCGCGACTTCGCCTCCGCGTTGTTCAGCGTGTCGAGCATGCTCACGCCTTCGATGGGCTTCTGCTTCACCCCATGAACGACTTCAGGCTCGCTCACCCCAACTGCCTCCAACACCGTTGGAGCAATGTCGATCATGTGGTACCACTGCGTGCGCAGGCCGCCTTGCTCCTCGATGCCTCTTGGCCAATGAATCACAATGGGCTGGCAGACGCCTCCGTACGAAGCCACCTGGTGTCCCCAGGAAAAGGGCGTCGCGCCTGCAAAGGCCCATCCGTTGGGATACAGGATATGGGAATGCGGGCCGCCGAATTTGTCCAGGTTCGCCAAGGCAACGTCGAGTGGCTCGGGCAGCCCGTTGAACACAGACAGCTCATTGAACGCACCGATGGGGCCTCCCTGAAACACAGGGCCGTTGTCGCCGGTGATGTAGATCACCATCGTGTTGTCCATTTGGCCCAGCTCTTCAATTGCATCGAGGAACCGCCCGATTTCGTAATCGGTCACCTCGGCAAACGCGGCATAGATCTCCATGTACCTGGCGAAGACCTTTTTCTCATCGGCCGTCAGATCGTCCCATTCCTGGATTCCCGGCGGCTTGGGCGCAAGTTCAGTCCCCGGAAACACAACGCCTAGTTCGATCTGCCGGGCGAGCGTTTCTTTTCGGACTTGGTCCCAGCCCTGATCGAACTTGCCCTTGTACTTGTCGCGCCATTTTTCAGGTACCTGGAATGGACCGTGCGTGCCGATCGCGGAGTAGTACACGAAGAACGGCTTGTCGGGAGCCAGCGATTGCTGGGAACGCACCCACTCAATCCCTTTGTCGGTAATGTCCGAGCTGGCATAGTAATCGGCGTCGGGATGCACATCGATTCTGTTCATGTTGTCGTAGATGACCGGGTGGAACAGGTCAGCTTCGCCGGCCATGAAGCCGTAAAATCGCTCAAAGCCGCTATTCATCGGCCAGCGATCGAAAGGCCCGACAACGCTGGCTTCCCAGGGCCCCAGCTCGTGGCATTTGCCAAACATGGCGGTGCTGAAGCCGTTGAGCCGCAGGATCTCGGGGAGCATAGTGACGCTGGCTGGACGCATCGCCGTATACCCCGGGAAAGCAGTGGCAATTTCCGAGATCACGCCGAAATTTGTGCTATGGCTGTTGCGCCCCGTAAGCAACGCCATGCGGCTGGGCGAGCACAGCGGTGGCACCTTGAAGTTGTTATAGCGAAGCCCATCCGCCGCCAATCGTTCCAACGTTGGCATGTCGATAGGGCCGCCGAACGTCGAGGAATCTCCGAAGCCAAAGTTGTCCAGTAGGATGACCACCACGTTGGGTGCCCCTTTCGGCGCCTTCACCTGGAACCGGGGCGGAGCAGTTGCATCCTTCACATCAAGCTCGGTGATCGGCGGATACTGCGGTTCGGGGACGGGCAGGACCTTGCGATTCGTAGAGGAAGCCCCGTTGAGCGCGTTGCTTTGAGCCTCTGACTGATTAGCCATGGGTCACCACCAGCAGGCCGCTTGATACCTGAATGAATAGGCGCGTCATCATCTTCTCCTGATCGATTAGTTCTCACCGCGAATCGCCGCGGATGGCTCGGCTCCTTGTGCGAAGCCGTCGTGAACTCAAAGGAAAAGCACAGATTGATTCAAACTCGGGATTGCCTTGCAGTAGCCCTGCCTGGGACTTCGTCGAAGGGCGGGATTATTTCCCAGACACTGACAACGCTTATATGCCACAGGCCCGTGTCTCGCTACTGTCAGATGTGACAGATAATTCGTGCCCGGTGCAACATCGCGAGATGCAGACAAAGTGAGTAACTCGATCACGGCGCCCGACCGAACCCTCTCGCTCTACACTCGCGCCCATTGGCCGGCCAGCCAGGTCTCGACGAAATATAGACCCGCCGAACGTTGAGCTGCAGCAGCGATCAACATCCCCTCCAAACGAAGTGACTTCCATCCGATGGTGTTGCATCGACCGGTTGAGACCCCGGGCGTTCTCAACAACTTCCAACAACCCATCACCCCGCCCCCCAGCTACCGCCAACCCTGTCAAGCCCCCAATCGCACCCAAAACTCACCAAACCCCTATGAACATTGGCGATATTTAGGTAACAACATACTTGACTGAATGGAGCCGATAATGAATAGTAAAGACACCGTGACAGGGCAGTACCGCTCGCTACCTCAGTGGAGTGGCGCTAATTTATCGCCTCTCCATCGCGCTGCTTATGTTCTAAAAGATCAAGCAGAGCGTCAATATCTTCGTAGCATCTACGAATTAGTGATGAATCATCCATCCGCTCACAATGGTCTAGCTTGTCTATATACCGACTTCCAAGTTCTGAATCCCGATCTGCCAGAGCTTCCCGGAGGGCGCAAGTTCTTACTAGAGCATCACGCGTCCAAGCTGCCAACTGTCGCTGAATCGTTAGCACCTTGATGAGTAGTTCCTTCGTTTCATCGTCCATTCCTTTTGCCCGTTCCTTCCCTTTGGGGCTAGAGGTCTTTGGTGAATTTCCGAATCTCCCAGAAGATCATCCACAAAATTAGAAAGATAAGACCAAGGAAAATGTTAGTCGTTGTCATAGGCCGAAATTATACGGGTAGCGGCGATATGATGGCGGGATGCCGCTCGACAACTCCAGCGCCCTACTAAAGATTGGCCGAGCCAAAGAATTGCTCGATGGACTCGACAATGAAGTTAGGGCCTGGCATCACACGATACCTTATAGCTTCAGTACGCATATCAATCCAGAGCGCACCCGCGCTAGCATTGTCGTCAGAGCTAATCACGAACCCGATATCATCCGCTGGTCTTTGATTGTTGCGGACATCATTCACAATCTCAGATGCGCTCTCGATCATTCGTTCTGGGCGGTCTTGCTGAATGAATTCAACAGGATCCTTCCTGCCGGGAGCGAAAAGCTCACTTTTCCTCTCTGGGATGCTGCTCCCAACTCCAACCAAAGAAAGACATTTGCTCCAATTGGAGTCAAGTTGTTCAACGCCATCGAATCTGTGCAACCCTATCATCATCCTTTCTCGGCCTATCCCATTCATCCTCTCGCGATCCTCCGAGACATCGATAATGCCAATAAACACAAACTCCTTTTTACCGTCATGCCTTCTATCTCTGTGGTTAACCTCAAAGTCACTGGGCTTAGGAAGGATTATCAAAACGGGGGCGCGTCTGAATATATCGAGCGTGCCGAGTTGAAAGACGGCTCGGAAGCCATGGCGATTACCTTCGATGTCCCGCATCCCGATATGAAATGTGAGTGCACTCAATGTGTCGCGATCATTGCAATCAAACACCCCGTCGCGAACCGTCTTGGGCAGGATAGAGATGACTATGCTGCTTTTATCGACACACTTATCGCAGAAGTTAGTCGAACGATTGATAATCTCATCATTGCTGCTGCTTAGGCTGATCTTGAAAGACACTTCGCCCTTTCCGTCGCGTGGTATCATGCGGCTAGATGGCGAAGGTTGAACCTAAAGCGTGTCTCCCGATCTCTCCGGCCAAGGATGTTCAGGGTGACTTCGCGCAGTTCACAAGTTTTATGCGGAAGCTGGTATCAGTTCCGCGAGCAGAGATTCAAGCCCGACTAGAAGCAGAGAAAGCGGCTAAGGTTTCCCGCGCTTCTGCCTCCGGTAGTACACGCCGTTAGACTTCTGGGCGACGGCCTTACCGATAAGTTTACGCCTGCAACCCCCTACCCGTAATCTCTTCGTACGTTAGACGCTTGCCCTGAATCCCCATGATGCAGGAAGCGAAGCGCGTGGAATCGTCTGAGTCCTTACGGTTGTTGTAGCGGAATACCTGCTCTGAAACATAAGCGTCCAAGTGGAACGGCTCGACTGAGATGTAGGTGCCGCCGAGTGACCGCTTCAAAAGACTCCAGAAGTTCTCGATCCCATTCGTGTGAACGTGTCCATTCACATACTCCATAGCGTGATTGATGATCTCACGGTTGTAAGGAGTCGAAAGAAAGCTGTATGTCGGAAACTCATCGGTGATGATGTGCGATCCAGCTTCCACGTTCTCAGTCATCACAGGGTCGATGTGATCCTTTTTGCGGCCGGCCATTACCTTGGCCTTTACGCGTCCACCGCGCTCCAGCATACCCATCACAACGACCTTGTTGCCCTGCCCCTGATACTTCCGCCCATCCTGTAGGCGGCTCTTGTGCATGTTCTTGATCTTGCCACCTACGAATGTTTCGTCGCACTCAATCGGGCCGCCGCCGAGCTTGCCGGTGGTATCAGTCATGGCAACGCGAATACGGTGAAGCATGAACCAAGCTGTCTTCTGAGTGACGCCGAGGGCGCGATGCAGCTCATACGAACTAATGCCATTCTTGCAATTCGAGAGCATCCACGAAGCGGGAAGCCACTTCTCTAGCCCAATCGGTGAATCCTCGAATACGGTGCCAACCTTGAGCGAGAATTTGGCCTTGGCGTGCTTCATACGGCAGAAGTAGAGGTTGGACTTCTCCATGTAGATCACATTGTCAGAGCCACAGTTTGGGCAGCGCACTACACCGTCAGCCCAGCGCACCGAGATCATGAACTGGCGGCAATTCTCTTTGTCTGAGAAGAACTTGATGGCTTCGATGAGTGTCTTTGGCGTTTCCATTCCTCTACGTTACACACAAATAGTTATTCAGTCAAGTATATTATTACCGATATTTATTCTCAAAACCTGGCATAGTTACCCCCGCCAACTTGATACACTTAAAGGAGAGATCGAAATCGAATCAAACGCCGCACCGGCTAGAGCCGCTGCGGCGTTCCCATTTAGGCCCCTAACTCTAACGGAGAGAAGATCATACGCATAACCCGTTTGGAATGAGCCGCTTGAAACTAGCTATTACTATGTAACTAGCTCATTCCAAACGACTTCACTACGAAAAAGTGAAAGCAGGGGGAGGGGGGGTGCACAGGAGAGCGCAATCAGCCATGAAGGGCCAACGGCCCGACATATCACAGCCTGGGCCGAAGGCCCAGGTAAGCCCAAACCCACCCACCAAGGGCCAAAGGCCCGACATATTCCGGATCGTATGAAGGCCACAACAAGTCGGACTGCCACAAGCCCAGACTTAACTGCCATGTTCTGAAAAGTTTGAGTCCAAAAGTACCCCGGGGGGAGGGGGTCCCTCCCCCCGGCCGTGCGACTACCGAACCGCTCCTGCAGCGTCTTACTGCAAAATGCGAAAATGAAATGTCGCTTCTCCCTCCACTGAGGTACCGTTTTGCTTCGCTCGTTTTTCATTGGTCTCTCGACCAACAAGGCCTTTCGCGCATTCTCGGAACGCTCCTCCATCGGCCGCAAAGTCTCCCGCCGCTTCGTCGCCGGCATGTCCATCGACGAGGCCATCGCAGCCACCGTCCAGCTCAACGCCGAAGGCATCGACGTCACCCTCGACTCGCTCGGCGAATCCGTCCTCGACGTAGCCCACGCCGAAGCCAGCGCCGCCATCTACCACCTGCTACTCGACGCCATAGAGAGTCGCAAGCTCCGCGCCAACGTCTCCGTCAAGCTAACCCAGGTTGGCATGGACATCGGCGGCCCATCCGAAGGCCCCGCGTTAGCCGAGCGCATCGTCGGCGAGATGGTCGCGCACGCCGCGCACGTCAATAGCTTCGTCCGCATCGACATGGAAGGCTCCGAGTACACCGAGCCCACCCTCGTCCTAACCGAGCGCCTCCATAACCAATATCCAGGCGCTGTAGGAACCGTGCTTCAGGCTTATCTTTTTCGCACCGAAAATGACGTGGAACGCCTGATTTCACAGGGGATTCGCATTCGCCTCTGCAAAGGCGCCTACAAAGAACCAGCCGAAATCGCCTTCCCTTCCAAGGCCGATGTCGACGCCAACTACATCAAGCTCATGAAGCGCATCGTCTCGAGCCCGGTCTTCTGCGGCATCGCCACCCATGACGAAGCCATCGTGAACCAACTGCGCGAGTTCGTCGCGCAGCACAACATCAGCAAGAGCGCCTTCGAGTTCCAGATGCTCTACGGAATCCGCCGCGACCTGCAACGCAAGCTCGTAGCCGAAGGCTTCGGCGTTCGCGTCTATGTTCCCTTTGGCGCCGAGTGGTATCCCTACTTCATGCGCCGCCTCGCCGAACGTCCCGCCAACGTCCTCTTCCTCGCAAAGAACTTCTTCAAAAGCTAAGCCTTACTCCGGCGGAAGCAGCGGCGCAATCACGATCAGGTTCGTCAGCACCGTCTTCTGCGCGTAGTTCAACCACCCATAGCGCGGAGAGTTCATCACCCCGAACCGCTCTCCCGGCGGAAGCATCCGCAACTCCCGAAAGCTGCGTATCACCTGTCGCCGCTGCTCCATTGGCAACGAACCCAGTTGCTCCATCGCTCCGCGCACCTGCGAGCGCTGTGCCGGATTCAACCGCTCCATCGCCTCCGAATGTGCCAGCGTCCGAGCCCGCATCTCCGGTGTCATCGCATTCAGCTGCGCCAGCCGTTGATGCATCTGGATCTGTGTCGCCAGCGGCAGCTCCCGGAATCCCGGCTCGCGATCCAGCGCCGACTGCTGCTGCTCCAGCGTCATCCCTTGATGCTGCTCCATCCACTCCGGCAGATGCTCGCCCCCGCGACGTCCATTCGGCCCCACCAAATGCTGCTGACTCCCACGCTGCTCCGTCGGGTCCGGCGGCGGCGGCCGCCGCTCGATAGGCGCAGGCCGCTGCTGCTGCCCTCCAAAACCCCGGCTGTGACTCGCAGCCGCCATCGAATACCAGGCCGATCGCCGAAACATCGGAGCTACATGCCGCTGCGCAAACGCAATCCCGCTCAAGCCAGCAAGCGAGGTGACCAGAAGCGCTCGTATGACCGAGCTACGGAATGGTTGAGTCTTGCGCATGCGTCCTTCTGCTCTTGGTTCGAGCTGGGCAGAAACTTTCCTTCCTCCCTCTACAGGGTCTTGCATTCGGGCCATGGTATCGCACCTCAAATGCTCCATAGCCCAATTAGCTGCTCGGCGGATCCGAGCTGTCGTCGCTTGAGTCCAGCAGCTGATCCATCTGCTGCAACGCCTGCGCATTCTTATCCATAATCGTCAAATCAGTCACAGTCGGCGACACCTGCACCGCCACCGGCGCACCGTGTCCGCCATACAATCCCGCAAACGTTCCACCCCCTGCAAGCATCACCGCAACCACCAGCGCCCCAGCCAACACCGGCCGCAACCGATGTCCCGTGCTGTACATCAGGAAAGCCCGTGTCCGGCTCCAGAATCCCTCCGGCTCCGAGGCCTGCGCCTCGCGTAGCCGCGCATGCAGCTTCGTATCAAAGTAAGGCGAAGGCTCCGGTGCCTTCCAGTCATCCAGCAACGCAAACGTAGCCTGCAACTCCTCCAGCTCCTTGCGGCACTCCGCACAGGCAGCCATGTGCGCAGCCAACTCGGGGTGCGCAGCAGCGTACGACTCGTCCAGCAACAAATCAGCGAGAGCTGTGCGACAGGTCTTGCAATCGGTCCTCATGTCTATCTTCTTCATATCATCCCCTCTTGGGGTTGCACCTTTGCGTCTAACCTCAACGCTTCCGGCGCCAACGCGTAACAGTTCTATACAAATGCTTTCAACTTCTCCCGCAGCGTCTGATACGCCCGGAAAAGCAGTGACTTCGTAGCAGACTCGGACAACTTCAGCACCTCGCCGATCTGCTTGTAATCCATCCCTTCGTACTTATGCATCAACACCGCGGTCTTCTGCCGTTCGGGCAATGCCATCACGTGCTGCCGTATCGCGCTCATCCGCTCCTGCTGTAGTAAATCCGCCTCTGCCGAAGGCGTGTCATCGGCCACATCCGGAGTCGTTCCCGTCTCCGCGTCCACGGCATCCAGGTATACCGTCGAAGCCGTCCGCTCATGCCGAGTATCGCGCGCATGATTGACACCCAGGTTCGTCGCGATCCGGTAAAGCCACGTGCTGAACCGAGCTTCGGCCCGGTATGTCTCCCGCGAACGGTAGACCCGCAGAAACACCTCCTGCGCCAACTCTTCGGCCACAGCCTGGTTGTGCACCATGCGAAACATAAAGTGCACAATCGGCTTCCGGTACTTATTCAGCAACACGTCAAACGCGTCCATGTTGCCGGACTTCAGCTCGAGCATCACCTCAGCGTCCGTAAGCTCGGAAAAATCTCCCCGCGCCACCGCCGACCGCCTCGCCTGCATCTGCTCCGGGGTCAAATCGATGGCCACCAAAGGGGAGTTTTCCGGCCTTGGTTCCGCAGGGTCCAAGATGCCGGGATGGAGAGCGAGCGCACCCATATCTTCCGAAACCCCATTTTCACTCTCAGGTTGCGCTAAATCCTCATCTTCGCCAGATTTTGGCGAAATGGGCGGATCTCCCGGCTGAACTCTGTGCAATGGGGGCATCAGGCCGTAATTGTAACCTTTCAGAAACCAGTTGTCGGACGCAAACCCCTGCTCCAACGGCGGCCCGAGCCTACCCAAACCCTCCCCAAGCCGATCCCATACGGTTGGCGCACCTGCCCCTCGGTGTTATCCTAACTAAGCTGCAAAGGCCCGGCAGAAGCGTATCCGCAAGGCGCATCCGCCTCGATTCTGGCCTCCCCAGCCCATGGGCGCATAACTCAGCGGTAGAGTGCCACCTTCACACGGTGGAAGTCGTAGGTTCGAATCCTGCTGTGCCCACCATCGAATCAATAACTTACAAGCCTTCCCTCTTCAACAGTTTGTTGCACTCGGTTGCAAACCTTCAAAACATTGATTTCCCTCCCGCCTTTATCATTGAGCTGTTTGTAGACAGATTCGACCATCAGTTGCACGCTCTAGGTTAACTTTTGAACGTACTCGTCAGCTGCTGTATCTGACCGCGTGCCCGAAGCGAACCGCCACGCTTTCCCACAACCCTGATCTCCGCTCCATCTGCGACGGCAAATATTGAAATGACCCGCATCAGGGAAGTTCACGGTCCGCGTTTTCTCGACGTTAATTTGCTTGTTTGACGCCACGAACCTCCATCGAATCCACTGCGGGAAATGAATGCGTTAACGATGCTGGAGGCGCGCCGCCCAGGTGCTGGTCGGGCATGGCGTTGCGGGGCTGGGTGGTTCGAGTAATGCGAGTTGCACTGCGAAGTTGCCGACCGTGGAGCACTCGGTGCCTGCGCGATGGACTTCGAGCCCGGTGGCCTGAGCGGTGAGACGATTGAGGAGCTCGTTCTGGCTACCTCCTCCCATGATGTGGAGGCGCTGCAGGCGTTTGCCGGTGATGGCGGCGACGCTGCGTAGGACTTCGGCGTAGCGCGCGGCGAGGCTGTGGAAGAGGAACGATGCAAGCTCGGGCGCGTGGGCCGGCGTGGGGTCCAGCTCAGGGAGTTTGCGGCGGCGAAGCTGCGCGTTGATGCGCTCGGGCATTTGGCCGGGAAGAAGAAGATCGGGGTCGTCTACGTCGAGGGTGTAGTCGGGAGTGGGGATGGTGGAGGCTTGCTCGATGAGTTGAGCGATGGTGAGGGGCGTTGGGGTGGGAGCTTCGTTCCAGGCTTCGAGGCATTGGCGGAGAAGCCACATGCCGTTGACGTTCTTGTGGAAGCAGAAGGTGTTGTCGACGCCGCGGAGGTTGGTGAAGTTTTCTGCGCGGGCGAGCGGCGTGTTGATGGGAGAGGTGAGGACGGTGCCGACGAGGGACCAGGTGCCGGAGCTGATGTAGGCCCAGTCATCGCCGGTGTCGGGGATGGAGGCGATGGCGGAGGCCGTGTCGTGGCATGCGGGGGCGATGAGGCGAGTGCTGGCGAATGCGGGAAGGTTCGCGAGAGGGCCGGTGAGGGCGCCTAGATCGGTGCCGGGCGGGACGAGGGTTGGGGCGGTGTCGAGGGGTGTTTGAGTAGCGGCGAAAATTTCGGGCGACCAGTGGCCGTCGAGGGTGAGCAGCTGGGTGTGGCTGGCGTTGGTGAGCTCGGAGACGGGGCGTGCGCCGAGGGCCTGGAGGATGTATTCCGGGAGATTGAGCCAGCAGAGCCGGCGGAGTGAGGGGGCGTCGGCGGCGAGCTGGTAGGCGGTGTTGATGCGCAGGAGCTGGATGCCGGTGAGGTCGCGCATGCGGTCGGCGGAGAGGGCCTGGTGGAGTGCGGGCTCGCTGGTGAGGGTGCGCTCGTCGCGGTAGCAGAAGGGGTCGGCCACGGGGTGGTTGTCGGGGCTGAGGCGGACGTAGTCTACGGCCCAGCCGT
This sequence comes from uncultured Acidobacteriaceae bacterium, assembly GCA_963737325.1. Taxonomy (GTDB): domain Bacteria; phylum Acidobacteriota; class Terriglobia; order Terriglobales; family Acidobacteriaceae; genus Granulicella. The sequence continues at coordinate 12,851 of CAVTSJ010000021.1, forward strand.
CGACGGCGATGGAACGGATACCTTCGGGGGCGAGGTCGGCGCAAGCGGTGAGGCCGCGGTGGAGCTCGGTGAGGATGTGCTGGAGCGGCCAGCGAAGACAGTGTTCGTGCTGGGTGGCGTGGTTCGGGAAACGGTGGACGAGTTCGATGTGGGGCTGGTTGTTGGACCAGCGAAGAAGAGAGACGCGGCAGCTTTCGGCGCCGAGATCGATGGCGATGAGGGCGCGGTGATCGGAAAGCGTGAGGGCTTCCCTGCTCATCGCAGGTAGGCCTCGGTGAGGCCGCCGTCGACGGGGATGAGATGGCCGGTGGTGACGGGGGCTTTGGGGCCGCCGATGAAGAGGATGGCTTCGGCGCAGTCTTTGGGGTCGATGGGGGTGTGGGTGAGGGTGCGCTTGGCATAGAAGGCGGCGAGGAGGTTGCGGAGGTCGTCGTCGCTGGCGGTGTCAGTGAAGGGGATGTTGTACTTGGTGAGCGAGGCCTTAACGCGGTCGCGCGGGAACATGGTGGAACCTTTGACGACGGTGGCGGGGCTGATGCCGTTGACGCGGAGCAGCGGAGCATAGGCTACGGCGAGCTCGCGGACGAGGTGGCTGAGAGCGGCCTTGGAGACGTCGTAGGCTTCGCTGCCGCGCTTGGGGACGACGGCATTGGCGGAGCTGGTGAGGACGACGCTGCCGCGCAGGCCCTGCTCATTGAAGATGCGCGAGGCTTCGTCGGCAAGGAGGTAGTTAGCCGTGACGTTCACCTCGAGGGTGAGGGCCCACTGCGCGTCGGAGATGATGCCGTCGGGCGAGGAAGGAAAGAGCGCTGCGGTGTTGATGAGGAGATCGATGCCGCCGAAGGCTACAACGGTGGCGGCGAGAGCGGCCTTGATGGCGTCGCGCTTGCGGATGTCGATCGCGACTGCGACGGCGCACTCCTTGCCGCCGATCGCGCGAACCTCTTCTGCGACTTGTTGAGCGGCTTCGAGTGACAGATCGGCGACGACGATGTGCGCTCCCCGCTGTGCGGCGAGAAGAGCGGTTTCGCGGCCGATGCCGCTGCCTCCGCCGACGATGAGAGCTATCTGACGGCTGAGCTCCTTCTCGGGTGGCTGGCGACGAATCTTGGCTTCCTCCAGCTTCCAGTACTCGATGCGGAAAGCCTCGCTGGGCGGGAGCGCGACGTAGTTCTGGTAGACGGAGAACTGGTCTGCTGAAGCCGCGGGGCCGGCCTGCGGAAGGTCGGTGCAGGTGACGCCGGCGCCGAGCGAGCCTGCGCCTTGCATGACGCCGATGGCGTTGATGTAGAACTCACCGGTGATGCGGGACTCGGCTTTATTTTTGCCGAAGCTGAACATGCCGACGCCGGGGATTAGGACGACGGTGGGGCTGGCGTCGCGGACGGCGGGAGAGTCTTTGACAGCGTGCTTCTGGTAGTAGTCGGCGTACTCGGCGCGATAGGTTTCGAGCGCGGAGTCGATGAGCTCCTTGAGCTCCGCGGGATCGCCGGCGGGATTCCACTGGATGAACATGGGGCGGATCTTGGTGCGGATGAAGTGGTCGGGGCAGCTGGTGCCGAGGTGCGCGAGTTTTTCCGCGCTGGCGGAGTTGACGAAGTTGAGGACGTGTTCGGTGCCGGTGTAGGTTCCGATCCAACGCTGTTTGCGGGAGACGGCGCCGCGGACGACGGGCAGGATGGCGGCGGCGATGGCTTCGCGATCTTCGCGAGTTTCGGCGATGGAGCCGCCGAAGTGCTTGTGACCCGCAGTTGCAGCGTGGCGCTCGATGAACTGGCCAAGCTGATCGATGATGGTGATGGTGTTGAGGTAGCTTTCGCGCTGAGTGTCGCCCCAGGTGAAGAGACCGTGGCCGCCGAGCACGACGCCGTCGCAGCCGGGTGTATCGGCGACGATCTTCCTCAGCATCATGCCGAGCTCGAAGCCGGGCCGCTGCCAGGGGAGCCATGCGAGCTTGTGGTTGAACTCCTTGTTGAACTCCTCCATCTTGAGCTTGCCGTTGGCCGACGCGGCGAGCGCGATGCCCCAGTCTGGGTGGAGGTGGTCGACGTGCGGGAACGGAAGGAAGCCGTGCAGGGGCGTGTCGATGGAGGCGGCGACGGGGTTGTTGCCGAATGTACAGAGGGGGTACATGTCGACCATCTCGTCTTCGAAGTCGACACCGCGATAGGCCGATTCGAGCGCGAGGAGCTTGTCGAGGTAGAGGGTGGCGAAGCCGGAGCGCTTGATGCTGCCGAGGTCGCCGCCGCTTCCCTTCACCCACAGGATCTTTTTGGTTTTGCCGTCGAGGGGGTCAACCTGATCGAGCTTGGAGCTGGTGTTGCCGCCGCCGAAGTTGGTGATGCGGAGGTCGGAGCCGAGGAGGTTGGAGCGATAGCGCAACAACTCTGGTGCGTCGAGCTTCTCTGCAACGGATTCGTCCCAACGATCCTCAAGAAAGCGGAGGCCTGTTTGCGCTGTCATCTTGAATTCCTATTCCTTTCGACCGACTGACCCTCCCTATCATTCCATAGGTAGAGTCAATACAGCAACTATTCCCTATCTGAAAATACGACGACGGAACATCACAAAAGGAGGCCTCAAGAATGCAAGGATCTGAGCGCTGCGTCGCCGGGAACGGTGATGCAGACGCAGCAAATTTCAGCTGGAGAGAAGTGAGGCACGCGTCACCATTTTGTGGGTGACGTAGTTGTATGGCGGCACCATCTGGCCGCGCAAAAGCGAGAGTCCGAGGTGAACGAGGCTGGGGCCATAGGAGCTGGTTTCGTGCGAGACGGAGCCGATGAGCGGAGATTTGTCCTTCTGCATCTCGGCCATGGCTTCGGCGATGCAGTCCTGGCCAACGATGGCCACATGTTTTTCGCGCTTGTGTTCGCGGATGGCGTCAACGGCGCCGAGGGCGCTGGAGTCGGTGGCCGCGGCGATGAGGATGTGCTTGTCCTTGGGGTGGCGATCGAGGAAGTCGGAGATGAGCTTCCTGCTCTTATCCCGAAGGCCTCGGCCATCAATGCGGACGAAGAGCTCTACGGGCAGCTCGGGGCGGCCTTTGCGTATTCCCTCGAACGCGCCCGTGATTCTGCTCTGGACAAGCTGCCCGGCTTCAGGAAGGTCAAGGCCGATGACCCAATCTACTTTGCCGGCCCAATTGTTGATGGCGTACTTGACGAGTTCTTCGCCGGCCTCAAGGCCCAGGCGGTAGTTATCGACGCCGAAGTAGGTTGCGTGGGGGTGCGGGATGTCGATTGCGATCAGGGGAATGCCGGCGCCCGCGATCTTGTCGCCAATCACGGGAGCCACTTCCTGTTCGACCTGAAATTCGATGACGAGGTCAACCTTGTTCTTGATGAACTCCTCAGCGTTGCGGACCGCGGTGGCTCCGTCATAGCAGTTATCGAGAATCAGCAGGTCGACGCCGACGGCAACGGCAGCGGCTTTGAGGCTCTCCGTGACTTCGACCGAGAATGGCATCTCGGCACTCTGGCCGCCGAATCCGAAGCGTAGCTTCTTTGGCCCGGTGACGTGGCGATAAGTTCCGTCGGAAGCTTGCGAGAGGTATCCGCGATGCACAAAGGTTTTGAGAACTCGGTAGACGGTGGTCTTGGAGATGCGGGTTTTGCGATGGATCGCTTCCAGGGTCATGGGCTCGTTCTCCGCCTGAAGAAGCTCGAGGATATCGAGCGACTTGGAGAGAACCGGGATCAGATAGAGCCGTTTTGTGGTTTTACGTGCTGCCATGGTCACCTGCCTGCATCTTGCTGAAGCTGCACCATTATGCAATAGATTTTAAGCGTTTCCCTAATGAATTTCGATTGGATCGGCACTTCGCATGATCTGCGGGAAGCTCACGCGTAACTTGCGACCGCTCCCGCGTTTCGGGTAGCGCGTTCGCGGGTGATGGTCTCAACGTAGCCGCTCTCGGCGAGCGCTTTGAGTGGGTCTTCAGGCAGACCGCGGGCCTTGCGCCACTCGCGGACGAGTGGACGGACGTCCTGCCAGAAGGCATCACGGAAGCACTCCTCGGCCTCGACGAGGGAGCAACTCTGCTGCAGGGCGGAGAGACGCTCGCGGTCGATGAGAGCGGCCTTGGCGTAGAGTTCCTGAGCCGTGGCGACGCTCTGAATCATGGCCTCCATTTTGCCCTTCACGTTGTGGCTCTGATCGATCATGAAGGCGATGCTGGAGCGCCCTGCGAGGTCCGTGCTGAGGATCTCGTGGAAGATGCGGAAGACCTGGTAGGGATCGATGGAACCGAGGGTCAGGTCGTCGTCGGCGTACTTTCGGTCGTTGAAGTGGAAGCCGCCGAGGGCTCCGAGGTGGAGGAGCCAGGCGACGATCTGTTCGATATTGGTGCCCTGGTAATGGTGGCCGGTGTCGACGAGGACTTTGGCCTTCGGCCCCGAGCGGCGGGCGAGTTCGAGGGCCATGCCCCAATCGGCAATGTCGGTGTGGTAGAAGCAGGGCTCGAAGGGCTTGTACTCGACGAGCATGCGCTGATCGTCAGCGAGCGCGGCATGGGTTGCGCTGAGCGCCTCTTCCATCCAGGCGATGCGGTTGCGCATGCTCTGGGTACCAGGATAGTTGGAGCCGTCGGCTATCCATAGAGAGATGTCGCGGGACTTCAGTTCGCGGCTAATCTCTACTGAGTCGACGAGATGATCGAGCGCCATTTGCCGGATCTCCGCGCTCGGATTGGCGATGGAGCCAAACTTATATTCCTGGCTCTGGAAGAGGTTCGGGTTTATTGACCCAGCCCTGACGCCGTACTTCTTCTCCAGCGACTGAATGGCGGGAACGTCGGCCTTGCCACCCGGGAGGTCCCAGAGAACATGGAGGGCCACGGTGGGGCTCGCTCCTGTGAGGGCATTCACCTGACCGGCATCGGCGAACTTTTCGTCGACGGTGGTGGCGGCGGCCGCCTGCACAAACTTTCCGAAGCGAGTACCCGTATTCGAAAAGCCCCACGATGGAAGCTCAATCCGGAATTCATCCAGGGCTTTCCAGACCTTCTCCGATGCTTGGTCAACATTTCGCGGCATTGCGAACTCCCTAGACAAAGGTGCAATCTACAAAGTAGAAATATACTCTCTATTGAAATAACAAGGAATTTATTTTGCGATTTTTCTTCACAAACATTCTGCGACACGAAGAAGTCAGAGTTCAATAGAGAGTATATTTCCAACCGTGCATCCCGTCAGCTAGGATGGTACGCACTTGGGAAGAGCCATCCTGAATTGAATGAGGGCATGTGGGACCGAATCCTTTTATTGGCGTGATCTATCACTGGATTGGCGGGTTCGCCTCCGCCACAAACTTCATACCATTTCGTGGGATCAAGCGCTGGTCGTGGGAGATTTATTGGCTGATCCAGGGGTTTGCAGCGTGGATGATTGCGCCGATTGCTCTCGCGAGCATCTTTGTACCGAACCTGTCGTTCATTCTGCATTCAGCACCACGCTCCAGCATCTTTTATTCCTTGCTTTGGGGCGCCTTGTGGGGGGTCGGTGGCCTTACGTTTGGCCTCGCGATTCGATACCTGGGGATCGCGTTGGGTTACGCGATTGCCCTTGGCCTCTGTACCGCGTTCGGAACGCTGATTCCACCCATCTATGACGGCTCAATTCACGGAGTGATGCACTCGACCTCTGGACAGATCATTCTCGCGGGGGTGCTGCTGTGCCTGATCGCCGTCGCGGTGAATGGGTTGGCGGGGCTATCGAAGGAACGAGAGATTACGCCAGAGGAGAAGGCCGAGGCCGGCGAGCTGGACTTCTCATTTGGCAAGGGCATCGCGGTAGCAGTCTTCGCCGGGATCATGAGCTCCTTTTTCGCGTTTGGCCTGAAGGCCGGCGCGCCTATTGGCGACATCGCAAAGACCCAGCTGCTGGCACATCATGATCTCGACCTATGGCAGAATCTGCCGATCCTGATTGTTGTTCTGTGGGGTGGCTTCTTTACGAACTTTATCTGGTCTGTGATCTTGATTGTGAAGAATCGGTCGGCGCGACAGTTTATCGGAGCGCCGGGCGTGAATCCTATGCGCGCGGGATCGGTTTCGGGAGAGACGCTGGCGGCGTTTGATCCAACCGATACGGTGCAGTTTCAGCGACTCACGTCGAGAACGCTGATCGCGAACTACTTGTTCGCGGGTCTGGCCGGGGTAATCTGGTATTTCCAGTTCTTCTTCTACTCGATGGGGCAGACGAAGATGGGCAAGTATGATTTTTCCAGCTGGACGCTGCACATGGCGTCGATCATTATCTTTGCCACGTTGTGGGGGCTGGCACTCAAAGAGTGGCGCGGAACCAGCCGTCGGACCAAACTCCTGGTCACAGCAGGGTTAGTGCTGCTGGTGTGTTCGACAATTGTTGTGGGCTACGGCAACTATCTAAAGGCGAACGAGACGACGCCTGTCGTACACCTGTCACAGCGATAGGCCGCCTCCTCGGTTGGTAATTAGTTGGCGGCCTTGGCGATCTCTACCCCGAAGACGTAGGTGGGGCCAAACATATTGGATCGGAAGATGATCATCTTCTGGTCAGGCGTGAAGCGAACGTTGGGTTCGAGCGCGTAGTTATGCTTGGACATGTTCACCAGCTTCTCGGCCTTGAAGACGCGGGGCTGGATGAAGTCCTTCTGGTTGATGCCATCGGTCTGTCGGGGCATCTCGGGCCGAAGCAGATATATCCACTCTCCGTCGGGTGCATGGGCCACCTGACCGGGATCACCACCGTCGCCGGCGAACATTGTCTTGTCGGGGCTGACGTTGAAGTGGATGGACCACTCATTGCGGTTCATGTGACGCCAGACCTGCTCCCCTGTCTTGAGATCTATCGAAGCGAGCCAGAAATCTTCGCCCTTGGGCGTCTGCAGATCGTAATAGACTGTATCTCCGTCCCATCCCCAGAATTCATGTCCGGCAATCTCCATGAACATGGTGCGCTTATGCATGAGCCGGTTGTCGGTGCCATCGGTGTGAATCGTCCAGATACGGTCGACCTTCTGCCATGGCCCTTCGTGGCAGTACATCAGCACCGTCGGATCACTGGGGGAGAAGAGCAGGTGGTTGATCCAGTCGGTGGAGTGCAGGAGTTTGGTCACTTTTCCGCTGCCGGTGAGGTCAATGGTGAAGAGCACAAGTGGGATGCGGGCGGCAAGGCGGCGCTCCATCATCTCGCCTTTGTTCGCGGCCTGGAGAAGGGGGCTGGTCTGTGTGCCTTGTGCGCCTGGTGCGCCGGCGTGACCTCCGTTGTGCCCGAACTCTTTATTAGGGTCGTAAGCTTCGTCGTACGTGCCGGCGGCCAGCGTCTCATCGGCATTGACGGTAGCGATATTGCCGTGCTCAGGAACCTTGGCGAGCATGGTCGTGACGCCGGTGTCGACGTTCGTCTTGTAGAGCTCGTTGTCTTCGGGCTTGATGTAAAAGACGCTCGGCGTCATGTGGCCAACGACGATGGTGTGCACTCTTCCCTTCACTACTGAACGCGTCTTGAGGGTCTTCATGTTCAGGACGGAGATACCTTCAGGGGTGGTGTAAATCATCTCGCTGCCATCGGGGGTATAGGCATTTACGTTGAAGTAGAAGCTGGCGGAGTCGGGCTCGTCGGTGAGGCGGATGACGCGATGGCCAGTGTCCTTGTCAATCCAGGTCTTGGGAGGATTTTTGATCTCCGCCTGGGTTGGCATGTTCTCTGGAGTTCGGGTGTCGCGATGAGCCTGTGAGTGGGCGACGGGAAGTATCACGGTAAGAACGAGTGAGAACCGCAAAGAACGTACGAGAACCTGACGCATCCGATCACTCCTGGGAGAGGAACTCTTGAAGCTCCGCTAGGTTAGCTCAAGACGTGCTGTGAGGTGAGTGGACCGCCCCTTGCGGGGAAGAAAGAGACCTCGGAAGCGACAATGCGCTTCCGAGGTTAGGAGGCTACTACAACATCGTTAGAAGGTGAGCCTGCCCGCGAACTGGAAGTCTCGTGGGTTATTTTGAGCACCAGTGAGGGTGCCAAAGGCGTTGCCGGCAGCGGTGCCGGGTGCTCCCCACGCAGCGGTGAGGCCGGTGAGGGTTGGATGATTGGCGACGTTCAGGCAATCGACTTCAGCGATGAAGTTCATCCGCGTGTGCGGAATGCCGAAGCTGCGACGGAGACTGACGTCATCGTCCCAGTAGGACGGCTGGCGAAGTCCGAAGGGAGCAGCACGTGTCACGTTGCCGATCAGGGTGTAATTCGTGCTTAGATGGGTGCTTATGGTCGCTGGCGCCTTGAACGCATTGGGGTTGATGTACTGCACGCCGAAGCGTTTCATCTTGCCATTCTCGCGAACCGCGCCTGTGAAGTTGGGATTGAAGTCAGGCTCACACGTACCGGCGTTGGGCGAATTGCAGCCGCCGTATGTGATGACCATAGGCACGCCAGTAGTGAAGCGATAGATCGTCGAGATCTGGAAACCACTTGCGAGCACACGTACAAAGGCATTGTTATTTCCGATGTGGCCCTTGCCGAAAGGAAGATCCCAGTAACCATACATCGCGATGTTCTGCGGTGTATCCGTGAGGGTGTGAGCGCGGTCGATACGATTCTGCTTGAATGCCTTATTTGTGCCGGAAACCGAGCCCGCTGGAAGATTGTAACCACCGCGGTAGGTGCCATCATCGCCAATATTTGCAGACCAGGTGTAGTTGAGCGAGTAGGAAAGGCCATGCCATTGCCGCTGCGCAAGGGTGACCTCCATTGCGTTATAGCTGATGTTGGCGATGTTGCCCCACGTATCCGATACCCCCGAATACTGCGGGAAGGCCAGCAGGGTCTGTGCGATGGTCGCCTTCGTATTGGTCGCGGAGATGGACGGATACGGCAGCGTGTACCCGGGAAGATTGGCCTCGGCAATAGCAACGTTTGCGGGGGTTGCGTTGGCTCCGAGCAGGGGTGCTTTTCCGGTAGAGTCGGCTACGGCCCCGAGTGCGAGAAGGTACTTCGGATTGAGTTGTCCTGCCCAGTAACCACGGCCGTTGGAGCCACTGGCAAGGAGGAAGTGGCTCTGCGTTCCCGCATAGTTAATAGTGAGCGTAAGGCTGTTGGTGAGGGCCTGCTGGACACCCACGTTGTACATGGCGAACTCGGGAGCGCGGCCGGAGAGGTACGGATCGGCATACGCCACGGCGCCCGGTGTGACATAGGCGCCGGCGCTATTAATGTAGTTGCCGGTTTCGAGAGTTTGAGTGGTTGCACTGGGCGTGGTCGGCGTGGGCAGGACATAGCCGGGACCGCCGAAGCCTGTGTTGGCAATGCCATCCGCTGTGAAGGCTGCGCTGTTGTTCAAGAAATAGGACGGGCCGACTTGTGTTCCAGAAGTCGTCTCTGCTGGTGAGTTGGCCGTCACGTTGAAGCCCGTTGCTCCGGTGCCTGTTCCGGCACCGCCGCGGCCGCCAACACCGCCGCCGATGGAGTAGACCAGCGCGTAGCCTGCACGAATCACTGTCGTTGGCGTGACAGCATAGGCAAGAGAAAGCCTGGGGCCGAAATTCTTATACCAGGTTTGTACCGGCGTACGGCAACCGCAGCTCACGCCAGGGCCGCCGTGGTTGCCGGCAAACTGCAGCATGCCCGAATTGCCCGTGATCGAATTGGTGAGCGCAGGGTTCAGGAAGCTCCAGCGATCCTGGACTTCGTGGAAGGGCGGGAAGTAATCCCAGCGCAGACCGATGTTGACAGTCAGCTTAGGCGTGACTTTCCAGTTGTCTTCCACATAAGGCGAGATGTCGTGATACCGGCCGCCGGTCTCCGCGACACTCTGAATCGCGATGCCAGACGAACCGGCAGCTCCGAGGAGATAGCTGGCGTAGGCGAACCCGGTGTTGGTGGTATTTAGCGAGGTGGAACCAGCGCCGAAGTTCGCGGTTGAGTTTGCAGTGTATGGGATGGTGTAGATGCCGGAGTAACCGGTTTGCCCTGCCACATTATCTTCGAGCCACTGGAACTGGGCACCGATGGTGATATTGTGCTGGCCCTTCGTGATGAGGAAGTTGTCCAGGAGCGTGTAAGTGTTCGGGACGGTGGTCTGGTTCGCACCGGCTGCACCGTTTTCCGTCCAGGGGGAAATCGCAGACGGATAGGCAGTGGTGGTAGCGAATGTTGCGCCTGGGAACTCATCGGATGCCTGGCCCTCAGGGAGGTTCGTGATTCCCAGATCGGCAACCGCTCGATACGGCGATACGCCGTAGGTGAGTGAACCGACCGGCTGCGAGAACCTGTCGAAGGCGAATTTCAACTGGTTGGTCATGCTGTTGGAAATCTGCCAGGCATGCTCGATATCACTAATGGTGGGAATGATGGTTGCTGTTCCACCGTTGGTATACGGCAGCGGCAGAACCACGCCGCTGTTTCCTACCGTGAAGGGCACGTTCATTCGGGAGCCATATGCACCTACCAGCGAAAGACGCTGCTTCGGCGTCAGGTCATAATCCACTCGACCGGCTACCTCCCAGTTCTCATAGCCCGAAGGAACACCACCGTAGAAGTTATTCACGAGACCAGCGCTTGTTACCGGGGGCAGATAGCTTTCCATCTTTAAGGCGATCGGCGACTGCTCTGCCGTAGGAATTATGTTGCCGGCAAAGGCATCGCGGCAGAGCTTGCCGCCATTGGCGGCCGTGCAGGCAGCGGTCGTGGTGGGGTCATAAATTGGTACGGACAGTTCGCTGAAGTTGCCTTCCCGCATGAGAGTCGTGGGAACCGTAAGGAAGTTGGGATTGATACCGCTACGACCGTGATAGTGGTCATAGGAAACGTAGAAGAAACCCCTATGATGCGTAAACGGGATGGGACCGCCGCCGGAAGCGACGATCTCTGATTGATGCTCATCAGGCTTCGGTTCCTGAACTTTTTCACCTTCCGGATTCGTGTAGGTGGCATTTTTGGCAGCATAGCTCCATGCGTCAAACATGCGCGCGCGGACATAGGCTGCGAGGATCCCGTGATATTTCGAGCCGCCGCTCTTCAGCGTGAAGTTGACGAGGCCGGCGCCCTCATACTCAGCGTCTGGCGAGCTTGTGACGACCTGGAACTGGTCGATGGCTTCCACGGGGATGGAGTTTGATACGACGCGGTTGTCACCCTGCTGATTGATCGTGAAGTCGGGAACGCCGTCCACGTACACGGCAGCCAGGTAGTTACCCGTGCCACCTATGACGGGAGTGCGCGATCCAGTCGTTGTACCCGGTACGAGGGTGGCGAAAGCCGTAGGATCGCGTTGCTGACCGCTCATCTGGAGTGGCAGATTCTCGTAGGTCTTGTTTTCAAGCACGGCGCCCAGGGTCGCATTGGTAGTCTCCAACACCGGAGGCGCGAGGGTGACAGTCACTTCCTGCGACGACTCACCGATTTGCAGGGTGAGATTCAGGCCAGTAAGCCTCAAGGCATCGATGGTGAAGTTCTTCTGAATCGCCTCGCTGAAGCCCTTGGCCTTGGCCTTCACGGTGTACACGCCCGGAATAATCGGGGAGATCGTGTAGAGGCCGGCGCTCGAGGTCACGCGGGTCGTGGACACGCCGGTTGCATTGTTTGTAGCAGTCACCGTGGCGCCGGGTATAACGGCGCCGGTGGAATCGACAACAGATCCCTGAATGCCGGCTTCACCACCGGTCTGTGCGGCGAGCGGCAAGGCACATAGCGCGAAGAGGAAAAATGTGATCATCCAAACGCCGGCTGTCTTTATGTAGCTTCGACCGGACTTGGAGTATTCGCAGCTGGTGTAGCCGCTGATGCTGCTTAGATTCATAGCTTCCTCCGAAGAGACCTTCTAAACGAAATTCATTTGCGAAATAGAACCTTATGAGCGAAGTTGCACGACTGTCAATAGAAAAATTATTTCCAAACGGTCACACGCACAATAAAACCCCATATGAATCTGCATCGCTTTGTTTCAATACAAACTCGCAGCCTATCGACTGAGACACGAAAGAATCTCGCTATCAACCAACAACTCCCGCCCATCCGAGGCGTCAGTAAGGGACGCAAAGAGATGGTGAGAAGATGGAAGTCTTGTAACAACACCACTCAAGTCAGACCTTTCAGCCGCCGCCGCTCACGTCAGTGGAGTCAAAGTGGAAGACCTCGCGCATCTCGCTCCACTTGTCTCCAGGTAGAGCGTCGGGCATAACCGCCTGCATCGGGTCCATGATGCTCCACCAGCGCTGGGTATCAACGCATGCCGACATCTTGCTCATGTCTTCGTCATAGTTCATTCCGTGATATTCGAAGTATGAAAACAAGAGACCATTGCGGAGAAAGATGCTGTAGTTGCTTATGTTGCACGATGCAATGGTTGCGAGCACGGCGGGCCACACCCGCTGGTGGTAGCGGATGTACGCCGCTTCATCCTCGGGCTTGAGCTGAATGATTTGCGCGACACGCCGCAATGAACTTCCTCCTGTTCCGAACATTAGCCCTCGACAGGGGCTCAGCAGTTTCATGAGCGAGTGCTGGAGCTCACCTTCATGCGTCAATGCTTGCTAACGAACGGCGATACCATTTTTCCCCGGGCGGAGAAGTCGTCCGCAACCGGGTCATTCGGAAGTGCCTTGAGGCCGGCGACCACGCTCTCCGCGTTCATGACGGCACCCGCTACAGTGGTATGCGTGTGCGGATCTCCGAAGAGTGGCTCTACGGCAGCCGGGCCCATGGCGTCATATTTTTCGGCGGTGATTTCGTTTAGATCGATGAAGTCAGCGTGTTGGGCGGTGGCTACGTCCCGTGTCCATCCGCCGTAGGTAGATGCGCCGCGAACAATCTTTCCATCCTGCCAGATCTTGCGGGGAATCAATGAGCAGAGAACGGGGATAGCGCCCTTGCTCTTTACACCGCGCACATACTGCGTCATGTACCAGCCAAAGGTATGCACGGTCTCCGGTCGACGCTGCACCGGGTTATAGATCACTTTTTCTTCGTCGCCGATTCCAGGGATTGAACCACGTGCGCGCGCAGTATCGTCCAGCGGTCCACTGTCATTATGACCAAACTGGATAAGGACAATGTCGCCGGGCTTGATAACTCTAAGCACCTGAGCCCAGTGGCCTTCGGTGATGTAGGTTCGCGAACTTCTGCCGCCGATGGCGAGATTGACGATGTTGACCTTATCGAGATTAAAGTATGGAGCAAGTTCATCGCCCCAGCCCATTTGATTATTGGCGCCGTCACCGCGCCCATTGCGCACCGTTGAATCACCGATCAGCCAGATGGTAGGTATGCCCGGCTTGAGATGCTCAGGCAGTACAAGCTGGGCGTTCGCCCCGGGATCGGTATTCACCACGGACGCCGGTTGATCCATAACAGCCATGCGTTTCAGTTCGCTGGCCGCCAGTAGATAGGCGCCGACCCCGTAGTTATAACTCGAGCTCGGCAGATAATATGCGGGTTCAGCGCCGGTCTGCTGAATGCTTCCCAATCGGCCGTCGGCATAGACGTGATGCAGCATCCCTTGCCACGCTCGTTCGATGATGGGGCGGTACGTCTTCGCATCGAGAATGCCTCGATTCACTCCCCAGGTCATCGCATAGACCATCAGCGCCGAGCCTGACATCTCCGGCTCAGGGAAATCCTTAGGGTCAAGTAGCGCTGACGTCCATAGCCCATCGGGCTGCTGGAGTTCGGAGACGCGAACGGACATCTGCCGTAGTTGGTCGATATAAAACGGCCGGTTGGCGTCGTCTTGTGGCAGATATTCGAGCGTTCGCACGATGCCGCCCATGACCCAACCCTCGCCGCGCGACCAGAAGATCTTCTTTCCGTTGGGTTCGCGTTTGGTTTTGTACGACTCGTCGCGCGCGTACAGATGCTCTTCCTTGTCATAAAGCACGTCTGAAGTCTGCTGCCATTGCTTATCGAGATAATCGATATATTCGTGGTCGCCGGTTGCGGAGTACATTCTCGACCACACCGGGGGAGCCATGAACAGTGCGTCGCACCACCACCACGGGATTCTTGGATCGCCAGGCTTGACCGTGTTCAGCTTCATCACGTCATCGAGGTCGCTGCGCGTTGGCGCAATCATCGCCTGGTCTTTCTTCCCATCGAGCAGATACAGCTCGAGGTACGTCTGGGCAACGCTTTGGTCGTCGGCGTTGGGCAACCTGCTGCGCAACGACCAATCGAACTTCTGCGACATCGCGGTCATGGCGTCGCGATATTTCGGATCGCCTGTCGACTCGGAAGCAGCCATAAAGCCGCTGTAAAGAACGCTCCACGTCCAGATGCGATCGAAGTACGGCTGCGATCTGGCGAGTTCCCAGTCGGCAACCTTGCGGGTCGCCTTATCGATGGCTGAGGGCGTCATTGCAGCCGACAGATCGGTAGCGAGAGGACCAGGGTCAGACGGCGCGTCTCCGAAGTGACGTGCCGTATCCTTGTCGATTCCCCGCTGTTGCGCAGGCGTGGGCAGCGGATACGACTGCGCATAGAGCGCGGTCCCGGTGACGGCGGCAAGGCAAAGGGCGAGCGTCCGTATCGAACGATTTATCTTCATAGGTCTTGGTCCTGCGTGGAGGCATTCTTTGAGTTGGTTGCAGCGGAGGTCTGCGTCGCGCTGCTACGTGCCGGGATGCCTTGCACGTCAGCGTCATCGAACAGCGCGACAACGCTGCCATCTGCTGTCTTAATGGTCGCATTGGAGAATCTCCAATTATCGACATCGGATATATGACCGGCCGTAGCGGCGTTTATCTGAATGTTGCTGAAGCTGAAGTCATCCAGCCGCTTGTCAGGAAACGCATTGACTTCAAATGCTGTCCGGGCGCCCGTTGCCTTGAGGTTCCAGATGCGAACGTTGTGGAAGTCGGCTTCTCCCTGGGCCTGCGGAACAGGAGTTGCAAGAACCTTCCAGTACGCGGGGAAGGAGGTCATTCCAGCGGGGATCGTAGCGTAGCTGTAGCTAGGATTCCAGTTCATGGTGATTCTTACCACGACCGGAACGTCTGTGAGTGTGATGTCGTGGATACGGATATTGTCTGCCCAGCCGCCACGCGTGTGAGCGGATTTGAAGAGGATACCGACCCCCATGTGAGACAGGCCGATGAGGTTGTAAGCCTGGATATTTCGGAAGCCACCGGAGGTCTCACTGCCGACAGTGATGACGGCAGCTCCATCGCGCACGATCGAATCGCGAATCACAACATCCTCGGTGGGGCGATTCACTCGCAGACCGTCGGCATCACGGCCCGCCTTGAGGCAAAGAGCATCGTCATTGACGGAGATGTCCGCGTGTTCGACGAGCACGTGGCGCGAAGAGTCGATATCCACGCCGTCCGTGGAGGGACCGCGACCGCCTATGTTGTTGCGAATCGTGATCTCATGAACCCTTACATCGGCGGAATAGCAGATGTGCACTGTCCAGAAGCCGGAGCGCTTGAAGGTGAGTCCGCCGCCGAGCTGCACATGGTTGGACTCGAATATCTGGATGAGGCGCGGCCGCTGTGCATCGTAGTCCGCCGCCCAGCGAAGCCCCTGCGCGTCATACTTCTTGCGCAGCGCCCAGTAGCTATCCCAGAAGACTTTTCCATCGCCATCGATGGTTCCCTTTCCTTCGATCGTCACATGAGATTGCTTGTAGACGTTGACCAGCGCGGCGGGCCATGACATTTCAATGCCTGCGATTCGCGTTGGCATGACAGGGTAATCCGAGAGCCGCTGCGAGCCAAGCAGCGTCACATCCGTCCCGATCTGGAGTGTGACATGGCTCTTGATGAAGATGGAGCCGGAAAGGTATGTCCCCGGACTAAAGATGACCGTGCCACCGGATGGTGCGGCTGCATCGATCGCTCTTTGAATGGCCGGGGTGTCGAGTGTCGTGCCATCACCTTTCGCCCCAAAGTCTTTGACATTGAAGGTTGCGGCAAAGCACGGAGGCGATATCAGCGCCGCCGCGAGGGAAAGAAGCACGAGAGGACGATTCATCTTGGCCCCGCACTGACGAGATGGATGGAGCCGAGAAGGCCTGAGGAGATGGGTTTGACCTTGTCGAGATCCTGCATCTGGAACCGGTCGCCATACTTCGCAATGAGAGGCGCGTAGTTATGCGGAGGCTGAGCAGACCAGGCGTTAAGGGCGGTGTTGTAAACGTGAATTTCGATCTTGTTCTGCCCAGGCTTGACGTACTTCGTCACGTCAAGAATGTACGGTGGGTGCCAGAGCGCACCCGCAATCTTTCCGTTAATCTCGATCAGTGCTGCTTCGCGAATGGGAGCGTCATAGTATGCGCGCATCCCTGGGCCGGTGTGGGTGACGAGCGGATCGGGCATGCCGTTGGACCCCACCGGCTCATCCTGTGACTTCGGGCCTGCAATTTCAGCCGACGGCTTGCCGCCATCCATCGTCAGCAAGATCGCTTTTGAGTCGGAAGATTCTGGCGCCGCGAAGGTACGCTCATAAACCGCTTCGCCTGAGTAATGCAGAGTGGCGGGGTTGGCCGTCCAGTCTGTAAGAGTGTCCTCGTCATAGGCTTTGCCGGTAGAGACAAACTGGACTTGCCAGTGTGCGCTGAGGTCTATGAGTTGTTGAGAGGTAGCGAGCGAATAGGTTGGCACCACATTCGGCTGCCTGTTTGAGAAGACGAAGACCCGGGCTTGATACGGCGCGAGGTTGATTGCTTGTGACCTTGCAGAAGCCGATGTCACAGCCGCAGTGTCCGGGTCCCACTGCTCGGCATACTTGAAGTTGCTGGCAAAGTTTGCCGTGGTACTTATCGTTCGATTGCCAGTGTTGACAACGAGATAGATGTCGGCGAATGCGAGCGTACGCCGAATGAAGCCGGCCTCGCTGCGGGTGGTTGCATTCGCGTCAATGAGCTGAAGGTCCGGTTCAACTGCTGCGCTCAAAGCCGCGCCGAGCTGCGATGGATCCGAAACAAACGTACGAACAGCAGAGTCAAAGAGCGGATGGCAGGTGGGTGCGGCGCCGTTGGCGGTTCGGGTGCTACAGACGGCCGGAATACTCAGCGGCTTGCCCTCCGCGGAGAGAGACGGAATTCGGCCGACAGCAATGGCCTTGCCGCCGTTCGCTACAAAGCTGCTGATCTTCTGCAACGTCTCGATAGGAAGGCGGTCGGTGGGCGGAAGCAAAAGTATCCGGGAATGGATGCCGGCGCGGTTAACCGCATCAGCATCGGTGAAGTCGAGATTGTAGCCTGCAGCCAGCACGGCAGAGACAAGACTCGGCGCCACTAGCTTCTTCATCAGATCTGTGACGCTCACGTTCCCGGGTGAGAAGCTGGCCCACGCATCATCAGTGGGAAGAAGCAGGGTGACCTGGTTGGCCGGCCGCCCTTGGCGCATCAGGTAGCTGAGGCGCGTGATATATCGCGTAACATAGGGCATCACCGGGTGCCACGGATTGTGATCATTGAGAGCCGCCGCCGCGTAGAGCGACCAGCCGGGTTCACCCACTTGAGGGGGCGAGTAAGGCCACCCGTGAAAGATGAACTGGTTCTCGCCCATGATGAGATCGATGTCGGCCTCGGCCTTCATATCCAGCGGAGTTGCACGAAACACTGGCGAGTGAAGCCATGTGAAGGTCTCACCAGACGTAATGTTGTGGCCGAACACATGGTTGGCTGACGTCGCCCAACGCAACGTCGAGAAGCTTCTCCACTGCGGGCCCTCGCCTTCGGCCAGGTTCACCAGATTCTGACTGGAGAAACTGACCGCGGGTGTGCCGTAGGTCTGGGAGCGAAACCGAGTGTGATGTTCGGCAGCCCAGTCTGTAATCTGCGCGAGGTAATTCTCGTTGACGAGCTCCGTGAGCGTCTCGCCGTAGTCGTGGCGTACGGTGTCCGCATCTACCGAGCCTCCGGCCACCAACTCACCGAGATGAGGGATGAGATCGTAGCCGCGACGTTTTAGAAACTCCGCGGGAAGATTCGGAGTCCAGTCCGCCCCGTATGCTTCGAGCGAGTCAGAAAATATTGCATAGGGTGGAGTATCGCCGAATGCGCTAACGAGCGGAGTGCCGACTGCTTCGAGATAGTGAGCGACCGCCTGATGGCTCAAGGGATCGAGGACGTAGCCCTCTGCTCCCACCGCGGCGCGCTTAACTTGCTGGCGAGTGTGGCTCGAAAGGAAGAAGAGAATCGTGCGCGGGTTATTCGATGCTGTGACGCTAACGGCGCCATGCGATAGTTGAACTTCGCGAGCCGATGCCCCATTCCAACTCCCAGGATCGCCGTCGGCTATCTGGGCGGAGATGAGGGACTCGCCCTCTCTCAAAGTCGGAGTTGCCACAGTGGTCTTCCCCGGGGCAAGCAGGGCTTGAACAACACGAAGGCGTCCAGCGGCTTCGGACAAGGTCGTCGAAGGACCTCCATAGGGCCAGCCGCTGCATAAGGTGAGGTCCACGCGTAGCCCCAGCTTGCGACCCTCCGCCTGCGCATAGGTTACGTCTTGCAACATTGCAGGAGAAAGAAAAGGCACATTCTCGAGGCCGCGAGCCGGGTCGTTCAGCGCCTGAGGATAGACGAACGCAAGCTCAACCCCGCCGATGCCATCAGCCTTCATCTGCTCAAGCTCGTGAAGGATTTCCGGCCGCTGCACAGCCACACCGAACCACCACCAGCGAACCATCGGTCGCGCGTCATCGGGAGGAGCGACGAACGCTTGGTAGATTTTCGCAATTGTATCCGGCCCGGTGCTTGAGCGTTGTTGTGCCACTGAGCCCTGGAAAGTCGGAAGCACTAGGCAAGCAGCAAGGACCACCCACCAACCGGGCGCGGCGGCCGGCGCAGGCGGAGTTCCTGCAGCACTCGATTCATTTCGAACGCCCCGCGAACCTCGAAAGCCCGGCTTCATGCGACAAACTCCTGCGTAGGGATTTCTTCGGCACCTGCAAACTGTACGCATCCTTGAACGTTAGTGTCAATAGGAAAATAGTTTCCAATCTTTGCACCGATTCTGTATGATCTTTTCCGGCGCACGAATCAGGAGTGCCTTCCGCATGCATTCAATATCCCCACGCCGCGACCTTCTCGTCAGTTTGTGCACGACCGTGTTGCTTTGTGCCGCGATCTGCTCGCTATCTACTGCTGGAAGGGCACAGACAGCCTGGCATTTTGCGTGCCCGGCGACCAAGCACACACGCGGAACGATAGTTCTGTCTGGGGCGTCCCTCTATGGACAGCCAGCGCCCAGCCACACGGGTGAACCGTCATACGGGTTCGATCTGAATACATCTCCAGCCAGTTTTGACGCGGGATCATGCAGCAGCGCGAAGCCGTTCTTCTTTTCCATCGGGGCACGCGACGGGAACTATCGCGTAACGCTGGTGCTCGGTGGACCAGCTTCATCGATAGAGACCGTTCGCGCGGAGTCGCGACGTCTGTTTGTTGATCAGCTACCTGTCAAAGCTGGGGGTTCTCGGCGAGTCGTTTTCAATGTCAACGTTCGCACGTCGGATATTATTTCAACTGGCGGAGCAGCCACAGACGGCACCTCGGTCCAGGTGCACCTGAAGCCTCGAGAGATCGGCGCTCTTGATTGGGACCACAAACTCACGCTTGAGTTCAATGGTGACAATCCGAGCGTCCGTTCGATCTCGATTGAACCCGTCGATGACATTCCGACTCTTTACATTGCAGGAGACTCAACGGTTGTCGATCAGACGATGGAGCCATGGGCTGCGTGGGGTCAGATGCTGCCGTCCTTCTTTGGACCGAAGATCGCAATTGCGAATGAGGCGGAGTCCGGCGAGACGATTCGCAGCTTTGTCTCTGAGCATCGCCTGCAGAAAATCATGTCTACGATGCGAGCCGGCGACTACCTGATGATTCAGTTTGGGCACAATGACCAAAAGCCCGGCAAGGGATACGTTCCGGCTGCGACCGATTTCACGACCTACCTTTTGCAGTACATCGCAGAGACACGCGCTCATCAGTCGACACCAATTCTGGTGACTCCGATGAACCGGCGCAACTTCGATGTTGATGGAAAGATCGTGCAGACGCTGGGGGAATATCCTGAGGCGATGCGCCAGGTCGCGAAGCAGAAGAGGCTGGCGCTGATTGACCTTAATGCTTTCAGCAAAACATTGTTCGAAGCTCTAGGTCCAGAGGGGACCCTGCATGCGTTTGTCCACTACCCTGCCAACACGTTTCCTGATCAGCCGGTCGCGTTAGCGGACAATACACACTTCACTTCCTATGGCGCGTATGAACTCGCCCGCGTGATCGTTCAGAGCATGAAGGACCAGAACCTGCCGTTGGCTCGCTATCTGCGCCCGGGGATAGCGCACTTCGATCCGGCACACCCGGACCCATTCTCGAAGTGGACGCTGCCACCGAGTCCAAGCTATTCCACCGAGACACCTTATGAAAGATAGTGCAACCAAAAAACTAGCGACTAATAGGCCTTCCATTTTCCTGGCATTGGCAATTGCATCGCGACAGCGGATTCGCAGGAAGGATGATTGGGTGACGATTACAAGGCAAGTGGCATATCCACTGAACGTTTCCGGCCCGTGGTCAAGAAATGTTGCTCGTATCGCGAAAGGTCTGATGATTCTCACCCTGCTGTCTACGGGCATCGGTCGAGCGCAGTCTGTTGACCTGAGCGGGATAGCCCATGCAGCGTTTCGTGTGTCTGACGTGGCAAAGACCAGTCTCTTTTATCAGAAGCTGGGATTTGATCAGGCATTTGCGTTCAGCCGCGACGGAAAGACTTCGCAAGCCTTTATCAAGATCAACGATCGCCAGTTCATCGAGCTATATCCGCTGACACCCAGCGACTCGCAGGTCGGGTTCATGCATCTGTGCTTCGAAGGGCAAAACCTGGTTGAGCTGAATGCTGCTTACCACCAGCGCGGCTTGAACCCTACCGAGGTGAAGAAAGCGCATGCCGGCAACTTGCTCTTCACGATGGTTGGACCGGAGCACCAGAACATTGAATACACGCAATACATGCCGGGCTCGCTTCATTGGAACGATCGCTCAAAACACCTCGGGAAGCATCGTATCTCGAAGCAACTCCTGGCAGTTGACCTGGCCATGCAGGATCCGGGCGCCGCCGAGACCTTCTATGCGGATAAGCTGTCGTTCCATCCACAAAGCGCGAACAACAAGAGCTACTTAATGCTTCCCGGCGCATCTGGAGAGGCGGTTGAATTCAAGTCGAACAATGATAAGACAGCGCCCGACATTGTGTTTTGCGAGTGAGCAGCGTCCGTCGAACCGAGAAGATACTGCGAGATCGAGGCTTCTCTGTGACGGTTCAGGGTGACGGAGTCCTCGTCAATGATCCAGATGGCATCCCGATCGAATTCTCTTCAGCTCCGCAGTCGAATCCCTGACGCAGTACGGTTCGTGATCTGCGAGATCACAAGTCCCCGCGCCGTTTTTCAGGACTGATCCCTGGAGCGCTGCCCAATCATAGGTCAATGAGGGCGATGGCCTGTAATCGTCAACTGACATATCGGCCACACGGATGGCGGCGTCCCCGCATCGATCTTGCCGCCAGAAGATATGCCGCCTAAACGGCCACAAAGATCGCACCGGCGAGGGGTTCGCTCAGCAAGACCGATTCCTTTGAGGAACCAATGAGGACTCTGTAGGATCCTTGAAACGGAAGCCGCTCCAGAAGTCTTAGCTTGACTCCAGGTTTGATCCCATGAGTACCGAGATATCGCAGCATCTCCGCATTCCGGTCAGAAACGCTGACGACTTTCCCGCGCGCATCAATGCTCATTTGCGCGACCGTTTGGGACCCAGTTGCAGCAACAGTCCCATTGAGACTGGGAATCGGATGTCCGTGGGGGTCGAACTGAGGGTAGTTCAGCTTGGCGGCAATGCGTTCCTCAAATCGCTCTGAGATGAAATGCTCCAGCCGCTCCGCTTCGTCATGGACTTCATCCCAGGGATATCCAAGGACCTGATACAGGAAGGTCTCGATCAGCCGGTGATGCCGGACAATCTCGAGAGCTCGCTCAACTCCAGCCTGCGCCAGCCGAGCCCCATGATGCTTCTCATAGATCAGCAGGGGCGGCTTTGTCGCCGACAGCTTCTGCAGCATCTTCGTCACCGAGGCCCGGCTGATCTTCAGCGCAACCGCAAGATCGCTTGCCGACACCAACCCTCTTTCCACTCCGCTCAGTTCCAGGATCGCCTTAAGATAGTCATCGCTCGACTCCGTCGCGCCCGACCGCGAACTCGCCGCCACCGATGGCCGTCTTGTTTTCTGACGATTAAGGACACTCGTTGACATCCTGAGCAGTCTACATTAGCGTTGGCTTCATGATGAAATTAGCTATAGCTAATTTGTGGATTGGCTTATGCTCTCTTTTGTGTGCTGTCATGCTACTTATGATTTGCCTGGCCGGGCTTGTGGTTACCGGGAGGGCGCAGAGTGGGACTTCGAGCGCCATTTCGGGGACCGTTACCGATAGCAGTGGCGCGCTGGTCCCGAATGCAGCCGTCACCGCGACAGAGACGAACACAAAGGCAGTCCGCACTGGAATAACCGATGCAAGCGGGCACTATCTCTTTTCCCAGGTCAATCCCGGGACGTATCAGGTAACGGTGCATGCCTCAGGTTTCGCCGCAGCATCTTCTGAGCCATCACCGGTGGAGGTTGGCCGGAACGTGGCGTTGAACTTTTCTCTCTATCCGGCATCGTCCAGTCAGACAGTAGAGGTCACCGCGCGACAGGGGCTCTTGAGCCTCGACAATCCCAACACCACCACCACCCTGAGCGCCGAGACAATCACGAATCTCCCGAACCCGGGGCAGGACCTCACCTATCTCGCGCAATTTGCCCAGGGCGCGCTAATGAACACCGCCGGCTCCTCCAGCGACGCGAAGGCGCCCGGCGGCTACGGCAACGTGGAGTTCAACGGCCTGCCCGCAACATCGAACGGCTACATTCTCGACGGCTACGATTCTAACGATCCCTGGCTGGGATTGAATATCGGGCTTGCAACCAACCTGGTCATCGGACTCGATGCTGTGCAGGAAGCGACCGTCAATACGAATTCCTTCTCCGTTGACCAGGGCCGGTATGCCGTGGCTCAGGTCAATTACTTCACCAAGTCCGGCACGAATGCATTTCACGGCGATGTGTCCGAGTTATGGAACGGCTCCCTGCTCAACGCGGAGAACTATTTCCTTCACGCGAACGACACGCCCGGCAACATCGCCCTAAAGCCGCACGATGTGGTGAACGAATTCGGCGTCAGCCTGGGAGGTCCGATTCTCAGAAACAGGCTCTTTTTCTTTGCCCACTTTGAGGGCATTCGCATTGCTCTCCCGATTGTCACCGCTACCACCCTGCCCACACCCGCCTATCAGCAATACGTGCTGGGCCAGTTGGCTGTCGGCGGATACGATCCAGTCACAGGAACCAGCCTCCCAGCTCAACCAGCGGAGATCCCTTTCTACAAAAACATGTTTTCATTGCTGCCGGCCCCCGGTGGCTCGGCGGTGTCGATCACAGCTTGTCCGCTCGACGCATCCGGAAACCTCCTGCCCCCTCCGCCTGGCGGCACTCTGCTTGACGGCAGCGGCTGCGCAACCCAGCAGCAGCGGTCATTGAATAACAGCGACAGCGAGAACCTCATCGTCTTGAAGATCGACCACACGATCAGCGCCAAAGACAGCGTCTGGTACCGCTTCCAGCAGGACACTGGCCTGCAGGCCGAGTGGACCGATCCAATCAACTCGATCTTCAACGCCTTTTCGCCGCAACCGCAGCGCACCGCGGTGGTGGGCTACACCCATCTGTTCACCCCAACCCTCGTCAATCAGTTCAATCCTGGAGCAAGCTGGTACTCCAGCATCTTCGAACCAAACAATTACTCACAAGTGCAGCAGACGTTTCCCATCGTGCTCGCGCCGAACGGCGACAGCGTACCGTTCACTGCCATCGGCGGTCTGAACAATACCTTCCCGCAGGGCCGCAAAGTGACACAGTGGCAAATCAACGACAACCTGACCTGGACACATGGGAAGCACACCCTTCACTTCGGCATCAACACCCGCCGCGTGGACACCAGCGATTACGACCTCGGCGAAGGCATCGTGCCCACCGTTGCCTACAACGACCTCGCACAATTCACCTACGGCGCCGCCTACACTGCACAGCAGAACTTCCCGGTCTCTCTCAAGGAACGAGTAGGGGTCGGCAACCTCGAATACTATGCGATGGACACCTACAAGCCTTCGCCAAAAGCAACCCTTACCTACGGCATGCGTGTGACCTGGAATACCAACGTCACCAGTCCACAGGCCCGATTCTCCCGCATGGCGGGATCGTTCCTCGATGCCTCGCACAATGTCAATCAGCCGCTCAACCAGGTTGTTCTGGCGAACGTTCACGACTTGTTTGCGGCAACCCCGCTCTTCGTGTATCAGCCACGTGCCTCGATCGCCTACCAGGTTCGATCGCACACGGCAGTTCATGCAGGCTTCGGCGTCTTCAATGACATCATCCCGCAGCAGATCGCAGACAGCGGTCTGCTCAATGCCCCCAATGATCCCAGCTTCACAGGCGGTCTTGCCGGACAGGTAGGCGGCATTGGCATCGCTCCCAATGTGCCCGGAAGCGCCGTCGATGCCACGGTGAGCGCCAACCAGTCGTTTCAGACAATCTTTCGCTCAGGTGGCGCGCCGTGCTCTGGCATCCAGCCAGGCGCTCCTACCTGTCCACTGGCAGTCAGCTTGAATACCTTCCCTACCGGGACCCTTAAGACTCCCTACTACTATCAGTTCAACTTCGGCGTCGAACAACAGGTCGGCGCCCGCGGCAACCTGCGCGCCGACTACGTAGGCACGCGTGGCCTGCATGAGCCCTACCAGGTCCAGCTCAATGGCTATCAGAACGTCTGCAACAACTGCTTCGCGCCCTTTCCCTATCTGCAACCGCTCGACCAACGCTTTGCAAACGTCACCGAATTCCAAACTGGCGCCAACAGCATCTACCACGGATTGCAGACCGTATACACGCAGCAATGGCGCGACTTGACCCTGCGCGGAAACTACACCTTCAGCCATTGTCTGGATGAGGTATCAAATGGTGGCCTGCTCGCCTTCTCCACCCAGGGCTTGGAGTCGCCGTTGCCCGGAGAACTAAGCAGGCAGTACGCCAGTTGCGACTACGATGTGCGGCATAATCTCTCCGCATACGGGATGTATCAACTGCCCTTCCACTCCGCCAGCCCGCTGCTGCGTCAGCTGTTGGGAGGATGGTCCTTCTCGGAGACAGCCTTCCTACACTCTGGCTTGCCTTTCAGCGTGCTGAGCCAGCCCTACAGCGCAAACGGCAATGGCGTCTTTCAGGCATCGAACCCTGCCCAGACCATTCAATTCGCGGTACCAAATTATGCGAACAGGGTCCCAGGCCTTCCGCTCTATCGAAAAACTCCCTATCCCGGAGTTACCGTGTCAGGCACAAAGCAGTGGCTCAATCCCGATGCCTTCGCTTCCGTCGTCGATCCCACCACCGGAGCCTGCTACACCGGCTCGCTCGGCATTCAGAACGACAGCCCCGCGATTTGCCAGTTCGGTAACTCAGGCCGTAACTCCGCGCGCGGCCCCCACTTCACCTACTCTGACATGTTCATCACGAAGATTTTTCAGCTCACGAAGGCGGTCAAGCTGCGCATCGACGGCCAACTATTTAATGCGTTCAATCATCCGAACTTCGCGTTGCCCAGCACAGTCCAGGCGGGTGTGCCCGGCTCACCCATAGCAAGGTTTGGGACGCTGCAAAGTACAACGTCACCTCCCACCGGGCTCCTTGGAGTAGGGCTCGGAGGGGACACCTCGCCGCGCATGATTGCCTTCCAGGGGAGGATCGAGTTCTAAGCCTCGCTGATTCGCAGATCAATTGCCTGGTCGAGAAGGGCTCCTCGATAAATGGCGAGAAACGAGCATGTCGCAAGGAACGCTACTGTAGTGACGCCAAATCGCTAATCGAGGCGGAGGATCCACAAGTATTTGCCGTGGCCGCCGGCGTGTTGGTTGCAATCGGTCTGATTGCGGCGGCAGTCCCTGCAAGGCGTGCGATGCAGGTGGAACCCACGCAACCGCTCCGAACCGAGTAGCTAACAATCGCTGCTTTACGAGCGGCCAACGTAGAATGACGTCGAAGGGAGGGTGCATCGCGACACGCCGGAACACAGTCAAGCGATATGAAGCGCTGAACCACCCCAAAACAACCAGGAGAGCAAATGTTCATCACCGTCGTATATAAAGCGCAGAACGGAGACAGTTTCACACTCGCTGAGGGCGACGGTTTTTTGCCCATCCCAAACGTCGGCGACCAGTTCTCCTATAAGGATGGCCCGTTTACCGTGAAAGCCAGAAGCTTCGAATATTACGATGACGAAAACGGTGAGCTTTCCGTTACTGTAACGCTTTCCGTGTAGCGCAGATCCTCGAATCGCCCGAGCAAACCTCGCGCCATTTGCGCTACGGTACGATCCCATACTTCACCGCCAGAAATTCCTGTAAATCGCTTGGCACAACCTTCGCCAGCTCCTGCCACGTCAGCAGCTTGAGCCTGCATCGCAGTTCGTACAGCCGTACGGCACGCATCACGCGATACCAGCCTTCGGCGAGATCCGAACGGCGAGCGTCGCAAAACACGCAAAAACTTCCGCCAGTAGCGTACGCCGCCAGAACCCCGCGGATCAGCTGATACCCCACGTGCTTCCCACCCCGTAGCGGAAGCTCAGCCGTCTCAAAGACACCTTCAACATCACGGTACCGCCGCACCAATCGAGCTTCGGCAACTTGAAAGTCGGACTCCGTGAGCTTCGCCTCAACCAGGAGATCTCCAAGTCTCATATCGATCTCCGTGTTGTCCTTCCGGCCGTTAGAAAGCGGTGTGCGCGGCCTGATCCCAAACCCCGGAAGTTCCGAAGCCGCGCTTCCCAACAGCGCACGTACAGCAGGCACGTCAGTGAGCCCGGGATAACAGAAAACATTCATCAGTAGCGCGTCGGAACTGTTCGAGCAATCCAGCTCCTTCCATGCCCAGTTAGCCCGGACGCGAACTCGCCGATACCGGGTGTGAACTTTCTCCAGCCGCTTGAACCAATCCGGCCTCGCGCAGATGTTTTCATACGAGGCAGGATGGAAGTTGCCATGCCGTCCTCGTTCATCGCGGCCGAACAAAATGCTCGGAATCGCTCCATCCGTGCGCTCGTGCAGGTAGCCATGCCTCAACGCATGCTGCAGACTTCGAGCACTGAGTTCGGTGCGCAATCGCAGACCCGCCGGGAGATCGCCCTTCCAAAGTCCGTCGGTGACAATCGGTTCCAGGCTCCCGTCGGTCATAAACCCTCAGCGAAATTTCCAGCAAATATCTTCTCCGCAGTATAGGCGAACAATTGGCGAATATGCCAGAATGTACAGAGAACTCGGCCAGCCTTCAGCCTTAGACCATCCAACCCGAACCAACACGATGCCCGCGATGAGCAACCTTATCTCCACCTCGGCAAACCCGCTCCCAGCCTCCACCCAACTGCGCAAGATCGTTCACATCGATATGGACGCGTTTTACGCATCGGTGGAACAAAGAGACGACCCCGCCCTTCGAGGCAAACCGGTCGTCGTGGCATGGCAGGGCAAGCGTTCGGTCGTGTGCGCTGCATCGTACGAAGCCCGTCGTTACGGAGTACGCTCTGCCTTGCCCGCAATGACAGCCGAGCGCCTCTGCCCCGAGGCCATCTTCATCAAGCCCGACTTCGTTCGCTACAAGGCAGTCTCGCTCGCCGTTCGCGCCATCTTCGAACGCCATACCGCGATGGTCGAGCCGCTCTCTCTCGACGAAGCCTACCTCGACGTCACTGAAAATCTTTCCGGCCTTCCCACCGCAACCCGCGTAGCCAAAGCCATCCGTGAGCAGATTCACGATGAACTAAACCTCACCGCCTCAGCCGGGGTCGCGCCCAACAAGTTCCTCGCGAAGATCGCGTCCGACTGGAAGAAACCCAACGGCCTCTTCGTGATCCAGCCGCACGAAATCCAGGCCTTCCTTCTCCCGCTTCCCGTCGGTCGCATTCCTGGCGTGGGCAAAGTCACCGAAGAGCGAATGAAGCAATCCGGCATCAAGACCGTCGGCGACATTCACGCCATGGACGTGACCACGCTCGAGTACAACTTTGGCCGCTATGGCGTCCGCCTCTACGAACTCGCACGAGGCATCGACTACAGCCCGGTAGTACCCAATCGCATGTCCAAGCAGATCTCCGCCGAAGATACCTTTCCAGAAGACATCCCTCTCGCCGAAACAGCAGAGTCAATTCGACAATTGGCGGAGCGAGTCTGGAACGCTTCCCGGAACAACACTCGCGGCGCAAGAACCGTCGTCCTCAAGTTGAAGACCAGGGAATTCCGTTCCCTCACCCGCAGCCTGACACCTGCTGCGCCTCCATCATCATGCGAAGAACTCGTCGGCATTGCGCTCTCGCTCCGTGAGCGCGTCGAACTCGAACCAACTCAGCTCTTTCGCCTCGTAGGTGTCGGCCTCAGCAACTTCCATACCGACGACCAAGACCCCTCAGCACAGCCAGGTCATTTACTGAACCTGGAGTAAGACAAGCTCACTGGGCACTTGCCGATACCTCCTCGGAATCGCCCTTGGAACAACTCGCCTGCGCGACCCTCTCCCTTCGGCGCAAACGCCATCTGCATAATGAATAAAGGTCTTTACGCGATCCTGGCCTCTTGAACATTGCCCCACCCCTTCACAGCTCGCCCTCCGAGTTTCCCCTTGACATCGCACACTCGACGCTCGTAAAGTGAACGGCCAGTAAGGTATCGATGTTTCCGCCGTCCCCAGCGGAGAGTACGCAAAAGCACGAATAGCCGTCCCCGACTGTAGATCCAACTTTTTGTGGAGTGTCCTATGTCAAAGCGTATGCTTGCTGGCTTTACCCGGGTTCTGTCGGCCGCGGTATGGGTTGTTCTGTTGTCCCAGATGCCGGCGCTGGGTCAGGAGACCTCGGCCACCATCCTCGGAACAGTCTCCGACCCCTCCGGCGCGGTCGTTCCCGGAGCAGCCGTCAAGCTCACCAATCTCGGCACACAGATCACCCAGGGCACCATATCCAACAGCGTCGGCGATTATCTGTTCACCTTGCTCACACCAGGAAAATATTCGCTCAGTGTCACAGCCCGCGGCTTCAAAACCGTGGTCGTCCCCCTGATCGTGATCGCAGCAGGCGATCGCAATCGCGAAAATGCCATCCTCGCCAGTGGCGCCGTAACCGAGACTGTCACGGTCACGGCGTCCGCCCTCCTCCTCCAGCGCGAAACCTCTTCGCTCACCAGCGTAGTCACCGAACAGCCTGTACAGGACCTTCCGCTCAACGGTCGCAACGTCGTCAATCTCGTTCAGATTCAGCCCGGTGTCAATGCCGGCTCGCCCGACGCCATCTCCTCAGGAAGCCGCCCCGACGATCGTCGCCTCACCTCCACCATCTCCGCCAACGGCCAGAGTGACCTGTACAACAACCAACTCATCGACGGCATGGATAATAACGAGCGCGAGCAGGGCGTCATCGGCGTCCGCCCCTCCATCGACGCCATCGCGGAAGTCAAGGTTGACACCAATAACTTTGCCGCCGAAATCGGCCGCGACGCAGGCGCGGTCGTCAACGTCATCACCAAGTCAGGCACCAACGCCTTCCACGGCTCTGCCTACGAGTTCTTCCGCAACGACATCTTCGATGCGCGCGACTTCTTCGCCCGCCAAGGCGAGGTCGCCAAGCCCGCCTACCACCAGAATCAGTTCGGCGGCAGCATCGGTGGTCCCATTCGCAAAGATAAAACCTTCTTCTTCGCCGACGCTGAAGACAGTCGCCTCGTGCAGGGCCAGAGCTCCGGTGAACTCACCGTCCCCACCCTCTACGAGCAGCAGAACCCCGGCGACTTCACCGACATCGGCGGTCCCTATATCCCGCCCTTCCTGATCACCCCCATAGGCCTCAGCTACTTCAAACTCTTCCCCGCTCCCAACATTCCCGGCGCCATCTTCCAGAACTTCGAGAGCGTGACGAACAGAACGCAATACGCCTTCACCGCCGATGGCCGCGTCGATCACCACTTCAACAACGGGGATCAGATCTACGCCCGCTACTCCTACAACAACATCAACACCTTCCTTCCCGGCCCCTTCCCCAAGGTCAACGAAGCCGGACTTACCATCAATCCCGGTGGCAACGTCCTCGCCTACGATGGTCCGTCCGCCCAAAAGGCGCAGGGCTTCATTCTCGATTACATCCACTCCTTCACGCCCAACATGCTGTTTGATCTCAAGACCGGCTACACGCGTCTCGACTTCCACACCAACACCTTGAACGCCGGCCAGAATGTCGACACGGCCTTCGGAATCCCCAACGGCAATTTCCCAGACATTCCCGGAACCTCCGGCCTTACGCCCACCGACTTCCTCGTCGGAGGCTACGCGATCCTCGGCGACTCGCCCTACCTCCCCATCAATGACGTCAACAATGTCTTCCAATACCAGGCCGCGCTCACCTACACCCACGGTAAGCACTCCCTCAAGTTCGGCGGCCAGCTCATTCGGCGTCAGCTCAACTATTTCCAAAGCTCCTACCCGCTCGGCGTATTTCTCTACGCCGGCATCCTGGGCAACCCCGTCGCAGACATGCTCGCCGGCTACAACGTCGGCTACGAGCGCGCCAACACCCTCATCGAGCAGGGCCTTCGCATGTGGGAGCCCAGTACCTACGCTGAGGATGATTGGCGCGTAACTCCGAACCTGACGCTCAACCTCGGCATTCGTTACGACCTCTTCACCCCGATCACAGAAGCCCACGGCCGCTACGCCAACTTCGATTACCCAACCCTCACGCTCATCACCGGAGCTCAGGATCCCGACATCGGGATTCGCTCTGCAAAGAAGAACATCGCCCCGCGCATCGGTTTCTCGGAATCCATCGGCGCGAACACCGTCCTTCGCGGAGGCTACGGCATCAGCTATTACCCCACGCAGTCGAACCTCTCTATCGAGCTCGCCAACCCGCCCTACTCCTACCAGAGCGAATGCATAGGCGTTGCCTGCATCGGCTCTTCGCTCCCAATCCCCGTCCCCCCCAGTACGACGAACCTCTCAGGCTCTCTCAGCTATGCTCCGCCGAACCTCAACACATCCACGCTGCAGATGTTCAATCTCGCTCTGCAGCATGACTTCAAAGGAAATGTTCTAACCCTCGCCTACGTAGGCGAACTCGCCCGGCACGTCATGACCGAGCCGGTCGTGAACCTTCCTCTCCCCAATGGCCCCTACCCAGACACACCCGCCACCGGCCCCGGACTTCCGCCCGCATTTCTCACCGCGAAATCGCTGCCCAACGTGCAACAAGTCCAGGGCTTCGTCCCCAACGCCGCCAGCAACTACAACGCACTGCAAATTATCTTCGAGCGCCGCCTCACTCACGGCCTCGCCTTCAACACCAACTACACCTTGGCCCATGGCCTCACCGACGGCCTCGGAGGCAGCAGCCCCATCGGCGGCCAGTTCCTTCTCCCCAGCGATCCCAGCTACGACTACGGCAACTCCTCCAACGACGTCCGCCAGCGCTGGGCAACCAGCCTCACCTACGATCTCCCCTTCGGCAAATCCTCCCACGGAGCCACCGCTCTGCTCGTCAAAGCATGGAGCGTCAACCTCATCGACTACTGGCAAACTGGCCTCCCCTTCACCGTCACCGACGCAGTCACCAACCCCTACGGCCTCGCACAAATCAATCTGCCGAATGTCACCTCCGACCGCCCCGACGTCACCGGCGCCCCACTCTACCCCTCCCACAAAACGCTCACTCAATTCTTCAACATCGCAGCCTTCACCCCTCAACCCGCTGGCACCCCAGGCAACGAGCACTATGACCAGCTCTATGGTCCGCATCAGCGTCGCGCAGATCTCTCCGTCTTCAAAACATTTGGACTGGCCCACGGCTTCTCCATTCAATTCCGCGCCGAGGCCTACAACATCTCCAACACCCCCAACTTCCTCCCGCCCGGATCCTCCATCTCCGCATTCGATCCCGGCCCCGGCCACACAGCCGCGAATCCAATCGCCCTCGTAGGCGTGCTTCCCGGCGACACCCCCACCAACGCCGGCGGCTTCGGCGAAATCACGCAGACCAACAGCCTCGCCGCCCCGCGCCAATTCCAATTCGCTCTGAAGGTTCTCTTCTAACCGATCACGCGCTTGGCTCGCGGCGCCTTTGCCTGTGGCGCGCTCACGCCGTCGATCAGAATATCGGCGTACGCCGAGCTGAACTCCGCGGTGCTCAGCTTGCCTTCGCGGTCATACCAGGCGCCAATCGAATTGATCGCGCCGCCAAACGCAAACGCCACCAGCCGTATGTCGCAAGGCTTGATCGTCCCATCCTCCACCCCTTCTGCAATCCTCTGCCGCAGCGTGCGATCGATCCGCCGCTTCAACCGCCGCACCTCTCTCCGCGCCGCAGGAGCCAGCTCGTTGTCATCCAGCGACACCACGCACTGACCAAACTCCAGCGTAGTAATCACCTCGATCCAAGCATGCAGAAACGCGCGCGTCTTCTCCAGCCCCGACCCCGTCGCCTCATCCGCATACTTCAATCGCCCCAGAATATTCGCGATCCCATGCGAGTAGCAGCCGACCAGAATATCGTCCTTGCTCGTAAAGTAGTGGTACAGCGCCGGCTTCGTGATCTCCAGCCGATCGGCGATATCCTCCATCGACGTCCGCCGATACCCCTGCTTGAGAAACAGGTGCGCCGCCGTCAGCAGAACCGCCTCGCGCTTCAACTCCGGCTTTCGCTTCCGATTCTCAAAGGCCTTGTGAGCGTGCTCAGGCCTGCTGGAACGTGTCGCCATAGTATGTACTTTCGCAGATTAAAAAAGCTTTGCCTACTGTCTTAATGAAATAACTCAAACCTGACCAACGCCTATCGCGGACTCGACGTCGCACTCGCAACTCCATCGGCATTGAACGCTGTCACCCGATACTGCGCACCCATCGCGGCACTTGGATCCACCCATGGATCATCCGCGTCAGTCGCACACTTGTCGCAGATCGTCTGCCACGTCTTCGCCGCAGCATCGAAGCGCTCAATCGAGTAACGTGTAGCACCCGCCGACCCGCGCCATGCAACCAACCCTCCCACCACCACCGAAGTAATCTCCGGCGCAGGTGGCACCGCATGCTCCGGAACCGGCAGCCCCGACATCGCATACGCATGACCTCGTAGCTGCTGCGCCCGCTCTCCCATATCCTCCGCCGACATCGCCAGCGTCTTGATCCCCGGATAATACAGCGCCCACCACTCGCCGCACTCCCCATTGACCGCGAACGTAGGATCATGCGAATCCGCCGGTATCGGCTGGAATCCAAAATTATCCAGGTGCGCCTGCAGCGCCCAGAAATCATCGCCGGAAATATTCGGATCATGCAGCATCGCATCGAGCAAACCCTGCAGCTCGGCGCGCGACGCCCAGTTCGTTCGATCCCATCCATATTCATTCACGATAAAAACCTTGCCCCGCGCCGTAACCGTCGCCGCATGCTGAAGAATCATGGCCACCGAGGTCGGTGGCATCCCGGCCGGGCCGCTGAACACTGCGTTCCAGTGCGGATACTCTTCAAACGCCACCATGTCCGTACTCCCATTGTCCACGATCTTTGGATACACCGGAAAAACTCCGCTCGTATCCAAATACAAATGCCGGCGATCCACCTGCTTAATGTGAGCCCCGATCGTCTCCGACCACGCTGCAACCTCCGCCACACTCCCATGCGATAGCAACGGAATTAGCCCGCACATGTTGCAGTTCTCCCAAGCCATGATCGTAGGATCATCCTTATACAACACGCCCGTAATCCGGTTGCGATGATTTAGCACCGCATCAATATGCCGCTCAAATGCAGCAATCACTTGCGGGTCCGTAAAGAACGCCTGCGGATTCGCCACATGATTCCACGCCAGGTATTGCCCGATCCCGCCCCCCGCGCACGTAGCGCAGTCCCCAATCAGCGTCACAATCACACGCATGTGATTCTTCGCCGCCACCGCCAGCGCATAATCCGAAGCCTGAAATCCGTCCTCATTAAATTTGCCGAGCTCCGGCTCAATGCACTGCGGACACCCAACCGTATCGCCCATCGTCTGCGACCGCACCACCTTCGCACCCATCTCCGCCGCCGTAGCAAACGCATCGTCAATCTCAAAGTGCGAAGGATAGCGTGGCCCCATCGGATCGTGCGGCCCATACCCTTCCAGCCCCAGCCATTCAAGATTCGGGCCGCTATAACGAAACGCTTTCCCGTCCACCACCAGGTGCGTTCCGTCGCGCTGAACGAAACCCTGCGCGTGCATCCCAACCGCCCCGGTGAGCGCCAGCAAGAGTATCTTGGCGATCTTCATCACGTCCTCCACTAACTTACTTCTGGGTCAGTTGATGCCTCCCGGCCCGCCAGCAACTCCTGGCGCCCGTGCACACCATAATACTTCCGATTAAGCAGCCGGCACGACCCCTTCAGCACCTCGATTCCGTCTTCCCCGAAAATCTCCATCCGATACACCACCTGGCTCTTCTCCAGCAGCGTTTCTGTCACCGTCACCACCGCCGTATACGCCAGCTCCGGCCTCACCGGCGCCAGAAACCGCGTCTCCAATCCCAGCACCACCTGCCCGTCCGCATAAAGAATCGTCCCGAAAATCTTGGAAAATACGCCCAGAAGCAGCACCCCATGCGCGATGCACCCTCCAAACTCTCCTGCAGCTGCCGCCTCCGCATCCACATGCAGCGGATTCGTGTCGCCAGTCAGTTCAGCAAAGCCGCTGATCTGCTCCTGCGAGATGCTGAATGGATGTCTGTACGAATCTCCGACTTGCGGCATAGTCTTCAATGCAGTTCCCTCAAATACATCCAACGCCCGCTCCAGGCTGACATCGATCAGCAGACTTCCCGACGAAACGCGATGATTATATTTGACTGGACAGTAAGTTATCAAATGATCTACTTTTGTCGCGGAACGATTTTGGATCTGGCATCGCAAAGGACGCCGCTCGCCTGTCCCGGCCTTCCCGTGGACATGCCGCTCGTCCCTTGAAACACTCGATCCTGCAAAAGAGGAAAGGCTCTCATATGCGGCTTGCCTGTCTTGGCTTCATCCTTCCCGTACTCCTCGCCGCCACGGCAGCGCCGCAAACCCCAGCGACTACTGGCCCTCTCGCCCACGTGGCCGCCGGCACACTGCAGGGAACCTCGCAGCAAACCATCGCCGTCTTCAAGGGCATCCCCTTCGCCGCACCGCCCGTCGGCCCTCTTCGCTGGCGTCCGCCGCAACCTGCTGCAACGTGGTCAGGCGTTCGCGACGCCACCCAGTTCTCTCGTCCCTGCACGCAAAACATTCACGGCACCGACAACTTCATTCAGCCGCTGGCCGCAGCCTACGGTGTCAACTACATCCCCCAAACCCTCGACCCCTCCGAAGACTGCCTCTACCTCAACATCTGGACACCAGCGCTCCAGCCCGGCGCGCATCTCCCCGTCATGGTCTGGCTGCATGGAGGAAGCAACCGCGTCGGCAGCGGCGCGCAATCCGCATACGACGGCACCGTCCTCGCCTCCCATGGCGTAGTCCTCGTCACCATCAACTATCGCCTCGGCGTCATGGGCTTCTTCTCCCACCCCGAGCTCACCGCCGAGTCGCCCCACCACAGCTCCGGCAACTACGGCCTCCTCGACCAGATCGCCGCTCTCCGCTGGGTGCAGCAAAACATCGCAGCCTTCGGTGGCGATCCCACCAACGTCACCCTCTTCGGCGAATCCGCCGGCAGCGTCGACGCCACCATCCTCATGACCTCGCCCCTCGCCGGCGGCCTCTTCCGCCGCGTCATTGCCGAGAGCGGCCCTGCCTTCGGCCTCGGCCCCGCCCGCACCGTCGCGTACAT
The DNA here is from genome assembly GCA_963737325.1 of uncultured Acidobacteriaceae bacterium. GTDB lineage: Bacteria > Acidobacteriota > Terriglobia > Terriglobales > Acidobacteriaceae > Granulicella. Next base: position 48,787 of record CAVTSJ010000021.1, read on the forward strand.
GCAACCTCTCGCCAACGCCCTCGGCAAAGCAGCCCTCGCTCAACATCCAGCCGCCTCCCAGCTCGAAGCCCTCCGCGCCCTTCCCGCCGCGCAGCTCGCCGACATGGAAGACCACCTCGTCGCCACCGACTACAAAGGCTACGACCCCAACGCCGCCGAGGTCGATGGCTGGGTCCTCCCTCGCTCCCCCGCCGACGCCTACGCCACCGCCAAGCTCCTCTCCGTCGATCTCATGGCCGGCTTCAACGCCCGCGAGTTCGCCGCCTTCCGCGTAGTCGGCGAAGCCGCCGCTAAGAAGAATCCCCCCACCGGCCCCCAGCCCGGCATCGGCGATAAGCTCAAGGTCTTCGCCGATCTCGCCCGCCCCCTCTACGGCAACTGGACAGACCTTGCTGTCGCCACCTACACTGCCCGCATCGTGATGCACGGCACTCCCGCGATCGACCAGGCGAGCAACGACATCGGCGCCGCCTGCCCCACCGGCGCGGAGGCTGCCCTCGTCACCGCCGCCGGGCACCACGCCTTCGTCTACCGTTTCGATCGCGCCGTTCCCGGCAAAGGAGAGTCCCAGCTCGGAGCCTTCCACTCTCTCGAAATCCCCCACGTCTTCGGCACCTTCGACGACCGCATGATGAACTGGCTTCCCTTCACCGCCACCGACCACAAGCTCGGAGGCATCATTCAGACCTACTGGACCAACTTCGCCAAGTACGGCAACCCCGACGGCCCCGGCCTTCCCAACTGGCAACCCTGGAACACCAGCCAGGAACCCTACATGACCTTCACCCAACCCGGCACCGCAGTTCCCCAAACCAGCCTCTCGCCGATCTTCTGCCATCTCTCGCCCGACCGCCTCAAAGAACAGCTCGCCACAAACTAATCCCGAGGTCCCACGCCATGCATGTTCCTCTCACTCCCCTGCGCTGTCTCCTTCGCGCCCTGGATATCTACCCAGAGAAGATTGGCGTGGTCGAAGGAGAGTCTCGTTACACCTACGCCCAGTTCGCCGACCGCTGCCGCCGCATAGCCGCGGGCCTCGTCGCCAACGGCGTTGGCCCTGACGACCGCGTCGGCGTCCTCAGCTTCAACAGCACCGCGTTGCTCGAGAGCTATTACGCAGTCCCCCTCGCCGGCGCCATCGTCATGCCGCTCAACGTGCGCCTCCACCCCTCCGAGCTCGAAGTCATCCTCCGCCACGCGCAGCCCACCGCCCTCCTCTACGAGAACGACTTCGCACCCATCGTCGAACAACTCCGCCACGTCGTTCCCGACTGCCTCTTCATCGCCATCAACGACACCGACACCTCCGACCCCACCCTCGCCTCTCTCCTCCACCACGCCCCCATCCCCCTCCCCGACCTCATGGCCATCGATGAGACCGCCACCACCGAGCTCTTCTACACCAGCGGCAGCACCGGCGCGCCCAAGGGCGTCATGCTCTCTCACCGCACCCTCTATCTCCACGCCCTCTCGCTCGCCGCCTCCCTCGATCACACCGATACCCACGTCCTCCTCCACACCATCCCGCTCTTCCATGCCAACGGCTGGGGCTTCCCGCAATTCGGCACCCTGTGCGGCTTCAAGCACGTCATGCTCCGCCGCTTCGACCCTCCCGCCATCTTCCAACTCATCGAACAAGAGCGCGTCTCCTGGGTCATCCTCGTCCCCACCATGGCCGCCGCGCTGCTCTCCTGCCCCGAGCGCAATCAGCACGATCTCTCCAGCCTCAAGTACGTCATCCTCGGCGGCGCAGCCTCGTCCCCCGAGCTCATCGCCCAACTCGAAGCCCTCCTCCCCCACGCCAACATCACCGTCGGCTATGGAATGACCGAGACCTCGCCCGTAGTCAGCACCGCTCGTCCCAAAGGCACCAACCACTTCGCCGACGACCACCAGCGCCTCCTCTTCTCCACCTCCGCCGGCTGGCCCGTCATCGGCACCGACGTCCGCGTAGTCGACAACCAGGGCCGCGACGTCCCCCAGGACAACGCCACTGTAGGCGAGCTAATCGTCCGCGGCGACCAGGTCATGGACGGCTACTATCGCTCTCCCAAGCTCACCCGCGAAGCCATCGTCGACGGCTGGCTGCACACCGGCGACATGGCTGTCTGGAGCCCCGAAAAGTTCTTCCGCATCGTCGACAGGAAAAAAGACATCATCATCAGCGGTGGCGAAAACATCGCCTCCATCGAAGTCGAACACGCCCTCCTCACCCACCACGGCGTCCTCGAGTGCGCCGTAGTCGCCGCCCCCGACCCGCGCTGGGGAGAAATCCCCGTAGCCATCGTCGTCGTCCACGAACACAGCCCCATCACTGAAGAGCATCTGCTCGAGACCGCCCGCAAGCACTTAGGCAAATTCAAGCTGCCCCGCCGCTTCGTTATCCAGACCGAACCCCTCCCCAAGGGCGGCACCGGCAAAATCCTCAAGAACCAAATCCGCGCCCAGTTCTGGACCATTCCTCAATCGCAGGAAAAAGTACTCACCAAGTGACTCGCAGCATCTCTGTCACCCTTCGCCCTGGGCGGAGAATCTGCTTCTTGACCCGCCCTCGGCGTGGATGGCGAGTAGCCCTCCCGCGCCGCCCCACTCAGCGCGCCTGCTCCACCAATTCAAACAACTGCCGCGTCCGCGCATAGAACCAGGCAATCCGTCGCCCCCCGAACGCCACTGCCGGCATCGGTTTACTCACCACCACGCATCCGTTACTCCTGACGTGAGCCAATGCTGCCTCAATATCGTTCGTCTGGAAGCACAGGTGATACGCCCCGCCGCCATTCTTGTTCAGCATCGTCCGCAGCGGAGAGTCTTCCGTGAGCGGCGTGATCAATTCAATCTCGACAGCATCGTTGTCTGACTGAGTCAAAAAGTTGACCGTCACCTTCTGGATCGGATCATCGAACGGTCCCGAGATCACTCGATACCCGAAGATCGCTTCCAGCGAGGCCGCCGCAGCATTGATGTCGGGAACCGCGACGCCCACATGCATCAACTCGAAGGTCAGCCCTGCGGGGAGATCGCTCATCAAAGCGTCGCCCCTTTTTGCTCCAGCACTTCTTGAATCTTTCCCACCGTCACCAACTCTGGAATCGCCTGCGGATCAAACTGCACGCCGTACTCCTCTTCGAGCGTGAGAATCAATTGAAGATGCCGGAAGGAATCCCACGCCTCCACAGAACTCGCATTCAACTCCGGTGTAACCTCGTCACTCGATATCTCCAGTGTGTCTGCCAGAATATTACGAAGTGACTGTGGTACCTGCTGCGAACTCATAGGTCGGGTCTCCTTCAAGCGTAAGCCACGCCGGGCTCGTTGGCATGTGTTCCGTTAAGTCTAGCCGATACCAAATCGACCCGTCCTGCCCAGCCCTGGACTCTACTTCAAATCCATTCCTCGCATAAAAATCTGCGCACGGCGCATTCTTCGCCGACGGAATATATTCCCCAATCAGCACCTTGGCGCCCGAGCTTACAGCTCCTCGTGCGATATAGGAAAGCAACGCAGTCTCGATTCCGCGACCAATCACGCGACACGAAAGCAACAACGAATCGATCCAGCAATCCTCTCCCTGTTGCCGGGCCAGCGCTACTCCCACAACGCCTGCATCGCCAAATCGATCGCGAACCCGCACCGCCACCGCCTGCCCGCCCGGCTCAGTCGCGAACCGCTCCACCTGCGCCGCGGAATGCCGCCTCGTCGTCAAATTGAACTGATTCGTCTTCGCCAGCAGTTGCACGGTGCGCGCTAATGGCGCGTCCAGTGCGCTGATGAAGCTGCAAACGATGCCTAACGACTGCAGAAACTCCTCTTTGCTCGACGCCCCCTCGCGCAACGAATTCCGTTGCGCCTGCGCTTCATACTCCTTGGTGCGATTCAAATCGTCCGCCGTAACCACAGCAGAATCGAAGAACCACGCCTCACCCAGCAGCCTCACCAGGTCCCACGGTCGATCAACTGGCACCTCAACCACCGCGACCTCCGGTAGATACTGGCGCACCGCCGCGCACTCCACCGGGTTGTCATCGACAAACACAAACGAATCCAAACCTAGCGACAGTTCCTCCGCCAGGGCCCTCAGAGACGCAGCCTTTTCATCCCAGCCGATCTTCTTCGCGACAAACGTATCGAGCCCCACCGCAAGGTCCGCCGCCCGCAGTCGAAACGCCTCCTCGACATCGGTTTCATTGTTCTTCGACACCAGCGCAAGCAGAACTCCCCTCGCCGCAAGTCGCTTCAAATATCGCTGATACTCCAGATAGCAGTTGCCCGGAAACGCACTGCCCGTCACAATTCCCTGCGGCCCATCCTCCCCCAGCACACCACCCCAAAGCGTATTGTCCAGGTCCGTGCATAACACCTTCCGAGCCGGCCGAAACAGCACCGACGAACTCCGCATCAGCCCCTGTGCGTATGCCCTGAACGCGCCGGCCGCAACCGGCAAGCGAGACGAAAGGAAGAGTCGTTCATCTCTCCACGCCGCGCGCCCATACCGTGCCGCCACTTCGTCCACATCAAAAAAGATGCAATCCGAAACCGTCTTGCACATCTCCAGCAGCCGCCGATTCAGCTCCTTCACCACATTCACAAGCCCGTACTTGAGATTCGCCTCCGCCACCGCCCCCAGAGAACTGCTCTCCGGAACCACGCATCCCTGCACAACAAGCCGCCCCGAGTTCTTTGCGCGATAGCCCTCCAACATACTTCTCACCCGCGATACCGACTCCGCGAGTTCCGTTTCTACTCCGGTACCCAGCCCGTCCGCACACAAATCGGGTAACCGTCCAGACATCTCTTCCAGATCCAGCAACACCCACACCAGCTCCGCGCCAGAACGGCCCAGCGCGCTCTCCGGATCCAGCATCTCATCTGCATACGAGCCATAACCGCCGACCTCAACATCCAGGACGTACCCACCCATTACTGCCTCTACGCTCAAAAAAGGGAGTACCGGCTCCACAGTAACCGACCGCACCACAAACGTCTTCAACCTGCGAACCCCTGGTTGCCCTTGAATCGCATTCGCGACCGCAGCAATCGAAGACGCGCAAAACATCACGTCCGCAGATTTACTCGAGACGGAAAGAAGTTGCCGAACAAGCTGCACAGTAGCGGACGCGTCCTGCTTCGCAACAGCATCCTTCATCCGTTCCCGAAGCTCACCACGATCCAGCCCACCCTGAACCAATTCACCTTGCATCGGACACCTCCGCAAGGGAAGGCGCTTGCGCCACCACCGGCTTCGGCGGTCGCATAATAACCCGCCCCGGCACACCCATCACCGTGGCGCCCTCCGGAACATTGTTGATCACCAGCGTATTCGCCGCGATCTTCGCGCCGTTCCCCACCTTGATCTTGCCCACCAGCGTCGCGCCCGTCCCAATGTAGACGTTGTCCCCCAAAATCGGCGCGCCTTGCCTCCCCATCGCAGAGGTTCCAATCGTCACCCGATGCGCCAGGTCGCAGTTGCTCCCCAGCACCGCCCCGGGATTGATATGCACCCCGCCGATGTGCCCAATATAAAAACCCGGTCCAATCGTCGCCTGCGGGTCAATGCACATTTCCATAAACACTTCGCACCACAGATTCGCCACAAACGAGATGACCTTCAACGGCACTCGAACCAACACAAACGGCTTCGCCACATACAGCCAATTGCCAAGCCGATAGCAGGCGATCGACCAGACCGCCGGGTTAAGCCACAAAGTCCTGCCGCCGTAACCCTTGGCCTTGTAGCGTGCGACGTCTGCGGAAAACCCATTCATCCCTGGCCCTGATTTCTGAACGTCCTGGTCGTGTCTACGTTTTTGTACGTTTGGCTAAATCTTATCAGGGGCCCCCGTGCCCTCCGCCCACGCATCACCGCAAACCTGTCAAGCCCCCCGACACCCTAAAAATCGCCAAACCCCCTATATCCATTGGCGATTTATATTTTCAAAACCTGGCATAGTTACCCCAACCAGGTTGATACACTTGAAGTAGAGCCAAATTCCAATTCAAACGCTGCATCGGCAACGGCCGGAGCAGCGTTCACATTTAAGCCCTTAACTTCAACGGAGAGAAGATCATAGCCGTACTCGTTTAGAATGAGCCAAGTGAAAGCAGCCTTCACCTGTCAACCAGCACATTCTAAACGAGTTCACTAACGAAAAGTGAAAGTAGGGGGAGGGCGGGGGTCCCCGACGGGCGGTCTTCGCCCGATGGGGTCAGAAGGGGGGTCCCCAACGGGCGGTCTTCGCCCGATGGGGTCAGAAGGGGGGTCCCCAACGGGCGGTCTTCGCCCGATGGGGTCAGAAGGGGGGTCCCCGACGGGCGGTTTTCGCCCGATGGCGTCAAGTGGGGTCCCCGACGAGCGTTCTTCGCCCAATGCAGGTCAGCCCGTCTCGAGCATCGGCTGCGCTGCCCCCAGCATCCCAGCGGATAGCTCTCCAATGAACGTATCTCCCGTAGAATCGTAGCCACCGGCAAGCAAGCGCCTGTTGCATGCCGGCCTATGGGAGTTCCAAACGTGGCTGCATCCTCGAACCGGCTCTTCTTTCTCTACCATGAGCTCCGAACCGCTCCCAGTGATTACTCTTACGTCATCCAGCAATCCGCCTTCGAACAGCACCTCGACCTCCTCCGCGAAGCCCGCACTCTCGGCGAATCCACACTCTTCCCCGAAGTCACCTTCGACGACGGCCACGTCTCCAACTACGAAATCGCCTTGCCTCTCCTCGCTGCCCGTAATCTCACCGCAACCTTCTTCCTCACCGTCGGCTGGATCGGGACGCGCGCGGGCTACATGGACTGGAACCAGGTACGAGCGCTCCACGCCTCAGGTCAGCGCATCGGCGCCCACGGCTGGTCGCACACGCTCCTCACCCACTGCGACGAAGCCGCGCTCAACACCGAACTGAAAACTGCACGCCTCACTCTCGAGGACAAACTCGGCTCCTCGATCACCGCCATGTCCCTCCCCGGCGGCCGCTACAACATTCGTGTCCTTGCTGCCAGCCGCGCCGTTGGGTACACCCATGTCTTCACCTCCGCCCCGCATGCAGAACCAGCGAACCTCCCCTTCCTCATCGGCCGTCTCAACCTCCGCAGCGACACGACGCTTGAAAAGCTGACTCGACTCCTTGACTCGCGCAGCGGCGCCCTCGCCCACCTCGAACGCCAGGACAAGTGGAAATCGGCCCTTAAGAAAACCCTCGGCGACCGCCTCTACGCAAGGCTCTGGGCCGCATTGAACCGCCAGGAGCCCGAACCTGAGCCAGCCGAGGCTCCCCTTTCATGAGGGTCCTGCACATCATCTCCAGTGGCGGAATGTACGGTGCCGAAGCCGTCATCCTCAACCTCTCCCGCACCCTCAATGAGCGGGGTCACCTCAGCCTCATCGGTATCTTCTCCAACTCCTCCAATCCCAACCTCCAGCTCCACGAACGCGCCCTCGCCGAAGGCATCGAGTCCCACCTCATCCCCTGCAACGGCCAGATCGACCGCACCGTTCCCAACAGCATCCGCACCCTCGCTGCCACCACCAACGCCGGCCTCGTCCACGCCCACGGTTACAAGGCCGACGTCTACACCTACCTCGCCATGCGCAACACCTCAACACCCCTCGTCTCAACCTGCCACACCTGGTACGACGACAACCGCCTCGTCTGGCTCTATGGAGTCATTGATCGCCGCGTCCTCCATCACTACAGCGCCGTCGTCACCGTATCCGATGACGTCCGCCAACGCCTCTTAGGTTCCGGTGTTGCACCCGACAAGATCCACTTCATCCGCAACGGCATCGACATCCGTCCCTTTACCAACGCAACCCCGTCTCTCCGCCACCTCGCCGCAAGCCCAGATGGCCTCCTAATCGGCTGGGTCGGCCGCCTCACCTACGACAAAGCTCCGGATCTCTTCCTCCGCGCCATCGCCAAGCTCCGCCCCGAGTTCCCCACAGCCCGCTACGTCCTGGTCGGCGAAGGCCCCTTCCGCCCTGAGGTCGAGCGCCTCATCACCGAACTCGCCCTCGGCGACGTCGTCCACCTGCTCGGCCAGCGCTCCGACATGCCCGCCGTCTACGCCTCCTGCGACCTCATGGTCTCCTCCTCCCGCCTGGAAGGCCTACCAATCGCGATTCTGGAAGGCATGGCCGCGTCCCTGCCCTGGGTAGCAGCATCTGTAGGCGCCATTCCCATTGCCATCCGCAACGACCAGAACGGTATCCTTATCCCTCCTGAGAACGTGGAGATGCTGGCAACGAGCCTCGCCCGCTTGATGCGAACCCCTGAAGAGCGCGCCCGCATGGGAAAAGTGGCACGGAGTCTGACCCAATCAGAGTTCTCCGCCCAGCGGATGACCAATGATTACCTGTCCCTGTACAAGACCGTCGCGGCACAGAATCCCAATCCAGGCGGGAGATCATGATCCCTTCAGCCCGCAAGCCCAGGATCTTCATGATGGATCTTTGGGCGACCGTGCCCTACTACACCGCTTATCTCTCCAGGGCCCTTCTCAAGCAGGGAGCAGATCTTACCGTTGGATCGATTACGTACTATCTGGACACGGAGTGCTTCAGTTCGCGAGCGATACTTCTCAGCCCCGGCCTCATCAACGTTGTGGGCAGATTTCGTCTCTCCAAGTTGCCGCGCAGAATCCTCAAACTCATCGAGTCAACTGCGAACCTGTTCGCTCTCACGATTCGTTTCATGGTCTCCCAACCCGACATCATCCATGTGCAGTTCCTGCCAATGCTTCGGTGGCGTGTGCCAATGGATCTCTGGTTCGTACGGTTCTTCCAGCGCAGAGGCACGAAGGTCGTTCTCACCGTACACGACCTGCTGCCGCACGATACCGGCGATCGGTACAAGACAATCTTCCACGACCTGTATCTTCACGTAGACGCGATCATCTGTCACTCTGATACCGTTGCTGCGAAACTGGAGTCTGACTTCCAGGTTCCCCCGTCAAAACTCAGCATCATTCCTCACGGGCCTTTTTTCTATGACGTTGACCTGCCCGTTTCGCAACAAACTCTATACGATTTCGGCATAGCCCCGAACCAGCCGACGTTTCTATTTCAAGGCATCATCCTTCCCTATAAGGGAGTCGACCTCCTCTTGAATGCGTGGGAGATGGTAGAGCGGGATAATTCCGCTGCCTGTCTCATCATCGCCGGTACCGGTTCTTCGGAGTTGTTGAATCAACTCCGTCAGCAAATCAGCAGGCTTGGCCTACAGCGAGTGCACCTGAATCTTCGTTTTATATCTACGGCGGAGCTGGTTGCCGTTTACAAAGCTGTCGACGTCGTCGTCTATCCCTACCGCAACGTCACCACAAGTGGCGCATTGGCAACTGGCCTGGCCCTTGGTAAAGCAATGATCGCAAGCAACCTATCGGTCTTTCAGGAGCTGCTGATTGACGAGCAGTCCGCCCTGTTGATCGACCCAAATGATACCCTCCAATTTGCCAACGCGCTCTTGAGACTCGCGGTCCAACCCTCTCTTCGTCTCGCTCTCGCTGAACGCATTAGGGAGATGCAGTACGGGGATCAGACCTGGCAGTCGATCGCCCTCAGAACGATTCATACTTACGAAAGAGTCTTGGCGCCAGCGCCATTACCGCCTACGAAAAGTACACCACGATGATCAAGATAAGCGTCGCCATACCTGCGTATAACGCTGAGCGTTGCCTCCGCGAGACCCTCGAAAGTGCATTGAATCAAACTCATCCTGCACATGAAATTATCGTCGTCGATGACGGATCAACCGATCGAACGGGAGAGATCGCGCAGTCTTTCGCTAGTCGCATTCGGTACATCAAGCAAAACAATCAGGGCATTGCCGGCGCCAGAAACACCGCAATCAAAGAAGCGACCGGTGATTGGATTGCACTGCTGGATAGCGACGATCTCATGCTGCCCACCAAGCTCGAAAAGCAGGCTGCACTGATCGAGGCCCACCCTGATCTTGTTGTTGTGTATTCCGCTTTCACGTACCTGTTTGAGTCAGGGGCAACGGACTTCGTCCCAGCCTTTCCTGCCAGGAAGCTGTGGCCTGCTCTGCGCTATCGGACGCCGATCCTACCGTCAACATCGATCATCCGGCGCTCCGCACTTGAGGAGATTGGTGGCTTTATCCAGATGTACTGTGTCGACGATTGGAATATGTGGTTTCGCCTGATTCGACGTTACTCATCGAGCGCATTCAAGGAACACCCTGAAAGTCTCACCTTATATCGCATATGGGAAGGCAACATAAGCAAGAACTTCATGCCAATGGCGCAAGTCACACTGGACATGTCCGATACACTCCTGCTCGAAGGCCTGACAGGATTAAGGCGGGCCATCTGGAAGCGCAAAATGGAAGCCAGAGTTTATTACGGCCTTGCCGTACAACTGCGCGAGACACACAATGAGCGCTATTGGGAGTTTGCAATCGAGTCCTTGCTTAAATGGCCGTTCTTCGGAACTATGATCTCGACACATCGCTATGTTGTGGTCGCAAACATGCTTTGGAAGAAACTGCACAATTTTTCTTTCAACTTCCGATACTGGTGGCCAGTTCGAAGATGCAGGGAACTCGTCTAACACGCCTTGCAGCCGCGGTGCAGCTAAACTCTTTGAGGACCCGCGACGCCATTCTGCGTTACCCCAGAGACGCATCCTGCGTTGAAATGGTTCCGGACCCTCGCCAGGCGCACCATATCCGTCGAACCTCATCCTTGAATATCCACGCCGCGCAGATCGCGTAAACCGGCAAGGTCACCACGATCTCGCCGAAGAATACCACCATCGACGTAGGATGCCAGTATCTGTCTGCGGCGGCGCACACGATACCGAATGGAATCGAGCAGAGCGAAATCTTCCCCCATCCATTCCATAAGTACGTCCTGACTGGCACATGGAGCTCCCTCCGCACAAATCGCGGCCAAAAGATTAGGTGGACGATCGTCGTTGCAATCGACGTTCCCCACGCAACTCCATACAATCCGATCGATCTGGCTAGCACAACACTCAGGCTTAGGTTCAGAGCGGCTTCGACAATGGCCCATCTCGCAACCGCCTTGTGTTTTTCGATCCCAAACGCGATCTGTCCGGCGGTTGTGTTTGCGACGCCGAAAAACTGGCTGATCATCAAAATTTGCAACACTGTCCCAGCAACATCGCTGTATTTATGCCCCATCCACAACCCAATAAAGGTCTTCCCCCTGAATAGCAGCGCTAAGCTCACCGGGAGTGCAAGCCCCAGAGTAGCCTGTGTTCCCTTCAGCAGTAATTTTTGAAGCTCTTCAGACTTGCCGGCAGCCTCCAGGTTGCTCGCCATGGGGATGAAGGTGGTTGCCACAGATGAGACGATCTGTCGGGAATATGCAACCAGGCTACCGCCGATCGAGTAGAAAGCTACCGCGCCGACCGAAACAACCGCTCCAACCACAATGTTGTCGGTGTTAAAAATTACCTGGACGGCAATCACGATGATGAACGTCGTAAAGCTATACGACCAGATCATCTTGAGCGTCTGTATATCCGGTCGCCCTAGCTTAACTCTGCACGCGGGAAATATCTTGGCTGCCGCGCCCCATGTGGCAAGTCCAGCCAACAAGATCACGGCGAATTCCCAATACGCGAGTGCGATCAATCCATGACCGCTCCGAAGGATCACAATGACGCCGGCAGCTTTGACCCCCGTCTGCACCACCATGATTCCGCTGAGGATATCGAAGCGGTGGATTGCACTAAGCACCGCGCCAAACACCCCCGAGACAAGGGTAATTGCGACCGCGAAGGCACACATCAGCACCGTAATCTGTGCCGGCCTCTCCAATCCGTTCGGAATCTTGAATAGGTGCGGGAATATAACAGCAAGCAGGAAGCTGAGGACTAACGCCCCGGTTGCGATCAGGATGCGGAACCATAGCGCGGCGCCGATCGCGTTTTGAGCGTCGCCGGTTTTTCCCTGCGCGTCAGCTTTCGATACGTATCGGATGATGGCGCTACGCAAACCCAGATCGAGAAGTCCAAGGTATGCGACGGTTGAAACCGCGAGAATCCAGACCCCATACGCAACAGCCCCTAGGCTCCGTATGACGATCGGTGTCAGGAAGAATGGAACCACCATGCCTGCAGCCATGGCAATCCAGTTCATAGTCACGTTAAAAGCGAAGCGTTTCGAGCCGGCCATTGATTAATCGATGCGCAGGTTCCAAGATACTATAGTAATGACACAGTGATGTGATCGCCGAAGCAATGCCCGAATCGACCTTGTACGCGGGCTTCCATTGCGGTCTTCCGTACACCTTGAGTGCGATGACTCTTTGCAGGAGTGGATCGTGAAGTTCGTTTTCTGGCTCTGCCTGACGCTCGTGGGATACGCATACTTCGGCTACCCAATCTCTCTGTGGCTTTTAGCTCGGTTACGACGACTTCCGATCCATCGCGGCCCGATTTTGCCGACCGTGTCCGTTATCATCGCTGCTCGTAACGAAGAGGCCAATCTGCCGGCCAAAATCGAGAACCTCCGCAGTTCTAACTACCCGAGGCATCTGCTCCAGATCGTCATTGCCTCGGATGGTTCTTCCGATCGAACCCCAGAGATTCTCTGCCAGCAGTCATCCGAAGTCCTCCCGGTCATTCTCGATCAATCGATTGGGAAGGCGTCCGCATTGAACGAAGCCGTGCGGCGTGCAACTGGCGACGTTCTCGTGTTTCAGGATGCCCGACAGTCCCTCGAGCCCGACGCGATCGCGAAGCTGGTTTCCTCCCTCGCGGACCCAAGTGTGGGGGCCGTAAGCGGGGAGTTGTTGCTTGAATCCGCACGCAACGATCCCTCTCCTGACGGCCTGGGCATTTACTGGAAGATCGAGAAGATCGTACGCAAACTAGAGTCGGCCTCCGGTTCGGTAGTGGGTGTCACTGGGGCTATTTACGCCCTCCGGCGCGAACTCTTTGCGGAGATTCCGGCTGGAACGATTCTCGATGATGTCTTTGTGCCTATGCGGGTCATCAAGTCCGGCAAGCGCGTTGTCTTTGAGCCCTCGGCGATAGCGCGTGACCGGCTGTTTAGCCAGAAGGGAAAGGAATTCTCACGCAAGGTTCGAACATTGACCGGGAACTATCAGCTGCTGCGCCTGGAGCCGTGGCTGCTCTCCCCTGGGAATCCTCTCCTCTTTCGCTTTATCTGCCATAAGCTTCTGCGTCTCGGCGTGCCGCTGTTTCTGGCACTTATGCTGCTAGCATCCGCAATGGCGAGCGGCATGTTCTACCGCGCGGCATTCCTGACACAGATCATCTTCTACGTTGCGGCTGCACTCGGAGCTATCAAACCATCGACCAAGGCCTTCAAGCCAATCGAAATTGCTCACACGTTTGTCCTTCTCAATGCTGCGGCCGCACTCGCGTTTTACAGCTTCGTCGCGGGACGAAAGAGAGTATGGGTCTAGTACGCTAGAGCTGTCAGCGCGCAGCGGGTTCATCCCTTAGCCGCTCACGCAACTTGGAGATTCAATGTTTGGAACAGGTCTAGGGCACTATATTCCGATCGTCGCATATCTGGGCTTCTGGATCATGTCCCTGGTCTCGCTGGGAGGCAAGCCTCTCTATGGACTCTACTATATGATCCCCTTCCTTCCTTACCGCACGATGCGGGACCATTTCCTCACTTACCCGCTGGGGGCGAACGTACTGACGATCCTGGTCTTCGCCGTTATCGTGGGGGCCATCATTCACGGCAAACGTCTCCCCAAGTCCAAGCTCTACCTAACCTGGCTCGTCTTCGGCATCTACCTCTATTTCTCCATGTGGCTTGGCACGATGCTCTCCAATGCCCCCGCCCCACTCTGGTTATCCGACATCAACTTTGTCACATGGAAGGATTACATGCTCATTCCGCTGATCTTTGTGGCGGCAGGTCTCGTCATTGAAGATCGGAAGGCGGTAAGAACGGTCGTGTTGCTCACTGCGATCACGCTCGTGTTTATAGACCGATCCAGCTTGCTTGAAAGTATGTCCAGGACATGGACCAGCTTCGACGAGGATAAGCGTGGAGGCGGTCCGCTAGGCTTCGGTTCAAACCAAACAGCGGCGTTCTTAGCCCAATTTGCGATGTTCTTCTGGGGATTCGTGCAGTTTGCGAAGAGACGAAAGGTAAAATTCGCAGGTTATCTGCTGACTGCGGTCACCATCTTCACAGCGATGTACACCTTCTCCAGAGCAGGCTACCTGGCAATCCTCTTCGCGGTCTTTGTCCTCGGACTCTTGAAAGATCGAAAGCTGCTTCTGGTCCTCGGGATATTTCTCCTGGTCTGGCAGAGCGTTGTCCCCACCGCCGTCCGCGAGCGCGTAAACATGACGGAGAACTCGAACGGCCAATTGGAAGCCTCCGCCCAGGAGCGGGTCGATCTTTGGGAGAACGCGGAACGGTCCATTCTTCGAAGTCCGATCGTTGGAAACGGTTTCGCGACCTTTCAAATGGGAGAGCACGTCGACAATCTGAGGGACACGCATAACTGGTATGTCAAGGTGCTGGTAGAGACGGGCGTTGTCGGCCTGGTCATGGCGCTCATGCTCCTTCAGCAGATGCTGGCTGTGTCCTACCGCCTGTTCAAACGAGGGTCCGATCCCCTCTACAGAGGTCTGGGCCTCGGCCTCATACTTGCCACTTGCGCGTGCATCGCTGCTAACTGCTTTGGAGACCGCTGGACCTACATTGAAATTACAGCGCTTCTTTGGGTGCTGATCAGCGCTGCCATTCGCGCAGAACAATTGCAAAAGGCAGAATCAGCCTCCGAGGAGACAGGAGATCCGGGTACCGGCATGATCGAACCGTACATGGCGTATCAATAAAGTCGCGACCTTGCGCCTCTCCGGATTGATTCGCTGCGATACAAAACAAGCAATTCGCTGGACTCAGATGATAAGCACCCTATCCCCCGAAGCTATCGCGCCGATCGATGCCAATGATCTTTCATTGCCCCATGTCCTGCTGGTGCTTGACCAGATACCAAAATCGCTGGGGGGCGGTGAACGTATTGTTCTTAGGCTCGCAACACTTCTTCCACAGTATGGATTTCGCGTATCCATCCTGTGCTTTTCCGCGCATCCTGAAAATAGCGTTCTTCAATCGCCGCCTTGCCCTGTCTACTTGCTGCCATTAAGGCGCACCTATGACCTCACGGCGTTTCGCGCTGCTATTGATCTGCGGAGATTTCTGCAACACAATCGCATTCAGATCGTCCAGACTTTTTTCGAGAGCTCGGATCTTTGGGCCGGATGTGTCACCAAGACAATGTCCAAGGCGAAGCTAATATGGAGCCGCAGGGACATGGGAATTCTGAGGGCTCGCAAACATTCCCTTGCGTATCGCCTGATGGCCCGCATGCCGGACGCTGTTTTCACCGTCTCAGATCAAGTAAGGCGTCACTGCACCGAGGTGGATGGAGTTGATCCGGACCTCGTCGAAACTATCTACAACGGTCTCAACCTATCCGACTGGAGCGAGATTGACAGGCCGATCAAAGCCCGCGGCGACTTGGTGGTCTCAACCGTGGGGAATATTCGCCGCGTGAAAGGCCACGATCTGTTTATCGTTGCCGCCGCATCCATCGCTTCGCAGTTTCCTGCGGTGAGCTTCAACATCATCGGTGATGTACTGGAGCAGGATTACTTTGTCGAATTGCAACATCTCGTTCGTGATCTAAACCTATCTGATCGGTTTCACTTCATTGGCGGCGTCAAAAACCTCAGAGAGCGGCTGAAGGCTACGGATATCTTCGTGCTTCCCTCGCGCAGCGAAGGGTTTTCCAACGCCATACTGGAGGCCATGGCCGCTTCCCTCCCGGTAGTCGCCACCAACGTCGGCGGAAATGCTGAGGCTGTGACAAATGGAGTCAATGGCTTTCTTGTGCCGCCCGAGGATCCTGCTGCCTTGGCCGAAGGGATCGCCCATCTGCTTTCCGATCCACAGAAGGCTAGCGCGATGGGCATAGCTGGAAGAGCCATGGTGAAGGAGAAGTTTACCTCGGAATTGATGATGAGACAGACCGTCAACGCCTATAGAAGATTATTGGATAGAGGAGAAGGCAGATGAGGAACCCGAGCGAGTCAGAGTCGCGCTATGAGCAGGCTAAGCATTCTTGACACGATCATTAGGCTCTTCGCAGTTTGATAACCTACACGAGGAAAGCCTAGTGATGCCGAAGGTCGACATTATCATTCCTGCGTACAACGCAGCCAGGTACTTGGCTGCTGCTCTAGCCAGCGTCGAGGCACAGACGTTTGGGGATTGGCGCATCTTGCTGATTGATGACGGCAGCACGGACACTACCGCTGAAGTCGCTGCTCCATTCATGGAGCGACTAGGCCAGAGATTTGTTTATATAAGGCAGCAAAACCAAGGCCTGCCTGCGGCACGCAATGCTGCGATCCGCAATTCTTCGGCGGAATATTTGGCGTTGCTCGACTCTGACGACATCTGGCTGCCTTACCGGCTCGCTGAGTCCCTGAATTACCTCGAGAATCATCCTGAGGTTGGGGTGTGCCATAGCGGCGTTATGTTTGTTGATGAGACGGGGAAGATCCTTCAGACCTTTGACTCTCCACAAAAGCACGGCGAAGGCATGATCGCTCCTTATATCTATATGCGAAAAGTTCAACTCCCGTGTCCCACCGTAACGTTTCGCAGACAATGTGTCGAAATGGTGGGTCCATTCGACGAGACTATGCGTGCCACCGAAGATCGGGATCTCTGGTTCAGAATTGCACTGCACTTCGAGGTCGGATTCATACCAAAGGTGTTGGCACACTACCGCGTTTCAACAGCGTCCATGAGCGCCGACCCGAATCGTATGCTAAAGGCCCAACTTCGATTCATCGAGAAACATTACGGGGCTCCCGGGTGCGGAGTTATGGCCCGCCGCATTGCCCTCAGCCAATGCTATAGACAACATGCTGAGGCGCTAGAGCTCCGCGGAGACCATTGGGATGCGCTCAAATCCGCTTCGCGGTCCCTTTGCCTTTATCCACTGGATCTCATCAACGTTAGATCAGCGGCATCCATCCTCTGGCACTCTTCCGATCGAAGACCCTGAGGAGCATCTGAAAATCTGCCCTCGTCCTCAATTGCTCAGTGATTTGGGAACGAGGAAATCGAGTGACGGATCATACAGATCATCTTGACACATCACGCTGGGCTCATGATCGGTTCACGGCTCAACAGCGCCTATGGAAGGTGGATCTGGCCGCCTGACACCAAAGTAGTCACTGCTCACTCCGTTCACCGACACCCCGTGCCCAATTGCAGGACTCCCTTTGCTGGGATGGAAGTTGAAGTTATCAAGTTGCGTTTCGCTGGCAATAGCAGAAGGAGGCTGGTTCACGAACTCCGGCGAGGCACAGATGAGATCGGAACGGCCTAAGGATGGACAGGGTTTGGAGCGCAGATTGAAAAACACGTCGTGGTCCATTGCGAGTTTGACCGAAGGGTCACCATAATAGAAGATCCCCGGAACCTCGCCGGTCGAATACTTGGGGTTGAGGAAACCGAGAACGATGTTGTTGCGAAAGACGAAGTGCGTTGAGCCGCATGCACCGTGAGCCTGGCACGAGAAATCAAACATCGTTGCAGAGTAGCCTACAGCGGTATTGTTGGCGAAAAGAACTGAGCTGTTAGGCGCGCTGTAAAAAGAGAAGACATCGCCCGCAGCCCGGCAGTATAAGGAGAGATACGCTCCCGGCGACCGAGTCGATCGATTGAAACTATGTGCGGCCCCTGGAATCTGCTCGGACAGTCGATTGCAGTTCCCGACCGCCAGGTTGTTGATGAAAGTGGTTCTCGAGTTGGGCGTCGCACCCCACTTCCACTGCTGGCCCATATTCCCGACGGACTCCGAATTCTCGATGAGAAGCTCTTTGATCTGGGTGTGTGGTCCAATGAAGCCATCTTTAGTGTTGTAGAGCATCCGGCAATGGTCGCAGACAAAGGAATCGAGTTCCGTGTCCTGCCCACTCCACGAATCGCCAAACCCCCCGTTATCGGAGTCATAGCAGGACTCCGCCGGGAACCCACTATTCACGATAGGATACTGCTCATTGCAGCCGTTGCCTTCCATCGTCACATAGCTCGCTCTAATCGAAGATCCAGGAGCATCTGGAGTATCGCGGCCATCATCAAAGTTCCAGCCCGCAAAACCGTTGAAGCCTATAAAGACTCTGTTCATTGTGAGGGCGCCGCCAATTGGCCCATAGATGCCACTGCCCGTATGGCCGTGGATGTAAGCGTCCTGTAGTAACACGTTGGAAGTTTTATTATTCGTCAAGATGCCATTCTGGTCGAAGTCGGACAGCGACGCAGAGGAAGGGTTGCCGTTATTGCACCCTGCGGGATACGCTGGAGAGCCGTGCCTGATGCAGGTTCCATGCCTGCCTGGTACAGCCTCGTTATGCTCTGTGATCTCCAGACACTCCACTTCTACATCCACTGCCCCCGCTAGGTTTAGAACGCCGTAAACTCCAAAGCCTCCGAATAGCTGCGTCAGTGCCGAACGATTGGTAGTGTTTCCGTTAGAACAGTGGGCGTAGTTCTTGCCGAGAATGCGCGTAGGGTGACCAGGTGTACCCGAAGGAATCGTCGGGTTTACGCAGCCATACGGTGCGTCGGGGTTGTACCAGCACCATGTTTTTCCAGCGCCGCTACCGGTATTGGAGTCCCAGCCAATGCGGCAATCGGGCGATGATGGCCTGATCTGATTGGAGTTGCTTGCGCAACCTTCGATGATAACTGTGTCTCCCCCTCGCATCACCCAGGTAGTGTCGCCCTTATAGGTCTGATCGTCCCACATATAGCGGAAGTCTTTGAATGCGCAAGGCTGATCCACGCCCCTCCCGGAATAGGGAGCATCTGCCTTACCATTACACTGTCCCGAGTGCTGCTTCGCCGAATAACGTGTCCCCCCATCCGGGCGGATGTACCACGTCTCCCCAACCATCTGCACCGAGAGCAGTGCCATCGCACACCACAAAAAAATGAGTCGATTTATCTTCATGATCTTGATTCTCCGCGTCGGAGGTCGAAACTAACCACGCGCGTACGGACCGCTGTTTGCAAAACGAATATAAACTGCCACGGATGCTAGAGAAGATCACCTATTTCTAATTGCTTCGCCACTTCTGCTATATCGAAGTTCAGGTCGATCTCCGTCGGAAGATTTTGTTGACCACCCGGCTGAACCCGTTGATAGCTTTTCTTATTGATTGACGTGCAGTGACCCTCCGCTATCCACTCCATGGGAACGTCGATCACATGGCCGCCGTAACGCCGCTTCCAATACATAATGCCAACACCGTGATCGTAGTAGTATTTTGAACGGCGATTCCGCTCTTGTTCGCTCGGGCAGTTGGGATGATTCTCAAACAAGCGCCACCATCCAGCGCCTTGATCGAATTGAGATTTGCTCGCGCCGCGCGTCGTGCAACCAGCCAGCTCCCAGTACCTGTGATGGCGGTACCGGTATATAAAACGACGACTGCCGAAATCAGGAACTGCAGCCATCGTGCCGTCTTGCAATCCTTCAAATAGACGCTTCAGTCTATGCATAACTCCGATGCGGCACAAGAGATCGGAGTGCCAGAACGCAAGCCGGTCTGAAAATAGAAAAGCGAATTCCAGGGGAAAGTGCGGGTACATCACTTGAAAGCCAAACCTGGCATTAAAGTCGATGACGATGGAGCCTGGCAGCACAGTTCTAGGCGGGCTGCACCTCGGGTCGAATCCGATTACGGGCGTCCAACCGACCTCTTGAATAAGCCGCTGTTGGAGCGTACACCAGCGATCGCTTACATTCCAGCAGAGCCACGGCCGGTCGACGCCCGCAAGCGCCTGGCGCCATTCAGCCGCGGCTTCATAGATGTTGTCGAGCGGAACAGGAAACTTTGCCCAGTTGCCTTTGCCTACTTGTAACGGATCCACTTTACCTTTTTCCTCTGCTTCGGGCTCGTCCCAGAGTTCACCGGATCACGTTGTGGCGCTCGAGGCGTGTTTCCGGATTCTTGCGAAGCCAACCCCATGCAGGCATACCGGGCTCAACGTCGGATTAGCCTAAGCTTGACACGCCGAGATTCACCAACACTATAGCACCCGAAGAATTCACGGAGCGATTTGGCATCCCTTGAGAGAAATCTATTTCATAACGTTATGGGCTCATCGTTGTGAGAGGTATTCACGCGGCGTTGCAGCGGCGCGGAACAATTGAACCTTGGACCGATCTGTTACTCCACATCGGGGTATCGAACCGACTAAAGCATCCGGTTGAACACACCGGCCTCACATCGAATGGAACGCGCCTCTTCCAGAGCGCCTTACTGTTCTGGCTCAACCGCTCCCTCGGACGGTGGGTTGGGACGTGCTACTCCGTAGTAATCCGCTGTGATCGCAATCGGCGTAGTGATCAGCACACCCGCGGCTACTGCCGGACTGGTGGCACTGGGATAAAAATTGAAGTTATCCAGCACGTTTTCACTCATCATTGGATTCGCTGGCTCATCCACCAACTGAGGATTGGTGCATAGGATGTTGTTTTCACCGCAGGTGTCGCCATTGCGAATGCCAAACTCCACATTGTTGCTCGCCGACATCGTATCCGCAGAATCGGAGATGTAATAAAGACCCGGCAATTGGTCGCTGTTGTTGACACCTTCATAGCTGGGATCGTCATTCAAGTAGCCAAGGAAGATGTTGTTCTTATACTGATAGGACGTTCCGCCGCAGGTTCCCGAAGCTGGACAGTTCTGGTCAAAGATCGTCGCAGAGTACGCGATGACAGTGTTGAATGCGAATAATGTAGTGCTGTTGGGCACGCTGTCGAAGGAGAACACAGCACCAGCAGCGCGACAGAACAGTGAAAGATATGCGCCGGGATTGCCGCTTGACTCAGCAAAACTCTGTGCCGCTCCGGGAATCTGCTCGGACATTCGATTACAGTTTCCAATCGTCAAGTTGTTGATAAACGTCGTTGTGGCGGCACCAGGATTCGTTCCCCACTTCCACTCCTGGCCCATGTTACCGATAGACTCCGAGTTCTCGATCAGCAGGGTATTCATGAGTGTATGCGGGCCGATGAAGCCGTCCTTGGTGTTGTATATCTGCACGCAGTGGTTGCAGGTGAAGGAATTCAGGGTCGTGTCCTGCCCACTCCATGAATCTCCAAACCCCCCGCTATTCAGGTCGTAGCAGGACTCTGCCGGAAAGGCTGAATTTACAATCGGATATTGCTCATTGCAGCCGTTGCCCTCCATGGTTACGTAGTTCGCGTTGATCGAAGACCCTGTTGCGTCCGGAGTGTCTTTGCCATCGTCGAAGTTCCAGCCCGCAAAGCCATTGAAGCCTATAAAGACCCGGTTCATGGTCAGGGCTCCGCCAATTGGCCCCTGAATACCGCTTGTCGTGTGGCCGTGGATGTAGACGTCTTGCAGCAACACGTTCGAAGTTTTATTGTCCGTCACGATGCCATTCTCGTCGTAATCGGACATCCCTGGATTCTCAGAATTGCACCCCGCAGGATACGCCGGAGAACCATACTTGACGCAGGTTCCTTGAGTCCCTGGTACAGCCTCGTTGTGTTCTGTTATCTCTAGGCACTCGACCTCCACATTGACCGCCCCTGCCAGGTTTAGAACATACTGAACCCCAAAGCCCCCGAAGATCTGCGTCAAGGCCGAACGGTTGGTGGTGTTTCCCGTAGAGCAGCTAGCGTAGTTCGCTCCGAGAATACGTGTTGGCTGGGTTGGTGTGCCCGACGGAATCGTTGGGTTATAACACCCGTAAGGCGCGTTGGGATTGTAATAGCACCAGGTACTACCCGCAGCAACTCCGGTATTTGAGTCCCAGCCGACACGGCAATTTGGTGATGAGGGGCTTATCTGGTTTGCATTGGATGCGCATCCCTCGATGACGACGGTATCTCCTCCAGCTATCACCCACGCATCGTTACCGTAGCTCTGGTCGTCCCATAAGAAGCGAAAGTCATTGAATGCGCAGTTCTGGTCCACGCCCGTTCCGGGATACGGTGCATCGTACTTCCCGTTGCATTGGCCGTTGGGCTGGTTCGCATCGAAGCGCGTACCTCCGTCAGGACGGATGTACCAGGTGGTCCCGGGTCCTGTGGAGGACGTCGACGCCCCAACGGTGAGTGTGAACGAGGCCGACTTCGTCTGCACCGGGCTACCACTATCGCTTACGGTGACCGTGAAGGTAAAGGTTCCGCTCGTGGTCGGTGTTCCGGAGACCTCACCGGAGGCCGGAGTCAACGTCATCCCTGCCGGCAGACCGCCAGAGCTGATGGACCAGGTGTAATTTGGCGTGCCGCCGCTGGCGGCTAAGGTTTGCGCGTATTCCGTACCCTCCGTTCCATTAGGCAGCCATGAGGTGATAACGGAAAGCGGTGGATTAGCGATCGTAATCGACAGCGACGTCGACTTCGTCTGCGCTGGATTGCTGCTGTCGCTCATACTGACCGTAAAGGTCGACGTTCCGCTAGCGGTCGGTGTTCCAGAGATCACGCCCGTACCGGTTGCTAGCGTCAAACCCGCCGGCAAACTGCCAGAGGTGATCGACCAGGTGTACCCGGGTGTGCCCCCGCTCGCTTGCAAGGTCGCCGAGTAAGAGGTGCCATTGATTCCACTGGCGAGCGATGAGGTGAGAATGGAGAGTGATTTGGAAGCCACCGTAATCGACAGCGAAGCCGACTTGGTCTGCACCGGGCTGCTGGTATCGCTCACGCTGACCGTGAAGCTCGACGTCCCGCTAGCGTTCGGCGTTCCAGAGATTACGCCTGTCCCTCCTGCAAGCGTCAGGCCCGCTGGCAGGCTGCCGGAGCCGATCGACCAGGTGTAGTTCGGCGTTCCGCCGGATGCGCCTAACTTCTGAGAATATGCCGTCCCGGTTGCTCCAGAAGCCAACGATGAGGTGGAAATCACCAGCGGTGACCCGATCGTGATCGACAGCGAAACTGCCTTAGTCTGCACAGGGTTGCTGCTGTCGCTCACGCTGACCGTGAAATTCGATGTTCCGCCTGCGGCCGGCGTTCCGGAGATCACTCCCGTACCAGCAGCGAGTGTGAGCCCGGCCGGCAAACTGCCAGCGGCGATCGACCACTTGTATCCAGGAGCACCGCCGCTGGCCGTTAGGGTCTGCGAATACGCCGTGCCGGCCGTTCCAGAGGCTAAGGACGAAGTCGAGATCAACAGCGGTGTGGACTGAACTGTGATCGATAGTGACGTCGACTTGGTCTGCGCTGGATTGCTGCTGTCGGCCACACTGACCGTAAAGGTCGACGTTCCGCTAGCGGTCGGCGTTCCAGAGATCGCGCCCGTGCCGGATGCAAGCGTCAAACCCGCCGGCAAACTGCCAGAGGTGATCGACCACTTGTATCCAGGAGTGCCGCCGGTGGCGGCTAGGCTCTGCGAGTAAGCTGTGCCAGCAGTTCCAGACGCCAGCGATGACGTGAAGATTGCAAGTTGCGTCGACGCAATCGTGATCGATAGTGTCGCCGACTTTGTCTGTACTGGGCTGCCGCTGTCGCTCACCGTCACTGTGAAGGTGGACGTTCCCAATGCTGTCGGCGTTCCGGAGATCACGCCTGTACCAGCCGCCAGCGCCAATCCTGCCGGCAAACTGCCAGAGGCAATCGACCAGCTATAGTTGGGTGTGCCGCCGACCGCCGCCAGGGTCTGTGAGTAGGCTGTGCCGTCAGTTCCAGGGAAAAGGGACAACGTTGAAATCGCGAGTTGTGCCGGTACTAATGGCGCTGGTGCGATCGTAATCGAGACAGCCGCCGTCTGTGTCTGGACGGGACTACTGCTGTCGCTTACTGAAACCGTGAAGCTGAAGGTCCCGCTCACTGTCGGGGTTCCTGAGATGGCGCCGCTGGCCGCAACAAGGTTCAAACCCGTGGGAAGATTGCCAGAGGTAACCGCCCACGTGTAGGCGGCCGCTCCTCCGGTTGCAGCCAGACCCGCGTTGTAGAAAGTTCCAACTACGCCCGAAGCCAATGAGGTAGCGGAGATCCCCAGGGGCAGCGCGACATTCGTACCAGACGAGACGATGGACACGGGCACCGATTGCGACGCTTGGCCCGTCTGGCTGTTCTGCACCTGCAATTGAGCTGTGCCCGGAACGGCGAGACTTCCGCCCTGGATCGCCCCGGAAAGCGTGTTGGAATCAACCATAGCCGTAGAAAGTTTGCTACCGTTCCACAAAATGACCGCGTTCGATGTGAAATTTGTTCCAACGACCTTCATCGTCACCGCGCTCGATCCCGCAGCAATCGTCTGCGGAAGAACAGCGGTAATGCTAGGAACGCCGAGCGGCTCTACTACAGTGCTTCCGCAGCCCAGGAACGAAATGCAGGTTGTAATCCCCACGCTTACAGCGATCGCTTTCAATACTCTCAAGACACACCTCTGACCTTGCCATGCAGTTAGCGCAACGCTCTCAAAAAATCGCTCATCAAGAGCTTGTTACGAAACGACACTATAGTAACTACATGACCAGTTACTATCGAACGTACCACAGCAATCCATAGGTGTTAGTGATCCTGGTCGCAAAAGATCACGTCTCGATAAGTAACCAATTCATAACTTCAGCGAATCGCCAGTAATGTGTCAGAGACATCGCGATATGGTGCAGTCTTCAGTAAACCTCCCGTAATCAAGTATTTACCTAAATAAATGAACCTTGCTGTCAGATCTGGGTTTTGAAACCACCCTGTTTATGCGACGAATCGCATTAATTCCAGTAAGTTACTGATTTTATGTGTGTTGATGTGAAACTTAGCCCATCCTGGGTGCACAACAAAACAACGTATGCGCGACTTTGATCGCACTCAATCATCTTGGTGGGCTTATCGGCGGGAAAACGGAGGCCATTAGGAGCAAGAAGAGAGGCGGAAAAGATTTTCAAATCCCCAATCTTCTGCGCATTCAACGGAGATTTCTGACGAGGTCCCGGTTGAAGGACTTTTCGCTAAACAACAAGAATCTCTCAACGTTGTGACCTGTTCCTTCATCACATCTGCCGGGCCCCAATACCGACCGCGTGTGATCATGCAAGAAATGGGCGCGAGGGTGCGGCGCATGCAGCCGCAGAACTGCGTGTTACCAGGCAATTACTTTGGGCTATGCGGAGCTTTGCCGATGAAAAGACGTTGCGGTCCCCGGGAACGGATGTACTTCAGCAAGGTAAGCAGACTCTAAGCCAACTTGAACATCTGCTTAATTCCTCGCAGCGCCTGCCTTGTGCGTTCTTCGTTTTCGATTAGGGAAAAGCGAACATGTTGGTCGCCATGGTCACCAAACCCAACGCCCGGGCTAACGGCCACCTTGGCATCCATCAGCAGTTTCTTGGAGAAGCCCATCGACCCTAAAGCACGGTACTGCTCTGGAATGCGTGCCCAGACAAACATGGTCGCCTTCGGAAGATCCACCGGCCAGCCGAGCTTGTTGAGACCCGGCACCAAAACATCCCGACGCACCTTGTAGTTGTTGCGAATCTCCGCCACACAATCCTGAGGACCTTCAAGCGCTGCAATCGATGCCACCTGGATCGGAGTAAACATCCCGTAGTCGAAGTAGCTCTTGATGCGCCCTAACGCGGCCACGAGCTCTGGACATCCGACCATGAAGCCGACGCGCCAGCCGGGCATGTTGTAACTCTTGGAGAGTGTAAAAAACTCGACGGCGATTTCCTTTGCTCCTGGCACCTGCATCACGCTGGGAGCCACGTAGCCATCGAACGTGAGGTCTGCATAGGCGAGATCGTGTACCAGGTATATTCCGAGTTCCTTACAGACCGGCACAAGCCGTTCGAAGAAGGAGAGATCGACACAAGCTGTTGTTGGGTTCGCTGGAAAATTCAGAATCAGGATCTTTGGCCGAGGTTCCATCCGCGGCAGTTCGTATTCCAGCTTCTCGATCAGAGTCCACTGGTCCGTTCCATCCATGGCTATGCTTTGGACCTTCGATCCCGCGATCACGGGCCCGAAGATATGAATCGGATAGCTAGGATTAGGCACGGCCACTGTATCGTCATCGTCGAGCACTGCGAGGCACAGATGGGCAATGCCTTCCTTCGATCCAATCGTGACGATCGCTTCGGTCTCAGGGTTTAGCGAGACATCGTAGCGCTTCTTGTACCAGTTGCAGATTGCGGCGCGTAGACGCGGTATGCCACGAGATAGCGAATATCTGTGCGTAGTCGTCCGCTGCGCAGCTTCTATGAGTTTATCCACGATGAACTTCGGGGTCGCACCATCCGGGTTCCCCATCCCGAAGTCAATGATGTCCTCACCGCGCTTGCGGGCCGCGGCCTTCAATTCCCCAGTTACGTTGAACACATACGCGGGCAGGCGAGCCAGCCGTCTAAACTCTTCCATTGCAATGACCACTTTCTGCGAATCTGGGACGCCGGACCGCACACTGTTTCACACGACACAAGGTAGCGGACGGTACTTAGAGCTTAACGTCCAATCTTCATCGATGCTACCTGAGCTTCATTCTCTCCCCGCCAAGATCGTTTTGTTTGCCCCACCGGTGCGGCGAACACGATGGTGGCCGATGGCATCTTTCCGGGTTCGAACTAGCTTCGAATCTCCGGACAGGTCTTCGACAAATGCGGCATAATCGATGCAATGTCCAGCTTGCATATTCGATCATTGGGCGAACCTTCCGCGTCCATCTGGGCGCTTAACGCAACCGAGGTTCGTGATCTCACCGCATCGCTTAGCCCAACGCCAGGAGGAGGTTCGATCTCTATTTTCGCCGCGACCTTGGGCCTCGCCCTGGTGCATAAGGGTGCGAGCATCTCGCTCAAACGTTCCGGGGAAGATGTTACGCGACGCGAGGCCCTTACCGAGTTATGCGAGGAGATCAAGTCCACTCTGGGGATCATGAGCGGCTTCGCAGATGACGATTCGCAAGCTTTCCAGAACTATCTGCAGGCGCGTTCCATGCCTCGCACGTCCAACGAAGAAAAGACTTTGCGTGATGCGGCAATGGAAGCGGCTATCCTGCGCGCCACTCGTATTCCTATTTCGTCTGCCAGGGAGATTTGTTCGGCGCTGGTGCAGGCCCAACGAGCGGTCGACCTTTCGGATCGACATCTCCTAACGGATATTCTTGGTGGCGCATACCTTATGCGAGCTGCGGTTGAGGCGGTTCTTCTCAATGTGTCTGCGAATGCTCCTCTGATTGCTGAGGACGGGATGCGGCAGGGCTTGTTGCAGGAAAAAGTTGACTTGGAGCGGTCTTCGGTTGAACTCAGCGAATCGATCGCGCGGGCTTACCGGGCTCGATTGTCCGATTCCGGTGAAATTTCGGGGGAATCCGCTACTTAGTTCCCGTCACAGACCGGGTCGTTCGGGCGGATTATGATGAGCGGGTGAAAACGGAGATAGAGCTTGGGGAGATCCTTGCGAATGCAATTTCGCATGGAATTGGGCTGTTTTTGGCTGTTGCCGGGGCGGTTTATCTTGTTCATGCGTCGACGCGCGGAGATGGGTGGGTGGTTGCCAGCTGCTCGGTGTTTGCTGCGACGCTGGTGCTTGTTTATTTGTTTTCAACACTTTACCACTCCCTCGTCGTGACGCGGGCGCGGCATGTGTTCCAGATTTTGGATCATTCGGCGATTTATTTGTTGATTGCAGGGACTTATACGCCGTTTACCCTGGTGTCGTTGCGGGGGGCTGTGGGGTGGTGGCTGTTTGGGTTTGTGTGGGCGCTGGCGATCGCCGGGGTGGTGTTCAAAAGCCTTTTGATTGAACGGTTTGCAGTTGCTTCGGCGCTGGTGTATCTGCTCCAGGGGTGGGTGATTGTGTTGGCGATTCGGCCGCTGTATGCGGCGATTGGGGGGCACGGGCTGGCGTGGCTGGTGGCGGGGGGAGTTTTCTATAGCTTGGGTATTGTTTTCTTTGCTTTAGACCGGCTGCGGTACTTCCATGCGGTGTGGCATTTGTTTGTTTTGGCGGGGAGTGTGGCGCACTATTTCGCGATTTTGTTCTATGTGGTCCCTCCACCGGCGTAAATCGCTGGATCAGGGCAGACATAGCCCCGGTTCATGACGCAAATCGACTTCTCTAGCTGGCTTTCGTGACGCTTTATTGCAGTTTGACTGAGTGGTCAGTCATTTAAGGCCGAGGCGACCGAGACCTTGATTCATCGAGCTGGAGAGGTGAGCTTTTTCTGTACGGATTTGGGTGACGCCGGATATGGTGGTAGTCGCAGACGAGGGGTGACTTTGAATCGGTACCTGGTGAAGGCTACGGTGGTCGGGGCGTTGGGTGGGTTGCTGTTTGGGTTCGATACGGCGGTGATCGCCGGAACCACGGAGCAGTTGTCTCAAGTATTTCACCTGACGCCGTGGACGCTCGGCCTGACGGTGTCGATTGGGTTGGCGGGGACGATTGTTGGGGCGATGACCTCGGGCGTGCTGGGGCAGAAGATTGGGGGGCGCGAGGCGCTGCGGGTAATGGCGTTTCTTTATCTGATCTCGGCCGTCGGTTGCGCGTTCGCGTGGAACTGGGATGCGCTGATGGTGGCGCGGTTTGTGGGTGGGTTGGGGATTGGCGGATCGAGTGTGCTGGGGCCGGTGTACATCGCGGAGCTGGCTCCGGCGAAGTGGCGCGGGCGGATGGTGGGGCTGTTCCAGATCAATATTGTGGTTGGAATTCTGTTGGCTTACCTGTCGAACTACATTATCGTGACGCAGCACCTGGGAGCGACGCAGTGGCGTTGGGAGTTTGGCGTAGCGATTGTGCCGTCGGCGATCTTCCTGGGGATGTTGTACGGGATTCCGCGGAGCTCGCGGTGGCTGGTCACCACCAATCAAACAGACGAGGCGCTCGAGGTGTTGCGCTTGATGGGGGCGCCGAACTCTGAGGAGGAGTTGCGGGAGATTATTGCTTCAGTGCATTTGGAGCGAGGCGTGAAGCCGGAGCCGTTGTTCACACGGCGGTATGCGCTGCCGTTGTTCCTCGCGGTGACGATTGGATTGTTCAATCAGCTGTCGGGAATTAATGCGCTGCTGTATTACTCGAACTCGATCTTTGCGTCGGCGGGATTCAGTTCGAACTCGGCTGCACTGCAGACGGTTGGCGTGGGGCTGGTGAACCTGCTGGCCACGTTTCTGGGGATGAGTTTGATTGACAAGCTGGGGCGGAAGACCTTGATGTTGATTGGGTCGGTGGGGATGGTGGTGGCGCTGTCGGGCGTGGCGTGGGTGTTCTATACGAACTCGCATAAAGGACTGTTGATGGCTTGCTTCATGCTGTTCATCGTGTTCTTCGCGATCTCGCAGGGGTCGGTGATCTGGGTGTATATCGCGGAGGTGTTTCCGTCGCGGGTGCGGTCGAAGGGACAAAGTGTGGGGTCGTCTTCGCACTGGATTATGAATGCGATTATTGCGGGGGTGTTTCCGTATGTTGCGGCGCGGAGTCATGCGCTGCCGTTTGTGTTTTTTGCGGTGATGATGGCGGTGCAGTTTTTTGTGGTGTTGTTTATTTATCCGGAGACCAAGGGGCGGTCGCTGGAGGCGATTCAGGCGGGGTTTGGGATTGGGTGAAAGTTGTTAGTTCTCAGTTGCCAGTTGCTAAAGCAGGATTATTCTGCGCCTGGCCATTGGGGGCCGGTGTAGGGGAAATATTGCGGGCCTTTTGCCGCTCCCCGATATACCTGGACGTTGCTGTCGGGCTGAGGTGTTCCTACGGTTCCGTTGCCGTAGTTGGTTACCCACACGTCTCCTGATGGGCCGATGGCGATGCCGTAGGGTTGATTCCCCGTGGCGTAGGTCTGGATCGTGGTACCGAAGGAGTTGAGTTCGGTGACACTGCTCGTCGTGAGTTCGTAGCCGCGGTTGTATCCATTAGCGACCCACACGTTTCCGGCGGAGTCGATGGCTACGATTTCGGGGTAGCTTCCTACGAGGAAGGTACCGATGACGGCGCCGGAGGGACTGAGTTTTGTAATGTTGCTGTCACCCGAAGCCGTTGAGACATTTCCGCCGCCCTTGTTGAGCACCCATACGTTTCCGGAGGGATCGATGGCGAGGCCTTCGGGGTGGCTTCCCGCGACGTAGGTGCCGATCGTTTTGCCGAAGGGGCTCAGTTCCGTAACGTTGCTGTCGGTTGGATTGAGTCCCACCGTTCCGCTGCCCTTATTCGCTACCCATATGTTTCCGGCGGAGTCTATGGCGATGCCTCCGGGAGAACTTCCCGCGACCCAGGTGCCGATGGTTACGCCGGAGGGGCTTAGCTCGGTGACGTTGCTGTCGCCCGGGGCCGTTCCGGGGGTTCCGGCGGTTCCGGAGATCGAGCCCCAATTGGTCACCCATACATTGCCGGATTTATCGATGGCGATGCCGCCGGCAGGATAACTTCCGGCGACGTAGGTGCCGATGGTGGTGCCGGAGGGACTTAGTTCCGTAACGTTGCTATCGCCTGGCGTGGCTCCGGCCACCCCGGTGCCATAGTTCTCCACCCATACGTTTCCCGCTTGATCGATCGCAATGCCGATGGGACCTGCGCCTGCAACATAGGTACCGATGACCTGGCCCGAGGGGCTGAGTTTCATCACGTTGCTGTCGCCTGCGGCGGTGCCCGGGACTCCGTTGCCGCCATTGGCGATCCAGATGTTTCCAGCGGAGTCGATGGCGTTGTCGAACGGAAAACTGCCCGCTGTGTAGGTATCGATCGTGGGACTTGCTGCACAGCCGGAAAGGGCCACGGGAGCGAATACTAGAAAGGGACTCAGGGCCGACAAAAGATACAAGCGCGTTGCGTTGGACATAGACCCATCCCGCGGTTGCGTCTGGATAGGCTTGAAGTCGCACGAAGAGCGCCCTGATTTAAATTGCAGCAGACGACCGCTGTGGTTCTTATCGGCGGAGGCATTCCGAACATTACGTTGCGAGGCTTCGCTATTCGAACCCACATCTCAGAAGCGAGATGTGGGGCAGCCCGAGTTGAGTGAGTTTGAGGTTAGGCGCGGGGCCAGGCGTTGGGTGGGGCGAAGGTGGGTTGCTTGCGGCGGAAGAGTTTGACGGTCAGGGCTCCGAAGAGGAAGCCGCTGACGTGGGCTACGTAGGCTACGCCGCCGTGTTGGACGGAGGCTACCGAGCCTACGTTGAAGAGCTGGATGAGGAACCAAACGCCGATGAGCAGAACGGCCGGAATGAAAGTGATGCGGATGAAGAGAAAGAAGAAGAAGAGGGACTTGATCTGATCGCGGGGATAGGTGACGAGGAAGGCTCCCATAACGGCGGCGATAGCTCCGCTGGCGCCCAGGGTGGGAACCCAGGAGCCCGGCAGCGCCGCGACCTGGGCGAGCATGGCGACGAGGCCTCCGAGGAGATAGAAGGCGGTGAAGCTGAAGGGATTCATGACGTCTTCCATAGCGGGACCGAAGGCCCAGAGGAAGACCATATTGCCGATGATGTGCAGCCAGCTGCCGTGCAGAAACATGGAGGTAAGCAGCGTGGGGAGGGCGCGACCGGTGGAGATATTGGCAGGGATGGCGGCCCATTGGTAGACGAAGGAGTCGCCGCCCTGGAGCTCGAGGAAGAAGACGATGACGTTGAGGACGATGATGATGACGGTGGCGATGGGAAAGTGAACCCGGCGTCGCGATGCGTCTCCTAACGGGATGAGGCCTCCCACGCGTTGGTCCTCCTATGGGCTTTGCCGCAGAGTAACAGAAGGCGAGCTTCCAGCTTCTAGCTAAGGCAACAACAAAGGCAAAGGCGTAGGTGGCGGTGGCCGCTGACCCAGGCAGGGAGGCGGTGGTAGGTTTATTGCTATGGAAAAGGTTGCGGTTTTGAAGAGGTTGAAGGAGACGGGGTTGGTGCCGGTGTTGCGGGCGGCGTCGGTGGAGAAGGCGCTGGCGCTGGCGGAGGCGGTGGCTGCGGGCGGGGTCGACGTGATGGAAGTGACGATGACGATCCCGGGAGCGGTCGAGGTAATTGCGAAGCTGGTGAAGGATCGGCCGGACATCCTGGTGGGCGCAGGGACCGTGCTGGATCCGGAGACGGCGGAGCGATGCATTGGGGCGGGAGCGAAGTTTGTGGTGAGTCCGGCGCTGAACCTGAAGACGATTGCGCTGTGCCGGCGGGAGTCGGTTGCCGTGCTGCCGGGGGCGCTGACCCCGACGGAGATTGTTACGGCGTGGGATGCGGGCGCGGATGTGGTGAAGGTGTTCCCTGCCGGGGCGATGGGTGGGGCGAAGTACCTGGTGTCCCTGAAGGGGCCGCTGCCGCAGATTGAGATGATTCCTACGGGGGGCGTGTCGTTGCATACGGCGAAGGAGTTTCTGGAGGCGGGCGCGTTTGCGCTGGGCGTGGGTTCGGATCTGGTGGACGCGAAGGCGATGGCGGAGGGCAGGCCCGAGGTGGTCACCGAGACGGCGAGAAAGTATATGGCGGTGGTGCGGGAGTTTCGGGAGGGGCAGGGGTAGGGCGTTCTCAGTTGTCAGATGGAAAGCACGGCGCAGATTTCGGGCGGTGGGGTCGCTTATCGGACTTTGGGTTGGGAGGTTTGCGGGGGATTTTGGGGGTGGTGCTGGAACGGGAATTTGGTTCGGTAAGCGGCTACAATTCTGGTATGAATTCTGAACAGATGAGCGTGTGGACGCGTCCTGGTGGGCGTGCTGGATTTGGCTTGTGAGCGCGCTGAATTCCCGCGTGGAAGAGGTTACGGAGCGGATCATTCGGCGGAGCCAGGTGACGCGGAGCCGGTACCTGGAGGCGATTGCTGCGGCGGTCAGCGTGACACCGAATCGGAAGGGGCTGGGTTGCGCGAACCAGGTGCACGGGTTTGCGGCTTGCGGCGCGGACGATAAGGCGATGCTGCGTGAGGGGAGCGCGGGGAACGTCGCGATTGTGACGGCTTATAACGATATGCTGTCGGCGCATCAGCCGTACGAGCGGTTTCCGGAGTTGATACGGGCGACCGCGCGCGAGGCGGGTGGGGTGGCGCAGGTGGCGGGCGGCGTCCCGGCGATGTGCGATGGGATTACGCAGGGATTTGCGGGGATGGAGCTGTCGTTGTTTTCGCGGGATGTGATTGCGATGTCGGCGGCGGTGGCGCTGTCGCACCAGACGTTCGATGCGGCGGTGATGCTGGGGATCTGCGACAAGATTGTGCCGGGGCTGGTGATTGCGGCGCTCTCGTTTGGGCATCTGCCAGTGGTGTTTCTGCCCAGCGGGCCGATGACGACGGGGTTCTCGAATGATGATCGCAAGCACATGCGGCGGGAGTTCGAGCAGGGACTGGTTACGGTTGAGGAGTTGATTGAGGTTGAGTCGAAGTCGTATCACGGGCCGGGGACGTGCACGTTCTATGGGACGGCGAATACGAACCAGATGATGATGGAGATGATGGGGCTGCATCTGCCGGGGTCATCGTTTGTGAATCCGAATACGCCGTTGCGGGATGCGCTGACCCGGGCGGGAGTGCGGCGCGCGCTGGCGATGACGGCGCTCGGCAAAGAGTACACGCCGGTGGGGCAGTTGCTGGATGAGCGCGTATTTGTGAATGGGATTGTGGGGCTGCTGGCTACGGGCGGGTCGACGAACCATACGATTCATCTGGTGGCGATGGCGGCTGCGGCAGGGATTCGGCTGGAGTGGAGCGACTTTGAGGATTTGGCGAATGTGGTGCCGCTGCTCGTGAGGGTGTATCCAAATGGCAAGGCGGATGTGAACCAGTTTCACGCTTCGGGCGGGATGGGTTTGCTGATTGGCGAGCTGCTGGATGCGGGGCTCGCGCATGAGAACGTGCAGACGGTGGCGGGGCCGGGGCTGCAGCGGTATACCGAGGTTGCGTTTCTGAATGCTGCGAATGAGGTTAGCTGGCGGATCGGCGACACGGTCAGTAAGGATGAGCAGATTCTGCGGCCGGTGAGCGCGCCGTTCGATGTGCGCGGCGGGCTTTGCGTGCTGGAGGGGAATTTGGGGAAGGCGATTGTGAAGACGTCGGCGATCGCGCCCGATCATCATGTGATTGAGGGTGAGGTGACGATCTTCCATAGCCAGGAGTGCGTGCAGAAGGCGTTCAAGGCTGGGGAACTGGAGCGCGATGTGATTGTGGTGGTGCGGTTCCAGGGGCCTCGGGCAAATGGGATGCCGGAGCTGCATAAGCTGCTGCCGCCGTTGCAGGCGGTGCAGAGCGCGGGGTTCAAGGTGGCGCTGGTGACGGATGGGAGGTTGTCGGGGGCGTCGGGTGAGGTGTTGTCGGCGATCCATTTGACGCCGGAGGCTGCGGAGGGTGGGCCGATTGCCAAGCTGCGGGATGGCGATCGGGTGAGGATTGATTCGAATACGGGTGAGCTGACGGCGCTGGTGGAGGCGCGGCAGTGGGAGAGGCGCGAGGCGGTGAAGGCGGATTTGTCGGCGATGCAGTATGGGGTCGGGCGGGAGTTGTTCAGTATGTTTCGGCGGACGGTTAGCCGGGCGGATCAGGGTGGGACGGTGTTTGCGGAGCTGTTGCGGATGTAGCTCCTAGCTTCTAGCTAATTGGATTGGCGCGAGGGCTTGTTCTATTAGCTTGCGGCCCAGTTCTATTTCTTCGCCGCTTACGGAGTGGGGCTTGTCGGGGAAGCGGCGGAGGGTTACTTTGGCGCCCATGCTGGTGAAGATCTTGGCGGACTCTTCTACGCGGGGCCAGGGGACCCATTGGTCGGGGTCGCTGCTGGCGAAGAGGGCGGGCGTGCCGGCCAGGTTGCCGGTATGGGTGAGGTCGGAGTCGGGAGGGCCGATGAGGCCGCCGGTCCAGGCGATGAGGCCGGCGTAGCGGGCGGGGTGGCTGGCCATGAACTCGGTGGCTAAGCAGGCGCCTTGCGAGAAGCCGGCCAGCACGATGCGGTCGAGGGGAATGCCGGCTTCGAGGATGAGGTTGATGACGGATTGGACGCGGGCGAGGGCGGAGTCGAGGTAGGGCTGGTTTTGATCGCGGTCTACGAGGAAGGAGTTGGGGTACCAGGTGAAGCCTTCGGCTTGGGGGGCGAGGAAGGCGATGGGAAGGCTGCCGGGGGCCAGCGCTCGCGAGAGGGTGAGGATGTCGCGGGCGGGGCCGCCGCGGCCATGGAGGAGGATGACGGCGCCGGTGGCTTTGTCGAGGTCTGTGCCGGCCCGGTAGAGCTCGCCATTGGCGTGGGGGTCGGGAGGCTGGGTGGTTTCGGCGGCGCCTTTGTGGAGGGTGATGGGCGGGAGGGTCGCCTCGAGGCCGCGGCGTCGGGCTTCGAACCAGGGCGGAAGGCAGAGGCGCTCGCCGAGGGATTCGAGGGGCTCGTCGATGGCGAAGCCGGGGTTGTCGGTGGCGAGCTCGAAGAGAACGCCGCCGGGTTCGCGGAAGTAGATGGAGTGGAAGTATTCGCGGTCTAGGACTTCGGTGGCGGGGAGGTGTTTGGTGATCTCGGTGCGCCATTCGTGTTGGGATTCGTCGTTGGCGGCGCGGAAGGCGATGTGGTGGACGGAGCCGGCGCCGGAGCGGCCGAAGTTGGCTTGCGGGTCGACGACGATGTCGATGGCTTTGCCGAGGGCGGTAGGGTCTGCGGGCGATGCGAAGCGGAGGCGATTGCCTTCTTCGGCGATGGGAAGGAATCCCATGACCGCTAGCGTGGCGGCGGTTTCGGTGGCGTCGAGCTGGAGCATGGTGACGCCGTGGAAGCCGCGGATGGCGTGGGCGGCGGGGACGTCGGAGAAGCGCGGCGGGTGGGCGGCGGAGCCTTCAGCGTGGGCTACGAGTTCGATTTGCATGCCGGAGGTGTCGGCGAAGGTGAGGACTTCTTCGTCGAAGCGGCGAGGGCTGCGGGTGAACTTGATGTGCTTGTCGACGAGGCGCTGTTCCCAGAAGGCAAGCGAGTCGGTGGGGATGCTGAAGGCGGTGTGGGTGACTTCCCCGGCGCCGGCGGTGCCGCGGCCAACGCGCGGCCAGGGGAAGAACGTGAGGATGGTGCCGGGCGAGCCGAGGTCGTCGCCGAAGTAGAAGTGGTAGGTGCCGGGGTCGTCGAAGTTGACGGTGCGCTTGACGAAGCGGAGGCCGAGGACCTGGGTGTAGAAGTCGAGGTTGGCCTGGGGGTCGGAGGCGATGGCGGTTACGTGGTGGAGACCGACGATGGGATGGGTGGGCATGGGAGGAACCTCTAAGACAAAGTGTAGAGCGTAGAGCCGCGGGATGCGACACGCGGGATGCGACAGAATAGAGAATAGAGATTAGAGATTGGGGTGGCTGGTACACTCGGCAATCATGGCCCCTGCTATTGCGGCACACGCGCTGACTCGGAGTTTCGACGGGTTTACGGCCGTCGATCACATTGATCTTGCAGTTGAACCTGGGCAGTTTTTTGGATTTCTCGGGCCGAATGGTGCGGGGAAATCTACGACCATCAAGATGTTGACGGGGTTGCTGGCGCCGACGTCGGGGTCGATCCAGATCCTGGGGCAGGATTTGTTTTATAACCCCGTGGAAGTGAAGCGGCTGATTGGCGTGGTGCCCGAGGGTATGGCGCTGTTCGGCAAGCTGACGGCGCGGGAGTACCTGCTGTTCGTGGGGCGGATGTATGGGCTGGAGAAGGCGACGGCGGAGGCGCGATCGACCGAGCTGCTGGAGTTTATGGGGCTAGCGGACCAGCAGAAGAAGTTGATTGCGGATTACTCGCATGGGATGGGCAAGAAGCTGGCGCTGGCGGCCGCGGTGATTCATGGGCCGAAGGTGCTGTTTCTGGATGAGCCGTTTGAGGGTGTGGACGCGATTGCTGCGGGAACACTGAAGGCGATGCTGCAGGGGATGATCGCGCGGGGGGCGACGATCTTTTTGACGTCGCATGTGCTGGAGATCGTGGAGCGGCTCTGCTCGCATATCGCGATTATTAATCGCGGCCACATTGTTGCGAATGGGTCGCTGGATGAGTTGAGAGCGGGCGTGCAGGCGAGATTGACGCCGGGTGCGGAGAGCGATGCGCAGGGGCGGCTTACCCTGGAGGAGATTTTTCTGGATGTAGTGGGCGGCGAAGCGGGGGCGAGTCATCCGGAGCAGGAGCTGACATGGCTGGCGTAAAGGGTTAAGTGAGAGGTGAAGGGTGAAGGCCAGAGGCGGGAGAGATGAGATGGGCGAGGTAGAGCGGGGCGGGTGGACGGCGGGGCAGACGCGGGCGCAGTTTGCGGCGATTGCGTGGCTGCGCTGGCGGATATTGTGGAACAGCTTTCGGCGCAAGGGCGGCGCGGGCGAGATGGTGGGGATGGTGTTCCTCGCGCTGCTGTTCCTGGGGATGGTGTTGGCGTTTGTGGTGGGTGCGGGGTTCGCAGCGTTCTTCTTCGTGCTGAAGGGACATCTGACTTGGATTGCCGGTTTGTTGTGGGGGATCTTTGTGCTGTGCCAGCTGCTGAATATTCAGCTGGGGCAGCCGACCACTACGTTTGATCCGACCCAGCTGATTCGCTTTCCGATGAGGGTCGATACGTATGTGGGGATACGGCTGTTCTTTGGGCTGCTGACGCCGGCGAATGTGACGGCGATGCTGACCTCGCTGGCGGTGGCGGCGGGAATTGGGATCGCGGCGCCGGGGTTGTGGCTGTATGCGCTGATTGCGATGGCGGTGTTTGCGGCGACGAATGTGTTTTTCTCGCGGATGATCTTCGCGTGGGTGGACCGGTGGCTGTCGACACGGCGAGCGCGCGAGGTGTTTACGGCGTTTATCTTTGTGGGGTCGCTGGCGATTCAGTGGGCGAACTTTACGTTCAACCCGGCGTACAACCACCATCACACGACGCATGCGTATGCGGTGTCGCAGCAGAAGTTCGGGTTCGTCGGGCAGTTGATTGTGCGGGCGGAGCCGTGGCTGAAGCCGTTTCCACCGGAGCTGGCGAGCACGTCGCTGGTGAAGGCGACGGGGGGAGAGCTGGCGGGGTTTGCGGGGTATACGCTGGTCGCGGCGATGTGGGGAGCGGCGTTCCTGCTGGTGTTTGCGCTCAGGATGCGGACGGAGTTTCGGGGAGAGAATCTGTCGGATGCGGCCAGTGTGGGGGCGCGTAAGAAAGACAAGGTAGTGAGGGTGTCGAGCGGGGGCCCGGCCGCACCGGCGAGAGCCGTGGTGGTCGAGGCAGGCGCGCCGACGACTGGTGAATTTGCGGTTGCGAGCAGGGCCCGGGTGTGGGCGGTGATTGAGACGGTGCTGGGCAAGGAGATTCTGTATGTGCGGCGGAATACCGGAATTTTGTATGGGCTGGTGATGCCGATTTTCCTGGTGCTGATCTTTGCGGGGAAGTTTGCGAGCCGATCGAGTGCGGGGTCGGTGTGGGTGTTTCCTGCGGCGGTGGCGTACACGCTCCTGGTGATCTGCCCGATGAGCTACAACTCGCTGGGCATGGAGACGACGGGCGCGCAACTCTACTTCCTGGCGCCGGTGAGGATGCGCGACATATTGCTGGCGAAGAACCTGCTCGGATTGCTGTTGGCGCTGGTGGAGATCTTGCTCGTATTCGTGATCATCAGCTACATGGCTGGCGTGCCTTCGATCCAGGCTGCGCTGGCAGCGGTGTTTTGGGCTGTGGGAACGCTGGCGGTGAACATGATCTTCGGCAACCAGCGATCGATCACGTCGCCGAAGAAGATGGATTTGCAGAAGATGATGCGGCGGCAGGCGTCGCAGGTGAGTGCGCTGATGGCCATGGTGGTGATGATGGTGGCGTCGGGTGTTGGGGCGGGGATTTTCTTTTTGTGCTTCCGGCTACATGCGATGTGGGCGCTGGTGCCGGTGTTTGGGGTGTATGCGGTCGCGGGCGTGGGGGTCTATCTGCGGAGCTTGAGGATGATGGACCGGTTCGCGATGCAGCATCGCGAGGAGTTGCTGGTGGAGTTGTGTAAGGCCTGAGGAAGCTTCTAGCTCTTGGCTTCTAGCTTTGTAGGCTGGATGGTGCCGATGATGCTTAGCATGCGGCCGGTGTGGCCTTGTTCGGCGCGGTGGGAGAAGTATTTGCGGCGGCCGTCGCGAAGGCGGGTGCACGCCGTGCAGTGGCCGATGACCGTGATGGCGGAGGGCTTGAGGCCGGCGTCGAGAAGTTGGCGGCGGTTGGCTTCCTGGAGGTTGAGGTGGATCTGGGGGCCGAGGTTGGAGTGGCCGGGGGCTCGGGCGGTGAGGAAGAGCATGGGGTACTTTTCGCGGATGGGATCGCCAAGAGGACTCCGCCCGAAGACCTCGGAGAAGAGCTCAGGGGCGTGGGCGAACTGGCTTTCGAATTCGTCGCGGACTTGTTCGCCCACTGCATAACAGCAGGCGCCGATGGAGGGGCCGATGGCGGCGATAAGGTCTTTGGGGCGGGAGCCGAAATCGCGGCGGAGGGTGCCGATGCCGCGCTCGACGATGCGGGCGAGGGTGCCGCGCCAGCCAGCGTGGAAGGCCGCGATGGCGTGGGTGCGGGTGTCCGCGACGAGGACGGGGACGCAGTCGGCGGTGAGGATGCCGAGGAGGAGGTTGGGGTCGCGGGTGTAGAGCGCGTCGCCGCGGAGGAGGGCTTTGACGTCCGGGGTGGTTAGCGGGAGATCGGCGCCGGCC
>CAVTSJ010000022.1:0-45439 GCA_963737325.1 uncultured Acidobacteriaceae bacterium
AAAGCGTGGCGGTTCGCTTCGGGCACGCGGTCAGATACAGCAGCTGACGAGTACGTTCAAAAGTTAACCTAGAGCGTGCAACTGATGGTCGAATCTGTCTACAAACAGCTCAATGATAAAGGCGGGAGGGAAATCAATGTTTTGAAGGTTTGCAACCGAGTGCAACAAACTGTTGAAGAGGGAAGGCTTGTAAGTTATTGATTCGATGGTGGGCACAGCAGGATTCGAACCTACGACTTCCACCGTGTGAAGGTGGCACTCTACCGCTGAGTTATGCGCCCATGGGCTGGTGAGGCCAGAATCGAGGCGGATGCGCCTTGCGGATACGCTTCTGCCGGGCCTTTGCAGCTTAGTTAGGATAACACCGAGGGGCAGGTGCGCCAACCGTATGGGATCGGCTTGGGGAGGGTTTGGGTAGGCTCGGGCCGCCGTTGGAGCAGGGGTTTGCGTCCGACAACTGGTTTCTGAAAGGTTACAATTACGGCCTGATGCCCCCATTGCACAGAGTTCAGCCGGGAGATCCGCCCATTTCGCCAAAATCTGGCGAAGATGAGGATTTAGCGCAACCTGAGAGTGAAAATGGGGTTTCGGAAGATATGGGTGCGCTCGCTCTCCATCCCGGCATCTTGGACCCTGCGGAACCAAGGCCGGAAAACTCCCCTTTGGTGGCCATCGATTTGACCCCGGAGCAGATGCAGGCGAGGCGGTCGGCGGTGGCGCGGGGAGATTTTTCCGAGCTTACGGACGCTGAGGTGATGCTCGAGCTGAAGTCCGGCAACATGGACGCGTTTGACGTGTTGCTGAATAAGTACCGGAAGCCGATTGTGCACTTTATGTTTCGCATGGTGCACAACCAGGCTGTGGCCGAAGAGTTGGCGCAGGAGGTGTTTCTGCGGGTCTACCGTTCGCGGGAGACATACCGGGCCGAAGCTCGGTTCAGCACGTGGCTTTACCGGATCGCGACGAACCTGGGTGTCAATCATGCGCGCGATACTCGGCATGAGCGGACGGCTTCGACGGTATACCTGGATGCCGTGGACGCGGAGACGGGAACGACTCCGGATGTGGCCGATGACACGCCTTCGGCAGAGGCGGATTTACTACAGCAGGAGCGGATGAGCGCGATACGGCAGCACGTGATGGCATTGCCCGAACGGCAGAAGACCGCGGTGTTGATGCATAAGTACGAAGGGATGGATTACAAGCAGATCGGCGAGGTGCTGAAGTTGTCCGAGTCTGCTACGAAGTCACTGCTTTTCCGGGCGTATCAGACGCTGCGGGAGAAGTTGAAAGCATTTGTATAGAACTGTTACGCGTTGGCGCCGGAAGCGTTGAGGTTAGACGCAAAGGTGCAACCCCAAGAGGGGATGATATGAAGAAGATAGACATGAGGACCGATTGCAAGACCTGTCGCACAGCTCTCGCTGATTTGTTGCTGGACGAGTCGTACGCTGCTGCGCACCCCGAGTTGGCTGCGCACATGGCTGCCTGTGCGGAGTGCCGCAAGGAGCTGGAGGAGTTGCAGGCTACGTTTGCGTTGCTGGATGACTGGAAGGCACCGGAGCCTTCGCCTTACTTTGATACGAAGCTGCATGCGCGGCTACGCGAGGCGCAGGCCTCGGAGCCGGAGGGATTCTGGAGCCGGACACGGGCTTTCCTGATGTACAGCACGGGACATCGGTTGCGGCCGGTGTTGGCTGGGGCGCTGGTGGTTGCGGTGATGCTTGCAGGGGGTGGAACGTTTGCGGGATTGTATGGCGGACACGGTGCGCCGGTGGCGGTGCAGGTGTCGCCGACTGTGACTGATTTGACGATTATGGATAAGAATGCGCAGGCGTTGCAGCAGATGGATCAGCTGCTGGACTCAAGCGACGACAGCTCGGATCCGCCGAGCAGCTAATTGGGCTATGGAGCATTTGAGGTGCGATACCATGGCCCGAATGCAAGACCCTGTAGAGGGAGGAAGGAAAGTTTCTGCCCAGCTCGAACCAAGAGCAGAAGGACGCATGCGCAAGACTCAACCATTCCGTAGCTCGGTCATACGAGCGCTTCTGGTCAGCTTGCTTGCTGGCTTGAGCGGCGTTGCATTTGCGCAGCGGCATG
This sequence comes from uncultured Acidobacteriaceae bacterium, assembly GCA_963737325.1. GTDB lineage: Bacteria > Acidobacteriota > Terriglobia > Terriglobales > Acidobacteriaceae > Granulicella. The sequence continues at coordinate 2,104 of CAVTSJ010000022.1, forward strand.
TAGCTCCGATGTTTCGGCGATCGGCCTGGTATTCGATGGCGGCTGCGAGTCACAGCCGGGGTTTTGGAGGGCAGCAGCAGCGGCCTGCGCCTATCGAGCGGCGGCCGCCGCCGCCGGACCCGACGGAGCAGCGTGGGAGTCAGCAGCATTTGGTGGGGCCGAATGGACGTCGCGGGGGCGAGCATCTGCCGGAGTGGATGGAGCAGCATCAAGGGATGACGCTGGAGCAGCAGCAGTCGGCGCTGGATCGCGAGCCGGGATTCCGGGAGCTGCCGCTGGCGACACAGATCCAGATGCATCAACGGCTGGCGCAGCTGAATGCGATGACACCGGAGATGCGGGCTCGGACGCTGGCACATTCGGAGGCGATGGAGCGGTTGAATCCGGCACAGCGCTCGCAGGTGCGCGGAGCGATGGAGCAACTGGGTTCGTTGCCAATGGAGCAGCGGCGACAGGTGATACGCAGCTTTCGGGAGTTGCGGATGCTTCCGCCGGGAGAGCGGTTCGGGGTGATGAACTCTCCGCGCTATGGGTGGTTGAACTACGCGCAGAAGACGGTGCTGACGAACCTGATCGTGATTGCGCCGCTGCTTCCGCCGGAGTAAGGCTTAGCTTTTGAAGAAGTTCTTTGCGAGGAAGAGGACGTTGGCGGGACGTTCGGCGAGGCGGCGCATGAAGTAGGGATACCACTCGGCGCCAAAGGGAACATAGACGCGAACGCCGAAGCCTTCGGCTACGAGCTTGCGTTGCAGGTCGCGGCGGATTCCGTAGAGCATCTGGAACTCGAAGGCGCTCTTGCTGATGTTGTGCTGCGCGACGAACTCGCGCAGTTGGTTCACGATGGCTTCGTCATGGGTGGCGATGCCGCAGAAGACCGGGCTCGAGACGATGCGCTTCATGAGCTTGATGTAGTTGGCGTCGACATCGGCCTTGGAAGGGAAGGCGATTTCGGCTGGTTCTTTGTAGGCGCCTTTGCAGAGGCGAATGCGAATCCCCTGTGAAATCAGGCGTTCCACGTCATTTTCGGTGCGAAAAAGATAAGCCTGAAGCACGGTTCCTACAGCGCCTGGATATTGGTTATGGAGGCGCTCGGTTAGGACGAGGGTGGGCTCGGTGTACTCGGAGCCTTCCATGTCGATGCGGACGAAGCTATTGACGTGCGCGGCGTGCGCGACCATCTCGCCGACGATGCGCTCGGCTAACGCGGGGCCTTCGGATGGGCCGCCGATGTCCATGCCAACCTGGGTTAGCTTGACGGAGACGTTGGCGCGGAGCTTGCGACTCTCTATGGCGTCGAGTAGCAGGTGGTAGATGGCGGCGCTGGCTTCGGCGTGGGCTACGTCGAGGACGGATTCGCCGAGCGAGTCGAGGGTGACGTCGATGCCTTCGGCGTTGAGCTGGACGGTGGCTGCGATGGCCTCGTCGATGGACATGCCGGCGACGAAGCGGCGGGAGACTTTGCGGCCGATGGAGGAGCGTTCCGAGAATGCGCGAAAGGCCTTGTTGGTCGAGAGACCAATGAAAAACGAGCGAAGCAAAACGGTACCTCAGTGGAGGGAGAAGCGACATTTCATTTTCGCATTTTGCAGTAAGACGCTGCAGGAGCGGTTCGGTAGTCGCACGGCCGGGGGGAGGGACCCCCTCCCCCCGGGGTACTTTTGGACTCAAACTTTTCAGAACATGGCAGTTAAGTCTGGGCTTGTGGCAGTCCGACTTGTTGTGGCCTTCATACGATCCGGAATATGTCGGGCCTTTGGCCCTTGGTGGGTGGGTTTGGGCTTACCTGGGCCTTCGGCCCAGGCTGTGATATGTCGGGCCGTTGGCCCTTCATGGCTGATTGCGCTCTCCTGTGCACCCCCCCTCCCCCTGCTTTCACTTTTTCGTAGTGAAGTCGTTTGGAATGAGCTAGTTACATAGTAATAGCTAGTTTCAAGCGGCTCATTCCAAACGGGTTATGCGTATGATCTTCTCTCCGTTAGAGTTAGGGGCCTAAATGGGAACGCCGCAGCGGCTCTAGCCGGTGCGGCGTTTGATTCGATTTCGATCTCTCCTTTAAGTGTATCAAGTTGGCGGGGGTAACTATGCCAGGTTTTGAGAATAAATATCGCCAATGTTCATAGGGGTTTGGTGAGTTTTGGGTGCGATTGGGGGCTTGACAGGGTTGGCGGTAGCTGGGGGGCGGGGTGATGGGTTGTTGGAAGTTGTTGAGAACGCCCGGGGTCTCAACCGGTCGATGCAACACCATCGGATGGAAGTCACTTCGTTTGGAGGGGATGTTGATCGCTGCTGCAGCTCAACGTTCGGCGGGTCTATATTTCGTCGAGACCTGGCTGGCCGGCCAATGGGCGCGAGTGTAGAGCGAGAGGGTTCGGTCGGGCGCCGTGATCGAGTTACTCACTTTGTCTGCATCTCGCGATGTTGCACCGGGCACGAATTATCTGTCACATCTGACAGTAGCGAGACACGGGCCTGTGGCATATAAGCGTTGTCAGTGTCTGGGAAATAATCCCGCCCTTCGACGAAGTCCCAGGCAGGGCTACTGCAAGGCAATCCCGAGTTTGAATCAATCTGTGCTTTTCCTTTGAGTTCACGACGGCTTCGCACAAGGAGCCGAGCCATCCGCGGCGATTCGCGGTGAGAACTAATCGATCAGGAGAAGATGATGACGCGCCTATTCATTCAGGTATCAAGCGGCCTGCTGGTGGTGACCCATGGCTAATCAGTCAGAGGCTCAAAGCAACGCGCTCAACGGGGCTTCCTCTACGAATCGCAAGGTCCTGCCCGTCCCCGAACCGCAGTATCCGCCGATCACCGAGCTTGATGTGAAGGATGCAACTGCTCCGCCCCGGTTCCAGGTGAAGGCGCCGAAAGGGGCACCCAACGTGGTGGTCATCCTACTGGACAACTTTGGCTTCGGAGATTCCTCGACGTTCGGCGGCCCTATCGACATGCCAACGTTGGAACGATTGGCGGCGGATGGGCTTCGCTATAACAACTTCAAGGTGCCACCGCTGTGCTCGCCCAGCCGCATGGCGTTGCTTACGGGGCGCAACAGCCATAGCACAAATTTCGGCGTGATCTCGGAAATTGCCACTGCTTTCCCGGGGTATACGGCGATGCGTCCAGCCAGCGTCACTATGCTCCCCGAGATCCTGCGGCTCAACGGCTTCAGCACCGCCATGTTTGGCAAATGCCACGAGCTGGGGCCCTGGGAAGCCAGCGTTGTCGGGCCTTTCGATCGCTGGCCGATGAATAGCGGCTTTGAGCGATTTTACGGCTTCATGGCCGGCGAAGCTGACCTGTTCCACCCGGTCATCTACGACAACATGAACAGAATCGATGTGCATCCCGACGCCGATTACTATGCCAGCTCGGACATTACCGACAAAGGGATTGAGTGGGTGCGTTCCCAGCAATCGCTGGCTCCCGACAAGCCGTTCTTCGTGTACTACTCCGCGATCGGCACGCACGGTCCATTCCAGGTACCTGAAAAATGGCGCGACAAGTACAAGGGCAAGTTCGATCAGGGCTGGGACCAAGTCCGAAAAGAAACGCTCGCCCGGCAGATCGAACTAGGCGTTGTGTTTCCGGGGACTGAACTTGCGCCCAAGCCGCCGGGAATCCAGGAATGGGACGATCTGACGGCCGATGAGAAAAAGGTCTTCGCCAGGTACATGGAGATCTATGCCGCGTTTGCCGAGGTGACCGATTACGAAATCGGGCGGTTCCTCGATGCAATTGAAGAGCTGGGCCAAATGGACAACACGATGGTGATCTACATCACCGGCGACAACGGCCCTGTGTTTCAGGGAGGCCCCATCGGTGCGTTCAATGAGCTGTCTGTGTTCAACGGGCTGCCCGAGCCACTCGACGTTGCCTTGGCGAACCTGGACAAATTCGGCGGCCCGCATTCCCATATCCTGTATCCCAACGGATGGGCCTTTGCAGGCGCGACGCCCTTTTCCTGGGGACACCAGGTGGCTTCGTACGGAGGCGTCTGCCAGCCCATTGTGATTCATTGGCCAAGAGGCATCGAGGAGCAAGGCGGCCTGCGCACGCAGTGGTACCACATGATCGACATTGCTCCAACGGTGTTGGAGGCAGTTGGGGTGAGCGAGCCTGAAGTCGTTCATGGGGTGAAGCAGAAGCCCATCGAAGGCGTGAGCATGCTCGACACGCTGAACAACGCGGAGGCGAAGTCGCGCCGCACCACGCAATACTTCGAGATGGCAGGCAATCGCGGCATCTATCAGGACGGCTGGTTCGCCACCACTGTGCACCGTCCGCCGTGGGAGCCGAAGGCGCGCGCTACGTATGCCAACGACAGATGGGAACTTTATAACGTGGAAGAAGACTTTAGCTGCGCCCACGATCTCGCGGCGAAGTATCCCGACAAGCTCGAAAAGCTGAAGGGAGTGTTCCTTGAAGAGGCCGTGAAGTACAACGTGCTGCCCCTCGACGATCGCGCGTGGGAACGCTTTAACGCCGCACTCGCTGGCCGTCCAGATCTGCTGGAAGGCCGCACCGAGATGACCGTGTACGAGGGAATGAAAGGGATTCCCGAGAACGGTTTCATCAACATTAAGAACCGTTCCTTCGTGATTACAGCCGACGTCGAAATCCCGGAGGGAGGAGCAGAGGGCGTGATCATTGCACAGGGCGGTGAGATGGGCGGCTGGAGCCTGTACGTCAAGAACGGCGCGCCTCGCTTCGCATACAACTTTCTCGGTCGCGAGATTTCGAAGATCGTCGGCCCGGATCGCCTGCCGCCGGGCAAGGTTATTCTCCGCTTCGAGTTTGCCTATGATGGCGGTCGCCCCGGTGCCGGAGGAAATGGCTCACTCTTCGTCAACGATCAAAAGGTCGCCACGGGGCGCATCGAGCACACCCATCCAAACGCGTTTGGTGCGGAAACAACGGACGTGGGCGAGAATCTTTATACCGCGGTCAGCGACGACTACAAGGTGGGTGACAACAAGTTCACCGGCAAGATTCGCAAGGTGACTGTCCAGATCGGCAAATCCAACCTCAGTGAGGAGGGACGGATAGCTGTTGAGGAATTGCGTATGAAGAGAGCACTGATCGGCTAATCGATCCGTTTTGTGGACATGTGCGCGCAAGCTGAGGCCAGCCTCTGCGTTGGTTCCGAGCGCTTCGTCCTGCGACGGCTGCTGATTAAAGTGAAGGGCTGCGAATGCCGTCCGCGAGGGCGCGCGACGAAATTCGCTTGCGAATCGAGCGAGCACAACGGCACGTGCCTAGGGCTTGGTTGCGGAGGCTGGGGTTAGGATTTCGGTGAGGTAGTCGGGGGTGTTGGGGATGCGGACTAGACGGGGGTAGCGGAGGCCGTCGCTGTAGGTGAAGGTTAGGGGGGAGATGGTGTCCTCGTCCTGGACCATTAGTTGAATGGGCGTGGATTTGCCTTGGGAGGCTTCAAGGGCGTCGGTGAGCAGTTCGGGGGTGAAGACGCGGCCGTTGATGGCGGTGAGCTTCTGGCCGGGGGCGAAGCCTGCTTTGTCGGCGGCGCTGCCTACGCGGACGTCGTAGATGGTGCCGTCGGTGCCTAGTTCGAGGCCGACGGAGAACCAGGTGCCGAGGGAGGGGCTTTCTTTCAGTTCCTGAGACATTTCGGAGGTGGGTTTGGAGACGTACTCGAGACGGTAGCCGCCCTGCTCGATGCCTTCGGTGTTGACATGGGGCTGGACGTCGTAGAGGCGGGTCTGGATGAAGGCGGCCCAGTCGTTGGGGACGACTTCGTTGAGATCGGCGATGAGTTCGGAGAGGCTGTAGGGCTCTACGCGGGGGACGCCGCTGCCGCCCTTTTGAAGGAAGATCTGGAGGAAGTCGCGGAGGGATTTTTTGTCGTTGGTCAGTTTGCGGATGGTGGTGTCGACGTCGAGCCAGAAGAGGTCGCCTTCGGGGTAGTAGTCGGCGCCACGCTTCCAGCTGCTCCAGGCGTTGCCGCCGCGGCCGCTGCCGTTGCGGGGCATGGCGGAGTCGAAGGTGGTGTCTTCGATGCTGCGCCAGGCGCGGCCGCTGGTGGCGTCCATTTCGGCGGCGGTAAAGGCGAGGTACTGGCGGTACTGGCCGGCGGTGACCATGCCGATGCGCTCACCCATGACGTTGCCGAGGTAGTCGGTGAGGCCTTCGTAGACCCAGAGGAGGTTGTCCTGCATGGGGGTGGCGTAGTCGGGGGTGGCGAGGCCGTCGGGGCGGCGGTACTTGCCGTTCCAGGAGTGGGTGAACTCGTGGGGAAGTAGGCCGGCCATGCCGACGGAGGGTTTGTAGGTGGTGAAGAAAGTGGTGGGGGCGGTGTTATCGGAGGACTCGTGGTGTTCGAGGCCGCCGCCGCCGCGGGTGCCTTGCAGCAGGACGAGGAAGTGATAGCTGGTGTAGTGTGGCGGGCCGTACATGGCGAAGGCTTCATGGACGAGGTCGGACATTTGAGCGAGGGTGTCGGGGCGGACTTCGATGGAGGCGGGGGTGGGGCCGATGACGTCCATGAAGTGCTGCGGGGTGGTGCCGGGGGCGAGGGCGTACTCGTGGAAGTAGAGGCCGGTCATGATGGGGGAGTCTTCGAGCATCTCGACGGTGGTGGGCGCGTACTTAATCGTGCCGCCCGCGGGGTGTTGCGGGTCATAGGGTGTGATGGGCTTGAGGGAGGTGCCGATGCCCCAGTGGGCGGGGACGGTGACGGTGGGCTGGATGGCGATGGTGCTGACGGGAGTGTGGGCGGGGTAGAGCATGAGGTGTTCCCACTCGAGGGTGACGGAGGTGCGGGCGGCGCGGGCGAAGATGCAGTCGAGGTGAGCATGGAGGGTGGAGGCGCCGGCGGGGATGTCGACGTGGTACTCGTAGGTGTTGATGGGGTCGCGGCGCCAGGGGATGGTGTGGCCGTCGGCTTCGAAGCGGATGCCGGTGATGTCGTGGACGGGGCCGTCGGGGCCGTGGGCGCCGGGAATCCATTCGGGGGTGATGAGGTCGAGGGGGCCGGGATGGACGGGGAGGTCGATGTCGGCGTGGAGGAGTTTGCGTGGGGCGTCGGTTAGGTCGGCGTGGATCTGGATGGGGGCTTGCTGGGCGCTGGCGGCGAGTGTGGAGGCTAGCAGAAGCGAGAGAAGCGGGAGGCGGAGAGGGAGTTGCTTCATCGGGGGAGAGCCTTTCTGGTCCTGGGGTCCTGGGGTCCTGCGCGGACGGCGAGGGTTTGGGCTTTACGCGATACGAGAGTTCCATCCTAATTGAATGGGTGCTGCGTGGAGGGCGGGAGGCTTCGGGGGCGGAGCGATGGGTGCGTTGATGGCAAGGGGCACCCAGGAGAGGCTAGTAAAGAAATCCTTCGGACCGCCGATAGAGGAGATACGGGTACAGACGCCGCGCTTTCCTGGGCCGGTGTGCTGGTAGCCCGTTCAAGGAGCATCTGATGAAATTCTTTCGTATTGGCTTGGTCGCGGGCTTCATCCTGGGAATGACTGGAGCCGTGATGGCGCAGTCTCCCCTGGGATTCGTTTCGTCGACTATCAAGGCGGGACAGCCTGTTGCGCAGGCATGCCTTGCAGAAGGTGAGGTGCTCCGGGCAGTTCTGGCGGGGAGCGCTCAGCCTAAAGGCTGGGTGAACATCATGGCTTGTGACGAGATGGCGTGGGAGCGAGCTCTCGAAGCGCCGGGCCACCGGGTCAGTTATCAAGGCAACGCGCTGCTCGACTTTACGACACGCACGAGGATCTTTAACGCTGCAGAATATCGGGCGCGGAGGGGCAGGGCAGTCGTGAACAGGCTTGCGGTAAAGGATGCGCCGGATCGGGTAGCTGCTCCGCATACATCTGTACCGGCGATGTAGGGCGATGCAGGGCGAGTCCTGCTCGATCGAGGGGAGAGTAGTATCGAGGCATCCGCAAGGGATTGCTTGATGGATGGCGTCTTGCGAGGTGCACGTCTCCCACGGCTTGAGGAAGTTGGGCTGATGAGTGTGAAGACCTTCAAGAACGTGATTCTCCAGCGGCTGCGTCCGGAGACTGTTGAGCGGTTGGAGTTGCAGCGGGTGGAATTGCCGGTGAACCGGGAGATTGAGTTTCCGGGGAGTGGGATTGCGAATCTCTTCTTTCTTGAAGAGGGCATCGCTTCGATGACGGTGACGTTCAAGGATGGGTTCGAGGTGGAGGTTGCGCTGGCCGGGCCGGAGGGGATTCTCGGGACCTCGGGGATGATGGGGACGCGGAGAAGCCTGAATCGGGTGTACATGCAGATTGGGGGCTATGGGTATTCGTCGATGATGGCGGTGGCGACGAAGGAGTTCAAGCGCGGCGAACAGTTTCATGATCTGACGCTGCGGTATCTGCAGGCGCAGTTTATCCAGTCGGCGCAGACGGCGGGATGCAATGCGCGGCATAGCGTGGAGCAGCGGATGGCGCGGTGGCTGCTGCTGTGTTCGGACCGCGTGGGCGATAAAGTTCTGCCGCTTTCGCATGAGTACATGGCCGACATGCTGGGGGTGACGCGGTCGAGCGTAACGGTGGTGGCAGGGCATCTGCAGGAGCGGGGACTGATCCATTACACACGCGGGAAGATTACGTTGCTGGATCTCCCCGGGCTGGAGGCTACGGCTTGTGAGTGCTACCGGGTGGTGCTGGATCACATCCACAGTTTTGCGGATAATGACGAGGCGTACGGGGCGTAGGTCCTGCGCGGGCGGCGAGCGTTAAGTGCGGGATGGATTACCGCGGCTGGCTTAGCTGCTGCGCGCTGATTTATTCGACGTCCGTTACTTTGCCGTTTTTGATGGTCACCTTCATGTTGTTGTAGTAGAGGATGACCTTGGTGCCGAGGTCGGCTTCGCGGGTGGGCTGGCCGAGCTAGGCTTTGACCTGGTCGATGGTCTGGCCGAGGGAGACGGAGGCAGGAGCGGCTGCGGCAGGTCCGGTTGGCGCGCCGCCGGTGGCGGTACGGAGGAAGGCAATTCAGTCGTTTCGCCTGCGGCTTTCCTCCGGCCTGCGGCAGCAAGGGTGGGGCCTTCGGCCCGGCTGATTGATGGCACGGCTGAAGCCGTGCCCGTTCGAGGGTCTGTGGTTCTGCACGGACGGCACGGGCTTCGCGTGGGGGTGGATGATTCATCGGTGGAGATGGAGATAAAGATGGCGGGGGCGGTCTGCGCCCCGACCGACAAAGAACGGCCGTCGGGGAGCCCAGTCGCGCGTTGCGCGATACCCACCTTAGCGACGATGAAGCCTTCGCGAAGATGGGGCACCCGATTTGGGGTTAGTTGTAGCGTTTTTCGCCGGCGGGGATGGGGACGTCAAGGCGGTTGGCTTGGGTGGGGAGCGGGCAGGTGGCGTAGGGGGTGTAGCCGCAGGGTGGGTTGTGGGCGTAGTTGAAGTCGAGGACTACGGTGCCGGGTTTGTCGAGGCCGTTGGAGGGGAAGGCGGTGTTGAGGAAGCGGCCGGCGCCGTCGGTGGTGGTACGGGAGGTGAGATCGCGGAAGTCGAAGAAGAGAGTGTTGCCTTCGACGAGGGGCTCGAGCTTGTAGGTTTTGCCGTCGATCTGGAATTCAGTGTAGCCGGGAGCTTGTTCGTTGCTGGTCTGGCCGAGGACGTTGAGGATGCGAACGGTTTTGGCGGGGGTGTAGGGAACCCATCTAGCGGTGATGCGGAAGCTGGGGTTGGGGGCGTACCAGTTGAGGCCGCGGAAGTGGATGCGGGTGGGGGCGTAGGCGTCCTTGACGCGGAGGTAGTAGCGGTCGCCGCGATGGATGACGGTGATGCGGACGTCGCCGGAGGCGAGTTCGGAGGGATGGTCGGTGTCGTCGGAGGCGAGGGCTGCGGGGCTGGTTGCGGGCTGGCTGTCGATGAGGACGGAGGAGGCGAAGCCTTCGGGCGGGGCGAGGAGGTCGACGTGGCCGTTGCGCTGCTGGAAGGTGCCGAGATGCGCGGGGAGATGCTTGAGCTGGAGATTGTTGTTGGGGGCGGCGCCTACGGTGGTGTCGCCGTCGGGGAGCCACTGGAGGGCGACGAGGGTGAGCCAGCCGTCGGGCTGGGAGAGGTTGTCGGCGTAGGCTTTGCGCCAGTTGTCGAGGTTGGTGGTGGTTTGCGCGGGGGCGGGGAGCAGGGTCGCGAGGAGGAGAGGGAGAGCGAGGGCGGCGGCTCGGAGGGTCATGGTTAAAAGGTACGACAGGTTTTGCGCGCGGACGGCGAGGGGCTTCGTGCTGTTGAAATGGGCGGGAGCGGTCGCGCCCTGCGCGATGCCCACCTTAGCGACGATGAAGCCGTCGCAACGATGGGGCACCCGGGGTCCTGCGCGGACGGCGAGAGTAAAAGCGATGCGGTTGGGAAGGCCGACTAGCTGGCTTCGGCGTGGTCTACGCGTTCTACGGGTGGGGTGACCATCTTGCTGGTGTCTTTCATGGCGGCGATGGCTTCGTCGTAGCGGCCGCGGACGGAGTTGGTGCGGATCTGGCCCATCTCCTTGAGCATTTGCGTGCCGTCTTTGAGGTAGCTGATGCGGGAGCGCTCGTCGTGGCCCCAGGTGACGGGGACTTCGGCGATGGTGTATTGAGCTTGCGAGCGATGAAGAGGATTTCGGGATCGAAGCCCCAGCGCTCGATGGTCTGGAGGCGGAAGATGGTTTGCGCGGCGTCGCGCTTGAAGGCTTTGAAGCCGCATTGGGTGTCCTTGAAGGGAAGGCCCATGACCTTGCGGGTGACGGCGTTGAAACAGCGGCCGAAGAAGCGGCGGTAGAGAGGCTGGTGGACAGTTTGTTTTTGCTTGTCGAGCCAGCGAGAGCCGATGGCGACGTCGGCGCCGTTGTCGATGGCGGCGATGAGGCGCTCGGCTTCTTCGATGGGAGCGGAGAGGTCGGCGTCGGTGAACATCACAATCTCTCCAGAAGCCTGGAGGAGGCCGTTGCGGACGGAGTAGCCCTTGCCGCGGTTGCCGGGATTCTGGATGAGATGGAGGCGGGGGTGCGAGGCCATCCATTGCTGGACGATGGCGGAGGTGTTGTCGGTGGAACCGTCGTCGACTACGAGGATGTCGGCATCCCAGGAGCGGGCATCGACGCAGCCGAGGACGCTGGAGAGGGCGGCTTCGATGCGAGCGCTCTCGTTATAGGCGGGGATAACGATACTTAGGCGCGGAGGGGCCATGGGGTTGAGCGGGCGAGCGTTGAATGTCCGATCCAGGTGGGAGAGTTCCATGCGACGTCCTCTGCAGGTAATTGGCGGATGGCACGGCAGCCAGTGGTAGTCAGCCGCAGGATCACGACAGCAAAGGTGCACTGAAACACTGAGCCCGGGTCGACTTCCATCCTATGATATTTGTTAGACGGTTGCACGGGCGGTGGGCCTGGAAAATATGTGTGGCGCGAGTTGCGCGGCGGGGACGGTGGCAGGGAGTAACTGGTAGACTCAAGGCCATGTCGGAGCCGTTTTCTCCCCCGCCACCGCCGCAGCAGGATCCACGCCAGACTCCAGGGCAGGCGCCGTATGGGGCGCAGGCGCAGATGCCGTATGGGGCGCCGGGATCGTATCCGGTGGGGTATGCGTATGGGCAGGCTGTGCCGGCTGGGTATTCGGACCGGCGCTCGGCATGGCCGTGGGTGGTGCTGGCGCTGGGGATACTTGCGCTGGGATTGATTGCACTGAGCATCTTCTTTTTTTCGTTGGCAAAGACGATGGGCATGGATTCCGACGTCGGCACGCTGGACTTTGGGAGTGATGCCATTGCGGTGATCGATGTGTCGGGCGTGATCACGGATGCAGATACGGACAAGATCGACAAAGAGCTGGAGCAGTACGGAAATAACAGCAGCATCAAGGCGATTATTCTGCACATTGATTCGCCGGGCGGGGGAGCGGCGGCGTCGCAGGAGATTTATCACGAGGTGATGCGGATTCGGGAGCAGAAGCATAAGAAGGTGATTGCGTCGGTGGAGTCGGTGGGGGCTTCGGGTGCGTACTATATCGCTTCGGCGTGCGACAGGATCTATGCGAATCCGGCGTCGGTGGTGGGGTCGATTGGGGTGATTATGGAGTGGACCAACTACGGCGACCTGATGAAGTGGGCGAAGCTGAAGCCGGTGGTGATTTCGCATGGAGAGCTTAAGGATGCCGGCGATCCGACGCGCGATATGACGCCGCAGGAGCAGGCGTACTTTCAATCGCTGGTGGACAACATGTACGGGCAGTTTGTGCATGATGTGGCGGTGGGACGGCACACGACGGATGCGAAGATTGCGCCGCTGGCGACCGGGCAGGTATGGACGGGACAACAGTCGCAGCCGCTGGGGTTGATTGACGTGCAGGGCGGATTCCGGGTCGCGCTGATGGATACGGCGCGGTCTGTGGGAATAAAGGGTGAGCCAAACGTGGTTCGTCCGTCGAAAGAGAAGCGGGGCCTGCTGGGTTGGCTCAGTGATGATGCGGACGGGATCTTCACGAACCCGACGCAGATGCTGAATCGGTCACCTGGCTTCTATTTTCTGTGGAAATAGGGCTGCGCGATCGATGGGTGTCAGCGTCTAAGGGTCAGGGGAGGAGTTTGGAGCCTCGGGCAGGATGGTCTGATCGCGATGTAGTGCTATAGTGAAGCAAATACGGGCTTTGCGGTAGTGAATGCGGTTTCTCCCAGTTTGCCGCGTCCTTCCGGGGACGGCACACGTCAACACGTTGAGCAAGTGCCAACACGTACCTGCAGGAGGTTTCATGACGAAAGCGGATTTGGTCGATCACGTGACTGCCCTTGGGGATCTAACGCGCCGTGATGGCGAGGTGATCGTCGAGACACTGTTCGACTCCATTATCGATGCCTTGAAGACCAACGATAAGGTAGAGGTGCGCGGATTCGGGAGTTTCCGTTCACGGCAACGGAAGCCGCGCACGGGGCGGAATCCGAAGACCGGAGAATCGGTGGCGGTGCCGGCGAAGCGTGTGCCGTATTTCAAACCGAGCAAAGAACTTCGCGACCTGGTGAATCCGGGAGAGGCGAACGGCGCTGGCAAGAAGAAGGCTGCGAGTGGGCACGAGGCGCATGGGGTGGACCCGCATCATCCGCCAGCGATGTAGCTGTTACTGGCGATAGCGGGGGATTGGTTCAGCGGTTACGTGTACTTGGCGGAACGTTTATCGGGCGTTGGTGTTTTTGGTCACACTCAGCCGCGCCTGATTCACTATAATTTTAGAAATATGAGCGAATCCACGTTGACTGCCCCTCCAGAGCCCACTACCGAAAGCACGGTTCCCGTTTACAGCAAGACCAACCCATATCCTGCGACCGTGCTGGTCAATGAGCTTCTTACGGGACCGCAGTCGGAGAAAGAGACCATCCACATTGAGATGGAGCTCGCCGAGGGGATGACGTATACGCCGGGCGATGCGCTGGGCGTTATCCCGACGTATTGCGAAGAGGCTGTCAACGACGTGCTGAAGGCGCTGGGGTTCAGCGGCGACGAGACGGTGATTGAGCCGGTAAAGGGCACGGACGGCAACAAGATTACGGTGCGCGAGGCATTGACCTCGAAGCTGGGCATTGGCAAGCTGGCGCGCGGCGCGGTGAACCAGTATTCGAAACTGGCGGGCGAGAATGTTCCCGAGGGTTTGAAGGCGCTGTTGGGGACGGAGAACAAGGTTGCGGCCGAGGCGTATGTGTGGGGGCGCGAGTTTGTCGACCTGGTGACGGACTTCCCGGGCGTGGTGAAAGATCCGCAGGAACTGTTCAATATTTTGCAGCGGTTGATGCCGCGCATGTACTCGATTGCGTCGAGCCAGACTGCGCATCCGGGGCAGGTGCACCTGACGGTGCGGGTGGTGCTGTATGACGCGCACGGGCGGCATCGCCAGGGTGTGACGTCGGGGATGCTGGGACATCGCGCGCCGGTGGGCGGCACGCTGCCGGTGTTCCTGGAGAAGAATGACAAATTCCGGCTGCCGGAGGACACGAATCTGCCGGTGATCATGATTGGGCCGGGCACGGGCATTGCGCCGTTCCGCGCGTTCCTTGAGGAGCGTGAGGCGAAGGGGCACAAGGGCGATAACTGGCTGGTGTTTGGCGATCAGCGCGCGGCTTCCGACTACCTGTATAAGGACCAGTTCGAGGGGATGCAGAAGAGCGGGCTGCTGACCAAGCTGCAGACTGCGTTTTCGCGCGACCAGGCGACGAAGATTTATGTGCAGGATCGGCTGCGCGAGGCCAGCGATGAGTTGTTTGCGTGGCTGGAGCGCGGTGCGCACTTCTATGTGTGCGGTGATGCGAGCCGGATGGCGAAGGATGTGGAGCAGGTGCTGCTCGAGTCGATTGCCAAGGGGATTAATGGATCGCCGGAACAGGCTGCTGAATATCTGAAGAAGATGAAGGCGGATCAGCGGTACCAGAGAGACGTGTACTAAGGGCAGGGATCAGGGATTAGGAAATAAGGCAGCCGCCCCACACTAACCCCCATCTCACCACCAAACAGCGAAGGCCGCCCACCCGGGCGGCCTTCGCACTTCCTAATCCCTAATTTCTGTACCTAATCCCTGCTTATATGCGTTGGTTGTCGGGGCGCCAGGTGGTGATGGCTTCCTTGATTTGTTTGCGGGTTAGGTTTTCGGTGACGGCGCGTTGGGCTAGGGCGGCTACTTCGGCGTCGGAGGCGAAGCGGAGGCCGATGTACTGGTCGACGGTGAGGGCGTCGATGAGGGCTAGCTGATCTTCGTCGAGGAGGTCGGCGAGGCGGAGCTGCTCTTCGAGACGGATGAGGCGGTCCTGGTTCTTGAGAGCATAGCCGCGGAAGATGCCGGCCATGACGAAGAGGACGATCGAGATTAGGACCACCCACAGGTGGACGACGATGTGCTGTGGCCAGGTGTGGATGGCCACCCAGATGGTGAAGATGACATTTAGTAGCAGCACCGGCGCGATGAAGAAGTGAAACGGCGGATCGAAGCGCGCGTGATTTTTGAAGGACTGTGGTTGAGCCATAGAAGGGATGATAGCGCGGGGTGGGTGCGATCGTCTTGCAAATGGTGGGGTAGTCTTGAATTTATGGCAAAGAAGCGGATTGGCGTGCATGTGGGGACGGCGGGCGGATGTTTTACGGCGGTGCAGCGGGCGGCGGATGCGGGGGCGAATACGTTTCAGATCTTCAGCTCGAGCCCGCGGCAGTGGAAGGCGGCTCCTGTGAAGGCGGAGGAGGCGGTGAAGATGCGGGAGGCGCGGGCGCGGCTGGATGTGGGGCCGGTGTCGATCCATGCGAGCTATCTGATTAATTTGTGCTCGCAGACGGAGAGTGTGCGGGAGAATTCGGTGGACGCGTTTCGCGGAGAGGTAGAGCGGGCGCTGGCGCTGGGCGCGGAGTACCTGGTGCTGCATCCGGGGAGCTGGAAGGGGCTGACGCGCGAGGAGGGATTGCGGCTGGCGGCGCTGGGGATTGAGCGGGCGATAGGCGGGTTGAAGTGGCAGGATCGGGACTTTCGGATTTTGATTGAGAATACGGCGGGCGCGGAGTTTTCGCTGGGAGGAAACTTTGAGCAGGTCGGGGAGCTGGTGGCGAGGCTGCAGGCTTGTGCGCCGGTGGGGGTTTGCCTGGACACGTGTCACACGCATGTGGCGGGGTATGACCTGGTGGCGACCGAGGGGTATGAGGCTACGATGCGGCAGGTTGGGGAGTCGTTTGGGTTCGATGCGGTGAAGGTGTGGCATTGCAATGATGCGAAGGCGCCGATGGGGTCGAAGTTGGATCGGCATGAGCATATTGGGGAGGGGACGATTGGTGCGGCGGCGTTTAAAAGGCTGTTGCACGATGCCCGGTTTGAGCATGCGGCGTTTATTGCGGAGACGCCGGTGGATGATCCGGGGGATGAGATGCGGAATGTGATGGCGCTGCGGGCGCTGTCGGCGGGGTGAGGGCCATCGATCGATCAGGCGCACACCTGAAGTGGATTTTGCATCCAAATCCAAGAAGCAGGGAAGTGGCTTGTCCTGCGTTTCGAAATGGTTGTGAGGCGGTGATTGGTGCCGCGCCGAGGGGAGTTCATGACTGCCGCATCCAAGTGTTTGCTTTGTGGCACGTTCATTTTTGCGAGTTGCGGGGCGCGGGCGCAGGATGCGAAGAAGTTCGTCCAGAAGGCCGTACAAACCGAACTCAAGGACGATGCTGCCGACAACTCGCGCTGGCTCTATTGTGAAACCGATCACAAGCCGGATGACAGTTTAGAGAAGTGGGTGGCGGAGACTCGCCGTGGCGATGTCACGCGGATCGTAACGAAAAACGGGCAGGCAGTTCCGTTAGGCGAGCAGCGCAAAGAGATGCAGGACTTTGTAAACAGCCCTGACGCGCAGGCCAAGCAACGGAAAGATGAACGCCACGACGACAAGCAGGCGACGGAGCTTCTGAAGCTGCTTCCCGATGCGTTCCTTTGGACCGACGTGAGCGTGCAAGGCCAGGATCGGACCCTGCATTTCAAACCGGACTCCAACTTCCACCCGCCCAGCCATGAGGCCCGCGTCTTCGCTGCGATGGAGGGGGACATGGTTGTGAATACTTCACAGCTGCGGATCGCCAGCTTGAAGGGGCATCTGATTCATGATGTGAAGTTTGGCTGGGGTATCCTCGGCGACCTGAAGGCGGGGGGAACGTTTGATGTGGAGCGGCGTGAAATTGGACACCACGAATGGCAGATCACTGAATCGCACATTCACGTGCAAGGTCATGAGCTGCTCTTCAAGAACATCTCTGAGCAGGAGGACGACGTGAAATCGAAGTTCAAGCGTCTTCCTGGCGATATATCGCTGCGCGCGGCTGAGCAGAGACTGCTGAAGCAGGATCAATGAAAAGCCGCGCGACCAGGACTGTTCCGGGTTACTGGGGTTTGGACCAGATGCTGTCTAAGAAGAGGTAGCGGTTGCGTTGGAGATCGGGTTTGGCTTCGGAGTGGGCGTCGAGATGCATGACCTGCCAGTCGTCCTTAGGGCCGTAGGTGGGCCAGACGGGTAGGTTGGGGGCGTTGGGGTTGCCGTCGCGGGCGAAGTTGGTCCAGTACTGCTGGATCTGGTTGGAGAGGGCGAGGTCGACGGGGCGGGGGGTGGAGTCGAGGCGGGTGTCGAGGGTGCCGAAGACATACTCGATGTCGTCGGAGTGGAAGGCGCCGATGGAGGCGGGGTGGAACTTGTCGCCGGGGTTGCCGAGGTCGAAGCGGTAGCGGTAGACGGGGGCTTCGCCGGTCTTGACCTGGGCTTCGAGCCAGGCCCAGGTGGAGTAGGCGATGAAGCGGTCGCTGACGAAGTCGCCGGCGGACTGGACGGCTTCGGCGTCGGTGGTGGCGGGGTAGACGGCGAGGAACTGCGGGGCGCTGGCGCCGAAGTCCTTGGTGGCTTGCGCGGTGAAGGTGGCGACGGTGGGTTTGACGGGATTCATGATGATCATGGCGCGGACCTCGTCAGCGTTCCAGCCGGCGAGGAGAGGGATGTGGGCTTGCTGGCCGGCGGCGTAGATCTCGGGGACGGATTCGGGGAGGAAGTAGCCGTCGACGACGGGGCCGAAGTGGGGTGGGGGCGGGGTTGTGTGGGCGCTGGCGGCCTTGACCAGGTCATCGGCGGAGAGCTTGCGGAGGTCGGCGAGGTTGGTGGTGTTGAAGGCGGACTGGGCGAAGGCTGCGTCCACCTTTTCGGTTTCGGCCAGAGGGGGGTAGGGAAGGCCGCTGGAGTGGAAGGCAGCGCCGCTTTCGCCGATGGCTCTGGCGATGAGGTTTTTGGAGAGGGGGGAGGCCATTAGAGAACTGACGGAGAAGGAGCCGGCGGATTCGCCGAAGATGGTGATGTTGTTGGGGTCGCCACCGAAGGTGGTGATGTTGCGGTGGACCCAGGCGATGGCGGCGGCCTGGTCGAGGAGGCCGTAGTTGCCGGTGGCGTGGTGGGGGGATTCGGCGGCGAGGTCGGCGTCGGCGAAGAAGCCGAAGATGCCGAGGCGGTAGTTGATGGTGACGATGACGACGTTGTGGTGCGCGAGGAATTCGCCGTCGTGGCGTGGCTCGGAGGCAGAGCCTGCGGTGTAGCCGCCGCCGTGGATCCAGATCATGACGGGGAGCGAGCCGGGCTTGGCCTTGGCGGGCGACCAGATGTTGAGGGTGAGGCAGTCTTCGCTGGGGCCGGCGTCGAGGAAGCGCATGTCGGCGAAGGGGTTGGTCTGGTAGCAGTGGTGGCCAAAGTCTTTGGCAGAGAAGGTACCGAAAAACCTGGGGGCGGGCTGCGGGGGCGCCCAGCGAAGGTTGCCGACGGGCGGGGCGGCGTAGGGAATGCCCTTGAAGACGCGGACCTGGTGGTCGGTGGTGAGCGTGCCTTCTACCTTGCCCTTGTCGGTCTTGATCTTGAGGGCGTCGGAGGCAAAGGCGGTTGAAGCGAGGGTCAGGATGGCGAGCGTGGCGGATAGACGGCGGATTAGACGCATGGGTTCTCCCGAGAGACAAGCTACCACTTTGGTTAGCGAGTTAGCGAGGTCCTGCGCGGACGGCGAAGGGCTTCGCATGGGTGGGGCAAGCGGTTTGGGTGGCTAGAAGGGTGAGGGCACGGAGAGGTTTTCTTTACAATGAGGTATGGACGAGATTAGGACGACGAAGGTCGCAGTGGCAGACGCGAGCGGCATGGAGAAGAGTGAGCCGCTGCGGTATAACCCGGCGGAGATTGAGCCGCGCTGGCAGGCGAAGTGGGATGCGCAGCCGAATCTGTACGCTGCTGAGCCGCATACCAGTGGGAAGCCGAAGTTTTATTGCCTGGAGATGCTGCCGTATCCGAGTGGGCAGCTGCACATGGGGCATGTGCGGAACTATGCGATTGGCGATGCGCTGGCGCGGTTTATGCGGATGCGCGGGTACAACGTGCTGCACCCGATGGGGTGGGATGCGTTTGGGCTGCCGGCGGAGAATGCGGCGTTGAAGAACAATACTCCTCCGCGCGAGTGGACGCTGAAGAACATTGAGCAGATGAAGGTGCAGATGCGGCGGATCGGCTACAGCTATGACTGGGCCGGGACGGAGATTGCTACGTGCCTGCCGGAGTACTACCGCTGGAACCAGTGGTTCTTCTTGAAGATGGTGGAGCGGGGGCTGGCGTATCGGCGGTCGAGCAAGGTGAACTGGTGTCCGCAGTGTGCGACAGTGCTGGCGAATGAGCAGGTGGTTGGAGGGTGTTGCTGGCGGCATGAAGACCAGATCGTGGAGCAGCGCGAGCTGGAGCAATGGTTTTTGCGCATCACGAAGTATGCGGATGAGTTGCTGGATGGGTTGGACTCTATGCCCGGCTGGCCTGAGAAGGTGCGCACCATGCAGCGCAACTGGATTGGGCGGAGTGAGGGCGCGGAGGTGGAGTTCCGCGTAACGGCGATGGCGAATACGCCGCCGATTACGGTGTTCACTACGCGCATCGATACGATCTTTGGAGCTACGTCGATTCAACTAGCTCCTGAGCATCCGCTGGTGAAGGAGTGGGTGAACGCGGACGCGAGCCTGGCTGAGGCAGTGGCGAAGATGATTGCCGAGCAGAAGGCCGCGCGCGAGACCGGTGACATTGGCAACATCGAGAAGCACGGCGTGGCAACGGGGAAGACGGCCATCAATCCGTTCAATGGAGAGACGCTGCCGATCTGGGTGGCGAATTATATTTTGGCCGACTACGGCACGGGCGCGATTATGAGCGTGCCCGCGCATGATGAGCGCGACTTTGAGTTTGCGACGAAGTATGGACTCGAGGTGAAGCGCGTGGTTATGCCGGAAGGCGCGGCGGAGATGCCACAGCTCCCGTATGGCGAGGATCAAGGTGCGGTGCTGATCGACTCTGGCGAGTGGACCGGCGAACGCTGTGTGGTCGCGCAGGAGGAGATGGCGCGGTTCGCCGAGGAGCATGGGTTCGGGAAGAAGACGACGACGTATAGGCTGAAGGATTGGGGTGTTAGCCGGCAGCGGTATTGGGGCACGCCGATCCCGATGGTGTACTGCACGAATGGGCACGCCGGAATCAAGCCGGGCGGCGTGGTAGCGCTGCCGGAGAGTGCGCTGCCGGTGTTGCTGCCCGAGCAGATTGAGATTACGCAGGAAGGCGGGTCGCCGCTGGGGAAGGTGCCGGAGTTTGTGAACACGACTTGCCCGGTGTGCGGCGGGCCGGCGCGGCGTGAGACGGACACGATGGACACGTTTGTCGACTCGAGCTGGTACTTCTACCGTTACACGGATGCGCGGAATGCTCGCGCGCCGTTTGATTCGGAGAAGGCGAACTACTGGTTTCCGATCGATCAATATATTGGCGGTGTGGAGCATGCGATTCTGCATTTGATTTATTCGCGGTTCTGGACGAAGGTGATGCGCGATTTGGGGATGATTGAGAATTCGGAGCCTGCGGAGCGGTTGTTTACGCAGGGGATGGTGATCAAGGATGGCGCGAAGATGTCGAAGTCGAAGGGCAATGTGGTTTCGCCTGATGACATGATTGCGCGTTATGGCGCCGATGCTACGCGAATGTATTCGTTGTTTGCGGCGCCGCCGGATCGTGACCTGGAGTGGCAGGAAGAGGGCGTTGCGGGGATCAGCCGGTTTCTGGCAAGGGTATATCGGTTGGTCGTGAAATATGCGCCGAAGTTGTCAGAAGTAAGCTCCTCGGCTGGAAATCCGTCAGGTGATATTTCAGGGCAAGCCCCGAATAGGAGCGAAGCTGAAGAGAAGTTGTTGCGCTCCGTGCATAAGACGATAGCAAAGATTACAGAAGACTTCGATGGACGTTGGCACTTCAATACATCCATCGCGGCAATCATGATTTTCGTCAATTTGATTCATTTCTTAGAGGTGCCAATCGAAAATGGTTTTGGTGGGAATCGTGGCCTAACTGGGTATATTTCGCCCTATGTTACGAGCGAAGCTTTGCGCACGTTGACGCTGATGCTGGTGCCGTTTGCGCCGTTTATGGCGGCGGAGCTGTGGAAGGATTTGGGCGAGACTACGGATGTGTTTTTGCAGCCCTGGCCTGTGGCCGATGCGGAGCTGGCGCGGGAGAGTGAGATTGAGATTCCGGTGCAGGTGAATGGCAAGCTTGCGAGTGTGATCACGCTGCCGGCGGATGCGGAGGAGGAGACGATCAAGGCGGCGTCGTTGAGCGATGAGAAGGTCGCCGCGCGGCTGGCGGGCAAGACGATTGTGAAACACCTGGTGATCGACAAACCTTCGGGCAAGCTGGTGAATCTGGTGGTGAAGTAGGTGACGATGACGGCGGGCGCGGCGCGGGCGGTGGGCGTGCGCGCGCCGGTGCGGGGAGCGCAGTCGTTTGTGGGGGTGATGACGGAGGTGTGGCAGCGGCCGTCATTGACGGGACTGGAGATTTTGTGGAGATGGGCGGCGGGCGCGCCGGTGTTGGCGCTGGTGGCCTGGAGAATTCAGGTGGCATTGCCGACGGTGCATGTGGACACGGCTGCGCTGGGGGCGATGACGGTGTTCAAGCCGGTGGCGGCGTTCGCAACGATGCACGATGCGTGGGCGGCGGTGATGCCTGCAGTGAAGCCGGTTGCGATGTGGCTGGTGCCTTTGGCGGCGGTATTGTGGCTGTTGGTTTCGGCGGTGGGGCGGACGGCCGTGATGCGGCGGTTCGATGAGACCTTGCATGCGCGGAGAGGAACGCTGCTGATGCTGGGTACGCTGCGCGCGGCGCTGCTTGCGGGCGCGTGGGCGCTTTGGGTTTGGGTGGTGTGGGAGGCCGGCGTGATTGCGATTGCGGGTCCGGCGGCGCGGGGCCGAGAGCCGGACATTGTGCTGTATAGCGCGATCCTGATTTGTGGGAGCTTGTTTTTGTACGTGCTCTGGGCGCTGGTCAGCTGGCCGTTTCAGTTGGCTCCGCTGCTGGCCATGCAGGAAGACTTGAGCGCAGGCGCGAGCTTGCGCGCGGCGCTCGGGAGCCGGCGCACGCGGGGCAAGCTGATTGAGGTGAACCTGGTGATGACGATCGTGAAGATCGCCGTGCTGGTGCTGGGGATGGTGTTTTCGGCGTGTCCGCTGCCGTTTGCGAATGTGGAGAGCCAGACGTTTTTGACCTGCTGGTGGGCGGGGGTGATCCTGGTGTATATGGCCGCGCTGGATTACTTTCATGTGGTGCATGCGGTGGCGCATCTGTGGTTGTGGCGGGCGCTGGAAGACGAGGGTTCGGGGAGCAGGGCCGAGGGGCTGGGGTAAAGACATCCACAGGGCGCGATTTACACTTATTGTGTGGATACTCCTGGAACGACAGCTCCTTCGGTTTCATCGACGATTGTGATTCTGGACTTTGGCTCGCAGTATACGCAGCTGATTGCGCGGCGGATTCGTGAGTTCAATGTGTTCTCGGTGGTGCTGCCTTGCACTACGCCGCTGGAGAAGATTCTTGCGCTCGAAGCCGAAGGGGATTGTGTTGTCGGGCGGGCCTTCGAGCGTGTATGACGATGCGGCGCCGAAGGCGGATAAGGCGATTCTTGATACGGGATTGCCGGTGCTGGGGATCTGTTATGGGCTGCAGTTTATGACGCATCACCTGGGCGGGCGCGTGGTGCCGGCGGACGCGCGGGAGTATGGGCATGCCGAGGTGAACGTGGTGGATGAGACGCAGCTGTTCACGGGGCTGCCTTCTGCGATGTCGGTGTGGATGTCGCATGGAGATCATGCCGAGTCGCTGGCGCCGGGATTTCGGGTGACGGCGAGGACTTCGAATGCGATTGCGGGAATTGCGGATGAGTCGCGGAAGATGTGGGCGGTGCAGTTTCATCCGGAGGTCGCGCACACGAAGCAGGGGATGGAGTTGCTGCGGAATTTTGCGGTTGATATTTGCGGGGCGACGCAGGATTGGACGCCGGAACATTTCATTGCTTCGACGGTGGCGAAGATTCGCGAGCAGGTGGGGCCTACGGGGCATGCGATCTGCGGGCTGAGCGGTGGCGTGGATTCGAGCGTGGCGGCGGTGCTGGTGGCGCGGGCGATTGGGGATCGGCTGACGTGCATCTTTGTGAACAATGGCGTGCTGCGGAAGGACGAGTTTGAGAAGGTCCAGAAGACGATGCGCGAGGAGCTGCACCTGAATGTGGTGGCGGTGGATGCGTCGGAGAGATTTTTGAGTAAGCTTGCGGGCGTGACCGATCCGGAGAAGAAGCGGAAGGCGATTGGGAACGAGTTTATTGCGGTGTTCGATGATGAGGCGAAGAAGATCTTCGAGGCAGAGAAGTCCGCGGGTGAGGAAGTGGCGTGGCTGGTGCAGGGGACGCTGTATCCGGATGTGATTGAATCGGCCAGTGTTCATGGGCCTTCGCACGTGATCAAGAGCCACCACAATGTGGGTGGGCTGCCTGAGGACATGAAGCTGAAGTTGATTGAGCCGCTGCGGGATTTGTTTAAAGACGAGGTGCGGAGGATTGGGCGCGATCTGCAGATGCCCGAGGAGATTCTGGAACGGCAGCCGTTTCCGGGGCCGGGATTGGCGGTGCGGATCCTGGGAGAGGTGACGCCGGAGCGGGTTGCGATTCTGCAGGAGGCCGATGCGATTTGCACGGCGGAGATCAAGAAGGCGGGGCTTTATCGGAAGGTGTGGCAGAGCTTTGCGGTGCTGCTGCCGGTGAAGACGGTGGGCGTGATGGGCGATCAGAGGACGTATGCGTATACGTGCGCGATTCGGGCGGTGGAGAGCGAGGACGGCATGACGGCGGATTGGGCGGCGCTGCCGTACGAGGTGCTGCGCGCGATCTCGAGCAGGATTGTGAGCGAGGTGCGCGGGATCAATCGCGTGGTGTATGACATTACGTCGAAGCCGCCGGGCACGATTGAGTGGGAGTAGTCCTACGCGGACGGCGAGAGTTAGGAGTAGTGGGATGCGCGTGGTTTTGCGGGCGCTGGTGTTGGTGTTGGTGTTTGCTGGCGTGGGATGGTTTACCGCGCGGGCGGTGATGGGGCACGTAGCTAGCCGCGGGGCGATGCAGCCGGAGGTGCGGCTGTCGGGGGCGATGGCGGGGTTGTTTGCGGGGGGCGCGGTTACGCTGATTGTGGGGATTGCGATGGCGAGGTCGGGGAAGAGCTAAGGGAGTTGAAGCGAGAGCGAGGCGGTGAGGGCTTCGGGGGTTAGGCCTTCGAGGTGGAGGGTTTTGGTGCGGGTGGTGGCTCCGGTGACGAGGGTGATGGCTGCGCGGGGGATGCTGAGGGCTTCGGCTAAGAAGGCGATGAGTGCGGCGTTGGCGCGGCCGTCGGTGGGTGGGGTGGTGAGGGAGATTTTGAGCGCGCCGTCGTGGGTGCCGGTGATGGCGTTGCGGCGGGCGCCGGGATGAACGCGGACGACTATCGTGCAGCCGTTCGATGTGGCGCGGAGGTTGAGGGTCATGGGTAGATGCGCTTGCCGAAGATTGCGGTGCCGATGCGGACGGTGGTGGAGCCTTCTTCGATGGCGACGGCGAAGTCGTTGGACATGCCCATGGAGAGCTCGGTGAGGGTGGGGCAGAGGGCGAGGTGGTCGTCGCGGAGGCGGCGGAGGTGTTGGAAGTAGGGCCGGGCGGTTTCGGGGTTTTCGTCGAAGGGCGGAACGGTCATGAGGCCGCGGGGTTCGAGATGGGTGAGCGGCTCGAGGGCGCGGAGAAAGGTGGGGAGTTCCCCGGGGGCGAGACCGTGCTTGGTGTCTTCGGGGGAGAGTTTTACTTCGACGAGCATGCGGATGGTTTTGTTGAGAGACTGCGCGGCGGCGTTGAGGCGGTCGGCGGTTTTGAGGGAGTCGAGGGTGTCGACGGCGTCGAAGATCTCGGCGGCTTTGGCGGTCTTGTTGTTTTGCAGCGGACCGATGAGGTGGACCTGCGCGGTCGGCGAGGGGCTTCGCGTCTTGTCCGACGAGATGCCTTGGAACAGGTCGGATAACTCAGCGCGTTTGGTTTGCCATTCCTGGACGCGGTTTTCGCCGAAGAGGCGTTGGCCAGCCTCGCAGGCTTCGCGGACGGCCTGGGCTGGGTGCATTTTGCTGACGGCCATGAGGGCGACGGTGGCGGGATCGCGGTGGGCGCGGGCGCAGGCGTCGGCGATTTCGTTCTTTAATCGTTCGAGGTTGGAAGCGATGGACATGATCAGTCAATAGTGTACGAGGGTCGAGGGGCTGCTTGATATTGAAGGCATGGGGCTTAGCAATCGGGCGTGGTGGGCGTGGGGATTTAAGCGAGACGCGGGATGAAAAAGTACATCCGGCGGCAAAAATTCCTCGTCCAAGAGGATACGGCGATACGTTTGCCGATTCATCAGCGGCGCAAAGATATGGTGAAGACGGTTATGCTGTAGCTACTTGCTGTATCAGGCCACTGACTTACAGGAGTCCACTATGGTGAAGTTTATCGAGTCTTTAGAGAGCCGGCATAGCCGGTCGTACGTTTCGCGTGTTGCATGGCGTGCACTGGCGGTGATGGTGGTGGTTGGCGCTGGTGCCGGGATGATGAGTGCTCAGAGTAGCCTGGCGTCGCCAGGGGCGGGCGACGCGAGTGGGTTGGCCCCGGCTTACTCGTCGAGTGCGGCTGAGCAGACGGATGCGCTGGTGGTTGCGCCGCTGCCGGAGTTCAGCAAGATGATGGTTGGAGCGGGCGGAGGGCATGCGCAGTACAGCGGGAGACCGGGATACCGGCCGAACGGAACGAACGAAGACGATTCCTACAAGTGGACGGTGTATGGTGGTGCGGGCTTGACGGCGCCGGTGGCCAACACGTCGGATTACCTGACGCCGAACTTCAGCATCCAGGTGGGTGCTGGGCCGCGATTCAACAGGCATCTTTCGTTGCCGGTGGAGTTTGACTGGGATCAGTTTGGATTCACGAAGGGCGCGCTGGACAACCAGATTGCGATCTACGACTACCTCTTCTCTAGCGACAGGATTCAGTATCTGCTGGATGGGAACAGTCACATCTGGTCGTTTTCGCTGGAGCCGACGTGGACGTTCCATTCGGACGGTATGTTTGTGCCGTATGTGAAGGCGGGCGTGGGCTTTTATCACAAGACCGCGAATTTTACGCTGCCGACGCGGCAGTTTGTCTGCTATTACTATTGCGGCATTTATTACGGGACCTACAACTTCGATTACTACACATCGAATGCGCCGGGATTTGATGTCGGCGTTGGGGGCTCGTTCAAATTTTCGGACGACACGCATGCCAGGTTGTACGCGGAAGCGCGGTATGTGTTCATCGCTAATTCTCAGCGGTACGGGATCGTGAATACTCCGGAAAGCCTGGCTACGGTGACAGACAGCACGACGAATTTCTATCCTGCGAACAGCAACCACACGTTTTATTTTCCGATCACGTTTGGCATACGGTTTTAGGTGCTGGACCAATTATGAAAAGTGGCCCGCGAGTGCGGGCCACTTCTTTTTTTGTCGATCGGATTGTGGGCGGACAGGCAAACAGCAGATTCCCGGGCGGAATGACAGAAAGAAAGGCCAAGGCAACGGCTGATGCTTCGCCGAAGTTGTTCTAGATGCCGACGGGGTAGGGCTTCTCGTGGATCTCGTCGCCCTGGGAGCCCTTGCGTTCGAAGAGGCCCTGGAAGATGCTGAGCAGGCCTGTGTACCAGTAGCCGAGGACGAAGAGCAGAAGGAAGGGGACGGTGAAGTAGTTCTCGGTGGAGACTGCGTAGTAGACGGTCAGCGCGAAGTAGGTGCCGATGAGCAGCTCGATCCAGGGAATGATGCCTAGGCGCTTGCGATATTTTTTCTTGGCCTGCATGCCCTGTTCGCCCTTCTTCTGCACGCGATATTTCGGAGTGCGGGCGAAGGCGGTCTTGATGCCGAAGAGGGCTTCGAGGACGGCCTTGGTGTTGGTGATGGTGAGACCGACGCCGAGTGCCATGAGGAAGGGCACGTAGAGGAAGGTCTTGTACCAGGTGCGGGGGAAGAGCTCTTTCTGGCTGACGAGGTAGAAGGTTGAGACCGACATGGTGGAGGCCATGAAGAGTGGCAGGTCGATGAGCATCATCTGGATGGGGCCCTGCCAGCTGCGGATGATCATGGCGGGCATGAGCAGCACGGAGAGGATGATCATGAGCGGGTAGCTAATGTTGGCGGTGAGGTGGTACCAGGCTTCGAGCTTCTGGTGGGCGGAGACGTCGGAGCGGAGGATGTTGGGCAGGGACTTTTTGCCGACCTGGATGAGGCCCTTGGCCCAGCGTGCCTGTTGGGTTTTGAAGGCGGTCATTTCGATGGGGAGCTCGGCGGGGCACTCGACATCCTGGAGGTATTTGAACTTCCAGCCTTTGAGCTGCGCGCGATAGCTGAGGTCGGTGTCTTCGGTGAGGGTGTCGTGCTCCCAGCCGCCGGCTTCGTCGATGGCGGCGCGGCGCCACATGCCGGCGGTGCCGTTGAAGTTGAAGAAGACGCCGGCGCGGGAGCGGCCGCCGTGCTCGAGGACGAAGTGGCCGTCGAGGAGGATGGCTTCGACCTGGGTTAAGAAGCTGTAGTTGCGATTGAGGTGCGTCCAGCGGGTCTGGACCATGCCAACGCCGGGTTCGGCGAAGTGATGGACGACTTTGCGCAGCCAGTCGGGGGGAGGGACGAAGTCGGCGTCGAAGATGGCGATGAGCTCGCCGCGCGAGGACTTGAGGCCTTCTTCGAGGGCTCCGGCTTTGTAGCCGTGGCGGTTGGTGCGGTGGAGGTAGTAGACGGGCTGGGGAGGGAGGCCTTGCGTGCCGGCGGCGAAACGGGCGACCATGGCGGAGGCTACGCCTACGGTCTCGTCGGTGGAGTCGTCGAGGAGCTGGATCTCGAAGCGGTCGCGGGGGTAGTCGAGGCGGCAGCAGGCGTCGAGGAGGCGGTCGATGACGAACTGCTCGTTGTAGATGGGGAGTTGGATGGTGACGAAGGGCAGGTCGGCTTCGGCGAAGGTGAAGGGAGGTTGGTTGGAGTGCGCTTCGTTGCGCTTGTTGCGGTAGTAGAGCCAGACGAGCTGGTAGCGGTGAATGCCGTAGAAGGCGAGGATCACCATTACCACGAAGTAGGGGACGAGCAGGCTTATGTCGAAGGCGTTCCAGCGGTAGACGTTGCGGAACGTGTGATCAGCGTAGTGCGTTTTCCAATAGTGCCCGATACCGTGCGAGGTAGCGAACATGGCGAGCGCATTGAGTTGGCTGAGCAGAAGGGTCTCCGATTGAGAAGGTGAACGCTTCGATTTTACGCGATGCGCGGATGTTGGTTCCGTGTGCGGCTGTTGGTTCAGATCGTCGGGCGGGTGGACAGGGTTGCCGTGGGCGCGGAGATTGCGCTGCCGCTCGGGAGCGATCGAGGGCAGTGTTCGATGGGCGCGCTTCGTTGCATTAGTTGAGGAACATGGTGCGGTAGAGGGTGTCGCGCTGGACGGGTTTGAAGCCGGCTTCGCGGATGATGCGGCGAAGTTCCTCTTCCGTGGCGCCTCCCGGTTTCCCGAAGTGTTCTTGGAGGAGGACGGCGCCGACGTCGTTGCCGCCGAAGCGGAGGCCCATCTGTAGGACCTTGAGGCCCTGAGTGGCCCAGGAGCCTTGCAGGTTGGGGATGTTGTCGAGGTAGAGGCGGCTGACGGCCAGGGTGGTGAGGTACTCGACTGCGGTCGGCTCGGAGACATCGGGTGGGATGTTGACCTCACCGGGCTGAGCGGCGAGCGGGGTGAAGGCAGTGAAGCCGCCGGTTTCCTGCTGGAGGGCGCGCAGGATTTCGAGGTGGGCTATGCGGTCAGCGATGGTTTCTCCGACGCCGAAGATAATGGTGGCCTTGGTGGGCAGGCCTAGTTGATGGGCGGTGCGATGGACGCTGATCCATTCTGCGGTGGAGCACTTGTCGGGGACGGCGCGCTTGCGGATCTCGTCATTGAGGATGACGGCGGTGCCGGCGATGCAGTCGAGGCCGGCGTCGCGGAGGCGGGCGATGGTATCGCGCAGGGAGAGGTTTTCGGCGGCGGCGAGGGCGACGATTTGCGTGGCCGAGAGGCCGTGGAGCTGAATTTCCGGGAAGCGCTGCTTGATGCCCGTGAAGAGCGACTCGAAGTGGGCCAGGGTGTCGGTTTTCGGCGTGACGGGCTCACGGGTGACGGGCGGCAGGTGGAGGCCGGTTGCGCCCATGGCGACCGATTCGCGGGCGCTGGCGTAGGAGGTTTCGAGGTCGGGGGTGGAGCAGGGAAGGACGCGGTCGATGGTGTAGCTGACGACGCCTTCGGGGTGGAGGGTGCGGCGGAGCGCGTCGGCTTCCATGCCGATGCCGATGAGGTCGTCGGAGGCGAAGCAGTCGAGGGCTTGCTGGCGGGTGATTCCCATGAGTCGATTTTACGCTTTGGTGTGGGCTGGGCGGGCGTGCGCGGGCTCGGGTGCGGTGTTCGGAGAGAGGCGGGTTGACGGGCGGTGGAGTGCGCTGTCGATGGCGCGGATGAGGGTGGGGGAGGCGTTGAGGCTTTCGGCGCGGGTGAGTTGCATGCCGAGGGCTGCGGCCTGTTGCTTGAAGTCGATGTCGATGTCGTAGAGGATCTCGACGTGATCGCAGAGGAAGCCGACGGGCTGGAGGACGACGGCTTTGTGGCCGGCGTCGGCGAGGAACTTTAGGGTGTCGGGAACGGTGGGGCCGATCCAGGGGGCGCCGGCGATGCCCTGGGATTGGAAGGCGAAGAACCAGTCGGCGTCGGTGAGGCCGACGGGGCGAAGGGCGGCGGCAATGGCGAGGGCCGTGTGTTTGCACTCGACGGGATAGGGGTCGGGCTTCTGGGCGGTGCCGTAGTGCTGGATGCCGTCGGCGGGGATGGGCGCGTTGGGCGCGGGTGGGGGGGCCGGGACGCTCGACATGATGGTGCGGCAGGGGACGGCGTGGGCGGTGAAGAGGATTGGGACGCGCGTGTCAGTGATGGCGCAGGCTTCAGCCCAGGCTGGCCACATGCGTTCGGCGAAGGCCTGGGCGAGGAGAGGTTCGTCGGCCCAGCCGTCGATGAAGTCTACGGTGAAGCTGTCGCCGATGGCGGCCATGAGGGCGCGGCGATAGAGGCCGGTGGAGGTGCGGGAGTTTTGGGGCGCGAGGCAGAGGACGCGTGCGTGGGTTACGCCGTCGGCGCGCATCTGGGCGACGACGTCGGCGATGTAGGGATGCCAGTTGCGCATGCCGACGTAGACGGGCTGGCCGAGGAGCTCGCCAAGAAGGCGGGCTTGCAGGAGGGTCCAGTGGGTGAGGGGGGGGCCAACGGGAAGGCGGTCTTCGCCGAGGCCGGGCTTGGTTTCGGTGAGGCCGATTTGGGCGTAGCGGTGCTGGAGTTCTGCTACGACTTCGGGCGGCATGGGGCGGCCGCCGGTGACCTTCTGGAGGTAGTCGGGCATTTCGCTGAGTTTGTCCGGCGTGCCGTGGGCGAGCAGGAGAATCGCGGTGCGCTGGCTGGTGGATTCAGCACTCATGTACTGGTGGGCCTCTGAAGTTTAGATGCGGGGCGCGATGACGCCGTATTGCTTGACCCACTCGACGACCTGGATGACGTTGTCGACCGGGGTTCCGGGAACGATGCCGTGGCCCAGGTTGAAGATGTGTCCGGGACGGTTGGAGGCGAGGGTGAGGACTTCGCGGACGCGGGACTCGAGGACGTCAAGCGGGGCGAAGAGGGTGATGGGGTCGAGGTTGCCCTGGACGGCGGTGCCGTAGCCGATGGAGCGCCAACCTTCGTCGAGGGGAATGCGCCAGTCTAGGCCGAGGACGTCGGCGGTGGTTTCGGCCATGGCGGGGAGCATGGAGGCGGTGTCGACGCCGAAGTAGATGACGGGAACGCCGAGGGCTTTGACGCGCTGGACGAGCTCGGTGGTGGGGGCGAGGCAGTACTGGCGATAGTCGGTGACGGAGAGCGCGCCGGCCCAGGAGTCGAAGATCTGGATGCAGTCGGCGCC
The DNA here is from genome assembly GCA_963737325.1 of uncultured Acidobacteriaceae bacterium. Lineage (GTDB taxonomy): Bacteria > Acidobacteriota > Terriglobia > Terriglobales > Acidobacteriaceae > Granulicella. Next base: position 32,945 of record CAVTSJ010000022.1, read on the forward strand.
GGCTTCGACTTGTTGCTGGGCGTAGGCGGCGAGGACGGTGTTGAGCTTCTCCATGAGGAGAGGCCAGGCGCCGTCGTTGGCGTACATCATCTTCTTGGCTTCGACGTAGTTGCGCGAGCTGCCGCCTTCGATCATGTAGCTGGCGAGGGTGAAGGGAGCTCCGCAGAAGCCGATGATGCCGAGGCGGTCGCCGTCGGGGCGAGGCGTGGAGAAGTGCGCGGCGACTTTTTCGATGGCTTTGGCTACGTAGGAGAGTTCGTCGGCGCGATCGGTCTGGAGGGCCTGGATGGCTTCGAGGGAGCGGATGGGGGTGTGGACTTGCGGGCCTTCGCCGGCGACGAACTCGAAGTCGAGGCCCATGGGAGTGAGGGGAAGGAGGAGGTCGGCGAAGATGATGGCGGCGTCGACGTCGAGGCGCTCGGCGGCGGTGATGGTGACTTCAGCGGCGATGTCGGGCGTGCGGCAGATGTCGAGGAGGGTGTGGTGCTTGCGGACGGCCATGTACTCCGGCATGTAGCGGCCGGCCTGGCGGAGGAACCAGACGGGGGTGCGGTCGACGGGCTGGCGGAGGCAGGCGCGGATGAAGCGGCTGCTGCCCTCGGGATGCAGGGTCGTGCTGGTTGATTTTGTGTAAATTTCTGACTCGATCAAGGTGGATCAAACTCCCAACCTTCAGCCTAGCATCTGGGCAGCTCCGACGGAGTCACAGCAGGCGATTGGCGGAGGGTTTCATTGGATATTGTGGAGCAAAAAGGCTTTGCGGGCATGGGTCCCGCTGGTCTCTGGACAGGGCGGGAGATGCCTGGCCTCCAGACTGACGTTAGACTGTTAAGGAGACCTCGCACTGTGTCTGAGATCACTGGCTGTTTCGACCGAACTGTGTTCGGCAGGCTGGACTCGGAGGCATGGGCGCGGATCGCATGGTTTGAAATCGTAGAGAGAAGAAGAGACCCTGAAATTTATGGTGAACTACCTTGAGCTGCCGGTGGGTGAGAGTGCCCCCGAGCTGGTGAATGCCGTTATTGAGATTCCGCTGGACGGCATCAATAAGTATGAGTACGACAAGAAGCTGCACGTGTTTCGCCTGGATCGTAACCTGTTCTCGCCGGTGCACTATCCGGGGGACTACGGATTTATTCCGAGCACCTATGCGGAGGATGGCGATCCTCTGGATGTGCTGGTGCTGGTGGACTCCCCGAGCTTTACCGGATGTGTGCTGCAGGTTCGGCCGATCGGTGTACTGGACATGATCGACCAGGGGCAGCCGGACCAGAAGATTCTTGCCGTGGGCGAAGGCAATCCTCGCTATACGGACGTTGCGAACTACTCGCAGATTTATCCGCATATCCTGCGGGAGATCAAACACTTCTTTTCTATCTACAAGGACCTGGAAGGAAAGCGGGTGGAGGTGCGGGGGTGGGGCGATGCTGCTTCTGCGCGCGCGTTGATCACGAAGTCGATGGTTGCGTTTGAAGAGAAGAAGAGCAAAGCTGAGGAGAAGAAGAGCAAAGCTTAAGTAGATTGCGGGGCTGGGCGGCTCGTGGGTTGTGGCGGAAGGCTACAGACGCGAGCCGCTTTTGTTTTGGGTTTAGGTGCGATGGCGGACGAGTTCGGTGATGCCGTAGACTGCGGCTCCGGCGATGCCTACGATGGCGGCGAAGAGTAAGGATTTGAGGCCGAGGACGTGCTCGTTGCGCGCGGCCCAGAGGGCGAAGGCGATCAGCAGCGTGGGGCCGATGCCGACGGCGATGGCTCCGGGCATGCCGCCGGGAACGCGGAAGGGGCGATGAAGGTTGGGCTCGCGGAGGCGCAGGACTACGAGCGCGATGAACTCCAGGATGAGGGAGGCGCCGTAGAGGACGAGGTCGATGGAGATGAGGCGCTCGAAGGTAAAGCGCAGGGCGAGACCCCAGATTGCTGCGCACGCGAGCACGCTTACCCAGGGCACGCCGAGCTTGGTGCGACGCAGAAGGATTTGCGGGGCTTGGCCGTCTTCTGCCATGGCGAAGGGCACGCGGGTAACGCTCATCATGAGGGGGTTGAACATGCCGACGCCGTTGATCATGCCGCCCGCCACGACGGCTAGTGCCAGAAGAGGGCCTGCGAGGATATGGGCGGCGTCAGTCCACGCGCCGGTAGAGAACCGGCCGGGTGCGAGGCCGGCGAGGGCAACGGCCAGGAGCGGAAGGATGTAGGTAAAGGCGACGAGCGCGGTGGCGCCGAGCATGGCACGAGGGTAGTTGTGCTGCGGGTCTTCGACTTCCTGAGCGACGGTGCTGGCGTTGTCCCAGCCCATGTAATTCCACATGGTGACAGCGATGGCGCCGGCGAGATCGGGGGCTCCGACGGATTGGAGAAGGGCTCCGGTGCCGTGGCCGTGCCATGCCCAGAGGCCTGCGGTGATGAGGATGACGAAAGGCGCGAGGAGGACACAGAAGAGAGCGACCGCGGATTGGCCGACGGCTTTGGCGCCGCTGAGATTCCAAAACATGCAGCCAATGACGACTGCGAGTTTCCAGAAGATGCCGAGATTGCCCGCGGTCCAGGTAGGCGCGAGGCGGGTGAGGTAAAGGACAAAGATGGTGGGATAGATGGCCATGTCGAAGACACTGGCGGCGAGCGAGAGCCAGGCCTCCTGAAAGCCCCAGAAGCGGCCGAGGGCGCGGCGCACCCAGACGTAGAAGCCGCCTTCGGCAGGGATGGAGCTGGCGAGCTCGCCGACCATGAGCGAGGTGGGGAGGCTCCAGATGAGGGGGATGATGGCGAGGAGGATGAGTGCGCGCGCGTAGCCGGCCTTGCCGATGATGTCTTCGAGTCCATAGGGACCGCCGGCGACCATGAAGTAGGTTGCGCCGAGCAGGGGCAGGAGGCGCATCTTGCTTCGGGAGGGGAAGCTGCGGTGGAGGGGCCGCGTGGCGGACGGGTGTGTTGCAAGGTCGATGGCGGCATTCTCCGAGAGTGGGCGTGGGGAGGTGCTGCTTGCAATGTATCGCTAAATGGGCGCGGGCGCGCGAGGGGGTTCGCCGCGGCGCGGGGTCACAGGCTATAATCGAGGTCTACCCCGCAGGAGAGTTGGCCGAGTGGCTGAAGGCGGCGGTTTGCTAAACCGTTATAGGACCAAAAGTTCTATCGGGGGTTCGAATCCCCCACTCTCCGCCAGCAATATTTAAATGCTCTAGAATCAGCAACTTAGAGAAGTGCGAAGTGCCCAGTTTCCCCGGAAACTGGGCCTTTTCTATTTATATCTCGGAGAATGTAGAGAGAAACAGAGAATGCAAAACACCTGTGTTTACGCGCCGATTCTCTGCGCAGTTCGTCTCGGCGGTCTCGTCACGAAGCGAGTAGAAAGCTCTACTGAGAGTTCGAATCTCGATCGAGAGGAGAGGTGAATTCGAACTCTCGAAAGAACAAAAGTTCTATCGGAGGTTCGTATCACTGTCCGACCGCCACACTTCTTGCTATCTTTATGAATATAAACGTAAAGATAAGAAAGTATTAGACTTATGTTGATTCTCTACGGTACATATAGTCTCTACAGTCTCTAGGATTCGGGCTGTTTCCAGGGTTTTGCATGACAATGAGAATCGTGCATGACAACGGAGGTTGCGGAACTGGATTCTTGCCGCCAGTCAACCCAATCCAATATTGCGGGATCTCGATGTTGGGCGGACCCTTCTCATGGATGAGCGCGTGTGTACGTTGTTGAGGCGCGCTGAGTTTTGGGAGGCGGGTTTGGGGCGAGAGTCCAAGTGGGCTACTTCCCGGGAGGCTACGTCAGCGATTAAACTCACGCCCTTGGTGACATCCTGTGACCGATTATCCCGTGTGGGACCTGCTACACGCGGGATGTTTCGTCGGAGTGTTGAGTTGATGAAATGTGAGCCGCGGATTGCGAGGGCTCTGCGGATGAAACACGCAAGTGAATCCAGCATTACGCCTCGTACTCTGCCGGTGTGCGATCTTGCAAAATCAGATGCATAGCCTTCCTGCACTCTGAAACCGTGCGATGGGTCCTGCGATCGTCTGGGAGCGCGTCGATCTTCGCAATGACGTATTCGGCTGCATTCCAAATTTCTGACTTTTCTGAATCCTGCAACCGGTCCTTGAAAAAATCGTAGAAGGCGAACCAGCCTGCTGCCACACGATATGGATAGTGGTGACGCTCGTCTCTCAATTGGGCATAGATGAGTACGCGTGCTTCTCTAAAGGCCGACATGGCCAACGCAGGATCGCTTTGATGTATTGCACGCTCTACTAAAAAGCGAGCGTAATGGTTGTCGATTTGGTGAGAGTCGTAAGCATACAGAGCGCCCGCGAAAGAATAAGCGTTATCGAAGTACGTCTTAGCCCTGTCGAAATTCTGTGCCACTAGGGAAGCAATCGCATACTGGATTCGCCGACCTAGTTCGACGGGTGGGCCTCAGTTGATTCCAGCTAAGTCACGACGTAGGCGCTAGATTCTGCGGACTTGCATCTAGCGGACCAGCCGCGCAGACGCTCAGCGGCGTGGCGGTCTGAAACGTTACATGGAAGACCCACCACCAAAACAACTTGCCCGTCGATTGTTGGAATTCGTATCCACAATTCCGTTGAGCGGTGATTTTCGCTAAAATTCCCGCTCGTCTCAGCCGATCCGCGCCGCACCGTTGTTGATTGACGGTGACGGATCAATGCACTCATTGAGAGCCCGGGAGCCCTGTGAGGATGAGGTTCTAGCGGCGGACCATACATTTGGGAACCTTCGTCGTAGTTGCCGATAACCCGGGCGTATTTCGGGGCACGAGCGGAATATTGGTAAACACAACGGCGTTTATGGAGACCTATTCGATTCCGTCTAGCTCAGCTTCTTCTGGAGCATCCGTTGGGCTGGAGAACTCAATGCGATAGCCGTCAGGATCGTCTAAGGGTACAACCCAGAGTCCATTGCCGACTAAGGGGCGATTGCGAGATTGAATGTTCCGGGATCGGAATTCGCGATAGAGGGAGAGAGCGTCCGGGCCTTCGCAGCGAGGACAGCGCTCGTCATGATCGTGCGGGTGTCGCGAGCAAGGTCCTGGCCATAACTGACGCAGATGATTCGCTTGGTGGGACAGAGCCCGAGGATCCAAGCAACAGCCGCGACGCTTACGCTGAGAGATTTAAGTGACCGTGGCGGCAGGCAGATGGCTAGTCGTTTAGGCCCACGCCCGAGAAGTGTGTCGGCGAGTTGTGCCGCAATCACCGTTAGGTGTTGCGCTTCGGAGAACGTTTGATTTGGAGTGAGCTCCAAGAAGCAGAAGTGAATAAAGGTCATCAGGTCATATCGCATACTCAGTTCCAGATCGAATGTCCGAGATTGATTACTCATCGTTTGGCTCCTTAGGTGCAGATTCTGTAGGTGTTTCTTCGAGCTGCTTGGACTGGGCATGAGCTCTTAGCTCGATCCAAAACGCCCTTCATCAAAGCCTCTTCTAGCTCATTCGGCTTATCAGTGATCTCTTCTTTGTCTTCTCTGGCTTCGAACAAGGCCATCATCGCCAGAAACTGTTGACGGCAATGTCGGTCGCCCTTTACTGCGCCCGTCGCCATCTGAAGGAGGACTGCTTCCTTCAGTGGACCTTACGGGTGCGGCCGCCCTCCGTCAGTGTGACGGGCTTGGAAGAAAGCTCAGACAGGATTGACTGCATGTTTCTCGATCGCTTTGGCCGGCCCTTGGGGTTGCCCGATTGTCCTTTCACAAACTGCTTTTGCTTCGGCGGTTTCCCTGGGAGTCATGGAAATCCTATACAGAACGATCATGCTCCGAGGTTTCGAAACAGTTCACTTCTCTCCGGGGCAGCGTTGATTTTGAGAAGAAGGCACTCGAGTTCAGGTCAATCGACTCGTTGCTGTTTTCCAGATTAGAGAAGATGGAACCACCGGTCTCTTGCGCTTACTTCATTAGCGAAAAAGAGTTTGAGAACCTAAGCAAGCCCCAATATGCGCCCAGGGCGAGCAGGAGTGGGGCAATCCATAGCCACGATGACCATAAGAGGAACTTCCCCGCGAAGTGCCACGGTGTCGCATTGGAGAAAAACTCACTCAAGAGTGCCAAGAACCCCAACAGCGGGAAGCTTGCTGCGCGGGCGGTGATTATTGTTTGTAGTCGAAGGACTTGTTGGGATAGGGCGGGTGGGGCGGGACGGGGTTGGGCTCGGCTTTGATCTCCTGCTGAAGGAGTTTGATGGCGGCCTGGAGTTGGGCATCGTTGCCTTCGTAGGTGGCGTGGGGGAGATTGTCGACGGTGATGTCGGGGTCGACGCCGTGGCCTTCGATGAGCCAGTGCTTCCCTTCCGGATCGTAGACACCCATCTCGGCGGCGGTGGCAATGCCGCCGTCCTCTTCGAAGTTGTTGGCGCTTAGCCAGATCTCTCCGCCCCAGGTGCGGGTGCCGATGACCTTGCCCATGTTGAGGCGCTTGAAGCCTTCGGCGAAGGCTTCGCCGTCGGAGGCAGTGTCGAAGTCGCAGAGGACGACGATGTGGCCGCGGAAGGCTCCCTGCATGTCCCACATGGGTTCGCCGACGCGGGGTTGGAAGTAGAACCAAGCCTTGCGGAGGAGGGCGGAGAGAAGCCATGAGTCGATGTTGCCGCCATGGTTGTGACGGACATCGATGATGAGGCCAGCGCGATTGAAGATGGGATCGTAGTCGCGGGCCCACTGGTCGATGTCATTGGGGCCCATGGCTTGGAGGTGGACGTAGCCGATTTCGTCGTGGGAGGCGGAGTCGACTTCGAGGCGGCGGGTGTACTCCCACTCAGCGTAGCGAAGGGTGGCGTCTTCGGATTCCTTGATGGGGGTGACGAGGACGTCGCGGGTTTGGCCGGAGGTGGATTTGACGCGGAGCATGACCTGGGTTCCGGCCTTGCCGCGGAGGAGAGCGCGCTCGTCGGGGACGCTGAGGACGCTTTGGCCGTCGATGCTGAGGATGACTTCGCCGTCCTGCACGAGAGACTCGGGACGGGCGAAGGGCGGGGCTTCGCTGGGTAGATCGGGGTCGTGGAGGTAGACGTGCTCGACGACGTAGCCGCCGGCCTCTTCGTCGCGGCGAAGCTGGGCGCCGAGCGTGGCGATGTCAATGTCGTTGGCGGGCTTGGGGGAGTCGCCACCGTGGACGAAGGTGTGGAGGGTGGAGAGCTCGCTGACCATCTGGGCGATGATGTCGTTGAGTTCGTCGCGGTCGGAGACGCGATCGACGAGCGGGAGATAACGCTCGCGGGTGGCGGGCCAGTTGATGCCCTGCATGCCGGGGTCGTAGTAGTAGTCGCGCTCGAGGCGCCAGGCGTCGAGGAAGATGCTGCGGAACTCTTCACGGGGATTGGTGGAGAAGATCCAGTGGGAGAGGTTGAGCTCAGCTTTGGCGACGGCTTTGGCGTCGCTGGTGGATTTTACGTCGGAGTCGAAGATGTAGAAGTTCTTGTCTTTCGAGATGAGCATCCTCTTGCGGTTGAGGGAGATTTCGAAGCCTTTGACGTCGGACATGACGGTGTCGGGCCCGTCGCCATGGTTGTCGATGTCGAGGCATTGCAGGGTGTGCTTAGCCTGGAGGTCGTCGGTGGAGTTGAGCCAGCAGAGACGCTTGTCGGTGAGCTGGAGGTCGTGGTAGTTGCCGGCGGGGGCGGGGACCTTGGAGAGACGCGAGGCGAGGTCGGTGAAGTCGATGTTCACGGGTGCTGGCTTCTTGTCGGCTGCTTTTTTGTCTTCAGGCTTTTTGTCGTTGTCGGACTTGTCTGATTTGGCGGCGTCCTTGTCCGCGGGTTTGTCGGGGGACTTGTCTGCGTCGTCGGGGTGGAGTTCGTCGGAGGTGAGGAAGGGGGAGCGCTGATTGGGAGTCAGGGCGAGCTGGTAGATTTCGACGGCGCGATCGAAGTGGGGAGCGGGCTGACGCGAGCCCCAGGGAGCTCCGACGGTGGTTTTGAGCATGCGGTCGGAGAGGAAGTAGAGCCACTTGCCGTCGGCGCTCCAGGCAGGGCTTTCGCTGTTGTAGCGGTCGTCGGTGAGGGTGTGGAGGGCGTCGGTGGCTACGTTGAGGACGTGGATCTGGTCGAAGAGATTGCGAGCGGATTCGACGTAGGCGAGCCACTGGCTATCGGGCGACCAGGAGAGGTCGCTGAAGTCGTCGGCGGGAGTTTCCGCGATCTGCTTATCTTGCCTGGTGTCGATGTTGAAGAGCCAGAGGATGTGGTTTTTGTCATAGTGGGCGAGCCAATGGCCGTCGGGTGAAGGGACGCCGTCCCAGGTGAGGGTCTTGGCATCGTGGGTCCACTGCTCGGGTTTGCTGAGGCCGTCGGCGGGGTACTTCCAGAACTCGGTTTCGCCGGTGGCGGTGGAGAGGGCGATGACGGATTTGCCGTCTGGGAGGAAGCGGGCGCTGCCGTAGCGGGCGTCGGAGTCGCCGGCGATTTTGATGATGCGGCCGGTTTTGGCGGGGACGGTGAAGACTTCTCCGCGGGCGGTGAAGACGGCGCGGTCGCCGTCGGGGGAGATGTGGACGTCGGTGAGGTAGTCGAGGGGGGACTTTACCCATTGGGTTTGCAGCTGATCGAAGTCGGAGAGGAGGGTGATGGGGATGACGGCGTCGTGGCCGCTGCTGAGGTCGAGGGACCAAAGAGCTCCGGCGCAGGAGTAGACGATGTGGCCGTCAGAGAGTGAGGCGGTTTCGATGTCGAAGATGTGCTGATGGGTTTCCTGCCTGAGATCGTGGCCGAGGGGGTCCATGGAGTACACGTTCATGACGCCATCGCGATCGGAGAGGAAATAGATGCGCTTGTTCCAGATCATGGGGTTGTGGGAGGTTCCGGCGTAGTCGGCGGTGAGGGGAACGGCTTCGCCGTGGCCGTCGTAGCTCCAGAGGTTCTCTGCCCAGCCGGCTCTGTAACGTTTGGTGTTGCTGGGCTGCTTATACCAGCGGGTGAAGATGAGGGTGCGACCGTCGGGAAAGTATGCGGCCTGAGCGGCGCCGGCGAGGGGAACGATCTCGGTGTCGCCGTTGTTGCTGAGCAGGACAAGGCGCGGATCGGGCAGCGTGGAGTAGCGGGTGGTGCTGATGATGAGGCGGCCATCGGGAGTCCAGCCTTCGGGGATGGCGACACCGCTCCAGGTGCGGCGCTGCGGAAGGCCGCCGTGGATGGACATGGTGTAGACCTCGTTGGGGCCTTCGTACTGGGCGCGGAAGGCGACGGTCTGGCCGTCGGGCGAGATGCTGGCCATGGCCTCGATGCCAGCGGCGGAGGTGAGGCGGCTCGCGATGCCGCCGTGAATGCTGACGGACCAGAGATCGCCCTCGGAGGTGAAGATGAGCGTGTCGCCGTGGACGGCGGGATAGCGATAGTAGCCGGTGCGGCCGGAGGCAGCGTCACTGGCAAAGAGCGCGGAGGAGCCGAGCAGGCACAGGGTGATGGCGAGTGCGATGAGGCGCAGGCGACGTGCGATGAGCATGGGAATGGTGCTCCTGGTGGATTGACGAAACGAAGGGTGGTGCGAGGCCGAAGGGAGAATGCTGCAATGGATGACGCATGCAGGAGCGTTTAGGACGCGTCTGCGGAAGAACGATGCATTGCGAAGTAAGTTCGGGATACGTGTAAAAAGTGGTCATAGGGCGGTCTCGAAAGGAAAAGGTTGCGGATTCAGTGGGTTGGGCCGGTCATCCATGTCAAGAGCGAACCGGCCGAAGCGGCGAATATGTTCTCGGATAGGCCCCGCCGGCTTCGCGCTCGGGACGTCATAGACTTCGAATCAGATTCTCCAACTCTGCGATCTCGAAGGTATGCATGCCTCGCCCCACCCCGGATCTTTGGCGATCGGTTAAGGCAGCCAATACGGCCGTAGCTCCCAGCACGGCGGCGTATACGGAACAGAGTGGCAATGGAGTGTAAGATAACATCGCGGCCCAACAACCGACTCGTTACTCCGAGATCCGTGTAGAAACCCACATAGGGATTGAGCAAGTCATCGCTCGGGTCGTCGGGCAAATTGAGGTCTGGGTCTCCCGGAACCGTAGCTGTAAAACCGAGTGAGATTACCCGGTCAGAATGATGGTCAAGGATCGGACCGTTCTGAATGACGATGTCGGAATCTTGTATCGAAGCAAGGACATGCGGATGTAACAGCTTCTTACCCCGGTTTAGATAAGCATCAATTTCGCCATCGGCCAACCGACCGTGATCCAAAGCAAAAACGTCTGCGCGCTGATCGGCGAGAAGCAATCCGGCCAATCGGACCGCCAGAGTGTTGCTGCGTTCCAGAACTCAAATGCCTTGCAGCGGCAAGAACTGATTTTGCATGTCCATCCTTCCGGATACAGAGTTTGCTCTGTAACTGTTTCCTTTGTTCACATCCTGGGCTTATTCCCTGCCATTGGAGTTAGCCATCAAAGAGATTCATTGCAAAGACGCTGTGAGAACGTGGCACGTCCTGAATGCCTCATGAATGATTGAGCCCTTTCTCTAGGCTTTCGCATTGACTTCAGCCCACTTCAAGATCGCGTCGGCTACTTCTTCCCACCCTGGTTCGGCGATTAGCCAATGGCTACGATGGGGGAACTCAAGGATGTCAGTCTGACTCGGAGCCTGGCTATGCTTTCGATACATTGCTCGCACCATCGAAGGTGTGCTCGTGCGGTCTTCAGCTGCTGCGGTCAGCAACAAGGGCGGACGCTTCGAATTCTTAGACTTGACGGCATTCCCAAGACCAAGCGCAGCCTGAAAGTAGATCCGTCCCGGCGCTGGGACGATCTGCTGCTCGTAAGTCTGCCTTTGTTTCGAGGGCGCAAGGGTATTCGCAAAGGTTGTTGAGAAACCTTTGAACGACATGGAGAGAATGCGAGACCATCCACGCCACGCCAGCAATACCGGAAGCGCAGATTTGATGGCTCTGGGACTTGGAAGGACACCTCGCGGAGGGCCTGCATCGATTGCGACACCAGCCGCACCCAGACCACGGTCGAGGAGCATCTGAACGATCAGCCCACCGAAGGAATGCCCAATTATGATCGGGGCTTCGGGCAGAGACTGAATATGTTTCTCAAAATGGTCGACGAGGTCTTTGATCGTCAGCGCCGCTATCCGAGGGTCTGGAATCCGCTTCAGCGCCTCGACTGGTCTATCCATGTAGGGCCAAGCTGGCACGACTACTGTGTAGCCCTGCGCTTCAAAGAACTCGCGGAATCCGCTCCAGCAATGAGTGGTAACCCATGCGCCATGCACCAACAATATTGTCTTTGACATTCCACATCTCCCGGTGAATGATGTGTCCAGCGTAGCAAGAGAAGGCTGGATAACCCATGATTGATAAGCCCGATTTTCATGCTGAAACGCCGGAACCTTCGGATAATCTGCATGACCCATTCGCACTACAGCCTGATGCATGTCCGATGTGCTCGAACTTATCCGGGTACGGGGCAATACCGTATTCACCTGTGCGGCAGAGCCACCATTCGGCATTCACTTTCCCGCAGGCAAGCATCGACTGCACATCATCCGCAGCGGCTCGGTTGTAATTTCCGTCGAGGGCCTCGACGATGTGTTCCACGCATCGCAAGGTGATCTCGTGATGCTGATGCATGCTCACGGTCATACGATTTCAGACCAGCCTGGTCGCAAGACTGATTCGCTTCTTGATCTCGCACACCGTGAATACGACCGGGAGCGCCTTGTTCTGGGCCGTGGCGACACCACCTGGCTCTGCGGTGATTTCGGGTTCGATGGCATGTTGGCGCGCCGCGTGTTATCGGTCTTGCCGCCGGTCATCATATTGAAAGGTCTGCGCGACCGGCCGTTTGAGTGGCTTGAGCTCAGTTGCCACTTCATTCTTGATGAGGCGCTGAATCTCCGTGCCGGGGCAGTTGCGATGATCTCTCGCTTGCTCGATGTCATTTTTATGCAATTGCTACGCACCTGGGCTTCGAACGGAGAGCTGGGGCGCGGGTGGCTATCGGGCGCGATCGATCCACGAGTTAATAAAGCGATATCCGCAATCCACGCCAAGCCGGGCCACGACTGGAACGTCATTGAACTTGCGAAGCTATCAAACCTGTCCCGGTCTGCGTTTGCAGACCACTTTCAGCGCATCGTAGGTCAAGCCCCTATGGCGTATCTGACCGCCTGGCGCCTTGATCGCGCCGCAGAGCTATTGCGTTATAGTCGCGCCCAGGTCTCAGAGATCGCCGGTCACGTTGGCTACACTTCAGAGGCCGCGTTCAGTCGCGCTTTCAAGAGTCGGTTCGCCATGTCGCCTCTCCACTGGCGGCGAACAGACTACATATCAACAGAAGGGCAGGCTCCTGAAACGGCGGCAATTTGATCTCAAAAGTTGCAATACACTAACAATCCGCCAATACAAAGCTCCGGTACAGCACAGTGACGGAAGATCGGCTAAACCTTGTGGGGAAGAGAAGCGATCACTATGAAACGCGTCTGTGATCTCTCAATTTCCGAGTGGTCGGCAATCCGGAAGTTAACTGACGCAAGCTCAGCTGTC